>JBELEI010000003.1:129867-308886 GCA_042093895.1 Cognatiyoonia sp. | reverse complement strand
CTGCGACCTTCCGTCCCCCAGACGGACGCGCTACCAGGCTGCGCCATAGCCCGACTTTGAACGGTGTTTAGCGGATTTCAGCGTCGGAGCAAGAGTGAAGTTGGCTCGCCAATGCGTTTAAGTCTTGGCGCGATTTGGCATCTGACGCTTTCGAGGGGCAGTGTCAGCCAATGTTCACGCCGTCGTCGCAAGATCGTTTTTCGTATTGGGTAGTTCGTGATTGCTTATCTAGCGTGCTTCCAATAGGAAACCCACATGATGGACCAACCGGGAGAGATCATCCCGTGGTGACGCCGAAGGAGAAACCGCCCCGGAAACTCTCAGGCAAAAGGACCGGTTGAGACACAACACGCCAGAGAGCGACCATAAGTGGTCCACCGAAGGAGCAAACCCGAGTGGGTGAATCTCTCAGGTTAAAAGACGGCGGGGGCAGTGATGCGCGAGCATCCATTGGCGGAGTTTTGCCATGCCTCATATTGCAGTCGTCGGTGCTGGTATCACCGGAATCACCACAGCCTATGCGCTTCATAAACGCGGTTTTGATGTAACGGTTTTTGACCGCCATCCCTATGCGGCTATGGAAACCAGCTTTGCAAATGGTGGTCAACTTAGCGCATCTAACGCCGAGGTTTGGAACCAATGGTCGACCGTGTTGAAGGGCATCAAATGGATGTTGCAGTCAGATGCGCCATTATCCGTTAATCCACGCCCTGCATGGCACAAGATTAGCTGGATGGCTGAGTTCTTGGGCAATATCCCGAACTACAAAGCTAACACGATTGAGACCACACGCCTTGCGATCCAAGCCAGATCTGGCCTCTTAGAGATGGCAGATGCTGCGGGTCTAGACTTTGATTTTACTCCCGCGGGGATTCTGCATTTCTATAAATCAAAACGGGATTTGCAGCATGCGCGCAATGTAAACCGCCTTTTGGCTGAGGGTGGATTGTCACGAACGGAACTGACGCCTCAAGAGGTCGTAGAAAAAGAGCCAACTTTGCATGGTGACATTCTGGGTGGATTCTGGACGGAAACAGATAGTACGGGTGACATTCATAAGTTTACCGCGGGCTTAGCTGAGTGGCTTGAACGGCAGGGCGTCACGATGCGGCTAGGTCATGATGTGGGCTTGGTGCGTTCTGATCGTGACGGTGTCATTGTGCAAACAGATCACGAGTATCGGTTCGACAGTATTGTTGTTTCTGCGGGTGTGGGGTCGCGAGGGATTGCGCAGCAATTAGGGGACCGCGTGAATGTGTACCCGGTAAAAGGTTATTCAATCACTGTGAATTTGATCGACCTAGCCAGCCAAGCAGGTGCGCCGACGGTTTCATTGTTGGACGACAAAGCAAAGATCGTCACATCGCGCCTTGGCGTTGATCGTTTTCGGATTGCGGGCACAGCTGAATTTAATGGTGTGAATCGTGACATCCGTAACGATCGCGTGCGCCCCTTGGTTGATTGGTGCCGGACACACTTTCCAGAGGTCAGTACAGAGTACGTGGTGCCTTGGGCCGGGCTGCGACCAATGATGCCTAATATGATGCCGCGGGTTGGCGCAGGGTCATCTGAGAATGTGTTTTATAACACCGGGCACGGTCATCTTGGTTGGACGCTTAGCGCCGCGACGGCTGAAATCGTAGCTGCCAAAGTTGTCACACATTTTGCGGCGAGCGATCGTCTCGTCGCCTAAGGGTTTTAAGCTCTGCGTCGCCCGCGACGCGGGGCCCGCTTGGGTCGACTGCCATCATTTCCGTCTGTTTCGGATGAGAAAGCTCCAAGCGCTGTGCTGATGACTTCAAGCGCCGGTGGCGCGTTCTTGGGCCGTGTTTCTAGTGCGGCGCGCATATGGCGCAGGTGATCGGGTGTCGTGCCGCAGCAACCGCCGATGATCGTAGCGCCACTGTCGCGAGCCAAGCAGGCGTAGTCCGCCATAAGTTCAGGTGTGCCGTCGTAATGGATATGCCCGTCGTGATATTTTGGAATTCCTGCGTTGCCTTTCGCGATTAAAGGCAGCGTTGGTTCAGCTTCAGCAAACCCACGCACTGTCCGCAAGAGATCAGATGCGCCGACGCCGCAGTTTGCACCGAAGGCAAGAGGCGGGTTCGCTAGTTTCCCGACCTGCTTCACAAGCTCACGAGAGGTAAGTCCCATCATCGTTCTGCCTGCGGTGTCAAAACTCATTGTTCCGCACCAAGGCATGTCAGCACGTGCGAAGGCCTCCGACGCCGCTTTGAATTCCTCGATCGCGCTGATCGTCTCCACCCATAACACGTCCGCGCCACCGGCCTTAAGTCCTTCGGCTTGCTCATGGAACATCTCAACTGCGCTCTCATGCGTAAGACTGCCCATCGGCGCCATGATGTCGCCAGTTGGTCCAACGGAACCGGCAACGATAACTTTGCGTCCTGCTTTGTCGGCGAGGTTTCGGCCGATTTCAGCCCCGGCCTTGTTCAATTCGTGAACGCGGGATTGACCATTATGCAGCTTCAAGCGTGACGCATTTCCGCCAAACGTGTTGGTAAGAAAAATATCGCTGCCTGCATCAACCGACCCTTTGTAAAGCGCTGTGATTTTGTCTGGATGATCGACATTCCAAAATTCTGGTGCAGCTCCAGATTCTAAACCCATGTTGAATAGGTTCGTGCCTGTCGCGCCATCGGCCAAAAGCCAGGCACGTTCGGAAAGGAGATTAGAAAGCGCGGAATTGGTCATAAAGGATGCCATAGTGAGGGAGAGTGAGCCTCGTATGCAGTGCTACACTACTATATTCAAATTCATAATTATCATGAAGTTTATGAATTGTATTTGATTTCAAGCAAGAGAAGGCCGAACGATTAGATAACGGTGTCGGACCGTTTGGATAATACCTGCGCTGGCGCTTGCTCGTCGAGGTTTCGTGTCGTATGAGGCGCCTATGGCTGCATCACTGCCGGTGCGCCGTTGGGGAAAGAGGCGCAAATGGCACGTCGCAAGATGATCTACGAAGGCAAAGCGAAAATCCTTTATGAGGGTCCGGAGCCTGGTACGTACGTTCAGTATTTTAAGGACGATGCCACAGCCTATAATGCCGAAAAGAAGGCCGTGATTGACGGAAAGGGCGTTTTAAATAACCGCCTGTCCGAGTTCTTTATGATTGGCCTGCAGGGCATCGGTATTCCAACCCACTTTATCAAACGATTAAACATGCGTGAGCAACTGATCCGACAGGTCGAGATTGTTCCGCTCGAAGTAATCGTTCGCAACGTTGCTGCCGGATCGATGTCCAAGCGAATGGGCATGGAAGAGGGCGCGCCATTGCCGCGCCCAATCGTTGAGTTCTCTTACAAAGATGACAGCCTTGGTGATCCGATCGTACCCGAAGAATACATCATTGCTTTCGGTTGGGCGTCTCAACAAGAACTTGATGACATTGTCAGCATGGCCTTGCGGGTTAATGATTACATGTCTGGCCTTATGCATGGTGTTGGCATCAAACTTATCGACTTTAAGTTAGAGTTTGGCCGCCTTTGGGACGGTGATTTTCAGCGCTTGGTACTGGCAGATGAGATCAGTCCTGATAGCTGCCGCTTGTGGGATGTCGAAACTGGCCAGCGTCTAGACAAAGACGTGTTCCGCAAGGACCTTGGCTCATTATCCGATGCCTATACCGAGGTGGCAAAGCGATTGGGCGTTCTTCCAAGTAATGTTACGCATGCAACCAAGCCAACCCTGATTAACTAGGAGATTTCAAAGTGATGAAAGCCAAAGTTCATGTAACGCTCAAATCTGGCGTATTGGATCCACAGGGTGAAGCGGTCAAGCATGCGCTTGGATCGCTTGGTTTTGAAGGCGTTGAAGGCGTTCGTCAGGGCAAAGTGATCGAGCTTGATCTGGCAGATGGGACGTCAGAGGATACGATCACTGACATGTGTGAAAAGCTGCTGGCTAATACCGTCATCGAAAGCTACCGCGTGGAGATCGTCTAATGAAGGCTGCTGTCCTTGTCTTTCCAGGGTCAAACTGTGATCGGGATATGGCCGTCGCGCTCAAGGCTGCTGGCGCCGAGGTTTCGATGGTTTGGCACAAGGATGCGGACCTGCCGTCAGGCTTAGATCTCGTTGCTGTGCCGGGTGGGTTTTCGTTTGGGGATTACTTGCGCTGTGGAGCGATTGCTGCGCAATCCCCAATTTGCCGCGCCTTGGTTGAGCACGTTAACCGTGGTGGATATGCCCTGGGCGTATGCAATGGGTTCCAAGTTTTGACGGAAACACGCTTGCTGCCTGGCGCATTGATGCGCAATGCGCAGCTTAAGTTCGTCTGCAAGAGTGTTGATCTAAAAGTGGAAACGTCGGCTTCGGCATTTACAGAAGCATATACTGCCGGTGATTCTATCAACGTGCCGATCGCGCATCATGATGGAAACTATACTGCTGATGCTGAGACGATCGCAGCGCTCAAGGGCGAAGATCGGGTCGCATTTACGTATTCCGACAATCCAAACGGATCTGTTGAAAATATCGCGGGAATTTTGTCCGAGAACCGGCGCGTACTCGGCATGATGCCACACCCAGAACGTGCCGTAGACGAGGGTCACGGTGGAGTTGATGGGCAACCGATGTTCCGTGGACTGTTGTCACAATTCGCCGACGCCTAATTGGCTTACTTGCCGATAGGCTAGTCAGCTCTTACTTTGGGCGAATGAGCACCGACGCCGACACACCTCGAAATCACCTATTTGCTGGGTGGCGTTTGCGCGCCATCGTTTTGATAATTGCGTCTGCCGCGGTACTCGTTATTAGCGGTTCAAACCGGTTGCTGACAGAACGATTCACAGAAAGCACGCAGAACCGAGCAGAAGTCCGACTAACTTTCTATGTCGCTAGCTTAATGGCCGAACTGCAGAGGAACTCTATCGTCCCGCAGCTTTTGTCGCGCGACCCGGAACTTATCAACGCATTGGAAAATCAGAATTACTCTCTGTCGACCGCGCGACTCCTGTCGTTTGTCGACGAAATCGGAGCAGCATCGCTGATGCTCTTGGATAGTAATGGGCGCACCGTAGCGGCGACAGATCGAAACCGACTGGGCGAAAATCACCGTCAATCTCCGTTTTTTGTAGACGCCGTGCGAACGAACACGACAACTTTCACGGTGAGTCCGCAGGAATCCGCGGGTTATTTGTTTGTTTATGCACGTAAAATTGTAAGCGGTGGTGAAAGCCTTGGCGTTATCGCTGTAGAAGTTGATATCGCTAAACTCGAACGAAACTGGGCAGGGGTGTCCGACGCGGTTTTCGTGACGAACAGCGAAGGTACAATCGTGATGGCCACTGAGCCGAGTTGGCGTGGATTGTTTGAAGAAGAAGCGCTGACGCGTCGCTCGGCACCAAATTCGATTGAACGCGCACTCAGAGCGACCCAAGGTTGGGGCGGAACCACCTCCAGTTTATATGTCGAAGGACAGGCGGTGTTGCGACGCGAAATGCGTGTCCCGTTTCAAGGCTGGCGCATGGTGAGTTTCACGGCTTATTCGTCAGTTCGAGACCGTGTAAATACGATTCTTGCATTAGAAATTATGGGCTTTGCGGTGCTTTTAGCGTTTGTCTTCTGGATCGCATCTCGTAAGTCGGCGTCCCGTGTTTTACTGGTGCAGCGTGAATCAGCAGAATTACGCCAATTGAATCAGCGTCTACAGCGAGAAATCGCCGAACGTGAACGGGCGGAAAAGAACCTAGAAGTCGCTGAACAAACGATCGCGCAATCGTCAAAATTAGCCGCGCTTGGTGAGATGTCGGCCGCAGTTAGCCACGAACTCAATCAGCCGCTCGCGGCGATGAAAACCTATCTAGCGGGCGCGCGATTGTTGTTGTCGCGCAAGCGGCCTGACGAGGCAATGTCTTCGTTCCAACGAATAGATGATTTGATCGAACGAATGGGTGCAATTACGCGTCAACTTAAGTCGTATGCCCGCAAGGGTTCAGACGCATTTGAGCCTGTAGATACAAGGGATGCGGTGTCGTCAGCGCTGTCGATGATGGAACCACAATTGAAGGTTCGACAAGTCGATATTTCGCTGATGTTGCCGGATGAACCTGCCATGATTTTAGGGGATCGTTTGCGGCTAGAGCAGGTGATCATCAACCTATTGCGAAACGCGCTTGATGCGACGAAATTATCGGAAACGCCAAGGGTCGACGTCTTGGTTGCAGTTGGAGAAACTGTGACTCTGACCGTGCGCGATAATGGCGCGGGAATTGATGATTTGGATGAGCTGTTTGAGCCGTTTTATACCACAAAACAGCCAGGTGATGGCGTCGGCCTTGGGCTTGCTATCTCCTCGGGGATCGTAAACGACTTGGGTGGACGATTAACTGCACGGAATGGTGCAACGGGCGGCGCAGTCTTTGAAGTGCGTCTTCCGGTGATAATGGCGGATCAAACCGCCGCTGCAGAATAGGAGCCGACAATGGGCAAGGCGATGAAGATTGCGATCGTAGATGACGAACGAGATATGCGTCAGTCCATCAGCCAATGGCTGTCTCTTTCTGGGTTCGAAACAGAAACATTTTCAACCGCTGAGGATGCTCTGCGCGGTGTCGGCAGTGATTTTCCAGGCATTGTCGTAAGTGACGTCAAGATGCCCGGCATGGACGGCATGCAATTTCTAAAGAAGCTCAAAGGCGTCGATAGTCAGCTACCTGTGATCATGATTACAGGCCACGGTGATGTTCCCATGGCGGTTGAGGCGATGCGCGTCGGCGCATTCGATTTTCTTGAAAAGCCGTTTAATCCTGATCGAATGACGGAACTGGCGAAAAAGGCCACGAATGCGCGCCGTTTGACGTTGGACAACCGTGCGCTGCGAAAAGAGCTTTCAGATGGAACAGCCTTGATCAAAAAACTGATTGGGCAGTCGCCCCCAATGGAGCGTCTAAAGGAAGATATTCTCGATCTGGGGCAGGCGGATGGTCATGTTCTGATCGAGGGCGAAACAGGAACTGGCAAGACGTTGGTCGCACACGCATTACATGCTGTCGGGGCACGTGCGTCCAAGAAATTTACGTTGATCAGTTGTTCCGCGTTTGAAGAAGAAACGCTATCGCGTCGTTTGTTTGGTCCTGCTCAAGAGGGCGAGCCAGTTCCTGCGTTGGAGGAAGCGCGTGGTGGAACGCTGGTTTTGGAGGACGTCGAGGCGTTGAGCGACAAGCTGCAAGCAAGGCTGCTAACGGCGATTAACGATCAGGGTGCACCAGCTGAAACACGGATCGTCGCCATCTGTAATTTGCAGGAACAGGACAAAACCTGCGAAGACGTCATGCGCGCTGATCTATTCTATCGGCTTGCTGCGCTCAAGATTACGGTCCCGCCGCTGCGACAGCGGGGTGAGGACATCCTGACGCTGTTTACAAGGTTGGGCGAGCAGTTTGCAGATGAATACGGTTGTGACGCGCCCGAGGTTTCCGCTCAGGAAGCCGCGCAGTTGTTGCAAGCGCCTTGGCCGGGCAACGTGCGCCAGTTGATCAATGTTGCCGAACGCGCCGTTTTGCAGAACCGACGTGGAACAGGGTCCATTGCCTCACTCTTGATGGCGGACACCGAGGAAGCAAAGCCCGCGATGACAACCGAGGGCAAACCGCTGAAAGAATTTGTCGAAGCGTTCGAGCGTATGCTGATCGACAACACGATGCGTCGCCACCGCGGGTCGATCGTATCTGTGATGGAAGAACTATGCCTGCCGCGGCGAACGCTAAATGAGAAGATGGCGAAGTACGGATTGCAGCGGTCTGATTATTTGGATGGGTGAGGGCGACTCTTATGAGCGTTTCGGGTTTAGGTTGGGATGAATGCGTCCTTCGAGCGCAAATTGGGCGACGCTACCCAAAGCATCGGTGTCTGCAGTAGTGCACGATTGGTAGTATTTACGTTTGTGAAGAAACATGCGTGAATTCGACGAGTCGAGTGTGCCTTGTTCCAATTCATGCCTATTTCCTTTTTGCATAGGCGCTTATCTTTCCTGCAAGACGGCGAATAGCTTTATCAAAAACGGGATGCGCCAGAAATATTGTAGTTACAAAGGCCGCGATTACCGCAAATACAACGATCCAGAGGGTCGGCGGCAAGCCTGTAAGTTCAAGTATTTCGCCAGCAACGATAACTGCGAAGCCGTGCAACACAAAGATGGATAAACTGTTTTGCCCGACAATCGTCAACGGACCGGTTTTTCTTGTCAGGCAATACATGAAAGCGACTAAACTCGCGGAGCTAAGTGCAAGCAATGATGTTTTGAGCAATACGCCCGCGGCATCGTCAACACCGAGCCGGACGTACGAATAAGAGCCGTATAGCCAGTATGGACCGAAACCATGAATGACTATTAAGGTATAGGAGATTGTGCCCGTCACAGCCAATGTCGCGATCGCCAGGAAACGTCGTGACATATTGGCGTCTAGGTAGGCAACAATACGGTTGCCGTACAAGTGACCTCCAACAAAAAAAGGTAGAAAAGTTAATGTTCTCATGATGCTAAGTTGTTGACCATCTCCTGGGAGGAATCCACCGGCGATAGAAATTATGACTGAAAATGCTAGCGCTCCTGGGAATTTGACAATCACAGGCGTCAAAATCATCCACCAGATCAGCGACAGCAGAAACCACAATATCCAATATGGTTGCAAAAGCCCTACGGGGGCGGTGCCGTTAATAAGGATTATTGGCGTCAGATAAGCTAGTTGGAAGACGATAAGTATGATTGTGATGTTTGCAATACGCATTCCAAGTTGATTAGGCTTTGCTGTGATGCCAGCCAAAAAGACGAACGCTGGCATGTGAAACAAGTAGATGAAAGAGAGAATCGCACTTAGGTACTGGTTCGACCAACCATTAGATTTTTCGAGATAGTGCCCGAGGACTACGAGAAAAATTAATACCCCTTTTGTATTGTCGATTAATGTATTTCTCAATTGCTGCCCTTTGCGACCATTTGTGGTGGTCCCCATAAATTGATTGCTTAAGGCGTGAATTAATCCTGCTCAACATGTTTGAGGCTCATTACCGCCTAAAATTAAAAAGCGCGCGGCTACAGTCATATTCTTTGCGTGCTGAGTGTTTGTACGGCGTGCGAAAGAATGACTGTTTGTTGTACGTTGCCAAAACGCGGTAATCGAGTATTTGAAAGGAAATCGAGCTTTTCAGCACACCTGACTTTTTAGGGTCTTTAATCAGAGTTAAGCCACAAGTTTTGCCGTTCAAAATCCGTGCCACCCATTTTATCCACAGTTAGCGATTGTAAAAACCATGTAACCTACCTTATGTAGGGAGTACGGGCATGCCGCAAATTGGATTGCTGTGTCCCCGGTGAGATTCTCTGAAATGGACACAAGGCAATGACCTTGCAGCGCCAGATCAGCTGATTTGACCCGAGCTGGGTCAGTAGAACGCCGCAGGCTTTGCGTGTAATTTGTGCAAGAGCCGGGCCATGAATGGGCAGCCTCCCCAAAGGGTGCCGGAGAAGAAACGCGATGCAAAGCGCGCGAGATATAGGCAGAGTAGCTGTGCCCCTCAGGGGCCGCACCGCCGTACGCGCGTCGATCGCCTTAATCAGACATCACCACCTTTCAAACGCTCCTCCGGGGGCCGGGCGGTCGTGTCGAGTGAACGGATACAATGCCAAAGAAAATGTTAATCGATGCGACGCACGCCGAGGAAACTCGCGTCGTCGTGGTAGACGGGAACAAAGTCGAGGAGTTTGATTTCGAGAGCCAGTTTAAGCGACAGCTTGCTGGGAATATCTATCTAGCCAAAGTGACGCGGGTTGAGCCTTCGTTGCAGGCTGCTTTTGTAGACTACGGCGGGAACCGGCATGGTTTCTTAGCTTTCTCTGAAATCCACCCTGATTATTACCAAATTCCAGTGGCCGACCGCGAAAAGTTAATCGCGGAAGAAAAAGCCTATGCCGAAAGCCTTAGAGCGGCTGAGGAAGAAGAAGAGAATAAACCAAAGCCGAAACGCCGCCGCCGTCGTTCCAAGACGGCTGCAGCTGAGGCGAAAACCGATGACGCGATCACAACTGGCGAAGTTGAGGTCCAGTCTGAGTCGACGGAAACCGAGGCGCCTGCTGGCGATGAAACTGCGGTTGAAGCAGCAGACGTTGCGCCTGTTGAAACACCCGAAGAGGAAACCTCAGGTGATATCGCGGGTATGGAGACCATTGATACGCCTGCTGATGAAGACGCAGATCCGATCACAGATGGCAATGATGAGGATGATGCGCCACAAGCGGATGCTACTTCCAAAGATGACCGTATCGAAAGCGTGAAAGAAGACGACACAGATGAAGTGCGCCCTGTGCGCAAGCCTCGTCCTAAGCGTTACAAGATCCAAGAAGTCGTAAATGTTCGACAAATCCTATTGGTTCAAGTTGTAAAAGAAGAACGCGGCAACAAAGGCGCTGCTCTTACAACTTACCTCAGCCTCGCTGGTCGTTACTGCGTCCTAATGCCGAACACTGCGCGCGGTGGCGGTATTAGCCGTAAGATCACCAATGCGCCTGATCGCAAGAAGCTTAAAGAGATCGCGAATAGCATGGAGGTGCCCGAGGGTGCTGGCCTGATTATTCGGACCGCGGGTAGCCAGCGGACCAAGACCGAGATCAAACGTGACTACGAATACTTGCAACGCATGTGGGAACAAATCCGCGAATTGACGCTGAAATCGATCGCACCAGCACGGATTTACGAAGAAGGCGATCTGATCAAACGGTCGATCCGCGATCTGTATTCGAAAGAGATCGACGAAGTGATCGTTTCCGGTGATGAAGGCTACAAAACGGCCAAAGACTTCATGAAGATGATCATGCCGTCACACGCCAAATACGTGAAGCACTACAATGAACAGCTGCCGCTCTATGCTCGCTACCAAGTTGAAGGGTTCCTGAACGGAATGTTCAATCCGACGGTTCAGTTACCGTCTGGTGGCTATCTTGTGATTGGGATCACAGAGGCACTTGTCGCGATTGACGTGAACTCGGGCCGCGCGACCAAAGAGGGATCAATCGAACAGACGGCGTTGAAAACCAACCTCGAGGCGGCTGATGAAGTTGCGCGCCAATTACGCTTGCGTGACTTGGCCGGTTTGGTCGTGATCGACTTTATCGATATGGACGAACGACGGAACAATACGGCGGTCGAAAAGCGTTTCAAGGACAAGCTGAAAACGGATCGCGCTCGCATTCAGGTAGGTCGCATCTCAGGCTTTGGCTTGATGGAGATGAGTCGTCAGCGTTTGCGTCCGGGTATGCTTGAGGCGACTACGCAGATGTGTGGTCACTGTCACGGAACTGGTTTGCTGCGCTCTGATGATAACGTTTCACTGTCAATCTTGCGCTCGCTAGAAGAAGAGGGTGTTCGTGGTCGCAGCAAAGAGGTGCTGGTCAAAGCTCCGATTTCTATTGCGAATTTCTTGATGAACGGCAAACGCGAGCATATCGCGGATATCGAAGCGCGTTACGGAATGTCAGTTCGGATCGAATGTGATCCAACGCTTATCTCGCCCGATTTCGCAATCGAGAAGTTCAAGACAGCGACGCGCGTTGTTCCTGAGGCGTCTGTTGTTGTGTCTGCGGAATCTTTGATGGAAGAAGGCATCGATCTCGAAGCAGCCGTTCCAGACGAAGAGCCGGAGATCGAAGAAGATAAGCCCAAGCGCAAGCGTCGACGTCGGCGGCGTCGGCGCGGTGGTGGTGGCAATGCCGATGGCCAGCAGGACAATGCGGAGCAGCAGGCAGAAGGTGGATCTGACGCGCCCAATTCCGAAGTCGAGCCTGAAACGGCACCTGCGAGTGAAGCGGATGCAGCGACGGAGGACTCTCCTGCTGCGACTGATGAAAAGCCAAAGCGTCGCCGCAGCCGCAAGAAGCCTGATACAGCTGACGAAGCAGTAGCGCCCGAAGCTGATGCAGAAGAAAAGCCCAAGCCGCGTCGACGTTCCCGTAAGAAGGATGACGCCGAGACTGTTGCAGTGGCCGCACCAGAGGATGAAGCGGTTGTAACTGGTGAGGCGGAAACGCCCGTTGCGGAAGAAAAGCCAAAGCGGCGCCGGACCCGAAAAAAGGCGGATGAGGCAGAAGCTCCGGCTGAAGTCGCACCTAAGGCCGAACCAACCGCAGAGCCGGTCGAAGAAAAGCCTAAGCGAAAACGCGCGAGCAGGGCAAAGCCAAAGCCGGTTGAAGATGCGCCAGTCGCTGATGCAGCACCTGCGCCAGAGCCAGAGTTGCAAGCCGAAGCGCCAGACGCACCAGCCAAGCCGAAGCGCAAAGGTTGGTGGTCACTTAGCCGCTAATCAAGCTGAGATTGAGAATAAGAACGCCGCCTCGTAAGGGCGGCGTTTTTTGATGCGGAAAGACAACATGGTCGAGACAGAGCACGTTCTGAACTATGAAACTGTCTTATAAAGCGAGATAGTGCGCAAAATTCTTATCTGTTTAGAGATTCGGGGCGTAGTATGTTGAAGCATTTTTCTGTGATATCCGTGGCCAAAGGTGTAAGCATTGCATTGATTTTAGCGGGATGTACGTTGGAAACGCCGACGGGTCCGAGCGGAACACCGGTCTCTGTTCCTGATCAAATTGCTGCTGCTGCCGCTCCTAATCAGGATCTCAGCTCTGTTCAGTTGAACGCAGAAGACAATTGCTACTGGTACCGTCACGTTGGGCCAGTTGAGACGACAATGCTCCCACTGCGCAATACACGAGGTCGCCCGATTTGTGCCGCGCCGGTAGAGCCTACTCCTGCGGCGTAGGCTCGTAAGGTTTAAGCGGCGTATAGATGCGCCGTTGAGCCTGTTTCGACTTGATCATAGAGCCCAATGATATGGGCCATCACCATGCGCACACAGCCAGAGCTTGCGCGTCCGCCGATTGAGCGCGGGCTTGGCGTTCCGTGGATGCGTAGATACGTATCACGGTTGCCGACGTACAAATACAATGCCCGTGCGCCAAGCGGGTTGCTTGGCCCGCCATCCATGCCGTTCTCATACTGAAGAAACTTATCGGGTTCACGTTCGATCATGGCATCTGTTGGACGCCAAGTCGGCCACTTCAGCTTGCGTCGGATTGAATAGACGCCAGGCTCGTACAAGCTGCCTTTTGCGATGGCTACGCCATATCGCATCGCCGTGCCGTCACCTTGAATGTGATAGAGATAGCGCGCAACGGCATCAACGTGGATGTCTCCGACGGTCAGACCATCATTTGCTTCGACTCGTACTGGCAGAAAACGTGGGTGGAGGCCCCAAGGATTTGATGTCGCTGGGTCATAGGCTGCAGGGGTTACGCGCGCATCCCAACGATCCCAGTTGTCAGGGTTTGACACCGGGCGACGTGCCGGTGGCTCTGCAACGACAACATCAACTTCTGGCTCGGCTTGTGATGGCTGAATAGAGTTCGAAACCTCTTCAGCAAGCGCATCTAGGCCGCCCAATTCTTCTTGCGCAAACAGAGGTTGCGCGATTGGTCCTGAAAACAAAGCCGCCGTGCCGCTTAGAAATTTGCGTCTTGTTGTAAAAGCCATAATTTTTATTCCTTCACATTTCGCCCTGGTCGCGTTCTTAGAGCGGGGCGCTTAATCACACTAATTGGCTGGTTGGGTCGTATAAGACCTCATTAGCCAACCCAAATCAGATTTTCGCGAGCGACGCTTTGAGACGTCAAACGCATCAATTTCGCCACATAATAGGTTAGGTTTTCTTGATGCGATAGGTCTGAAACTTCCCATTGTCCTTGCTGTCCAAAAGGGTATGGCCTGCTTCGGAGCAGAAATGTGGGATATCGACAACCGCAGCCGGATCGTCGGCCGTCAAAACGAGGATTTCACCGGTTTCGAGACCCAAAAGACGTTTACGGGCCTTTAGAACAGGGAGTGGGCACAAAAGCCCCGTCGCATCGAGTGTTGTTTCAGTCATGCTGTTGGATTTAGGCGCCATGTTACAGCTTGTAAACACAACCGTGACGAAAGGTTGGGTGACGTGGGTGGATTCGTGCCTTATGTCGGCGTTAAGGAGATGCGATGTTAGACGCTGTCACACTACTTGATGCGAGTTTACTGCCCGCGATGTTTATTGCGATTTTGGCAGGGCTGTTGTCGTTCTTAAGCCCATGCGTTCTTCCAATTGTGCCACCGTACCTCGCCTATATGGGCGGGGTTTCTGTCACCGATATGGATTCCGACACCGCCGCGCGACGCCGTGTATTCGTGGCCGCGCTTTTCTTTGTTATGGGCTTATCAACCGTCTTTATTTTCTTAGGAATGGCGGTTTCGGCACTGGGGCGCGCATTTCTGCAATATCAAGATATGTTCATCTACGGCGCTGGTATTGTTGTCATGATCTTTGGGGCGCACTTCTTGGGGGTCATTCGGATCGGCTTCTTACAACAAGAAGCGCGAATTGATGCAGGCGACAAAGGCGGATCCTCGTTTGGAGCCTATGTTTTGGGCCTAGCATTCGCTTTTGGATGGACGCCATGCATCGGCCCGATCTTGGGGGCGATCTTGGGACTGGCCGCGTCTGAGGCGGATGTAGCACGCGGTACGGCCTTGTTGGCTTCCTATGCAATTGGGTTGGGCATACCATTTTTGTTGGTCGCGGCCTTTTTTCCCCGCCTCAAGGGCGCAATGGGTTGGATGAAACGCCATATGAATCGCATCGAACGCGTTTCGGGGCTAATGCTCTGGACGGTAGGGCTAATGATGCTAACGGGCCAGTTCACAGCGTTCAGCTATTGGTTGCTAGAGCAATTCCCTGCGCTGGCCGTTCTCGGCTAGAGGCTTAATTTCGTCGCAATACTGGTGTATGCTTTGGTCAAACAACAGGCCAGCAAGGTTATGTCACAGGCACCAAGCACAGACCGCGTTAAGCGCCGCCAGGTATTTTACGTGCCAGGCTATGATCCTATTCACCCCAGACGCTACCGTGAACTCTACCGGAAAGAAGGCGCAGCACAGGCCGAAATCAGCGGGTATGAAATCGGCATAGCAGCGCGAAACAACAGCGAAACCTTTGGATGGCGCGCTGCGGCCAAGATTGACGGGTCAACGACGATTGCGGATGTCGATGTTTTGGTCTGGTCGGATATTGTCCGTGAAAGCATGTCTAACACGATCCCAGCTACCTACTGGCAGTTACTCCGTACATCTTGGATTTATATCGCAAGTGGGACAATGCGGCGCTTGATGTGGATGCGAAAAGGTCCCGTAATTGCTGCATTGTATCCAGTCGGGATGCTTTTGCTTCAGTTATGTATCGTGGCTTTTCTCGGAGCGCTCAGCGCGCGGATCATCGAGTGGGCGATTGCACTTCCTGCAGGTTGGTTGAGTTTTGATTTTTCCCTTCCTTGGTACTTACGATGGCCGATAATCTTCGCCGTTGCGATTTACGGGTTGCGGTGGTGTCAACGCAATGATGGCAAGTTTTTTGCGTATTACCTGATGCATGACTATGCCTATTCCGCACGCTGGAAAGGGGCGTATCCCGAGGCGCTCGAAATTCGGATGGCCGAGTTCCGCGAGAAAATTGAAAGGGCCCTAAAGTCAGATCTAGATGAAGTATTGGTTGTTGGTCATTCGTCCGGTGCCCATTTGGCGATATCGATTTTGTCGGACTTGATTAAATCCGGAGAAGTTCCTGCAAGCGGACCAAAGCTAGGGTTTCTTTCGTTAGGGCAGGTTGTTCCGATGGTGTCCTTTTTGCCTGCTGCCACGCGGCTGCGTCGGGATTTGGCATATCTTTCAGAGCGCACAGAACTAATGTGGGTTGATGTCACAGCGCCAGGCGATGGGTGCGCATTTGCGTTGTGTGATCCAGTTGCTGTGACTGGTGTTGCTACACCCGAACAGAAATGGCCTTTGGTGCTGTCAGCCGCATTTACGCAAACGCTGTCACCTGAACGCTGGAAAGAGCTGCGTTGGAAATTCTTTCGACTGCATTTTCAATATCTTTGCGCCTTCGATCGCCCGAAAGATTATGATTATTTCCAAATCACGTGTGGTCCGATGACCCTAGCTGATCGATACCGTGACCGTACGCCGTCAAAGAGCAGGATTGATGTCGTCGCTTCTAAGTACACTTCGGTAAGCTGATGGCCATTCCACCAAAGCCCGCATCACGACCCGACAAGGTTAGCCTTTGGCGCTATATGCGCCTGTTTCGTGCTGACATCTTATCTGCCCAACCTGAAAAACTATATCGCGCTTGGATGGCCGAATTCAAAACGCCATTCTTTCGAAGCTTTCTAGTGAATGATCCTGCCCTGATAAAAACGGTTCTTAAGGAAGACCCGGATGCTTTTCCAAAATCGGACCGCATTGGCGCGGGTTTGCGACCATTGCTCGGGAACTCTGTTTTCCTGACCAACGGAGATATTTGGAAACGGCAACGTCGGATCATTGATCCTGCGTTCGAAGGGGGGCGTCTGCGCGATGTATTTCCTGCAATGTGGGATGCAGGGCAGGCAGCGGTGCACCGATTAGAGGACAAAACCGACGTTGGTGTATTTGATATAGAACCAGAGACCTCGCATGTTGCTGCCGATGTGATTTTTCGGACTTTGTTTTCAATCCCGATTGAGCACGAAACGGCACACAATGTTTATTCTGCCTTTCGCGAATACCAGCGCAGTCAGCCAATCCTAAACCTTGCGGCCTTTGTTCGTGGCCCATCATGGATGCCAAAGTTTTTTAACCGGAAGACGCGCGAAACGGCTGCACAGATCCGTGCGCTCATCACGGATCTTACGCGAAACCGCTTAGCTGAGATCGCAAATGGGACAGCGCCAAATGACCTTGCGACCAAAATCATGACGACGAAAGACCCTGTGACTGGCGACCTTTTTAGCGAGGATGAGATGGTCGACCAGGTTGCGATTTTCTTTCTTGCGGGACATGAAACCTCGGCTGCAGCCTTATCTTGGGCATTATACCTATTGGCGACGCATCCCGAGTGGCAGGACAAGGTCGCAAAAGAAGCGCGCGACTTACAAAATAATTTTGGGGCGCTTTCGAAAATGCCTGTTACGCGCGATGTCTTTCGCGAAACGCTCAGGCTTTACCCGCCAGTTCCTATGATGGTGCGTGAGGCTTCGAAGAAAGAAGTGTTTCGAAAGCGGCCGGTTAAGCGAGGCGCTCAAATTGTGCTAAGCCCGTGGCATCTGCATCGACATTCGCGATTGTGGGATCGACCTGATTCATTTGACCCAATACGTTGGCAAACAGTTGAAGGAAAGGCAAGCGCACGGGATGCGTTCTTGCCATTCTCATCCGGGCCACGCGTTTGCTCTGGGGCTGGGTTCGCAATGATGGAAGGTGTTCTGTTGATCGCGCACATAATTGCAAGTTACAAAATCAGCGCGGATCCTTCGTTTGTCCCGATACCTGAAGCACAGCTCACCGTTAGGAGCCGCAATGGAATCTACTTGCGATTCGAGAAACGTTGAGCGCTTTGTTGTAGGATTTCGAACAGTCATTGAGCGATCACCTTACTGTTTGCAATATCATAAAGATCGCAGAATGCAGAATCGCTATCTTTACGTATTTGAATCTTGGCTAAGATATTGAAAATAGGAGATAATATAGATATTCTTACGCTTCTGGCGGCGAAATCCCAAAACGCTTTGTGGCAATTTATGGCGACAATACGGTAAAACTAAGAGGCCCATGTTGGGCTCTTAGCGAGTGTATAAAATGTTATCGATTTCATCAGGCCTCAAAAAGCTGTCTGCCGCCCTTGTTGGCGTGGCGCAAACAAAGCCAACTGCAATCAACCTATATGAACCGACGCCGACGCAAGAACCGCGACCGTTCTACATTCCTATCAAAACATCAGATGCAGCAAGATTCTCCGAAGTTAAACTAAGAGAGTCTGAGCGCCTTGAAAGTCAGTCCTTGTCGATGATCCGTGGCGCTCTTTACGCCGCTGAGTGAAGTTCATTCAGCGCGCAAAGAGACGGCCTTCTGGGGAGGGCCGTCTCTTCCTATTCTTGTTGGATGCGTTCGAATACAAAGACACGGATCGCAGAAGCCAGTCCAATATCCCCTCGGTTTTCGTCAATTTCTGCCGCAAGACCGTTTATTGTCTTACCGTCGTTGAGCGCGATGCTTTTGAACGCGTTCCAAAAAACATCTTCGAGTGAAACGCTGGTGCGATGACCTCGTAAAGTCAGGGATCGTTTGACTGGGCGACGGTTACTCATCTTCAAATTTCAGTTGAGATAGCCGCGTGCTTGCATGTTCGTTTTTGGCAGCATCAAGCATGCGTTCCGCTTTGCTACGACCGTGTTTTACCGCGTTTTCGTCGGCGCGCGCTTTGTCTTCCGCGCGCGCCTTGTTTTTGCGAACTTGGTTCAAGTTGATTGGTTTCATTTTGGGCCGATCATGTCCTCAGGACGGACAACTCGGTCAAATGTTTCTTCATCAACAAAGCCAAGTTTGATCGCTTCTTCTTTAAGTGTTGTGCGGTTCTTGTGCGCAGTCTTTGCAACCGTCGTGGCGTTGTCGTAGCCAATTGTTGGTGCCAGTGCCGTGACCAACATCAAGCTTTCGCGCATCAACTGTTCGATACGACCTTTATCAGCTTTGATCCCTACGACGCAGTTGTCAGTGAATGTGCCCGAGGCATCACCGATCAATTGCATAGATTGCAAGACGTTATAGGCCATCATCGGTTTCATTACGTTCAATTCAAAGTGACCCTGAGATCCAGCAAAGCCAACAGCGGCATCGTTGCCCATGACATGGGCGCAAACCTGTGTGATGGCCTCAACTTGCGTCGGGTTCACTTTGCCGGGCATGATCGAGGAACCAGGTTCATTTTCTGGCAGCATTAACTCACCGAGGCCACAACGCGGACCCGACCCTAGGAAACGGATATCACAAGCGATTTTATAGAGGCTGGCAGCAACTGTTTTCAGCGCCCCCGACATCTCTACCAATGCGTCGTGTGCTGCCAGTGCTTCGAATTTGTTCGGCGCGGTGACGAATGGCAGTCCAGTAATCTCAGCCATGTTCTTAGCAACTGTTTCGCCCCAACCAATTGGAGTGTTTAAGCCAGTGCCAACGGCGGTGCCACCTTGGGCCAACTCATAGATGGCTGGCAGGGCGGCTTTGATACGGCGGATGCCCATGGCGACTTGGTGGACATAGCCCCCAAATTCCTGACCCAATGTCAGAGGTGTTGCATCCATTGTGTGTGTGCGGCCAATTTTGATGATGTCGTTAAATTCGGCCTGTTTAGCCTCAAGCGCTGTGTGGAGTTTTGCGAGACCCGGCAAAAGAACGTCATGCGCAGTAGTGGCCACAGCAATGTGCATTGCGGTTGGGAATGTATCGTTGGACGACTGCCCCATGTTGCAGTGATCGTTGGGATGGACGGGTTCTTTGGAACCAATCGTGCCACCCATCATTTCAATCGCGCGGTTGGAGATAACTTCGTTCGCGTTCATGTTTGATTGCGTGCCAGACCCAGTTTGCCAAACCACCAGCGGAAAATGGTCATCCAGCTTTCCGGCGACAACTTCCGAAGCTGCTGCGATCATTGCGTCAGCTTTGTCCGCGTCCAGTTTACCACGCTCTTTGTTCGCCATCGCACAGGCTTGTTTGATCACGCCAAGCGCACGCACAATCGCGACCGGCTGCTTTTCCCAGCCAATTGGAAAGTTCATAAGCGACCGCTGTGTCTGCGCGCCCCAATACCGGTCGGAAGGGACCTCTAGTGGACCAAAGCTATCGGTTTCGGTGCGTGTCTGGGACATGGGTCTCTCCATCATCAAGGTATGCCCCTTGATTATCCAGACGCCCGGATAAGCGCAATGGCGCTATTTGCGGAATTTGTCCAATGACACGACTTCGGCTGCGTGCTTTTCCGGGGCGTCATCCTCCGCCATCACTTCCATCGGTGCTTCAGGCGCGCCCTCGGAAACGTCAGCTTCGTCTTCAGAATCGCTTGCTTCGGTTTCAAATCGAAGCCCGAATTCTACAGACGGGTCGACGAATGTTTTGATGGCATCATATGGAATATACATTGGCTCAGGGTTGTCACCGAAATTCAAAGTGATCGAGAACCCTTCGTCGGTGACCGTCAAATTGTCGAACCAGTGTTGGATAACGATTGTCATTTCGTTGGGATACCGATCCGAGAGCCAGTCCGCGATCTCGACATCAGCGTGCATCGTATCGAAAGTGATAAAGAAATGATGATCGCCGGGTAAACCATCGGCGCGGATGTCATTTAGGACATTTTGAATCAGGCCGCGCATGGCACGGTGCATCAAATTTCCATAGTCGATTTGCGTGGTCATGACTTACCCCTCAGAACTGGCAAAAGCATACTGAAATTTGAAGGAGTGAAAAGGGGATAACCCTAAATGAACCAACTAAGCGCAAGCGCCGCAAAGGCTGTGACGAATAGGGTTTGTAAGATCGACCGTTTTGCCCAAAAGATCAGCATTGCCGCCAATATTGCTAGGCTTAGTGCCATGGGTTGCGCGGAACCCAATGCAGGAAGCAACAGCTTTATTGGCCCCGTTGTATAAGTGAGGTCTGAGAAAAAGACGTGCAATGCAAACCATAGCGATAGGTTTGCGATGACGCCAACGACTGCTGCAGTGATCCCTTGTAACGCGGCCTGCAGTCTCGGTTGGCTGGCGAGCCAATCGATATAGGGGGCACCCGTGAAAATCCAAATGAAACAAGGAATAAAGGTCACCCAAAGGGTCATAGCTCCTGCCAAGAGCGCAAGCATCGTGCCACCTTGGCTAAGACCTGCCAACATTCCCACAAATTGGGTCACGAGTATTAGAGGCCCCGGCGTCGTTTCGGCTAAACCAAGTGCATCAAGCATTTGCGGCGCCGTTAGCCAGCCAAAATCGCTGACAACTGTTTGGGCCATGTACGCCAGAACAGCATAGGCGCCGCCAAAGGTAACGATCGCGAGTTTTGTAAAGAATAGCCCGATCTCTACCAAGAAGGTCGCATCAAGGCTGATCGCAATCAAAATTGGAGCTGACCAAAGCGCGATGCCTATTAAAATAACCGAAAAAGCAGATGACACACTTGGTCGCTCTACCTTCGTGTCCGGGGCTTTCTGTGCGAAAGTGAGCGATCCAATCAGGGCTGCTGCTAAGATGATTAGCGGGAAGGGGATTTGGAACACAAACAAAGCGACAAATGCCGCGATTGCAACGCATATCGGGTAGAATCCAAGCAGGGCTTTCTTTGCGACCTTTCTGAGCGCGGCAATCACGATAATGACGACGGTGGCTTGGATGCCGACAAACATCGTCTGCACCCATTCTAGATTTCCATAGACACCATAAGCGAGAGCGAGGCACATTATGACAGTCGCCCCGGGAATAACAAATAGTCCGCCAGCAATCAGCCCGCCCAACACGCCACGCTTCCTCCACCCGGCATAGGTCGCCAGCTGCATCGCCTCGGGACCTGGCAACAACATGCAAAAGGAAAGGGCGCGTAGAAACTGATCTTCAGACAGCCAGTCGCGTTCCTCGACCAGTTCTTTGTGCATCAACGCGATTTGGGCCGCAGGTCCTCCGAATGATTGAACGCCGATCCGCCCAAAAACTCGAAAGAGCTCCTGAACGGAAGTGGTCATGGCTTAGCTCCATGTGGCCAGCTATGGGTTTCATCGCTGCCGTCGCGTGCCCATCGATAAAGGGCATCATAGACCTTTAATCCGGCCTGAAGCTGTTCATGGTCGTCCTTAAATTCCCGTGACAGACCAACCGATATTGCAAGCAATCCCGCTGCTTCTGGAACCGTTTCCATATTGCTTGTATCTGCAGCGCGAATGATCTTTGACATGCGGTCCAAGGCCGGTGTCCGAAGTTCAAATTCATCCAGCATCGTGTCAAATGAACATGCGTCTTCGCGATGGCTCCAGAATTCACCTTCGATGTCGAAAGGTGTGGCGTTAAATTTCTCAGCAACGTTTAGGACCTGCGAAGGTGAAACGAACAAAAACCTTGCTTGCGGGTCAACGAACCTTTGGATCAACCATGGGCATGCTATTCTGTCGATCTTGGGTCGATGGCGCGTCACCCAGGGTTTGTTACCACTTTTGGAAGTCGGAATCTTGATTGCGGGTATCCGCGGCATCGAATGCGCGGCCCACTCAACCATCCCACCGTGTAAGTACTCGGCTTCGATGCCTTCCGATCGCAGCCACGACACGGCGCCTTGACTGAGTTTGAGGCCTTTTTGGCAATAAACGACAACACGCTTGCCCCGGAGTAATTGCCCCAAGCTTTCGATATCATTGTGCGAATGCCGAATGGCGGTCGGAATCAAATAGGGATCAGCCGCAAAATCTTCTTCGATTTGCACGTCAACGATAGTCGGGCAGTTTGACGTCCCAATCAATCGGACCAATTGGTTAGGTGTAATTTCTTGTGGTGCAGCCATAGCATGCGTCCTCTTTTAGCGGAGACATGCGAACTTCTGGCCGGAACCTCACGGGGCGTTCGCTTTGTACCCCATTCCAAAACTTTGCTCGAAAAAGAAACAGGCGTCAACCAAGCATACGACTAAGTTCGCGCAGGATTTTTTCGCGAATGGCACGTGGATAGTCGAGATGTCGACGTGCTGTTAGAACAAAGCCATCACGTGTGATCACTTTGCGTTGGTAAAAATTCGTTATTGCGACACCCATCGACTCAATCGCGATGCCATTGATTGTTACGCCTGCGCGTTCTGCTCGGTTTCGCGCCGTCGCCGTATCCGCGCCCGCATTTGGTGTTCCGTCGCCGGAAATATCAATGATACGACGGCGACAATCTGGGACGGATTCAAACTGCGCCAGTGAGAAATATATCGCTTCGGCTGGTGCTGTGTCAGACAAAACGAACGCGCGCTCGAGCTCTGCGGCCTCATTGGCAAAGATGGCTGCATCCAGTTCCGTTTGCATGCGCATCCAAGGGATCGAGACCTCTTGTTTGTCGGTGCCAGACCATTGAATGACCATCATTGCAGCTTGGCCGTCAACCATCGCTCCGACAATCTCAGGATCCCTTAGAGCATCAGCCAAACCATCCCGCTGCAATCGCCATTCGGCTGGGTCAACAGAATTTGAAACATCAATCGTCAGGATCAATGCCGTATCGCAAGCCTGTGAAACTTGGGCGGCAAGGGCGAAACAGCAAGAGCACAACAGTTTTCTCAACATGTGCAAGCTTGGTCTAAACCTTCGCAAAAAGACAACCCCTTGGCCTGACTTTAGGTTTTTGGTGTTCAAAAAATCGGTGACAAGGTGATACGTTTTGAACTAGCTTCGAGTGGCCTCGCCATGGCGCGGCGTGTTTAGAAATAGATTTTAGGGACAATATGACTTTTCAATTTAAAGCTATCGTCGGCGCCGCCGTCATTGGATTGGGGCTTGCAGGCTGTGGCGGAGATCAAGTGTCTTCGGGGGGCACATCCGTTTCTTTGAACCGTAATGTCGCGATCGTAAACCAGACGGGGAACACGATTTGGCGCTTCTATGGTTCGCGTACATCCACGAGTTCATGGGAAGAAGATATTTTAGGATCGTCTGTTTTGTCGAATGGCGAAGCGATTAATATCGACTTTGACGACGGGACTGGCTCATGTGTCTTCGACATGAAAGCCGAATTCCGTGATGGTAGCGCAATCGTTCAGAACGGCGTAAACGTCTGTACTGCGACGTCGGTAACATTCAGATAATCGATTGGCGGGGCGGGGTCGACCTCGCCTCGTCGTCATTTCTGCTGGTTTGAAAGTGGAGGTTTCTGTTGCCAGGTACCTCCGAACCCCGCCCAAGGTCGCAAAACCTTAGGAGTTAAGTTTCGATATTAGGAACAGCTTACGCTGCTACTGCCATCGGAGCATGGTTGTCATTTGCAACTATACAATTTGAACCGATAACGGTGGTATATCGCCGAGACAAAGCTAACATCTTTAGACGTTCGTCGATCCTATTTCGTCCCCATGATCCCCAAATGAAGGATGTTTGGTGGAGACGCCGGGTACCGCCCCCGGGTCCGATCCGCTTATTGCATGCGCGTTTATGTCTATAGTCCCCGAAGAGACCCTATTTAGATAGGCGAGCCGTGTGGCTGGTGCAAGGGCAGATCGCCACTGGTCAATTTGTACATTTGTCCCTAGTTTGTCCAAACAGCGGTATCCGGGGGTAATGATGACCGACTTTCTAGCACTAGCATTTATCTTTTTGATCGCGGGCGTTATCGCCGTGCCGATCGCGACACGACTTGGTTTGGGATCAGTTCTTGGATACTTGATTGCGGGGATCGCGATTAGCCCTGTGCTGGCTCTGTTGAACGTGGACGTCATTTCAATTCAGCACTTTGCCGAATTCGGTGTCGTAATGATGCTGTTTCTTGTGGGGTTGGAGCTGGAACCCAAGCTTTTATGGGGCATGCGCGCCAAGCTCTTAGGGTTAGGTGGGGGTCAGGTAGGCATCACCACAGTTCTTGTCATGGGTATTGCGATGCTCTTTGGGCAACCTTGGACCATTGCACTGGCCATTGGTCTGGTGCTGGCATTGTCTTCTACAGCGATTGTTTTGCAGACGCTTAATGAAAAAGGACTGATGAAAAGCGACGGCGGGCAGTCCAGCTTTTCGGTGCTGCTCTTCCAAGACATCGCGGTTATCCCGATGCTGGCTCTTATCCCATTGCTGGCGATGCCGGACCTGATGGATATGGCTCCAGGTGTGGATGTCCATGCAGAAACGGCCGTTCATGCGTCTGAAGACACGGGCCACGGGGGCGACACCCACGCAGACGATGCGCATGGCGTTGACCACGGCGACGATAGCCACGGATCTGGGATGAGCTTGGTCGACGGGCTAAATGGTTGGCAGACTGCACTGGTTACCATTGGTGCTGTCGCGGCTGTTGTTCTAGGCGGGAGTTATTTAACACGCCCGGTTTTTCGCTTTATTTCGGGGGCGAACCTGAGAGAACTATTCACTGCAACTGCGCTTATGATGGTCGTCGGGATTGCTTTGCTTATGTCATTGGTCGGCTTGTCAGCTGCGCTTGGGACTTTCTTGGCGGGTGTTGTTCTTGCCAACAGCGAATACCGACATGAACTGGAATCTGATATTGATCCGTTCAAGGGCCTGTTGCTTGGCCTATTCTTCATGACAGTTGGAGCCGGCATCAACTTTGGCCTGCTGGGCGAGAACTTGGCGCTGATCCTTTCGCTAACTGTCGGATTGATCGTCATTAAGGCGGCCGTGCTCTACGTACTCGGGACAATCTTTGGTTTGCGCGGAACGGATCGTTGGTTGTTGACGCTTGGTCTTGCCCAAGCGGGTGAATTTGGATTTGTGCTGCTCTCGTTCACCGTTGCAAACTCAGTAATCCCCGGTTCAATCGCCGATCTGTTGTTGCTGGTTGTGGCTCTGTCTATGTTGCTGACACCGGGTCTATTCATCCTATATGATCGTGTCATCGCGCCCAAATACAGCGAAGATCAGTCACGCGAAGCTGATGCCATCCACGAAAAAAACCACATTATCATCGCAGGCAGTGGCCGCGTTGGCGGAATGGTCAATCGTATGCTGTCAACTGCCGGGTTCGAGGCGACTGTGATCGACTATAGCGCCAAGCAACTCGAAAATCTTCGCGCGTTTGGGGTAAACAACTATTACGGTGATGCCACGAGGCCAGATCTCTTGCATGCTGCCGGTATTGCGGAGGCCAAACTTTTGGTTGTCGCGATCGACGGCCAAGATCAGATTACCGAGCTCGTGCACTACGTGCACCATAATTATCCGGACGTTCATATCATTGCGCGGGCGATCAACCGTGATCATGTTTATGATGTTTGGGCGGCTGGGTCGCGCGATATTATCCGCGAAACGTTTGACAGCTCTGTGCGTATGGGTCGGTCTGCCTTTGAAGCAATGGGCGTCCATAAAGATCACGCGCAGGAAATGGCAGATGAATTTGTCGCGATGGATCGTCGTGCGATGGTGGCTGTCGCTGACGTACACGATCCGAACGTGCCAGCAGCGCAGAACGAAGCGTATGTCGAACGCGTAATGGAGCTGTTGGGTCCCTGGCAGGAAGAGTTGGGTCAAAAAATGAGCGCGATCAGGGCGCAAGACATCCCGGACGAAGCAGAAGAGGGGCAATCATAGCCCCTCGACTTCGTTAGTCGTCGGCGTTGAAGCTTAGCGCTGCGCCGTTGATACAATAGCGTAGCCCTGTTGGTGCAGGGCCGTCAGGAAAGACGTGCCCTAAATGGCCATCGCATCGGTTACAATGAACTTCGGTGCGCTTCATGAAGAAACTGCGGTCGACTTTTTCACCAACCATTTCAGGATCGAGTGGCTTGTAGAAAGACGGCCAACCTGTGCCGCTCTCAAACTTAGCGCTTTGCTCAAACAAGGGCGTGTCGCAACCTGCACACCGAAAAGTGCCTGCGTCTTTTGGGAAGTTGTCATACGTCCCAGCGCGTTCGGTGCCATGTTTGCGAAGGACTTTGAACGCCATGTCTGACAATTGCTCACGCCATTCAGCATCGGTTTTCACGACCTTGTCCATTTTTTCGTCCTTTTGTTACGTCTGAAGTCTAAGATAGGCATACAGGGACAGAGGTCAAAGGGTACCAAAATGACATTTGCGTTTACGGCTGGTGGGTTTGAAGTGAAGTTTGCAAAGACTGCTTCAGATTTCACAGCTTGCCAAGTGTTGCGCCATCGTTGTTTCTTCGACGCTTGGGGTCTTGATGCTGATGAATTTGATGAGAATTGCGAACATTTGATGGTTTATCGCGACGGACACTTGGTCGCCACAGCAAGGTTGATGCATTTTATGTCAGGCGCATCGGTTCAAAGAAGTTATTCAGCGCATGCATACGATCTAGGTGCTTTAGAGGGCTACTCCTCGCCGATGCTGGAAATAGGGCGCTTTTGCGTCTGTTCATCTACCAATTCAGCCGACATTTTGCGCGTTTGTTGGTCTGCTTTTGCCCGTTATGTCGACCAAATCGGGGCAAAGCTAATTTTTGGGTGCGCAAGTTTTGAAGGGATCGATCCAGAAAGATTCCGATCTGGATTTGAACTGTTGCGCAGGCGCTATTTGGCACCAAAGCAGTTTCGACCAAAGCAATTGGCAAGCGAGGTCAATGTTTTCACACCAGTGCACGGGTTCGATCGCCGATTGGCAATCCAGCAGCTGCCCCCATTGCTGCGCAGTTACTTGGCTATGGGAGGGTGGGTCAGTGACCACGCCGTTGTCGACAGACACCTAAACACACTTCATGTTTTCACTGGCCTCGAGGTGTCCTCAATCCCAGCGGGGCGTGTGCGTGCATTACGCTCACTCACTGCGGAAACAGCATAGGCACTTGCAAGCGCCCGTCGCGTTGCTTAGCAGACGGATATGGCACGCACACCTCTTTTACAGCTCTCAGATATTTCACTAACCTTCGGCGGGGACCCTGTCTTTGATGACATGTCCTTGGTCGTTCAACCCGGTGACCGGGTTGCTTTGGTTGGTCGGAATGGATCTGGTAAATCAACTTTGATGAAAGTCATGGCAGGCCTAGTCGAAGCTGACAAAGGTTCTGTCATTGCTGCGCCTGGGGTACGTGTCGGCTATATGGAGCAGGACCCGACCATGGAGGGTTTCGCAACATTAGGTGACTATGCAGCCAGCGGTGTCGATATGGGAGAATCTTACCGAATCGAAATGGTTGCCGAGGGGCTCAAGTTTGATCCGGCCGGTGACGTCAATACAGCCTCTGGCGGCGAACGACGCCGAGCGGCGTTGGCTAAACTGATGGCCGAAGCCCCCGAATTGATGCTGCTCGATGAACCGACGAACCACCTTGATATTGAGGCAATCGCTTGGCTTGAGAATGAATTAAAGCAAACCCGCGCCGGTTTTGTTTTGATTTCGCACGATAGAGCATTTTTGCGAGAGCTAAGCCGTGCAACCCTCTGGATTGACAGGGGAACTGTTCGTCGTATGGACGATGGGTTTGATCAATTTGAATCATGGCGGGACAAGCTGTGGGAAGATGAAGACATGCAGCGTCATAAGCTGAACCGAAAAATCAAAGCCGAAGCACGTTGGGCTGTTGAGGGCATATCGGCGCGTCGCAAACGCAACATGGGCCGCGTGCGCGCGTTGCAAGATTTGCGCGCCGAACGCGCAGGTCAGATTAAGCGGCAGGGCACTGCGGCAATGCATTTTGAGAGCGGCCAATCCTCTGGAAAGAAAGTCATTGAGGCGACAGGTTTGAACAAGTCCTTTGGCGACAAGAAAATTGTCAAAGATTTCGAAATCAAAATTCAACGCGGTGATCGTGTTGCATTTGTCGGTCCAAATGGAGTTGGAAAAACAAGTGTTCTCAAGATGTTATTGGGTGAAGTTTCTCCGGACTCTGGAGATATAAAGCACGGTACAAATTTGCAGGTTGCCGTCTTTGATCAAGCCCGCGCGCAGCTCGACCCGAATGAAAGTCTTTGGGACAACTTGATCAACGACCCTGAAATGGGGGTCAGCGGCAAAGCCGACCAAGTGATGGTGCGTGGTACACCGAAACATGTAGTGGGCTATTTGAAAGAGTTCCTCTTTGATGAAGGTCAGGCGCGCGCACCGGTGCGATCGCTTTCAGGCGGAGAAAAAGCCCGATTGCTCTTGGCGCGGAACATGGCGCGTGAAAGCAATGTATTGGTGTTAGACGAACCAACGAACGATCTGGATATCGAAACGCTTGATCTTTTGCAGGACATACTGGGCGATTACGATGGGACCGTTTTATTGGTCAGCCACGATCGAGATTTTATTGACCGTGTCGCGACGACCACTGTTGCTATGGAAGGGAATGGCCGCGCTGTTGCTTATGCTGGGGGTTGGTCAGATTATCGGGCGCAACGCGGAGTAGATGGCGTAGATAGTACGTCACAAACGGTCTCTAAGGTTAAGCAAAATAAAGATAAATCCGCATCTACTTCAACGGGATTGTCGTTTACGGAAAAGCACAGATTACAAGAACTTCCCGGCGTCATTGATCGTCTGGGCGCAGAAATTACCAAACTCGAAGATTTGATGGCTGAGCCCGATCTGTTTATGGCAAATCCTGTGAAGTTTCAAAAAGCGATGGACGCACTGGCTGAACGCCACGAGGCTTTGTCATCTGCAGAAGAAGAGTGGATGACACTCGAAGAAAAAGCGGACCAAGCCTAAGATCGCAGAGCAGCAAAAGAGGGCCGCGATCAGCCCTCTTTTCTCACAAATTAGCCGTCGAAGTCGACTTGTTCCATTATCTTGACCGCTGTTGCTCGGTTGCCAGCGATTGTAGTCAGGTCGACGTTGTCTGCAGTGACTTCGCCCCAGCTCGCGACCAGACCAGATACCGCGGCATTGTTTAGAACTGGGTATTCAAAGTTCTCTTCTGCATAGATGGCTTGTGCCTCAGGCGAGACTAGGAATTCCATCAATTTCAGGGCTTCTTCGCTGTTCGGTGCTGATTGCGTCATAGCGATCCCTGAAACGTTTACGTGCGTTCCGCCACCTTCGAACACCGGGAATTCCAAACGCACGCTGTCTGCCCATTCGATTTGGTCAGGGTTATCCAGCATTTTCCCCATGTAGTAAGTGTTGCCGAGGCTGATATCACATACGCCTGCCCAGATACCTTTGACCTGTGCGCGGTCGTTGCCTTCTGGACTGCGCGCCAGGTTCGCTTTGACGCCAGCGGCCCATTCACGCGCTCCTTCTTCGCCAGCATGTTCAACGACAGCGGACAAAAGGGCGAGATTATAGTTGTGCAAGCCCGAACGCGTACAGATACGGCCACGCCATTTTTCAGAAGCAAGATCTTCATAGGTGGTGATTTCACCTTCCGCTACACGGTCTTTGGAGGCGTAAACGATCCGTGCGCGCGTGGTCAGGCCAAACCAAAGGTTGTCCGGGCTGCGCAGGTCTGCAGGAATGGCGTTTGACAAAACGTCATTTTCAACGGCTTGCAACACATTTGCGTCAACGACGCGCTGTAGGTTCGCAATGTCGACGGTCATGATCAAATCGGCAGGTGAGCGTGCACCTTCGGCCTTGAGCCGTTCGACCAATCCATCATCTACAAACTGCAGTTGGACAGCGATGCCGGTTGCATCTGTGAAGGCTTCAATCACAGGTTCGATCAAGGTTGGCTGGCGGGTTGTATAAATTGTGACGTCGGCAAGGGCAGGAGCTGCTGTTGCGATGAGTGTGGTTGCTAAAAGCGAATGGCGCAGGGACATTTTTCTCTCCAATGTATTCCTGACACGCATAAAGCCGACTAAATTAGTCGGGTCAATGCTAAAGTTGAATTTTTTAGTCGGGTTAGTGGGTTTCCGCCACCTTTGCAGCATCCCAAAGCGCATCCATTTCCTCAAGTGAGCTATCTTTCGGCGATTTTCCCAATGCTTCAAGCCTATCTTCGATGTATTCAAAACGCCTTTCAAACTTGGCGTTGGCCGCGCGAATTGCTTCTTCGGGGTCGACGTCTAGGTGGCGAGCAAGATTGGCCATAACGAACATGAGATCACCGAATTCTTCTGCGACTTGGGTTTGCGTCAGGGTGTCGCGGGCCTCTATCAGCTCGGCTGCTTCTTCAGTCACTTTGTCCAAAACCTGCGCGATATTTGGCCAATCGAATCCCACGCGGGCCGCGCGTTTTTGTAATTTGACGGCGCGAGTCAGTCCCGGCAATCCAATCGCGACGCCGTCCAAAGTACGTGATTGCTGTTTGCCGGCACGCTCGGCTGCCTTGATTTTTTCCCAGTCTTCTGTTTGTTGCTTTGCGGATTTGTCGCGGGATTCATCGCCAAACACATGCGGATGACGGGCAACCATTTTGTCACTGATATTTTTGACCACACTGTCGAATGTGAAGTGGCCAGCCTCAGACCCCATTTGCGTGTGATACACTGTTTGCAAAAGCAAATCACCGAGTTCGCCCTCGAGTTCGGCGTAGTCTTTGCGCGCAATGGCGTCAGCCACTTCGTAGGCTTCTTCAATCGTGTAGGGCGCAATGCTGTCGTAGTCCTGTTCGATATCCCAAGGGCAGCCGGTTTTTGGATCTCGTAGTCGTCGCATGATTTCCAACAGGCGCGGCATTCCCCCGTCAGGATCGTTGATAAGCGGATCTTCTGCCATTGCATCGGTCTTTCTTCTAAGGTCAATTGATGTGTAGCCCCGTGAACCGCGAAGGAAAAGCCATGCCCGTCTTGAACAGAATTGCCGCCTTTGGTGATGACATGAAAACTTGGCGTCGACATTTGCACATGCATCCTGAACTTGGGTTCGATTGTCACGAAACGGCTGCATTCGTTGTTGAACGCTTGCGCGAGTTTGGGATCACTGAGATTCACGAAAACATTGCGACGAGCGGTGTGGTTGCCATCATTGATGGGCAGGGGGACGGAGCGACGATTGGCTTGAGGGCTGATATGGATGCGCTGCCAATGAGCGAGGAAACGGGGCTGGAATACGCGTCGACCGTTGAGGGTAAGATGCATGCCTGCGGTCACGATGGACACACAACCATGTTGCTTGGTGCAGCGCGCTACCTTGCCGAGACGCGCAATTTCAAAGGCCGCGTGGCGCTGATTTTTCAGCCAGCCGAAGAGAATTACGGTGGCGCAGGGGTCATGGTGGACGAAGGCGTGTTGGATCGCTTCGATATTTCGCAGATCTATGCCTTGCACAATTCACCGGGGCTAGAGGTTGGACATTTTTCGACGACGCCGGGGCCGATCATGGCGGCGGTCGATACATTTCACATCACTTTGACGGGACGAGGTGGGCACGGTGCTTATCCCCAAGATACCATTGATCCCGTGGTTGCTGCAGTGAGCACGGCGCAGGCGATCCAAACGATTGTCAGCCGTAACCACGACACGCGAGAGCTATTGGTTGTTTCTGTGACGCAGATCCATACGGGAACGGTTGATAATGTCATTCCACAAACCGCCTATCTGAATGGGACCGTTCGGACATTCGCCAAAGATGTTCAAGCGATGGTCAAGCGTCGTCTGCGTGAAATTGTTGATGGGCAGGCCGCCAGCTTTGGTGTCACCGTCGACTATCAGTACGAAGAAGGGTACCCGGCGACCATCAATACCACCACAGAAACATCGTTCGCCGCAGAGGTCGCATGCGATGTTGCAGGTGCAGCGCATGTCACTGCAAAACGCCCGCCTGAAATGGGGGCTGAGGACTTTTCCTATTTCTTAGAGAAACGTCCAGGGGCCTATCTCTTTGTTGGCAACGGCGACACGGCTGGATTGCACAATACTGCGTATGATTTTGACGATAACGCTGCATCTGCAGGTGCCTCTTTCTTTGCACGCATGGTTGAAATGGCGCAGCCGTTGGATCACTAACGCAAATCGCGCGCAATCCTTGACCCAACCGCTGGCTTACCGTCTAGTATCAAAAAAGATTGCAGGAGGCGCAGTGCATGTCGTTGGAAAAAGCACGGACAAATGTGGATCGCGCATTTACCGCCGATGATCCACGGGGATTGGCGTTTGAGAACGCTTTTGGTGGGGCAACGTCATTCCTACGTCGTAAGTATACCAAGGATCTAACCGGCTTTGATTTAGCCGTCACTGGCGTCCCCTTTGATCAGGCAGTGACGCACCGCCCGGGAACAAGGTTCGGACCACGGGCAATTCGCGAGGCCTCCAGCCTGCAACCATTTGATCCACCGATTTACTGGGGCGACTTTGATCCACTTTCTGAGTTTGCAATCGCAGATTATGGGGACTTGGCCTTTGACTATGCCAATGTGCCGGGGGTTCCGGACCTATTGCAGGCACATATCACAAGTATCCTTGATCAAGACTGTCAAGCAATCACGCTTGGTGGCGATCATTTCATCACTCTGCCGATACTACGGGCCTATGCTGAAAAATATGGACCTTTGTCAGTTATTCAATTCGATGCGCACTCAGACCTATGGCCAGATGATGATATGAGCCGGATTGACCACGGTACGATGATGTATAAGGCGGTTAAGCTCGGCATCATCGACGTGACCCGTTCGGTTCAGATTGGTATTCGCACGGTGTGCGACGACTATCTTGGAATGCGCTACATCGATGCCCGAACAGTCCACGAAAAGGGCTGTGATTGGGTCGTGGCAGAAACCAAGACAATCGTCGGGGACCATCCCACCTATGTCACCTTTGATATCGACGCACTTGATCCAGCCTATGCGCCCGGCACCGGAACACCCGTTTGGGGCGGGTTACATTCATGGCAGGCGGCTGCAATGCTACGTGACCTCGCGGGGATCAACATGGTTGGCGGTGACTGCGTTGAGGTTTCACCGCCCTATGATACGACTGGCGCGACGGCAATAGCCGGCGCTCATGTCGCTATGGAACTTTGTTGCTTGAACCTTTGGAACAAGAGGAAATCCTAATGCCATCTATGCCAATCAGTGGGAACGACCTTGCACGGTTTTCTGGCCCGCAAACGTTTATGCGTCTGCCCGAGGCGGCGGACGCCAAAGATATCGACGTGGGGTTCATTGGTATTCCGATGGATATTGGAACCAGCTGGCGTTCTGGCACGCGGTTTGGCCCAAAGCAATTGCGCCAAGAAAGCGCGATGATTCGACCCTATAATATTCAAACAGGCGCCGCGCCATTTGATGCCTTGGAGTGCGCGGACCTTGGTGACATTGCGATCAATACATTTTCGCTCGCTGATACGATCCGCATCATCAAAGAGCGGTACGATGAACTATTAAGAGAAGATTTCATCCCGATGACACTGGGTGGGGATCATTCTCTCACGCTGCCAGTGCTTCGCTCTATTGCTGCCAAACACGGGCCTGTTGCGCTTGTTCATGTTGATGCACATGCGGATGTAAATGATGAGATGTTCGGCGAACGTGAGACACATGGTACGGTGTTCCGACGTGCGTACGAAGAGGGACTGATCACAGCCGACAAAGTGTTTCAAATTGGCCTTCGTGGGACAGGTTACACGGCGGATGATTTCAAAGAGGCCGCGGATTGGGGCTTCAATCAATGGCTGGCCCCCGACATTTGGCATAAATCCCTGACGCCTTTAGCTGCCGAAATCAAAGCCAAGATTGGCGATCAAAAAACATACATTACTTATGACATCGACAGCCTTGATCCGTCATTCGCGCCCGGAACCGGAACACCCGAGATTGGTGGGCTTACGACGCCGCAGGCGATGGAGCTGATCCGCGGCTTGCGTGGGTTGAATATCGTTGGATGCGATCTTGTCGAAGTATCGCCGCCTTATGATCCATCAGGAAATACGGCTTTGACGGGTGCAAATTTGATGTTTGAACTCTTGTCAATTTTGCCTGGCGTTCCCGTCAGATAAGGAAGAGAGATGCTGAAATACCTTATCGCGCTTGTTCTATTCGCTATTGTCGGTGCGCTAATCTTTATCCGCCTGTCACCGAGCGACATCGCAAAGTACCACGTACAATCAGATGCAAGCGAAGTGGGCAATTTTAATGAGCCGGGTGGCTTTGCCGCGGTGCGTCAGTTTACGGCATCGCAAGTTGATATGCGCGGCGCAGTTAACCGGATCATTCTAAAAACCCCCCGAACAAAGCGAGTCGCGGGCAATTTGGGAACGGCATTCATCACCTATGAGACGCGGTCCGCCGTGTTTGGATTCCCCGACTATACGACGGTTTCGTTTGTACAGGCCGGCGAACGTGGAAACGACACTGCATTGATGGTAATTGAAAGCCGGCTAAGGTTTTGGGTCTATGATATGGATACAAACAAAGCGCGTGTTCTTGGCTGGCTTGAGGCGCTTGGCCCCTTGACCGTTGATCCGTAAGCAGTCACATCCAGAGACATGATAGCACAAGAAAAAATCGCGCAGCTTATTGATCGTTTTCAATTCATTGAGGCGAAGATGTCAGCTGGTTTGGACGGCTCAGAAATCGCGGCGTTGGCCAAGGAATATTCTGATCTCAAGCCCGTCGTGGAGACTGTCACGGCCTATAAGACGCTCGTCGAGCAAATTGAAGAAGCCGAAGAAATGATGGCTGATCCTGAAATGAAGGAATTAGCCGAAGCCGAATTGCCAGAATTGCGCGCGCAATTGGAAGGCTCTGAACACGAAGTTCAGCTTGCTCTATTGCCCAAAGATTCCGCTGATGGGCGACCCGCCTTGTTAGAGATCAGACCCGGGACAGGTGGTGATGAGGCGGGCCTGTTCGCTGCGGATCTGTTGCGCATGTATCAGCGTTATTCAGAGAGCAAAGGCTGGTCATTTGAGATCCTGGAGCAAAGCCTCAGTGAGATTGGCGGCATTAAGGAAGTCACCGCGCGCATCGCTGGTGATGGTGTCTTTGCGCGGATGAAATTTGAAAGCGGCGTTCACCGCGTTCAACGCGTACCTGAAACCGAGAGTGGTGGCAGGGTTCATACCTCCGCAGCCACAGTTGCGGTCCTGCCGGAGGCAGAAGACGTCGATATTGAGATCAAATCGACCGATATTCGTATTGATACGATGCGGGCCAGCGGGTCAGGTGGCCAGCACGTGAACACAACCGATTCCGCGGTCCGAATTCTGCATGAACCCACAGGGATAATTGTCGTAAGTTCGGAAAAATCCCAACACAGGAACCGCGAAATTGCAATGCAGGTTCTCAAGACGCGATTGTTTGATTTGGAACGCCAACGCATCGACAGTGAGCGGTCTGCGGATCGCAAATCGCAAGTTGGGTCAGGTGATCGATCTGAACGGATCCGGACATATAACTTTCCGCAGGGTCGGATGACAGATCATCGCATAAATTTGACGCTCTACTCTTTGGGTCAAGTAATGCAAGGCGATCTGGATGAAACGATCGATGCCTTGATCGCGGATGCACAAGCGACGCTGCTTGCGGAAATGGGCGAGTGACAGCGCGCGAATTGTTGACTTGGGCCACGAAGCATTTAGCGAAAGCTAACGTGGTTGGGCCCGAACGAGATGCACGAAAATTATTGGTCTGGGCTGCTGATGTGGCGCACCTTCACACGCTTGACATGGCGCAGGCATTACCAACTGAGCAAGACAGAAAATTCCGACGAGCAATCGAACAACGTTCAGATCGCATTCCAATATCTCACATCCTTGGGGAACGAGAGTTCTTTGGTCGAACATTTCGGGTGAACTCAGATGTCTTGGATCCACGGCCTGATACAGAGACATTGATCGAAGTTGCTTTATCGCACCCCTTCGAAAAGGTTTTGGACCTGGGTACAGGCAGCGGATGTATTTTAGCTACGCTATTGGCTGAACGACCCAATGCAACAGGGGTTGCAACTGACCTTTCAAATAGCGCGCTTGATCTGGCACGCGAAAATTTCAGCAAATTGGGACTATTGGATCGTGCGATTTCGTTGCAAGGGTCTTGGTTTGCGCCAGTGGTTGGGCAGTTTGACATGATCGTTTCTAACCCGCCTTACATTGCAGCAAGTGAAATGTCAGAACTGCAGCCCGAAGTACGGCTTTACGAGCCCCGGATGGCTCTCACCGACGAGGCCGACGGGCTGGAATGCTATCGTGAGATCGTTTCCGGTTGTGTCGATTACCTGACTGCGGGTGGGCGGCTTGTCGTCGAGATAGGGCCAACTCAGGCCGGAGCGGTTTCTGACCTCTTTTCCGGTGCAGGCCTAGAAAATGTGGCTGTTCAACAGGATCTAGATGGCCGCGATCGCGTGGTTTCAGGTACAAAATCCGTCTAAAACATCCATTTCGGCAATTTTCTAGCAATTTACCGCCGGTATGGCTGTTTTTACTTGCTCTGATGCGAGCACCATGCTTTTAATCCAATATCGAAGCTAAGAGTATCTGCCGCTCTTGCCGATTAGTTCCATATTCTTGATCGCATCCCATTCCGCACCGTTTTGTGCAGCGATCCTAAAAATTAAGTTACATGCGCCCGGTTGCGCAACGAAAGCACCTTCATGAGATCTTCGAAATCACGGTCCCGCAATAAGAACCGTAATAATAACCGCCCTTCCGGTGGTAGTATCATTAACCGCGTTTTTGATAGCTCGGGACCAGATGGTAAGGTTCGCGGCACGCCGCAACAGATTATAGACAAGTACAACCAACTTCACCGGGATGCGCAGCTATCTGGCGATCGGGTTAACGCAGAGAATTTTGCCCAACACGCAGAACATTATTTGCGCTTGCTGGCCGAAGCTCAGCGCGAAGTTGATGCAAAGCGCGAAGAACAGGAAGCAGCGAACCGTGAGCGTCAAGCAGAGCGTGATCGAGAGCGCGCTGAGCGTTTGAAGGCACAAGAAGCTGCATCAGCAGATCCGGAGAATGCGGATCAGCCTGAAATTTCCGGAACAGATGATGACAGCGGCCTCGTTGAAACACCCGAGGCGCAACCTCAGGCGCGCAAGCCACGGACACGCAAGCCGCGAAATAAACCGCCTGTTCCCGAAGGCGGAGACGCACCTGCTGCAACAGACAGCGGAGCGCCATCAGAAGCTGCAGAATAAAATGGAAGCCCGCCAATTTGGCGGGTTTTTTCTATTTAGGCTTCTAGTTGCCTCGCTAGAGCACAGAACGCTTCTAAAGAAACCTGCTCGGCACGCTCGGTTGGTTTGATGCCAGCTGCAAGTAGTCGATCCTCGATGTCTGGTGCGATTCCTTTGAGTGCAGATCTCAACATTTTGCGACGTTGATTGAATCCAGCCGCCACGACTTTGCTAAGTGTGGCTGCGTCCGCTTCGAATCTGGGCCTTGGTAGTGCCTTTAGGTGGACAACGGCCGAACTTACCTTTGGAGCAGGTGAAAACGCCTCTGGCGGCAGATCTAAGACGATCCTTGGATCCGAGCGCCATTGCGATAGGATCGCTAACCGACCGTACGCCTTCGATCCAGGTTCCGCGACGATGCGTTGAGCAACCTCACGTTGGAACATTAAAGTTAGACTGTCCCAAAACGGTGGCCAGTCTTTGGGAGTAAGCCAACGCACTAATAGCTCCGTTCCGACGTTGTAGGGCAGGTTCGCTGCAACTTTGATCGGCGGCGACAAATACTGCGTGGGATCAATGGTTAGTGCGTCTGCATTGATCACTTCGAGCTGTCCGGGATAAGTATCCGAAATCTCGGCGAGTGCGGACATACAACGGCTGTCCTTCTCAATGGCCAATACTTTACGTGCACCCTCGGCAAGTAATCCACGGGTCAATCCGCCGGGGCCGGGACCCACTTCAAGTACATCTGAGTTACTTAAGTCGCCCGCCATCCGCGCGATCTTCGCCGTCAGATTCAAATCAAGTAAGAAGTTCTGGCCCAGTGATTTCTTGGCCGCAATACCATGAGTTTCAATAACGCTACGAAGTGGCGGAAGATCATCAATGGTTGCCATTAGGAGCGCGCCTTTGCCATTTCGGACGCCATGCGAATAGCTGCAACCATTGAAGTTGGATCGGCTGTTCCAGTGCCCGCTATGTCAAAGGCGGTACCATGGTCTGGAGACGTTCGAATGAATGGTAATCCCAAGGTCACATTCACACCGCCCGAGAAATCCAACGTCTTGATTGGGATGAGGGCTTGGTCGTGATACATGCAGATCGCGACATCATAGGATTTGCGCGCTCCGGCGTGAAACATTGTATCCGCTGACATCGGGCCTTTGATGTCAAACCCTTCAGCACGTAATGCATTGAGGGTGGGTGTAATCATTTCGATTTCCTCGGAACCCATTTTACCATCTTCCCCTGCGTGTGGGTTGAGACCGGCGACTGCAATTCGGGGCGCCTTAATGCCGAAATCTCGCTTTAACGCCGCGTCAGTGATTAGGACTGTGTCCGTCAATAGGCTTGCGGTTAATACGTCCGGAACATCGGCAATTGGAATGTGGATCGTAGCAGGTACCACGCGCAAAGTGTCGCAGGCGAGCATCATCACAACATTCGAACGGCCTGCGAGCGCAGCGAGGAACTCCGTGTGGCCAGGGTATTCGAAATTTGCACCTTCTTTTAATGCGGCCTTGTGAATTGGTGCCGTGCAAAGCGCAGCGCAGTCGTTTGATTGAACACGCTGCACGGCTTCTTTGATAGATTGGATTACACTGAGGGCGTGTTGGGTTTGTGGCGTTCCAGGTATTCGCGGCGCGTCAAATTTCTGAACCAAGACTGGCATCTGCGTTTTGCAAATTTCGGCTGCCATTTTACCGTTTTCGACCGCAACCCAAGGCGTTTCGGGCGGCAAATGCGAGGGGTCTCCTATCCACATAACCGGGAGCTCAGAGCGCAGTTTCCGCCACGCAGCCGCCGCGATCTCTGGTCCGATACCTGCTGGCTCACCGCAACTGATCGCGATGGTTTCAGGCCTAGCCATTGATGGTGGCTGCCGCGCGCAAATCAGCGATCAGCCCTTCAGCAAAGCCTGCCAACCGCTGGCTACGCAATCGGTCCTGAATAGCTTCGCGATCAACGGGCCCCTGATCACCAAATTGGCGGTTGCAGAGCATCAAGACGACATGTGTGTCACCGTTCGATCGCGTTAGGTTCGTAGAAACTTCCCCGGCATCAAGACGAGCTAGTTCGAGGGCAACATCTTGTGGAATCTCAGCCAAAGGCAATGTGTCGCGCTCCAAACGTTCTTCTGGCAGGCCTCGGGCTTCTCCGTACAGGTCATCGCATGTGTCGATGCGTTCGGAAATTTCTCGCGCTTCTTGTGCATTCGAGACATAGAATGCCGCATATTCAATAGCGCTTGGCGAGGATTGTGATGTTGCTACCTCGCGGATGCCACGCATTTGAAACAGAGCCACGCCGTTTGTAATTGGGATAGGAGCGGTGACCTCCCCAACATCCAAAGCGAGGATCAAACCACGGATTTGTGGTGGATAGTTTGAAATTGGCAGCCAGCCCAATCGTCCACCATTGGTCCGACTACGCAAAGCTGACACTTCGCGTGCCTGTGCCGAAAACGCGCCAGTGGAGGTAAGTCGGGAGATTTGCTGAGCGCGCGCCATGGCCTGGGCTGCACGTTGCGGTGGCGCCGGAATAATGATCTCGGACAAAAGGACCTGTATTCCTTGGGCATCGTTGCCAATGGCGCTTATCGCGCGATCCACTTCAGCTTCGCTAATCGTGGCCCGTGCCGCGAAACGCCGGCGGATGTAGTCTCGCCATAAAACCCCAACCTCAACAAATTCAGCGAGCGTCTCAGGCGCAACGCCATTTTGGGTAAGTATAATTTCGAACTGTTCATAACTCATGTTCGCGCGCGCGGCGAATGTTTCGAGCTCAGACGCCAACTGCTCCTGCGAAATTGACGCGCCAACGCCTTCTAGAGTTTGTTGTTTTAGCCGATCATCAATGAGTTGCTCACGCGCGATTTCGTTTAGGTCACCTGGGGTTCGGAACAATGTGAGCAGTTTCAACCGCTGATCCAGTTCATATCCTGTGATTGCTTTGTCATTCACCGTAATAGCGGGCGAGAATGAGCCTTGTGCGAAGACTGAGAGTGACGAAAAAAAGAGAGCCAATGTGGCGAAAACAAAGGTGAGACGCATGGTTTTTTCTATTCCGCTCAATAGTTGTTGCAACGCGTTTGCGGACCGATCGTGCTGCGCCCGGCAGAAAATCCATTCAGCGCAACCGACAGCCCATAGTCGGTAGATGGTTCAACAGTAGTCGAAGAAGTAAAGCGGCGCGAGACCGAAAGATCAACTGTGACGCATTCATTGCGCCATTCAATGCCGAGTGCGGCTCTCGCAGGGCGATCTACGACGACATCATATCGTGTGTCTAAGCTGACTTTCCAAGTTTCATTGATTTGGTATGCAGTATCAAAAGACCATTCAGAAAGATCACTCGTACCCAAAGTTGGATCAGCCTCTTGCCATAGATAGCTGGCAGCCAAGGAAAATCGGTCACTTTTCCAGTCTATCTTGGCAGCAGCTCTTGTTGCTGCAAAGTTATCATTGATTAAGGATCGACCTTCAAATCGAAACCCTTCGGGCAGGGCAAATGCACCCGCGATGAGCCAGTCTGAATTTTTGCTGTCCAAGCCAGAGCCTTCACTAAATGCTGGATCTGGCGTCTCTTGGAAAACCCGACCAAAGGTTAATCGTGCCAGCGTTCCGTCTGACTTGCGCCGCGTCCAGTTGATCCCGGCAGCGGCATTGAATCCGGTTTGGATGACGTCTTGTCCGGGTAATCGGTTGCTCCAAAATAGGTTCCCATTGTCCAATTCGGGCCGAGTCGCATCTTCGTTCGGTGGAAGGGAACCATATTGATCGACCCAAGCCAGTGATAACATCGGTTCAAGATAATCAGTTGAGTCTGAAGTTTGTCGTATCAAAGGGTAACTGATCGTCGTTGCCGCCGTCGGAAGCACGCGTAGGGTGCTTGTTTCGAAAGCTGGATCATCATGTATACGGTAGATGTCAGCGCGCGCGCCAAGCTGTGCTGTTGCAACAATTCCCGTTTCGGTTTCCCAACGGTCTGACCAGTGTAATCCGGTTCCTAAGCGAGCAACGTCTCTTGAAAGCGCGGTGTTGCTTGCTTCTGGTCGCACAAGAGCATCAATACTTAGATCCCAAATCAAGGTGCCGAAATTATTTGGAGACCAGCGTTGTTCATACGTCAAGTCGCCAACGAAGGGTGGCAAGGTATCGTTTGTTTCATCATCGCGAAGCGTTTCAAAATACGTAGTGTTCACGCGGAAAAAGCGATTTGGGTCAACACGTAGTATCTCAAGAGCACTATCCAGCCTGTCCTTGCTAGAATAGCTATAGTCTAGAAGATATGCGGGGTCTGAAACGGTCTCGATATCGAATGAAAGCTGGTAATTCCGTGGTAAGTCGAACTGACCTTGCGCAAAGAGATAAGATCGCGTCTCACCTTCGCGCAAGGTATCTTGGCTTGCGGCTGTATTAATCTCAATTTCCCCAGACAATAATGCCTGACGGTAACGCGCCTCGAGTGTTGTTGTTTCGCTGGAAAAATAAGGTGTTAGTGTTAGGTCACGATGGTCATCTATCGCGAAAAAGTACGGGATTTTAAGACCAGTGCTCAGACGGTTTGTTGTTCTGATGCGCGGGATCAAGAAGCCAGACGCACGTTCTAAACTTGGGTCTGGAAAACGTGCTGCCGGCAGCCAGAATACCGGAACGTCGCGAATGTAAAATCGTGCATTTTCAAAATAGATCTGACGCTCTTCTTGATCGTGGATAACCCGTTCTGCGCGTATCGACCATAAAGGCGACTGCGTCCCGCATACACGACAAGATGTGACCGCTGTCTTATAGAGCTGTGAATATCGCCCATCCACACGATCAATTTGATTGGCTGCAAGTTGCAATTGTTGGTTTAAGACGAGGCGTGCGCCGCGCAGTAGTCCATTCTCCAATTGTGGATCCAGCGATGCGCGTTCTGCAGTCAATATTGAGCCGTCTTCGGTCCTGATGAAAATTGGGCCGATAATGCTTAACTGATCAGTTTCTGGGTCGAATGTAATTTGTTGCGCTGAAAGCTTGTTCCCTTCGAACAGAACTTCAACGTTCCCGTTTGCAATTAGCTTGGATGTTGGGTCAATGGACACACGGTCGGCAACCAATGTTGCCAGCGCTTGTGCATGGCCGAAGACTGGGAAGAGCCACAAGAACAGAACCAGCAAACGCATTAGCCGTCCTCATTGTGTAGTAAAAGACCCATAGCCAGTCCAACAGCGGCAAGCGGCGGGGCCCAAGCAGCAAGAATCGTTGGTAGTTGACCATTCTCACCGAGGATTTGCGCAAAGTTTCTAATGAAATAGATCGTGAAACTCAGCATGATTGCCATTAGCACCATTAACCCGGTTCGACCGCCTCTTTGGTGCCTAAGCGTAAATGCTGCCCCAATCAGGACCATAGCTACTAGAAAGACGGGTTGCGCCAATTCGATCTGTAACCATACCTGATGTCTTCGCGCTGAAAAGCCAGCAGTTTCTAAACGATCAATAAACGCAGGCAAGTCCCAGATCGGGATTGATGACGGTGTTCCGAAACTATCTCGGATTTGCTCGGCGGTCAGGTTCGAGGGTAACGAGAACTCTTCATGTTGCGTTGCTTGGGCTTCTGGCACCAAGCCACGAGATAGTGGCCAAATCTTTGCCTGCGAGAGCTGCCACATACCTTCCCATAGCTCTGCGCGTTGGGCTGCAATGCGCGAAATAGGTAAGCCGTCCGAGGAAAAAGAAAGAAATGTTACATCGCTCAAAACTGTGCCATCGAGATTGGCGCTTTCGGCTCTTATTACCGTTTGGCTGGTTTGATCACCTTGTCTTAGCCACAAACCGGAAGCACCGATCGAGAGGATACTTCCTTCGCCTTTCAGTTGATCGCTTCGCGCTTCGTATTGTCTCGATGTAGACGCGACGATTGGGTTCATAACCGCAACCGCGACAACGCCTATCGCAAGCGCAACAACAATAGGTGGGACCATCGCCCGCAGCGCGCCGCGTCCGGCAGCACGCGTGACAACCATCTCAGAAGACCGAGCAAGCCCTAAGAATAATGCAATTGTCGCGATAATCATGATCAGAGGTAAGATACCATAAACGCCAATCGGGAGGCTTAGCGCCGTCAATGTCAAAACTTCGACAAAGCTCGCATCAGTATCAGAAAAGCGGCGAAGTTGATCTACTATTCCGACGAAGCCTAGGATCAATACGAAGATTGCAAAGACAGAGACGAAAATCCAAAAGAACCGCCACGCAAAATATCGATCAAGCGTCATTGTTCACTCACCTTTCGCCGTTTCAAGAGAGTGGGTCGAGCGGTGAGGGTGAGCAATGTGAAAATAATAATAATGCCGGTTAGATTTGCATAGTATGCAGCGAACCACAGATCTTCAAACTGTCGCGCGATGTTCAAACCAACAGTTTCAACGGCCTTAATCAGAATAATCAGAAATATCGCGAATAGGATTTGCCGCCAGACGCCAAATCTACTGAAGCCTCCGATTAATAGCGCGCTAAATCCCAACAGCGCGCCAACCAAACCCAAAATCGATTGCGAGATTCGATCGTGGGCTTCTGCGACGAGATACGCTCGGCTGCGACCTGTTTCCGCGACGATGCTTGGGGTCGCAGAAAAGAGTTCAAACGTGCTCAGTTCACGTGAACTTCGCGAATTCGAGCTTGTCGAATTCATCAATTGGTCGATGTTATATGCGAAATCCTCAAACGAAGTCGTAAACAACTGACCACTGCCAGTGACGAACGTTTGTGCCAATCCATCTAGCATCACGAGCTGCGTTTCTGTGTCCGCGCGCACCAAATATGCTTGCGTCGCTGTATAAGTTATCTCTCGTTCTGGATCACGCAAATCGGACAAGAAAACATTGCGAAGCTCACCGGCAGGTGTGATTTCTCGGATATATACCGTCACGCCATCTGTCGGTTCCATGAATTGGCCCTCATTTAGCAATCGAGCGGTCGCGTTCTCTGCTAGATCAGACATCCGGTTGCCGAGACGTTCTGTTGAGAGTGGGACGAGCACGTGCATCAACAAGCTCATCAGCACCACAACCAAGAGACCAAAGTATACAACCGGTCGCGCCATGCGCCACGGTGAGTATCCCGTTGCTTGGACCACAACCAGTTCGCTCTCGGATGTCATCCGGTTAGTGACGTAAACGGACGCAGCAAAGGCAGCAAGAGGTAGTGCCAGCCTAATAATGCCGGGTAAAGACAACGCAGTAAATTCGAGGAAAACCAGTGCGCTCTGTCCGTCAGCAATCAATTGGTCAAACAAACGCACCGCGCGATTGATCCAATAGACGACCACAAGGATCAAACTAAAGAACCCAAACAGCATCGTCAGTTGCGACAGCATATACCTGTCAAACCGTGCCAAATCCGTTTTTCCCCAAGTGCCCGTTTTGGAAAATACTAGACGAATTCGAACGGGGACAAAACAGCTATCTGGTCATTGGTGTGGGGGCGGGCTACCTATTGCCGAGATAGACAGTGGAGAACGCCTAATGAACGCCCCAATCGAGATAAAGTTCACAGAACTGGACCTGACAGACGCCAAAGAAATTGACGGTGTTCTAGCGATTCTGGTTGGCTCGGATGGCAAACTTGATCAGGCCGCGCGCAGAGTAAATTCGGCATGTCGTAAGGCGATTACACGGTGCATCGAAACGGATGCATTTAGATCCTTGCCACATGGCGGGATTTGTCCAATCGCTTACCCCGTCGGAATGGCGGCGCAGGGGCTGCTGGTGATAAAACTCGATCGAAACGCCAAACCTCTCGAAGTGCGCAAAGCCGGCGCGGCACTAGCCAAATTACACGGTCCGCAGGATATGACCGTTTTTGCGGGCGCGCTGAAGAATGCAGATCAATTGGCCTTTGGTCTTGCATTGCGCGGCTATCAGTTTACCGCACATAAAACGGCGGATGCCAAGACATATGGCGCCGTCTCGTTTCGTGTAACCCAACCCGAAACTGTCGCCGCGGCTGCAAAAGAGGGCGCCGCCTTGGCAGAAGGCGTGTTTTTCACACGTGACCTAACAAATGAGCCGGCAAACGTTTTGACGACCGATGACTTTGCTGCACGTATCGCCGCCATGCATGAGCTTGGTCTCAAAGTCGAAATCCTAGAAGAAGACGATTTATCCGAACTCGGTATGGGTGCACTCTTGTCCGTTGGCCAAGGCTCTGTCAGTCCTTCGAAAGTGGCTGTTATGCAATGGAACGGCGGCGGCGATGAGGATCCGATCGCCTTGGTTGGCAAAGGCGTTGTGTTTGATACTGGCGGAATCAGCCTCAAATCACCCGGTGGTATGGAAGAAATGACAATGGACATGGGCGGCGCGGGCGTTGTCGCTGGCGTGATGCGCAGCCTTGCGTTGCGCCGCGCAAAGGCGAATGTCGTGGGTTTGGTTGGCTTGGTTGAGAACATGCCATCTGGCAATGCAACGCGTCCGGGTGACGTGGTCACATCAATGAAAGGCGACACGATTGAGGTCATCAATACCGATGCTGAGGGTCGCTTGGTTTTGGCTGATGTGCTTTGGTATGCCCAAGACCGATTCAAACCCAAAGCGGTTATCGATCTTGCCACGTTGACAGGGGCTATCCTCGTAGCGCTTGGACATGACAAGTGTGGCGTCTACTCGAACTCTGATCCTTTGGTGGCGCAGTTACTAAAGGCTGCAGAAATCGAGGGCGAAGGCGCTTGGCGAATGCCGCTTGGTGATGCCTATGCCAAGGGCCTGAAATCCCGCATTGCAGATGTTAAAAACGTTGGAGGTCGATATGGCGGCGCCAATATTGCGGCCGAGTTTCTGCATCGATTTATCCAAGAAGGAACACCTTGGATCCATTTGGACATCGCGGGCGTTGCTTTGACAAAATCGGAAACGCCAATGGCCCCCGCAGGGTCAACCGGTTGGGGTGTGTTGGCTTTGAACCGTCTTATCTCTGAGCATTTTGAGGGCTAAATGGGCGCGGTCTATTTTTATCACCTGACAGACACTCCATTGGAGAAAACGCTGCCAATGTTGCTGGATAAAGCGCGCGACGCTGGGTGGCGGATATTGGTGCGCGGAACTGATCCTGCAGTTCTTGCACGTCTCGATGAACTACTTTGGACAACGGATTCCAATGGATTTCTACCGCACGGGATAGCGGGCGGACCAAATGATGCTGATCAACCGATTGTGTTGGCCGAAGATTTGACATCGGGCGACTTCGCCTGTGTGATGAGCGTGAACGGCGCCACCATCACAGTGGATGAAGTTAACGAACGAGATCGCTGTTGCGTGCTGTTTGATGGTCACGATGAGGCGGCACTGAATTTTGCCCGCGGTCAGTGGAAAACCCTTACTGATGCTGGGTGTCAGGCACAGTACTGGGCGCAAGAAGACGGACGCTGGACGAAAAAGGCCGAGAGCGGAGTTTAGAATTCATACTCAGCGTTGAAATCTTCTGGCAATGTTGTGGGCGCGCAAGCTGCGACACCGAGACAGAAAATGATCAAAAATGCACGCATGTCAGTCCTATCGTTTTAAAACCAATTCACCATTGCGAATTTCGATACTGCGAAATCCATTGAGATAACTCATCCCAAGAAGCGAACCATTCATATCGCCACCATTTACAACAGCGCGGACATTTGCGTCTAATATCCCGCCAAGTTCAACGGTGCTAAGCGTGACGGGCGCTGTTTCAACTGTGCCGTTCGCTGTCTGTGCCGATCCGATATACCGCAAAGCGTCCAAATCAATCCCTGCGCGTTCTGCATCTTGTTGGCTTAAGACAACCTGCGACGCACCCGTGTCGACGATAAACTCGATTGGAACATCATTAATCTCAAGTGTCATATGGTAGTGCCCATCGCTGTCGAGCGGCACGACGACCTCGTCGGCGCCGACATAGCTTTGGCGTGGGGATACGGTGGATTGTATGTCGCCCCACATCCCAAAAGCGGCGATGACGCCAACAAAGATGAGCCCCCAAATCATGGCTTGCTGGGCCATCTTGCCCATTTGGCCACGGTTAGACACGATGTAACTGCCCGCAATTGCGGCACCCAGTAAGCCTAGAAAGGCGAGGTTTGCGATCTGATCTCCGTCCATAGGGGTGATATAGGGGCTATGCCGCCAAACCAAAACCCTTGAGGCCATCAAGAATGAATTGAACGGATAAGGCTGCGAGCAACATTCCGAGCAAACGTGTTACAACATTGATCCCGGTTTTGCCCAACAGGCGTTCTAACGGGTTCGCAATGTTGAAAAGGATGAAAACTAGAAGAACGACAGCAACCATAACGCCAATGGTCGCGCTGAAACCTGCAATTCCTTCCGCTTGGCCCACAAGCAATATGATCGTCGCGATCGCGCCCGGACCAGCAATTAACGGAATCGCCAAAGGAAATACTGATGGGTCATTTTCAATAGCGGCGTTTTCGTCCGACGTGTCCTGACGACGCGCTTGGCGACGTTCAAACAACATATCAAGTGCGGTGAGGAACAGGAGAACTCCACCAGCGATTTGGAATGCCGGCATCGAAATGCCAATAAAGCCGAGCAATTGTTCCCCGAACAATGCAAAAACGATCAAGATTCCAATCGCAACAGAGCAGGATCGAAGCGCAACAGAGCGTCGTTGGCGGGCAGTCATCCCTGGCGTCATTGCAATGAACAACGGTGTCATACCAATCGGGTCGATAACCACGAAAAGGGCGGTGAAGGCTGCGATTAGTTCGGGTAAAGTTGTCATTGCGCTTTCGCTGCCTCTAGTTTTTCAAGCGCAGCCATCCACATGCTCTCCGCCCGATCCACAGCGCCCATTACTTCGGCGTATTTCTTGTTCCAAGTTTCGAGTTCGCCAATTCGCGTGTCCTCGTAGAGCGCTGGGTCAGCCAATTTGGTTGCCAGCTTATCGCGCATTTCGTTGATTTTGGTTACGCGCTCTTCGCACTTTCTGACATCAGCCTTTAAGGCCTGCATTTGATCACGGCTCGGTTTTGGTTTCTTGGGCTTTTCAGCCGCTTTCTTTTCGACCTGAGCGGGCGTCAACAGCATCTTGCGGTAAGCTGGCAGGTCTTCTTCATAGGGCGTCACACGGCCATCTTTGACGAGCCAGAGACGATCAGCGACCATGCTAAGCAGGTGCATATCGTGGCTGACAAGGATCACAGCGCCAGAATAGGCAGTTAGCGCTTCGACCAAAGCCTCACGGCTTTCGATATCAAGGTGGTTCGTAGGTTCGTCCAAAATCAGCAAATGTGGAGCGGGCAGGGTGGCCAGCAACAGCGACAGACGTGCTTTTTGCCCACCAGACAACCGTCCGACTTCTGTTTCTGCTTGATCTGCGCCCAGCCCAAAACCAGCAAGACGCGCGCGCAATTTTGCTTGCCCTTCATGAGCGCGTTCACGCAAAAGGTGTTGAAGCGGCGTTTCATCGACATAAAGTTCATCAACCTGATGTTGGGCGAAAAAGCCGATGCGCAGTTTGTTTGAACTGCTCATTTTACCGTGCTTAACTTCCAACCGACCTGACAACATTTTGGAAAGCGTTGATTTCCCTTCCCCGTTTCGACCCAAAAGTGCGATCCGGTCATCCTGGTCTATCCGCAGGTTCAGGCGATCAAGTACAATCGTATCCCCGTACCCAACGCCTGCGCCCTCAGTCGCAATAATGGGCGGCGATAGTTCTTCAGGCTCTGGGAATGTAAAAACAGTTCGTGCAGCATCTTCTGGCGCGCGAATAGTTTCCATCTTTTCCAGCATCTTTACACGCGATTGCGCTTGCTTGGCTTTTGATGCTTTGGCTTTGAAGCGATCAACAAAGGCCTGTAGGTGTGCACGCTTGTCTGCTTGCTTCTTTGCTGCGGATGCCATCAGCGCGCGTTTTTCAGCACGCTGTTTGGCGAACATGTCGTATGTGCCGGTGTAGTAAGTCAGGTCCTTATCTTCGAGATGAAGGATGCCGCCAACAGAGCGGTTCAACAATTCGCGGTCGTGACTGACGATCAGAACGGTATGAGGATATTTGACGAGGTAAGCTTCGAGCCAAAGCGCGCCCTCAAGATCGAGATAGTTGGTGGGTTCGTCCAAGAGCAAGAGATCGGGTTCTGAAAACAGAACAGCAGCCAAAGCAACCCGCATCCGCCATCCACCAGAAAAGGCAGAGCAAGGCATCTTTTGTTCTTCGTCGTTAAACCCAAGGCCCTTTAAGATCGATGAAGCGCGTGCCTCTGCTGACCATGCATTGATATCGGCGAGCCGAACTTGAATGTCAGCGATCCGCGTCGGGTCGGTCGCGGTTTCGGCCTCGGCCAATAACGCCTCTCGCTCAACATCAGCGCGTAGAACCGTATTGATCAAAGAAACTTCATTGCCAGGGACCTCTTGACTGACGCCACCAATTTTCCATCCCTTGGGGATATCAATGTCGCCAGTGTCCAAAACCATTTCGCCGCGGATCACGCGGAAGAGGGTTGTTTTGCCGGATCCGTTACGACCAACAAGGCCCACCTTGTGACCCGTTGGGATCACAACATTGGCGTTTTCGATCAGCGTGCGGCCTTCGATGGAATAGGTGATATCTGATAATCTGAGCATAGAGTGGGCATTGCCTGAGGATCAGCCCCGCGTCAATCGCTGTGATCGCCCATTATTCATACTTCCCAAGTGCGGAAGGCCATGCTAGTGCGCGGCCATATAGATTTCTGGGCGCATGCCCCAAACCTCAAAGGACATGACAATGGCTATTCAACGCACATTCTCAATCATCAAGCCAGACGCAACAAAGCGTAACCTAACTGGTAAAATCGCAGCAAAGTTCGAAGAAGCAGGCCTACGCATCGTAGCGTCCAAGCGTATTCAGCTGACACTTGCACAAGCGCAGCAGTTTTACGGTGTACATTCTGAGCGTCCATTCTTTGGCGAACTCTGCGAATTCATGATCTCTGAGCCAATCGTTGTTCAGGTTCTAGAAGGCGAAGACGCGATTGCAAAGAACCGCGAAGTTATGGGCGCAACAAACCCGGCAGATGCAGCCGACGGCACAATCCGTAAAGAGTTCGCACTTTCTATTGGTGAAAACTCTGTGCACGGTTCAGACGCTCCAGAAACAGCGGCAGAAGAAATTGCATTCTTCTTCTCAGGACTTGAACTGGTCGGCTAAAATAACCACAATTTAATGACTAAGACGACCGCGTGGCTGGAAAGTGGCGCGGTCGTGTTGCGTTTGGGGTGGGGCCTAAAATGTTTAATATCAATGCCTTAGAGCTTTAGCGTGCAGATTTTAGACGCGTTGTTTCCGTAGCGTAAACATACTGGTTCCAAAATAATCGGTTAACCTGTCTGTTTAGACAGTTGGACTCAATTCTTTCGGTGTGTAGTTCAATTCTTGTGAGTGGTTACTCAGTTTTTGGTTTCTAGTTCTATCGAGTTTTGCGATGCATGTTGGATCGCAGTGTTTAATTCTTAAGTGGTGCCGCGAAAACTGTTAAAGGCGGAAAATGCATAGCTTGTTCGCATTTTAGTACCAAATCATGAACGAGATTTTTTGGGCACCTCTCCCCCCGGAGGTGCCCTTTTTCTTACTTTACGTTGACGTGAAGGTAATGCGTAAACAATTTGTTTCTAATTTTAGTGCTCAACCTGTCCCAATAGACAATTGTTGGTCTGGATCCGAAGGTGTAGCTATTGATGAGTAAAGAGTTGAACGTGTGTTTACGTTTAATAACGAGTTAGCCGCTATGTTATGTGGCAAGTACCTAAGGTCTGTTTCATAGGTGCCAGTGTACTAAAGAGTTCGCCAACGCAGGTAGCGATGGCAGTAGTTTCAGCCCTTCGCAAGATAGCGATTGGTCAATGATTTAAGGGTGTTCCTCGGCGGGAGCACCCTTTGTTTTTGGGTCAAGCTGACGCTAGATCAGCTGAGAACAGTTTGTTTCCAAATTTTCCTATGAACCTGTCCATATGGACAATTGCTGCACTCGCAAAAGAGCCTTAGATCACCACTAACGTTAAAGATTAATTTGTTTTTTGTTAAACGTTACGAGTTCTAGCCCATCTGTTCGGGCATGTTTGTTAGTGTAATGAGTTTCGGTTTGTGAAGAGTGCGCCTGGGTGTTCCATGGCATGTTGAACAAACTGCTCGTGTGTTGAGCAGAGAGATTTACAAAGGGCGTTCCTCGGCGGGAGCGCCCTTTAGTTTTCCGATCACTGTGCAGCGATATGCGGCGTATAGGGTGAGACTTCGTATGCATCCGCTGCGGATTTATTCAGGTTCGTTTCGAGAGCGCGATAGTTGCGAATGTTCGCATTGTAGATGGCATCAAAAATGTCGCCAACAATTGGTATCGACCCAACGATCAAGTCTAGAACAGTGTTTGCGATCATATACGCCAACGCCCCGGGCGTAGCGCCTAGCTGCTTTGCTTTGTAGATCAGGTAGACTGAGGGCCCCAGCGCCAAGGCGTCGCCCAAGACTGGCACAAGACCCAATATATTATCTAAACCAACGGAAATATTTGTACTCGGAATAAAAAACAGCGCGTCCATGCGCCAAGCCAATTTGCGAAGCTTGGAGAGTTCAAAGTCGATATCTTGCTCAATGTTCATACCATTAACATAGCATGTAATTACTGGTATGAAAAGGCGATCTGTTGTTTTTTGATTGTCTGACTAAATTTCGATGACACCGATCTGATTGAGAATGGATTCGAATTCAGATCGGTTGGTGTCGAAATATTCCGCCTTTAGCGCGTCAAAACTTTCACGCAGCGCCTTCTTCTCTTCGCCTTTACAATCATTCCAAGGCCGACCTTGGAGTGCCATATGCAAAACATAGTACCCAATAAAGTGGGGCTTATTACCTGATTGTAAGAGTTTAGCGTAGGCGGCATCGGCGCCAAGATCCCGAAGCTCTTCGGCTGTTTGGATCCCAGCGTCCTTGAGTGATGCCTCAAATGCGGGTCCTATATTCTTGATCGTCGTCAGAGCTGCCATCGTCTGAGTTTAGCTGCCAGCGAAAAAATGGCTACTGACAATGGCAGAAATTTCAAAAGAAATTAGATGCTGGCGTAGTCGGTAAAAACCGGTTTTTCCAGCTTGTCGTTCGCCGGAGCAGTCGGAGTTTGCGGAGCCGGCTTTGGCGTTTGCTGCGTTGACTGTGGCATTTGTTAATCCTGTGATTACTCGCGACCCCCAAAAAACCGTTGCAGGGATTGTCAAACACTCTCACGAAAACTTGGCTAGAGTTTGAGTTCCACAGGGCGAAAAGCCGACCAAATCGTGCGGATTACGGCGTGTTTAGCGTGAACCACTCGTCAATTCGGGCCTTAATGGTTGCCCAGATTGCCGGGGCCCCAGAGCGAACTTTTACACCTACGCGTGTTTCGAGCTGGCTGGGTGTGACGTTGTATTCACGCCAGCTGCCACCACCAGATTCCAAATTTGCGATAACAGGTTGAACACGATCAATCGATTTCGCGAACACGGCGTCGTCAGTTTTCGATGCTTCGAATTCATCCCATAGCGCGCGATATTCGTCGCGCTGATCGCGCGGCAACAGCCCAAATATTCGTTCAGCCGCGGCTTGTTCCAATTTTTCCATTTCCGACACATCATAGGCGCCATGGATTGGATTATCGCCGGCGTCAATCTCAACAAGATCATGTAACAAAAGCATTTTTAGAACGCGATCGATGTTCACAGGCGTAATAGCGTGCTCTGCCATTGTGAGTGCATAGAGCATGATATGCCAGCTGTGCTCGGCAGAATTTTCGCGACGTGATCCATCGTTGAGCGTCGTGCCGCGAGAAATCGATTTAAGTTTGTCCGCTTCGTTCAGAAACGCAAGCTGGCGTTCTATCCGTGATGTCATTGTGTAAACTGGCTTTTCATTCGGGCTGCCTTTGGTCGAACTTTTGGGTTTATAAGCAGTGAATTGAAAAACTGTGGGTCAGGAAATCCATCCCAAGGATAATGGCCATGACAAGCATTAACGAAGGCTTCGATTAGGGCAGGGTCGTGCTGTGTCATGTTCGAAAACCCTGCGGATCGGGCATCAGATAGATCCGCAATCCGTTCCAGCGCTGGTACGGCTTCAAAGCCAATGACTTGCCATGTTTCGTCGCTTAGCGCGGTATCTTGAATGAGAATAAGCGAAATAACTTCTGAGTGATGAATCGCAGAAGGCGGCCAATCTGGTGCGGATTTCAGAAGTGTTAAGGCGCAAAGGGCTGTATTCGATGGTGTGGTCGCGGTTTCCACGACTTGCCCAACTGCGAAGTCGCCGTTGAGCAAGGGGATCAAGAAGATGTCAGCCAGTTGCGGTGTTGGCATCACCTGCGGTCCGTTTGTTTATGGAATCTTGGATCATTTCTTTCGCGCGCGCTTCGGCCCGGCGCACGCGAATTCCTGTCAAATATGACTCTTCCATTGATTGCGACGAAGCTGCAAGCATTGCGGCGATACGATCAATAAGCTTTTCATCACCTGAGGCGGCCGCTTCCGCGAGCGCCTCATCAGCTAAATGCATTCCCAAGTCTTCAATATAACTCATTAGCGTGTCGTCTCTGTTAGACGGCGGCGCACATATGTTTGCACGTCGTTGATCATTGGATCCATATGAGGATCTTCAAAGAAGTGACCAGCGCCTTCCATCTCGTTGTGCGTGACTGTGATGCCTTTTTGTTCGTGCAACTTGTTGACCAAGGTGACGGTGTCAGCGGGTGGTGCAACACGGTCGTTTGATCCGTTGATAATCAAACCAGACGAAGGGCAAGGGGCCAAAAAGCTAAAGTCATACATATTCGCAGGCGGGGAAACTGAGATAAAGCCTGTGATTTCAGGTCGACGCATTAGTAGTTGCATGCCGATCCAAGCACCGAACGAAAAGCCGGCGACCCAGCAGTGTTTTGCATTGCTGTTCATGGATTGCAGATAGTCGAGTGCGGATGCAGCGTCTGACAATTCGCCAACACCTTGATCGTATTCACCCTGGCTCCGACCTACGCCCCGAAAATTAAAGCGAAGACAGGTAAAGCCCATCTCGTGAAACGCGTAGTGCAAATTGTACACGACGCGGTTGTTCATCGTCCCGCCAAACTGCGGATGTGGATGAAGGATAATTGCGATTGGCGCGTCACGGTCTTTTTGCGGGTGATAACGGCCTTCGAGGCGACCCTCTGGGCCAGGAAAGATGACTTCAGGCATTGCGGTCCATCTGTTGGGTGCCCATATTCTTGACAGAAAAGCTAGGGCAAGTTAGAACGGTTCTAAATTAGACAGTGTCTCATAGAGACGGTTGATCCGACCTAATAAGCTAGAGCGGAAACGTCAATGAAATTGCGCTTTTGTAAGCGGGGGTTGCGATGAAATTAAGTACCAAAGGTCGCTATGCGATGGTCGCGCTCGTAGATTTGGCACTGCAAGACGATGTTACCTTGGTAAATTTGACCGAAATCTCAAAGCGTCAGGATATTTCCTTGGCCTATCTTGAGCAATTGTTCGTGAAACTAAGGCGTGCTGGACTTGTTTCATCTGTTCGAGGTCCAGGTGGTGGATATCGTTTGGCACGACCGGCGGCTGAAATTCGTGTAGCCGACATTTTTAGTGCAGTAGATGAAACGGTGAATGCGCTGCATAAGGGCGCTGGCGCATCCGGTGCGGCCTCGGGAAGCCGTGCGCAGTCACTGTCCAATCGGCTTTGGGAAAGCCTGTCTGCGCATGTCTACGTGTTTCTTCATCAGGCGCGGTTATCTGATGTTATCGGAAATGAACTCGCCCCTTGTCCCGCGGTCCCTGAACTTTTCGAAGTTGTGGATGAATGATGCTTGCCTCGGGTAAAATGCTGCACGTCTCAGCGTGTTGCGCCGATGTCAGCGGGGCTGCCCCCGGCAATGCCTCCTTCGGGGTGTATTTGGCAAGAAGAGGCAGCGCATGAAGCGCGTCTATTTGGATCATAATGCGACAACGCCAATTCGAGCCGAGGCGCGTGGCGCGATGATTGCAGCATTGGATATTGCAGGCAATCCGTCTTCTGTGCATGCCGAGGGGCGCGCTGCGAAAGCATTAATCGAAAGAGCGCGTTCTCAGGTCGCGGCGGCGACGGGTGCTGGAACCGCAGATATTGTCTTTGTGTCTGGTGCGACTGAGGCTGCCGCATTGTGTTTGGCTGGTCGCGATTTGGCCGCAAGTGGCCTGGAGCATGAAGCGGTTTTGGCTTGGGCAAAGCCAAGCCTAAAAGTCATCGATGGATCAGTTCAGGTGTCGGACCCAGGTCATTCAGTCGTTCAAATGGCAAATTCTGAAACTGGCATCATTCAAGATCTGCCGACCGGGGTTGCCGTTTCTGATGTAACACAAGCGGTTGGCAAGGTTCCGGTGGCCTATAGTTGGTCTGGTGTTGAGATGATGTTCTTGTCCGCTCATAAGTTTGGCGGCCCCAAAGGCGTAGGTGCCTTGATCGTTCCGCAAGGCCACGATGTGTCCGCTCAGATTAAGGGCGGCGGTCAAGAAATGGGACGGAGATCAGGAACTGAAAACATCGTCGGGATCGCCGGTTTGGGAGCTGCCATCGAAGCGGCAGATCACGATTTATCGAATGGACGTTGGGATCAGGTTGCAGAACTTAGAAATATTCTAGAAAAGGCCATTGAGGACGCTGCTCCAGACACTACTTTTGTAGGGAAGGCGCAAAAGCGTTTGCCGAATACAAGCTGTTTTATTTCGCCTCGGTGGCGCGGTGAAACGCAAGTAATGGCGATGGATTTAGCTGGGTTTGCTGTTTCAGCGGGTTCGGCGTGTTCGAGTGGGAAGGTTAAGGCCAGTAGGGTTTTACAAACGCTTGGCATAAATGATGACGACGCGACCTGTGCGATCCGGGTTTCGCTGGGTGTAGAGACGACAAAAGACGACGTGCTTCGGTTCGCCGACAGCTGGATACAGAAACGTAAAAGTAGGCGCGCAGCGTAGCGCGGCAAAAGGGGTGAACAGAATGGCTGCTTTGGATCATGTTGAGGTCAAAGAAGGTGTTGATCAGGACACCGTAGATGCCGTGGCTGAATTGTCTGGCGCTTATAAATACGGTTGGGAAACTGAGATTGAGATGGAGTATGCGCCAAAAGGCGTAAATACCGACATCGTCAAGCTGATCTCATCCAAAAACGAAGAACCTGAATGGATGACCGAATGGCGCCTTCAGGCGTTTGAGCGCTGGCAACAAATTGAAGAGCCAACTTGGGCGATGGTAAGTTATCCGGACATCGATTTTCAGGACATTTACTACTATGCGCGCCCAAAGAGCATGGAAGTAAAGCCGAAATCTTTGGACGAAGTCGATCCGAAGTTGCTGGCGACCTATGAAAAGCTGGGTATTCCTCTAAAGGAACAGATGATACTGGCAGGTGTCGAAGGTGCTGAAGACGTGCCGGCAGAAGGTCGTAAAGTCGCGGTTGATGCAGTGTTCGACTCGGTTTCTGTTGGGACCACGTTCCAAGCCGAATTGAAGAAGGCTGGCGTCATTTTCTGTTCGATCTCCGAAGCGATTAAAGAGCACCCTGAGTTGGTAAAGAAGTACCTTGGTACGGTTGTCCCACCCTCTGATAATTTCTATGCGACATTGAATTCGGCGGTCTTTTCAGACGGTTCTTTCGTTTACATCCCACCGGGCGTGCGTTGTCCGATGGAGCTGTCCACGTATTTTAGGATCAATGCCGAGAACACGGGCCAGTTTGAGCGCACTTTGATCATCGCGGACAAAGGATCTTATGTGTCCTACCTCGAAGGGTGCACAGCGCCAAAGCGAGACACGGCTCAGCTGCATGCAGCTGTGGTTGAGATTATCATCGAAGAAGACGCTGAAGTTAAATACTCTACCGTTCAAAACTGGTATCCCGGTGATGCCGAAGGCAATGGTGGTATCTATAACTTCGTGACGAAACGCGCTGACTGTCGTGGCGATCGTTCAAAAGTGATGTGGACGCAGGTAGAAACCGGTTCGGCTGTGACGTGGAAGTATCCATCGTGCATTCTTCGCGGGAATGAAAGCCAGGGCGAGTTCTACTCGATTGCGATCGCAAACAATATGCAACAGGCCGACACCGGCACGAAGATGGTGCACTTGGGCAAGAACACGAAATCACGGATCGTGTCGAAAGGGATCAGCGCGGGCAAAGCGCAGAATACCTATCGCGGGTTGGTTTCCATGCACCCAAAGGCCAAGGAAAGCCGCAACTATACACAATGCGATAGCCTTCTAATCGGTGACAAATGTGGGGCGCACACTGTCCCTTATATCGAGGTCAAGAATAACTCGTCTCGTGTCGAGCACGAAGCAACCACTTCAAAAGTTGATGATGATCAATTGTTCTATTGCCGCAGTCGCGGCATGGACGAGGAAGAGGCGGTCGCTTTGGTCGTGAATGGCTTCTGTAAAGATGTTCTGCAGGCCCTTCCGATGGAATTTGCAATGGAAGCACAGGCGCTTGTTGCGATTTCCCTCGAAGGGTCGGTTGGCTAATGTTCGCACGTGCCAAAATGGATCGGATAAGGCGAACAGGCATCCGCCGGATTCCTTGCTTTGGTCGAACACTGGCCTTTGCTGGGCCATACTCCCGTCAAAATCCGAACCTAAACACACCCGTGGGTGGTAAATTGGTGAATGGTAATGACGAAGCAACTCGATCAGTTCAATGCGCGCGTAAAGCGGATCAACGACCCACGAAACAAGGGCTATGTAGATCCCGAAACTGGGATCGTTATTCCCAAACGTCTATCCCGCAATATGATCAAGACCGGCAACCGCGTTTCGGTTCAAAAGGCTGGTTTGGGATCAATTCTGCTGTCTCTGATTTTGGGCGCAGGATGCATTGTCGGTGCGCGTTACATTCGCTTCGAGCTTGTGGGGATCGAGGAATTAGGAACGGATCCGACTTCGCTTTTGGCCATGGACGTCGGTCTGGCGGCAGTGATCGTATTTGTTCTTGGCGGCATCCTGAAACACAAGTCGTTACGCCATATGACGGCGCAGGTCGCCGGAATCTTTGCGTTAGCAGTCAGCATGCACAACTTAGTTTGGATGCTTCCAAGCGAAAGCGCAGAGATATTCAGCTCGGCCTACGTTACTCAGGTTCAACAACAAACCGAACCCATGTCGATCTATCTGAACGGCAAAACAGTTTTCGCGCTCTAGCGCACTTACCAACATTGTCCAACCTTGCACCGTCGCGAAATACGCACGGTGCTTTTGGCGTTTCCCAATCAACATCTAAAGACAGCGCATCACGACGCGAAGGATTGAATTATGCTTGAAATCAAAAACTTACACGTTGACCTTGAGGAAGAAGACAAGAACATCCTCAAAGGTGTTGATCTGACGATTAACCCCGGTGAGGTTCACGCAATCATGGGGCCGAACGGGTCGGGTAAATCAACACTTTCTTACGTTCTTTCAGGCAAAGATGGATACGAAGTAACTGACGGCGCCGCTACGCTCGATGGTGACGATCTTTTGGATATGGAGCCAGAAGAGCGCGCCGCGGCAGGTTTGTTCCTTGCATTCCAATATCCAGTCGAAATTCCGGGCGTAGGAAACATGACCTTCTTGCGCACGGCCGTGAATGCGCAGCGCAAAGCACGTGGCGAAGAAGAAATGAGTGCTGGTGATTTCCTTAAAGAAGTCCGCGAGAAGGCAAAATCGCTTAAGATCGATGCTGATATGTTGAAACGCCCGGTAAACGTCGGGTTCTCTGGCGGTGAAAAGAAGCGCAACGAGATTCTACAGATGGCAATGCTTGCGCCAAAAATGTGCGTGTTAGACGAGACAGATTCTGGATTGGATGTTGATGCGATGAAACTTGTCTCTGAGGGCGTGAACGCACTTCGTTCTGAGGGCCGGTCATTCCTGGTCATCACGCACTATCAACGTTTGCTTGATCACATTAAGCCGGACGTGGTTCACATTATGGCCGACGGTCGTATCGTGAAAACCGGCGGCCCTGAACTCGCGCTTGAGGTTGAGAACAATGGGTATGCGGATATCTTGGCGGAGGTGGCCTAATGGCTTTGCCTAACCTTAAAGCGGACGACACAGAAGCACGGTTGAGCGCTATGTCGCTCCCTGCTGGCGCTGATGCGGCTCGTCAGGACGCATTGGCGCGTGTTGGCCGCATGGGATTGCCCAACAAACGCGATGAATACTGGAAGTACACCGATCCAAAGACGCTTGTTCAGCCGGTGCCGCAAGAAGCTGCTGTTTTTCACAACGACGAGGGGCCACTGTTTGATGCCGTTGAGCGTATTAAAATCGTATTTGTGGATGGCATTTTCGACCCCGATCGGTCGAGTGACCTAGCTGCCGAAGGCCTTGAAATCGGCCTCTTAGAGACAGCGCTGACCGCGGATATCCATTGGGCGCAGGAGTTTTACGGTACTTTGGAGATTGCGGGTCAAACGCCGGTGGAACGCCCGCTTGCAGCTTTAAACACCGCTTTTGCTACCAACGGAGTGGTCATCCGGGCGACTACAAAGGCTGAAAAGCCAATCAACCTTATTTATCTACACGAAGATCCGTCTTCTGATGCGATGCTTCACAACCTCGTTCGCGTTGAGCCAGGTGCCGAAGTGACTGTGCTCGAGACCGGCCCCGCCGCGGCGCGTTTCTCAAAGACGTTGGAAGTAGATGTCGCTGAAGGTGGCACGTTCCATCATGTTCGCGCACAAGGGCGAGATCATGAGCGCCGTGCAGTTACGCATACTTTCGCGCGCGTGGGCCAAGATGCAACATTCAAATCATTCACGTTGACGGCAAACGGCGTCCTGACAAGGAATGAGTGCATTATTGATATCGTTGGAGATAACGCCACCGCTCACGTCGCCGGTGCGTGCGTTGGTGACGGGCGTGATTTTCATCATGATGATACGGTCTTTGTCACCCATGACGCCGTAGATTGTGAAAGCCGTCAGGTCTTTAAAAAGGTGCTGCGCAACGGCGCGACTGGCGTTTTCCAAGGTAAGATCTTGGTCAAAGCAGGTGCGCAAAAAACCGATGGGTATCAGATCAGCCAATCCCTTTTGCTGGACGAAGATAGTCAGTTTCTAGCGAAACCCGAACTAGAGATTTATGCAGATGATGTTGCGTGTTCTCACGGTTCCACGTCTGGAGCAATTGACGAAACAGCATTGTTTTATCTGCGCTCGCGCGGAGTTCCACACAAAGAAGCCGTGAATTTGCTGACGCTCGCGTTTTTGGCCGAAGCGCTGGAAGAAATCGAGAACGAAGCACTGGCCGACGACATGCGTGATCGTCTCGAAGGCTGGTTGGCGCGTCATAGCTGATGGCTGCTACGACTGATATTGCTAGATCGTGGGTAAGGCCGCGCACTGTGATGAGAGAACTCTTGTCGCAGGGCATCCGTGAGGATCGTGCCATCGCCTATGTGATGGTCGCGTGCTTTATCATTTTCGTGTCGCGCCTACCTGCGATCCAATACGAGGTGATCCAAGGGCAGGGCGATTTTCAACGTGATGCCACTTATTCCTTTATGGGTTTGATGATGTTTGCGCCGCTTTTGCTATATGCATTGGCGGCGATCATTCATATTTTCGGGCGCTTAATTGGTGGGAAAGGCAGTTTTTTCACGGTCCGACTGTCTTTGTTCTGGGTGCTATTGGCATCGACGCCAGCACTGCTTTTGTATGGCTTGACCATTGGCTTTGTAGGGCCAGGTTCGCAAGCTGACTTGGTTGGTGCAATCTGGGTTATTGGTTTCTTTTGGATGTTGATACCTTCACTTTGGGAGGCTGAGCGCCCGTTATGAACGCTGATATTTCTGCATTGTTTTCTTTGATTGTTAGGTCGTTCACGCACCCGCGTGAAGTCGCTGAACAGTTGACGTCTCGTCGCTATGACCGTGTTACGCTTTGGTCGATGATGGCATTGGTTATCGTTTTGACCGCGATAATTTTTAGTGCTTCGGCCGCAATTTCGCCGCCGCCAGCTGAAATGTCATCTTTCATGTTTACGCCGTTGGTATCGGCTATCTTGGTCGGCAGTTTTTTGGTCATGCTTGTGTTCATGCTGTATTTTACGGGGCGCATGATGGGCGGGACCGGGCACTTTCCTGAGACGATTGTGATTGTCGTTTGGAACCAAGCCATTACGATTGCATACCAAGTCGTGCAGATTGTCTTGTTTATCTTTTCGCCGCTTTTGGGGTCCATTGCTACGTTGGTCGGCTTTGTTTTCCTGTTCTATATCATGCTGCAGTTCATCGACGTTCTTCACGGATTTCAAAGCCTTCTGAAAGCCTTTGGTGCGTTTGTCTTCGCAGTCGTGGGGATAGCGTTTGGCCTTGCTGTCATCTTGTCTTTCATTGGCGCCAGTGCCGCTACACTAGGATAATCCATGTTTGACGTTGACCAGATCCGAAGCGATTTCCCAATCCTGTCACGCGAGGTAAATGGAAAGCCGCTCGTCTATTTGGACAACGGAGCATCTGCGCAAAAGCCCCGGGTTGTGATCGACGCGATTACGCGCGCTTATGCCGAAGAATACGCGAATGTTCACCGTGGTCTACACTATCTCAGCAACTTGGCGACTGACAAATACGAAGCGGTCCGGGGCAAAGTCGCACAGTTTCTAAATGCACCTTCCGAAGACACGATCGTTTTTAACTCCGGCACCACCGAAGGGATCAATATGGTTGCCTATGGTTGGGCGATGCCACGGTTCAAAGCTGGTGACGAGATTGTTCTGTCAATCATGGAACACCATGCAAACATTGTGCCATGGCATTTTCTAAGGGAGCGTTTGGGTGTTGTCTTGAAGTGGGTCGATGTGGATGCAAAGGGCGATCTGGATCCACAGGCGGTGATCGATGCCATTGGTCCGAGGACCAAATTTGTTGCGATCACGCATATGTCCAACGTTCTTGGAACTGTGGTTGACGTTAAGGCTGTCACGGCTGGCGCTCATGCCAAGGGTGTCCCAGTCTTGGTCGATGGGTCACAGTCCGCAGTGCATATGCCGGTCGATGTCCAAGATATTGGTTGCGACTTTTATGCGATCACGGGGCACAAACTTTACGGGCCCTCAGGTTCTGGAGCGATCTACGTTTCGGCAGAGCGTATGGCCGAGATGCAGCCGTTTATTGGCGGCGGCGATATGATCCGGGACGTGCGTCGCGATGGTGTTGATTACAACGATGCACCGATGAAATTCGAAGCAGGTACGCCGGGGATTGTTCAGACTATCGGATTGGGTGTTGCACTTGACTACATGATGGACATTGGATTGGACCAAATCGCGAGCCATGAAGCCACATTGCGGGACTACGCCGTATCACGGTTTGCAGGTTTGAATTGGTTGCAGGTTCAGGGAACATCAGCGACCAAAGGCGCTATTTTCTCGCTTTCGATTGAAGGCGCAGCGCATGCGCATGACATCTCAACCGTCTTGGATAAACGGGGCGTCGCAGTCCGTGCAGGCAGCCATTGTGCAATGCCTTTGATGGATCATATGGGTGTCACAGCGACGTGCCGTGCGTCTTTTGCGATGTATAACACCGAAGCCGAGATTGACACGTTGGTGGATGCGCTTGAACTTTGCCACGAGCTTTTTGCTTAAGCCATTGCGGGACGTCCATGGCCAAGTTATAGCAAAGTTACGCACCCGTAGCTCAGCTGGATAGAGCGCTGCCCTCCGAAGGCAGAGGTCACAGGTTCGAATCCTGTCGGGTGCGCCAAAGCGCTCCAAAATCTACGAATTTACAGAAAGTCGATCGACTGTTTTAGCGACCCCAGGTACGCACGATGCCGCAATCCACGTGTACAAAGTTTGAACCGGAGTAACGGCCAACACCGCCCGCACTGCAAGACGCGGCTGCGCGTGAGATTTGGGAAACAGAGCGACCAGCCATGCGGAGGTCGGCCGCTTGCCCCTTCATATGTAGGGAATTCTTGGCAACACCGCGCGAACGCGAACGCAACAACGCATTTGTTTGCGGAGAGCGGTACCCAGACAATAATTGATAGGGCGTCGACGTATCCATCAAGCGGGCGGAGGCCGCGATGATATCGATGGTTCGGGTGTCGATGTTGATTGCTTCACTCGTACGCCAGTCGCGCATTAGCAAATTGATTTCGCGCATAGCCTCGCCGATGTACTCGCCTTCGATCCAATAAACGGTTTCGACGCGTTCACCTGTACGACCAGAAAACATTGAAAGCCGACGGATATCTCCGGCGCCTCGCAAAAAGCCTGCTGCATTGGAAAAAGTAGGTGCGGCAGTCACCGCGGTGGCCGCGAAAGCGCCAAGAAGGCCGCGTCGCGTAATGCCCATAGTCGTCTTGCCCATAGTCAAGTAGTGCCCCGTAATCCGACCACGCTTTGCCTCGCGCGGCAATCATCTATCCCCAGATGTGGCAACTGTATTGCACAGCTTGATTCGTGGGCCAAGAAACTTTTTATGCGGCTAGCACTTCGTTAAGTATTTCGGCGGATTTTTGCGCACTTTTTGATTAGGAGAAACTGTGGCTTATCGCCAACACTTGGACTAAGCATGTGCATCCAGCGCGCTTCACATCGATTGTGATTAGACAGCGCACTCAACCTCGGATGTATTGCAGCAAACGTCTGCTTTATCTGGGGAGATAGCTTTGCTGAAGCGTTTAAGATTGATCGCGTATGTGCGAGCGATGTTGGCTGCCGCCTTCGTATTTACTTGTGTTACAGTTTTCTTGGCTTCGGCAACGTCAGTCACTGCGCAGGTGACAGCGTATCGCCAAGCAGTGGCCGAGACAGCTGCAAAAGACGCGGTTTTGGCGGAGTTTTATCGTAGTCGCGAATTTGAAGGTATCTGGACTGAGCCTGGCGCAGAATCTCTTGCGCGACGACAGGCGCTCTTTGAGGCTATAAAGGGTGCCCAGGATCATGGTTTGCCAGTTAGTATCTACGATGAAGGCGCTTTCCTTGCGGAGCTAAATGCTGCTCAGAACGCAGCAGAACGCGGGCGTCTTGAGGTAGAGCTTAGTAAACTCTTTTTAGCCTATGCGCGTGATGTTCAAACGGGGCTGCTGGTCCCGATTGAAGTGGATAACCTCATTAAGCGGGTGGTCCCGCTAAGAGACCAGTTTGCGACGCTTTCCGACTTTGCAGAGTCTAACCCGAGCCAATTTATTCGTAGTTTGCCGCCAGCGTCGCATGAGTACGGTCGCTTGATGCGTCAAAAATTCTTATTGGATCAACATATTGCGTCGGGTGGTTGGGGACCACAGGTTAATGCGACGAAGCTTGAGAACGGTGATAGCGGACCAGCCGTCGTCGCGCTACGTAACCGACTGATCAGTATGGGGTTTCTGGCGCGAACAGCAAGTCAGGTATATGATGAAACCATGAGCGGTGCTGTGCGCAAGTTCCAATCGGCGCATGGTTTGGAACCGGATGGGACAGCCGGCGATGCGACAATAGCCGAGATTAATAGGAGTGTTGAACAGCGTTTGCAGTCCGTACTTGTTGCTATGGAACGAGAGCGCTGGGTCAATCAAGAACTGGGCGATCGTCACATTTGGGTAAATTTGACCGACTTTTCTGCGCGTATAATCGATGAAGGGCGGATCTCATTTGAAACGCGTTCAGTAATTGGGGCGAACAACCCAGATCGCCAAAGTCCAGAGTTTTCCGATGTGATGGAATATATGGTAATTAACCCAAGTTGGTATGTGCCTCGTTCGATCATTACAAAAGAGTACTTACCTCAATTGCAGCGCAATCCAAATTCTGTCCGTCACTTAGAGATTACAAATCGTCGGGGTCAAAGGATTGATCGTTCTGCAGTTGACTTCACCCAGTTCAGTGCGCGGAACTTTCCATTCGCGATGCGGCAGCCGCCAAGCAATTCGAATGCTTTGGGGCTAGTGAAGTTCATGTTCCCGAACCAGTATAATATCTACCTTCATGACACACCGGCAAAGAATTTGTTTTCACGCGAAGTTCGGGCATTTAGTCATGGCTGTATTCGATTGAACGACCCTTTTGATTTCGCATATGCGCTATTGGCGAAGCAAACGAGCGATCCTGAAGGATTCTTTCAAGATCGTTTAAAGACCGGACGTGAGGCGCGTGTGAACCTGGATGTTTCTGTGCCGGTGCATCTTGTTTACCGGACGGCATTCACGGACGCGGCTGGAACCATGCAATACCGTCGCGACATTTATGGCCGCGATGGCAGAATTTGGGATGCGTTAGCACGCGAAGGGGTGGCTGTTAGCGACGTTCAAGGCTAAGTTTCCCGTAAACGAATGGGAAAGTTATGGCACACCTTATCAGCGATATCGCCCGTGCTTTGGGGACGGAAGTTCTCGGCAATGCAAATCTAGAAGTCACTCGAGCCGCCGAGCCACAATCAGCGCTTCAAGATGAATTGGCATTGGCCATGTCGCCACAGTATTCTGAGGCGCTAATGGCGACTAATGCCAAGGCCGCCTTGGTTTGGGATGGCGCTGACTGGCAAGGGGCGGGGCTTGAAGCCGCAATCGTTGTTCAAAAACCGCGGCTGGCTATGGCGCATTTGACCCAAGCCTTGGATACATACGCGCCAACTGATGGAATTTCAGATTTGGCTGATATCGCGAATAACGTTCAGATTGGGGCAGGGTGTGCGATTGGCGCATTTTGCCAAATAGGTGCCGGTGTCGAGATCGGAATAAACTGCCAAATTGGGTCGCATGTTAGCATCTCAGAGGGTGCTACCATTGGGGCGAATACCGTTTTGCACCCGGGCGTTCGGATCGGTCGTGATGTTCGGATTGGTGCGAGTGTTGTTGTTCAGCCCAATGTAGTGATTGGCGCAGACGGGTTTTCCTTTGTCACGGAAGGGTCCTCAAACGAAGAACGTGCCTTTGGGACGCTTGGACTTACACAACTTACACCGCCGGATGACGCAATACGTCATAAAATTCATTCGCTAGGAAGCGTTGTCATTGATGACGATGTTGAAATCGGGGCGAATTCAACTGTGGATGCTGGGACGATCCGCCCGACGCGCATTGGCCGAGGAGCAAAAATCGATAACCTCGTCCAAGTCGGACATAACGTCATTGTTGGCGAGGACTGTGTGTTGTGTGCGCAGACCGCGGTTGCGGGTTCCTCCGTTATTGGCGATCGGTCGGTGCTTGGCGGCAAATCAGGCGTAAAGGATAATGTGTCGATCGGCGCTGATGTTGTATTAGGTGGGGCTGCGATCGCACTAAGTGATGTCTCGGACGGGCAATTCATGATGGGATACCCAGCCTTACCGATGCGCGAGTACCGCGCTCAGTTGAAAGGGCTACGCGCATTGCCCGGGTTGTTGAAAAAGGTTCGAGATCGTTAGGTACCTGTTTCATTACTGGATTATGAAACTTACATGATGGATATCCTGGCTAAGGCAAAAGATATGAACACTCAAGACCAGATCGTAAAAATCATTGCTGAACATGCATTGCTCGAACCCAATGACATCGCTCTAAACAACTCTCTTGCCGAACTCGGAATTGATAGTCTTGCCTTGGTAGAGAGTATCTTTGCGATTGAAGAGACGTTCGACATAACCGTACCGTTTAATGCGAATGATCCCCAAGCGAGCGAATTTGATATTTCGACGGTCGAGTCGATTATTACTGCTGTGGATCGATTGAAGTCAGAGCAAACTGGTTAGCACCATGAATAGAGTCGTCATCACGGGCGCAGGTACGATAAATCCACTAGGGCGCGATGTCGCCTCTACGATGACTGCCATGCAGAATGGCGTGTCGGGCATCGGAGCGCTTGAGATTCGCGATGTTGAGCGTCTACAAGTTCAGATTGGTGGACAGGTCACGAACTACGACGAGGCAGAGTACTTTAACCGTCAGCAAATTGCACTGTATGATCGTTTTACCCAATTTACCTTGCTCGCTGCCCGACAAGCGATTGAACAATCTGGGCTGAATTTCTCGGGCGAACTGGCTGATCGGTCTGGTGTGGTACTGGGCACGTCCGGCGGGGGGCTGAACACTCAAGATGAAAACTATCGCATGGTTTATGAATCAGGCAAAAATCGAGTTCACCCGTTTATCGTTCCTAAATTGATGAACAACGCAGCTACCAGCCATGTTTCGATCGAATGGAACCTGCGAGGGCCAAGTTTTACCGTCGCAACGGCTTGTGCATCTTCAAATCATGCAATGGGACAAGCCTTTAATATGGTTCGTAGCGGGATGGCGACCGTGATGTTAACTGGCGGATCCGAAAGCATGCTGTGCTTTGGAGGAATAAAAGCTTGGGAAGGTCTTCGGGTTATGTCCAAAGATGGATGTCGGCCATTTTCAGCAACTCGCAACGGGATGGTCCAAGGCGAGGGCGCCGGTGTCTATGTCTTTGAAAATTACGAACACGCCAAAGAGCGAGGCGCTGACATTATATGTGAAGTTTCGGGTTTTGCAATGTCTTCCGATGCGGCCGATATTGTCATGCCATCAAAACAAGGCGCTGCACGTGCAATTGGCGGTGCAATAAAAGATGCAAAACTAAATGCAAGTCAGGTTGGCTATATCAACGCGCATGGGACTGGGACTGCGGCGAATGATAAAACGGAATGTGCAGCTGTTTCTGACGTTTTTGGCGCGCATGCAGACCGGCTAATGATGTCTTCAACCAAATCAATGCATGGCCATTTGATCGGGGGTACCGGGGCTGTCGAATTATTGGCCTGCATTATGGCGGTACGCGATGGGATAATTGCGCCAACGATCAATTATGAAGAACCGGACCCGGAGTGCGCGTTGGATGTCGTGCCTAATACTGCACGCGATGCCAAGGTCGATGTCGCATTGTCAAATGCGTTTGCTTTTGGAGGCTTGAATGCAGTTGTTGCAGTGAATAAAATCTAAACTGCTCAGGTTTGAGCCGCTACCTAGAGCGGCTCAAACGCTTATCTATTGATCACCAAGTCCATCGTAACCGGCCGTAAAACCAGTCAACGAAATTGTCAGGTTCACTTCGCTGTCCGGCGATGCCGCAGGAACCAATCGCATGTTGGACGCATTGCCTCTTTTGAAAAGGTTCACTTCTTCTTGGGTGAAACCGACACGCGCGACGCAACCTGCTGAGTTACAAAACGTGAAAGGATATCGGCGTGAGTTTGCGCCATCGATTGTCAACGTCAGTTGCTCGGTCAAAAGCGTTTCGAGCGGGACGACGATTGTAGCGCCAGCAGCCGCTCGGCCGCCATTTGGAATTGGGAAAATACTAATCTCCGCTACAGAGTTACCGTTCTCATCATTGATCAGTTGATAGAGTTGGCATGGATCGGCCTGACCTTCTTCTGCCTTCAGACAACGCAGAGCCCAATCACCGTTTATTTCAGAAAGATAAGGTTCGCCAACTTGTGGCTCTCGAGGGGCTTGCTGAACCTCTTCTCCGAGGCTTAAGCCGTTGTCCTGATCAGTGTTTTCTGTCGCTTCTTGTGCGTATGCTGCGGTGCTCAACAAAAGCAACGCCGCTTGTGTTGAAACCTGTAGTACCTTGAACATGTGATGCTCCGTGTTTTTGTCTAATTGGGCTTAGCATGCGGTCACACGAGTGTCAGTGTGAAATTGTGCACGATGGCGGGAAATTGACAAACAAAAAAGGGTTCGCGAACGAACCCTTTTGAAATCTCCCTGTCGGACTTGGCCGACTTATTGGCGGCGAAGTTATGCAAGAAAGATCAGAGCGTCAACTGAAACCTCAGAAAAAAGCCACGCCATCGGGCGCGGCAGTCTAACAAGGAGGTTACACGCATCATCCTGGGGACATATCTGATGATGCGAACGCGTTTAAGCTGGCACAGATTGCTTAAGAATGTATTTTGACTGCGAAATCGGGTGAGGGTTAAGAAATGGCGAATGATATTTTTATCGGCGGTGGCGGTGATGCTTATGGCACCAAGCAGTTCATGCGTCTGGACAAATCTAATCGCCATGGGTTGATCGCTGGCGCGACTGGGACCGGCAAGACAGTCACTTTGCAAATTCTAGCAGAAGGATTTTCGGAGGCTGGCGTCCCGGTCTTTTTGTCTGATGTTAAAGGGGATCTTTCTGGTTTAGCCGCTTCTGGTAGCGAAACATTCAAATTGCATGACGCGTTCATGGGCCGCGCAAAAACCATTGGCCTGGATCTGACTTATGACAAATATCCAGTAACTTTCTGGGACTTGTTTGGCCGCCAAGGCCATCCTATTCGCGCGACCGTCGCTGAAATGGGACCATTGCTATTGTCGCGCCTGATGGAGCTGACAGATGTGCAAGAGGGCGTTCTTAATGTTGCTTTCAGAGTGGCTGACGAAGAAGGATTACCTTTACTAGATCTAAAAGACTTGCAGGCATTGCTTGTTTGGGTCGGTCAAAATGCAAAGGATCTTTCGTTGCGTTACGGCAACGTGAGTGCCTCGTCAGTTGGCGCAATTCAAAGACAACTGCTGGTGTTGGAAAACCAAGGCGGTACTTCACTGTTCGGAGAGCCAGCCTTAGATTTGAATGACATTATTCGATGTTCACATGACGGCCGCGGTCAAATCAACTTGTTGGCTGCAGATCAGCTAATGGGTAGCCCACGTTTATATGCCACGTTCTTGTTGTGGCTGTTGTCAGAATTGTTCGAAGAGCTGCCAGAAGTCGGAAACCCAGATAAACCCAAGTTAGTTTTCTTTTTTGATGAGGCGCATTTGCTTTTTGATGATGCGCCAAAAGCGCTTGTGGACAAGGTCGAACAGGTGGCGCGCCTGATCCGTTCCAAAGGGGTTGGTGTATTCTTCATCACGCAAAATCCTGCAGACGTTCCGGATGATGTCCTAAGCCAACTGGGAAATCGTGCACAGCACGCATTGCGCGCGTTTACCGCTAAAGACCGAAAAAACTTACGTTTGGCTGCGGAAACGTATCGCGAGAATCCAAAATTTGATACAGCGGAAGCGATCCAACAAGTCGGGACAGGCGAAGCCGTAACGTCTCTTTTGGATGAGGACGGCATTCCAAGCATAGTTGAGCGAACGCTCATCCGACCGCCTTCATCCCAGCTTGGCCCACTCAGTAAATCAGAACGCGATGCGATAATTGCGAGCTCCGATATGGGCGCAAAATATGATCAAACTTTAGATCGCGAAAGCGCATTTGAACTACTTCGAAAACGCGCAGAGGTGGCCGCTGAGGCTGCCGAGAAAGCTGAGGCCGAAGAAGAAGCGGCGGAAGAAAAAGAGCGCGAGTTCAAGCAAGCTCGGCGTTACAACGACAAGCAAACTGGTCGTTCAACATCGCGCAGCCGAAAGTCTTCGGGCGGCGGTTTCGGTGAAGCAATTGCGAACGTTGTTGTTAAAGAACTCAAAGGGACAACCGGTCGGCGGCTGGTGCGCGGCATACTAGGTGGATTATTTAAAGGCCGGTAGATTTAACTCAGCTTGCGAACTTTGATCTGAGCGATCCGGTTTTTGTCTTTTTCGACGACTTCAAAGCGGAAACCGTGGAAGGAAAAAACCTGACCTTCAAGTGGGATCATTTGCGCTTCATGGATAACAAGTCCCGCAACTGTATTGGCTTCTTCGTCTGGTAGAGCCCAATCATGCGCCCGGTTTAGGTCGCGAATTGTCATGCTGCCTTCGACCAAATATGCGCCATCATCGGTTGCCGCGATCTGATCTTCTTCGTCCGCATCAAATTCATCGGTAATTTCTCCGACGATCTCCTCGAGAATATCCTCTAGTGTTATCAACCCTTGGAGGGACCCATATTCATCTACAACCAAAGCAAAGTGCGTTTTCCGACGTAAGAATTGACGCATCTGATCATCGAGCGTTGTTGTCTCGGGGATAAAATATGGGGGGTTTGCTACTTCGAGAATATCAAACGTTCTCGCTGAATCCTTGTGGGTTGCTCGCAGCAAATCTTTGGCGTGAATGACGCCAACGATATTTTCGGGTTCGTCCTTGAAAACCGGTAGCCGTGTATATTTGCTTTCTAAAACCTGTTTCAAGATGGCCTCTTTTGGCTCGCTCACATCAATCATTTCGATGCCTGAACGATGTAGCATGATCTCTTCAACTGCACGTTCATTAAGATCAAGCGCGCCGAGGATCCTGTCACGATCCTCTTTTTCGACCACGCCTTCGGAATGACCCAACTGGAGCGCGCCTGCGATTTCTTCGCGCACCGCCAAGATGTTACTATCTGGATCAATTCTGACGCCGAAAATCGCGAGGACGCCGCGGACCAATAACCGAACAGCAGAAACGATCGGCGAAAATATTAGGACTACAAGACGGATCGGTGCCGCAACGCGTGACGCAACACTTTCAGGGTTTGTAATCGCATATGTCTTTGGGAGAACTTCCGCAAAAATGAGGATTAGGACGGTCATGATTAATGAAGCGGCTGCTACGCCGTTCTGACCAAATAGTTTGGTTAGTAAAGCCGTCGCAAGTGACGTTGCAACGATGTTAACAACGTTGTTTCCCAATAGGACAGAGCCAATCAGGCGCTCGTTGTCGTCCGTTAGTTGCAAAGCGCGCTGCGCGCGTTTGTCACCTTTATCGGCATTTGCTCGCAATTTTCCACGCGAAGCCGCGGTAAGCGCAGTTTCCGATCCTGAGAAGAATCCGGAAAAGATAATCAGCACTACGATAGCGCCGGCAGTGATCCAAAAAGCAGTATCAAAAACAGTAGGGTCCATAGGGCTTTCTAACAGTAGAAAAATGGTTTTGTCAGCGTTATTTATCGTCGTTCTGTTTCGCAAGCGGGTGATGCGTCATCACGAGCTTTGTCAGCTGTTCATCCAGAACATGTGTATAGATTTCAGTTGTCGCGACATCTGCGTGCCCTAGCAAGGTTTGGATCGCCCGTAGATCAGCACCGCCTGCCAATAGGTGCGTCGCGAAAGCATGGCGTAAGGTGTGCGGCGTGACCTTATCGACTGGGACGCGCGCTTTGATTGCGATTTCCTTGATTAACCCAAAAAAACGATGTCGAGTCAGGTGACCATGTTTTCCGCGGCTTGGGAACAGATACCGAGATTCCGGGATCCCTTCCGCGCGTGCCGCTTCCTCGACCATATCGCGCTGGCTCAAGTATAGGCGCATTGCTTCTTTGGCAGGCGGCGAGAGCGGTACCATACGTTCTTTGCCGCCTTTGCCGCTAACCAAGATCATACTTGGTTCTCCTCGCGCAGCGGAAACAGGGAGGGTAACTAATTCTGTCACGCGCATCCCAGTGGCATATAGCAATTCCAATAGGCATGTGTTGCGCAAACTTGCTTTTCCAGTGTCACGCGCCGCTTCCAAAAGCGCACCGACTTCTTCGACCGACAAGGTTTTCGGCAAAGACTTTGATTTCCCGGGTCCCCTAATTTGAATGGCCGGATTATCGGAGCGCCAAGATTCCTCAAAAGCAAACCGATAGATTTGTTTGATCGCGGATAGACGCCGGGCCCGGGTCGACTTTGATAACCCTTCGGCGTCACAATCAATCAAATATCCCTCAATGTCGTCTTGGCTTGCAGTAGCGAAATGGAGCTTGCGCGCGTTTAGCCAATCGGCAAAATTCCTTAGATCACGGCCATAAGCCAAGAGCGTGTTTGTTGCTGCATCCAATTCGGCCGCTTGAGCCTCAAGGAAACTCTGTATCCAATTGAGCATCGGCTGTTCTGTGGCACTCATCAACTTGCTCCCAATATCAAATGCTGTAGCGCAATTTGGCGTGCTGTGGTCTCAAATCCGATCGCCCGAAAGAATGAGATCGTATCGCGCAGTGCTGATTGATCACCATCAAGACCGCCATCTGCGATCGAAAGTGCTTCCAGAAGCGCTGCGCCCATTTGCTTGTTATTGACCAATTGCATCAAGGCAGGTGGTGCAGGTGCACCATTAAAGGCGGATTGAATGGCGAGCCGTGTTGGATCGGTCGTGCGAATTTCTTGTGGTTGGCCTTGTGCAAGCGCCGTCAAGAACGGATCGGAATTTCCGATGACTACATTATCCCCGTCATTAGCGGTCAGAAAATGCACGAAATCGCTGAAGCGAACGGCATCGCCGGAAATTTCTATGTTTCCTAATTGATCACCGTAAAGCAACGCAAATGTCATTTCCGTCTTAGAGGTTTGCATTGCGCGCCAAGCCGTCTCAAGAAGCTGGGATCCGTTTCGCGAGTCACGTGTTCTTAAAGCCTGATCCAAATCTTGAACTGCTGCGACGTGATCCCAAATACCGCCAGAAGCAGACGGGCGACGTGAAGTGAAGAGATCAGAAAAGACGTTTGGATCGAGGGCGTCATAGCGTGCTAATCTTTCAGCGGCCTCTAATTGCGCTTTCCAACCTGATGTGTCGCGTAAGTCTGCGTGTGCAAAGGCCAACGGTAGATCACTGGTCGCCAAGGTTTCACCGATAGCTTCGCGCATCCGAAACACCAGTGGCGTGACACGCGTTGGTGTCGAGATATCAACTTGCAGTTCAGCCACCTCTGGATCCAGGAATAGGCTTAAAAGCAACTCTTCTTCGTCAGAGATGTCACCCAGAGCCCGATGGGTATTCAGGGTCAAAGCCGCCGCGGTCCAATCGCCTGATCGTGCCAAACAAAAGATTCGCGCCGGAAAGGTTGGTGCGATGTCAGGACGCTCCGTCATGATTTGGCAGGCTGCGTCTTCCGTGCCTGTTAGAAGGGTCACGTCAAAGAAACGGCGAAAAATTTCGGGTGTGTCCGGCTCTGCAGCAAGCAAAAGAGATTGGGCTTCCTGTAATCTGCCTATTGCAAGAAGACGATCAACACGTGCTAAAAAAAGTCTGCCATTCGTTGTTGAGCCAAGCGGTGCTTCTGCCTGTGCTAGCATTAAAGTCGCCAGCAAGTCCCGCAATACAGGTAACTTTGGAATCGACAATTGGTTTAAGCGGTCGATCAGGTCCTGTTCTTCGCTACGCGCCCATAAATCCGTTGGTAATTTTGTGAGCGAGCTTGGCAATATTCCAATTGAATTCGGAGATGGCTGATCGAGGGGCGTCACGGCAACGCCTGGAACGCTTGCTGAGGTCGCCGTTGAAGGGCCAACCGGGCCCGTTACCGTGTCTGACGGGAGATTTACACTGTCAGACAGCCAGTCGATCGCAGACAATGGCGGGGTGTTTTGTGCGAAACAAACCGAGCCCCAAAGTATTGTTGTCAAAACAGCGAAAACCGTAGTGCGCATCACTCGATTTCCAATATCACCGGCTGGCTCACTTCGGCGGTCGGGGCTGCAAAGTCACTCGGAAAAAAGATCGGCCCTGCATAGGCATAAACAACGAGGAACGCGCTCGCGAGTAGCGCAAGAAAGAAAATAACTTTGAATAAGCGCCACATATTATAAGCCCACTCTTGTTTTGCTGCCTGTTGTTGGCATTTTTGCCAATTCTCATTTCTTTATATATGGCCTTTTCCGTAAGTTCACGGCATTCATTAAAAGATTTTTTCGTTAGGCGATGTGCAGCTGGTTTTGGGAGGGACGCATCTTGTCGGTGTCAGGTGATATTGAGACCTCAAAGTACCAACTCCACCGATCAATTGTCTTGGTCGGGATGATGGGCTCCGGTAAGACTGCAATCGGCCGCGCTCTGGCCGCGAAGCTAGCTATCCCATTTCTAGACAGTGATGCTGAAATCGAAAATGCTGCACAAGCCAGTATTCACGAGATTTTTGAGCGGGACGGCGAGGCATTCTTTCGCAAACGCGAAACTGAGGTAATTCGACGATTGATATCCGGCCCAAGTGGAATCTTATCAACTGGAGGCGGGGCATTTATGTCCGAGCGCAATCGGCGCACCATACGGCAATATGGAACGTCTCTTTGGTTGAATGCACCTCTTTCGTTACTTTGGGAACGGGTGCGTCATAAAGATACACGCCCTTTGCTAAGGACCCCAGATCCGTATCAGACCCTGTCAGAATACTATGATGCGCGTCTGCCGATCTACCGAAAAGCAGAGGTTGAACTTTTGGTTAAACCGGATGCAACAATTGAAGAGACAACGCAGCAGGCAATAACGCAGCTGCTAAAATACCCATCGATTCTGGAGGCGGCTGGATGAAAGAAACTGTAAATGTTCGGTTGCCAGGACGAGAATACAAAATCGAAATCGGGCCTGGTGTTTTAGATCAAGCCGGAGAACGGATCGCGGCAATGGGCGGGCGTAAACAGGTGTCGATCATAAGCGACGAGAATGTCGCCAGGCTCCATGGGGCAACCCTTGAGAACAGCCTGAAATCTGCTGGTCTTACTTCCGACATATTGGCGTTGCCTGCGGGTGAAAGTACTAAGAGTTGGACCCATCTCGAGCGATCAATTGAATGGTTGCTTTCCCAAAAAGTCGAACGGGGTGATGTCGTTGTGGCTTTTGGCGGAGGTGTCATTGGCGATCTGGCTGGGTTTGCGGCAGCGATTTTGCGACGCGGTGTAAGGTTTGTGCAAATCCCGACGTCGCTTTTGGCGCAGGTTGATAGCTCGGTTGGTGGGAAAACTGGGATAAATTCACCAGCTGGTAAGAACCTCATTGGCGCGTTTCATCAACCCAGTTTGGTCTTAGCAGACACTGACCTTCTCGCAACGTTAACGGCGCGTGACTTTCTTGCTGGTTATGGCGAGGTTGTAAAATACGGGTTGCTTGGCGATGCGACATTTTTCGAATGGCTTGAAAACAATGCAGTCGCGATGTCCCAAGGCGATATGGCTGCGCGGGTGCGTGCAGTTAAGCGCAGTTGCGAAATGAAAGCGGACATTGTTGAGCGGGACGAGAAAGAGCAGGGTGATCGCGCATTGCTAAACCTTGGTCATACGTTCTGTCACGCTTTAGAAGCTGCGACAGGATATTCTGATCGGCTTTTGCATGGAGAGGGAGTCGCAATTGGCTGTGCGTTGGCATTTGAGGTTTCGGCGCGGATGGGACTGTGCAGTCAAGAAGATCCAAGTCGCGTTCGGGCGCATCTGAAAACCATGGGAATGAAGACGGATTTGGCTGATATTTCTGGTGATCTACCGGATGCAGCGGCATTGCTGGATTTGATGGGACAAGATAAAAAGGTTGTCGACGGGAAGTTGCGTTTCATCTTAGCGCACGAAATTGGTAACGCATTCATTACGTCAGACGTTCCAAGAGACGTGGTTCTAAATGTCTTGGAAGATGCGCTAGCTGAGAAAGAACGCCGCGCGTGAACCCCATTTATTAAACGACAAACGGCGATCCGTTGGATCGCCGTTTTTTTCTGCTGCGTTTAGAATGGAATTTCGTCATCCATATCGCGGTTGCCGCCACCCTGTGGCTGACCACCACCTCCAGAGCCGCTGTCAAAGCCGCCGCCATTGTCGCTATAGCCGCCGTTGTCGCCGCCATAGCTGCCACCACCGCCGCCGCCACTGTTATCACCACGTCCGTCCAGCATCGTAAGGGTACTGGTGTAAGGCCGTAAGACAACTTCGGTGCTGTATCTGTCTTGTCCAGACTGATCTTGCCATTTGCGAGTTTCTAATTGGCCTTCAATATAGACCTTAGACCCTTTGCGCAGATATTGTTCTGCGACGCGAGCAAGTGGTTCAGAAAAGATTGCTACAGAATGCCATTCTGTCCGCTCTTTGCGTTCGCCCGTGTTGCGATCTTTCCAGTTTTCTGAGGTTGCGATCCGTAGATTGCAAACCTTGCCGCCGTTCTGAAAGGTTCGCACCTCAGGGTCGCGGCCCAGATTACCAATGATTATAACTTTGTTTACTGATCCAGCCATGTCTGGCGCCCCCGCGAATCTGATTTCATTCCGACGTAGAATAGGCATCGCGCAGCAAGGTTAACAGAGGATTTACCGACTGCGACTGGTTATTCCGCCGTAAACCTCTAAATTAGCGTTAACGCTGGGTGGGAGATGCTGATGCGCCTTTTGATTTGCGCAGGATTAACCGTGGGAATTGCGACAGTTGCGGTTGCACAAGACAGTGTTTCGACGCGGTCGCGCATGGCCTTGTTTCAAAGTCAGCTGGATGTATTGGATGGGCGCGCATCAGAGCAGTACAATAGTTCGATACGTCTTCAACCACCGAAAATTATTGTGCCAGGGTCGCCAGGGTCTTTGCCAATCTATGCAGGATCATACAACGGGCCTTTGTTGGATTTAGCAAAGTCGGCGGCGCGGCGCTATGATGTACCGATCGATTTGTTCTTGCGGCTGGTTCAGCAGGAAAGTGGGTGGAATCCAAGTGCTCGGTCTGAAAAAGGCGCCATTGGCCTAGCGCAATTGATGCCGGCGACTGCCCGCGACCTCGGTGTTGATCCAAATGACGTCGAGGAGAACCTTGATGGAGGTGCGCGCTATCTGCGTGAACAATACCAAGCATTTGGGGATTGGAAGCTTGCGCTTGCGGCTTACAACGCGGGGCCAGGGGCTGTGCAGCAATATGGTGGCGTTCCGCCGTTTCGAGAAACCCAAAATTATGTCGATGTCATTCTCGGGCAATAGGCTTTTTGCCTAATGGACACCGCCATACTTGCGAAATTGCGAGGGTGAGCGGCCAGATCTATTTTGAAAAGAACGGCTGAAGTAAGCTGCAGATCTAAAGCCGAGCTCTGTTGCGATCCGGCTAACAGGTTGTTTTGTTTCGCGCAAAAGACTGCACGCCTCGAAGTGCCTGCGATCTACAAGTAAATCGAGCGCTGAGCGATTGCAGGTAGCCTTACAGCAGCGCGTAAGATGTGTTGCAGTAATTCCAAGCGCCGTTGCGTAGTCAGCCACACCCATTTCAGTGCGGAAATCGCGCTCAATCAAGTCGGTGTAGGCGGCGACGACACGGGCGGATGACGTCCCCAGCTGATGATCCTTTGTTCCGTTTTCCGAAAGCAAAAGTTGTCGTTCAAAAAACACCGAGATCAAACCCAAACGATAATGAGCGGCACGATTGCTTGCTTCATTCGTCGAGGAAAGTTCACGTTCCAGCGCGTCGAGAAGACCGCTGATCTCTTTTTGCGCCCCGACGTCGCGCAGTCGCATGTGAACCGACTCATCCGGCCACTCAGGAGACATCGCCGCGGGTATGGTTAATATTTGACCAAAGACAGTTGGACCAGTGTCATAGCCATACATCGTGCGAGCAGGAATAAAGATCAAATTGTTGGGGCCATAGCCTCGTGTCAGACCGGCGATCGTAATACGTCCATGACCCTTGGCTATAAAGATTAGCCGCGGCGTAGAATGGCTTCGCATGGCCTCTGTGCGCCACTTCCCAACTTTGGGATTCTGCGCTATCGGCAACAACGCGAGCTTTGCGTTTTGAGTTTCGGTCGTTGGGATCATTGGCAGCACCCATTGTTGAAGCTGAAATTTTGCCCGCTTCAGCCTCAAAAAACAATATATTTTTCAGAGTTATAAGGTGATGGCTGTGGATAAGTCTGTGGATGACAAGTCAAACCTGTTCCAGGTGGACATTCTCTTTCGAAACCAAGTGCGTTGACGCTTGGCGTATTGTCGCGTCGCGATAATTGCCGCTTCACGAGCTTCCTCTAGGCTCAACTCACCCTTAATGTGTGCAATCAGCTCTTGCGCACCTATGGCTTTCGCAGATGGATCTGCTGCGTTCCATTTTGGTATCATACCACGGGCTTCTTCAAGCGCGCCCATCTCAAGCATCTGATCGAACCGCATTTCAATACGAGGGGTTAACCATTCTTTGTTTGCGTTCAACAAGATCGGTATAGTTTCAGGCAACGGGAGCAAGGCAGGCGGAGTCTCGTCTTGCCAATCTAACAAAGACTTCCCGGTCGTCGCTTGAACTTCCCAAGCGCGTTGAACTCTTACTCGATTTGCATTGTCAATTTTGCGGAGCGTATTGCCGTCAACGCCCTGAGAAAGCTCTTCTAGCGACATCTTGTCTGCCTGCCGACGCACATCCATCGGGGTTTGCGGTATTTCCGCTAAGCCCTCGGTCAGCGCAGTGAAATATAAGCCTGTTCCCCCCACAATAATCAAACGTTGGTGCAAGAGGGCAGCGACCTCGCGCAACCAATTTCCAACAGAATAAGGGCGGTCATGAGCGATGTGACCGTATAGGAAATGAGGAGCCCTTTTCAGGTCCTCAGGTCCGGGCCGAGCGGTGATGATTTGCCAACCGTCATAAACCTGTAGCGCATCGGCATTTACGATCAAGCCACCTTGTTTTTCGGCAATCATGAGCGCCAACGCAGACTTTCCCGATGCTGTTGGTCCGGCAATAAGTACGTGAGATGTGGCTGATATTGAAAGTGTCACTCGGATTTGTCGCTTCTGAAGAATTTCTTCGGGCCGCCGCTTGGTCGAAACTTAAGCTAATACTTGGCGGGCCCATTGATCATCCGACACTTTTCCGACATTTTGCGCGTCAAAGAAAGCAAATAACAGGATGATCATGAGCATTACATCTGAGACAACATATGGCCGCGTGATGCTAAAGATTTCTGGCGAGGCTTTGATGGGCACAACTGGTTTTGGGCTTCATCCGCCAACCGTTGAAAGGATCGCGAAAGAGGTCAAGACCGTTCATGACATGGGTGTCGAAATTTGCATGGTTATCGGAGGTGGAAACATTTTCCGCGGCTTGCAAGGTAGCGCTCAAGGAATGGAGCGAACCACAGCGGACTACATGGGCATGTTGGCAACCGTTATGAATGCTCTTGCAATGCAATCAGCACTTGAGGGCGAGGGGATCCATACACGTGTGATCTCAGCAATCCCGATGGACCAAGTATGTGAACCATACATCCGTCGTCGTGCAGTTCGGCACCTTGAGAAAAAACGCGTTTGTATTTTTGCCGCGGGCACGGGAAACCCTTATTTTACGACCGACACAGCTGCGACTTTGAGAGCGAATGAAATGCGCTGTGAAGCTATCTTTAAAGGCACCAAAGTTGACGGCGTCTATGACAAGGACCCCGCAAAACATGCTGACGCTGTGCGGTACGACAAAATTTCATACGACGAGGTTTTGCAAAAGCATTTAGGTGTCATGGATGCGTCGGCGATTGCGCTTGCGCGTGATAATCACCTGCCAATTGTGGTGTTTAGTCTAGATGAGCCCGGCGGGTTTCGTGGAATTTTGGCGGGTGATGGAACCTACACCATCGTGCATGACTAAGAGGTTTCTCGCCGACCTGTAGAAATTTACGCAACAAATGCGCAACCAATGGGGAAGAGCTAAGGTATACAACCCTATGATTTTCGCCTAAAGAATGAACAAAGGGCACAGAATGCCCCGTTAACATGAGCAGACATGATGGCCGACGATTTTGAACTAGATACAGACGACCTAGCCCGCCGGATGGATGGCGCGATTGCGAACCTCAGGACCGAATTCGCATCTTTGCGGACTGGCCGAGCTTCTGGATCGATGCTGGAACCGGTGATGGTTGATGCCTATGGTTCAATGACACCTATTAATCAGGTTGGTACGGTCAACGTTCCTGAACCACGGATGGTGACAATTAACGTCTGGGACAAAGGTTTGGTTGGTAAAGTTGAAAAAGCCATTCGTGAAAGCGGGTTGGGTATAAACCCACAGCTTAATGGCACAATTATTATGTTGCCGATCCCCGAGCTAAACGAAGAACGCCGTCGTGAGCTAGGCAAAGTGGCAGCTCAGTATGCCGAAAGTTGTCGCGTTTCGATCCGAAATCTACGCAAAGATGGGATGGATCAGATTAAGAAAGCCAAGGCAGATGGTATGTCCGAGGACGATCAAAAGTTTTGGGAATCTGCTGTTCAAGAACTAACAGATGATCACATCAAAGGTGTGGATCAAGCGCTTGAAAATAAACAAGAAGAGATCATGCAGGTATAAACTGCTCTGATTGAAGGGTCGCATATGACCAAGATGGAAAAGATAGGCCCAAATCATGTTGCCATTATTATGGATGGCAACGGACGTTGGGCGGAACAGCGTGGTAAACCCCGCTTGTTCGGACATCACGCGGGGGCCAAGCGCGTGCGCGAAATCGTTGAGGCTTGCCCAGATTGTGGTGTGAAATATCTTACGATCTTTGCGTTCTCGACTGAAAATTGGAAGCGCACACAAACTGAAGTCACAGGGCTGATGCGGTTGTTTCGTCGGTATATCGAAAAGGAAGCCCGTGCATTGCTTGCGGATGGCGTTCGAGTGCGCTTCATCGGTGATCGATTGAAGCTTGATGATAAGCTTGTAGCGCTGATGGATAACTTGGAATTGCTAACGTCGACGAATGATAAGGTCCATTTAACCATAGCTTTGAATTATGGCGGTCGCGATGAAGTAACTCGGGCAGCACAACGCTTGGCGCACGAAGTTGAAAAAGGTAAGTTGTCTTATAAAGATGTTGATGCTGAGACACTGGCAAAGTTCTTGGACACGCATGTGCTTCCGGATCCAGACCTGGTGATCCGAACAAGTGGCGAGGCGCGTATTTCGAATTTCCTACTATGGCAATCTGCCTATGCTGAATATGAATTTACGCCAATTCTTTGGCCGGACTTCACATCTGAAGATTTTGGTAAGATTGTAACGTCTTTCGGATCGCGTGATCGCCGTTTCGGCGCGGTGTTGGCGTAACAGGTGTTGGCGTAACAAATGTCTGAAACAAAAGCAGATAATGGCAAGTGGGGCGACCTGAATATCCGACTTGCTTCGGGTGCATGCATGGCATTTGTGGGGCTTGCTGCAATCATAATTGGCGGCGTGTGGTTCGACATTTTATTGGTCTTCGTAACGGGATTGATGATTTGGGAACTCAGTATTGTTTGCAATCCTGACAAGCCAAATGCGGCAGTGGTACTTGGGGTTCTTGCAGGCTCTCTTCTGTCAGCACAAACCGGTATGGCTGGTTGGCAGCAAGCGATTTTGTTTGCTGTCGTGCCCTTCATTGGACTTCTGGTTCATCGCCAAAGGCCCGTTTTGTTTGCGGTATTTGCAGTTTCGATTGGGTTGGCGACATTTTCGTTAAGTCATTTTAGGGACGAATTCGGAGCATCTTGGATCCTTTGGGTCATATTGGTGATCATTGCTTCGGACACTCTTGGGTATCTTGTGGGTCGGCTGGTGGGCGGGGCAAAGTTTTGGCCGAAAGTTAGCCCGAAGAAAACTTGGAGCGGGACTGTCGCTGGATGGATCGGAGCTGCGATCGTAGGAGCTATGTTTGTTAGTTCGACAAATGCAGGCCCGGTTTTGATCGTGGTTTCTGTCGCAATCGCTTTTGCGGGTCAGATGGGTGACATCGCCGAAAGTGCGCTTAAGCGGAACGTCGGCGTCAAAGATAGCTCTGATCTAATTCCCGGTCATGGTGGGATATTAGACCGGTTTGACGCTATGTTGGGCGCTTTCCTTGTTCTTGGCGTCCTAGTGTTTCTTGGTGTCGGTGGAGTAACCTTTTGAAGACAGTGACTATTTTGGGTGCCACTGGCTCGATCGGGCAAAACACCATCGATTTGATTCAAAGACAACCGGATGAACACCGCGTCATCGCTTTGACAGGTGGAAACAATATTAAGCAATTGGCCGCAGATGCCCGACGCTTAAACGCTGAAATCGCCGTCACTTGCTTTGATGATCGCTTTGAAGACCTCAAAGAAGCTCTGTCCGGGACCGGGATTGAAGTTGCAGCTGGCTCTGAGGCGGTTATCGATGCGGCTTCGCGTCCCGTAGACTGGACTATGTCTGGAATTGTCGGAGCAGCTGGTTTGGCGCCGGGTTTAAAGGCGTTGGAACACGGCAAGACGCTGGCATTGGCGAACAAAGAATCGCTTGTTTCCGCGGGACCTCTACTAATGTCGCTCGCCAAACAGCATCATGCGACAATTCTTCCGGTAGATAGCGAACACTCTGCTGTTTTTCAGGCGTTGATAGGTGAGGATAGCGCGACTGTTGAGCGGGTGATCATCACTGCCAGCGGCGGTGCATTCCGTGAGTGGCCTGTAAACAAGCTCGAGACGGCTACCGTAGCTGAGGCCGGCCAACATCCAAATTGGGATATGGGTCAGCGCATTACAATTGACAGCGCCTCAATGTTTAATAAGGCAATGGAACTTATCGAAACCAAAGAGTTTTTTGGAATTTCTGCTGACAAGATCGAAGCCTTGATTCATCCAGAGTCTCTGGTCCATGCACTGGTCGGTTTCAATGATGGTGCGTTGATGGCTCATGTCGGGCCACATGATATGCGTCATGCGATTGGATTTGCTTTGAATTGGCCGAGTAGGCGCAGTTTACCGGTTGAGCGACTGCAATTGGATCAGATTGGTCAGCTAACTTTTCAAAAACCTGATCTTAAGAGATATCCAGCGTTGGAGCTTGCTCAGCAGGTAATGGAGCAGGGCGGATTTACCGGCGCTGCCTTTACCGCTGCGAAAGAGCGTGCTCTGGACGCATTTATCGCTGGTGATATCGCTTTCACTGCGATGGCACCAATCGTTTCAAAGACATTGAACAAAATGTCAGCAAAAGGCGGGCTGCAAAATGCCCAATTCACACTAGATAGCGTGTTGAACGTTGATCAAACCGCGCGCATTTACGCCGGTGAATTCGCACAAACCTAAGGGACACAACATTGGATCTGCAGCAAATCCTCTCAACGACAGGCAATAGCGCTTACATTCTCGTCGTTTTTATCGTCGCACTTTCCGTGATCGTCGCGATCCACGAATATGGTCACTATATAGTTGGGCGTTGGTGCGGAATCGATGCTGACGTGTTTTCTGTGGGCTTTGGTCCGGTCTTGGCATCACGCATCGATAAGCGCGGCACTCAATGGCAAATCGCGGCCATCCCATTTGGCGGTTACGTAAAATTTGCCGGAGACAAAAACGCGGCTAGTGTTGGTGGATACGAGAATTTACCGCCGGAACAGGCGCGGCGGACGATGCTCGGCGCACCACTTTGGGCGCGCGCTGCAACTGTCGCGGCGGGACCCATTGCTAACTTCATTTTGGCCATTGCGATATTCTCGGGCTATATCCTCGCGCAGGGTCGGCCAACCGAAGCTGTTATTTTTGACGTCTCTCACACATTGCCTGCAGGGTTCGAATCGGAGTTGCTTCAGAACGATGTGGTCCTGACCGTTGATGGGATAAGTGTTGATGGTTCAGACGTCGAGAGTATCGACGACCTGCCGAAAAGTGCTGTTAGAACTTATCGTATTCAACGTGACGGCGTTGAGATGGAAGTGCAGGGACCAAACCTATTGATCCCGCGTGTCGACCGCTTGTTTCCACGTTCAGCAGCTGACGATGCCCAGTTGAAAGTTGACGATGTTATCGTGCGTATGGATGACATTGAAGTCTATGCATTTTCGGACGTGATTGATGTCGTTGAATCCGTCGAGGGCGCGCCACTAACACTTGATGTCTGGCGAGCTGGTGAAATGATTGAGATTATTCTCTCGCCGCGTCGTATGGATAACCCATTGCCTGATGGGTCATTTGAAACGCGTTGGATGATTGGCATTGGCGGTGAGTACTTCTTTGAGCGTCGCCTTGAACGGGTCGGTGTTTGGGAGGCACTGACACACGGTAGTGAAAGGCTCTGGTTCACAATTCGGATTTCTTTGTCCGGCCTTTGGAAGGTAATTGTTGGGGATATTTCGTCCTGCAATATCTCGGGTCCTGTTGCGATTGCACAAGCCAGTGGGTCGATGGCGTCGCAAGGTGCTGGGAGCTATATCTTATTCATCGGGATGATTTCAGCTTCGATCGGCCTGATAAACTTGTTCCCTGTCCCAATTTTGGATGGCGGGCATCTCGTATTTCATGCTTATGAGGCAGTAACGCGCAAAAAACCTGACGGGAAAGCACTTCAGATCTTAATGTTTAGCGGGCTATTTTTGATCGTTGCGTTGATGATATTTGCTTTGCTAAATGACCTCATTTTGTGCCCGTAGATTGAAGGCGTCATATTTTCGCCCTGATTTCTGGTTATCTCTCGATCAATAAGGAGAGGCATCATGCAGACGATTACAGCAGGTTATAAAGGTTTTGCAGTCTTAATGCGGCTTAACTGGGACCGTCTTCTTTGTACTGCGGTCGTCGTGGGCGCGCTTTATCTGGGCGCTTTCCTAGCTTTAGTTTAAGCTTCCTTTTCAGATTACTGGCGAAGTATTGCGAGCGCACCATTTGGTGCGTTTCTTCGTTTTGACATCCCCCCAAGGACTCAGTACCTTCACAACATATGGGGATGTTAGCAGGACAAGGCACACTATGACCTTTTTGATCGAACGCGCTCTGGCGCGCTGCAATGGTTTCGTAAGGCTACCTTTTGTTGTTTTATTACTGGGCTTTACGTCGGTTGCAGCGAGTGGTGCATTCGCGCAAAGCTTCTCGTTCTCCAACGTTTCAATCGATGGGAATGTGAGGGTCGAGGACGGAACGGTCCTTTCTCTTGCTGGAATCAGTCGTGGTCAAACTGTGACTGCCGGTGAACTAAATGCTGCTGTCCAAAACATTCGTGCTTCGGGCTTGTTTTCCTCCGTGGATGTTACACCGCGTGGTGGGACATTGGCGATTACTGTCGTTGAGCGACCAACGGTGAATCGAATTAATGTCGAAGGGAATAGTCAGGTCCGTGACGCTGAACTTCTTAGCGTCGTTCGTTCGCAATCGCGTCGTGTTTATACGCCTGCGCAAGCTGAGCGCGATGTTGCCGCGATAACTGCAGTTTATGCAGAGCGTGGTCGCGTAAATGTTTCAGTAACTCCCAAGATCATCGAACGTGAGAACAACCGCATTGACCTAATATTTGAAGTAAATGAAACCGGTGTGACAGAGATTGAGCGCATTTCATTTGTTGGAAACAGATCCTATTCTGAACGAAGACTGCGTCGGGTTCTGGATACCAAGCAGGCGGGTGCGCTTCGTGTTTTCGTTTCACGTGATACATTCGTAAACGACCGGATCGCATTTGACCGTCGATTGTTAACTGATTTTTACCAAGCGCGAGGCTACGCCGATTTTCAGGTTCTGAATGTTGATGCGGCACTGACGCGTGAACGTGATGCTTTTTTGGTGACTTTTAATGTACAAGAGGGCCAGAAATTCAACTTTGGCAGTATTTCTGTCGTTTCCGAAATAGCAGGTGCAGACGCTGCAGAATTTCAAGCAGCTTTGAAAACACGGTCGGGTTCGACCTATAGCCCTCTATCTGTCGAAACTGACATTGCGCGTTTGGAACGACTTGCAACGCGCAAAGGGCTTAGCTTTGTGCAAGTTGAGCCACGGATTAGCCGTAACGATCGAGATCTTACATTGGATGTTGAGTTCGCCTTGGTCCGTGGACCGCGTATTTTTGTTGAGCGTATCGACATCGAAGGAAACAGCACGACTCTAGATCAGGTGATCAGGAACCAATTTACAGTCGTAGAAGGGGATCCGTTCAATCCGCGTGAGATTAGACAAGCCGCAGAGCGTATTCGCGCATTGGGGCTATTTGCAAACGCGGACGTGAATGCGCGTGAAGGTTCGACCCCTGAGCAGGTTGTTGTCGACGTTGATGTCGTTGAAACTGCGACCGGCTCACTTTCGTTTGGCGCGAACTTTAATACTGATACGGGTTTTGGGCTCTTGGCGAGTTACAAACAGGCGAATTTTCTTGGTCGTGGTCAGGCACTGGCGTTCCAAGTATCGACTGCTGAAAGCAACCGCGTTGTGTCATTTGATTTTACGGAACCGCGTTTCCTTGGACGTGACCTTCGGTATAATACTTCGTTTGACTATCGCACGACGGACAATGAGAACGCTCTTTATGATACCGAAACTTTTGGCTTTAGTCCGGGTTTCACTTTCCCGGTTTCTGAAAATGGCCGTCTGCGTCTTTACTATGCTTTCGACTACACGGACCTTACTGATGTAGATGCCGCAGCAAGCAATGTAATCGTCCAAGAAGCATCTCGTGGTAGCATTGCCACCAATGCGTTGGGCTACAATTACAGCTATGACACGCGTCGAACTGGCCTCAACCCGAACGCGGGTGTCCTCTTGCGCTTTGGGCAAGAATTCGGAGTCGGTGACACGGATTTCATCAAGACTACTGCCTTGGCAGCTGCCGAAGTAAAAGTCTTCAATGAAGAAGTAACACTGCGGGCAACGATTGAAGGTGGGACGCTCAACTATGCGGACAACAACAGTCGTGTCACAGACAGGTTCTTTTTGGGAAGCCGTATTATGCGTGGCTTTGAAGCCGGTGGTATCGGACCAAGAGATGCAGATACGGATGACGCACTGGGTGGGAATAAGTTTGCGGTTGCACGTTTGGAAGCAGAGTTTCCTCTCGGGCTACCCGAAGAATACGGAATTACCGGCGGTATTTTCGTTGACCACGGGTCAGTTTGGGATGTTGGAAACACTTTCGGAGCCAATGTTCTCTACAATGATTACACTGCGCGGACAGTCGCAGGGTTATCGATTTTTTGGACGACCCCAATCGGCCCTTTACGATTCAATTTCACAGAGCCATTGGATGTCCAATCTGAGGATAAATCTAAAAACTTTGACGTGACGATTTCGACCAGTTTCTGATGCGTGGCATTCTAACAGGGATAGTGCTGTTTTGTTTGGGACTAGCTCTACCGAACACAGCAATAGGACAGGAACAGGTACCAGGCGAATCCTCAGTCGTTTTTATCGTGAATCCTGAGCGGGTTTTTTCGGATAGTGATTTGGGCGCGCGTATCCGTGATGAGTTGAATGAGCTAGCCCGACAGGCTGCCGCTGAAAACGATAGGATCACAGCTGAGCTGGTAGCCGAGGAGCAAGATTTGGCAAAGCGTCGGCCAGATATGAATATTGATGATTTCCGAGCTGAAGCAGATGCATTTGATCAGCGTGTTCAACAAATACGGGCAGATCGCGATGCCAAAGAGCGCGAGATTGCTCAGGCAGGTCAAACTGCGCGGGCCAATTTCAACGAGCAGGCGCGCGATGTTATAGGTCAGGTATTGCTATCGCGAGGAGGTGTCGTCGTGTTGGATAGTAGATCTGTTTATTTAGCTGTCTCAGCAGTGGACATTACACAAGAAGTCATCGGTCAAATGAACGCAATCGAACGTCAGGGATCGAACGCCACCCAGCAGTGAATACCTTGCTCGACGGTGTTAGCCTTGCTAGGCAAGAGCAAGCTTAGAAGGAAAGAAAAAAATGAGCACACCGACAGAAGCTGACATTCATCTTATTCAAAAGATCATTCCGCACCGTTACCCATTCCTTCTTGTCGACAAAGTCCACAGCATCGATGGGACGTCGTCTGCAGTTGGGATCAAAAACGTAACGATGAATGAACCGCACTTTCAGGGCCATTTTCCTGGAACCCCTATCATGCCCGGTGTGACAATCATTGAGGCCATGGCGCAGACAGCCGCTGTTATGGTCGGAACGACAATGGGCCTGACCGACGGCAATATGCTGATCTACTTTATGTCGATTGACGGCTGTAAATTCCGTCGCAAAGTGATCCCTGGTGATGTCCTTGAGATGAAGATTGAGACAACGCGCGGGAAACCTGGTGCAAAGGTTTGGCGCTTTAAGGGCGTGGCGACTGTAGAAGGTGAACTGGCAGCCGAAGGCGAATTTGCGGCTATGATGGACCTGCAATCCGCATGAGTGGCATTCATCCCAGTGCAGTGATTGCCGATGGCGCTCAAATTGGAACCGATGTCGAGGTAGGTCCGTTTTGCGTTATCGGGCCAAAAGTAAGGCTTGCAGATCGAGTGGTCTTAAAGAGCCATGTGGTTATCGACGGCGATACAAGCGTTGGCGAAGACACAACGGTCTTTTCCTTCGCAGTTCTGGGCGAAATTCCACAAGATCTTAAGTTTGATGGCGAAGAAACTTCTTTGATTATCGGCGCCAGAAACCGGATCCGTGAACACGTCACAATGAATACAGGGACAGCAGGCGGTGGCGGAGTTACCAAGATTGGTGACGATGGTTTATTCATGGCCGGCTGCCACATTGCCCATGACACACAGATTGGGGATCGCGTGATCGTCGTGAACTCGAGCGCGATCGCTGGACACTGTGTGATTGCAGATGACGTGATCGTCGGCGGGCTATGTGGCATTCACCAATTCGTGCGTATCGGTCAGGGCGCGATCATCGGTGCGCTGTCGATGGTTACGAATGATGTTGTTCCCCACGGTCTAGTCATGGGGCCAAGAGGCGAATTGGATGGACTGAACCTTGTCGGGTTAAAACGACGCGGTGTGGCGCGTTCGGATATCACAGCGTTACGCGCAGCTTTCCAAGCGTTGAAAGACGGCGAAGGAACGTTCCATGATCGAGCGGCGAGATTAGGGCAGGAAGCAGATAGCGAATATGTGCAGCAGATGGTCGATTTCATCTTGGGTGAGTCAGACCGAAGTTTCTTGACGCCTAGCTGATGTTGGCGCTGATCGCTGGTACTGGCCACCTCCCGGCAACGCTTTTTCGACGTCTATCTCAAGAGGGTCGCACTCCTTTAGTTTGCGCTTTGGAAGGTTTTGTTCCCGAGATCGCTCCGCAGGTGACTTTCCGGTTAGAGCATCTTGGAAGCTTCCTCCGGCAACTACGCAATGACGGTGTTTCGCAAATCTGTATGGCTGGTGCTGTCCGGCGACCTGAAATTGACCCAACTGAGATTGATGATCAGACGCTGCCACTTGTCCCGCGGCTTCAAGCAGCCATGGCCAAAGGCGATGACGGCACGCTCCGAGAAATTATCAAGATAATTGAAGATCATGACCTTACGGTTATTGGCGCAGCAGAACTCGTCCCTGATCTATTACCTCCCTTGGGGGTTCTCACACGCGCTGTCCCAAGTGAGATTGACGAACAGAACGCACGTCTGGGTGATCGCACGCTGCAAATCATGGGCACTGCAGACAGTGGCCAAGCTTGTTTGATCAAAGACAATGCTGTGCTCGCACAGGAGGGCCCTGAAGGGACCGACGCTATGATGCTTCAGTTTGCGCGATCTCAGGAACAACCCTTGAACTTTGTTGATGATCTTGTGTTGAGTGCGACCGATTGGGTGGCCGGGCGTGCAGGGGAGGCCAAAGGTGCGATCCTTTTCAAAGGGCCAAAACCCAACCAAGATCGACGTGCGGATTTGCCGGTCATAGGACCGGATACAGCCCTAAATGCCAGCGCGGCAGGTCTATCAGGGATCGTGATCGAGGAGGGTGGTGTCATGGTCCTTGAACTACCGCGTGTTCGGCAGATACTCGATGCGCATGGGCTCTTCCTGTGGGTTCGGACATGGGATTAAACGTCTTTGTAATTGCTGGTGAAGTGTCAGGTGACAAGCTTGGCGGCGCACTAATGCGTGGGCTCACATCTTTGAACCCAGATATTACGTTTCATGGCGTTGGCGGACCATTGATGGAAGTACAAGGGCTGCACAGTCGATTCCCAATGTCTGAGTTAAGTTTGATGGGATTGGTTGAGATCCTGCCAAAATATCGGGCACTCAAGGCGCGTATTCGCGAAACGGCAGATGCGATCATAGCGTCGAAATCAGATGTCTTGATAACAATCGACAGCCCTGACTTTTGCCTTCGCGTCGCAAAGCTGGTGAAAGAAGCATCAAACATTCGAACCGTCCATTATGTTGCACCAACTGTTTGGGCATGGCGATCTGGACGCGCTGAAAAGATGTCGGCCTATATAGATCATGTGTTGGCGTTGTTCCCATTTGAACCGCCATTGATGCAGGCCGCTGGAATGGACTGTGACTTTGTGGGTCACCCAGTTGTGGCAGAAGCCATTGCAACTGATGAAGAAGCCGCCAATTTTCGCGCCGCACTAACCGCTGAAACCAAGGCCCCGATTATTCTGGCATTGCCGGGATCCCGCAAGGGCGAAGTAGCGCGATTATCTGAGCGTTTTGGCCAGGCGCTTGAACATGTCGTTGCCGCACATCCAAATGCTGAGATCGTCGTCCCTTGCGCGGCCCCAGTTTTTGAACTCGTTAAACAGCAAACCAAAAAATGGCCGGGCAAGGTTACGCTGATCGAACCTGGTGATGACCGCAAGAAAGCGGCCTTTGCGGCGGCAGACGTGGCCTTGGCGGCCTCTGGAACCGTATCCTTGGAGCTAGCTGCTGCAGGCACCCCAATGGTGATTGCTTATGATATGGCATGGCTCAGCCGGATCATCATTTCTTGGATGCTCAAGGTCGATACTGTCACACTTGTGAACCTCGTTTCCGAAACTCGGGCCGTGCCGGAATTTATTGGCAAGAACTGTGTTTCCGAAAAGATAGGCGCAGCGCTGTTGGATGTTCTGCGCGCACCAACTGACCAAACCAAAGCGATGTCGCTTACGATGGAGCGTTTGGGTCTTGGCGATCTTGACCCAGGAATCCGCGCTGCGACGGTCGTATTGGAAGGTCTGAAATAAAGAACGCCCCAACAAGTGTCGGGGCGTTCTTAGAAAATCGTTAGTTCAGAAGTTAGAACGAATAGCCAATTGAAAGACCAAAGCCGAGAGCTGTGTTGTTTTCAAACGCTGTACCATTAGAATCTGTTGCGTCACCAAGCATAGAATACTCAATGCCGCCTCTGATGCTAACGCCATCTAGGTTATAAGTACCACCCACGCCGATCGATGTCGTGCCATCGGTTGGTGCCAACTGTGAGGCTACATCGCCGCTGGCACCTTCGTAGGTGATGCGAGCGAAAACAGACAAATCGTCATTGATTTTACGACCAACCCCAAGACGGTACGTCGTTGAATCAGAGTCGATTCCAGTTACACGCGCGCCACCGTTCGCGCCCGCGAAACCGGCAGGGGCAACTTCCCAGACGGACCATTCGGACCAACGAATAGAGCCGAAGACCAACGTGTTTGCTGCAACACCGGACTGGAAATCCAATGTGACAGATTGTGGCATGTCAATTTCTGTCGTCGTACCAGGTGTGATAGGCGCGCCATTAAATGTTTCAATTGTATTAAACGCGTGCGTAATACCTGTTTCGTATGTCAATCCAACGCGAAGAGCGATTTCTGGACGTTCATAGGCCGCACCGGCAATATAACCGACCTGCGTGTCAGATTCTGCGATTGCATTGTAAACACCAGTCGCGCTCGGCAGCTGAATTGTTGCTTCTGACTTAACGGAGCGTAGGCCGCCAAATACAGACATGTTATCATTTAGCTGATACTTAAGAACGGCTGCAACTTGCGAGCTGGACCATACTGCTTCCAGGCCGGTGTATGCGCCCGCTGTGTAAGCTGCATCAGCACCATAAGGCTGGTTCAAGAAGATCGCGGCGTCGATCTGATCATTGATCGCAACTTTTAGACCAACTCCAAAGCCTGTGAAGTCATTCGCCATATTGCCAGTTTCGGCACCAAATGCATTCAATGGTGCTGCGTAAGTACCGCTGACCTCAGGCTTTGCGCTTGAGAATGACAGCTCTAGATAGTTGCCGTCTTCAAAAAGTATCGAGTATGCGTTTCCGCCGCGGTCAATTCCGCCGGCTGTCGCGACTGTAGTTGTGAGCAAAAGTGCTGCACCTGTTGAAAAAAATGTTTTCATGTCTCCGTCCCTAAACATGGTGAGTGATTGGTTGGGACCGTAGTGATACGTCTTGGGCTGCGTCAATTAATGACGCCGCGTCAGAACACGTGAGAGCCGAAAGCGTGGCAGGAATATCGCTTAATTCGCGGTTTTTCGGTTCGAGAAGCTAATGTTTAGGTAGTTTCCCGCGAAAATAAGAATCGCCCCTCCGATGATTAGTGGGCTGAAAGGTTCGTTGTAAAACAGAACGCCAATCACCGCGATAACTGGCAGTCGTGCAAAATCGAGTGGCATAATGATCGTTGCGGGAGCGATCGCCAGCGCATTTGTTAGGCAGAAATGCGCAACCAACCCAGCGACACCAACGACCATAAGCCAAGGAAGGGTCGCGGTTGTCGGCCAAGTTATCGCACCATCATACACGACGAAGCAGAACCCAAATATCGCTTGAATTGCCGTTAGATAGAACAAGATACATGCGATGGAATGGTGTTGCGTAAGCTTTCTGGTGAAAATGGCAGTGAACGCAAAGAAGACGGCACAGGCGGCTGCTGCGATTAAGCCCCCACTGATTGGCGCAGAACCCGGCTGTGCCACCAATAGGATCCCGATAAAGCCAATCGCTGCTGCGACCATATTCACCAACTTGAGTTTCTCTTTTAGCAGAAGCGGTGAAAGCAGCAGGACCCAAATTGGCGTCGTAAACTCCAATGCAAAGAGTTGCGCCAGTGGGATAAGCGGAACTGCAAAGAACCAAAGATTCTGTCCGATGAAATGACAGGCGTTCCGTAATATGTGGAGTTTAAGGTGTTGGGTCTTGATGTCCGGCCATGCCTTGGTAGCCGTCAAAATGGTACCCATGATTAAAACACCTACGACGCTTCGAAATAGCATGATTTCAAAGGTATCGTGAGCAAAGTTAATCTCACGACCGGCTACTGCCATTGAAGTAAATGATATAATCGCACCGACCATCCACGCAGTGGCACGCAGTATCTGCGCAAGGTCGGTGTTGGCGGTCATCTTTATCGCTCGGTTGCTTGACAGCAACCTGTCAAAAGCAACGGTGTTTCTCCGCGTTGCGTCAATACATGCATTTCGTGTGTTCCGAGGCCACATTGCCGTTTGTTTAGAATGATAATCGCGCTATCGCGCGGCGCGATCAATGTAGCAGCCTGTGGCCATTCCGTACCTTCAGCTGTTGATCTTTGTGGGATTTCCATTGTTTGCGTCCGGCCATCGTAGGAAAACTCAGCCGACGTCTCACTGTACGAAAGTTGCCAGTCAGGGTCAGAACCTGAGCAAAACAGTTCCAACTGCTCGGCAAAAACGACCTGAGGCATGAGTGTTAATACTATGATAAGGCGCGCTATTCCCACTCGATAGTGCCTGGTGGTTTGCTCGTGATATCATATGTCACGCGGTTGATGCCTTGAACTTCGTTAATGATCCGCGTTGCGGTTTCACCAAGGAAATCATGACTAAACGGATAGTAATCCGCGGTCATGCCGTCGACAGATGTGACGGCACGCAGTGCACAGGCAAAGTCATATGTACGTCCGTCGCCCATGACACCGACTGTGCGAACAGGCAAAATCGCGACAAAGGCTTGCCAGATCTCATCGTACAAACCGTGTTTGCGGATCTGATCGATATAGACCGCATCAGCTTTGCGAAGGATATCAAGCTTTTCGCGGGTGATCTCTCCGGGGCAGCGAATGGCAAGACCGGGACCTGGGAATGGATGGCGACCGATGAATGACTTCGGCAAGCCTAGTTCCATACCCAGAGCCCTTACTTCATCTTTAAAGAGTTCGCGGAGCGGCTCAACGAGCTTAAGTCCCATTTTCTCGGGCAAGCCACCAACGTTGTGGTGGCTTTTTATTGTTACGGAAGGACCTCCGGAGAAACTAACGCTTTCGATAACATCCGGGTAGAGTGTGCCCTGTGCTAGGAATTCGGCACCTTCAATACTGTCCGCATGTTTTTGGAAAACATCAATAAAAAGCTTACCAATAATTTTCCGTTTGGTCTCTGGATCACTTTGGCCATCCAACTCGCCTAAGAACAATTCCTGCTCGTCAGCGTGGATCAACTTCATGTTGTAGTGGTCGCGGAACATGGTCACGACTTCTTCTGCTTCGCCTTGGCGCAGCAAACCATGGTCGACAAAAACGCAGGTCAGCTGATCCCCAATCGCTTCGTGAATAAGGACTGCGGCGACAGAGCTATCGACACCGCCTGAAAGCCCGCAAATGACCTGTTTGTCGCCGACCTGTGCGCGGATCGCTTCGATTGCTTGTTCTCGGTAGGCGCCCATTGTCCAATCGCTGGTAAAACCTGCCATCTTGACGAAGTTTTCATAGAGCTTTGCACCGTTTGGTGTGTGGTGGACTTCGGGATGGAATTGGACTGCATAAAATTTGCGAGACATATCTGCTGTGACGGCGAATGGCGCATTCGGAGACGTCCCGTATACTTCAAATCCCGGAGCAATTTCAGAGACATGGTCGCCGTGGCTCATCCAAACTTGTTCTTTGTCGTCTGCAAACCAGCCATCTAGCAGATCAAGTGTGCCTTTGGGTTCAACATAGGCCCGCCCAAACTCGGCAGTGCCTTCGCCCGTGACAACCTTGCCGCCAAGTTGCGTCATCATGGTTTGCTGACCATAGCAAATGCCCAGAATCGGCAAACCCATCTCAAATATCGATTGCGGTGCTCGAGGCGATCCTTCGCGTGTGACGCTGTCTGGGCCACCGGACAAGATAACGGCCTTTGGCGCAAACTCGGCCAAAAACGCATCGTCGATGCTCTGATATGGGTGGATTTCGCAATAAACTGAAAGTTCGCGTAACCGGCGCGCGATCAGTTGAGTAACTTGGCTGCCAAAATCAATGATCAGCAGGCGTTCGTGTGTCTGTTGTTCCATGTGATCAGTTACGCCCGTCAGTCAACGGGCGCAAGGATTCGCCGTAACTTTTCAATAATTGCTGTTTGCGACCCAATATTTGGAGGGATGTCGCAAACACTTCTCAAATGGCGGATTGGGCGCACACTTGTTTTTACAGCACGTTATCCCATTCATATCTTAACATTCTTGGATTTTGCCTCATGTCAGAAGCTGCAGCTAAAACAGGTCGTCGTGGTCGCTCAGGTGGGGGCGCTGCACGCCGTGCCGCCCGTACAGCGGTAAGTGTTGAGACCGCAAAGTACATCGAGCGGAATGTTCCGAACTTTGAGGTCCTCACTGAAGAGGCATTACAAATCATCGAAACGAATGCCGAAACGGTCCTCGCTGAGATCGGTGTAATGTTCGTGGATAATCCTCAGGCGCTGGAGCGTTGGCGCGAGGCTGGTGCCGAGATCGAAGGTGAACGGGTGCGTATTCCGCGCGGGTTGGCACGTAAGCTTTGTAGCACAGCACCAAGCGAGTACACACAGCATGCTCGCAATCCCGAGCGTAACGTCGTTGTCGGCGGTAAGAACCTTGTTCTAGCTCCAGTATACGGGCCGCCGTTCGTGCGTGATGCCGAAGGTGGCCGGCGCTATGCGACAATGGCGGATTTCGAGAATTTTGTGAAACTGGGCTATATGTCCAAGTGGTTGCACCATTCTGGCGGGACTGTTTGCGAACCGACAGATGTCGCCGTGAACAAACGTCACCTCGATATGCTTTTGGCGCACATGGTCTATAGCGATAAGCCGTTTATGGGCTCGGTCACTGAACCAAGCCGTGCGCAAGATTCGATCGATATGTGCAACATCTTGTTCGGCGAAGAGTTCGTACAGAAAAACACTGTTATGACGTCGTTGATCAACATCAACTCGCCGTTGACCTTTGACAGCATTATGATGGGTGCGTTGGAGATTTTTGCGAGCAATAATCAGGCAAGCATTGTCAGCCCATTCATCGTTGGTGGTGCAATGGCGCCAGTTTCAATCGCAGGCACACTAACGCAAGCCTTTGCCGAGGTACTAGCTGGTGTTGCATATAGCCAGATCATTCGCGCGGGAGCGCCGGTCGTTGCGGGAACATTTGTGACTTCGATCGACATGAACTCAGGTGCACCGACGTTTGGGACACCAGAAGCCTCGCATGTGACGTACGGCATGGGACAGTTAATCCGCCGTCTTGGATTGCCGTATCGTTCATCTGGCGGCTTCACTGGTTCCAAATTACCGGACGCTCAAGCCGCATATGAATCCGCGAATAGCTTGAACATGGGCCTTCTCGCAGGTGTTAACTTTATGTTGCACTCTTGTGGATGGCTTGAAGGCGGATTGGTGTCTTCGTTTGAGAAATTCGTAATGGATGCAGATCAGCTTGGCGCCTTGCACCATTTCGCGCGCGGCGTTGATATCTCTGAGAATGGCCAAGCGATGGGCGCAATCGAAGAAGTTGGTCCGGGCGGTCACTATCTGGGTTGTGAACATACGCAAGCAAACTTCAAAACAAGCTTCTGGCGTTCTGATTTGTTAGACTACAAACCGTATGAAACTTGGGAAGAAGAGGGCGCACGCGATACTATGGCATTGGCAACGCAGCGGGTGAAGACGATGCTCGATACGTATCAGCAACCTGCGTTGGATCCGGAGATCGAAACTAAGCTTCGCGCGTATGTTGCCGACAAAAAAGCGTCGATGCCAGACAGTTTTACATAGTCGATATTCCCTAATTTCCATGATCAAACAGAGTCGCTTCTGCGATTACGGCTGTTAGAACTTCGATGTGCCTTAAGTAAGAATAGTGGGCGCTTTGCTCCTGGCGCTGTCTTTCTAGGTCGCGCTCCGTCTCAAGCAGAAGATGCATTGTCGCGCCAATCTTTGGAAGTGTATCGACAGCGAGAATTAATTTTAGATCTCGGTTTCGCTTATATGTATCTAGGCCAAACTTTGCTGCGCTCACTAGTAATTTGGGTCTCTTCAGCGCGTTCACGCGAGTCCTTAGGTCTTGCACAATTCCTTCTCCTACCATGATTCGATGAACTGAAAACGTGGCACGAGATTCTGGGGTGTTGCCTTTCAATGGCTTGGACCGCACGGCCTCCCCAATATTGGTTAATCTTTTGGGGGAAAAATTGGAAACTGAACGTCGAATTAAGAAACCATTAAGGGATACACGGCATGGTTGTGTTGATTTGAAATGTGTACTTTAGTTAGCTTTTTAATGTATCGGTCATTTCGAGGGGGCTGTGATGGCAGGGGGTACCTGTGATCTTGGGAACAATACACATGATTGGATTCCGAAAGCTGCGATGAATTACGTAGAACACACCGTTCTTGGGCGTTCAATTAGGGCTGTTGCTCGCGCCGAAAACTGCCACCCATCGACAATCTTGCGTCAAGTTCGACGCCTGGAAACTCGTCGAGATGACCCTCTTGTTGATGCCGCATTGGCATCAATTAGTTCCACGTTCTCACTTGAGGAAACGGCTAAGATAAAGGGATTCTCGAAAATGTATGTTGATGCGATGGCACTAGGTGTCGAGGCGAATGTGACCTTGCCACAGGTCAAATTTGATCAAGAGAGACTGTTGGCGCTACGGCGACTATCTGAGAGCGGCGCTGTATTGGCTGTTGCCCGAGATATGGAATCTGCGGTTGTTGTACGTGAGACATCAGACGGGCACTCGCTACGGACTGCTGTTGTCGATCGATCTATAGCGCAGGCTATGGCTTTGCAGGACTGGATTAAGAGCGATGACCCTAATGCACGTATAGCGCGATATTTTTTGACTTTCGAAGGTCAGCGCGCTTTGAGAGAATTGACTGCCAAGGAAGAAAATATCGCTGCAGGTTTAGTTCAAACTTCGGATTCTAAACGACGCTTGGAAGAGTCTGAGCGCCCTCAAGGCGCACGCTATGGACTAGGTGAGAGTCCGATCATGGGGCTTGCTCGGCGGAAAGACAAAGAGGGTATTCCGTTTCTCACGCAGGAACTGGTCGCGGCCGGAGAGCGTCTGCGTCAAGACTATGAAGTTGCCGATATCAATGTTGCGGATAGTGATCAGTGTTTAGCTGTACTCGGTGGCGAAACGAACACTTCTCACAAAGAGATTTGCGCGGCGCGTACACGTCTTAAGCTTGCCCTTGAGGATTTGGGGCCTGGGTTAACCGAAGTGGCGATGGAGTGTTGTTGTTTTCTAAATGGCTTGGAAGTCACTGAAAAAAAGATGGGCTGGTCATCCGGTTCAGGCAAGATTGTGCTAAGGATCGCTCTAACCCGGTTGCAAAAACATTATGAAGAAACGCACGGTCGGTTTGCTCCGATGATTGGGTGACTGTGGTCAACAATTTTGGGAGCTTTGCGATTATGTCCAGGCTTGCATGGTTTGCATGTCAGCCTTTTGCTAGCCGGTGTTGTCGTTATGTTAGTTAGCATTTAGATGTGGACGGAGATAAAGGGAATGCTCCGTGCGCGATTTGAAGATACCGGCTCAACGCCATCCAGAAAAAGCCAAACGACCTGATAGTCCGCAACCCAAAAAGCCGGACTGGATAAGGGTCAAGGCGCCTACATCTGACGGGTATAAAAAAACCCGTAATATCATGCGCGAAAACAAGCTTGTCACTGTGTGCGAAGAGGCAGGCTGCCCAAACGTCGGTGAATGCTGGTCGCAAGGCCACGCCACCATGATGATCATGGGCGAAGTCTGCACGCGGGCGTGTACCTTTTGCAACATCGCAACGGGTAAACCGCCAGAGGATTTAGACGCGTTTGAACCGGGTCGCGTGGCACATGCTGTAGAGACGCTTGGGCTGAACCATGTTGTGATTACTTCAGTTGATAGGGACGACGTCGAAGATGGTGGTGCAGAACACTTTGCACAGACCATTCGCGCGGTCCGTCACCGGTCGCCCGAAACAACGATTGAAATTCTAACACCAGATTTTATCCGCTGTGATGACAACGCACTCGAAGTCGTTGTGGAGGCGCGACCTGATGTCTTTAACCACAACTTGGAAACCATTCCGGGCCTCTATCCCGAAGTGCGCCCGGGAGCTCGATATTTTCATTCTTTACGGCTTTTACAGCGCGTGAAGGAACTTGATCCGACAATGTTCACCAAATCTGGGATCATGGTCGGATTGGGCGAAGATAAACAATCAGTCATTCAAGTTATGGAAGACATGCGGGCCGCTGACATCGATTTTCTGACCATTGGTCAGTACCTGCAACCAACGCCAAAGCACCATGCGGTTGATCGTTTCGTAACCCCCGAAGAATTCGCGACTTATGAAAAGGCGGCTTATGGCAAAGGATTCTTAATGGTGTCTGCAACGCCTTTGACGCGATCTAGCTATCATGCCGGAGATGATTTTGCACAGTTGCGCGCAGCGCGGTTGGCAAAACTAGGGTAGCGATTAAAGGCCACGCCGCAGATCATTGGGTGTCAAAGCCTCTGGCCAACCAAAGATCTGTTCATAACCCCAGAGTGCGGCACAAACAGCGATGACGGCAAAAACGAGCTTGATACGTCCCGGACTCGGTGGATTCTGGGCCCAGCGCTTGGCCCGCAAGAGCCAATGCACATTCATTCGTCCGTGAACCGCACTTTGCCAATGTGTGGCAAATTGCGATTCCGTTGCGCGAAATCGATACCATACCCGACAACGAATTCATCTGGAATTTCGAATCCGATCCAATCGGCCTTATAGTCAACTTCACGCCGCGCTGGTTTATCCAAAAGCGCGATAGACTTCATGCGGGCGGGCCCCTTAGTTAGTAAATAGTCAGTGACGTGTGCGAGTGTATGGCCCGTGTCGATAATATCCTCGACGACCAAAACATCACGTCCTTCAATCGCACCGCGTAAGTCTTTGAAAATGCGTACCTCGCGGCTACTTTCCATGCCATCTCCGTAAGAAGATGCCTCGAGGAAATCCACTTCAACTGGCAAATCTAGTTCGCGAACTAAGTCCGCAATGAACACAAAGGATCCTCGTAATAGCCCGACCACGACCAGCTTTTCAGTCTTTTCAAACTCATCATAGATTTCTTTTGAAAGGGTCTCGATCCGCGCGGCGATAGATTTCGCGCTAATCATTTCGTCGATCACATAAGGTCGTTGCGTCATTTGGCTCACTTCAGGAGGGTTGATTTTCGGAGCTAACTCTACGACATCGGTGGTTGAAGTCACGTGGAAACGAACGAAATGCCAGCACATCACGAAACCCGTGTTCTACCCTACACAGCGCAACAGATGTATGACTTGGTAGCTGATGTTGCGAATTACCCGAAATTTCTGCCATGGACGGCTGCGGCGCGCATTCGTTCCATAACGGATAAGGGCGACCACTCTGAAATGCTGGCTGACCTTGTGGTGTCCTTCAAGGTTTTTCGCGAACGCTTTGGCAGTTCGGTAACGCTTTGGCCCGAGGATATGAAAATCGACACACGCTATCTGGATGGCCCTTTCAAGCACCTGGAAAGCACTTGGATATTCAAAGATGTTGCCGACGGTTGCTCGGTTTCGTTTGAAGTTGATTTCGAGTTTCGTAATCGATTGCTGCAAGGCGCGGCTGGCATGTTCTTCAATGACGCGATGCTGCGCATTGTGCGCGCTTTCGAGTCCCGAGCCCAAGAACTTTACGGATGACGCCTGAGGTTCGTCTGGCGCAATTTGCGCATGCGCCAAATGTGCAGTCTCACATTGACCTCATGCGGCTCTGCCTCTTTGATTGGATCGCCTGCGGAAAATCTGGCGTGCATGATGATGTGGCCGACACATTGCGAATACTGACACTTGCAAATGGCGGCACGCCTCAGTCCACGTTGTTTGGCGGTGGCACGGCGCCAGCTGCGCCAGCTGCACTGGTCAATGCCACAACGTCGCATGCGCTAGACTATGATGACACCCATTTCGGACATATCGGGCACACATCCGTCGTTGTCTTTTCAAGCCTCTGCGCCGTTGCTGAAATTGCGGGCGCGTCTTACGATGCGCTGTTAGAGGCTGCGCAAATTGCCAGCGAATGCGCGGTGCGCGTCGGGCTGTACCTTGGTCGCGATCACTATCAGGGTGGATTCCACCAAACCGCCACCGCTGGCGCATTTGGCGCCACGCTTGGCGTCGCACGTCTGTTGGGCCTCTCACAGGATCAAACCACTCAGGCCCTCGGTCATTGCGCCAGCCAAGCATCAGGTCTCAAGGTGCAATTTGGCACAATGGCCAAACCTTTGAATGCCGGGCTGGCCGCCTCAGCGGCAGTTCAATGCGCGCTTTGGGCGCGGGCCGGTTTGACCGCTACCGACCAAGGCATGCGTGCCTTTGCTACGACGCACCTTGGCGCTCAGGATGATCATGCAATCGCACGGCTTGGCAAGGACTGGCAGATTGAAACAATCAGCCATAAATATCACGCGTGCTGCCACGGGCTACACGCTATGTTGGATGCAATACACGATGTCGAAATTCCACCTGCAGAAATAAAGCGATTTGACATCGCCACCCACCCACGCTGGTTAACTGTGTGCAACATTGCCGATCCGCAAACGGGGCTGGAGGCCAAGTTCTCCTACCGCTTCACCGCCGCAATGGCGCTCAGCGGAATAAACACCGCCGACATAGCTACGTTTTCCGATGAAACCGCGGATCGCGAAGATCTCAAAAAACTCGCTGCGCTCGGATCAGTCGTTGGTAATGAAACGCTCAGCGAAACCCAAACGCGGATTGTCGTGCACACAGCCGACGGTCAATTTTCCCACGAACACGACATCGGCACCCCACAACCACTTCAGACGCGCCAAACACGTCTGAAACACAAAGTCGCAGCAATGTTGGGCGAGGGCGCGATGAACGCCCTTTGGGCCGATGTTCAGGGCGATGATCTCGCTGTCGTCATACGAAACCTTTAAACGAACAAAGGGCCCCAGAGGGCCCTTTGCATTGTTTCATGTATTTGACCTTAGGAGGTCATGTCATACGCACGCTCACCGTGAGAGGTGAGATCAAGGCCAACAGCTTCGTCTTCTTCGCTGACACGGATACCAAAGATGGCTTTGGTGATCAGGATGATGATCACTGTCGTGATCACCGTCCAAACACCTACGACAGCCAAACCGCCTAGCTGTGCCGTCCATGATGCGTGACCAAGCAAAGCAAGCATCAAGATACCGAACATGCCGCCGACACCGTGCACCGCAAAGACATCCAACGTGTCATCGATCTTCAATGTGTTCTTCACAAAGCCACACAGCTCCTGACACATCACGCCCGCAATCGCACCGATGATCAGCGCTTGTACCGGATCAACAGACCCAGACGCGGGGGTGATAGATGCAAGACCTGCAATCGTACCAGTCACCATGCCGACAAGTGACGCTTTTCCGTAACGGATACGCTCCCAAAGTGCCCAAGTCAGCGAAGCTGTCGCAGCTGATATATGAGTGACTGTCAACGCCATAGCCGCACCGCCGTCTGCCGCCAGTTGTGATCCGCCGTTAAAGCCGAACCAACCGACCCACAACATTGCAGCCCCGATCATAACCATTCCTGGGTTGTGTGGGGGTTTGGACTTGTCGCGACGTGGTCCCAGCATCGCTGCTAGGATAAGGGCGGCCATGCCAGCTGTTTGGTGAACAACAATACCACCAGCAAAGTCATTGACGCCGTCCGCAAACAAAGACCATTCCGCGCCAGCCAAAAGACCGCCACCCCAGATCCAGTGCGCTACGGGCGCATAGCAGATCAACATCCATAAAGATGAGAATAACATCGCAAATCCGTATCCGATCCGCTCAACATAAGCGCCGACGATAAGCGCCGGCGTGATGATTGCGAATGTCATCTGGAAGGCGAAGAACAAGACTTCTGGGATCGTGCCCGACACTGTGTCTGCGTCAACTCCGTTCAAGAACGCCTTACCAAGGCCGCCCCAATAGGCGTTGCCATCGCCAAACGCGATGGAGTAGCCAGCAATTAGCCAAAGAACGCTCATCAAGCATGCAATGGAAAAACACTGCATAAAGACCGATAGAACGTTCCGGCTGCGGACCAAACCGCCATAAAATAGTGCCAAGCCTGGCAATGTCATGAATAAGACCAAAGCTGTGGCCACAATAATCCATGCGGTATCTGCGCCGACCATTGGATTCCCCTTCCAAATTTCTAATGTCGCCGCTTTGAAGAGGAATTTTCATGTCTATTAAAGTAGCACGCGCTTAGTTGCGCGCATGTATATTGGGCAATTTTAGAAATGATCAATAAATAGGCAAACTTTGGGTGGTTTGATTAATTTGCGTGCAAGGCTGTGATGAGCAATTCAATAGCGTGCTTGACGGTCGCGACACGAACATTGGCGCGGCCAATCGGACCAAACTCCACAGTGGATGTTTCGACCTTGGACCCAATTGCGATGCCAAAGCATACGCGGCCTTCAGGCTTAAACTCGGAACCGCCGGGCCCGGCAATCCCCGTGACGGAAACCACGATTTTTGCGGCAGAACGTTCTAGTGCGCCACGTGCCATTTCATTTGCAATCTCCTCTGAGACTGCACCGAATGCACTTAAAGTGTCCGGTGAAATGCCCAACATTTCTTGCTTGGCCGCGTTTGTATAGGTCACAAATCCACGATCAAAGATGGCAGAGCTGCCGGGTTCGTCAGTGATCGCGGCTGAGATCATGCCTGCTGTGCAACTCTCTGCAGTCGCGATCATAGCGCCTTTGGCTTTGGCGAGCTCGAGCAGGTGGCTGGAGCGGCTCACAAAAGGGCCAAATGTGCGACGGCTGCAAGGATGACAACACTGACGGCGGCCATTATGCCGGCTATCACGTCATCCAACATTACACCCACTGCATCATCTCGTTTGTCTGCCCAACCGACGGGTCCGGGCTTGGTGATATCAAACAAGCGAAAAAGACCAAAAGCGGCGAGCCATCCAGGCCATAAGTCCGTGAGCGAAGCCTCGGTCATCGAGGCGCCATATACAACAGGGAGTAATGCGATCCACTGGCCAACAACCTCATCAATCACGATTTCGGATGGATCGTGGTCTTCACTGCCTGCGGTTTCCTGTCGTGTGGCCCATAGTCCGATGTAGTAGGTCGCAATCGCGCAAATCAAAAGTAAGATCCAACCACCAATCTGGGCAATCAAATATGCGGCGGGCAGGGCGGCCAGAGATCCCCAAGTGCCGGGTGCGGGTCTTAGATGACCACTGTAAAGGAACGTCGCGATTAATTTGCTCATGATTTCACCAGTGTTGCGGTTGCGATGCTTGCGATGCCTTCTTCGCGACCCGTGAACCCGAGCCGTTCAGATGTCGTTGCTTTGACGCTGATCCGATCCGCATCAAGGTCCATTATCTCGCTAAGCGCTTGTTTCATTGCAGTTTGATGCGGGCCAACCTTGGGGAACTCACATACCAAGGTGCAATCAATATTCGAAATCGCGTAACCTTTGGATTTGGCAAGCGCCACCGCATGTTCCAAAAAGATATGGCTTGCCGCACCTTTCCATTTTGGATCCGATGGCGGGAAATGTTGACCTATGTCACCTTGGCCCAGCGCGCCGTAAATCGCATCTGTTATCGCGTGCATGCCGACATCTGCGTCGGAATGACCCTGTAGGCTGCGCGTGTGCGAAACCTGCACGCCACACAGCCATACATGATCCCCGTCACCGAACCGGTGCACATCATATCCATTACCTAATCTTACATCCATCGACAGTCCCATCAGGTCTTTGGCGCGATCGAAATCTTCGGGCCGTGTTATTTTGATGTTTGCTTCGTCCCCATCAACGATTGAGACAGACAAGCCGTAATCACGCGCAACTTCAACATCATCCGCTGCACTGCTGTTACGGCTTTGATGTGCGGCGAGTATTTTGTCAAAATGAAATCCTTGCGGCGTTTGCGCGCGGAACAAGCCGCTGCGATCTTGGGTGCCTTCGACTTGCGTGCCATTGCTGCGCCACAGCGCATCGGTCAGTGCAATCGCAGGCGCTGCTCCGTCAGAATTGGCCAATGCTGCCTTGACGTCATTGATGACTTTTTCAGAAACCAACGGCCGCGCAGCGTCATGGATCAACACATGATTGGGCGCATAGGATTGCAACGCATTCAAGCCTGCCAAAACCGACGCATCACGCGTTGCCCCGCCAGGCGCCGTGACATCCGCAACGAGTTTCGCATCGTCCCACAACGTGAGATCGTCAGGGTGTAGGACAACGGCCACCATATCGACATTTGGACGGAGTGCATCGACGGTCCAAGCCAGAACTGGCCGCCCGCACAAATTCTGCCATTGCTTTGGCAATGAACCGCCAGCGCGGGTGCCGCGTCCGGCAGCGACGATAAGGGCAGCAGTTGTCATTAGAAGCCTTTGTAAATTCTTGTATTTGTTTACGTCTTGTCTGTTTGACGCGCAATCAACACCTGCATTAAGTCGTTAAGTGATTAAAAATTAGGCATATGATGTTTTATGGCGCAAAGATGTGCAGTGAACCATTGGCGATACCTTCAACACGGGATAGAAAGCTGGTGAAATCTCCATTGGTTTTGGTACACCCGTGACTGACACTGCATCAATTATTACACTTGGCATGGTCGAATTGTCACCGCCGGTCGCGCTTGCGCCACTGGCGGGGATCACAGATCTTCCTTTCCGTCAGTTGGTTGGCCATTTTGGCGCCGGTTGGGTTGTGTCCGAAATGGTCGCCAGCCAAGAAATGGTGCAGGCGAAACCCGGTGTGCGTGAACGTGCGGAACTTGGCTTTGATCAATCAGGGACCTCTGTTCAGATAGCGGGCCGTGAAGCGAAATGGATGGCCGAAGCCGCCCGCATGGTTGAAGCAAACGGCGCTGCGTTGATTGACATCAACATGGGATGCCCGGCCAAAAAGGTGACAGGCGGCAACTCTGGTTCTGCATTGCTTAAAACCCCAGATCACGCGCTCACCTTGATCGAAGCTGTGGTTGAAGCGGTTTCCATTCCCGTCACCCTAAAAACCCGGCTCGGTTGGGATCACGATAGCCTCAACGCTGCATCAGTAGCCTACCGCGCCGAAAACGCTGGCATTAAAATGGTTGCGATCCATGGGCGCACACGCTGTCAGTTCTACAAAGGTCACGCAGATTGGTCGGCCATCCGAGCGATCAAGGATGCTGTGACTATCCCGGTCGTAGCCAATGGCGATATTGTGGATGTCCCAACCGCGCGCGAAGCGCTCGAACAATCCGGAGCTGACGGTGTTATGATTGGACGCGGCGCACAGGGCCGCCCTTGGCGTGTGGCCGAGATTGCCTCGGCGCTTTACGGGTCGAAACCACCCGTCATCCCAATGGGCGCAGATCGCGTCGACATGATATGCGGCCACTATGAGGCAATGCTGAAGTTCTACGGGAAAGATCTAGGCCATAAGGTCGCGAGAAAGCACCTAGGCTGGTACATGGACGATGCTGGCACTGTGAAGGATCTAAGAAAAAAGGTCCTTACGGCGGGTGATCCAAAAGATGTTTTGCGGTTATTGCCTGATGCAGTTTTTGACTTTCTCGAGGTTGCAGCATGATTGATGTGGGACAACTTTGGACTTCATTGCCGGTACCAACGCTTTTGTTGAACAGTGACGATACGATCGCAATGTCAAATCCTGCGGCTGAGAGTTTTCTAAATCTCTCGGCGAAAAGCCTCCACGGTGCTGATCTTTGGGAGAAGGTTATGGTCGATGCGCCTTTGGAGACTGCTTATGCCAGGGCAAAAGAAAAACGAGGATCGCTTTTCATTAATGATGTTGATGTCGGAAGTGGGATGGGCGCGCCTTTACAGTGTAATGTCCAGCTCGCGCCTGTAGCCGGAACTGACGATCAAATGATCATGATGATTAGCCCAAGTGAAATAGCTAACCGATACAGCCAGAATACAAAGTCCAACAAAGCAGCAAAGTCGGCGATAGGAATGGCCGAAATGTTGGCGCATGAGATTAAAAACCCCTTGGCAGGGATTACCGGCGCCGCTCAGTTGTTGTCGATGGGCTTGTCCGCGGATGATCAAGAGATGACTGATCTAATCGTTGAAGAGAGTCGAAGAATTGTGGCGCTGCTCGACAATGTCGAGCAATTTGGCAACCATCGCCCGCCTGTATTAGAGGCCCTTAATATCCATGACGCACTAGATCGCGCACGCCAATCTGCTTCGGTCGGGTTTGGGGCGCATATGTTCTTTGTTGTGGATTATGATCCGTCACTTCCGCACGCGTTGGCGGATGCTGACCAACTGCAACAGGTATTTCTAAACCTGCTAAAGAACGCGTCAGAGGCAGGCGTCGAGGGTGGTTCGATTAAGTTACGGACGTTTTATGACCCATCTTTGCGGCTACGTCGTGAAGATGGCTCGCATGCGCGGCTCCCGCTCCAGATCGAAGTCATTGATGATGGTCCCGGGCTGCCAGCTGACATCGCAAACGATATTTTTGAACCTTTTATTTCTGGAAAAGAGAACGGTACAGGTCTTGGGTTGGCGCTCGTGAGCAAACTCCTAAGGGACGGAGGTGGATGGATTTCTGTCGATTCAGTTCCAGGCAAGACCGTATTTCGTGTCTCGCTACCACTTCCTGAAAACAACGAATACGGAGAGAACTAATGGACGGCACTATTCTAGTTGCGGACGATGATCGCACGATCCGTACGGTTCTGACACAGGCGCTTACTCGTGCGGGGTGCAAAGTACACGCGACCTCATCATTGGTCACATTGATGCGATGGGTGGAAGAGGGCAAAGGCGACCTCGTTATTTCGGATGTCATGATGCCTGATGGCAATGGCCTCGAGCAGATCCCTTTGATTGCAGAGCGACGTCCCGGTTTGCCTGTCATCGTTATTTCCGCGCAAAATACAATCATGACTGCGATCCAAGCGGCCGAAGCGGACGCCTATGACTACCTGCCAAAACCGTTTGATTTGCCGGATCTGATGAAACGCGCGTCTCGCGCTTTAGAAGTTAAGCGCAGGTCTGCAACCGGATCACGCAATGCTGCCGAAGATCTCGAAGCAGGTGATCTGCCATTGGTTGGTCGAACCCCAGCGATGCAAGAGCTGTACCGGCTGGTAGCTCGGGTAATGAATACGCAACTGTCCGTGTTAATTACGGGTGAATCTGGGACTGGAAAATCACTGATTGCAAAAGCCGTCCATGATTTTTCTGACCGTCGGAACCTACCGTTTGTGACGGTCACTAGCTCTGACCTTGAAACAATGGATGGACCTCATACCGTTCTGGCGCGTGCAAAGGGAGGGTCGATTCTTTTTGATGAAATCGGCGACCTTGATGCAACGGCTCAAGCTCGGATCGTTCGCATGCTCGACAGCTTTGGGGAAAATGCCCCACGGGTTATGGCGACATCTCAGGCGAACCTTGCAGCGCTCATGGAGGACGGTGTCTTTCGCGAAGATCTATTTTACCGTCTAAGTGGTGTGACGGTCGATGTTCCTTCGCTAAGAGAACGCGTGGATGACATTCCATTGCTTGCGGAGCACTTTCTTGCCAAAGCCGAACGCGAAGGCGCGCCTCTAAAAAGGCTAAGCAATAGCGCCAAGGATCTTGTTCGTGCGTATAGTTGGCCAGGCAATGTTAGGCAGTTGGAAAATGCGATACGGAGACTGGTATTCACCGCGATAGAAGATGAGATTACCAAGTCCGAAGTGGAAATGGTGCTTGGAAATCAACCTTCGATGGAAACGCTTCGTAGCGGCGACACATCAGACAAACTTTCGGCTTCAGTTGCAAAACACTTGCAGCGCTATTTCGACCTTCATGGTGGCGTTCTTCCACCGCCTGGTCTCTATAACCGAATCCTCAAAGAAATAGAGGGGCCGCTCCTTGAGATCAGTTTGGATGCAACAGGTGGAAATCAGGCCAAATGTGCCGATTTGCTGGGAATAAACCGAAATACTTTGCGAAAGAAGATTACAGACCTCGATATTCGCGTGACTCGCCGTCGTAAATTGATGTAAAACCGCAACATAACCGTGGCCCCAAAGGAACATTTCTTTGGTAAGGATCACATAAAACAGGCGGTGCGCAGGGAAACCTGACGACAGGAACGGGTGATACGCAGTGGCGCGTACCCTTTTGGGCAATAATCTACAACAGCTGCGCCGTTGGCGTCGCAGGCGGTCTGTTCAAAATGGGCTGACGGTTGGATTGGTCGTTTTGGGACCGGTGTTAGCCGTCGTAACCGCCCTCATCATTAGCGGCCCGCTGGATGGCGGCGTGAATTCACCAGTTCTTCGTCTAATCCTTTTGGCGGACATTATTTACGTTCTTCTGATTGCAGCTCTTGTGGTACAGCAGATCACGCGTCTTGTGATTGCACGCCGAAATCGCTCAGCTGGCTCACAATTACATTTGCGTCTCACTGGTGCATTCGTACTTTTAGCTTTGATTCCAACAGTTTTGGTAGCGGTCTTCGCGTTATTGTCGATCAATATGGGTCTTGAGGGGTGGTTCTCTGACCGAGTTTCATCGGTGCTTGGTACCTCTCTTGATACGGCGGAAGCTTATAAAGCGGAGGAAAGACAAGAGCTTGAACGGGATGGACGAGCACTTGCAAATTATCTCAACAATGAGCGTCGGTCCCAGTTCTTTATGACGGACGGCGATGTGCGACAGGCCATTCAAGTTGTTCAAGGTCAAGTTCAACGTGGTCTCACTGAAGTGTTTTTTATCGATGGGACGGGGGAGATTCGAACGCGCGGAGCGGGTTCTTATGAATTCAACTATGAACGCCCAACCGCTGAACAGTTCGCGCTCGCAAATGATGCTGGGCTTGTTCTGATAGAGGATAGCACCATCAACGAGTTCCGTGCGCTTTTTGAAATGCCCTTGTTTCTAGATCGCTATTTACTCGTCACCCGTGAGGTCGATGGAACCATTCTATCGCTGCTAGATGAAACCAAAGAGACGGTAGCATTTTACAGCCAATTGGAGCGTGATCGTGGTCAACTTTTGTTTGGTTTTGGTTTTATTTACTTAGGGTTCGCAGTTATTCTCATCGTGGCAGCTACTTGGCTCGGACTAATGTTCGCCGAACGCCTTTCACGACCTGTGGGTCGTCTTGTAGACGCCTCTCAACGCGTCGGCGCGGGTGATTTGGAAGTTCGAGTTGTCGAAGAAGAAGGCGAAGATGAGATTGCTCAACTCGGTACATACTTCAACCAAATGACAGGCCAACTTAAAGGGCAACGCGACGAACTTTTGGAGACGAACAGGAATAGCGAACGCAGGAGACGATTGTTTGATTCAGTCCTGAGTTCTGTAACGTCGGGAGTTGTTGGATTGGATTCCGATGGCCGGATCACTTTTGTAAATCGCTCAGCCGAGAGGTTGTTGGAAGTCGATCGAGATCAAGCCGATACGGCTCTCGCTGTCGCTGTTCCCGAATTCGCATCGTTATTTTCGCAGATGATCGAAAATTCTGGCGCAACCCAAGCACAAGTCAACTTGGTTCGGAAAGGACAACAAGAAAGTTTGTTGGTTCGGATGGCTCCTAGGTTGAATGCAGAAGGGACGTTGGAGGGGTATGTTGTCGCATTTGACGACGTGACCGATCTAGTAAGCGCACAAAGAATGGCGGCGTGGGGAGACGTTGCACGACGTATTGCACATGAGATCAAAAACCCGCTGACACCCATTCAACTGTCTGCCGAGCGGATAAAGCGTAAATTTAGCAAAGAAGTCGAAGACAGTGATCGCCTAGATCAAATGACTGACGTTATTGTACGTCAAACCAATGACTTACGTCGTATTGTTGATGAATTTTCTAAGTTTGCACGGATGCCCGAGCCGGAACTTAAGGTTCACGATTTGGGCGCTCTGGTTCAAGACGCGGTGACACTTCAAGAGGTCGCGATGCCTAACGTGACTTTGAGATCTCAATTGCCTGAACATACCGTGATCGCAGATATTGATAGCACGATGATTTCTCAAGCGATGACCAATCTCATTAAAAATTCAGGTGAGGCTATTGAAACGCGACTTGAGCGTGGTCTTGACGTAAATACACCAGAAATTCGGGTAGTTCTCGAGGCCTCGAATGGCAGCGCAGTGATTACGATCGAAGATAGCGGTGCCGGACTTCCAGAAGATCGCGCAAAGCTGTTCGAGCCATATGTGACGACACGGGACAAAGGGACAGGTCTGGGCCTGCCAATTGTTAAGAAGATTATCGAAGAACATGGAGGGTCGCTCACATTGAGCGATGCCGACCTTTTTGAAGGCAACTCACACGTGGGTGCCAAAGCAACTGTAACTCTGCCGGTCGCGATTGATGCGGCCAACAAAACAACAACATGAGGATCTGAAATGGGCGATATTCTGATTACTGATGACGAGCGAGATATCCGTGAACTGATCGCAGATATCTTGCAGGACGAAGGCTTTACAACTCGGCTGGCGGCCAATTCAGACGAGTGCATGAAACAAATTGCTTCTGAACCTCCGGCTTTGATGATCCTCGATATTTGGCTCAAAGATAGCAATATGGATGGGATCGATATTCTAAAGTCTGTAAAGCGCGATCACCCTGACGTTCCGATTGTCATAATTTCGGGTCATGGAAATATCGAGATCGCCGTCGCAGCAATCAAGCAAGGCGCTTACGATTTTATTGAAAAACCTTTTAATATTGACCAGTTACTGGTCGTTATCCGACGCGCGATGGAGGCATCCTTGCTACGTCGTGAGAACTTAGAGCTCAAACGGGGTGACGTTGCGAGCTCTGATATGCTCGGGGATAGTGCTGCGTTCCGTGCGCTAAAGTCGCAACTTGAGAAAGTTACCAAATCGAATGGGCGTGTCATGCTAAGTGGGCCGGCCGGAGTCGGAAAAGAAATTGCGGCTCGTTTCATTCACAGCAATTCGGATCGAGCGACCGCGCCCTTCGTTACCGTCAGTTCCGCGTCAATCGAGCCAGAGCGGATGGAAGAAGTGCTATTTGGGCGTGAAAGCACAGGGCGTGGTGTCGAAAAAGGCCTATTAGAACAAGCAAACGGTGGCGTGATCTATTTTGATGAAATTGCTGATATGCCAGAAGGGACACAATCTAAGATTCTTCGGGTTTTGGTCGATCAAACTTTCCAGCGCGTAGGTGGTAGCGATAAAGTTCAAGTAGACTTACGGGTTGTGTCGTCCACTAACAAAGATCTAACCGAAGAGATTGAAGCAGGTCGTTTCCGCGAAGAACTTTATCATCGACTAAATGTAGTCCCAATAGCTGTTCCTAGCTTGGAAGAACGTCGTGAGGATATTCCTCTTCTCGCTGATTACTTTATTGAGACCTTCAATAGTTCTCAGGGTCTGCCGCTGCGCGCTTTAGCGGATGATGCGCGCGCTTTGTTGCAAACCATGTTATGGCCTGGAAACGTTCGTCAGCTAAAGAACGTCATCGAACGTGTTCTGATCCTCGGAGAGACTTCGGGCGACATTTCGGCTAAGGAGCTACCATCATCCGAGGAACCGGCGCAAGAGGACGGTCGCGTGGTGCTTTCCGGTGGGTTGGCGACTCTGCCATTGCGTGAGGCTCGCGAGTTGTTTGAGCGCGAGTACTTGCTTACTCAAATCAATAGATTTGGAGGGAACATTAGCCGTACTGCGAGTTTCGTTGGAATGGAACGTTCAGCGTTACACCGGAAACTCAAATCTTTGGGCGTCGCGACGACCAACAAATCTGGGGCACGGGTCGCTTATGTCGAATCCGACAGCTAATTGACGGCGACTGCGTGCTCTGGCACCACTAGACGACCATCGATCGGGAGATAGCGATGAAGGTGATCATTTGCGGTGCTGGTCAAGTTGGCTGGCAAATTGCGCGCCACCTGTCCGGCGAGCGTAACGACGTTACGGTTGTAGACAACAATCCAGAGCTAGTGCGTCGTGCGACCGACACTCTCGATGTTCAAGGTATTTCGGGCTTTGCAAGCTATCCCGACATTCTAGAGCGGGCAGGCGCCGAAGACGCGGATATGATTATTGCCGCGACTCACTCAGATGAGGTGAACATGGTCACCTGTCAGGTCGCGCATTCCGTTTTCGCCATACCTCGAAAAATTGCGCGTCTAAGATCGCAAAGTTATCTAGATGCTATTTACTCAGATTTATACCGTCGTGATCACTTGCCTATCGACGTAGTCATCAGCCCTGAACGAGAAGTGGCTGAAGCTGCATTGCAACGACTTGCAGCGCCCGCAGCTTTCGATACGGAAAGCTTTCTAAGTGGGCAGGCGCAGTTGCTTGGCATCACGATCGATGAGGACTGCCCGGTCATCAATACGCCCTTGCGGCAACTTACAGACCTATTTTCAACGCTGAAAGCATTGGTTGTTGGGATCAGACGCGAAGGAACATTGTTTGTTCCAATGTCAGGGGACCAACTGTTTCCGGGCGACGAGATCTATTTGTTCACAGAAACAAAGGATATGACGCGCGCGTTAGAAATTTTTGGGAAAACTCAATCCAAACAAGAACGTGTTCTTATCATTGGCGGCGGCAACGTTGGATTGGGTGTCGCTCAAGCGCTGGAGACGCGGACAGAGCGTGTCCGTGTCAAGATGGTCGAATTGGGGCGCGAGTGCGCGGAACGTGCCGCAGACAATTTAGAGCGCACAATCGTTCTGAATGGTGACGGATTGGATTCATCGATTCTAGAAGAGGCGGGCATAGAAAACGCCGATGCGGTCCTCGCCGTGACCGATGATGATAAAACCAATCTATTGGTAAGTGTTCGCGCAAAAGAACACGGAAACCCAATGACGATCTGTTTGATCAACGACCCAACACTTGTCCCTCTGATGGGACCATTGGCGATTGACGCATATATCAATCCTCGAGCAACAACTGTCAGTTCGATCTTGCGCTATATCCGGCACGGACGCGTGCAAGCGGTCTATTCAATTGGTGACGCAGAAGCCGAAGTCATCGAAGCCAAGGTTCTGGGAACCTCACCCATTTCAGGTCAATTGATCCGCGACGTTGATTTTCCCGAAGGAACAATGGTTGCAGGCATCCTCCAAGGAGGTGAAGTTAAGAAGCCGACAGGAGATACTCGGATCAATGAAGGCGATGTTATTGCGCTGTTCGCTTTGGCCGCTGATGTTTCTGAAGTTGAACGACTGCTCCAGGTAACGATCGACTTCTTTTGATGCGAAGCGCATTGTCAAATACTCATTTTTTTGTCGTTCTGATGGGTCTTGGAGCTTTATCCATGTTACTGCCAGCCGCACATGCGGCGGTTGTTAAAGACTTTGTTTCAATGCGTGTGTTCTTTTATGGTGCCATCCTTTTTGGGATGCTTACGCTGCTGGTTGCCCTTGCGACGGCAGGAACGGCGCAAAAAAACCTAGCTAGAAATCAACTTTTGACGCTGGTTGCTGGGTTTACAATACTTCCCCTTATGTTCGCGGTCCCATTAGCTGAGGCGAGCCCTGTATTAGGGTATTTCGACGCATGGTTCGAAATGATTAGTGCGTTTACAACAACCGGAGCGACGTTGATTGAAGACCCCGGCCTGCTGTCCGCGCCGCTCCATGTGTGGCGAGCGTCGGTAGCTTGGATGGGTGGATTCCTAATCTGGGTTGCGGCAATTTCTATTTTCGCACCGATGAATTTGGGTGGCTTTGAAGTCCAATCTGTTCCTTTAGCCAGCCGCTCGAGTATCAATTCAATTCCACAAATCACGGATACGGCAAATCCAGGTGATCGGCTAAAACGGTATGCGCTTCAATTTCTACCAATCTATTTCGGGTTAACGATCATTCTATGGGCCGGTTTGGTGGCGTTGGGGCAGGTACCGCACGTTGCGCTGACCCATGCCATGTCAACAGTTTCGACTTCGGGTATTTCGGCAGTTGGTGGCCTCGATGCAAGTGATACGAGTTCAATGGCTGAACTCATGATCTTTGTTTTTCTAATATTTTCGATCACGCGCCTCACGTTCTCTAAGAATACGCTCGGACAGGACGAGCGTTCGCTCGTTAACGATCCAGAGCTGAACGTCGCATTTGTCTTGATTGCGGTGACAACGCTTGCACTATTTGGACGCCACTTTATTGCAGCTGGGTCGGAATCTGGCGGAGCAATTTCCGAAATTGCTTTTGCTCTTTGGGGCACACTTTTCACGGTTACGTCATTTCTAACGACGACCGGGTTTGTTTCCGGATCATGGGAATCCGCGACGGTTTGGTCCGGGTTGCAAACGCCGGGTCTATTGTTGGTTGGCCTCGCGCTTATCGGTGGCGGGGTTGCCACGACTGCTGGTGGAGTAAAGCTTTTGCGAGTTTATGCGTTGTTTCGACATTCTGAGCGTGAATTGGATCGGTTGTTACACCCATCTTCCGTTGGAGGCGGCGGCCGCGATGCCCGCCGGATCCGAAAACAAGGTGCTTACATCTCATGGATCTTCTTTATGTTGTTTGCGATTAGCCTCGCCGCTGTCATGGTGTTGCTTTCTCTAACTGGGATAAATTTTGAAGCTGCTCTAGTTTTGGCTGTGGCGGCACTTTCTACAACGGGACCCTTGATAACAGTCGCTGCCGAGACACCCATTTCTCTAGTCGACGTACCCGATGCGGCAAAGCTTGTCCTTGCTGCTGCTATGGTGCTCGGTCGATTGGAAGCTCTCGCCCTGATCGCACTCTTCAATCCCGATTTTTGGCGCGAGTGAAACACTGTACACTTTAGGGGTTTAACTTCGTGTCGATCACGACATAATATAACCATCCAAGATAGGTCCTGCCGCGACCATAAGAACAAGAAAAAAGGGGATCGCAATGGCGTCCGACAAAGCAAATCTTCAAGACTCGTTTTTGAACCATGTTCGTAAGACCAAAGTACCGGTCACGATTTTTTTGGTGAATGGCGTTAAGCTTCAGGGTGTCATCACTTGGTTTGATAGTTTCTGCGTGCTTTTGCGTCGTGATGGGCAATCACAACTGGTCTACAAATCTGCGATTTCTACGATCATGCCTGCGCAGCCAATCAGCTTATATGAAGGCGAAGAGTAAATTTGTTTGAACACGACAAGCCCGTAACCCGGGCTTGGGTTCTGCACCCAGACATACGCAATGGCAATCGTTCCCGCGACCCGGAAGGGAAATTGCAAGAAGCGGTTTCTTTGGCGCGCGCACTTCCTGACCTAGAGGTTGCGGGTGCCGACATCGTGCGTCTTCCAAAGATCATTCCAGGGTATCTATTTGGGTCTGGGAAGATTGAAGAGTTCGCCGCGACGTTAAAACGCGAAGAGATCGAGCTGGTCCTTGTTGATGGCCCAGTCACTCCTGTCCAGCAACGCAATCTTGAGAAGGCTTGGAAGGTCAAGTTACTCGATCGCACGGGACTTATTCTAGAGATCTTCGGGGACCGTGCGCGCACCGCAGAAGGTGTCCTTCAGGTGGAAATGGCTGCGCTTAGCTATCAAAGGACTCGCTTGGTACGTGCGTGGACTCACCTTGAGAGGCAAAGGGGCGGGTTAGGTTTTGTTGGCGGCCCCGGTGAAACACAAATTGAAGCAGACCGTCGTGCGATTGATGAACAGCTTGTTAGATTACGTAAGCAACTCGCCAAGGTCGCAAAGACGCGAAGCCTGCATCGTGCTTCACGTGCCAAAGTTCCTTTTCCGATCGTTGCGCTCGTCGGTTATACAAACGCTGGCAAATCGACTTTGTTCAATCGTGTCACTGGTGCGGACGTATTTGCAAAAGACATGCTTTTTGCAACGCTTGATCCGACGATGCGTCGCATTGAACTGCCTGCAGGCAATGAAGTAATTTTGTCAGATACGGTTGGATTTATTTCTGACCTTCCCACTGAATTAGTGGCGTCCTTTCGGGCAACGCTTGAAGAAGTATTGGATGCAGATTTGATCGTGCATGTGCGCGATATTTCTCACCCGAATACAGCGGAGCAGGCAGCTGATGTTGAGAATATCTTGCAAAATTTAGGTGTCGATCAGGATGCCCCCCGGATTGAGGTTTGGAACAAGGTCGATCAGTTGTCCGCAGAAGCATATGAAGCAGCGATTCAACGTGCTGAAGGAAATGAGAGTATTTTTGCGACTTCTGCCTTAAGTGGCGTAGGGATTTCTTCGCTCCTGCAAGCAGTGTCCGAAATTGTGAAAGCTCCACAAAGTGAAGATAAACTTCATCTATTGTTTTCAGAAGGTAAAAAGCGGTCTTGGTTATTTGATGCTGGTGTCGTGACGCAAGAAGAACCGGATGAAACAGGTTTTAGTTTGAAAGTGCTTTGGACTCGAAAGCAGAAATCACAGTTTCAAAAACTGTCGTAGATCTTACCTTTTGCGCGGGCCGAACTCCACATTTCAAGTCGTGAACTTTCTGGGCCTTGCGCTTTAGTTAGTGCTTCATTTGCACGCTCCAAAGCATCCAGGATTGGCTCATTGGGGGCGACCTCCGTGAATCCAACGCAGGCTGACAGTCTGGCCCTGTCCATTGAATCGTTAAGTGGAAGCAGTGTGGCACCGCACATTCTTCGACCGATTAAGTCAACTTCGTCTCGTGTACGATCCATTAGAAATGCAACATAAGTTTCGCGATCTAATATCCCTATGAGATCGGATTTCTGAATAGTTGGGTCAAAACGAGCGAGGAGTGTGGCCAAGAAATGATCACCAACATTCGCCCCAAATCGCTTGTCGATTGCTTCAATATCATTCGCGTGAACAAGCATGAGAAAGCCGTGTCCGCCATGTTTTAGGTTGGCATCAAAGCGTTTGAAAAAAGCGTTTCTATTCAGGAATCCTGTTCGAAGGTCATGGACTACTGGATCTGGAAATCCATGGGTGACTTTGCCCTCGCGTTGACCACGTTGTTTCCCCATTCTTTGAATTGCGCCTGCTGCGGCTATTGTCAGTGCTATCCGAAGGGGGAAAGAGAGCGTACCAACCATACCAAACACCATTTCAACGAGGCTGACCGCTACGTTTAGGATCGCTAAGATCAATGCGAAATCCACGAATGAAGTTCGGTCGAGGAATTTCAATTGCGCATTTGTTTGAGTGGCATTCATACTCGTGACTTAAACTACTAAGCTTAACGTTTGTTGAACGGCAAAGATTTTATCAATGGTGCATGTCTGCTGATTGCCAGGAGGTTACTGGTAATTTCGCGTACTAATTTGTCTTTGAAATGAGCGTCGTGATCCCGAGCGATGCTCCTCGGGCGAGCGCGGGATCCAGCGACATTGGAACATATTCGCCGCGACGCCAAAGCTCGCCAAGATTGTCATAATATCGAGAGAGTGGGTGCCCGGATTGCCCAGTTGCAAGAACAAAAACTGAACTGTCAGGATCAGCAAAATCGTAAACGCCTCGATAACCGGCGGCATGTACATTTTGGAATGGATCAGATCCGACACCTGATGTTTTGGCGCGCTGCAATGTTTGGTCACCACCGCTCGTAGATTGTTGGATATTCACGAACCATGCGAGTAAAGGTACGTCCCCCAAGACAGGGTGTTTATGCTGCGCTTCGTGAGCATTGCCCCAGCGGAGGCTCTCAACTGTTGGTCCGTATTTTTCCCCAAGCCAAATAAGTGCGTCGTCTAGGGCAAGCCGCGCGATGTCAGTGCAAGTTTCTACTGGGGCGGACAAAGCGACATCGCACCATACGCTGGCTCCTTCGGTGTCGCGGAAAACGCGTTCAATAAACACTGGATCAACATGTGTGAATTCTGTTGCAAGAGGTCCAAGGTCATCCTCGGTAATGCGCTTTTGTAAATGGCGCATCCAGGCTGCATAGATGAGGGGTTCCGGAAGGTGTTCATTCATGTCGCCATTCCAAGCCGAAAGCAGGTCTAGCGCGCGCAGGCGTCTGCGCTCCAATGTACCCTCAGGAGCGGCCCCACCAGTGAACCATAGGTCCGCGCCTACGAGCGCCATCAGAGAGCGTGCAGAATAACTGACAGTATCAAGCTGTGCCTCAATGAAGCTTTCCCGTGTATGGACCTGGCGCGTTTGCATGAGCCGTTCCCAGCGCTTGATCCGCTGTGTATCTCCCCAATTGAAGCTAAGATGATTTGGGAACGGTGCGTCGACTGTCTTGTTGTTCGTATTTCCTAGAACGCCACCCGTGGGGGAGACAAAAGTGGGGTTCTGTTCGGTTGTTTGATATCCATCCCAGCGGTTTTCATTCAAGTATCCGTAGGTGGGTAGGCGTCCCATGGATTGATGTCCACTGTCGCGGTTCGGCACAGATCCAGCTGTAACCATTGCGATATTGTTACGATCAACCAGCGTAATGTTAACACTTGGCGCCTGAAGGCTTCGACTTGCTTCGATGCCGTCTTCTACGGTTTGCGACCGCATCAACGCGTGAATGGCAGACATCGACGTATCTTTTTGGCTAAGCGCCGTCCATGCAAGCGATACGACATGTCCCTGTGGCGTAACGGTTCCTACATTTAGCTGGTCCGCCGATAGCACTGGCCCGTTTTCGGTCCAGCGCAGTTTAAGAGTTTCTGCAGGTCCCTCGTGCACGTTGATGATGCTTTCGCGGGTCGTGAAATCAGCCCAACCTGTTTCAGTTCTGTATTGAGACAGATTGGCTGCGTTTAATTCTTCGATGAATAGATCCTGATCATCAACATACGATGCTGTTATACCCCAACCCAAATCTGCACTGCGACCAGCTAGTATCGCGGGCACGCCTGGTATGGTTGAGCCAATGACCCCGCCATATGAAAGTTCAAGACGGGCGAGATACCATATTGAAGGCGCGGAGAGCGCAAAATGCGGATCGTTTGCCAGTAAAGTGGAACCCGTTGCCGAGCGTGTCACACCAGCTGCCCACGCATTTGAGGCTCCCGCCAGCTCGATTGTCCTTAAGGGTGAGAGCGGATCGTTTTGATTTTGTGAGGCTGCAAAAGTTGGTGCCGTGTCACGGATCAAAGACGCATACTCGGGGAGCTCAGTAATACTTTGCAATGGATCATCAGGCAAAATGTCGACCACCCGATCGGGAGGTAAGGCCAAAGATACGCGTGCGCGGAGCACCTCTTGCTGTGCGTGCGATGTCATTTGAAAGCTCATCAATTTTAAGATCGCGAGGCTGTCAGCGGGCGTCCAAGGAGCAACAGCATGATTGAACAACCACATTTCGGGCGCTCCGCGTCCACGTGCACCTGAATTTACCTCGGCAATCCACGCATTTATTCCAGCCGAATAGGAATCCAAAATATCCGTTGTTTCAGGAGATTGAGAGCCCACTGATCGCAAGGCGCTTCCGTATAGATCTAGGCGGCGCATTAAACGATCGGTGCTTAGCGTTCGGGTTCCAAACAGCTCCGAAAGACGTCCTTGGGCCGTGCGGCGTAGCATTGTGATTTGCCAAAATCTGTCTTGGGCATGGGCATAGCCCAACGCAAAATACGCATCGTCATCATTGGCTGCAAAAATATGTGGCACGTTTGCATTGTCGCGAACGATCTCGAGCGGTGCTGAAATGCTATCTACAGTATAAGTGGCATTGTAGTCAGGCAGTGAACGTGATGCGAAATAGTAAGCAAGGCAAAAAATGGCCACAGACAAAAGCATCATTACCGACGCGAGTCTGACAAGCCACCGAAATACAAAAGCTATCACTCTTGGCACCTATTATACGTCTTGTAAGAGGGCTGCGGCATGAGCTTACAAGCACACTCCAGTTTTAATGAGTGAGCAATACGCTTTATCCCCTAATTTGCCAAGATGCCGACGGAGTTCGGTTGTGGGCGTAGGCGCATTGCCTCTGATTACGTCACTGGATACTCATTTATCCACGCTTTGCTGGTCGCTTAATGATTGTCCGGCAGCGCAACTGGCGCGCAGAGACCCACGCGCTAATGAAACTATTTTTCAGGAATAAGTCCCCGCGGGCTAAAACGTAGCACCAAGAGCAGTATCATACCCATCGTCAGCAATCGCATGTGCGCTGCAGATTCAATGAGGTGCGACTTGAGCCAGTACCCATCTTCCATGCCCGCCGTAATCAGGTTCATGAGAGCAAGACCCATCGGTTCAACTTGGACCCAGAGCCACCAAATTAAGAAGCCGCCAAGAACTGCGCCAAAGTTGTTCCCCGATCCACCGACAATCACCATAACCCATACCAAGAAGGTGAAGCGTAAAGGCTGATACGCGCCGGGCGTCATTTGCCCGTCAAGCGTTGTCATCATCGCGCCTGCGATGCCACAAATCGCTGACCCGAGAATAAAGATCTGTAGGTGTCGCTTGGTCACGTTTTTGCCCATGGCTTCCGCTGCGACTTCGTTGTCGCGGATCGCGCGCATCATCCGGCCCCAAGGTGAGTTGAGTGCTTTTTGCGCGAGCCACAAAAGGATGACCAAGACGATTGCAAAGAATCCAGCATACATAAGTTTGGTATAAAGGTTAGAGGCATAGACGGCGTCAAAGCCAAGTGCATTGGCGCGTTCAACGAAGTCAGGATTTGCTTGAAGATCCAGCTCATAGGGGACGGGGCGGGGTAGGCCATTGACGTTCTTAACGCCGCGAGCCAGCCAATCTTCGTGCTTCATGATCGCGATGATGATCTCTGCGATCCCAAGCGTAGCGATCGCCAAGTAATCTGAGCGTAATCCCAGTGCTGTTTTGCCAATGATCCAAGCAGCGCCTGCGGCCAAAAGGCCACCGACTGGCCAAGCCACGATCGCCATAAAACCCCAATCTTTATAGTTTTCGCCGCCAAAGTTTAACCCACCAAGGTAACCAGTTCCCGCGGGATTCACAGCTTCAACCGCAGCAACGCCACCGTCAAAGACGGCGCGGAACAAAAAGAACCCGATCAATGCAATGGCCAATGTTCCCCAGATCTTGGTACGACCCGTTAGTTTCTTGGTTGCGTAAATAGTAGCGACCACTGCGCCGGCGCCGATCAACAGCCCGGCAATCGTTTGGAAACCGCCCTCAGCCCAAGCTTCTTCAACGGGCGGCATTGAAATCAGAACCGTGCCCAAGCCGCCAAGGGCCACAAAGCCCATTACGCCAACATTAAAGAGACCCGCGAAACCCCATTGAAGGTTAACGCCCAGAGCCATAATCGCACTGATTAGGCCATAGTTCAGGATCAAGAGCGCGACGTTCCAATCTTGGAATATCCCGGTGCCAATGATCAACAGTGCCACGAAAGTGAAAAGCAAAGGTGTACGCAGGGTCTGGGTCATACGGATTGTCCTTTGAAAAGGCCGGTCGGTTTGACAAGCAGAACGATAAGAAGGATCACAAAACTGACCGCGAATTTATAATCTGTCGACAGTAACTGGACGAGACCATCAGGCTCTAAGCTTTCAGGCAGCAGATACCCAAGTACCTTTTTCAACGGGTAAGTGATTGTGACCTCGGCAAAGGCAATCACAAAGCCACCTGCAATCGCTCCTAATGGATTACCCAATCCGCCAACGATTGCTGCGGCAAAGATAGGCAACAAAAGCTGGAGGTAGACGAATGGCTTAAAGGATTTGTCGAGCCCATAGAGCGTGCCTGCAACTGTTGCCAGCGCCGCGACGATCAGCCAGGTGACCATCACAACCTTTTCCGGATTGATGCCTGACAGAAGCGCCAAATCCTCGTTGTCAGAAAACGCTCGCATCGATTTGCCGGTGCGAGTTTTATTCAGGAACCAGAACAGGGCGATAACAACGATTATCGCAGTTACGACCGTAATCCCTTGCGTTGTTTTAATGGCGAGGCCTTCTTTCAACCCTGACCACGCTTTGAATTCGCGCGCCGATATGATGAACCGTTCTCCGTCGGAAAAACGAATGTCACCGACCCCAATCAAAAAGCGGACGACGCCGTTCATAATAAACATCACGCCCATCGAGACGATGACCAGGATCACTGGATCTGACTTTTGGGCGCGATAAAACCGATAGACTGTCCGATCAGTCAACAAAACCATGCCCGCGGTCGCAGCAATACCCAACGGCAAAGCGAGAAGGGCGGTCGGCAACGGCCCAAAGCTAATGCCCATGGATTGGAACCACCACGTGACAAAGATCGTGGCCATTGTCCCAAAAGCCATCGTGTCGCCATACGCAAAGTTGGAGAACCGAAGGATCCCGTAGATCAGTGTTACACCAAGTGCTCCAAGCGCGAGTTGTGCGCCGTAAGCCATGCCGGGGACAATCACGAAGTTCGCGAATGCGACCAGTGCGTTAAGGATATCCATTAATTCCGGTCCTTAGTTTTCAAGAGTACGTAAATGGTGTGTCTCATCCGGAGTAAGCCTCACAGGAGCCATCGATGCCAAGCGAAAGGAAGGATCCGTCGCTGCCTAAGTTTGTGCCTGATAAGAATGCATCACCAATTTGGGGGGACATTCCGTCATTGGTCATTGGACCGGCGAACACATCAAGGCGTTCGATATGCTCACCCAACCTGATGAAAGTTCGGAGCGACTTATCGTTTGTTTCGGCGCTTTGAACAACGTTTGTAACACCGTTTGCTTCGCGCCATTCCACTGCATCGCCGTTCTCGGCCAAAATGACATCGCGCCCATCGTCAAACACGCAGCGCAAGAAAGGATCATTTCGGCCTTCGGCAAGGGCGGAAGTTCCGCACAAGAGAGTCGATACTAGTGCACCGCGCATCATTCTAGATCCTCGCAGGTGCCAATCAGGTGTTCGCCCATTTCAGAATTGGAGAATTTCGCTGTTCCGTCCGCATTCACAATAAAAATGCTATGAGAACCTGCTAACCCCTCAGCCCAGAAACCGCGAACGTCACCCATCAGGAAAGGTTCGGCTGGGAATTGACGATCAGCCATGCTTACCTGGCTTAGTTTGCGGCGCGGCGGTTCGCTTCGGTCTTGTGGGTCAATAAACTGTAACCGATCAATTTCAAATGTGAGATCGACGATGGTTTCGTCACAGACATTGTTTGCACGGCATTCCTTTTGCAATTCACAAGCCAAACTATCAGCAAGCGACGGGCCTGCCAAAGCCGAGGCCAAAAGGGTGGCCGGAACTTGAACATATGAACATGATGGCATCATCCGCCCAAAAAGCTCCGTCTTACTTCGGGGTCCGCCAATAGTTCTTTACCAGTCCCTGTGTGCGCATTGCGCCCTTGGACCAGAACGTATCCTTTGTCAGCGATTTCAAGCGCTTGGCGGGCATTCTGTTCTACCATCAAAATTGGAATACCCGTGCGCGCGACCTCGATAATTCGATCGAACAACTCGTCCATGACGATCGGTGAAACACCGGCCGTTGGTTCGTCGAGCATTAAGACTTTGGGTTGGGTCATCAGCGCGCGACCGACAGCTACCTGCTGTCGTTGACCGCCGGAGAGTTCGCCTGCAGCTTGTAGGCGCTTTTCCTTTAGGATCGGGAAAAGGTCATAAACCTGTGCCATTGTATCCTTGAAATCATCCTTTCGAATGAACGCGCCCATTTCGAGGTTCTCTTCGACGGTCAACGACGTGAAAATATTGCGGACTTGAGGCACAAATCCCATCCCTTTGATCACGCGGTCCTGCGGTGATAAATGGGTAATATCCTCACCGTCCAACCGGACCGATCCAGAGCGCACGTTCAGCATGCCAAACACAGCTTTCATAGCTGTAGACTTGCCAGCGCCGTTTGGCCCGACGATCACTGCAATTTCACCGGGGTTCACGGCAATTGTACATTCATGAAGAATGTCTGGGCCTTTGCCATACCCGCCGGTCATTGCGTCGCCGATCAAAAAGGGTTCTGTCATATCGATTTGTTCCTTAAACCCTTATCTATCAGACTGTTGCGACTTGATCTTTATTCTTTAGACCAGTGCCCAAATAGGCCTCGATAACTTGTTCGTTGGCCTTAATTTCTTCCAGTGTTCCTTCGGCGAGAACTTTGCCCTCGGCCATACAAATCACTGGATCACATAAGCGGCCGATAAAATCCATGTCGTGCTCGATGACAACAAAGGTATATCCGCGCTCTTTATTCAATCGGATGATTGCATCACCGATCGTATTGAGAAGTGTTCGGTTCACACCAGCCCCAACTTCATCCAGAAACACGATTTTGGCATCGACCATCATTGTCCGGCCAAGCTCGAGAAGTTTCTTTTGCCCACCAGATAAGTTGCCGGCTTTTTCATCTTTCAAATGATCAATTGTTAGAAACTCGAGAACCTCGTCAGCCTTTGCCAGTAGGGCCCGTTCTTCGTCAGCAATACGTTTGCGGCCGAACCATGCGTTCCAGAGCGTTTCGCCGGATTGCGCGCCGGGCACCATCATCAGGTTTTCGCGAACGGTCATGGATGAAAATTCATGAGCAATTTGGAAAGTGCGCAACAGGCCTTTTCCAAAGAGCGTGTGCGGCGGCAGGCCCGTGATGTTTTCGCCTTGCATCGTGACAGTGCCATCAGTTGGTGGAAGAACTCCAGCTATCACATTGAAAAGAGTTGTTTTTCCAGCGCCATTTGGTCCAATCAACCCGGTGATCGTGCCTTCTTGGATAGATAGGCTTGCGCCATCCACAGCGCGAAAACCACCAAAGGTTTTCACGAGGTTTTCAACAACGATCATGGACTTCCCCCGAAGCGCGTGTTCCGCGTCTTGATTGTGCGAAGCGGCGCAAGTTTCCTTGCGCCGCTCCAAGTTCAAATCCAGTTCTTAGCGGAACTGAACAGTTGTGATTTCGCCACCTTCGATTGTGATCTGGCGGTAGTTGCCCGCAGATTCACCACCGTTCACGAGCTCAACCGCCGATGCACCGACATAGTCGACGTCGCCGCCGTCCGCGATGATCTGAAGCGCTTTTGCAAGCTCACCTGGGTAGATCAACTCACCTGGTGCGTTTGCAACCATTTCGATCTTGCCCATGTAATCCGCTGGCTCAGCAGAACCGGCTGCCTGCATTGCAAGCATCATCAACGCAGCTGCGTCATAGCTTTCTGGTGTGAATGGTGAAGTTGCGTCAAACGCGTCGCCTACCAATTCAGAGAATGCTGCAACACCTGGGCTATCTGTGCCTGGAACCTGACCAGTTGATCCTTCGATCTCGTCGCCGAACTGCTCAGCCAAAGATGCACCGATCATGCCGTCTGGGAAGTGGAACGTGTCAAACGCGCCTGTGTCCAAAGCCGAGCGGACAATGCCAGCACCACCTTGGTCGACGTAGCCAGCAACGACTAGACGCTCACCACCAGCAGCAGCCAATGCGCCAACTTCAGCAGAGTAGTCTGCTTTGCCGTCTTCGTGTGCTGCAGAAATGGTTACGGAACCACCAGCTGCTTCGAACGCAGCTTGGAAGCTGTCAGCAAGACCTTTGCCGTAGTCGTTGTTTGTATATGTAAGAGCGACTTCTTTGATGCCTTCTTCCATCAGGATCTCTGTCATTACAACACCCTGACGCGCGTCAGATGGGGCTGTGCGGAAGAACAGACCGTTGTCGTCTGGTGAAGACAGGGCAGGTGATGTCGCAGATGGTGAGATCATGACCATGCCGTTTGCCAATGCAACGTTGGACAAGATCGCGCCAGTTACACCAGAACAGTCAGCACCCATGATGCCTTTTACGCCTTCGGCAGAAACCAAACGTTCTGCAGCAGCAGTCGCCGCACCAGCATCGATACATGTTGAGTCAGCGCGGACCGATGTCACGGATGAACCGCCGAGAAGTAGACCGGAGTCTGTAACTTCTTGCATTGCGAGCTCAGCGCCATCAGCCATTGATGGTGTCAGTGATTCAATTGGACCAGTAAAGCCCAAGATCACGCCCATTTTGATTTCAGAGTGGCCGCCAGCGATTGCGCCGGATGCCATAAGTGCTGTGGCCGCAGTGGCCATCATTAGTTTTTTCATTTTTTTCTCCCTAGTGGATAACTCTTTATCCTGACGCGCAGATTACCAACCATTTTAGAAAAGGGAAGCGGGGAAAAACGGCTAAATCTTTGAAAAGCGATGTTCATTCGACCAATTTCGCCATCAAAATTAGGAAATTGTGTAAACTGTTCACGATCGGACATTGCGTTCCGTTACGTCACTTTTCGCGCTAGTTGTTCGGAATCACCGCACGAACAGCACTCAAACACGCGTAAAAGGCTACGAAAAATCCTAGTCTGGCAGGCGCGATGCCATGGTGCCGCGTTCCCGGTAGGGCGTTGTGTTATAGTGTGATCGATAGCATTTTGAGAAATGTGACGGCGATGCAAAGCCACACGCCAAAGCAACATTGATCACGGTCATATCGGTTTGCATCAGAAGGTTCCGTGCCTTTTGAAGGCGTAATTCCATGTAATAACGTTTGGGACTACGTGACAAATAGCGTCGAAAGAGCCGCTCAAGCTGACGCGTCGACATGCCGACATCTTTCGCGAGGATAGAAGGGCTAATTGGCTCCTCTATATTTTGCTCCATCATTTGGATGACTTGGCTTAGCTTTGGATGCCGTACGCCGATCCTGGTGGGGATCGAGAGACGCTGCGTATCTTGATCAGTCCGAATGGAAGAGTAGATCAGTTGATCGGCTACTGCGTTTGCTAGCTCTTCACCGTGATCATCGGCAATGATCTTAAGCATCATATCAATCGAAGCTGTACCGCCCGCTGTTGTAATGCGATTTCCATCGATTACGAAAACCGATTTGGTAAGTTCAACCTCTTCAAATTCTTCAGTAAAACTATCCTGATTTTCCCAATGTATGGTAGCGCGTTTGCCGTCGAGCAGCCCAGCTTTTGCCAAGCAGTGACCCGCAGTACAGAGACCGGCAAGGGTCGCACCGCGTCGCGCTTCTCGGCGCACCCAGTTAAGAAGTTTTTTTGTTGTCACTGACTGAATGTCAACACCACCACACAACATGATTGTATCGTCGCGGTCACGTTCGTTTAGTTCTGAATCGACACCGAACATGCAACCATTTGAACAACTCACAGCTTCGCCGTTTTCGCTCAAGATCTGCCAGTTATAGATTTCGCTGCCAGACGTTCGGTTGGCAATACGTAGGGCTTCAATCGCTGCTGCAAAACAGAGCATTGTAAAGTTATCAAGCAGCACGAAAGCGAACCGCTTTGGTTTACCGGCGGCTGCGATCTCTACGCGTTGGGGATTGGTACTCATCTGCGCATGTCCTTACGCTGGCGTCTTGTTCGACCAGAACACCTTTTTTCGGATGCGATCAAGTGATTTTCGAAGCGATTTAGTGAGATCTAGTATCATTTCTGTGAAATTGGCATTTGCCCTTGTTCAACAGGCGGTTATAAGCGGCGGGTGATACCGCTAACGCGGTGTCAGATATTCAAAATGGAGCAAGACGATGACTGATTGGCAAAAATCTGACTGGCGCAACAAGCCCAGGATCCAGATGCCGGAGTATACGGATGCGGCGGCCTTGAGCGCTGTTGAAGCGCGTCTTTCGTCTTATCCACCCTTGGTATTCGCGGGTGAAGCGCGACGTTTGCGCGAACATTTGGCCGCCGCGAGCCGTGGCGAAGCGTTTCTTTTACAAGGCGGCGACTGCGCCGAAAGCTTTGCTGAATTTTCCGCAGACGGCATTCGCGACACATTCAAAGTGATGTTGCAGATGGCGATGGTGCTGACATATGGCGCCAAAGTTCCTGTGATCAAAGTTGGCCGTATGGCTGGCCAGATGGCAAAGCCACGCTCGGCGCCGACTGAAACTGTTGATGGCACAGAATTGCCGAGCTACCGCGGCGATATCATCAATGGGTTTGATTTTACCTCTGCTTCACGCGTTCCGGATCCTGAGCGGATGTTGCAAGCATATATGCAGGCAGCAGCCACATTGAACCTGTTGCGCGCGTTTTCAACAGGTGGATATGCTGACGTGCGCCAAGTCCATGCTTGGACGCTTGGGTTTACTGGTGCACCCGAGGCCGGCAAGTACCGCGAAGTCGCAGAGCGTATTTCTGATACGCTCGACTTTATGGAGGCAGCAGGCCTTAGCAGCGCAGAGCTGCATGAGCTACAATCTGTAGAGTTCTATACGAGCCACGAAGCCTTGTTGTTGGAATACGAAGAAGCGCTCACACGTGTTGATTCAACCTCTGGTAATTGGTTGGCTGGATCTGGTCACATGATTTGGATCGGTGACCGAACACGTCAGCCTGACGGTGCGCATGTTGAATTCTGTAAAGGTGTGCAAAACCCGATTGGTTTGAAGTGTGGTCCATCTATGACTTCTGGTCATTTGAAGGCGCTGATGCAAACGCTGAACCCTAATAACGAACCGGGTCGCTTGACACTGATCAACCGTTTTGGAGCAGGATCAGTTGGCGAACATCTTCCACGTCTTGTAAAGGCTGTTCAGGAAGAAGGCGCTAATGTTACTTGGGTCTGCGACGCAATGCACGGTAACACGATCAAGTCGACGACAGGTTATAAAACACGTCCGTTCGATAGCGTGTTGCGTGAAGTCAAAGAATTCTTCGGTGTTCACAACGCAGAAGGTACGATACCTGGTGGTGTTCACTTTGAAATGACAGGTGCGGACGTTACGGAGTGTACTGGCGGTGTGCGTGCAGTGACCGATGAAGATCTATCGAGCCGTTATCATACAGCTTGTGATCCGCGTCTAAACGCCAGCCAATCTCTTGAACTTGCATTCCTTGTATCAGAAGAGCTTTCGGCCCGACGCACCAATCTTGCTACAGCGCAGGCTAGCTAAAGCCGCGAGACAAGAATGAAAGGCCCGAGTTTTCTCGGGCCTTTTTTCGTGGGCGATGGACTTACAAACACGTGCTTTGTGAATGTGACAGTCGTTATCGATAACCAGGCGAAGTTCACTTGACTGTCGTCTTCGGTTGGGCGCTGAAGTGTTCAGCGGTTCACATCGAAATGGGGCACGCACGAGGATCGTGAATTCAATTTTGCTAATGTCCATCGGGCGATCCAGAACCAATGCGCCCATGATATGGTTAGTCTTGGGCGACCCATCTAGCAAAGGTAATAGCAGCATTTCAGCGCGCAATGGCCGACGTAATGGGCCGCGGTGCGCGATGAGCGGGATGCTGACTATAGAAGGCAAAGTAAAGGCAGCATCCATGAGCTCTAGTGCGGTTTCCCGTGAACGTTCCGAGAATAGGCTTTCGAAATAGATCCCAGTTGTTCCTACGTAATTCATCCGTTTCGACAGATCATTCCCGACAATACGAATTCGTCCTGCGCCTGGTCCGACTTGTTGCAAGATAAATGCATTAGGTTGCGCTAAGGCAATGCCTTGGCCCGCACTACCATTCCTATCCAGTCCTGTTTTGCGCCAAGCGGCTTCAAATTGGTTTAATGCAAAACGAGCATCAGCATTTAGGTGGTAGTCTGTACGGGTCTCCGGGATCAGGTCTTTTAACATTGGGGCACTTTCTGAGCGATCTACTTACAATACATCGATAAATTGCACCAAATTCCGGACGATTCACTTACCAAAATCTTAATAGGTTAATGTGATCACCTTTTTTGGGAGAGAGAACATAGGCTAGGGCTTGCCCATCTTGGCGGTTTTCACTTAGGTGCTATTTATGCGGAACGAAAACCGGAGCCGAATATGATCCATTCAATGACAGCTTACGCCAGTCGATCTGGCAGTATTGAAAGCGTCAGTTGGGTATGGGAAGTGCGCGGCGTCAATGCGCGAGGGTTGGATCTGCGGCTTCGATTGCCTGATGGTTTGGATGGCGTTGAACAGGCGGTACGTTCAACGGTCAAAGCAAAGCTAACGCGTGGAAATGTGGCCGTCTCACTAAAGTTGATGCGCAGCGACTCTGAGCAAAGTTTCTCGGTTGATCAAGATCAGTTGGATCGCGTGTTGACGGCATTAGATCAGGTGCAGGACCGAGCATTTAGTTTGGGCGTCACGTTGGGACAGCCGACTGCTGCGGATGTGCTGCAACATCGCGGCGTTTTGGTATCGGGTCTCGTGTCGGATGAAAACGATGCGGTTTCGAAAGCGATCGTAGCAGATGTTGGACCTTTGTTTGACGATTTTATTGACATGCGGCGCTCTGAAGGGCGCGCCTTGGAAAACGTTTTGGGAACGCAAATTGATGAGATTGCCCGGTTGACTGCTGCGGCGACCGAAACCGGCGCAAACCGTCGCGACCATCAAAAAAAGATCTTGAAAGAAGCGTTTGAAAGGGTCGTTGGAGATGTCGCAGAAGCTGATCCGGCGCGTCTGGAGCAAGAATTAGCAACAATTGCCGTCAAGCAAGACATCACTGAGGAATTGGATCGGCTTGCTGCTCATGTTGACGCTGCACGGGCGATGGTTACTGACAAGAAACCGATGGGACGCAAGCTTGATTTCTTAGCGCAAGAATTCAACCGAGAAGCCAATACGCTTTGTTCCAAGGCGCAGTTCAAAGATCTCACTGCAATTGGTTTAGATCTCAAGGCCGTGATCGATCAGATGCGCGAACAAATTCAGAACGTGGAGTAGGCGATGAACCGTCGTGGCCTTTTGATCATTCTTAGCTCGCCTTCTGGTGCGGGTAAATCTACCTTGGCTGGCCGGTTGCGGGCTTGGGATCCGACATTGAATTTCTCGATTTCATCTACGACACGTGCGCCGAGACCGGGGGAAGAGGACGGCAAAGACTATTACTTTGTCGATGTCGACACTTTTCAAGAGCAAGTTGCGCAGAGCGAAATGCTGGAACATGCTCAGGTGTTTGAGAATTTCTACGGCTCGCCCAAGGCCCCTGTGGAGGAAGCTATCAATCAAGGCAATGACGTGTTGTTTGATATTGATTGGCAGGGCGCGCAGCAGATTGCAAAGTCGTCTTTGCGCGATCATGTGTTGTCGATCTTTATTCTGCCGCCATCCATTACGGAATTGCACCGCCGTTTGGTAAGCCGTGGTCAAGACCATGCCGAGGTGATTGAACGCCGCATGCAGAAAAGCTGGGATGAAATCAGCCATTGGGACGTCTATGATTATGTTTTGGTCAATGACGACATTGATGAGACTGAGGCCAGTTTGAAAACGATCATATCAGCGGAACGTTTACGCGCGAAACAACAGCCTGATTTGATGGGTAGGGTGTTGGAGCTCAAAGAACAGTTTGAGGGACGCTCATGATGTATGCACTTGGAGATGTTGAACCTAAGATAGAAGAGACGGCTTGGGTTGCCCCCGGTTGCCATGTCATTGGGGATGTTGTTTTGGAGGCTTCATCCTCGGTCTGGTTTGGCAGTACATTGCGCGGTGACAATGAAGAAATACGCGTTGGTGCAGGCAGCAATGTTCAGGAAAACTGTGTATTGCACACGGACATAGGGTTCCCTTTGACGATTGGTGCTGGCTGCACGATTGGGCATAAGGCGATGTTGCATGGCTGTATCATCGGTGAGAATTCATTAATTGGTATGGGGGCAACTGTTTTGAACGGCGCTGTGATCGGGCGCAATTGCCTGATCGGGGCAGGGGCATTGATACCAGAGGGCAAAGTTATTCCCGATGGGTCGTTGGTCATGGGAATGCCTGGCAAAGTTGTGCGTGAGTTGAGCGACGAGGCGATTGAGGGGCTGCGCACCTCGGCCAAGTCGTATCAGGCGAACGCGCAGCGGTTTGCTGCCGACTTGAAGCCGCTGACATGAGTGATACGCCCAAATCTATCGTGCGCCGTAGCAGTTGGCCGACGTCTTTGTCATCACCTGTTGTCACGCCATTGCAGGCGTCAGTTGTGTATTCTAGTCCAGATCCGGACACGTTGGATCAGCAGTACGCGGATGGCAGCGGGTTCACATATGCACGTGAAGGGCACCCAAACGCGGAAATCGTCGCGCAAAAGATTGATATGCTTGAGGGTGTGCATGGTGGAATCATTACCGGATCCGGTATGTCAGCGATTGCGGCGGTTTTTCTGGGATGTTTGAAGAGCGGCGACCACATTGTTGGTGGCAGTCAACTCTATGGTCAAACGATGCGTTTGATGAATGAGGAATTGCCAAAGTTTGGTGTTGAAACCACCTTAGCGGACCCGACGGATATCGCGTCGATGCGGGCAGCTGTTGCGCCAAACACCAAGATGATTTTTGTCGAGGTGGTGTCGAACCCGACCATTCGTATTGCTGATATTATGGGGATTGCGGAACTGGCCAAGGAAGTCGGGGCGCTGTTGGTGGTTGATAACACGTTCACAACGCCGATTGGGTTCCAGCCTGTTGCGCATGGGGCCGATATTGTGCTGCATTCGGTGACCAAGCTACTGGCAGGGCATTCGGATGTGACGCTGGGCTATGTGGCGGCCATCGATCCTGATGTTATGACGCAGATCCAGAGCGCGAACAAAGGCTGGGGTTTAACGCCAAGCCCGTTTGATTGCTGGATGGCTGAGCGTGGTTTGCAATCCTTTGAACTGCGTTATGAGCGTGCAGAGCAATCCGCAATCAAGATTGCCGAGGCTCTGAGCGCGACGCCGGGCGTTTTGCGCGTATTGCATCCGTCCCGCCCGGATCACCCAGATTATAGCCGCGCCCAAAGTGTACTGGGCGGGCGCGTTGGAAACATGCTGTCGTTTGAGATTGAAGGCGGACGGGCTGCGGCCAATGCCTTTACCCAAGCGGCGCACAACATTCCTTTTGCGCCGACATTGGGGGATGTGGCGACAACGCTGTCGCATCCTGCGTCGTCCTCGCACCGGGCGCTGACACCTGAGGCGCGCGGCGCGATGGGGATATCAGAGGGGTTCTTTCGATTGTCGGTCGGGATCGAGGATTGCGATTTGTTGATCCAAGAATTGACCGATGCCGCGAAGGTTGCGACGCAGTAGGGACCGGTGACATGAACCAAGACATCGCATCTGGGTTGATCGAAACGCTGCCGTTGCCAGTGTTGGTGATTGATACGGATGAGCGTATATCTGCGATGAATGAACATGCGGTGCGCTTGATTGGTGACCACATGCGGGGGCGATCCTATATCGCGGCGCTGCGCCAGCCCAATTTGCTAGACAAAGTCGCGGCGGTCTTGGCCACGGGTGAGGCGCAAAGCGGGCGGTATTTAGACCGCGAGGCAGGTCGCGACACGATTTATCAAGTGGTGATCCGTCCAAGTCCGCTGGGGACGGTTGTGTCCTTTGTCGACCAAACCGCGCATGAGGATGTGGGGCAGCTGCGCCGCGATTTTGTGGCCAATGTCAGCCATGAGTTGCGCACACCCCTGACTGCGCTGATGGGGTTTATTGAAACGTTGCGTGGGGTCGCGAAATCGGACCCTGTGGCACAAGATCGCTTTTTGACCATCATGGAGCACGAGGCCAGTCGTATGACGCGACTGGTGGATGATTTGTTGTCTTTAAGCCGAGTTGAAGCCGAAGGGCGCGTGCGACCAAAGGACAGCGTTGAGCTGTCAGAGGTTTTGACGCTGACACTTGCCAATCTAGATCCTGTTTTGACGAAATCCGGTGTGACGGTTGATGTGGATGATCAAAGCGACGGCGCGGTTGTTTTGGGCGATGCCAGTCAGTTGCGTCAAGTCGTGAGTAATCTGCTGGAAAACGCGGCGAAATACGGCAAGCCGGAAGGCAACATCAACGTAAGCATATCGGGGCCTGAGCACGATCCAACACTGCGATTGCCGACCATTCGTTTGAGTGTTCAAGATGATGGAGCGGGGATCGAAGAGCATCATTTGCCACGTTTGACGGAACGATTTTACAGGGTTGATTCACATCGATCCCGCGCCGTTGGGGGCACAGGACTGGGTTTGGCGATTGTGAAACACATCATCAATCGGCACCGCGGACGATTGATGATCGAGAGTGCGCCCGGCGAGGGCACGACGTTTTCCGTCATTTTACCGATTGCGACCGCCTAAAAAACAGCGCGCCCCGGCGTTTGTCATAAAACTTTTACATAACTGTCACAGAAGCTTTGGGAACGCAGACCATTGCTTCACCTAGCTGCTCACTCATCGATGAATGGGCCAAAGATGACAAACAGGAGTTTGAAATGTCGTTCTTGAAAGTATCTGCATCTGGCTTGGCGATCCTTGCCGTTACCTCTACTGCTGCTGCCGCGCGTGACAATGTCCAAGTTGCCGGCTCTTCCACGGTCCTCCCATACGCTTCTATCGTGGCAGAAGCTTTCGGCGAAAACTTTGACTATCCAACACCGGTTGTTGAATCCGGCGGGTCCTCTTCTGGCCTAAAGCGGTTCTGCGAAGGTGTTGGCGAGAACACAATCGACATCGCAAACGCATCCCGCGCGATCCGCGAAAAAGAAATCAAAGCCTGTGCAGACGCTGGCGTCACTGACATCATCGAAGTGCGCATCGGTTATGACGGCATCGTATTCGCATCCCAGATTGATGGCCCAGCCTATACCGCGTTTGAGCCTGCGGATATTTTCAACGCGCTGGCACCACAGGTGTTGGTTGATGGCGCATTGGTCGACAACCCCTACACAAAATGGTCCGACTTTAACGCGGATCTGCCAGATGCAGAGATCTTGGCCTTTATCCCGGGCACCAAGCACGGCACACGCGAAGTGTTCGAAGAAAAGGTGATTGCAGCAGGTTGTGAGGCCACAGGCGCACATGACGCAATGATCGCAGCGGGCATCTCCGAGGATGACGCAGAAGACGCATGTTTGGCTGTGCGTACAGACGGTCGCTCGGTCGACATCGATGGGGACTACACAGAAACGTTGGCGCGCATTGATGCCAACACAAACGCAATTGGTGTTTTTGGGCTGGCGTTCTATGAAAACAACACCGACGCGCTGAAGGTTGCGACAATGTCAGGTGTTGAGCCAACAACCGAAAGCATCTCGACCGGGGAATACCCTGTGTCACGTCCGCTGTATTTCTACATCAAAGCGGCGCACATCGGTGTTATTCCGGGCCTGAAAGATTTTGCTGAGTTCTTTGTTTTGGATGAGATCGCAGGCCCAGATGGTCCATTGGCTGAATATGGTTTGGTGGCTGATCCGGCACTTGAAGAAACTCAGATGATGGTGTCTGAAGAACAGAATATGGGCGATATGTAATCGACCCTTGGGCAGTCCGTTTGCGCGGGCTGCCTATTTTACAGTGTGCCGGTATTGAAAATGACCGGTATCGCGGCGCAACTTGCTGGGGGCTTGGATGCCAAATTCGATATTGATCCTGATTGTTTTGGGACTTGGGGCGTTGGGGTTCATCTTGGGCCGTCGCCGCGCCATGGCATCAGCGGATGGCAACAGCCGTAACCTGCATTCTTTGCCCTCATTCTATGGATACAATGTCGGTCTATCGGCCATAATCCCCGCATTTGGGGTTCTTGTCGTTTGGCTGATTGCGCAACCGATGGTGATCAACGCCACAGTTTCAGATTTGGTACAGGCGTCCGCGTCAGAAGAGGGGGCCTCTTTGGATTTGATCCTTGCGGATGTGCGCCGGGTCTCGGGCGGTTTAACGGCGATGGTCGACGACGGGACGTTTAGCAACGCGCTTATCGACGTCATGGATGCTGAGGTTGATGATATCCGTGGATTGCTGGCCAATGTCGGTGTTATCCTTGGATCAGACGTGCGCCCTGACACGCTTGCGGCAGCAAAAGCGTATCGCTCGATGGCGCAGATGGGCGGCGTCTTAAAGACGATTGCGGTTGTCTCTGTGGCGCTGATCGGGCTGGCCCTGTCTTTGCGCGCGACCAACAAAGATTTCCGCGCACGCAATGTGGTCGAGCGCGGTGTGTTGTTTATGCTGATTGGTGCGGCCTCGATCGCGATTTTGACCACAGTGGGGATTGTGCTGTCGCTGATCTTTAACACTGTTGAGTTTTTCCGCCTTTATGAGGCGCGCGATTTCTTTTTCGGAACGAATTGGAGCCCAAGTTTCTCCGGTCGTGGCGGCGGGTCTGAATTGGGTGTTTTGCCTCTGTTGTGGGGAACGCTTTATATTTCTTTCATCGCGCTGATCGTTGCGGTGCCGATTGGATTGTTTGCGGCGATCTATTTGTCGGAATATGCGTCCCGCCCGGTGCGCGCGATTGCCAAGCCGTTGTTGGAAGTTCTCGCCGGTATTCCCACGATTGTTTACGGGTTGTTTGCCTTGCTGACCGTTGGGCCGTTGCTGGTCGATGTGTTCGGGCGCGATGGGGCGTTGGGCGTGGAATGGATGTCGGGTGGTACGGCGGTGATGACCGCGGGCTTGGTGATGGGGATCATGTTGATCCCTTTCGTTAGCTCATTGTCGGACGACATCATCAACGCGGTGCCCCAATCAATGCGCGATGGGTCGCTTGGCCTTGGCGCGACGCATTCGGAAACCGTGCGGGAGGTCATTTTGCCAGCGGCCTTGCCGGGTATTGTGGGGGCGATCCTATTGGCGGCGTCACGTGCGATTGGGGAGACCATGATCGTGGTGTTGGGGGCAGGGGCTGCAGCGCGCCTGTCGATGAACCCGTTTGAAGCGATGACAACGGTGACGGCCAAGATCGTGAGCCAATTGACCGGTGACAGTGATTTTGCCTCGCCAGAGGCGCTTGTTGCCTTTGCCCTGGGGATCAGCCTGTTTGTCATCACTTTGGGGCTGAATGTCTTTGCGCTTTATATCGTGCGCAAATATCGGGAGCAGTATGAATGAGCGACGCAACATCACAAAAGCCGTTCAAATCCCTGTTGGCAGTGGATGCGCGCACGAAAAAGCGCAACGCAGCAGAAACCCGTTTTAAGGCCTTTGGCATTGGGGCGATCTGTATTGGTTTGTTTTTTCTTGTCGCATTGCTATGGGCGATTGTTCAAAACGGGACGCCAGCGTTCACGCAGACCTTCGTGACAGTTGATGTTGAGCTGTTAGAAGAAAAGCTGGACAAGACGGGCGAGCGGGATCTGGACAAGATCAAAAAGGTGTCGACCTTTGGCTATAAGCCGTTGATCCAGGGCGCGTTGGTCGAGGCTGTCGAAGGGATCGAGACAGAGCTATCCGACAAGGCGCTGTTGAAAATTCTATCAGACTCGGCCGCTGCACAGATCCGCGATTTCGTTGTGGCGAATACGGATCGGATTGGGGACACGGTTGAGTTTCGTCTGTTGGCGTCATCGCGCGTCGATGGATATCTAAAGGGACGTGTCACACGCAAAGATCTGGCGCGCGACAAGAACCTGTCGCCAGAGCACCTAGATCTAATCGATGAACTGGTTGCGGCTGGATCGGTAGAGCGGACTTTCAACTGGGCCTTTATCACGGGTGCTGATGCCTCTGAGAAACGTCCAGAAAGCGCCGGGATCGGCGTGTCGATGATTGGGTCGTTCTTTATGATGATCGTCGTGTTGATTTTCGCACTGCCGATTGGTGTAGCTGCGTCGATCTACCTAGAGGAATTTGCGCCACAAAACCGTTTTACTGATTTGATTGAGGTTAACATCTCAAACCTTGCTGCTGTCCCATCGATTGTGTTCGGTATCCTTGGTTTGGCGGTGTTCATTCAGTTTGCGCATTTGCCGCAATCGGCCCCGATTGTGGGTGGTCTCACGCTGACGTTGATGACGCTGCCAACAATTGTAATTTCGACACGCGCGTCGCTGAAATCTGTGCCACCATCGATCCGCGATGCGGCTTTGGGGGTAGGGGCATCAAAGATGCAATCTGTGTTCCACCATGTGTTGCCCTTGGCGATGCCCGGTATCCTGACAGGGACCATCATTGGGTTGGCCCAAGCGTTGGGTGAAACAGCGCCGTTGCTGTTGATCGGTATGGTTGGCTACATCGCGACCAACTACCCCGAGGGCGTGGCCTCTGGGTTCTTGGATCCGAACTCTGCGATGCCTGCGCAAATCTACGAATGGGCAAAACGCGCGGATCCTGCGTATTATGAACGTGCTTGGGGCGGTATTATCGTTTTGCTCGTGTTCCTTTTAACGATGAACATCATTGCGATCATCCTGCGCCGTCGATTTGAACGCCGGTGGTAGGAGAGCCTAAGAGATGGAAGATTTAGCCTATATGGATCGTCACATGACCACAGAAAACGACATCAAGATCAGCGCCAAAGATGTGCAGGTCTATTACGGGGACAACCACGCGATCAAAGACGTGAATGTCGAGATTCAAGACAAGACCGTGACAGCGTTTATCGGCCCGTCGGGCTGTGGTAAATCGACGTTCTTGCGATGTTTGAACCGGATGAACGATACCATCGATATTTGCCGTGTTCTTGGCGACATCAAAATCGATGGCGAGGACATTTATGACAAGCGCGTCGATCCTGTGCAGCTGCGTGCTAAGGTCGGTATGGTGTTTCAAAAACCAAATCCGTTTCCAAAGTCGATTTATGACAACGTTGCCTATGGTCCGCGTATTCACGGGCTGTCGCGTAACAAAGCAGAGCTGGACGAGATCGTTGAAAAGGCTTTGCGCCGGGGCGCGATCTGGGACGAAGTCAAAGACCGGCTAGACGCGCCGGGAACAGGTCTGTCAGGGGGCCAACAGCAGCGATTGTGTATTGCCCGCGCTGTGGCCACAGAACCGCAAGTGTTGTTAATGGATGAGCCTTGTTCCGCGCTTGATCCAATCGCAACCGCGCAGGTCGAAGAATTGATTGATGAGTTGCGTCAGAACTATTCGGTTGTGATTGTCACACACTCGATGCAACAGGCGGCGCGTGTCAGCCAAAAGACTGCGTTTTTCCACCTTGGGAATTTGGTGGAGTATGACGACACCGACAAGATTTTCACCAACCCAGAAGACGAACGCACCGAGAGCTATATCTCGGGCCGGATCGGGTAAGGACATATTGATATGAACGAGCATATTTCATCCGCTTATGACCGCGACCTTGAAGGGTTGATGACCCTGATTATGAAGATGGGCGGCCTTGTCGAAGAGGCGATTTTGAACGCAGCAAAAGCGCTCGAAAACCGCGATCTGGAACTTGCAGAACAAGTGCGCGCGGGCGACAAAGTCATTGATGCACTAGAGCTAGAAATCAACGATGTGGCCGCGCGTATTATTGCGCTGCGCGCGCCGGTGTCTAAGGATTTGCGCTCTATTCTAAGTGCGTTGCGGCTAACGGCTAGTCTTGAGCGTATTGGCGATTATTCCAAGAACATCGCAAAACGCACATCGGCTTTGTCTGAAATGCCACATGTTGAGGGCACGGCCCCCGCGTTGCGTCGGATGGCGCGCGAAGTGCAGGGGATGCTGAAGGATACGTTGGATTCCTATATCCGCGGGGATGCTGAGTTGGCAGAGGATGTGCGTCAGCGCGACCAAGAGGTCGATCAGATGTACAACGCGATGTTCCGCGAGTTCCTGACGTTTATGATGGAAGATCCGCGTCATATCACGGGCTGTATGCATCTGCATTTCATGGCGAAGAACATCGAACGCATGGGTGATTTAACCACCAATATGGCAGAGCAGGTGATTTATCTGGTCACCGGGGAAATGCCCGATGAAGCGCGGCCAAAATCAGACAAAACGGCCTTTGTGAGCGAAGTAGGATAAGCCCATGGCACTGCCACAGCCGCATGTTCTGGTTGTCGAAGATGAGCCCGCACAGCGCGAAGTTCTTGCCTATAACATCGAAGCTGAAGGGTGCCGCGTCAGTCGCGCCGAGAACGGTGAGGACGGGCTGCTGATGGTGGCGGAAGATCCCCCCGATGTGATCGTATTGGATTGGATGATGCCTCTGTTGTCCGGGATCGAGGTGTGTCGTCGGTTGAAGGTGAACCCAGATACGCGGTCTATTCCTGTTATCATGTTGTCGGCACGATCTGAAGAGGTCGACAAGGTGCGTGGGTTAGAGACAGGCGCGGATGACTATGTGGTCAAACCCTATTCGGTCAGTGAATTGATGGCGCGTGTGCGCACGCAATTGCGCCGCGTGCGCCCATCAACCGTTGGGCAGGTTCTGACCTATGAGGATATTTCTCTGGACAGCGAGACCCATCACGTGACGCGTGCGGATACGCCGTTGAAATTGGGTCCGACCGAGTTTCGGTTGCTCTCGACATTCATGGAAAAACCGGGGCGCGTGTGGTCGCGGGATCAGTTGTTGGATCGGGTTTGGGGTCGCGATATATACGTCGATACGCGCACCGTTGATGTCCATGTTGGCCGTTTACGCAAAGCACTCGTCGGTGCAGGCGGCGCAGATCCGATTAGAACTGTGCGCGGGGCAGGGTACGCTTTAGGGTAGTCTACTTGTACTGGCCGGCCGTGATGAATTTACCAAAACTTTCGCACCAAACGACTACAGTTGTATAGTCGTTCACATCGATCTCAGCTGGTATGTCTAGAATAAAACCACCAAATGTTTTGATCGATCCAACTTGAATCGCTGAGGCTTTGATTGCTTCGAATTGAGCTTCATCTTCAACGAATTCTGTCGTCAAATAGGCTATGTAGTCTGGGCCTGGCGCCAACGCACCGGTGTGAATGATTTGTGTTGACGTCAGATCAAAACGACCTTCGCCCCAATGTAAAAAATCGCTACCAAGCAAATTACGTGTTAGTTCCGCCGAGAACATGGCTCCAGCCGCTTTGTCCTCGAGCATCGCAGCGTCGGGGCTATCCGGCGCGGTCAGGATCGGCAAAAAGTAGACGCCCAAGCCAAATCCAATCGCAAGCGCGATACCATGTGTAAATAGTCGAAAAATCATCTTCGTCATGTGTTTCCCCTAGTTGGTGAAATGAACAATCAATCTCAACGAACGATGAAAATTCTCTACTCTGCCCAAGGTCCGTGTTGGCCTTCGCTGCCATCAATATGCACAAAGCTATGCCGTCCGAAATAGTCTCGTTGCCCCTGGATCATATTGGCAGTTCCTCGCCCAGTGCGCATCGTATCAAAATACGCCAGACCAGACGAGAGAGCAGGTGATGGAAGGCCATTTAGCGCCGCTTTTGCGACTACCTGACGTAAAGCATCATGGTTCTTTTTCAGCAGATCCGCAAAATAGGGGGCGAACATCAAATTGCGCCCCGGATCCTCGGTCAGCGCATCAGACATGTCGTCCAGCATCGCAGACCTAATGATGCAACCTTCGCGCCAAACCTCAGCGATTGCAGGTAAAGGCAATGACCAGTTGAATTCGTCAGATGCCGCCAAGAGCATCATAAACCCTTGCGCATAACATAGAATTTTTCCGGCAATGAGCGCTTGTTCCAAGGTCTCAAGGTCCAACTCACTTTTGGCTAGCCTTTTAGGCGCTGCGCCGAACAACGCTTCTCCTGCGAGGCGTGTTTCCTTGCGTGCTGACATATTTCGCGCAGCAACCGCAGCCTCGATTACTGGTACGGGGGCAGCCAAGTGTTGTGCCTCAATCGCAGTCCAGCGACCCGTGCCTTTTTGACCTGCTTTGTCGACAATCGCGTCCAACATAGCACCATCAGTCTTCGGATCGATCGCGCGCGCTACTTCGCCGGAAATCTCTGTAAGATAAGATTTAAGCGGACCTTGGTTCCATTTGGCCAATTGATCACCGATTTCAGATGCGCTCATGCCCATTCCGTCGCGCATAATGCCATAGACCTCGGCGATCATCTGCATGTCTGCGTATTCAATACCGTTATGGACAGCTTTGACAAAATGTCCCGCACCATCTGGGCCCATCCAAGTGGCGCAAGGTTGACCCTCAAATTTGGCGCTGATCGCCTCTAGGATCGGCGCAACGACATCCCAAGATGCCTTGGGACCGCCACCCATAATCGACGGACCATGGCGTGCACCATCTTCACCGCCAGATACACCGATACCAATGAATGGCGCACCGTCATATTGATTTGCGCGCTTTTGCGTCAGATGGAAATCTGCGTTTCCTGCATCAATAATCATATCCTCTGGGTCGAGCAGGGGGCGGAGAATGGCCATTTGCTCGTCTACGGGTGCACCAGATGGGATCATCAAAATGATCGCGCGGGGGCTCTTGAGCGCAGCAATTAGTTCTTCGTGCGTTTCAGTGGTTGTAATTCTTGCGCTAAGATCTCCGGCTTCTTCCTTGAATGCCAGCGTAGCGTTTTGTTCCCGGTTCCAGACCGCAATATCAAATCCATTTTCCGCGATATTGAGTGAAAGAGCCGATCCCATCGTTCCTAAACCGATTAGTCCGATATCACATTTGCTCATTCCGCAGTCCTTCTTGGGTTATCTGTATTCTGAGTAACCTTGGAATGACTGCGTTGCAATTGATTGCGAACTTTATCAACATTTTGAGGGTGTCATAGCGCGGCTTAAGTAAGCTCTATTAGTACTCGTCTGATAGAACCTACTTTCACGATTATGTCTTAAAATCAGATATCTAGAGATGATATCTCTTCGTAAATTTCTTCCCAAACCTGCTTAGCGCGACCCCGTTGACGGACTGTTTTGGCGTCTTCAAGATTCGCTAATGCACCGTCGCCCGCAACAATTATTGCAGCGACCATGCCCACAGTTTGATGCGGTTTGCACATGTAGCCATAGAAACCTGGTGTTGTGAGCGTGATCTCTATTTCTTCGCCGATTTTTCCGTTCCAGCCCTCAGTGCCCGCTGGAATCATTCCTTCGATCGATTCACTGTTATGTCCGCGATCTGTCGCCAAGAATTTGACCGTGTCACCGGGTTGAATGACCATTACGCGCGGCGTAAAAACCATTCGCAAACGTGGATTGTCTGGATCTTGGTTTAACATTTCAACAGTGTGAGCTGCTTGACCAAACGCCGGTCCAGCTGCGATCGCTGCTGTCGTGGCCGCGATCATTTTACGTCTGTTGAGTGTGAGCATCGTCGTTCTCCAAAATGCGTCTGATCGGCTTGATAATGGGTACCAAACCTTAGTTTTGTTTATGTGGATGCATATGGTGCAGCACGCCAATCACATCAATGCGCCGAAATGTAGCATGTTGATTTTAAGCAATGTCTACAAAGGCTTGATAGAGGTAAATCATTTTTGGAATTTGCAAAAACGGGTACTTTTTTGATCCCATACCGGAGTTGCGTATATTTTCAAGCAACAATATAGCACATAATACTGATTATGAGTTATTTGAATATGCAGTTACATTGTGGTGGGAACACTCGGAAACAGCGTTGGCAATTATGCAACCAAAGGTGCGCAGTCGCAAATTGCAACTTAAAGCGCGCCTCGCACCGACCTGCATGAACAACGATCTAAACGGCGGCTTGGATTTATTAATATCCAACTGCCTATTTGGCTGCACGATTAGGAGGAAATCGCAAAAGATCATGGCTTTTGTTCGATGACTTGCCGACGAATGTTCGAGCAATGGATTTCGAACATCTGCAAATAACAGCGACCCTGTATTGGGCCGCCAATTTCGGGGACCATCCACCCCTTCCCCAACACCAGTTTGCATAAACAGGCCTTCTACTGATGCAGAATGAGGTCGCCGCAAATGGACAGCAACTCAACTAACTGGAGTGTCTAAATTCGTGGCGAGCTTTGAAAGCATGGCAAGGCATTGTTCCAACTGATCGACAGCAACATATTCATCTGCTTTATGTGCTTGTTCGATCGAACCCGGACCGCAGACCACAACGTCCATTCCAAGATTTTGAAAGACCCCCGCTTCTGTCCCAAATGGCACGACTCCCGCATCATTTTGTCCAGTCAGAGCGGCCACGATTTGGCGGGCCTCATTCTCCAATACTGGGATCAACCCCTCAACTTCGCCAACCACCTCGGTTTGAATAGATGCATCGGGAAAGATGGCTTGCATCTTTGGTAGCAAAATATCGCAGCAATAGTCCTGGAGACTCGATTTTACGAAGTCGGCGTCGCTCTGTTGAACTGGACGCATTTCCCAATCAACCTGCGCTTTGGAGGCTATTACATTGTGGGCCGTTCCTCCATGTAAGGCCCCGACATTAATCGTAGTCCAAGGAGGTTCAAACCGGCTCTCCACTGGTGCCATCGAGCGCAGTTGGTCCTTAATATTCAATAGTAATGAGACGTAGCGCGACGCGTATTCGACCGCGTTTACTCCAAGATCAGGCGCTGATCCGTGACCTTCAAGCCCCTGGAACCTCGTCGTGTATTCGTAACACCCTTTATGTCCTTCAATGATCCGCATTTCAGTCGGCTCGCCGATGATTGCGACGCTCGGATTGATCCCGAGTTCGCCAAGTGACTCTGCAAGATGACCCGCACCGATACATCCGACCTCTTCGTCGTAGGTAAAGGCAAAATGCAATGGCCGATCCCGTACAGCTAGTTCGAAGGTCGGGGCCATTGCCGTTGCCGCAGCTATAAAGCCCTTCATATCGCAACTACCACGACCATAAAGACGGTCATTTCGCCTGCACATCCGAAACGGATCACTTGACCAGTTCTGATCTGCTACCGGCACAACATCGCTGTGGCCCGACAGCACAATTCCTCCGTCTTTTTGGGGTCCAATTGTCGCGAAAAGGTTCGCTTTCGTACCACTGGGATCGCGCAAGAGGTGGACTTGCGCTCCGCAGTCTTCGAAGTTCGATGCTAGATAATCAATCATCGCAAGGTTGCTATCTGCCGAAACCGTTGGGAATTCGATTAGATCACCAAGGATTTCAATGGTTCTTTCAAGCATCGTCCTAATTCTTCTCAAAGAGCTTGCGCTCAATATTACACAACGGATCAGCAGGCCCATTTTCGGTGATCAAAATCGTCTCAGTCGTTTCTAAACCCCAAGAGTCCATCCAAAGGGCAGGCATGAAGTGAAACACCATGCCAGGTTCCAAGACCGTCTGGTCCTCAGCGCGAATGGAGGCGGTACGTTCGCCCCAATCTGGCGGATAGCTCAGGCCAATTGGGTACCCCATCCGCCCAGATCGTTCTATGCCGTGCTTTGTCATGACAGCCATAAAGGCATTGGCAATGTCGCATGTGTGATTACCCGCGCGCGCGGCCTCCAATCCCGCAGCAATCCCTTCAAGTTGCGCCTCCTCAGCACGTTTCATCTCATCAGGTGGCGTCCCTAGATAAATCGTGCGGCAGAGTGGTGCATGGTAGCGGCGATAGCAGCCCGAGAGCTCAAAAAACGTTGCCTCGCCCGCGCGCATAGCGTCACCGTTCCACGTTAAATGCGCGGCTGTTGCATCGAGGCCAGAAGGTGTCAGTGGTACAATGGCTGGGTAGTCACCCCAATCGTCTTCTACACCGGTGATGCCGGCATGCATGATGTCAGCCACAAGATCGTTTTTGCGGACACCCGGCGCGGCCCGGTCGAGGGCGACTTGAATCACGTGCTCAGAAATACGTGCCGCCTTGCGAATAAAATTAATCTCTGCATCTGACTTCACAAGCCGTTGCCAATTTACAAGCGCCGTCGCATCAGTCAGTCGCGCATTGGGAAGCTCCGTTTTAAGAACTTCGTGGGCCTTAGCTGTATAATAATAGTTCTCCATCTCGACGCCGATATTGGCCTTCTCCAGCCTATGATCTTTGAGCACCTGAGCCAGATCTTCCATTGGGTGGATTTGGGTCGATTGAACGTATTGATCACCATAGCCAAGGATGTTGGAGTGTTCCATCCAACAAGTGCGCCTCCCCCCAAGCATATCCATGTGCCGACCCCACCAGATCGGCTCTCCGGTTTGCGTGACGATGACGCCTTGATGGACGTAAAACGACCACCCGTCATAGCCGGTCAACCATGCTTGATTGGATGGGTCCGTGATGAAAATCACATCGAGCCCAGCGGTCTCCATCGCGGCACGGGTCAATCCGAGACGACGGCCATATTCGTGCTTCGTAAATGGTGCATTTGTCATCCCAGGACCTCCCATACGGCACTCGCCGTTGCTAGAACGATTTCGTCGACCTCGTCCGAGGTTAGGCAAAACGGCGGGGCGAACCCGAGGATATCACCTTGCGGCATCGCCCGCGCAATAATGCTGTCGTTTTCCAAAAGCTTCGCCGCGATCTGCGGTCCAATTTTGTCGGCAGGGTCATAAAATGCGCGGTCAGTCTTATCCTTTACAAACTCGACCGCGCATAACATTCCAGCCCCGCGCACATCCCCCACGTGCGGATGATTTGTTAACGCATCGCGCATTTTCGTGTTCAATTTTGAACCGACTGAGCCGGCGTTTTCTACCAACCCAAGTGTGTCGATCAATTGCAAATTAGCGACCCCCGCGGCGGCCCCTATTGGGTGTGCAGAATAGGTCCAGCCATGGCCAATGGGTCCGTTTTCATCGGTCCCCTGCTCTAATACACTCCACATCCTTTCCGAAACGATCGAGCCGGACAAAGGCGCATAGGCCGAGGTCAAACCCTTGGCGATTGTGATTAGATCAGGCTTCATTCCATAATGATCTGAACCAAACATAGTTCCCAAACGGCCAAACGCTGTGACAACTTCATCTGCAACCAACAAGATGTCATGTCGCGTCAGAACCTCTTGAATAGCCTGCCAATAGCCCGCGGGTGGCGGGACTATGCCACCTGTCCCAAGCACAGGTTCGCCGATAAAGGCAGCAATGGTGTCCGCTCCCTCCCGGTCGATCAACGCTTCTAGGTCTGCTACACATTGGGCAACAAATTCGGTCTCTGATTGCGCGAGATCTACACGGCGAAAATAATCTGGCGCGGTCGTATGCATCACCTGTGCCAGTGGCAGATCGAACTTTTTATGAAATAGCTCTAGACCCGTAAGCGAACCAGTCATGAGACCAGAGCCGTGATATCCGCGCCACCGTGAGATTATCTTCTTCTTTTCTGGCCGACCTAGGATGTTGTTGTAATACCAAATAAGTTTGATGTTGGTTTCATTCGCATCTGATCCCGACAATCCGAAATATACCTTTGACATATGGTCGGGAGCGCGATCTAGCACCATTTTTGCAAGTGTAATTGACGCCTCGGTCCCATGTCCGACGTACGAATGGTAATAGGCCAACTCCTTTGCTTGATCCGCGATCGCCTCAGCGATTTCAGGTCGGCCATACCCGACGTTCACACAATAGAGCCCGGCAAATGCATCAAGCATCCGATTGCCGTCCCTATCCTGAATGTGACAGCCCGAGCCGCCCGTTATCACGCGCTGCGCGATATTCCCGCGAGCGAATTCCGCAAGGTGAGTTGAAGGGTGAAAGAAATTCTCTCGATCCCATTCTTCGAGTTTGTCATTGTGCAGCATCGTTAAGCTCCTTGTTCTGATCCTCGCGGATCAACATCATATGAGAAGAGCCTTTTGCGTGCAGAGGACCATTGGTCCTCATCAAGGGCGGAAGCTCCGCTCACCCGAGCAGCAGCGCACAATGCCTTTATTGCTGAGGTGAAAGAACCATAGGAAAGTTTGTGACTATTGAAAACTCAAAATCCTAAGGGCAGGATTTGAATTTAGTCTATTTAATATTTTGCAGACGGAAGGCGGGTCAGTTCTAAGGTCGGGCAAGATCAAGTGCGCTCAGGTCGCATTTAAACAAGACGCCCCACAGTCGCGCTCTTAGAAATTCCCCTCAGAACAAAAGTAGCAGGACACAAATGATGGACCAGTACAGATCCGGTTTTGGTTTTCCGCAAGATGTGATTTTTGATGATGCACGCGCGCGGCGTGTTCTTAATCAAAAGTGGTTCTTTGTTGGGACCCGCGGAGATGTGCCCGAACCTCGGAACTATTTTAATTTCCAGCTTTTTGATGACCAGTATTTCCTGTTGCACGGCACAGATGGCGTAATCCGCTGTATGGTAAACAGGTGCCAGCATCAAAGCGCGCGCCTATTGAAACAAGATACGGGGAAATGTCCGGCGAGCATCATTTGCCCAAACCACCAGTGGGCCTACAACTTGAACGACGGCACCCTTCGCAATGCGCCCGGATCTGGAGAGGACTTTCCAGCATCAGCCGAAGGTACGGCTCGCGGCTTACAGCAAATTCCTGTGGTCGAGGTCTCAGGCATGATTTTTGCCTGCCTTTGCACTAACCCCGAACAAAGCGACATGGACGAAATCGCCAAAATCATCGCGCCCTATACGAACCCGTTCGGGTTCGAAAAGGGTGGCTTTAAACTAGCACATCACCACCGCGAAATTATTGATGCAAGTTGGTTAATGGTCATGATTAACAACCGTGAATGTTGCCATTGCACCAACAACCACAAAGGTTTGACGCAACTCTTTGATCCCTCCAGCTTTAACGGTACTGAAACGCCCGCCTACAAGGCACTGTTCGATCGCGCAGTCGAGCGATGGAACGCGTTGGGCCTTGCGTGGAAGGAAAATGCTTTTACGCAGAATGATAGTGTGCGGATAGCTCGATACCCAATGTATGAAAACTACAAATCGATCACGTTTGATGGTGCACCGGCGTCCAAAAAACTAATTGGCCCGTTCCAAGATTATGATCCAAGTACATTGTCTTTGTGGTTCAATCCAAATGCCTGGATCCATTTCACGTCAGATCACATTGCAACGAATTGGGTCTTGCCGCTGGGGTCAGCGAAATGCGCACTCTATTCCAGTTGGATCGTACGTGACGACGCAGTTGAGGGCGAAGACTATGATGTCGCGCACCTGACGGATGTGTGGAAAGTTACAAATGCCGAAGATGTTGGATTGTGCCTGTCTATGACATCAGGCGCACGGTCGACGCATTATCGACCAGGACCCTTCGCCCGCGACGAACGGCACTGTAAACAATTCTGCGATTGGTACATGAAATACTCGTCTTAGGTATTGCCCATGCCATCAGGGAGCTCTGGCATGGGCTTTCATCAGCAGGCGAAGCTGTATGTCAGCATTGGTCTACTTCGCGGAACCGCCAAAACAGGTGTTATCATCAGCTGAACAGAGGTCTCGCATTTAGGGTAATCCGACTGGTTGCCTTTTCTGAAGCCCATTTCTACATCTCACTTGTTTGCATGAATAGACGCATAAACAACGCACAAAATGCCAAAGTAAAAACAACCGCGGCATTTATCTTGCAAGAATTTTAACAATTGCTACTCATTTCCTATGACTATTTCTTTATTGATCCTTAATGGCCCAAACCTGAACTTGCTTGGGACGAGGCAGCCTGAAATTTACGGCTCTACTTCGCTGTCTGATATTGAAAAGGCTTGCCGCGCCCATTCGGATTCGGTTGGTGCAACTGTTACTTTCGAACAATCAAATCATGAAGGTCAGTTGATCGACATTTTGCATGCCGCCAAAGGTGTGCACGCAGGCATCATATTTAATGCTGGGGCATACACTCATACATCACTCGCCTTGGCTGATGCCGTAGCATCAATTGAGATACCTACGATTGAGCTGCATCTTTCGAACGTCCATGCGCGAGAAAGCGTGCGCCATAAATCATTTTTGGCACCCGTTGTGGTCGGTCAAATCTGTGGCTTCGGTCCTGACGGATATCCCCTTGCAATGACCGCCATGGTCAAACACCTGAATGGGTACAAATGAGTGATCTTGTAGAGTACTTAAATCGTCTAACAAATGTTAGCTCCGACGAAGAACTTTGGGCACTCCATACTGATCGAATGTCGCGCTACGGGTTTGATCGGTTGTTGTATGGATATACAAGATATCGTACGCGAACATCACTCGGTGACCCCGAAGATATGGTGCTTTTGTCAAGCCATTCGCGTGATTACATGGACACATTTATGGCCGATGGGCACTATCAGCAGGGCCCGACGGTCCGCTGGGCCCTTGAGAACGACGGTGCGTGCAGTTGGCGCTGGATGGGTGATCTTGCGGCAGCAAATTTGCTTACAGAGAATGAAAAGCGCGTAGTCGAGTTTAATCGGTCGATGGATGTTACTGCTGGGTACACAATTAGTTTTCGATCCATTTCGCATCGAACCAAAGGTGCAATTGCCTTAACCGCCTCGAACGATCGAAATCAGGACGATGTTGATGAAACTTGGGCACAGCATGGCGAAGAGCTGATCGCTGTGAACAACATCATGCACCTTAAATTACATACGCTTCCCTACTCTGGCGCGCGACCAATGACAAAACGTCAACGCGAAGTGCTGCAATGGGTTGGAGACGGCAAGACAACCCAAGATATCGCAGTTTTGTTGGAACTGACGCCAGCGACAGTCGAAAAACATTTGCGACTCGCGAGAGAAGCTTTGGACGTCGAAACGACTGCTCAGGCAGTACTTAAGGCTGCTTTTTACAACCAAATGTTCATTTTGGACGTTTAGACACGCATTTTGAGGCGTCAGGTTTCATTTTTTCAAAAACTGATTTTGAGAAAGGTAGGGAATACCTTACTTTCTTAACGTTAGGTAAAGTGTCAAATTTTAGGAGTTCCGTGAGTGGTGGCCTAAGGCCTAGGAACTGCGGGTCGGATCCCTAGAGATTACTAGGCTAGTCGATCCGCGATCCCAAACAGGCGTAAGATTTCTTATTCTTGAGAGGGTTGTGTCGGTGCGTTAGTCCCCATCCCAAATGGATGCGCATAAACATTTAAGACACTGCGTTCTCCCGACGCGGTGTCTTTTCGTTTTTGGGACCCAGATTTTGTCCTGACAAAGAAAAAGGGCCCGCACGTGTATGCGGACCCCTAATCTAGTATTTCTAAGCAGAGTTAGCTGCTCATCTTTGCCACTTCAGCTGCGAAATCTTCTTCGACAACTTCGATGCCCTCGCCCTTTTCAAGACGAACATAGCCGGTGATTTCTACGCCCGCTTCAGCTGCTGCCGCAGCAACCGTTAAGTCTGGGTTCACGACGAATGACTGGTTCACCAAAGTGACTTCTGCCATGTACTTTTTCATACGGCCGACAATCATCTTTTCGATCACAGCTTCTGGCTTGCCAGATTCGCGCGCAATGTCCATTTGAACCTGCTTTTCTTTTTCGACGACAGCTGCGTCCAGCTCAGCTTCGTTCAAAGCCGCTGGGTTTGTCGCGGCAATGTGCATTGCGACCTGACGGCCAAATGCTTCATTGTCGCCTTTGAGGCCGACAAGCACACCAATGTTGCCCATGTCAGTAGCGGCAGCGTTGTGTACATAGGTAACAACCTGTTCAGCTTCTAACGCAGCCATACGACGAACGCTCATGTTTTCGCCAATGACAGCAACAGCATCAACAACAGTCTGTTCGACAGTCTTGCCGCCCATGTCAGCTGCTTTTAGCGCGTCAATGTCGTTCACACCCAAAGCCACTTGACCAATGCCCGCGACCATCTTTTGGAAGTCAGCGTTTTTACCGACGAAGTCAGTTTCAGAGTTCACTTCGACAGCAATACCCTTGCCACCAGAAACAGCCACGGTCACAAGACCTTCTGCGGCCGTACGGCCTGATTTCTTAGCAGCTTTAGCTAGACCTTTGGTGCGCAGCCAATCAACTGCAGCTTCCATGTCGCCGTCGTTTTCAGTCAACGCCTTTTTGGCGTCCATCATGCCTGCGCCCGTGCTGTCGCGCAGTTCCTTCACCATTGCAGCGGTGATTGCCATGTCATCTCTCCTTAGAGAATTGGGGGAATTGCCGGGCGGGGAATACCCCTGCCCGATCATTTGATTTGGTTAAGCTGGTTAGCTTGCAGCTGGAGCTTCTTCAGCAGCGGCTTCAGTTGGCAGTTCTTCTGCAACTTCTTCCATTTCGCCCATGTCAACGCCAGCGGCGCCTAGCTGAGCGGACATGCCGTCAAGTGCCGCGCGTGCAGCCAGATCACAATACAATGCGATCGCTCGTGCCGCATCGTCGTTACCTGGAATAACGTAGTCAACGCCTGCTGGTGTGCAGTTCGTATCAACAACAGCTACAACTGGGATACCTAGCTTCTTTGCTTCTGCGATGGCCAGGTCTTCTTTGTTAACGTCAATGACGAATAACAAATCAGGAACACCGCCCATTTCAGCGATACCACCAAGAGACGCTTGCAGTTTGCCCTGCTCACGTTCCATGCCCAAACGCTCTTTCTTAGTCAGGCCAGCGAAACCATTCGCAGACGCTTCCTCGATAGAACGAAGACGGTTGATGGACTGAGAAACTGTCTGCCAGTTTGTCAGTGTGCCACCCAACCAGCGGTGGTTCATGTAATACTGTGCAGACTTTTCAGCAGCTTCAGCGATTGGCTTTGCTGCCTGACGCTTTGTGCCAACGAAAAGTACGCGGCCGCCTTTTGCAACTGTGTCACGAATGACCTGAAGCGCTTGGTCCAGCATCGGAACTGTTTGTGTCAGGTCCATGATGTGGATGCCATTACGGCTGCCATAAATGTAGTTTTGCATCTTTGGGTTCCAGCGCGCTGTCTGGTGGCCAAAGTGAACGCCAGCTTCAAGCAGCTGACGCATGGAGAACTCAGGAAGAGCCATGTGTCCGTATCCTTTTCCGGTTTCAAGCCTCAGCGAGGAATTAGACCGTTTGGTCCAACCGGTGGATGCACTGGGATGTCTCCCCAATAGCAACCGCCCCCGCCTGCGGGATTTAGTAGGCGCTCTTTAGAATGCTTATTGGTGTCTGGCAAGCGATTTTGTAGGTTAGATCAGGACTTTGTTAACAGATGCCAACGCTGACTATCTGTATCCCAGTTCGTGGAAATAACCGGCGCGTTTGCCGTTAATTCGAACCCTAACTCCTGATAGAAGTTGAGCCCCGCTTCATTATTGTCGGTTACTACTGCTGAAAGACCACACTTGCCTTTATGATCATAGGCAAACTTGGCCAAGTGCTTCGCAACACGTTGGCCGTGAAAATCAGAAAATGTCGCTATTAACGAGATAAAACGGGTCTCAAGTGCCTGGTTCTCTAAGCTGAGAATGGGACGCAATGTCGGATGTGTCTCCTCCGAAAAAGGTTCAGCCGTCTCGGCAGTAATGTGAGAAATCATCATACCCGCAATTTCGCCGTCTACCTCTGCCACAACTGCATTTGCCCATGAGAATGTGCCGTGATCCTTTTTTGCCAAACGAACACCTACACTCATCGGAGTATCCGAAGACCGCGCCATGCCTTTCCAGATCGAAGCTGGCAAGCCTTCGCCAGCTTCAATGGCTAATTTAGCGATGCTATCAGCATCATTTGGCGTCGCAGGACGCAGGTACGGTGTCATCGATCAAACCTTTGGGAGTTGGCTGATCCTTTTATGAGCCTTGTACAACCCTATACAAGGTAGGGTTTTCCTGACCATGCAATTTACAGCCTATGATTTCATTACAGAAATACGCGTTCGATGCACCAGTAAGTTGCCACGACAGCGATCAGTATCGAGCCAGGCATCGCTACTATCTCACGATAGCTGTCAAAGCGTCCAACGACCACCGAGGCAGAGCATAGGCCCATCAAGATTGCGACTGTGACTATCAAAATTCCAATCTCTGTGCTGTCGTTCCAGCCTGCAGCCGGTATCAACAGCGCCATCGTCGCAACCATGGCGCAAAGATACATCGCCGAAATCAAATTACTTGCTGCACCAGTTCGATCAAAATCAACGGCCTTTTTGACAATCAAGAAGGCCACCGCAACAACCGCCAGCTGACCGATCTCAACGCCAATATTAAAGCCGATAAGCGCGGGGATAAAGCTTCCCTCTGGCAAACCAAACTCGGCCAAAACACTGGCAAAGCCCAATCCATGAAGCAAACCGAACCCAAAGATTATGGCTGGGCGCCAGCGTGAAAGCCCATCTGTGTATAGATTTTCAACGGCTACATAGACGATTGAAGCAGCGATTAACGGCTCAACTATTGATCCTGGAACGTTGACGTATCCAAGAGCTGCTAATGCTAGTGTAATCGTATGTGCGAGTGTGAAAGCCGAAATCTGCCAGATCAACGGGCGCATACGTGTCGACAGGAAAAATAGGCCCAAGACAAACAGAATGTGATCCAAACCCTTTGGAACGATATGGTCAAAGCCGACAGGAATATAACGCGTAAACGTTTGCCAGCCACTGGCTTGATCCCCACCCGAAAGTGAAATCTCTGGCGAGGTCGCACCGGCATCCAAATACCCATCATAAGGCGCATCAACGCCCATTTGACGCAGCACCAAGGCGCCAAATTCAGGCACCCAACCGATGCTTACGGCCTGCGCGCCCTCAGGAACTGAAGCCGTAAACTGAATTTTGCTTACGCGTGGCAATTCAAAATCACCAACTGGATCAATCGTCACCGCAGACAAATTTACGTCTTGTTCTATTCCGTCCACGGTGACGGCGATATTCTGTGCCATTTCTGGCCAAAACTCACGAAACGCGGCTTCTAGTGCTGAAGGTTCTAGCGCGCGTAGGCTGTCATAATCGACAGCTTCGGCAGCGTCATCTGTATCAACTGTCGTTGCTTGGTCGATCCCAGCGATAAAACTCTCGAGGTTCAGCGATACATCAAACACCAATCCGTCCTCGGTTTGGGTCATGTCTGCAATCGATGGTAGGACTTCATGAGCGAAAACCGGCGTTGCCAAGAGACCAAACATAAGAACCAAGCTTGACATCAGCTTCTCAAGCGACACTTTGGTCCGTGATAAAAAGGAATTCTTCATGCGTAGCCTAGCCCTTGCCATTTGTCTTTTGTCCAGTCCTTCAGTGGCGCACGAGCTTTGGATCGAGCCCACCCAATTCCAAGTTGAGGCGGACACTATTGCGACAGCTGATGTTGTCAATGGTCAGGACTTCATTGGCGTGAAACTTGCGTATATTCCACGCCAATTTAATCGTTTCGTTGCGGTGAATGGAGGGAAATTCAGCAATATCGAGGGTCGGATTGGGAATCGTCCGGCGATGAGTCTCGAACCGTTAGGAGAAGGTCTGCACGTAATCGCGTACCTTTCGACGATTTCAGTGATCAATTACGAGGAGTGGCAGAAATTCCAAGATTTTGTTGATCATAAAGACCTAGGGAACGCGCGTGCAAATCAAGAAGCACGTGGTTTCGAACTCGAGGATTTTGACGAAGCCTATACGCGGTATTCAAAATCTTTGTTGGGCGTTGGCAATAGTGAAGGTTCCGATCGTCGATTGGGATTGCTCACCGAGTTTGTTGCCCTCGACAATCCCTACACTAGCGCTGGAATAACCGAAATGCGCTTGCAACTCTTCTACGGTCAGGATCAGCGTGCTAACGAGCAAGTCGAGATCTTTGAAAAAGCGGCAGATGGTACCGTCGCAGTAACGCTTTATCGAACCGATGAAGAAGGCATTGCGGTAATCCCCGTGAAAGCAGGTCACTCCTATATGGCCGATGCAGTTGTTCTACGTGAACCTTCGGCCGAACTCGCCGAGGAAACGGGCGCTATTTGGGAAACGCTTTGGGCAAATATTACTTGGGCCGTGCCCGAGTGACCTTGCCCTTCTTTTAGGACTGGCGCACATAAGTGCCATGACACAAAATTCAGATATCGTTTGTATAGGTTCGTTCCTTTGGGACGTCATTGGGCGTTCTGCGAGCCATATGCGCGTTGGATCGGATGTTCCTGGGCGCATCACCCGCCTACCTGGTGGTGTCGCGCTAAACATTGCGATGACACTCAAACAATTTGGGATTACACCGACCGTTCTATCCGCCATTGGGCAGGATGCGGCTGGAACAGAATTACTATCTGAAATGACCCGGATGGGCTTGAATTGTGCGCATGTGTATCGCTCTGCCGATTTACCGACCGACGTCTATATGGCGATTGAAGGCGCAAACGGTTTGGTAGCAGCGATTGCAGATGCCCATTCGCTCGAGGCTGCTGGCGACAAAATCCTGAAACCATTGCGCGACGGCGCCTTTGAGCTTGGAAGTCAGCCAATCGCGCTTGATGGAAACCTAACAGTCGAGCTACTCCAAACAATCGCAAACGACCCTTTGTTCTCGGGGGCAGATTTGCGTATCGCCCCCGCCTCACCCGGCAAAGCACTTCGGTTACAGGTGTTCATGCCGCATCCGACCGCAACACTTTACGTCAATCTCGAAGAAGCTGGTTATTTGTGCCAAACAGAATTTGACGACAGCCCAGACGCGGCGAAAGCACTCCTTGAACGGGGTTGCGCACGGGCTCTTGTCACCGATGGCGCAAGATCTGTTACCGATGGGTCGGCTGACGGTTTGATTACGCAAACACCGCCCGAGGTCTTTGTGACGCGCGTGACCGGTGCCGGAGATACGTTTATGGCCGCCCATATCGCTTCTGAGGTTCAAGGCATGTCTAAAAACGCGGCACTTGAGCGCGCACTAAAAGCCGCAGCAACCTATGTATCAGGGGATACACCATCATGATCGACATCAAATACAGCGCCGAAGTCGCCCAAGCCCGCGCGCAAGGTGCCGCAATCGTCGCGCTCGAAAGCACGATCATCACGCATGGGATGCCCTACCCGCAGAACCTGGAGACCGCACAAACGGTTGAGGCCGAAGTGCGCGCGAATGGCGCAACACCAGCAACGATTGCCGTGATTGCTGGCCAATTGCATGTTGGGTTGGAACCCACAGAACTAGAAACATTGGCACAGGCCAAAGACGTGGCGAAACTGAGCCGCGCCGATATTGCAGCGTGCATTGCGACAGGTGGCACCGGGGCAACCACGGTTGCGGCAACAATGATCGCTGCGCACCTTGCAGGCATTGGCGTATTTGCGACTGGTGGTATTGGTGGCGTTCATCGCGGTGCCGAGCTGAGCTTTGACGTTTCTGCCGACCTACAAGAGCTAGCACTTACCCCTGTCACAGTGGTCGGTGCGGGCGCCAAGGCTATTCTTGATCTTCCCAAAACATTCGAGGTCTTGGAGACGTTAGGCGTGCCTGTGATTGCCTATGGTCAAGATTCCATTCCTGCATTTTGGTCAAAACAGTCTGAGTTAACAGCGCCATTACGAATGGACACCGCAGCCGACATTGCGCGCGCTCAATACACGCGATCAGCTATGGCACTGCCCGGCGGACAATTCATCTGTAACCCGATCCCGGCAGACGCTGAGATCCCCGCGGCTGTGCTCGCGCCCGTTATTGAACAATCTTTAGCAGATGCGAATGAACAAGGTATCGAGGCAAAGGCCGTCACGCCATTCCTCCTTGATCGCATCTTCCACCTCACAGACGGCCGTTCGTTGGTCGCGAATATCGCACTTGTGCGCAACAATGCCCGTTTAGCGGCTGAAATTGCTGTGGAAATGTCCAAATTACAAACCAATTCCCTGACGTAACCTCAGATAGCTTGCGATCGTAAGTCGCAGAACTTAGATGAGTTTCACCACTGTAGCGGACACAAATTATGAGTAACGACACACCCACAGAAGATCTCCGCCGCAGACGGCCGGGAATTATCTCGCGGCTTCGCGGTAATTTTCTGGCTGGATTGATCGTTATTGCACCTATCGGACTCACGCTTTGGCTAATCTGGACTGTCGTAGGATGGATTGATGGTTGGGTTTGGCCATTCGTTCCAAACGCCTACCAACCCGAAGAGCTTTTGAATTGGGCACTTGGGCTCAGTGGCGAAGACAGGATTAGTGTAAACGTACGCGGGATTGGCGTATTCGTGTTCTTGGTCTTTACGATCCTTGTCGGTTGGGTCGGCAAAGGCATATTGGGACGTTCCATGCTTCGCTGGGGCGAAGGCCTCGTTGATCGAATGCCAGTTGTGCGTTCGGTCTACAGCGGCGTTAAGCAGATCGCCGAAACCGTATTTTCGCAACGCGACACATCGTTCGATACTGCCTGCTTAATCCAATACCCGCGTGAAGGTGTTTGGGCGATCGCATTCATTTCAACCAATGCACGCGGTGAAATCAAAGAGCATCTATCTGGCGGCGAAGACTATGCGACAGTCTTTGTTCCAACGACACCAAACCCTACATCGGGATTCATCCTCTTCTTACCACGCACAGACATCAAGGTTTTGGATATGTCGGTGGAAGACGCCGCTAAATTGGTAATTTCAGCAGGCCTTGTCTATCCGAACGGAACCGATCCGACCACGCCGCCAAAAGCGACCTAAGTGCCAAGTCCAGGCCTCATCGGCTTTGCCACTGGTTTTTCTTTGATTCTCGCGATTGGCGCGCAAAACGCGTTTGTGTTGCGCCAAGGATTGCTTCGACAACATGTGTTTTGGCTTTGTTTATTGTGCGCCACTTCTGACGCATTGCTAATCGCAGCTGGTGTGCTTGGCTTTGGCGTCATTGTCGCTCAGTTTCCAAACTTGCCAGTTTTCATGACTTGGGGCGGTGCTTTGTTCCTTCTGGTGTATGGATTTACGCGATTTCTTGCGGCCTACCGCGGTAACTATAAACTCACATTCGAGGGCGGTTCGGTAGGGCTTTGGGGAACTTTGGCAACTGCCGCTGCATTCACATGGCTGAACCCGCACGTATATCTCGATACCATCGGGTTGATCGGTGCAATCTCGACAGACTTTGCGGCTGGAACAGAGCGCATAGCTTTTGGATTGGGCGCTGTTGCTTCCAGTTTCGTGTTCTTCTTTGGTCTTGGCTATGGCGCAAGGCTTTTGACGCCAGTGTTTCAATCAGCACGCGCTTGGCAATATTTGGACGTGATTATCGGCATCGTAATGTGGCTGTTGGCTTATAAGCTCCTCAGCTGAACATGGCAGCCAAATCGACGGTCGAACGTTCGTTTAGATCAGCCTTGTGATCACTCAAGAATGCTTTTGCAGCAACCTCGCCGGCATCTTTTAACTGATTTAACACAACAGGTGTTGGGATCGTTTTTGTCGCAACATTCAGTTCGTTCATCAGAGCATCGTCCGATACCATATGGATCAACACATCCTTCATCGTTCCGCGGGTGATACTGCCATCGGCCAATAGTCGTTTCACAAAGTTGATGGATCGGAGTTCCCGAAAGAGAGAGCTGTTAAAGCTGATCTCATTCACGCGGTTTTGGATTGCCAAACTGTCTGTCGGCACGTCTTCACGGTGCAACGGATTGATGTTCACCACCAAAATATCATCGGGCAACTCGTTGCTAAACAATGGGAATAAGGCCGGGTTACCAGTGTATCCGCCATCCCAATATGCTTCTAGCTTGCCAGTCTTGGGGTCCTCGATCTCGACTGCCTTGAAGATGCTTGGCAAACAGGCCGACGCCATAATAGCTTTTGGACCGATATCCTCGCCTGTGAACAGCTTGATCTTACCGGTTCGAACATTCGTGGCGCAGACCCACAAGGCAGGGCCATCAGCCGAGCAAACATCGTCAAAGTGGAAGCTGCGAACAATTCGATCCAGTGGATTCTGGATCAAGGTTCCAAACATATAGGGCGATGTGAAACGCGACGAAAAATCAAAAGCAGCAAAAGCTGGCGAATTCTCGATAGCCTTCGCCCAAACGGATGCTGACGGCCCAAAAGACGACATCCAGGTCGCAATTCCAGGCTCAGTTACAGCCCCTACCTCGCCCCAGAGCCAGCGCAGGTTTTCAATGGCACCTGCGCGTCCTCCTGAAAGCAATCCCGCCTTAAGCGCGGCACCATTTAGCGCACCCGCCGAAGTTCCCGACATCGAAGCAATTTCGATTTCTTCATCTGCAAGCAAGACATTCAAAACACCCCACGTGAATGCACCGTGCGCGCCGCCGCCTTGAAGGGCCAGATTGATGCGTTTGATCACAACGCAGTCCAACCACCATCAACGCTGATTGTTGTACCTGTGATCTGGTCCGCACCGGGCGAGCATAAGAAATTTACAGTCTGACCAAGTTGTTCAACCGTCGCGAACTCTTTCGATGGTTGGCGTTCCAAGATGACTTTCTGTGTCGCCTCTTCCTCTGTCATTCCGTATTTCTTCGCAGTTTCAGGGATCTGTTTCTCGACCAACGGCGTCAGTACATAACCCGGGCAGATCGCATTGCAGGTGATCGGTTCTTGCGCTGTTTCGAGAGCAACCGTCTTTGTCATCCCGACCACACCATGTTTCGCGGCAACATAGGCAGATTTGTAGGGCGATGCTGTCAGCCCATGGGCCGAGGCGATGTTTACGACCCTGCCCCAACCGCGCTGACGCATGATTGGTAAGGCTGCAGCGGTCGTGTGAAACGCCGACGACATATTGATGGCAATAATAGCATCCCATTTAGACGTCGGAAAATCTTCGATCGGCGAAACATGCTGAATACCTGCGTTGTTGATCAGAATATCGCAGCCACCCGCCTTTTCGATGAGTGCACGGCATGCATCACCTTGGGACATATCGGCCTGAACGTAAACTGCCTTGACGCCCGTCTTAGCGGCAATTTCAGCAGCCAAAGCGTGGTCCCGATCATCGTTTGAAAAAGAGTTCAAGACAACGTTGGTACCGGTGCGGGCAAGTTCCCATGCAACTCCCAGTCCAATGCCAGAATTGGAACCTGTAATGATAGCAGTCTTTGGCGATGTAGACATAGCCGATCCTTTTCAAGAAATGTTTTGGTTAGTCTATGCTGCGACTGCAAAATAGCCAACGGGGAACTACGCAAGAGAATCACTCTTTTCTGCACATATCGATTGCAAGATATGCGCAGAAATCTGCCAAAAACCCAAAAAAAACGCCCGCACGAAGCGGGCGTAAAGTTATTGAGGCAGGTTTCATACAGGCAAGAAACCTATCGAGCAGTGGTTTGTTTATACGCAATTAATTGCCTTCGTCCAAGCTTAAAGTTTGAAAACCTTAAAAACCCCCTCTAGGCTCGGACTCAATGATAATAAGGCTTAGAGGGATTGTTGCAGAAATGAGAACAGATTGTTTCCGAAAGCCGTGCATTTTTGCTGCCATCGTTTTTGGTGCCTTTTCCAGCCCAGCAGCTATAGCTGAGCCACAGCATGGGATCTCAATGTATGGAGAGCCTGCACTGCCGGCAGATTTTACACACCTGCCCTATGCCAATCCCGATGCGCCTACCGGCGGCAAAATCGTTACGTCGAGTGTTGGTAGTTTCGACAGTCTAAATCCCTACATCCGAAAAGGATCAGTCCATTGGCAACTGCGTTTCCTAACGCAAGAATCGCTAATGGGGCGTTCCTTGGATGAACCGTTTTCACTTTATGGAATTCTGGCGGAGACAATCGAAACCAGCCCTGATCGTGATTGGGTTGAGTTTACTTTGCGCCCAGAAGCTAAGTTTTCGGATGGAAGCCCGGTCACGATTGAAGACGTGATGTGGTCCTATGAAACCCTTGGGACCCAAGGTCACGGTCGCTATCGTGGGTTTTGGGAAAAGGTTGAATCGCTCGAGGCCACCGGTCCCAACAGTATTCGCTTTACCTTTAACGTAGAAGATCGCGAACTGGCGCTTATCGCGGGTCTGCGCCCGATCCTCAAAAAGGCACAATGGGAAGGTGTTGAGTTTGGCGAGAGCGGATTGGACATCGTCCCGATTACCTCTGCCGAATATGTAATAGATGATTTCGAAGCTGGACGTTTCATTTCGATGAAGCGGAATCCTGATTATTGGGGCAACGACATCCCTTTCCGACGTGGTACGGGAAATCTCGACGAAATTCGTCTTGAATTCTACGGCGATGAAACCGCTGCCTTTGAGGCATTCAAAGTCGGTGAGGTGAACGCCAACCGCGAATTCAACGTTGCGAAATGGGAAAGTCAGTATGACTTCCCTCGTATCGACAATGGTGAAGTTGAGCTCTCCATTATTCCGCATGAGCGCCCTTCGGGGATGACTGGTTTTGTCATGAACACACGTCGTGATCAGTTTGCAGACTGGCGCGTACGCGATGCGATGCTTCATATTTTTAACTTTGAATTCATAAATGAGGCGATGACAGGGTCAAACCAGCCTCGGATCACATCATATTGGTCGAATTCTCCGCTCGCGATGACTTCTGGTCCTGCAGAGGGTCGGGTCAAAGAACTGCTAGAACCTTTTGCCGACGATCTATTGCCCGGAGCGCTCGAGGGCTATTCCCTTCCAGTCAGCAACGGAAGCGAGCGCAATCGATCGGGTATTGCCGCGGCATTGTCCCAGATGGAAGCCGCCGGCTACACTATCCAAGATGGAGTGATGACCAATCCAAACGGCGAACCGTTTTCATTCGAAATCTTGATCAAGAGTGGGGGCTCCGAAAACAAGGCGATCATCGACATGTTTGTTCAGTCACTGGAACGCGCCGGAATTAACGCAACCGTTTCGGCCGCTGATAGCGCTCAGTTTAAAGAACGCACCGATGCTCTTGATTTCGACATGACTTATTATCGCCGGGGCGTTTCACTTTCACCTGGAAACGAACAATACGCCTATTATGGATCTGAACGTGCGGACGAAGAAGGCGGTCGCAACCTTATGGGGGTTAAGTCACCAGCAGTCGACGCAATGATCGGCGAACTTTTGACATCAGCCAGTCAAGATGACTTTGTCGCAGCGGTCAAAGCACTGGATCGGGCGCTCACATCTGGGCGATACGTCTTGCCGATTTATCAGTGGAATATTAGCCGGCAAGCACATGATCGACGTTTAACCTTCCCTGAGAATCTGCCAATATTTGGCGACTGGCCAGGCTGGCAACCCGACGTTTGGTGGTGGGAAGAGTAGCCCTCGGCACAGCCTAAGAAATAGAAAGTAACTTCATGAAATATCTCATCATTGGCGCAATCTTGTGCGCGTCAGCCTGCACACCTGTTCGCATGGCCGGTCAGGCCGCTGTATCTACGGGTCAAGTTGTATTGGGCGCGGCTGACCTCGTACTGTGATGTTTCGCGAACTAGCTGCAGAAATGCTGGGAACAGCGATGCTTTTAATCGGTGTTGTAGGCTCTGGTATTATGGGTGCGGCACTCTCAGACGGATCAATTGCCTTGGCATTGCTCGCCAATGCAATTGCCACGGGCTGTATGCTGTACGTAATCATCACAACGTTAGGACCAATTTCAGGGGCGCATTTCAATCCTGTGGTCACTCTCTATTTCTGGTGGACAGGCAGCATCGAAACGCCCGCTGCCGCCGCCTACATTCCCGCGCAGATCATCGGTGGCATACTCGGAGTTTGGCTTACCCACGCGATGTTCGACCTGCCATTGTTACAACTCAGCACAACGGAGCGCGCCACAACCGGTCTATGGATTAGTGAAATCGCTGCGACCTTCGGATTGCTTTTCGTGATTATTGGCGGCCTACGCGCTCAACCCCAAACGGTGCCCGCCTTGGTTGGATTGTACATCACCGGTGCTTACTGGTTCACAAGCTCAACAAGTTTCGCAAATCCCGCCGTTACCATTGCGCGAAGCCTAAGCGATAGCTTTGCCGGGATATTGCCCGCGCACATGCCAATGTTTATCGCGATGCAAGTGCTTGGCCTCGGAGTTTCAGTAGCAATATTACCTTGGCTCTTTCGAGAGGCAAATCCTTAAGTAAGCGATGTAACCCAAATTATCGTGGCGTCGTCTTGGCTTACTGAAATTACGTTGTGTCCCATTGACGCATCGTAGTAAGCACTATCCCCACGACGCAGCTCTAACGGTTCGTAAAACTCTGTGAACAGCTTCACGACACCCGTCAATACGTAAAGAAATTCTTCACCATCATGCCGGATCCAACCGTCAAAATCGGAAATGTCACGCGACCGGATACGTGCGCGATAAGGCAGCATCTTTTTCTGTGTCAAACCTTCTGCGAGCAGTTCGTGCTCATAGGTGGTCGTTAATTGTGTTGTCGTTTCATCTGATTTGGTCACGCTAAGACGACCGTTAATCTGACCCTTCGAGGGAGGGGTAAAAAGCTGCGGCACCGAAATATCCAGGCCGATCGCAACCTTTTTGAGCGCATCATACGTCGGTGACATTTGACCATTCTCGATCTTCGACAAAGTTGAACGCGCCAAGCCAGCTTGATTGGCAGCCTGTTCTAGCGTCCAGTCTTTGGCTTTGCGCAACTCTCTTACGCGCGACCCAAGATCGAGCGGAGCTGCTTTTTCTATTTCGCCGTTCTCGCGTGCGATACGAATTATGGCTGTAGGATCATCACTGGTCATGAACGTCATATAGCGAGGGCGCACCACTGCTTGCAACCCACCCTCGGTCGCATTAGCCAATGGGGATGACCTTTCCATCACCCCCTGACCTATTTAATCTTGCGCAATACGTTCTCTCAGCCAACGTCGCACCCGATAAGTCAGCGCTTGAAATTTTGGGCGTAGACGCGCGTTCATTTACCTATGCAGAGCTCAAAACGTCAGTTGAGGAGTTGGCAGCCAAAATAGCCGCGCAAACACCTACTGCAGGAGATCGCATCCTACTACGCCTCGGCAATCATGCTCAGTTCCCCTTATCGTATTTAGCAGCAATAGCCGCAGATCGGGTGCCGGTCGTAACATCCGCCCACGTGACACAAGTCGAAGTTGACGCGATTGCAGTCGACACCCAGCCGTCTCTTGTGATCGCAGATCCCGACCTACCGGTCCCATTAAATATCCCTGCGCTGAAAGATACCGCTGTTGAATTTCCAGGGTATGCATTGGGTGATCCAAATAGACCGGCCTATATCGTCTACACGTCAGGAACCTCAGGGCGCCCAATGCCTGTCGTCCATGCACACCGCGCGATCTGGGCACGACAATCGATGATTTCGGACTGGTATGACCTCTCACAATCTGACCGCGTTCTTCACGCTGGTGCCTTTAATTGGACATACACCTTGGGCACAGGGTTACTTGACCCTTGGACGGTTGGTGCGACCGCTTTGATCCCGCATGACGGAACACCCGCGTCCGAGATCCCGAACATGTTACTAAAGAGCGATGCCACGATCTTTGCTGCCAGTCCGGGGGTGTATCGTCGGGTCATACGCGAACAAATACCACGCCTCCCCAAGCTTCGGCACGCGCTCTCTGCTGGCGAAAAACTGCCGGCAAATGTCAAAGACGCATGGGAAGGCAAGACCGAAACATTGATACACGAGGCCTACGGCCTCTCTGAATGTTCGACGTTTATCTCAGGAAGTCCCGAAAACCCAGCGCCGGCTGGAACTATCGGCACCCCCCAGTCTGGTCGAAAGGTCGCCCTTCTGAGCGACGGTAAGCCTTCGGAAACCGGGACCATTGCAATTTCACGCGATGATCCCGGTGTTATGCTTGGCTATCTCAATCATCCCCAAGAAACGTCGGACCGATTTGATGGCGACTGGTTTCTTACCGGGGATCTTGCACGCCGAACGTCGACGGGTGCCTTCGAATACCTTGGACGCTCAGATGATATGATGAACGCCGGCGGCCATCGCGTAAGTCCAATTGAGGTCGAAACCGCTTTATTGACCTGTGCGGAAATCACTGATGCGGCCTGCGCAGAAGTGCGTCTAAAGCCTGACCTTTCTTTGATCGCGGCCTTTTACGTCGCGCCAAACGTGATAGACGAGGATGTATTGAACGCGACACTCCAGACGCAACTTGCGGATTACAAGCGTCCACGCTTGTTTATCCGTCTCGACACCCTGCCAAGAGGCAACAACAACAAACTCCTGCGCAAACAGCTGCGCGAAAATTGGGAACGTGACCATGGTCAAACTTGATATCATCTCAGATCCAATTTGCCCGTGGTGTTACATCGGCAAAAGCCATTTTGACAAAGCCCTGCTCGAGTTTCCAGACCACCCATTCGACATCGAATGGCATCCATTCCAATTGAATCCGGATATGCCTGCGCAAGGCATGGATCGGCGCGAATATCTTGAAACAAAATTTGGTGGCAAAGAAGGTGTTGTTCGCTCTTACGGTCCGATCGTTGACCATGCCGAGGCGGCTGGAATCGAGATGCATCTCGATAAGATCAAGAAAACGCCAAACACAATTGACGCGCACAGACTAATCCATTGGGCCGGATTAGAGCAACGTCAGATCCTTGTCGTCGATCTTTTGTTCAAGGCGTATTTCGTCGAGGGCCGCGACATCAGTGAACACGAGGTGCTCGCCGATATAGCAGACACGGCAGAAATGGACGCCAGCATGGTGACGCGTCTCTTGGCGACCGATAGTGACATCGCAGACATCCGCGCGCGCGACAAACACAGCCGCAAGATGGGTGTTCAATCCGTGCCCACATTTATCATCGCGAACCAACATGCGGTTCCCGGCGCACAGCCTCCTGACATGTGGGCGAAGGTCATCAAGGATATCCAAGCTCAATTGGAAGAAGCGGAGTGAGCCACCCAACGCAACGCTTAGCACAGTCAGAATTCATCGCTTTGATGGCGATGCTTGCTGCAACAATTGCATTCTCAATTGATGCAATGCTTCCAGCACTTCCTGATATTGGACGAGAACTCAGTCCTGACGCGCTTAATAGCGCGCAATTGATCCTCACAAGTTTTGTGCTTGGGATGGGTCTTGGAACGTTCGTGACCGGCCCCTTATCAGACACATTTGGCCGCAAGCCAATAATGATCGGTGGTGCTTTCGTCTATTGCGTAGGCGCCATTTGTGCCTACTACGCTCAGTCCCTTGAAGTGATGCTAGCTGCACGAGTACTACAGGGCATCGGAGCCGCGGGCCCCCGCGTCGTTTCGATGGCGATGATCCGTGATCTTTACTCTGGTCGCGATATGGCACGAATTATCTCATTGGTCATGCTCATATTTGCGCTTGTCCCTGCGCTCGCACCAACGCTTGGCTATTTTATAATTGCTGGATTCGGATGGCGGTCAATTTTCCTAGCATTTATTCTGTTTGCATTGATTGCGTCGGTTTGGCTTTGGCAGCGGCAACCCGAAACGTTGGCCCTCGAAGATCGCAGATCCATGCGTTTTAGCAAATTGTTCGAAGCTGCGAGTGAGGTTCTCCGGACAGAAACGACACGCCTGTCAATCATCGCGCAAACCTTTGGCTTCGGAATATTGTTCGGATGCTTGTCCTCGATTCAGCAAGTATTTGACTTAACCTTCGACGAGGGGGCACATTTCCACCTTTGGTTCGGAAGCATTGCAGTTTTGGCTGCAAGTGCGTCTGTGTTAAATGCACGAATTGTTGGAACCTATGGCATGCGAGCGATCATTCGCCGGATGTTCCAAGTGATTGTATTTGTGGGAATTATAATGGTTTCAGCGCAGCTTATTGGGTCAGAAATTGTGAAATTCTGGGCCTTTTACCTATTTGTTGTATGTTGCTTCTTCGGAGCGGGCATGACGATTGGCAATCTAAATGCCTTGGCGATGGAACCACTCCCACATATCGCTGGTATGGCTGCTTCAGTTGTATCGGCTCTCGCAACAGTTGGCGCAGTCGCGATCGCGGTTCCGGTTGGGTTATCTTTTAACGGAACTCCAATCCCCTTGGGCATTGCTACAGCCGTTTTCGCTTTTGCTGCATTCTGGGTTACAACAAAAATCAAACGGCCTGGTGAGGAATAGCTCGGGGGTTATTTCGCCCGTTTCTTCTCATCAACGAGCTTTTGCGCAAGGTCACGCGCGATGCCGAATGCGCCTTGGATCTTGTCTTTCTCTTTGTCCCAATCACGACGTACGACGATCTTGTTGTCTTTGACCTTGGCTAACCCGCGTTGGTCATTGATGAATTCAACCAACCCTTGAGGGGACGCGTATTTATCGTTGTGGAACTGGATCGTCGCACCCTTTGGTCCGGCATCCAATTTAGCGATGCCCGCCTTCTTACACATGGCCTTAATCCGCACGACCAGCATCAGTGAATTCACCTCGCGCGGTAGCTTGCCGAACCTGTCGATCAGTTCCGCGGCAAAGCCTTCCAGTTCAACTTTAGTCGTTAATTCAGACAAGCGACGGTAAAGTCCTAACCGAACATCCAAATCCGGGATATAGTTATCCGGGATCAGAACCGGGATACCAAGGTTGATGTTAGGAGACCATTGACCATCATCAATGATACCCTCAGCTGATCCAGACTTGATCGCTGCGATCTGTTCTTCGAGCATCTGTTGGTAAAGTTCATAACCGACTTCGCGCATCTGTCCCGACTGTTCTTCGCCAAGCAGATTCCCAGCGCCGCGAATGTCCAGGTCTTGGGAAGCGAGCGTGAACCCTGCCCCAAGCGTATCGAGGGATCCCAGAACACGCAGGCGCTTTTGTGCGGTATCTGTCAGTTTTTGGCGGGGTTTGGTTGTTAGATATGCATAGGCACGCGTCTTTGATCGTCCGACCCTACCCCGGATTTGATAGAGCTGCGCAAGGCCAAACATATCCGCGCGCCAGACCACCATCGTGTTGGCTGTCGGAATATCTAGCCCGCTTTCCACAATCGTTGTGGCCAAAAGCACGTCGTATTTTCCATCATAAAACGCATTCATCCGATCATCGAGCTCACCAGCAGCCATCTGGCCAGTGGCTGTAATGAATGACACCTCCGGCACCTGTTCGCGCAAGAAATCCTCCATCTCTGGGAGATCAGAAATGCGTGGCACCACAAGAAAGGATTGGCCGCCGCGATAGTGCTCGCGCAGTAAGGCTTCGCGTATCGTGACAGTATCAAATTCGCTGACGTAGGTGCGGATCGCTAGACGGTCGATGGGCGGTGTCCCGATGATCGATAGATCGCGCACGCCCGAGAGCGAGAGTTGTAGCGTCCGTGGGATCGGTGTCGCGGTCAGCGTCAAAACATGCACATCCGTGCGCATTTGTTTGAGCCGTTCTTTGTGCTGAACACCGAAATGCTGTTCTTCGTCGATGATCAAAAGGCCAAGGTTTTTGAACCGAACGGATTTGGCAAGCAAGGCATGGGTGCCGACGACCACGTCAACGGTGCCGCGCGACATGCCGTCACGTGTAAGGTTTGCATCTTTGGTCGAAACAAAGCGCGATAATGGTCGGATGTTGACCGGGAACCCGCGGAACCGCTCGGCAAAGTTCTTATAGTGCTGGCGGGCAAGCAACGTCGTTGGCGCAATGATGGCGACTTGGACACCGCAGAGCGCGGCAACAAAGGCGGCGCGGATTGCAACCTCGGTTTTGCCAAAGCCCACGTCGCCACACACCAAGCGATCCATGGGACGACCGGACCCCATGTCATCAAGCACGTCTTCGATGGCTTGCAATTGGTCTTCCGTTTCCGTGTATGGAAAGCGCGCTAGGAATTGATCCCATAGCCCATCGCTGGGTTCCATCACTGGGGCTGTGCGCAACTCACGCTCTGCTGCAACGCGGATCAGACGCTCTGCGATCTGGCGAATGCGCTCTTTGAGCTTGGCCTTTTTGGCCTGCCACGCACCGCCGCCCAATCGATCCAACAGACCAGTGTCATGCCCGTATTTCGACAGCAACTCGATGTTTTCGACGGGTAGGTAAAGCTTGGCGTCCTCTGCATATTCCAGCAGCAAACATTCATGCGCAGCCCCCAAAGCCGTGACAACCTCAAGTCCCTTAAAGCGGCCAACGCCATGATCGACGTGAACAACCATATCCCCAGGGGCGAGCGACGTGGCCTCGGTCAGGAAATTGTCTGCCCGACGCTTGCGTTTGGTTTGACGGATTAGACGATCGCCCAAAACGTCTTGCTCGGAAATTACGGTGAGGCCCGGCGCCTCAAACCCCGCATCCAGCGCCCAAACAGCCAAATATAATCCGGACTTTCCGACGCGCGAGAAATCAGTGATCGGGATCGCCTCGCCAATTCCCTCGTCTTCGATCAAACCTGTCAGTCGTTCGCGTGCCCCATCTGAATAACTCGCTATGACAACAGGACCGTCTGCCAATTTTGCTTCTAGGTGGCTGGCAAGGCTGCCAAATAGGCTAATCTGTTCCTGCTGACGTTCGGGTGCGAAATTGCGCCCCGGTCTGGCATTAGCATCTACGACGCCAAGGCCAGTGGGTTGCGGCAGCGGAGCCAGTTGAATGACCCTGTGCCCCTGCACCGCAGCGTCCCAAGCAGCGTCATCTAGATACAGCAACCCCGGGGGCGCGGGCTTATAAACCGTGTCCATACGGTTTTTTTGACTAAGCGCGTGCATGCGGGAACCGTATTGATCCTCAATCGCTTCCCAACGCGCTAACCGGCTTGGACTAACCTGATCATCCAAACTGATGGTCATGCCTGGCAGGTAGTCAAACAATGTCTCAAGATCATCTTGGAAAAAGCCAAGCCAATGCTCAACCCCTGAATGTTTGCGGCCTGCGGATACGGCCTCATACAAGGGATCATCCGTGCCGGCGGCGCCAAACTCAATTCGGTAGTTTTGACGGAACCGCGTAATTGCGCTGTCGTCCAAAATGACCTCAGACACTGGGGCCAATTCAATCTCGGTTAGTTTCTCTGTCGTTCTTTGCGTTGCTGGGTCAAACCGCCTAGCACCATCCAACACATCGCCGAACAAATCCAATCGGATCGGACCTGATTGGCCCGGTGGGTAGATATCAATGATCCCGCCACGCACCGCATAGTCACCCGGCTCCATGACAGTGGGACTTTGCGTGAACCCCATACGCACCAAGAATTTTTTTAACCCGTCTTCATCAATGCGCTTGCCAACAACTGCTGTAAACGCTGCGGTCTTGAGCAATGATCTTGGTGGCACACGCTGTGTCGCCGCAGATAAGGTTGTGAGTAGGATAAATTGAGACGGCATCCCGTGTACGAGACCAGCAAGCGTCGCCATCCGTGCAGCTGAAACATCGGCATTTGGTGAAACGCGGTCATACGGCAAGCAATCCCATGCCGGGAAAACAATCACTGGCACATCAGGCGCAAAGAATGCGAGCGCTGCTCGGATGGCAGCCAAGCGCTTGTCGTCACGGGCGATGTGGACAACTGGCGCTTTGGATGCCGCCATCTCCTTAAGTAGAAGGAATGCATCATACCCTTCTGGGGCGCCACTCAGGATTGTTGGTTTTTCGGAATTCATTTGCTTTGGACTATACGCGCTTTGTGCGATTTCAAGTTACAGAAAACGGACGACATCGAGGTTTTGATACATCCCAAACAAAGCAGTAAAAAAGATCGCGATTATGCCAACAATCTGTGTTTTGACGCGGTGCCGGAAGAGCACTGTAAACAGAGCGTCGCCCTCTGGATTTGTTTCGTTAATCTTTAGTGCAGTTCGCACACTAAGAAAGGCGACGATCGACAACGGTGCTGCCAGCAAAAAAATAGCCTGCACGAGTTCGATCCAATAATAAAAGCCCGCTACCGCAAGCGAAGACAAAACAAAGCATGTAAATCCAAGTAAGAACACGCCTGCAGTGGAAGAAATATGGACCAGGCGGTTCACATTCACGCGTGTAATATCTCTAAGATCTTGCATTGCTTGCCCGTCTTCGGACCGACGTGCACGCATGATCAAATCATACGGAACACCAAGCACAAAATGGCTGACCGATGACCAAACGACAGCAACCACCATCCAATACCAAATGGATGAAAATGACCGCAATTCGATGACTTGAAAGAGAGCTTGGGTCCAGTCCAACGGTCTTCTCGCTATGCTAGCAACTAAATTCAGGCGGACACTACCCTTGCACAACCTGAATGCCCAGCCTTGGCAAGCGGGAAAATCCATGCGACCACATGGGTGTGACCAGAAAGGCCCGATCATGAAACCAACCGTTGCCCCATATCCCGCAACTCGTTTGCGTCGTGTGAGAAAATCACCTGCGCTGCGCGCTTTGGCGCGGCAAAATGTATTGACGACACAGGATTTGATCTGGCCAATTTTTGTAATGGATGGTGTGGACACGGAAACCGCAATTTCATCGATGCCGGGCGTAACCCGCAAGACAGTGGATCGCGCAGTGATAGCGGCCAAACAAGCGCATGCGCTTGGGATTCCCGCAATCTGTGTTTTTCCTTATACAGCCATGGACGCACGTACTGAAGATTGCGCGATGGCATGGGACCCTGAGAATGTCAGCAACCGTGCAATCCGCGCAATAAAGGACGCCGTTCCAGATATCGCAGTCATGACGGACATTGCGCTAGATCCATACAACATCAACGGCCACGATGGGTTTGTCGAAAACGGCGAAATCGTAAATGACCGCACCGTCGAAGCTTTGGCCAAAATGGCGCTTGCACAGGCCGAAGCTGGTGCAGATATTCTGGGACCTTCAGATATGATGGATGGACGCGTCGCAGCGATCCGAAGCACACTGGAAAGCAACGGACACCAGAATGTTGCGATCCTAAGCTATACCGCGAAATACGCGTCCAGTTTTTACGGCCCCTTCCGCGATGCAGTTGGTGCTTCTTCCGCACTTACCGGCGATAAGAACACATATCAAATGGACCCCGCAAATTCCGACGAAGCGCTTCGATTGGTCGAACGTGACCTCAACGAAGGTGCAGATATGGTCATGGTAAAACCCGGCATGCCTTATCTGGATATCTGTCGCCAGGTGAAAGATGCCTACGGTGTCCCGACTTATGCATATCAAGTCAGCGGCGAATATGCGATGCTGATGGCCGCAAGTGAGAATGGTTGGTTAGATGGTGACAAGGTCATCGCAGAAAGCCTTTTGTGTTTTAAAAGAGCTGGTTGTGATGGTATCTTAACCTACTTTGCGCCCCGGATCGCTACGATACTGAACGAATGAGCGGCACTAGGTTCTATGACTGGCGACAAACGCCGAACTCTATATCTTGTACGTGACATGTCTGAAACCACTGGCTATAAGTCCTGTAAGAAGGCTCAAAGCCTCAATTTCGGCAGTATAAGGCATATCACATGACACATCTTACACGACGCAGCTTTGCGATGGGCGCGGCAGCATTGCCTTTGGCAGCTTGCGGAAACGGCATCGGCGGATCGGGCGCTGCAATGATTGATGCACGCGTGGCAGAAACAATAAACTTTATGTTCGATACCTACCCAGGGACACGCGACTTGGCAGAGCGTTCGGCAGGCCAACTCGTGATGCCGCTTGTGTCAGAGATCGGGCTGGGCTTTGGCGGCTCGTTTGGGCGCGGTGCGCTCCGCGTAGGTGATGGTATCGTAGACTATTATAGCGCCGCCTCTGCATCTGCTGGTTTACAAATCGGTGCACAGCAATACAGTCACGTGCTGTTCTTTATGACCCCAGATGCGCTGTTGGATTTCCGGACATCCGACGGCTGGGCAGCTGGGGCTGACCTTGAATACGCAATTGCAGAACAAGGCGAAGTACTGCGTGCAGACACTACAACGTCATTGTCCCCAGTAATTGCCGTTGTTTTTGGACAGGCCGGTCTTCGTTTAGGGGCAACGCTTGAAGGCACTAAGTACACGCGCATAATTCCGTAGAGAGCGGATCTTCTTTAGCCTCAAGGAACGTCCTTTCGATCACGTCATTGCTATTTTCTGCAAAGAATATGGCAATACCAGTCGGTGAGCACTACCATCTTTGGTATGATACCGATTTTGATACTTGCAGCGGGGGCGTCGCGGCGAATGGGCGGCGTTGACAAGCTGCTATTAGAAATCGATGGCGTCCCACTTCTTATTCGCACGTGCCGCATAGCCGCTGCTACAGGGCAACCGGTATTTGCAGCAATACCCGGACCTTGGCATCCAAGGTACAAGGCTCTCAGGAATGAAACTGTGACATGTTTCGACATTCCTGAGGCTAAAGAAGGAATTGGTGGGACGCTAAGAGGCGCCGTGCGCAGATTGCCGCCTTGCGAAGCCTTTATGATCTTGTTGGCCGATCTACCCAAACTTGAAACGCCTGATATACTTTCAATAATCGACGTCTATCTCGAGGCGCCAGACCCAAGCATTGTTCGGGCGGCTACTTTCGAGGGCAAACCAGGCCACCCTATCCTTTTCCCTAGCAGATACCGAAAGAAATTTGAGGAACTGTCTGGCGATGACGGCGCAAAGTCTGTGATCGAACAAACCAAAACCTTACCAAAGCTTGTTCGTCTCAAGAATGATCGCGCGCTTCACGATATTGATACGCCCGAGGACTGGGAAAATTGGGAAAAGTCCCGTGCATCCTAAACCGGATTGACGTTTCGGTTAAGACTACTCTACCTTAAGGGGAATCGAGCTTTGTGCATTAAGCAAAAATTCGCTTCGGTTGAACTAGCGTCGGCGCGAAAACGCTTTTGCAGGCCCGTTTCGCAATGATTGATTTAAATATATTGGTTGAGAGAGCTATTGGATTTTATGGGCTCTTGCAGGGACAAATTTGTGATGGTCAAAGACCCTAAATTCTTAGCGAAGGCTGAGTTTTCAGAAGATATGGTACGCACACTTCAAGAACATTTTGAAGCTTATGAGATTGACGGAGTCGTCAGTGTAGAAGTGACATCAGAAGGCCTTTGGTTGCCAAATCCTGAAACCGGCGGACGACAGTTTTTAGGAATGGCTAAGATTTTTGATGGGCAAAGCGCGCTACACTAAAAACGGGGACCGAGGTCCCCGCTTTGATGATATCTTAGTGAACTAAAAGTTTAGCCTCATGCTTTTTAAGTGAACGGCGCGCTGATTGATAGTCATCCAAGCCAGCTTGCTCACCCAATTCCGGGAAAAGCTCAATGATCTCATTGCGCTGGCTATTGCCAATTCCTTTGAGGGTGTAGTCACCTGGCTGGAAACTTTCGGTCCATGCGCCGTCCGACAAAACAACTTCGTGACGTTCGAACATAAAGTGAATGTATGTCGTCTGGGTGACATCAATCCTTTGAATGCCGTCGACCCCAACCATGTGTTTTGCAGCTGCCAGGACTTCACGCTCTTCGAAATATAGCTGTGTTAGGTCATTGGCGACCAGCATTCTGTGGTTTGGCGACACCATCATGTCACGTTCGGGCAATCCGTTGCCGAGTGAGCCTGCGCGCACCAAAATTGGTTTAAGGTGCTCCGAACGCGCCAGTTCGCGACCTGACAGTTGTTTGTGACCGACCCAAGCGATTTCTTGGATACCATTGTCACGTGTGATGATCTTATCGCCGACCTTTAGCTCTTCAACCAGACGTTCGCCGCTTGCAGTGGCGATACGTGTACCAGGTGTAAAGCATGGGATCACGTTTTCGATTTCAGAGAATGTCAGTGTTGTTCCGTCACCGAATGTAACGATCCCACTTTCAGCGTCATCCTCATTATAGGCGATGTTATCAACGTCTTCGCCGCTAAGGTCGAGCACGTCGATGTCGCTGTCGTCGGCATCTTCACCACCGACGATCGCATCACCGCCATTACCACCGACAAATGTATCAGACCCCTGTCCGCCGCTGAGCGAGTCAGCACCTTGGCCACCGATGATTTGGTCATTGCCGTCGCCGCCTGCGATGAAATCATCATCGACGCCGCCATCCAGAACATCATCGCCCGCTCCGCCATACAGCGTATCGTCGTCATCCTGTCCGTAGATAGTATCATTGCCAGCGCCGCCAAAGATGGTGTCGCCGTTGTTTTCTGGAACAAGGTCAGGGCCAAATGGACCAGAGCCATCATCAGGCAAGTTGATCGCGTCAGGCGCATCCAGATCAAGACCACCATAGATAACGTCGTCACCGTCGTTGCCGAAAATCAGGTCATTTCCTTCGTTGCCAATGATTGTGTCATTGCCTTCGCCGCCACGCACAGTGTCATCGTCCCAGCCTGCATCGATCGTGTCGTTGCCAGTGCCGCCTTCGATGATGTCATCATCATCTCCAGTTGTGATCGTGTCATTGCCACCGCCACCGAAGACAACGTCTTTATCGTCGTTCGGATCTGTATCCGCAGGGTAAAGCCCCGGATATCCAACGTCTGGTAGCGCATCATCATTCGGGTTGGATGTGTCAATCACATCGTCGCCGGCTTCGCCGTAAACGGTGTCATTGCCGTCGCCGCCAGTGATCTCGTCGTCACCTTCGCCGCCGTAAACTTCGTCATCGCCGTCGCCAGCGTCGATTGTGTCATCGCCGCCGTAACCATAGATCAGGTCATCGTCACCAACATCGCCCGGTAGGATCGCGTCGTTGCCGTCAATAATGTCGCCGTCCGCATCCACAAAGCCCGGTGTCATCACATCGGCGCCATCGGTTCCTTCAACAGTGCCGTTGTTGATACCTGTAACGATGAAGGTAGCCGTCGCGGTGTCTGTGCCGCCGTTACCGTCTGTAATCGTATATGTGACCGAGGTCTCTGCCTGATCATTGAGGCCCAAATCGTCAAATTCGCCGTTTGCGTTGAAATCAACGGTACCGTCTGCATTGATGATAAAGAGACCACCGTTATCACCAGCCACAGCTGTTCCAACATTCGCAGCCACACCTGCAACCGCCATAACGGTCAGAATGTCACCGTCTGCGTCACGATCAACACCGTCGCCAGTATCATCCGCAATCACATTGCCGTCGACGTCGCCAAAGGCCTCGTCAGAGCGGACTTGGTAGATGTTGTTTAGAGCTTCCGGTGCGTCTTCTACGCTGTTGACTGTGACAGTCACAGTTGCAGTATCGGCGCCTCCGTTTCCATCTGTGATGACATACTCAACTTTCGCTTCCCCATTAAAATCAGGGTTTGGCAAGAACGTCAGCGTACCATCGTCGTTGATAACCACATCGCCGTCGGGGCTTGTGGCCTCAGTGATGGTGAGGGGATCACCTTCTGGATCGCTGTCGTTGTCGAGTACCGAAATCGTGACTGGTGTGTCTTCGTCCGTTTCTGCAACGTCATTCACCGCATCTGGGCCGTCGTTCGTTGGCGTAACGTCGATAAAGTGCTGCGCTGCGTCAGAGCCGCCGTTGCCGTCGGTGATCTCGTAAGAAATCGTCGCGGTGCCGTTGAAGTTTGGCGCAGGTGTAAAGGTCACAGTGCCATCGCCATTGTCGACAAGCGTGCCTTCTTGTGCTGGCACTATCGCGTTGGTGACGCTCAGCGCGTCGCCATCTGGATCTGTGTCATTGGCTAACAGATCAACGGTGATCGCTGTGTCTTCTTCGGTTGTGTCCGTTGCATCTATGGCGTCTGGGCCGTCGTTTTTACCGTCAATCGTGACAACGACAGTGGCCGTATCAAACCCGCCATTCCCATCGGAAATCTGGTATGTGACGGATGTTTCAGTGGTCTCTCCGACTGCCAAATGATCAAAGTCACCGTTTGGATCAAATGAGGCTGTGCCGTCAGCGTTAATCGTGATCAAGCCACCGTTGTTACCAACGACCGGTTGACCAACATTGCCATTGGCACCGTCGACCTCAGAGACGCTCAGCGCGTCTGCGTCTGGGTCGCTGTCATTGCCCAAGACGTTGTCGATTACAATTGACGTGTCCTGATCGGTTGCGTCCGCATCATCGACAGCATCAGGCGCGTCGTTTGTATGTGTCACTTCAACGAAGTGCTTGGCCCAATCGCGCCCGCCTTGGCCGTCTTTGAT
>JBELEI010000003.1:0-129767 GCA_042093895.1 Cognatiyoonia sp. | reverse complement strand
TGTCCTCGTCCATCTCAGCCATGTCATCCACAGCATCAGGTGCGTCGTTGGTTGGTGTCACTTCAACGAAGTGCTTGGCCCAATCGCGCCCGCCTTGGCCGTCTTTGATGTCGTAGGAGATCATCGCCGTTCCGGTGAAATCCGCCGCCGGCGTAAAGGTCGCAGTGCCGTCGCCGTTGTTGACCACAGTGCCCTGCTCAGCTGGAACAGAAACGAAAGTAACCATCAGAGGATCGCCGTCGACATCTGTGTCGTTGTCGAGCAGATCGATAACGATGCTTGTGTCTTCTTGGGTTGTGTCGTGATCATCAACCGCGTCTGGCGCGTCGTTCACAGCATGGACCGTGACTTTGACCCAAGCCTTGTCGGTGCCGCCATTGCCGTCGGATACAACGTAATCAACCGTGGTCATGCCGTTGAAGTTCTCGTTCGGTGTGAACGTCAGCGTGCCGTCGTCGTTGATCACAACCTCGCCCTGAGGGCTCACCGCAGAGATAATTGTCAGCGGATCGCCATCTGGATCCGTATCGTTGTCAAGAACGGACAGAACGATCGAGGTGTCCTCGTCCATCTCAGCCATGTCATCCACAGCATCAGGTGCGTCGTTGGTTGGGGTGATTTCTTCGAAAACCAGATTATCAATTGCGCCTGAACCTGGTAGAACAACTTCCATTGAACCGACGTTTGCAACATCGAAACAAACGACGAGTTGGCCGTTGTCATATGTCGCTGGAATCTCGCAGACGCCCATGAAATTGCCGTCGCCATCAAAGAAACGCACTTTGGCGCCTTCTTCGATATCCAGGAACGTCAACTCTTTTACAGTTGTCGCGCCATCGAAATCGAAACGGAATGTGCCACCATGCGCGTTGTCATCCGGATCATTTTGATCAGCGTCTTCTGAAAGGATCAGAACGTTATCTAAGTTATGGGTCGCAAGATCATGATCACCGCCAGTGACGTTGTTGGTGTCAAAAATCATGATTGGGGTGCTGGCGTTGGCGGAGCTAACTGTCACACCCTTCGCGCTATATTGCCCATTTACGATCGTCCCGGCGGACAAATCATTAAAGCCTAGCGTAACATCGCTCATATCACTCGTACTCCAACACGGCCCTACAGGACCAAACTCTTCACACCCCTCCAAACACACGAAGGGGAAACACACATTTCAATCTGATCTTACGATCACAGACCAATGTTCTGACCTAACTGGCCAAGGCAGCCCCCACTGCCTGTTCCGTAAGGGAACCCAATCTTGGTAGCTGGCGAGCAACGTTCAGGAAACTTTTTAAGGGGGTACCTTTTCCAAATTTCGCTCAGAAACAGGGAAAAGGGCGAATTTTCAAAATTTCGAGTTTCAACTTTGTTTCCACATACGGCGACAATTCTTGAAGGTTTTCGCCTAAAAAAACGCCAAGCTCCGCGCTCACTGAGACTTTTGGACAGGTGGTGATGGTCCAACTGTCTGCATCTTGGAAACAACGATCCGATAGCGAGATTGGGGCTTTTCTTGCCACAATCTTTGCTCAAAAACGATAATTTCTAGAAACAATAATTGCGATCCTGCTCGATTGTTAAACAGGTCACCTCGAAAACTGCTTAACGACGTCGAATCATTGCCCAATTATGCGCTTGGAAAAGCGGCACCGACATCGATGGAGAGCAAACCTCTGACTGCGGACAGTGCGTGATCCAGCGCAATGCTTCAAACAGCACCTTACAGAACGATTTTCAGCGCGGCGATTCCAAGGCACTACTCTCCATTTTCTAGAGAATCCATCAAAGGGTGCTTCTTTAACTGATAATGGATTGACGCTTCTTCAATGCAGCGCTAGGAACCGCAAACGTGCCGATGTGGCGGAATGGTAGACGCAGGGGATTCAAAATCCCCCGATGGTAACATCGTGAGAGTTCGAGTCTCTCCATCGGCACCAAAGCTCCTCTCTTGAGGGGCAAGTCATCCCAAAAAAGTTAGAAGTGTTCAGCCCTAAGTCAGGGCCACCGATCCGCCGACTTGAATACCTATCAAAGTTGCGCACTCGAGAATGTATCGCATTGCGTCATGTCGCCACTTTGCAATCCGCGCAAAAACCATCTCTGCCGCTGTTCGCTCGTCCCATGAGTAAACGTATGGGGCTGAACCCTTTGCCCCGCGTTCCGCTGTAGAGTGTCATCACCAATCTGACGTGCGGCGTTAACGGCCTCTTGAATGTCACCAGCCTCGAGTATGCCAAAACGCTCCTGAGCTGCACGCGCCCAAATTCCGGAAAAGCAATCTGCCTGAAGCTCTATTCGTACGGAAAGTTCATTGGATTGGACCTCATTCACCTGCGCCCGCATTCGGTTCACTTGTCCGAGAATGCCCAATTCATTCTGAACGTGATGAGCAACCTCGTGGGCAATTACATATGCGGCTGCAAAATCTCCACCGGCACCCAAACGTTGATCCAACGTCGTAAAGAATGCGGTATCTAAGTAAGCCTTGCGTTCAGCCGGGCAATAAAATGGTCCTGTCGCGGCAGAGGCTCCGCCGCATGCGGATTGCGTCGCACCTTTGAACAACACGAGAATTGGATGCTCATAGCGTTCACCAACTTGTTGCGCGAAAACATCCGCCCAAATTTCTTCGGTTGTGGCGAGCGTAACTGACGCAAATTCAGCAGCTTGTTGATCCGCAGCGGTGATTTCAGTGGACTGTTGTGTGACTGGCTGGCCGCCCGCATTGTTGAGAAGCGGCGTTACATCAATCCCGAGCGCGTAGCCTAAAACCAAAACGATAATCAGCCCAAGGCCACCAATACTGCTTTTGCGTCCTACCGAACCCTGACGGCGTCGATCTTCAATATTTCGGCTTCCACGCCGTCCCTGCCATTTCATTTTGAAACCCCTTCACAAACTATTCATGAGCCTATCACGGCCAAAAATCGTGACAAGCTTGACGCCAGATGCGTAGCGTGGCCTAAGCACATAACACAAAGAAATGGTTGAGAATGATCAAGCGTCTTTATGATTGGACCATGGGTTTGGCAGAGCACCCGCGCGCACTTTGGGCGCTCGCCTGCATTTCGTTTATCGAATCCTCGTTTTTTCCAATTCCACCTGATTTGCTGATGATCCCAATGATCATCGCGCGCCCAAACAAAGCATTTGTTATTGCGGCTGTTTGCACAATCGCATCCGTCGCTGGCGCATTGCTCGGATACTATATCGGATGGGGGCTGCTCGAAACGGTTGGCCGTCCAATCATCGATTTCTATGGTAAAGAAGACAGCTTTGAAGCGGTCACAGCTTTGTTCCGCGAAAACGGTGCATTGGCGGTGATCATCGCGGGCGTTACGTTCCTTCCGTTCAAAGTCGTGACAATAGTCTCTGGCGTTGCAGGCATGTCCGTCCCGGTCTTTATTGCCTCAGCTATCTTTGCCCGCGCTTTGCGCTTTTTTATTGTCGCCGCCCTGCTCTGGAAATTCGGCGCACCGATCCGTGACTTTATTGAAAAACGCCTTGGCCTGATGTTCGTTCTCTTTTGCGTTCTGTTGGTCGGAGGCTTTGCATTACTGAAATTGCTATGACACAGAAAACACTAACGACATTGGCCGCGGCCGGGTCTTTTGCGCTGCTTTCTGGGGCTTATATTTTTCAGTTCATGGGCTATCCGCCCTGTCAAATGTGTTACTGGCAACGATGGCCGCATTTTGCAGCCATCGCCATTGGCGTCGTCGCATATATGGTCCCTGCCCGTATCCTCGCACTTTTCGGCGCTGCAGCGGCACTGATTACATCTGGCGTTGGTATCTGGCACACAGGTGTTGAGCGCGATTGGTGGGAAGGTCCGGCTAGCTGCACTGGCGGCGGCCTCAGCGGATTGGACGCTGGTGATCTTCTGTCGCTCGATGGTCCGATGTTGATCATGTGCGATCAGGTCAGCTGGTCGTTCCTTGGGCTGTCGATGCCAAGCTGGAATGCGTTGTTCTCATTCGTTTTGGCGTTGGTCTGGTTGGCGGCGGCGCGTAAAACCTAAGTCACTTTCGCGTCGACAGTAAAATACTCGTTTCGGTCCGCCCAATCGCCTCTGTGCGTCGGATGGCAGTCAAAGCCGCGTCAAACGCTTCTAGTGTATCTGCACCAATCTCAGCGATGTAATCCCACGTCCCATTTGTCGAATGGACCGCCTGAACCTCAGGCCTCTTTAACAAGGATGCCGCGACTTTTTCGCTCGCGCGCCCCGCGATCTCGAGCATCATAAGACCGCGCACAGGATAGTCCCCGACGTCAGATTTCGTATGAATGGTAAAACCAACGATATCGCCGTTTTCCGTCAAACGCGCGATCCGCGCACGGACCGTGTTGCGTTGAACCCCCAAATCAGCGGCCAGCTCTGATAGGCTTGCGCGGCTGTTGCGCCTAAGAAGCCTGACAAGGCGTGTATCCAATTCGTCCAAAATAACTATCCATTTTGATCAATTCATATACATTTTGCACGTTTTGATGGCTGGGTCCACGGCCCGTTCTGCCGCAAACTCATCCTATGGAACATAAAGACTGCATATTGATTGGCGTACCGCTGGATTGCGGCAAACGCCGGAGTGGTTGCTTGATGGGACCCGACGCCTATCGAACAGCCGGATTGGCCGAAGCCTTGTCGGGATTAGGCCACACGACGCAAGACGTCGGCAATGTTTCGCCCGATCCTGTCGAAATTCCTGACGACGGACATTTATACAAACTCGCGGAAACGATTGGTTGGACGTCCGCCCTGCAACGCAGCGCTCAAGACGCAGCAGCGAAAGGGTTTCCGATCTTCATGGGGGGAGATCACGCATTGGCGGCCGGCACGGTCAGCGGCATGGCAGCCCACTGGGCCAAGCACGACCGCCCGTTCTTTGTGCTTTGGCTCGACGCCCACACTGACATCCACAACCCACAAAGCACGGCGAGCGGCAATCTGCACGGCACGCCCGTTGGCTACTATATCGGACGCGACGGGTTTGACGGGTTTCCAGAGGTTCCCGCACCGGTGAAACCTGAGAATATATGCATGATCGGCATCCGCTCGGTTGATGCCCCAGAAAATGACGTACTTCAGGAACTCGACATTGATGTCGTCGACATGCGCCGGATTGATGAAACCGGTATCGCGACACCCCTCGCCGCCTTTTTAGATCGGGTGAAAGCGGTCAACGGTGTGCTGCATGTCTCGCTCGATGTGGATTTTCTTGATCCCGCGCATGCGCCAGCTGTCGGCACCACAGTGCCTGGTGGCGCAACTGAACGAGAAGCGCATCTAGTTATGGAAATGGTGTCTGACAGCGGCCTTGTTGAATCGCTCGACCTTGTTGAGCTGAACCCCTTCCTTGATGACCGCGGCAAAACCGCCAGCCTCATGGTCGACCTTACTGCTTCCCTTATGGGACGCCGTGTCTTTGACCGTCCAACACGGGATTACTCTTCATGACTTTGCAGCCCTCAGAACTTGCCATGGTGCCGTTTGTCTCGGTCGAAAACATGATGAAGTTTGTCCACCACATCGGAATCGAAACCGTCCTTTGTGACCTCGCGCATGCGATCGAAGCAGATTTCAAACGGTGGGAGCTGTTCGACAAAACACCACGCGTTGGATCCCATTCCGATGTCGGCGTCATCGAATTGATGCCGACCAGCGACGGCGAGATGTATGGATTCAAATACGTCAACGGCCACCCAAAGAACGCGAAAGAAGGTCTGCAAACCGTAACCGCCTTTGGATTGCTGGCTGATGTTTATTCCGGTTATCCGGTGATGCTATCCGAGATGACTGTTTTGACTGCCCTACGAACTGCAGCAATGTCAGCAGTAGCGACCAAGGCGTTGGCCCCAAAGGGCGCCAAGACGATGGCAATGATCGGAAACGGCGCGCAATCTGAATTCCAATGTCTGGCGATGAAGGCGTATTGCGGCATCGAAACGGTGCGCCTCTACGACATTGACCCTGCTGCAACCGTCAAATGCGCAGGCAACCTGGCGACACACGGTCTGCGGATTGAAACCTGTTCCTCGATCGAAGACGTCGTCGCTGGCGCGGATATCATCACGACCGCCACAGCCGACAAAGACATGCAACAAATCCTGACCGACAATCACGTCGGCGCGGGTGTTCACATCAACGCCATCGGTGGCGACTGCCCCGGAAAAACCGAACTGCACCGGGATATTGTGGCCCGCTCTACAGTCTTTGTTGAGTACCCACCGCAGACGCGGATCGAGGGTGAGATTCAACAAATGGACCCCGACCACCCCGTAACTGAGTTGTGGGAGGTATTGTCCGGCAAAACTGAAGGCCGACAGTCCGCCGCGGAGGTAACGCTGTTTGATGGTGTCGGCTTTGCAATCGAGGATTTTTCAGCGCTGCGCTATGTCCATGACAAGATCCGCGAAACACCGTTCTTTGACGACCTCGATATGATCGCCGACCCTGACGATCCAAGGGACTTATTTGGTATGCTTCAACGCGCAAAATAACGCGCGTGTACGTATGGGATATGTACAGCGTATGTAGGCATTCTGCACGTGATAAGGCAGGTTTTTGGCGCAGCCCATTGCGCCCCATATGCAGTGTCTGATATAAAAGTCGCAACGAAATATAGCCTAGAGCAGAGGCTAAAAATCCGGGGCAATTTGCGTGAGCGACACACCAGAAACACCTGAAAACGAAGATGAAAACCCAATGGAGCGCCCCGCATACGACGGCCCCACAGTTTCAATCATCGATGAAATGAAAACGTCCTATCTCGATTATGCGATGAGCGTGATCGTTTCTCGGGCGATTCCGGACCTTCGGGACGGTCTAAAACCGGTTCACCGTCGAATTATTTATTCGATGTATGAAAAGGGTATCACCCACGATAAATCCTACCGGAAATCTGCCAAATCTGTCGGTGATGTGATGGGGTCGTACCACCCACACGGCGACAGCGCGATTTATGAATCGCTTGTTCGTATGGCACAAGATTTTGCAATGTCCCTGCCACTCGTAGACGGTCAGGGCAATTTTGGATCGATGGACGGCGATAACGCTGCTGCGATGCGCTACACCGAATCCCGACTTGAGAAGGTCGCGGTGCACATGACCGACGATCTGAACAAAGATACGGTCGATTTCGTTGACAACTACGATGGCAAGGAACGCGAACCAACCGTTCTACCATCGAAATTTCCGAACATGTTGGTCAACGGCGCTGGCGGTATTGCGGTTGGTATGGCCACGAACATTCCGCCCCATAACTTGGGCGAAGTGATTGATGCGACACTCGCACTCACCGACAATCCAGACCTGACCAGCGAAGATTTGATCGAATACGTGCCCGGACCCGATTTTCCGACCGGTGGTATCATGTTGGGCCGCTCAGGCGCTCGCAAGGCTTATTTAGAGGGGCGCGGTAGCGTTATTATGCGTGCTCGGACGATGGTCGAAGAGCTTCGCAAGGATCGTTATGCAATTGTCATTACTGAGATCCCGTATCAGGTGAACAAAGCGTCGATGATTGATCGCATCGCAGATGCGGCGCGTGACAAACGAATTGAAGGCATTGCGCACGTTCAAGACGAATCCGACCGTAACGGCGTCCGCGTGGTGATCGAGCTGAAGCGTGATGCGACAGCTGAGGTGGTTTTGAACCAGCTGTTCCGTTTCACTCCTATGCAGACCTATTTTGGCTGTAATATGCTGGCGCTTAATGGCGGCAAACCTGAACAACTTACGCTTCGTAAGTTCCTGACATCATTTATTGATTTCCGTGAAGATGTCGTCGCGCGCCGCACAGCGTTCGAACTGCGCAAAGCACGTGAGCGCAGCCATATCCTGTGTGGTTTGGCCGTGGCTGTTACCAACATCGATGAGGTCGTGAATACAATCCGTTCGTCTGCAGATGCTGGCGAGGCACGTGAAAAATTGATGACACGTCGCTGGCCCGCGGAATCGATCCTAGAATACATCAAGTTGATCGATGATCCGACGCATACCGCCAATGAAGACGGGACTTATAACCTGTCTGAAACACAGGCGCGTGCGATCCTAGAGCTGCGACTACAGCGCCTGACACAGATTGGCGTCAAAGAAGTCACCGACGAACTTCAAGAACTGGCAGGTAAGATCAAGGAATACCTAGAGATTCTCGGATCACGTGATCGCATCATGCAGATCATTCGCGATGAATTGACCGAGATCAAAGATAAATTCGCCGTGCCGCGTCGCACCGAGATCGTTGACTGGTCTGGAGACATGGACGACGAAGACCTGATCGAGAAAGAGGACATGGTCGTGACCGTCACCTCCGGTGGCTATATCAAGCGGACCGCCCTTGCCGATTTCCGCGCCCAACGTCGTGGCGGCAAAGGTCTGTCGTCGATGGCGACCAAAGAAGAAGATGTGGTCACCACGCTCTTTGTTGCCAATACACACACGCAACTGTTGTTCTTTACGACCGACGGCATGGTTTACAAGCTTAAGACTTGGCGTCTGCCGCTTGGTTCGCGAACCGCAAAGGGCAAAGCGATCGTCAACATCTTGCCGATACCAGCAGGCGTTTCGATCGCGGCTATTATGCCTGTTGATCGACCCGAGGAAGAATGGGCGGACCTGCAGGTTGTCTTCTCAACAGATGCTGGAACTGTACGCCGTAACGCATTGTCAGACTTCACTAATGTGAAATCAAACGGCAAGATTGCAATGAAATTTGAAGGCGATAGTGAAGGCTGGTCGATGATTGATGCACGCATCGCCTCTAATGACGATGATGTGATGCTTACGACGGCTTCGGGTCGCGCAATCCGCTTCCCTGCGACCGACGTTCGAGTGTTCAACAGCCGATCTTCAACAGGTGTCCGCGGTGTGAAACTGACCGGTGACGACAAAGTTGTCTCCATGTCGATCATCCGTCACTTTGTCGCCGACACCGAAGAACGTGCCGCCTACCTCAAAATGCGTCGCGCAATGGCTGGTTTGGCCGATGACGCGGAAAATGACGACGATGATTCTGCGGTCGCGGGCGCTATTAGTCCAGAACGCTACGCGGAAATGTCAGCCTCTGAAAATCTGATACTTACCATTACAGAACAAGGTTCTGGCAAGCTTTCTTCAAGTCATGATTACCCAATTCGGGGTCGCGGCGGGATGGGTGTCGCAGCCATGGACAAAGCCATGCGCGGCGGTGACTTGGTCAGTTCATTCCCAGTCGAGTTGGGTGATCAGATCATGCTGGTAACGTCCACAGGTCAGTCCATTCGAGTTCCAATCGAGGGGATCAGCTTCCGTAGTCGTAGCGCCGGTGGCGTCAAAGTTTTTGACACAGCCAAGGGCGAAACTGTGGTGAGCGTTGCGTGGATCGCAGAACAAGATGACGAAGAAGACACAACTGACGGATAGTCCTTAGGTTGTATTTGCCAATCTACGTCTAACCACATAGTGTTTGCCTCAAGAGGTTAAAAAACCTCATCAAAAAAATATATTGAGGCAAACAAATGTTCACTAAAACAGCCCTATGCGCGGCCGCTGTATCAGCGCTGTCCACAATCGCTGTCGCACAGGAATTTACCGGCGGCACATTGAGTGGCGAATATACCATCAACAGCGGCTCGGACGTTATGTCCTACTCTGGTGGTGCAGAATTCAGCATAACGCGTCAATTTGGAATTGGCTTAGAATTTACGAGCGTTGATTCCGATACCACCGCGAAATTGCATGGCATTTACCACTTAAGCGAACGTGCCTCGGTCGGTCTCTATTATGGGCAAGCCATAGGTGAAGACTCTGACGAGACATCAATCGGGATCGAAGGTGGTACCGCTCTCGGTCTTATGAGTGTAGGCGGCTATCTCGGTCAGATTAGTGATGGTACAGATAGCATTACGTCGTTTGGCATCAATGCAGAAAGCCCGCTCGCCAATCAGTTTGGGACTTATTTTAACTACGACTATTTCGGCGACAGCGATGTTTCCTTTGGGTCCAGTGAGCTCGGCTTACAATACACTATGGATCAGGGCCCAGAGCTTTACATCCATTATGGATGGGCCAGCGCCACAGCAGGCGATGTGACCGCTAATTCTGACTTTATCGGCGTCGGGGCGCGTATCGACTTTGGCGCCCGGCCTGGCACGACGTTCGGCTCACGCTAAAACACCCTTTGCAAATGCCCGCGACTGGCCTACATCGCGGGCATGAGCAACACATTACATATCATTGGCGGCGGAATGGCCGGATCGGAAGCAGCTTGGCAAGCGGCTAACTTGGGCGTGACAGTCGTAATTCACGAGATGCGCCCAAAGGTCGGAACCTTTGCGCACCGCACAGGTAATTTGGGTGAGATGGTTTGCTCAAATTCCTTCAGGTCAGATGATGATGAACAAAACGCAGTTGGTCTTCTCCATTGGGAAATGATGCAAGCCGATGGCCTAATCATGCAGACTGCGCACAAGCACAGGTTACCCGCCGGAGGCGCACTGGCAGTTGATCGAGATCCATTTGCAGAAAGCGTGACAAATGCACTGCAATCGCATTCCAATATTTCTGTTTCTTATGAAGAGATTACGGAACTTCCTTCCGATGGAAAATGGATCATAGCAACGGGTCCGTTGACCTCGGGACCATTGGCCGAAGCGATCCAAGCAGAAACCGGATCAGAGGCGCTGGCATTTTTTGATGCTATCGCTCCCATTGTTTACTTTGACAGCATAAACATGGACGTCGCCTGGATGCAGTCACGCTATGACAAAGGCGAAACCGAGGCCGAGCAAACTGCGTATCTTAACTGTCCGATGACCAAAGATCAGTATGAGGCTTTCATTGATGCTTTGCTCGCTGCTGACAAAACTGAATTCAAAGAAGGCGAAACCGCCAAGTATTTCGATGGCTGCCTTCCGATTGAGGTTATGGCCGAACGGGGTCGAGAAACTCTCCGCTTTGGTCCGATGAAGCCTGTTGGTTTGACCAACGCGAATGACCCCGAAAACAAAGCCTATGCCGTTGTTCAACTGCGTCGCGACAATGCACTGGGAACTCTGTTTAACATCGTCGGCTTTCAAACCAAGATGAAGTACGGTGCGCAAAAGGATGTTTTCAAAATGATTCCTGGCCTTGAGGATGCGGAATTTGCGCGTCTCGGTGGGATACACCGGAATACATTCTTGAATTCGCCGACGCTTTTGGACGAACAAATGCGCCTGAGGTCCCGTCCGAATATCCGATTTGCAGGCCAAATTACTGGTGTTGAAGGCTATGTGGAAAGTGCTGCCATGGGCTTGCTGGCTGGGCGTATGGCCGTTGCTGAAATGAACGGCGCCGACCTACCCGCTGTTCCTGAAACGACAGCAATGGGTGCACTTGTGTCCCACATCACTGGCGGTGCTGATGCAAAAACGTTCCAGCCAATGAACGTCAACTTTGGGCTATTCCCACCCGTCGATGGGGTCAAAGGCGGTCGTCGGGGTCGCAAAGATCGCTACAAAGCCTATACAGATCGTGCAAAGGCAGACTGGATTAAGTGGTTGGGCAAAGAAGCCACCAGTGACAGTTTGATTCCTCAATCTGCCTAGAAAGAAGCGGGTGCACATGATTACACGATTTGCACCCTCTCCAACCGGCCCATTGCATCTTGGGCACGTTTATTCGGCCATGTCTGTTTGGAACCTTGCCGAACGCATGGATGGCACAGCGCTTTTGCGTATTGAAGATACAGACAGCACGCGCGTTAGACCTGAGTTCGAGCAGATGATCTATGACGATCTGTCATGGCTAGGGTTTGAGTGGCCGCACCCTGTCCGACGTCAATCTGATCATTATTCAGCGTACAAGAGCGTTTTGACCCACCTAGCAGAGTTGGGCGTCCTTTACCCCTGTTCTTGCAATAGACGCACGATACAGGCAGCAGGTGCCGTCGCTGGCGTCGATGGGTTCATCTATCCAGGGACATGTCGGCACCGCATGATGTCAGAAGCATCGCCGACTGACGCAGTTCGATTGAATGTCGAAAAGGCGATGCAGGTCATTCAAGGTCCGCTGTCATATGAAAACAATCAGGCCAATCAAAACATTCTGGTTCACGTTGGACCAACCGAAATCCAAGAGAGATTGGGCGATCCAGTTCTACAACGCAAAGATACCAATGACCCAGCCTATCACCTTGCATGTACACATGACGACGCCGTTCAAGGCATAACCCATGTGGTTCGCGGCATTGATGTCGCGGGACTGACACCGATCCACGTGCTTTTGCAAAGGCTTATGGGGTGGCACACACCTGTCTATCACCACCATAACCTTGTATTAGGTTCAAACGGTAAGCGATTGGCAAAGATAACAAAATCGAAATCGATTGCGACTTTTCGTGAAGACGGACTAACCCCAGAAGACGTTAAGCTTCTGATCCAGCGCCATCAGACATCGGCGTCATGATCTCATGTTCTTCACCGTTGCGCACAGCCGTGTAAAAACATGATCGTCGGCCAGTATGACATGCTGGGCCCGCTTGTGTCACTTCCACCAACAAACAATCTCGATCGCAGTCGAATTTGAATTCTACCAAGCGCTGAGTATTCCCGCTTGTCGCACCTTTGACCCAGAATTCTTGTCTTGATCTCGACCAATAGGTCACATCGCCAGACTCCAGGGTTTTCTTGATGCTCTCTAAGTTCATCCACGCCATCATCAAGACTTCGCCAGATTGCGCATCTTGAGCAATTGCCGGAATCAAACCAGCTTCGTTGAAGGTCAGGCTAGCTGGATCAAAAGTCATCATGTCTCACTTTCCAAATGCGGATGCCCACCCTATCTATGGAGAGAGGCCAAGAAGAGCAATTGCGATGTCTGATACCGACCTAATGAAACTGTATTCGCAGCGCATTTTGGCGCTGGCGGCTGATATGCCACGCACAGCGCGATTGGTCGATCCGTCAGCAAGCGCGAAACAGCGAGCGCCACTTTGTGGATCAACAGTAACGGTGGATGTTGTTGTCGAAGACGATGTTGTGAAAAACTACGGACAGGACGTGAAAGCCTGTGCCTTAGGACAAGCAGCAGCAGCCGTTGTAGGCGCTCAGGTCGTCGGCTTAAGTATCTCTGAAATTCAAAATGGACGAGATCAGCTATTCGCAATGCTCAAATCAGAGGGGCCGGTCCCAACTGCACCTTTTGAAGGGTTGGAAGTCTTGCAGCCCGCAAAAGACTATAAGAACCGCCACGCGTCGATCTTATTGGCTTTTGACGCAACATTGGCTGCTCTTTCAGACGCCAAATCTGCAAGCTAAACCATCGAGATATAAAAAAAAACCGCCGCACATCTAGGGCAAGATGGCGGCGGCTAAAGATGAGGTTCGTTTGACGTCCGGGACAGGGTCGGCAAACCCTAAAGGCAGTGGACAAAAGACAGGCAGGTAATAACGTCAAGTTTCGGGACATGTGACGTTGGCCAAACAAAACCTCAAGGCAGGTCAGACCATCCCGGGCAAGGACAGACCAACAAACAACATGACCAACAAAGCAACAGCGCCCAATGCATCACCAATAATCGTCTCACTTGACCGAATAACAACTGATTTAATCTCTTTAGCCATTGGGTGGCTCCTGCTCATTTGTTCGTTTTGTTGCCCATTTGTTCTCATATCATTTACAATCTGTAAAGAACTTTTTGAGAACATTTGTGAACAAAATAGCACAAATGTATTTAACCTACTGATATTAAACGAATTGCTTTGTCCTGTTCCATAAGCCAAAGTAATGTACGTGCAGCTTCTCCTCGCGACAATTTGAGTGTCGGATCATCAATAAGCAGCTTGCGAGCATCTGTTTGCGCGAGTTTCATCAGGGCAGATTGGCTTTCCAGATCAGCAATTCGAAACCGAGGTATCCCAGATTGGGCGGTTCCTATGACGTCACCTGCCCCACGCATGGCGAGATCTTCTTCGGAGATCCGAAAACCATCTTCGGTCTCGCGCAAAATTTCCAATCTCCGACGTCCTGTTTCGCTTAGCGGTGACTGGTAAAGCATCAGACAAGTCGACGCTGCTGCACCTCGCCCAACACGCCCCCGCAATTGATGAAGTTGGGCCAAACCAAATGTCTCAGCGCGCTCTATCATCATAATTGACGCATTCGGTACGTTAACACCGACTTCAATAACGGTGGTCGCAACCAAAACGGACGTCTCGCCTGCGACAAACTTGGCCATTGCTGCGTCTTTTTCGGCAGGTGGCATCTGCCCATGAACAAGCCCAACAATGCCTTCACCTAATGCGGCACGAAGTTGCTTAAAGCGGTCTTCTGCAGCGGTCATATCCATAAACTCGGATTCTTCGACCAAAGGGCACACCCAATAGGCCTGTTTGCCTTCGGCGACCGCTCGCCTCAGCTTATCAACAACCTCATCTAACCGATCTGTCGACACCAATGCCGTTTGAACAGGTGTGCGTCCTGGTGGTTTTTCGTCCAACACACTGACGTCCATGTCTCCGTATTGCGCTAGCGCCAATGACCGAGGGATCGGTGTTGCTGTCATCACAAGTACATCAACCGCCGCGCCTTTGGCGCCTAATTGCATCCGTTGCGCAACACCAAAACGGTGCTGTTCATCGATCACAGCAAGCCTGAGGTCCCGAAATTCTACGCCCTTTTGAAATACAGCATGGGTGCCGACCAGAATTTGGATCTCGCCAGCTTCTAACGCAGCAAGCTTATCCGCACGGTCTCGGCCTTTGTCCCGTCCTGTCAAAATCTGAAGGTTAACGCCGGCCACAGCTGCAAGAGGTTGGAGCCCTTCGAGATGCTGGCGCGCCAATATTTCGGTCGGTGCCATAAGAACACCCTGCCCGCCAGCTTCGACAACTGCGAGCAGCGCCATCAATGCGACAAGCGTCTTACCTGATCCCACATCACCTTGAAGTAAACGGTTCATCCGGTGCGGCGCCGCAAGGTCATCCGTAATTTCAGCAATTGATCGTATCTGTGCACCGGTTGCCTCATAGGGCAAAGCGGCGCTCACTTGTGTTTGCAAGGTGCCTGTTGCAACGCTTGAGCGGCCTTTTGCACGACGTGCAGTCGCGCGCGCCAAGGCCAGAGTGAGCTGGTGCGCGAACAATTCATCATAGGCAAGCCGCTCGCGCGCCCTATTTGTTGGGACAATCTCAGCGACCCCTTGAGGACGATGAGCAAGCGTCATCGCCTCCGGCCAATCGGGCCATTTTTGTTGCGCTTTCAGGCTTGGGTCAATCCATTCCTTTAGATCAGGAACCGTTTTCAGCACTGCTGATGACGCTTTCCACATCACCTTTTGCGTTACACCCGCCGTTAGCGGATAGACGGGCTCGAACGCGGGAATGTCATCGGCCTGCTGCAACGGCAATACAAAATCCGGGTGCACCATTTGCGCAATATTGTCGAAGACTTCCAGTTTGCCCGATACGATCCTATGCGCACCAACCGGCAATAGTTTCAACAAATAGTCACCGCGTGCATGGAAAAACACCAATTGAAAAGACGCCTGCGAGTCGCTGACAACGACGCGATAAGGTCGACCCTTTTGTCGATTGGGAAGATGATCCTCCACACGTACTGATACGGTCAGGGTTACAGGCGCAATAGCATCCTCGATACTGTCGCGACGTGCACGGTCGATGCCCGTATGCGGCAACGTAAACAGTAAATCGCGCGGTTTCGAGATATGAAGCCCTGCAAAATTCTCAGCTGTTTTCGGCCCAATCCCATCGATTGAAGTTAGACCACGAAAGAGCGGAAAAAGGATTTCGGGGCGTCCGCTCATGCGTCACCGATACGTTCAAGCCATTCGTCTTCGTTGATCATTTCGATCCCAAATTCAGCGGCCTTTTTGGCCTTCGATCCTGCGCCAGGACCCGCTACAAGCAAGTCCGTTTTGGCGCTGACCGAACCCGACACCTTAGCCCCTAGTGCCTCGGCGCGCGCCTTAGCTTCAGCGCGTGTCATCTTCTCCAGAGACCCCGTGAAAACAACCGTTTTTCCCGCAACCGGGCTGTCTGACGTGTCAGGTGCTGCGACGTCTTGTACCGACAATTCTTGGATCAACGCATCGATACTGGAACGTTCATTTTGGTTTTGCAGGGTTTGCACGACACTTTGCGCCATAACGGCACCTACTCCGTCAATACCGATTAGATCTTCCCATGCCGAGCCCTCGCCGATTTGAGCGGCATCCATCGCCGATGTAAACTCAATCCAGCTACCGTAATGACGCGCAAACATGCTGGCAGTGGTTTCGCCAACATGGCGGATACCTAGAGAAAACAGAACGCGGTTCAATGGGATTTGGCGTTTAGCATCAATTGCATCAAAGAGGTTGCTGGCGCTTTTATCGCCCCAGCCCTCACGGTTTTTCAATTGTTGAAGTCCAGATCCGAAGCGATCCCGCAAACGGAAAATGTCCACAGGGGTTTTGACCCAACCATCGGAATAAAATTGTTCAATTTGTTTGGCGCCCAGGCCTTCGATGTCGAAGGCCCCACGACTAACAAAATGTTTTAGTCGCTCAACCGCTTGTGCCGGACATATTAGGCCGCCGGTGCATCGGTGGATCGCGTCACCGGGTTCGCGCATCGCGATTGAACCGCATTCGGGGCATTCCTTTGGGAACTCATACGGGACACTGTCATCCGGGCGTCGTTTTAGATCGACATCTTTGATTTTCGGAATGACATCGCCTGCACGGTATACTTGCACCCAATCACCAACCCTGATGTCACGTCCATCACGGATCGGATCACCATTGCCATCGCGTCCTTCGATATAGTCCTGATTATGAAGAGTGGCATTCGACACGACCACACCCCCGACCGTAATCGGATCCAGTCTGGCAACGGGGGACAACGCGCCAGTACGCCCAACTTGAATATCGATTGCTGCGAGGCGTGTCCAAGCAAGCTCGGCCGGGAATTTATGCGCGATCGCCCATCTTGGTGTCGTTGAGCGAATCCCTAACCGCGCCTGAAAACCAAGGTCATCAACTTTGTAGACAACACCATCAATATCGTAACCAAGGTTTGCCCGGTCAGTTTCGATTGAATGGTAATGTGCAATCAATTCTGATCCGGATTGGCAGCGCACCGTCAACGGGTTTGTACTAAACCCCAGGGTTTTCAAGCGCGCGATTGCGTCAGATTGCGTTGTGGCCAATGGCGCAGATAGAGCGCCCCAAGCATATGCAAAAAAGCGCAGTGGTCGAGAGGCTGTGATGGATGCATCCAATTGGCGCAAAGAACCCGCAGCAGCATTTCGCGGATTGGCAAACAGTTTTCCACCGGTTTCCGTCTGCCGCCGATTGAGATCTTCAAAATCACGGTGCGACATGTAGACTTCGCCCCGGACTTCTAAGACATCAGGCGCGTCGACGATGACATGTGGGACATCAGCAATTGTTTTGGCATTTTGCGTGACGTTTTCCCCAGTTTCACCGTCACCGCGCGTGGCCGCCTGAACCAAGTTACCTGCCTCGTAACGCAGAGACAAAGATAGCCCATCGATTTTGGGTTCGGCTGTGAAAAACAACGGCGCGACATCTGAGAGCCCCAAATATTTTCGAATGCGTCCTTCGAAATCGCCAACGTCCTCATCGCTAAAGGCATTGCCAAGTGAGAGCATGCGAATTTCGTGCTGAACCTTCCCAAATCCAGAAGCTGCTGGCGCACCGACTTTCTCACTCGGGCTTTCGGTTCTCTTGAGCTCGGGAAATCTATTCTCAAGCTCTAGCAGTAGTCGCTTGAGCCGATCGTAGTCGCCATCCGATATCCTCGGTGCGTCCGATCCATGATAATCGTTATTGGCAGCAAGGATCGCTTCAGTCAGTGGCCCAATGGCAGCCGCAGATTCGACATATGAAATATCTGATCCATTTAGGGCCAAAAGGTCCTTGATATCAAAGTGATCGGATGAAACTTTGATTTCCGACATGACCGTCCCCTAACAACCGAGCGAAACCGCTATGTATGTTTTATGCTCGGTCGCAGGTTAGGTCTAGTCATCGTAAAGAGAGACTTCTGAAAAGCTAGGCACCGATCGCCATGGGTTGCTCCATAGAACTTGGTTCAGGATCACGAAGGACATATCCCCGCCCCCAAACTGTCTCGATAAAGTTCTGGCCACCGGTCGCCTCACCCAATTTCTTGCGAAGTTTACAAATAAAGACGTCGATGATTTTCAATTCAGGTTCGTCCATCCCACCATAAAGATGATTAAGGAACATTTCCTTGGTTAGTGTCGTTCCTTTACGAAGAGAAAGGAGCTCAAGGATTTGATATTCTTTTCCTGTTAGGTGAACCGTTGCCCCCTGTACATCGACAGTTTTTGCGTCGAGATTGACGTTTACTGTCCCTGTTTTGATCACCGATTGAGCATGGCCCTTTGATCGACGGATAATCGCATGGATACGTGCAATCAATTCCTCGCGGTGGAATGGCTTGGTTAGATAGTCGTCAGCCCCGAAGCCGAACCCTTTTAACTTACTATCGGTATCGTCCTCACCCGACAAAATAAGTATTGGCGTATCGATACGCGCCATGCGTAATTGCCGTAAAACGTAATGACCGTTCATATCCGGTAAATTGAGATCTAATAAGATAAGGTCGTAATCGTAGAGTTTCGCTAGATCGACGCCTTCTTCACCCAAATCAGTGGCATATACGTTCAAGCTCGCGTGGCTGAGCATTAATTCGATGCTCTTTGCTGTCGTCGGATCATCTTCGATTAAAAGGACTCGCATAATATTCGGTCTCCATAGGGGCGGTTAAGTTCACCTTATGGTCTGAATGGTTAATCAGCCGTTACCGCCCTGTGAAAACACTAGCGGCACCCGCTATGGTTGTCTATATTTCTGAATTGCTGTCGTTTTAAGTGCATCCACGCCATGCTTTGCGACAGCTGTTTCCCATTCCGAATATTCCTCATCACTAAGTGAATAACGCTCCAACGCTTCTTTGCGTGTCACCAAACCACTGGTCACAGCCATCACCACAGACGCCTTGCGAGAAGCAACCCATCGTCGCGTTCCAATCGGCGGAAGATCAGCCCGCGTCATTACAAAGCCATTTGGCAACGTGACCGACCGCGGGCCATCAATCTTTTTCAAAAACATCACTCACACCACTTTTCTATCTGTGTCGGAAACATCGGTGAGAGGTTTTAAGGACTGGTAACTGCGAGGGGTTGGATATAGTTCAGATTTTCCTATATTTTCTTTCGAACTTATCACGGACATGAACGATGCCTCTTGATCCTGCCTTGAACTCACTTGGATTTGCCAAACCGCCGTCAGAAACGCGGGTTGTGGTGGCGATGTCTGGTGGTGTCGACAGTTCCGTTGTCGCAGCGATGTTGGCGGAAGAAGGCTATGATGTCGTCGGTGTCACGCTACAGCTGTATGACCACGGCGCGGCGCTTGCCAAGAAAGGTGCGTGCTGTGCAGGGCGCGATATTCATGATGCGCGCCGAGTTGCCGAGGATATGGGGTTTCCACACTATGTGTTGGACTACGAAAACACATTCCGTGAGGCGGTCATGGATGAGTTCGCAGATAGCTATCTGGGCGGTGCGACACCGGTCCCTTGTATTCGCTGCAATGAACGTGTGAAGTTTAAAGATCTTCTAGAAACTGCCAAGGATTTGGATGCAGATTGCATGGCGACGGGCCATTACATCCAACGCATGATGGGCGATGAAGGAGCGGAGCTGCATTGCGCAGCGGATCCGACCAAAGATCAAAGCTATTTCCTATTTTCAACGACACAAGAACAGCTCGACTATTTGCGCTTTCCGCTGGGGCATCATCCGTCCAAGGAAGAGACGCGCAAGCTGGCGGCGAAATATGGGTTGAGCGTGGCCGATAAGCCCGATAGCCAAGACATTTGTTTTGTCCCCGATGGCAACTATGCAGCAGTGATTGAAAAGCTGCGCCCTGGCGCCGCCGAACCCGGCGAGATCGTTGATGTCGATGGAACCGTTTTGGGTGAACATCGCGGTGTGATCCATTACACCATCGGCCAACGCCGCGGTCTTGGCATTGGTGGATTGGCTGATCCGCTGTATGTTGTGAAGCTCGATGTCGATACCAAGCAGGTTATCGTCGGTCCAAAGTCCATGTTGGCCACACGCAGTGTTCCGCTGCGCGAAATCAATTGGATTGGGGATGGTGATTTCTTGGCAGGTGGCCCGCGCGAGATTGAAGTCAAGGTACGCTCGACACGGCCACCGATTAGCGCGACACTGACGCCAATCTCGGATACAGAAGCGCAAGTTGAATTGTTGGTCGCCGAAGAAGGTGTATCACCGGGGCAAGCCTGTGTGTTCTATGATCCGGACAGCAGTCGCATTATGGGCGGCGGTTGGATCTGGCGCGGGTACTAACCGCGCCTAGAACACCACGTTCATCATGGTCAGCGAAACGATCAAGAACAAGATCGTCATAATGCCTCCGCTTTTCATAAAGTCGACTACACGGTAGCCAGCTGGCCCCATAATCAGCGCGTTCACTTGGTGCGTTGGGATCAGGAACGAGTTGGATGTCGAGATCGCGACTGTCAGCGCAAAGATTGCAGGATCGCCCCCTGCCGCAACCGCAATGGATACCGCCAGAGGCACCAACAGGACCGTCGCACCAACGTTTGACATCACAAGTGTGAACCCAGTGGCCAAAACCGCAATCCCAGCCTGAAGCGCCCAAAGCGGCCAGCCATCAAGAAGCGTTAAGATCTGCTGCGCAATCCAATTGGCTGTGCCAGTATTTTGAACGGCCTGCCCTAATGGGATCAGGCTGGCGAGCAAGAAAACCGTCGGCCAACTAACGGCCTCGTAGGCCTCATCAATGCGTAGGACGTTGACGAGGATCATACCACTCGCACCAGTGAGCAATGCAAGTGATAGCCTGAGGTCTGTGAACAAGATCAAGCAAAGCGTGATGGCAAAGAACAGCAAGGCCCATCCAACTTTGTTGGGACGTAGGTCTTCCATCGGGAAATCGCTGGTGACAACGACGAAATCGCGATCCTTTGTCAGGCGTGCCAAACGGTCCCATGCGGTAAATGCGACCAACGTATCACCCGCGCGCAATGGCTCATTACTTATATCCGTGGCAGGGTGATCATCCGTTTCGACCAAGCTGAGCGTATCGCCCCCCCGGTGGATCGCCAGCAGACCCAATCCGTAGGTTTTACGCATGACGACATCGCGCGCTGACTTCCCAATGATGTCTGAATCCGGTGGCACCACAACCTCGGCAACACCAGCAACGGTGGGCGCATAAGCCTCGGCAAAAATGTCGAGTTCGGGTAGCACTTCGAGACCGTAATCATCGGCAATCGCTTGGATGACTTTGCGCCGGCCTAAGATCGCCAAACGGCACGGATCCTGAACCGTCGTTGACGTGACAGGGGAAAAGAAACGCTGACCTTTGTGATATGAGCCCAAGATATAAAGGTTATGGGCAACCATGATGTCTTCGAAGGTTTGACCGCGCAGGATGGACCCCTCGGGCACGACAACTTCAACCAAATCTGATTTGAGGCCATATAGGTTTTTCAGATAGTTTTTGACTGATTGCCCGCTGCTACCTTCACTTTTGGAGCCAATGTTCGGCAGAACCCAACGGCCAAGAAGCATAAAGTACAGAATCCCGGTGATCACGAGAGAGACACCAACAGGCGTCACAGAAAAGAGCGAGAATGGCTCCATCTGCTGATTGGCAGGCAAGGATTCATTGGAGCTGACCAAAAGATCATTCAGCAAAATCAAAGGCGATGAGCCAACCATCGTCATCGTACCGCCAAGGATCGCGCAGAACCCCATAGGCATGAGCAAACGGCTCAACGGCAGTTCAGTTCTGACCGAAATTCGGCTGACCACAGGTAAGAAGAGTGCGGCGGCACCGACGTTTTGCATAAAGCTAGAGATAATCCCGACAGTTCCCGAAATGATCGGAATGATACGAACCTCGGTCTTGCCACCATATTTCAAGATCGCAGCGGCGACTTTGCTCATTAAGCCCGTTTTGTCCAACCCAGCGCCGATGATCATGACCGCAATAATTGAAATCACCGCGTTACTGGCAAACCCGTCGAACAAATGAGTTGGGTCGGCAAGGTTTCCCAATCCCGGTGCTTGGCTGAATAACCCAAGTAGGACCATCACTAGGATTGCAGCTAGATCGATGCGCACGATTTCCGACACGAAAAGTGCCACGGTAAAGCCGAGAAGCCCGAGGACGACCATCATTTCGAGTGTCAAAGTAATTGGTTCCACGCGGGCGCTCTCCTCTGGCAATTTTCGCAGAGCACAAAAGCCCACGTAACAGATATACTGTTTGTGACCTCACTCCCGCAATTTTCTAACAAAGCTAATTGATATATGAGACATTTAGTCCCGATAAAGAAGAAAAATCTGCGTGAGACACATGATTTTCAAACAAAAATTAGCCTTCTCAAGTTCCAAAGTTGAAAATAGCAACAGTTCGACAGAATATCAGCGCCTTTGCTGCCCATGAGACTAGAAGCCCATACATAAACACATTATCCGAAACATATGATTTATTCGTCTGCACATGAATGGCGTAACGCCCAAGAGAAACGCGTTTTAGTGTTCGCAATGTCCGGCTTGGGCAAAACTTATGTTTCGAACATTTTGCGCGAAAGCGGCGACTGGTTCCACTATTCTATCGATTATCGCATCGGCACTCGATACATGGGTGAAAAGATCGCCGACAATGCAAAGCGTGAAGCGATGAAAGTTCCTTTTCTTCGGGACTTACTGAAATCAAACAGCATTTATATTGGGTCGAACATTTCATTCGACGATCTCAAGCCAATGTCGTCTTATCTTGGCAAACCCGGAGATCCCGATAAGGGTGGTCTGCTTTGGGACGAGTACACTCGGCGGCAGGACGAATTCCAAGCCTCAGAGATCGCCGCATTACATGATACCGGCCACTTCATCGATCGCTCTGCCGACCTTTATGGCTATCCGCATTTCATTTGCGATACAGGTGGGTCAATCTGCGAATGGGTTGATGTAAACGACCCAAACGACCCGATCATGACGGATCTCGCGTCAAAAACGCTTATGATCTGGATCAAGGGAACAGACGAACACACCGAAGAATTGATTCATCGTTTTGATCGCGACCCCAAACCAATGTCTTACGACCCAGTATTTCTACTGGATTGTTGGGAGCGCTATCTAAGTGAACATGATGTCCAGGCGGATCGGGTCGACCCAGATCATTTTATTCGCTGGACCTATGCCTCGGCACTCGCACATCGCCAGCCACGGTATCAAGCAATGGCAGAACGCTGGGGACTAACAATCCCTGCAGCGGCAATCTCTGACGTGAAAACAGCGGATGATTTCAATGAAGTTGTTGCGAACGCGCTTGAGATGCGAGCGTAAGCTCACTATCTCTACCACCCTCACTTACAAATTGGACGAATTCGATGCCTATCAAACTTCCCCGTGCCCTACCCGCCTTTGACGTGCTTTCGCGCGAAGGCGTTATGGTCATGGGCGAGGATGCGGCATCTACGCAAGACATCCGTCCTTTGCGGATCGCATTGCTAAATTTAATGCCGAAAAAGATCGACACTGAAAACCAGTTTGCGCGTCTAATCGGTGCGACACCTTTGCAAATTGAACTCACTCTGCTTCGGATGTCGGAGCATCAGACAAAGAATACGGCAGCGGAACATATGGCTGAGTTCTATAAGCCATTCCAAGACGTGAAGAATGAAAAGTTTGACGGCTTGATCATTACAGGCGCGCCGATTGAGCATCTCGAATTCCAAGATGTTACTTATTGGGATGAGTTGCGCGAAGTTATGGATTGGACGCAGACGAATGTGCATTCCACATTTGGCGTATGTTGGGGCGGCATGGCAATGATCAATCATTTCCACGATGTCAAAAAACACATCCTGGATTCCAAGGCTTTTGGGTGCTTTCGACATATTAATTCAGAACCAAACTCGCCCTATTTGCGTGGGTTTTCGGATGACTGTGTGATCCCGGTCAGCCGTTGGACAGAGATGAAGCAAGACGAGATTGACGCCGCAGGCCTAACCACATTGATTACAAGTGACGAAGTCGGCCCAGCGTTGGTTGAGGACGTCAAACATCGAGCGCTCTATATCTTTAACCACTTTGAATATGACAGCGGAACGTTAAAGGCAGAGTATGATCGCGATATAGCCAGCGGCACGCCGATTAATGTTCCAATCAACTATTACCCAGAAAATGACCCAACGGAACAACCGCTGAACCGGTGGCGAAGTCACGCACATCTCCTATATGGTAATTGGATTAACCAAATTTATCAGTCAACAAAGTACAATATAGATGAGATTGGCACGTAGAACATTTGCCGTTGCAGGCGTAGCAGTTGCCGCTGGTGCAGCACTCACCTCTTACGTTGGTAAGAGCAGAGCCGCCGCCGCAGAGGCTGAGTTTCCGCCCCTGGGCAAATTCGTTGAAATTGATGGTCGGCGTGTTCATTACGTCCAAGAAGGATCAGGTCCTGATCTAATTTTGTTGCACGGCGCCGGTGGGAATCTTCGCGAATTTACGTTCGATATGGTTCAGCGGCTTTCTGATCGCTACCGCGTGACGGCCTTTGACCGTCCAGGGATGGGATACACAGATCGCGTCCCAGACGTCGATGACGGCCCCTTCGCGACGGAAGGCGACAGCCCGATGGCGCAAGCACATATGCTACGTGAAGCGTCCGAAATTCTTGGCGTCAAAAACCCTATTATTGCGGGTCATAGTTTTGGCGGCATTGTTGCGATGGCTTGGGCCAATATTGGTCTAGACGTCGAAAGCACTGTGAATGCGTCTGCCGTAGTATCACTCGCTGGTGTACTAATGCCTTGGCCTGGTGAACTCGGCAATTACTATAAAGTTAACGGAAGCGCATTGGGCGGATTGGTAACGATACCAGTCATTTCGGCACTGGCCTCAGACAAACGGATTGCGGATACAATCGATGCAATTTTTGCACCGCAACCGGTACCCGATGGCTACGCGCGCTATGTCGGTGCGCCACTCACGCTGCGCTTGGATCAATTTCGCGCGAATGTCAGGCAAGTAAACACGTTGCGGCCTTATGTCGTAGAGATGTCTGCCCGCTATCCTGAATTGAGATTGCCAATCGAAATTGTGCACGGAACCCTCGATACGACCGTCCCAATCGTCGTGCATCCGTATGAGATCACAAAAATCGTCAAGTCAGCAAATTTGACTGAATTACAAGGCGTTGGCCACATGCCACACCATGCAGACCCAGATGCAACGGTTGCCGCAATTGATCGAGCAGCAACACGCGCCGGATTGCGCTAAACACCTAACGCCCCCATATTAGTTAAGACTAAGGAGACGTTATGGACAAACCATTCGACGGCGGAATTTCACGCTTTTACAAAGAGGCCGCGCCAAAAGATGTGCGCGATGCCATTGATACTGCGTCAAAAGGCCAAATCCCAAACCAAAATTATCCTTATGAGACACGATGGAGCCGTAAGGCTTATGAAGCAGCTTTGGCTGACTTGCAGATCGAATTGGTCAAACTACAAGCCGCAGCCCGCGAAGGCGGTCAACGTATTGTGGTGGTCTTCGAAGGACGCGATGCTGCGGGAAAAGGCGGAACAATCAAACGGTTCCGTGAACACCTTAATCCGCGGCATGCTAAAGTTGTCGCCCTGTCAAAGCCCACAGAAGCCGAAAGCACGCAATGGTATTTCCAGCGCTATGTTCAACATATGCCCTCGGCTGGCGAGATCGTGTTCTTTGACCGCAGCTGGTACAATCGCGGTGTCGTCGAGCACGTGTTTGAATTCTGCACACCAGACCAACGCGAGCAATGGTTCCGTCAAGTGAATGCTTTCGAACAACAGCTGACAGATGATGGAATACAGCTCTTTAAGGTGTGGCTTAATGTTGGGCGCGCAACGCAGCTAAAGCGGTTCCTTGATCGTGAAAGTGACCCTCTCAAACAATGGAAACTCAGTTGGATTGACGTCGAGGGCCTCAATCGTTGGGACGCATACACCGATGCGATCAATGAAACGCTCGAACGCACAGATACGGATCACGCACCTTGGACCGTCGTGCGTTCTGATGACAAGCGGCGCGCGCGGGTGAATACGATCCGTACTGTCCTCAACGCAGTGGATTATGATCAAAAGGACGCAGACGCTATAGGCGCGATTGATCATGCTGTTGCAGGTGGGGCTGACCTCTGGAATGGCTAAACGCGGATATCATCACGGCAATCTAAGAGAAGCGCTCGTTGAAGCCTGCTTAAAGCTCATTGAGAAAAAGGGCCCGACTGGGTTTACGCTTTCTGAAGCCTCGCGCGAAGCGGGCGTTACACCTGCCGCCGTTTATCGACACTTCGAAGGACGAGAAGACCTAATTGCCGAGGCCGCGCGCCAAGGCTATGAGATCTTTGCGGATTTGATGGACTATGCCTATGACAAGGGGCAACCCTCAGCGCTCGCTGCATTCGAAGCAACTGGTCGCGCCTATTTGGCATTTGCGCAAAAGTATCCCGGCCACTACATCGCTATGTTTGAATCTGGAATTTCGATTAATCGCACACCAGAACTAAACGCAGTCGCGACGCGCGCTCTTGGGGTGCTCGAAAAAGCTGCAGTTGACTTAAGCCAACATATCCCAGAGGAAAAACGACCTCCGCCGCAGATGTTTTCGGCCCATATTTGGGCACTCAGCCACGGGGTTGTCGAACTTTTTGCGCGTGGCTCACCGGGCACAAAAAGCCCATACCCACCAGAGGATCTGCTCGAAAGCGGAATTGGGGTTTATCTCCGCGGCCTAGGCTTGGTAGATCGAGACTAACAAAAAGACACTCAATTGGGGAGTGACAAATGGAAGGTTGGCTCGGCGGTGTTTTTGCCGTTTTTGGACTGACAGACATGTATTTCAACGACTGCCAAACCAGTTGTTTAGCTGTTGAGAGCGCTAATTCGGCCTGGCATATTCAAACTGGCGCAGTTGAATTTAACAACCGATGGATCGGCCACGAACTATTGTTGGGTTATGACATGGATCGGACCTATGGCCCGTTCCAACCGACCGCTGCAGTATCGCTTACTGATACCGGGGAAGCATGGGCTGGCATCGGGCTGAAGTGGACTAGCAAAGAGATCTTTGACAGCCCTATCTACTTTGAAACGTCCTTTTTACCGGGACTGCAGTACGCTGGCGATGGTCCTGATTTAGGCGGACCGATTCAGTTTCGCGGGTCCATTGGATTTGGGTATGAGCTCGATAATGGTGCTGCGATCCTATTGGCTTATGATCACCGATCAAATGCACACATCTGGGAAACGAACCCCGGATTGGAAACATTTCATCTACGGCTGTCTTTGCCGCTGAACTAAGACAGGTCGGCGTTATCCAGCACTGTCATTATCATAGCTGCGATTTGGCCAGCGAAAATCTGTCTTGGATAGCGGCGTACAATCAAGTTTTAACAAGAAAAGGGCGACCAATTGGCCGCCCTTTCTTGTATCGAATTGTGAGTCGACTTAACGCTTAGAGAACTGGAAGCTCTTACGCGCTTTGGCCTTACCGAATTTCTTACGCTCAACAACACGACTGTCGCGTGTGAGGAAGCCAGCAGCTTTCAATGCACCGCGCAAGGACGGATCATAAAGCTGAAGTGCTTTTGAAACGCCGTGCTTGACCGCACCAGCTTGACCAGACAGCCCGCCGCCCTTGACAGTTGCGACAACGTCGAACTGATCGACAACGCCTGCAACCTGAAACGGCTGGCGCAGGATCATCTGTAGAACTGGACGTGCGAAGTAAACTGGCATGTCTTTGCCGTTCACTGTCACTTTGCCTGAGCCAGGTTTGATCCAAACGCGTGCAACTGCGTCTTTACGCTTACCAGTCGCATATGAACGACCCAGTTCGTCGCGCACAGGTTCGCGGTTGATTGTTACTTCTGCCACTGCTTCTGGCGCTTCAACGCCTTCAGCTACTTGGCCTAGCTCTTCGAGCGAGTTTACTTGATCGGCCATTATGCAGTCCTCGTATTCTTTTTGTTCATAGACGCAACGTCCAGAACCTCAGGCTTTTGGGCCTCCATACCGTGCTCAGCACCCGCGAAAACGCGAAGGTGTGTCATTTGAACGCGGGACAGCTTGCCACCAGGCAGCATGCGCTGAACAGCTTTCATAACAACGCGCTCAGGGTGCGCGCCTTCAAGGATCTCACCCTTAGTGCGGGACTTGATGCCGCCCGGGTGGCCTGTGTGCCAGTAATATTTCTCGTCACGCTTGTTACCAGTCATCTGGATTTTTTCAGCGTTGATAACGATGATGTTGTCGCCCATGTCCATGTGTGGAGTGAAGGACGGCTTGTGCTTGCCACGCAAGCGCATCGCGATGATGGACGCAAGACGGCCAAGAACAACGCCTTCAGCGTCGATCACGAACCATTTCTTGTCGATATCACCGGGTGTCGCGGTAAAGGTTTTCATATCAGACCCAAGGTTTGGTAGGACCACAACAGTCCTGTTATTCAGATTGGGGCGTTATATAGGTCCCTTAAGTCCAGTCAACAGACATAAAGTCAATTTAAACTATTAGATTCAGTAACTTGCAATTTAGGTATTATTTTACCCCAATCATTTATACCGATATTTGCTCAGCGGGTTGGTCCAGGATGGATTTCAGCGCCATCATTGCCTGTACAAAGTCTTCGTGCGGCATAAGTCCGTTAATCGCAATTCGAACCGCATGACTTAACCGACCATCGCGATGTGCAAAATCCTCAGCCGGTTTGATCAAGACGCCAGATGCTTCTGCAGCGGCACAAAATGCCCCTGCTCGCCAACCGATTGGTAGCTCTAGCCACAGGAACGGCACATCTTCGGACCAGCTTAGGGTTTGGGTCCCTAAAACATTAACTGCTGCACGAATATCCGCAGCGACGCGCGCACGAACCTTGTCAACGACATGGTAGAGATCGGGATGATCCAAAACGTAAGCGTAAAGGTCCGTGATCAAACGCGAAACACCGAATGAATTGTAGGTCGCTGTACGTACAAGTGCCGTTGACCATGCTTTGGGCGCGACAGCAAATCCAATCCGCAACGCAGCCGACAATGTCTTTGACGGAGATGTCAAATACCAGCCGAGATCTGGCATTAATGCGCGATACGATGGCCCAATATGATCTGATCGCATTATCCGGTAACAATGGTCATCAATTACATGAACGCCGTAACGTTGAGCGAGCCGTGCAATCTCTACCCGTCTAGCTGGACTGGTTGAACGAACGGTCGGGTTATTGACCTCTGACGCCGTAAAAAAAATCTGAACGCTTTTTGTCTTTATTAATGCCTCTAGTGCATCGACGCGCGCACCCTCTGCGTCCCATGGAACATGGACAACGTCCGCGCGACAGGTCATCGCGGCGGACCTAAACCCTCCGTACGAAAGCTCATCCACTGCTATTACCGGATTGGAACCGTGCAGGATTGTCTGCAGTGCCATCACGATTGCACTTTGTCCACCGTGAGCACAGACGACATCGTTTTCGCTAGCTGGACCAATGATGTCTTTAGGACAATGACGCAAGAAAGCTTGCCGAGCAGCTAAATCGGTCAGGCGTGTCGGATAGCGCAGCAATTCTTCCGCCGGCATTTGCGCCGCGATCGTTTGCATTCCTTCGCGGAGTATCGCCGATTGCCCCATATCAGGAACCTTGGGGCTCAACAGATGTGCTTTTTCAGGTGTCATTGGCTGAGGGTCTAGCATCACAGGCGCCCAGGACGGCAGATCCTCGTGCAGGCCTGAGCCCGCGACAAAGGTCCCTCGCCCGACACCTGCGATAAGTCGCCCCTCGTCCGTTAAGACGGCATAAGCCCGTGCGACGGTCCCCGGTGTAACGCCAATTTGCCGCGCTAATTCGCGAACGGTCGGCAACTTTTCTCCGGGAGATAATTGTCTCGATACAATTCCTTCACGAATGGCTTGTGCAAGAGCCTTATATTTGGACCTTCCAGCACTCGAAAGATCAGGATTCCAGGTTGTATCGGTTACAATCATTTTCTCGACCACATGTGACTCACATTGTACCCTATCCATGCAACCAGACACGTATTTGTGTCAATACAATAAAGGAGTTGTCCCATGTCATACGCGCTCCAATCCGCGCAAATCTCGTTCCTCGAGACAAACCCAAACCTGCCCGCAATCGCGCGGTGGTCTGTGGCTTTTGCCGTGATGGTGACCAAATGGGACAAGAACATACGAACACGCCGGGATCTTCGAAAACTGTCCCCCGATCAGTTGGATGATATCGGCGTCGACCGGCTTACGGCGCATTACGAAGCAAGTAAGCCATTTTGGCAGGACTAACCTCACTGCCTCTTCCTGAAGAACCGGCCTTAGGGTCGGTTCTTTTCGTTCGGTGGAATCGAATAGGTCAAAGATGCGCGTGCAACCGGGCGATCATCGCCCTCGCTAACGATGAGGACATCTCCAACCGCCAGAGAACGTCCGAGCTTCAGTAACCGAGTGCGAGCAATCAAATCGCAGTTCGCTACAGGTTTGCGCATAAAGTCTATGCTACAATTTGTGGTGACAGCTAAGGCAACGGGCCCGATCCGAGACAGAATAGCCAGATAGACGGCAACGTCTGCGAGACCAAACATGGACGGACCAGACACGGTTCCGCCAGGTCTTAGGTGTTTGGCCGAGGTAACGAGCCTTAGCTCCAGGCCCTCTAGATCAACATGTTCAACAACAAAGTCGCCCTCAACTTCTGGGAAGTCTCGTTTGAGAAACGCTTTCAATGCGTCGCGGTCCATTTTAAGTGTCATATCGTGCCTCGTCTTTGGTACAGATGATCATGAAAGGTTGCGTAATGACACTCTTAATTCGTGAAGACATTGGTGCCGTAACGCGGCTAACGATGAATAGCCCAGAGCGATTGAACGCACTTTCGGATGAGATGTTGGCAACGTTGACCGATACATTGGATGCCATCGCGCTGGATACAAGTATCAAGGCCGTCATTATCAAGGGCGCTGGTAAGGCTTTCTGCGCAGGCCACAACCTAAAACAGATGCAGGCCAAACGTGCCGCTGATGACGGTGGAGCGGCTGAATTAAAGGATTTGTTTGATCGCTGCTCGATCATGATGGGAAAAATACAGGCCCTCCCCCAGCCGGTTATTGCTCAGGTTCATGGGCTTGCGGCGGCTGCAGGGTGTCAGTTGGTTGCCACCTGCGATCTTGCCGTGGCGACAGCCGATACGAAATTCGGCGTAAACGGTGTGAATATTGGCTTGTTCTGCTCAACGCCGATGGTCGCCCTGACCCGCAATATTAACCGCAAAGCAGCCTTTGAGATGTTAACCACTGGGCGGTTTATCGATGCGAATGAAGCACAAGCGCTGGGCTTGATCAACAAAGCTGTACCAGAAGCGGATCTTGGCGATGCGACGCTAGAGCTCGCACAAACTATTGCTGGCAAACTCGCAAGCGCAGTTCGCTACGGCAAATCCGCTTTCTATGAACAGGCTCAAATGACCACAAAAGATGCTTACGCCTTCACTGGTAGTATCATGGTCCAAAACATGGCCGATCCTGACACCGACGAAGGCATCAATGCATTCCTGGAAAAGCGCGATCCAAATTGGGATTAGAGACCGTAAATGTCGGCGAACTTGGTTTCTAGGTAATCTAGGAGTGGCGCTTCACTTGGCTCAAACCCACTGGCTTGACGGATCAAATCGCGCGGTTTCATGAGCCCGCCGTGCTTTTGGACATTTTCGCGTAGCCAATCCGTCGCGCCGGTTGTGATCCCATTTGCAAGGTCTGCATCTAGATTTGGGACATCTTTGCGTAACGTATGATTGAGGCATCCGGCGTAGACATTGCCAAGCGAATAAGTTGGGAAATAGCCAAACAAACCTTCGGACCAATGCACATCCTGCAAAATCCCGTTGGACGGTTTGTCGACAGCATAGCCGAAATCGGACAGGAATCGATCGTTCCACGCGGCCTCAAGGTCGTTCACCGCCAAATCACCCGATACAAGAGCGCGCTCCAGGTCATAGCGCAGTATGACATGCAGGTTGTACTGCACCTCATCCGCTTCGGTGCGGATATAGCCATCCGTCACACGATTTACGCAGGCATAAAATGCGTTCGCATCTGCGATCCCAAAGTCACCAAATTGATCGCGCATTTGCCCAAACAGCCACTCCGTAAACGGTCGACTACGTGCGAGCTGGTTTTCATAGATCCGGCTTTGACTTTCGTGAACACCCATAGACACCCCGCCACCAAGCGGGCTGAGTAAATAATCGGAACTGATGTTTTGCTCATAACAGGCGTGCCCGACCTCATGGATGGTCGAGTAGAAACAGTTGAACGGGTCATCAAGGCTGGTTCGGGTCGTGATACGCACGTCTAGACCGGACCCGCTAGAGAACGGATGGACGGCCTTGTCGATGCGTCCGTTGTTCAAGTCATAACCGAAAGCCTGCGCAAGCTTATTCGAGAGCGCCAATTGCCCTGCCTCATCAAAGTCTTGCGTCAGTGCCGGTGCTTTGGGTTGATCTAGAACGGCTGCACGCAAAGCCACCAAACGCGGCCGCAGTGCATCAAACAGGGCTGTGATTTCGGATTCCGTTGCCTCGGGTTCGTAACTGTCCAACAGCGCGTCATAGGCGTTGCTGTCACCACCTACGGCTGCTGCCTCTTGTCGACGTAGGTCGAGAACTTCGGACAAAGCGGGCAGGAATGCTGGGACATCCTCATCTAATCGGGCTTGTGCCCATGTGCGATGCGCCAGCGATGTTGCGCGCGCCAAAGCTGCTGCCAGATCGCTGGGCAACTTAACCGAACGGTCATAGTCGCGGCGAATATGATAGAGATTGGCAGCGCTGACGTCGTCTGTCGCCTCTGCCGCTGCCAGCCATTCACCTACACGTGGGTCGGTTCGGCGGGCGTGCAGAACATTCGCCATTGCGGCGTGTTCTTCGGCCCGTTGCGGCGTGGCGCCCGGCGGCATCATCGTTTCTTGATCCCAACCCAAACGCCCTGCCACCTCGGACAAAGCGCGGGTCTCCCGGTCGAAAGCGATGAGATCAGTGTAGGCAGTCATATCAGGCCCCTGCTATTTTTTCGGGATGTGGGAAACGGGCGGTAAACTTGGCCCGGATGATGCAGACCCACAGCACGACAGCGCCGATCTGATGTAAGATCGCCAATTGCCATGGTGCCGCATAAAGCACAGTCATAATGCCCAGAACCATTTGCACCAGCATCACTGCCAACACGGCATTCAACGCAAAGCGGATTGACGAATTGCTGCTGCGACGACCACGCCACCAGACAAAGACGCCAAACCCAAACAAGAGGTATCCCAGCATACGGTGAATAAATTGCACAAGGCCAGCATTCTCAAAATAGTTGCGCCAAACTGGGGTCAGATCGAAACCCGTTGGCGGAACGAACTGGCCGCCCATCAGAGGCCATTCGGCGTATGTTCGACCCGCGTCAATCCCAGCGACCATAGCGCCCCATAGGATCTGGATCGCGGCCAGTAACAGCAAACAAGCGCTAAGAATGAACAATTGTTTGTCGCCGGTTCGACGTGCTTGCAGAATATCGGCGTCGCGTCGGGACAGGCTAAGCACAAACCAAGAAATAAAGCCCAAAATAACAAAAGCCAGTCCGAGGTGTATCGCCAATCGATAGGATGCAACGTCCAGCATGCCTTCCTTTAACCCCGAGGACACCATCCACCAGCCGATAAAGCCTTGCAGACCGCCCAAGGCACCGATGAACAGCAGTTTTCTGGTCCAACCGGTCGGGATCTGTTTGCGGATCGCAAAATATGCGAAGCCGGCAGCCCAGACCAAACCGATCACGCGGCCTAACTGTCTGTGGCCCCATTCCCACCAATAGATGGTTTTGAATTCAGACAAGCTCATGCCCGCGTTTTGATCAATGTATTCGGGGATCAGTTTGTATTTGTCGAACTCAACGTTCCACGCTTCTGCAGTCAGGGGCGGCATCGCACCTGTGACGGGTTTCCACTCGGTGATCGACAGCCCACTATCGGTTAAACGGGTCAACCCGCCGACTGCTATCATGATGCAGACCAAGGCAAATAACGCCATCAACCACATGCGAATAGCGGCACGTGCACCTGCACCGCCTCGGTCAATCATACCGGGGGTGGCGACCTGCTTTTCAGTGGTGCCGACGTCCTCGAAAATCGAGCGGGATTTATCTGCCATTCGGGCCTCCTCGTGTTGTGGGTAAAGTAGACCTGCGGACCACAAGGGGCAAGGTGGGGCGGCGAATGTGTCGCGCTTACTCGCCGCGTTCTTTCCAACGCACCATCTGGCGTAAAACACCGTGTAGAATTTGAACATCAGCGCGGGTTAGTGGCATCCGGCTCCAAAGATTACGAAGATTGGTTTTCATGTTCGCAGCTTTGGTTTCCGGATAAAAGAACCCTGCCGTTTCCATGCGTTGTTCATAGTGTTCTGCCAGCTTCTCAATCTCGATCTGCTCGGCCCAGTCGCCTTCCATGCTGATCGTGTGTGCCGTTACCTCAGTCGTAGCGCGGCGCCATTCATAACCCATTAACAAAACACATTGAGCTAGATTGAGCGACGCAAATTCAGGATTCACCGGAACGGTTACGATTACGTTGGACAACGCGATATCATCGTTTTCCATGCCTGCACGCTCTGGTCCAAAAAGGATCGCCACCCTTTGCCCCGCAGCAATGCGCGCTTGGGCATCTTGCATGGCGGCTTCTGGCGAAAACACGGGCTTGGTTAGCTCACGCGGTCGCGCGGTTGTTGCATATACGTACGTGCAATCAGATATCGCATCGGCGGTCGTCGTAAATATCTGCGCATCATCAAGCACCCTACCAGCACCCGATGCCATCGCAACAGCCTTTTGGTTTGGCCAACCATCGCGCGGGCTGGTGATCCGCATACGGTCAAGCCCAAAGTTCAACATAGCGCGCGCAGCCGCACCGATGTTCTCGCCCATCTGCGGACGGATCAAAACGACAGAAGGTTGTGGGTGATCGCTAGGCATCGTTTGCTTTCCTACCAAGTTGCGGCCTGATAGCCGCCCAAGGCCTGTAAAACAAGATCCGGCCTTATCCATGAGTAATGCCATAGCCAAACCAATTAAACCCGTCTAAACAGCAACAACTTTTAAGGCCTAAGAGAAGATTCATGACCGACGCGCCAGAACACCCACAAATCTATCTGATCACGCCGTCTGAATTCGATTTGTCGTCTTTTCCGACGACGCTGGCCACCTGTCTCGATGCGACACCTGTGGCCTGCGTCCGATTGGCGCTGGGCACGCGTGACGAAGATACGATCGCACGTGCTGCAGATGCTCTGCGCGAAGTGACACATGCACGCGATGTCGCACTTGTGATCGACACTCATGTGCAATTGGTCGAACGCCTTGGCCTCGACGGTGTACATCTAACGGATGCCGCGCGTTCCGTACTTAAGATCCGCAAGGATCTCGGCGACGATGCAATCGTCGGTGCATTCTGTGGGCAGTCTAGCCATGATGGAATGACAGCCGGCGAATTAGGCGCGGACTATGTCGCGTTTGGACCCATCGGCAATACAGCTCTCGGCGATGGGGAAACCGCGCCAAAGGACCTGTTTCAATGGTGGAGCCAGATGATTGAGGTCCCGGTCGTTGCAGAAGGCGCACTAACGGATCACCTCATCGCCGAATTTGCCCCGTTTACCGATTTCTTTGGACTCGGAGACGAGATTTGGTCCAGCGAAAACTCTGCGAGCCGATTAAAGGATTTCGTCGCCGCTATGTCCTAACTGGCATTACACTGCGCACTTGATCTTCGAGGGTTTTCGCGAGCGCTTTGCGGTTCGAGTATTCCACCGCCTTGACTGGATCATGAAAAACGACCTCGATCATACCCTGGCGTGTGGCAGTCAACGTTGACCAGAGATGCGGCCCTAAATCCATGTCACCCCACCAGCCATAGAAACGAACATCTTGTCCTTTTGGCGCATGATAAACGAGCGTCACTGCTTGGAGCATCGGATCATCAAGCGACGGATCCAAAAATGAAGCAAATAGTGTTGGCTTGAAGGGCAAAACGAGCAAACCGTCAGTCGATGTCCCTTCTGGAAAAAACACCAAACGGTGTCCCGCAGAAAGACGCTCTGCGAAAAGTTTCACCTGGCTACGCGCTTCCTGTCTTTCTCGCTTGATAAACAGCGTTCCTGTGGCCCTAGCAAGCCAACCGATACCTGGCCATGATGCAACTTCAGCCTTGGATACAAAGTACATTGAGGTCGACGCATTTAGGGCGAATATGTCGAGCCAACTCGAATGATTGGCAACAAGCGCACCAGAATGAGCCATCGGCCGACCTCGAACCGTGTATCGAATGCCTAATATGATAAGCGCCCAACGGCAAACAAAGCGCGTGATCCACGGCGTAACTGGTCGCTTCGGTCGGAATAACGGGCCTTCGACGATCCGCACAACCAACAAAAGCATCAACCCGATCAGAATAAATCCAACCAATAGCAGCCCACGAACGATACCCACTAGCGAGCCGATCAATCCCGATTTAGATCCCGGTGGAACATCCTTTGATCGCCAAGTTACACTCATCCATTCGCCCCGGCGAATTTCTTGCGGACGCTTGTTCCAACTTGAGCGATATCGACGATCATACAAACATCTGTCGTGTTGAAGTCCTTATCGACATAGGAACCCTGCCCAATCATGCCGCCGAGCCGTAAGTACGCCTTAATAAGGGGTGGCATTTGAACCATCGCATTTGTCACATCGATTTGCTCAATTGGGATAAGCGGATCAGTTTGTGGTTCCCTAGACACGACACGTATTCCAGTTGGAGCAAGATACTTGTGATGTAGCAACGCCAATTGATGCTTATGATTTTCGCGGTTCTTACCCTTAAATGATGCCACACCAAAAAGAATTTCCGCACCAACCGCGTCAATGTGATCGTGAAGTCCACTCCATAAATGAAACAGCCCGAGCCCGTCGCGATACTCAGGATCAATACAGCTTCGGCCGAGCTCCAATAGAGTTTTGCCGGACGCCTTGAGGACATCAAGATCATACTCTTCTTCACTCGAAAACCCGCCTGCAGCTGATGCCTGCTCGGAAGACATTAAGCGGTAGACCCCAATAACTTGGTCTCCCTCGTCCCGCGTCAAATCAAGCAAAAGCAGGTGAGAAGAAAATGCATCGAAACGATCGCTTTCAAGTAGCTGGTCGCTAGTTTTTGAATTTGCGCCAAGTTCTTCGACAAAAACCCGATGCCTCAAAAGCTGCGCGGATCTTAGGTCCGCCTCTGTTGTCGCAAAGCGGGTCACGTATTTTGGGTTCGCATTTTTCATTGGTCTCAAAGCCGTCAAAACTCAGCGCCGATTAGGACGCTGTTAACCAAAAAACAAGATCTGTTTGGTTTCAGTAGTCTTGACTTTGACACCCTCAAACTCCCATAGGTTGTATTAATGTTTATTCGGCAAGATCCAAGACAACGTTTCGGCCATCAATCACCACTTTGCCCATATCCGGGAAATTGACGGTGATGCGCCCACCAATATTTGATTGTACCTGCCCAATTCCCCAATTTGGTTGCTGCGGATGTTTTACCAGCGTTCCTGGGGTCAAAAATGCATTTAGCTCGTTCATTCACCACTCCGAAAGGACAATCTTATGAAACAAGATCTAATTGAAATGGTCGGATCTCGCATTTGCCATGATCTTATCAGCCCAATTGGCGCAATCGGCAATGGGGTTGAGCTTCTTTCATTAACACAATCCACGGCCACCGAAGAAATGTCTCTAATTGAAAATAGTGTGCAAAATGCAAGCGCACGGGTCCGCTTTTTCCGGATTGCGTTCGGCGCGGCACAAGAAGGCCAACTTAGCTCCTCGGCTGAAATTTCGCGTATTTTGGGCGACCTGGCAACCGCTGGTCGATTTCAATATGAATGGAAGTGCACCCAATCAATTCCCCGCACCGAAGTCCGTGCGGTGTTTCTTTTGCTTCAATGCATAGAGGCGAGCCTCCCACTCGGTGGTGAAATCTCAATTGATAACCGTGGTGTACAGTGGGAGGTAATCGCCCGCGCTCCATCAATCCAGCAAGATAGAACTTTGTGGCAATCGCTTTCGTCGCTTGATCCTTTGGAAGCAGTAACTCCTGCCACAGTCAATTTTGCTTTACTCGCGAGCGCCCTCACCGAGATGCGTCGAACACTGTCCTATGCTGCGGGAACAAATCAACTTTCGGCAACGTTCTAGCTGCGAACCGTCCCGTTACCGGTGACCAGATATTTGAAGCTGGTGAGCTGAACAGCGCCGACCGGGCCACGCGCATGTAGTTTGCCAGTCGCAATCCCAATCTCCGCGCCCATCCCAAATTCACCGCCGTCGGCAAATTGAGTCGAGGCGTTGCGCATCAGAATGGCACTGTCGAGATTCTGAAAGAAGTAATCCGCGGTTTCGTCATTTTCGGTCATGATTGCGTCCGTGTGGTTTGAACCGAACTCTCGAATGTGCGTTACAGCTCCGGACACGCCATCAACGATCCTTGTGGCAATTATCATGTCCAGAAATTCGTGACCAAAGTCATCTGCATTTGCAACGATTGTGCCTTCGACCTGAGCTGCGCCTTCCGCGCGAACTTCAACACCTTCATCCATCAGATCACGGATCAAGATATCGCCATGCGCATCCCAGAATTTCTGGTCAATCAACAGACACTCTGCGGATCCACAAATACCGGTTCTCCGCGTTTTGGCGTTCACGACGACGTTGCGCGTTTTTTCTAGATCTGCATCGCAGTCGACATAGATGTGGCAAATGCCCTCTAAATGCGCAAACACCGGCACTCGCGCTTCGCGCTGTACCAGCCCGACTAGTCCCTTACCGCCGCGTGGGACGATAACGTCAATATAATCAGTCGCCTGCAGCATATCCTTAACAGCTGCGCGATCGCGCGTGGGAACCAATTGGACTGATGCTTCAGGAAGACCAGCGGCCTTTAGTCCTTCGACAATGCAAGCATGGATCGCGGTCGAGGAATGAAAGCTTTCGGACCCGCCACGCAAAATGACGGCATTGCCTGACTTAAGGCAAAGCGCGCCTGCATCAGCCGTAACATTCGGGCGACTTTCATAGATTACGCCGATTACACCAATTGGCGTGCGAACGCGTTTGATGTGGAGACCCGATGGCTGTGTCCATTCCTCGGTCACAGCACCAATCGGATCATCCTGCCCCGCAACATTGCGCAGCCCATCAACAATTCCCTGAATGCGGTCTTCGTCCAACATTAAGCGGTCCATCATTGCTTCGGACAAACCCTTATTGCGACCAAACTCCAGGTCATCGGCGTTTGCAGCGATGATTTGATCCCGTTTGGCCCAAACGGCGTCTGCCGCGGCCAATAATGCCTTTGTTTTGTCCTCAGGATGGGCTGTTGCCAGTTCTTTCGAGGCGGCCTGAGCTGCAGCTCCAAGCGTATTCATCAAATCAGGGGTCATGTCGGTCATTTCGGTGTCCTGTCGTTCAAAACCATATCGTCACGATGAATAAGCGCTGCGCGCCCTTCATATCCGAGTATTTGTTCAATTTCGCCGGAGCGTTTACCTTTGATTAATGCCGTTTCATCGGCGGTGTAGCGGCTAAGACCAATGCCGAGTTCCTCACCCGACTTGGAGCATATCTGGATCGGGTCTCCGCGTTCAAATGTGCCATTTGATTGCGCCACACCCGCAGGCAATAGGCTGTTGCCATTTTCCAGTGCCGACACAGCGCCATCATCCAAGGTGACCATGCCGCGTGGCTTCATTGTAGCGATCCAGCGTTTGCGCGCAGCTTGAGGTGTCACAGCCGCCCTAAACCACGTCGCGCGCGCGCCATTTTCAATTCGGTTCAGGGGGTTGTTATGAGATCCTAATGTAATCGCCATATCACATCCGGCCTCTGTCGCGACACGCGCGGCCATAACTTTGGTTTTCATTCCGCCCTTTGACAAACCAGATCCAGCATCCCCGGCCATCGCCATTATGTCGGGCGTGATGTGATCGACCGTCGGGATATGCGTCGCGGTTGGTTCCACAGTAGGGTTCGCTGTATAGAGGCCATCAACGTCCGAAAGCAAAACCAATTGATCTGCACCGATTGTGACAGCCACCTGAGCGGCCAGCCTATCGTTGTCGCCATAGCGGATTTCATCGGTTGCGATCGTGTCATTTTCGTTAACGATTGGAGTAACGCCAAGTCCGATCAGGGTTTCCATTGTTGCGCGTGAATTTAGATAACGTCGCCGGTCTGCACTATCCTCGAGCGTGACAAGGATTTGCGCAGTCTTAATTCCATGCGGTTCAAGCGCTTCTTCATACGCGCGTGCCAAACGGATTTGACCAACTGCGGCCGCGGCCTGAGATTGCTCGAGCGGCAATTCAGCCAATGGAAGGCCAAGAACACCGCGTCCAAGAGCGATAGACCCAGAAGATACCAGAATGACGTCTGTGCCACGGGATTTGATCGCAGCGACATCAGCAGCCAAGGACGACAGCCAGTCGCGGCGCAGTTCTCCAGTCTTGCTGTCAACCAGCAACGCAGACCCAATTTTTACGACAAGCCGTTTTGCTTTGATTAAGGATGCCATGGCTGATCCTCGTCCGCGCCGTCCTCCGCACGTTTTTCACGCAATCGGTTGTCATCGATCTGGCGGCGTAATGCGCGCAGCACGTCGGTCGTGCCTTCTGTTGAGGCGCCAGACATCATCAAAAGCTTAACTCCAGTTTCGCTCTCGATCTCTTCTTTGATGAACGCGCGTTCTTCTTCGTCTAAAGTATCGATCTTGTTCAGGACTGTGATCCGGGGCTTATCTGCCAAACCGCCGCCATAGGCCTCTAGCTCATGGATGATGGTTTTGTAGTCGCCCACAGGGTCACCAGATGTTCCGTCAATCAAGTGAAGCAGAACGGCGCAGCGTTCAACGTGACCAAGGAACAAATCACCTAATCCGCGCCCTTCGGAAGCTCCATCAATGAGCCCGGGAATATCCGCCACAACAAATTCGACGTTGTCCACGCCAACAACACCCAGATTGGGTACAAGCGTTGTAAACGGATAATCCGCAATCTTTGGTCGAGCATTGGAAGTCGCGGCCAAGAACGTTGATTTACCCGCATTTGGTAACCCCAAAAGGCCAACGTCCGCGATCAGCTTCAACCGGAGCCAAATCGTTCGCTCAATCCCTTCTTGACCGGGATTGGCGCGCCGTGGTGCTTGGTTGGTTGCAGATTTAAAGTGCAAGTTGCCCCAGCCGCCATTGCCACCCTTGGCGATGACAAATCGCTGACCGACCTCGGTCATGTCGGCAATGACCGTTTCTTGGTCTTCGTCTAGAATTTCGGTCCCGACGGGCAAACGCAGGATGATGTCATCACCGCTTGCGCCTGTGCGTTGGCTGCCCATGCCATATTGACCGCTTTTCGCGAAAAAGTGCTGTTGGTATCGAAAATCGATCAGCGTGTTCAAACCATCAACGGTCTCGGCAATCACGGAACCACCATTCCCGCCGTCCCCTCCATCAGGGCCGCCATACTCCATGAACTTCTCTCGCCGAAATGAAATACAGCCCGCGCCGCCGCCGCCTGAACGGATGTAAACTTTAGCGTAATCAAGGAACTTCATAGCTGGGCTTTCTGGCGTTTGCTTCGCACTAGTCTATTGCGCATGTCTTCTCAAGGTCTGCCACCGATCCGATGACAACGAATACGTAAAAGAAAGCGTCGGTGCATTGCGCGCCTTAGCGTGATCTGTTGTTTCGCCCGTCTTTTCAAACCCCGCTTTGGTCAAGACACGCATCGACGCTGGATTGTCAAACCATGTACATGCACAAACCTGTTTGCGCATATCGACTTCAAAAGCATGCGTTAACGCCTCATTGACAGCCAACGTCATAATTCCTCGGCCAGCAAATTCTGGGTTCAACATATAGCCCAAAGAGCCAGCGACACCGATGGTACCGATCAATCGATCCTTGTCACAAATTGCCCAAACAAAGCCGTCACCCTCGTAAGCATTGCATCTGCTTTGCGTAAAATCAGGCTCTGGCGGCCAAGGCCAACTACCAAGTTGGCGAACTGTTTCCCAGTGACTACAAAGCGTGTGGAGATCTTCAAAATCAGCTGCGCGCAAATTTCGATAGGAAAGCTCAGTCATCTCGCGCCTCCCAATCTCGACCCAACAATGTGACGCGTTGCAGAGTGACCATCTCGCCGGTCGCAACTTGTAGTTCGTCCTGAATATGCGAGGCCTTAAAGCCAAGCTTCGTAAGGACAGCGCAAGACGCTGCGTTTCCGAGGACGTAGCCCGAACCAATTTCTTTGCGGCCATGCGTAAAGACTTGATTCAAAACCAATTTCGCAGCACAAGTCATAATTCCGCGGCCGTGGTAATCCGGATGCAACCAATACCCGAGATTTGGATCAGCACCGATCACACCGATCATTTTTCCTGACTTATCGATCGCCCAAATTGGTCCGTCAGAAACCGGCGCAATCTCTGTGATGAATTCTTCGGCATGTTCTGCACGAAAAGGAAACGGGACACTGGTGAGCCATTTCGTAACAGACCACTGAGACAAAGCTGCAACCGCAGCAGCAACGTCACTCACGACCATCGGCCGCAAAGTGAAACCTTCACCATTTAGTGTCGGAACTAGGTTTTCGTTTTGAGAGCGTAAGTCCATGTTGGCACCACAGCATTTCTGGCAACCGAGAAAGCCTCGGCGTCGCCTAAATAATCAAATCCACAATTCGTTAGAACACGGGCCGAACCCGGATTGTCCTGAAATGCTTCTGCGAAATAATGATCTGCGTGATGCGGGTTGGCCGCGATTAGGGTTTTGACGGCTTCTGATGCAAAGCCAACATTCCAGAATGCAGGTGCCACCCAATAGAAAACCTCGGATTGCGCGCGATCCATACGGGTTAGGCTGATGAGACCCAGCACTTCAGCATGGCCTGACGCTGTTCCGTCCAACGCCCAAACGTCTTCTAAGACATCAGGGTCATTGGCGCGATTGATCTGCGCCTCAACTGTACCAGGCGGCAGCGGATGCGGAATCGAACGGGTCCCACGTGCCAATTTTTCATCAGAGGCATACATGCTCACGAGACCCGCATCCGACGCCTTAAGCGGGCGTAGAACGAAACGATCAGACGCAATAGTGGCCTGAGGGTTTGTAAAGGTTTCTCGCATCATGGTCGTTTCCTCCTAGAAAGGTGGCGGCCCATTCCCACAGGAATGCGGCCAAAAAAAGAAAAAGGGGCCGGTTTTCACCGACCCCCTTAAAATTTGTTACCTTTGGGTATCGGCTTATTCAGCGGCCTCCGCCATCGGAAGCACGGAAATAAAGGTACGGCCTTTGAGACCAGTGTGGAATTTCACTTGGCCCTCGGCAGTTGCGAAGATCGTGTGATCTTTGCCCATACCGACGCCTGCGCCTGGCCACATCTTTGTGCCACGCTGGCGCATGATGATGTTTCCTGGGATGACAACTTCGCCACCGAATTTCTTTACACCAAGGCGGCGACCAGCTGAGTCGCGACCGTTACGGGATGAACCGCCTGCTTTTTTATGTGCCATCTGGTCTCTCCTTAGCCTTTAGCGAGTTCTGCAGCTTGCTTAAGCCACTCATCGCGGTCGATACGACCTTTAAAGTTCAATTTGTCGTCCATATCAGCAATGTCCTCTGGGGTCCATGCTGCGATCTGAGCGAATGTTGTGACGCCAAGGTCGTGAAGCTTTTTCACGATGACTGGGCCGACACCACTGATCTGTGTTAAATCGTCGGCGCCTGCGTCAGCTTTTGCCTTCTTTGGAGCTGCTTTCTTTGCCGCTGGCTTTTCAGCTTTCGGCGCCGCTTCAGCTTTCGGTGCAGCCTTCTTTGGCGCTGCTTTTTTCGCCGCTGGCTTTGCTGCAACGGCAACAGCCATGCCAGCACCAGAAACAGCCGCCATTACGCCAGACTTGTCTGCGCCTTTTTCCAGGATCTCAGTGACCCGGAGCAGCGTCAGTTGCTGACGGTGGCCTTTTTTACGTGCGGAAGAGTGCTTCCGGCGACGCTTAACGAAGTTGATAGTCTTTACGCCTTTGATCTGATCGATCACTTCGGCTTGGACACCAGCGCCAGACACGAAAGGCGCGCCAACTGTCTCATTAACCATCAAGATGTCGTTGAATTGAACTTTATCACCAGCAGCTGCTGCTAGCTTTTCGACGCGCAGAATGTCGCCAGATGCGACTTTGTACTGCTTGCCGCCGGTCTTAAGAACCGCGAACATAGGGTATTCCTTTGGTTTCCGCGTCAATCAGGCCCCCAAGTGGGTGTTTATATGCCTGCCAACTGCGCGCCTTTCGGCGGATATTTGCAATGAATCGTCCAACTGGGTTGAACAGATGGCGGCTTATCCGTCCAACTAGGGTTTAAGTCAACCCCTTTTGGAGGCCAGTTTGTGAAGCCATCACCCTTATTTATAATATTATTTCTATTCGCTTGTAGTGATGAGGCCAACCATTTGGGAAATCCTTTAATGCTTCCAATTTCGGGGCTAACAAACGCGATCCAAAACGGGGCCTACCAGCAGCGTCGCGGAGACGTAGAAGTATTTGTCAAAACCAATCATCCGGCATTGTTAGAAAACATCGCAACGGGATCAGGGCCTGCATTGGATCAAGCAATGAACCTCGCCAATATCGCCATCCCCGACAGGGCGGCTAGAAAGACACAAATGCAAGGTGATCTCGAGCTTTATAGTCAAAACCTTGAGGCGCTGATTGTCGCCCTGATGGTCTACGGAAGCTAGCATTCTAAGAAACAGTTCTTTGCATCGTCAAAAAAGTCGGTTGGGAATATCCGGAATGGGCACCCTTCCCCGTTATTTTGAAACCAAGCTTGAGGAACGCTTTGTGAACTTCAATCAATTCAATTCGAGTTTCAAGTTTGAGGACGAATAGTTGTTTTGCTTTGGCAATCCTATTTGCAGTTTCAATCAGCTCGCTCAGGTGTCCTTTTCCACGGGCATTGGGCGCAATTGAGATCTTTCCCAAATAAAGGCAGTCAGGCTGAGGTGTCGCAACCATACAACCGATCACATTTTCGCCCAAAACCCAGAGTTGGTCTTTCTTGCGCTTCTCTTCGAGATCCGCCTCCGTCAGGTCATACATTGACGACGGAGGGTCAATGCGATCCTCCATATAGGCAAAGCATGATTGGATAAGCGCAAGAATCTGCGAGATCTGATCAGGCCTAGCAGGCGTCACATTTGATGGCATCACAATTCTTGTTGCGACATATAGCGTCCTGTCGCTTTCCCCAAACGTGTAGAAATTTGCTGAAGCATATCGTCATACGCTGCAAACAATGCACGATTGAGTGCTAAACCCGGCCCGGTTCCCGAAAACTCGATATATGAGCTCAGCTCTTCATCCGACAAAGGTTGATAGGCCAAAACAAAAAAACTATCTGCCCACTCTCGCGTGCTCTGACGGATGTTGTCCTCAGACCCCCATACGTCTGCAATGACCTGTTCTTCGGTTACGTCATTCCCAAAGGCACCGGTCTCGAGCAAACCAATAAAAAACGCATAGTTTGAATTCAACGCGCCAACGACATTGCTTTCGATGACAAAATTCGCCTCGATGAAATCTTGGATTAGCAAATATCGCGGCGTCTCATCGGCGGCTGCGAGCGCCGCGTTTTCCTCGGCAATTGCTTCTATTTCTGGATCCAGCATTGCGCGACGGGCCGACAGTTCCAGTTGAATTGCCGTTGTTCCCACGTCGGATTCAAAAAATTCAACCATTGGCGCCGTGTCTGCACCCTCTAAGGACGCGGTAAACGTTGCCTCTAATACAGCATTCATTGCTCCGAGATTATAAATCTTCTCGACCGTTGCATTCCAATCTGCACCGCCACGACCAGGAAAAAAGTCCTCGGACAGCGTTTCGGCTTGTTTGACACCTTCTTCGCGCATGATCTCCACCACTTCGGAGAACGCCAAAAGGTCAAACAATCGTTCCGCATCCGTTTCTTGAGCGGCTGCTGGTGAACCCAAGGTCAGTATACCGACGCTAATGATACCGGTTATTCTTGCGACAGTTGCTTGCATCAGAATTCCTCATCCGTTCAGTGACAAGGTAGGAGCACATCACAGGTTAGCCAACAAAGATAACGCAGAACCCGCGAAATATTGATCGCGATACGTGTTTCAAGACGGCCAAAAGCAAAAGAAAAAGTGACAACTTCACATGATTGCTGACTTCGGTGATTTTTCCTAAAAATCCTCTGGACGCCCCAGAATCTCATTGCTATACGGCGAAAAGGTTTTCCGGCGTAGCTCAGCGGTAGAGCAGTTGACTGTTAATCAATTTGTCGTAGGTTCGATCCCTACCGCCGGAGCCAAAATTTTCCTAATAACTAGCTGATTTTACTGCCTAATTTAACATTAGGGAGTACCTTCATGGGTTACATTCTGGATACATCACAATCACCATCATCGATTCCACACACGGTTATTCGTGGCAGGACATATTACTTTCAGATGAGAGTGCCGAAGCAGCATCAGCAGTTATACGGGCAATCTATTCGGGCTAGGTTGTCTGAGTGCGAAGAAGAGGCACGTACTTTAGCTACGCATCTTTCCCATCTGCTTAAACAGTCATGGCAATCAAACACCAAAGTTAAGGTGTGCATTGATCAGGCTCTACGTTCAGTTCGCCCAGCCAAGGTAACCTTTGCAGCGATAGCTGAAGAATACATCGAAACACGGCAATTAGGCAGAAAATCATGTCAAGTTCCGATTGCTGCTTTGCTGAAGGTAGCCGGTGATCGTGCAGTTGCATCTTACAAGCGAGATGATGCGAGGGCTTTGCTGGCTTACCTGCAATCCAAAGGCAACAAGACAAGCACAGTTCGCAGATACTTGAATACAATTAATGCAATCATGAACTTTGCCTATCAAGAACTGGAAATCGACAGACGCAACCCATTTGCAAAGATGACCATCGTAGGTGAAGGGCTGGACGCAGCCAAGAGAGGCACGTTCACGGATCAAGAGCTTCGTGAAGGATATGAGCAATCGATGAACAGCCTGACAGGGATACCGTTGCTGTTTCCTATCCTTGGTGAGACTGGCTGTCGTCTAGCTGAGATTGTGGGTCTACGGATTGAAGATTTTGATCTTGATGATCGTGTTTTGCACATCCGTCCCAATGATAAACGAAGACTAAAGACTGCTGGGTCAGAACGATCTCTGCCTCTGACACATACGGCTTGTTTAGCCTTGTCTATGGCCCTTGAATACTCAGACGGTGAGTGGATGTTCCCAAGGTACATCAAGGAAGATGGTTGCTATGCCACACACGCAAGCAATGCCCTAGCCAAGTGGACCAAGAGAAGATGGAACCTCACAGCCCACAGCCTCAGACACACCTTTAGAGATCGTCTCAGGGCTGCAGAGGTTCCCTTAGAAGCCATAGATCAAATCGGTGGTTGGTCTTCGGTCTCAAGCATCGGTTCAAGCTACGGCAAGGGCTATACGGTTGATCACCTACGGCGGTACATGGACCAGGTGGCGATCATCTGACCAAGGTTAAAACCCCCTAGTAATAGTAAAGGGGTAAACTAACGAGAGGGCTGGTACATGTGCTGGCCCTTTTACAAATCTGGGGTGGCTTGAAAGGGACCAGTAGTACCCCTGCTAGGGAGACCTTAGACAGTGAACCATATCAGTTGGTAACCCTTCTAATCTCTTTCTCTTTAGCTCAGTTTCTTTAATAAAACTTGACATACTGATTAAACTGTGTTATAATTGTCACATACCGTAGAGGCGTCTTAGTGCGACCTCCCCCAAGCAATCCCCACAATCAAACACAGGTGAGCACCATGAGTGTCTTTCAAGAAGACTCGGAATCCGTCTTGGATTCGAAGAACAATAACGAACCTAAAACCTTTCAACAGTGGCAGCTGTTACGCCGATCAAATCCTTCTGGCATCTCTGGTTACTACTCAACCAAATCGCAGCAGAAGTTGATACAGGACAGAGAAGCCTTGGGAGATCGGTTCTATGACTAATCTCGAACTCCTTGAAAAGCTCGACCAAGCTCGTGACCTGTTCCAGTCAGCCAATGTTCATGAACAACACGAGATCGAAGCTATTAGAACCGAACTCCGCCTACGTGGCTTGTTTAGCTCAAAACAGATTCGACCCACATCAATGGCTTATGAATCAATCGTAGCCGTGTTGTTCACACAAATGACCAGAACAGGGCAAAAGCTCACCGTTCCCCCAACCATTCAAAGCAACCCCCACAAATACTCGGTTCCCACGTGCTTACCTAGGGATTTGGCAGCTGCTGTTAGGCTATGCACACAATCAGGGGGCTGGTGGGGCCTTAGATTATCTCCGTACAGGCACAGCGGGACGGGACGGCTTCGGTACGAACCCTGAGGTCTACATCAGTGCCGTCAGGAATGGTCTTTCTGCTGGTCAAGCGCAGGAGGGCGACACAGATGCCAGCTAGTAATGCCTACAAGGAATGCCACGGTGATTATGATAAAGTCGTGTGGATTTCACCGTTGCTTCGTCACCGTGTCATCGTTTGCAAAGACGACATCCAGTACATTTATCAGATCAAGGATGGGAAAGATGACTGGCGAGGCGTGAGCTTCCATACTGACTTCGGCAGCCTCCATCGTCGTTACCCTGATCTCGATTTGATGGGGTGTCCATTAGACTCACCGAACATGCTCTCCAACGAAAGAAGAAGGCTGCTTGGCGCACCCGTAGAGGCCCTACAAGGCCCCGCTGAGTCGGGTCAGCACGTGGACCTAGGCATGGGTAGCCAAGACGATCTAAAGGCTGTCAGCGGAGGGGGGGGGGTAGACTAAGGTTCGGGCAATACACAAAGGTTTTCAGCCGTCGTCTATTGCCCAAAGCTAATCAACCCGAAACTAATAGTTCAGTAGTATTAACTTTCTACATGCTCATCATGAAATCATAAGTTTCACCTGTACGGCTTTTGCATAGTCCAATGCCTGACAAGGATGACATGCTATAACCAAACTCACAGCGGACATATTTCCCACTTGGTGATGTAAGGTTTGCTACTCCAGCACCTGAGTCTCTTGGCCCCATGCTCCAGAACGTCAGAGCTGCGTTCCCAGGATCACGCATGGCTACCCAGGGACCTGTGAACTCTTCACCGTCGATATCTATGGTGACTTGTCCTGTGCTACTGGCATTTGCACCCGAAGCCGTTCCATAACCACTAACTCCAGTTTCTTGGTTCGTAATTACTAGCTTTGGGGTACACCCAGCCAACAACCCAACGCCAACAATCCCTGCAACAACAGCTTTACGCATCTTCATCTCTCCATAAGTTTCAGTGAGAGACTTACATGGCAAGCTAGAGCCAGCAAGCACTTAAAGCCTCTGAGAGTCCCGCTGAGTCTGATGTCGATGCTGACCTAGGGAACCCTACATGAACGGAACTGATCGCCTCTAACGGGATGTTGTATTGATCACTGTCAACATAGGCCCATTATACAACCTGATACGTGTTTTTCCCTCTGACACCACAGCCCCTGCATACAGCTCTCTTACGTACCTCTGCGGGTTGTCAGGCTGAGTTAGCTAAACCAATCTAATAATTAAACTAGACCTGTGCTTCAACCACACCTAAGCTTCGTTAAACGTAACTTACGAGCGATGAGATATTAGGAGAGCAAAAATGGTAGAAAACTTTGGGGGTTCACTGAACCTAGTAATTTGGGTTGTTCTTTTTATCGGCGCAGCCTTTTACAGTTATAGATGCCTGTTTCAAACGAAAGCCTTTAACGACCAGTATGGCTTTGGAGACAGTGGCATATTTATGACCCGCTTTGCAGGTACTCAAGTTGGTGCAGCAGCAGTTATATCATTAGTCTTATTGGTCAATGGCCCAGAAGGCTCTTGGGCTTTCGTGGCTTGGGGCTGGACGCAATCACTTTTAGCTGCCGTTTTTGGCTTTCGTACTATCAACAGTGATTGGGCAAATATAGAGGGTGTAAAGGCAACGGCTGAGGGTTATCTCGCTCCGACAGTCTTTTTAATACTTAATACAATTCTTCTACTTAACATGGGTGATATTCTTTACGGATAACATGACACTTAAAAGAGATGACCTTGTTGGCTGTCATAGTGCTCTCAGCAACTTAGTAGCCACAGTTCTGATAGCCGCTTCTCAAACACTCACGGGCCATAGCTTGGGCTTGTTCGATAGCTTGCTGGGTTCAAAGTCACCAGTCCCATGGGGCGGCGCTCTGCATCTTCGAGAATGGCGATGGTTCCGGCAGTGATTGCCTTTGTGCGGCGGTCAGTGACGACTTCGTTAGCATAAACCCAAGGGGAACCGTGACGAATGGCACGGGCATTACCTTTTAGATTTAAGCGGACAACGGAAAAATAAGGGCTAGTTCATGACAGCCCTTTTAGTCGCAAACCATTTGGTTCGAAAGTGTTAGATCACAAAGGATCCGGTCAACTCATCCTTGAATACTTAGTTCTGCTTTTCCCTCATCTGATCTATCATCTTCTTTATCTGCTCTAGGACTAAACTGTTTGCGTTATTATATCCTTTAAAGATTGTGCCTGAATTCCCCACTCTGTGGTAGCCGAATATTCCATCAGTTGTACGAGCGATGTAGATCATAATATCGATATTCCCGTAGCAACGATTGTCGCTGTCTCTTTCAGAGTTTACTTGCACACTAAAACTGGCGTCACCTGGCGTCCACTCTGACACGACCGTATATCCGAGATTACCCAGCTTATCTGCGACGTAGGTCTTAGCCTCACCAAGGTTCGTCCAGCACCCATCACTCGCATCATCAACTATTTCAACCTCGGTATTACCAAGCGAAGAAGGGTTAACGTTATCTGCTACATAAGCGTTAGCCTTACTTGCTAACAGCGATATGGATATTGCGCATATAAGAGCACCAACGGCATGAGTTCTTGTTTCAGGTAACGTCATTTATAAATATCCTTCTATTAATCCCACTTTTCGTAGCCGCTGCTCATGCACTCACGAGCCATTGCTTGGGCTTTGGAGTTGTCTGCTTGAGTCATGACACAAGCAATGTCATCCCTGTTTGTACCGCCTTTTATTACAATTTGCAGCGCTTATGTTAAACCACATCTTGGCTGTGACGTTGTCTTGAAAGGAAGCCATAGCCATCCTCGTACATGTATCCCAGATTGTTTTGCGCCCTGGCATACCCTTGGTCAGCTAATGGCGTCCACTCTTGAAGAGCGGTAGAATAGTCACCAGCATGCGTAGGCATCGTAGGCATCTAAGCCCTTCGAGAAGTCTTGTGCAGCCACTGGCGTAAAGGCCATGAACGATAATGCGATGGCTAGGATTACGGTAATACGTTTCATGGTATTGGCCTCTGGAATAGTGTGGTTCGAGAACGTCTCATCATGATCGTCAAACAGCAACAAAGCCTCAATTGTCGGCAAGCAATTATTCTCAGCTCTTATTAGGGTAAGCAATTTTTAGATATTTCTGACCCATCGGGCATCATCGTTCTACATAAGATTACGTCGGTCATAATTGCACCGGAAAGGTTAGCGAAACGTAAAACCGCATCTGTTAAGTTAGCTTGCTCTAAATTAGCCCCGTTAAGATCAGCGCCATATAGCCAACTCCCCTCAAAGTTTGCTTGGGATAGTTCAGCAGAAAACAAGTTTGCACCTTCCAAATTTGCCCCTGCAAAATTTGTCCTCACGGCATAAGCCCTTTCTAAAAGCGCACCTGTTAGGGAGGCGTCTCTGAGGTTTGCATTAACAAGACTAATTTCATCCATAATTGCGTTGTCTAGACTCGCTCCTTCCAAATTGGCATCTGCTAACACATAATCAAACAAAACGGCTCCTCGAAGGTCGCAGCCCGGACACGAGTTAGTGGTTTCTAGTTTTCGAAGGCTTGGCGAAGCATTTCCACCTAAACGCATCGAAAATACCTGAATTGACGGGTTGTCTTGTGTACCGCAAGCTTCGACATCAACGACATATTGGCTCCCAACTAGGGCCTGTGCAGGCAGATCGCTTAATCCCTCAGCAACTAGGTAACGCCTAACAGCTTCACCATATGCTGATCGGGCTTGTCGGGTTACCATCAAGTCATCGGTTCTATCGTTTGGATCAAGCCTATTTTGTTGATTTACATAGAAACGGTCTTGTTGAAATACAGAGTGCGCAGGACCTAACGCAGAGCCAGATGAATTAAATGTGTCAGCATATGAAAACTCTTGGAAAATTGTCACGTTGCTACACCGTTGTGCCAATGCAATCTGCGGATGAAGTATCAAGATTAAATGTAGCGCTATAAACTTAACTATATGATTGTTTAGAAATGTTGGTTGTTTATGCATGGCTGTCTGTCTTTCTTACTGGCTCTACAATAGTATGTATGTTGGTATATTATCTGTCAAAACTAGCTACGCTTATACCCTACACTCAAGTTGTGATCAGTCTCACAGGTATCCCCTGAGCAGCACTCGAAGATATTAGACTTACAGACTACGCATTGTTCATGCCCGTGGACGACGACAGTGTTCAGCGGTGACTGACATCTGGGGCATCGCTGCTTGTGGGCATTGGCTGGGATGAGGTGGTTATCCATCTCGATCATGGCGTGGAATTACCTATTTTGAATAGGATCATTTGCTCTAATTCTTGTGATCGTCTTAGAGCCATTGCCACTGACATATCATGGTTAGTCATTATGATCCCCAGTCGATCCTCACCATCGCCTCATTCCTGCGCATGAAAGGCAAGGTGAGTGGTCCATTATACGTAGCCATGATGGGCGTTGTTGTCGGCGTGATACCGTCTCTCTCTAGGCTATCAATCAACTTTCTTTGTTGCTTATCGAAGTTGGCCATTGTTGATCTGCCAGAGTATTCGGACACTGCATAATATCCGCCTTCTACATTTATGATCTTGATGTCGGGATCGGTAGGAATTGGGGCCGTGTCAGCAGTGAATGAAGAGGGCAGAAAGAACTGCATGTAGCCTTCCGATGATGTCGCTACAGGGACCGTCATTTCGATGTTCACAGATTGTGCAACTGGAACGGTCATTGCAACTTTTGCCGCCGCTGTGTTTGCACCTGAGATGTATTTGAAAAGCTTGCGAAACGCTGAGTTCGCAGCAGAAGTACCTGAAACCTGTGCCGCCAAGCGATCGTGATACTGGCGCACCTCATAGCCGTCAGTAACAAAAACGATATCATATGTGGGTTCTTCATAAGCCATTGCCTGTGTCCCAAATAGGAGTGCCATTACAAGGATCGTACTACGGATACCTATCGCCACGATTAAACCCTCTCTGTATGATGTAAGGCCAGACATATCTCGTCGTGAACGGTCTCACCTAACCTTTAGTCTTTAAAAGCATACATCATTTCAACTGATTTTCCCAATGTATGGAGGCCAATCACACTGATGGCCTTTTGTTGGGAGACTCAGGCCAACTTCAAAGTTGATGAGGTTGTACACACCAGGGTTCTTCATCTTCCATGCTTTGACTGGGTGGAAAGCGATCAAAATTGAATTGAGGTAAACTCTAAGCCAAAGCTTGGTGTATCTACATCGAAGTAATCTATCGTACTATCCGTCACTCTATACCCGACAGTTGCCTTAAGATTTCCCCATATAGGATATGTTGCGCTGATTTCATAAGTGTTCTCATTGCGCTCAAATCCGAACATCATTCCACCATCTGCGATTGAATACCTTGCGGTAAGCGACAGCGGCTTGTTAGAGATCTGCATTGATACTCGTGCTCTCGAAGAAAATCGTGTGGTTAGCTGGCGTTCAAGCGCCTCCCCAAACATCACATCAACGGAACTAAACATACCGTTGGAATGAATGGTGTCGTAACCTAGTATAAACTGATTTTGAGTGTAGCTATCTGCAAAGTACCGACTGATGCCAAAGCTTGCCTCGCTGTAGCTGTCACCCCCACTTGAATACACCTTGGAGCTTACAAGGCTAATCGTATTGGTTGTGCTGTCAGTAATATCTTTAAGTACACGAGAGGTGGTTATGTGTGCATCTAAGTACCACCAGTTTTGGATGTGATTGATGCTCGATACGTTTAAACCTGTTGTGGTTATACCTAAGCCAAACTCTGGGCTGTGCGCATAACTCGCAGTAACCCCGTAGTTTATGTATTCGCCTTCGTCCAAGATGTAACGTCCATTTAACCTAGCACCTAGTCCAGCAATAATACCTTCTTTACGATACAAAGTCTCGTCGCCATCGAATGTTAGGCTACCAAGAACTAACGGTTCTGGTGAATTACCACCGTTAATGTTGTCTGAATAAGACAGGATGGGCTGAACAAAAGCCTTTGCTGAGGTCGGATGTGTGGCCACACTACCCGGCAAACCAAGCCCACGACTATATCCCACAGACTTCAGGCGACTGTCGATTAATAGGGCTAATCTGTAATCAATTAAACCTTGGCTCATTTGATCGAGCATACAAAAGTTTGATAATCGCTCATTTTCTCCAGAAATTAGACATTTTGCGTTAGCAACGGTTGGTGCAAATGCCGCACCCAAAATAGCCAACATTTTCCATGAACATGGTTTAAGTTGGCGGAATGCGTGACCCAATGATGGCTCCGTTCACTAATGGATTATCTCCAGCATCGTAATACAAGCCAGATACGCCCACAGCATCATCTCCATGAAAACTTCCCGTGATTACAGCCGTAGTGCTTCCCGTTACGTTCGGCGCACTCAACGCTAACGCATCTCCAGAAAAATACCCTGTTGCTGTATCTACAGTGAACTGCCCAGTGAGTGATGTTGCTGCCGAATCTGATGTGGCAGTTATTTCACCTGTCCCAGTATTGAAGTTAACAAACATTGAAAATGATCCACCTCCAGCATCAAAATCTGTATTGTTTGTTGCCGCTACTAAATTTTGCCCCTCGTAAGTATAGGTAGTATTTCCTGTTGGAAGGTTAGAAACTTGGTCTCCCGTCACGATAGTATATTTCTCACCTGCTGAGGCATCGTATGCTGTTATTAGTTCAGTTGATGAAAGATTATCCGTAAAAATTTTGACGTCGTAAGAGTTACCATTTAGCATTAATGTGCCGCCGTAAACTTCTCCAAACTGAGTTGTGATAAGGGGCGAGAGGTCCGTAATTTCGATTTCAAATGGGCTTTCAGCGGGAATTACTGTGGTAGGCACCCTTGCAGTACTCACGGTGTAAGAATTGCTGGATACGGCTGCGGCTGCGGCTTCGCCATCAGCAATTACTCTGACAACAGCAGAGCCATCGTTGAAAGTAGCAAGTGTTTCCTGGCCGACTGGAGATACTATCCCGTCGCCCATACAACCTGCTAACAAAAGTGCGGGTGCTGCATATAAAACTCTCATAAGTTTCTCCAGATTTGGGCGAGGTTGGCTTGAATGCCTCTAACTGTACTCAGAGAGGCTAAACCGAGGAATGTCAAGACCAAGAGGTGGATCAGTATGATACATATACTGCCCTGCTCTCAATCCATTACTTCGACTGCCTGAGGTGGAGATAGGGCTCTAACTTACGCCTAAAACGTATGTCGCAATCCAATTTGGATGGTGCGGTTGGCTGGCTCAAAGAAACCTTGCCCTTGGTCGTCGAAGGCTGAATTCGCAATGTTCCAGTAGTCGATGAATACTAAGCGTTTATGGTCCAGTTCGTATTCTATTGTTACCCCGTAGCCTTCTGGTTGTCTTTTTGTCAGGCTACCATCCCAGCCGGCACTACGAAGATCGCTTGTCTGGTTGCCTTGAAATAGGTGCCTGTATTGTAAAGTAAGACTGCGACCCGCTTCGAGTTCAATTGTGCCGCTTACTGATCCAAAAAAGTACTCAGACCTTCTGTCGTAAGTAGGCAAACCATTGCTCGTAGTCTGACTTCCCCATGCGTCGTACAGAAACCGATAACCCAATCCAGCACTAAGTGCGAAGTCGTCGTATCGCCAGCTTCGTTGAAGTTGAGTAAGGATAATCAAAGTCTGATCTCCCCTCGTTGTGCCAGTGCCATGATAGCCCGTTATCCCAAACTGACCTTCAATATTGAAATCCAAGTTGTTGTTCAGAAATTGAAAAGTGCGATTATAACCAAGGCCAAGAAACGGAAGTGTGGCCGTTTTAGACATAACATTTGTTTCTACATAGTCGTATGATGAAATTTGAAGATAAAAAGCGCCTCGATTTGTTATTGACTGTTCTGAAGTAGTGCCTTGGTTGGTTGACTTGGGATCATCGCAAATAGCGTTCTCAGGCTCGTTTGTTGCCATGTCACAGTCGAGGCTCGTGTCCGCTGCAACACTACTTAAAGTCACTGAGAACAACAAAGCTAAACTAGCTAATTTGAACTCGAACTTCTTGCCAGCATCCTGTTGGCCGAATTCTGTTCGTATTGAGGTGATGAACTCGTCAATGGTAGCCAAGGTGATGATCTCGTTTGTTGCTTCCAGGATGTTGGCTCACTTACGTCAGGGGATCAAGTCGTGCTCACAGGGCAGCCGTAGAGACGCTGTAGAGACCCGCTGATTCAGGTGAGGACGTGGATGTAGGCACGGGTAGGCGCTATTCTCATAGTCATTAGCAAGGATGATATCATCAGGGTGATTACGAATGACTACTGATAATCAATTTGTCGTAGGTTCGATCCCTACCGCGGGTGCCAATTCTCTCAAACTTTTCGGATTTCTTGGTCTTAGGACCGATCAATTCTATCGCAAAGAAAATGTTGCATTAAGGGCGAGTTTTGGCGCAGCACGAACGATCGCTCGAGTTTCAAGATCCACCAAATGCGCAAAGATATTCCGAGCCGCAGCCGGGTGTAGCTCAATTGGCGTATCGTCGTAAATCTTCGCGGTGATCTCATTAATTGTCAAAGCAGCCTCTGCTAGCAGAGCTAAGATTTCCGCGGTTCTTTCTTGTCGATGTGCAACCAACCAATCAATCCGATCTGATGCGTCGGTAATTGGCTCGCCATGGCCAGGATACAAAACCTTCGGTTTCCGGTTCTTTAGCTTCTCGCACGACGCGTAAAAATCATGAAGATCGCCGTCAGGTGGCGACACGAGCGAGCTTGCCCATCCCATGACAAGGTCACCGCAAAAAATACTGTCGCCCCAGCGCAAACTGATGTGGTTTCCCATATGACCGGGCGTATGAATGACCTCCAACTGCCATTCGTTAGTCGCAAAAAACTCTCTATCCCTCACAATATGGTCTGGATGAAAATCGGTATCGACCCCTTCACCGCCGCCCGTTAGCCCCTGTTTCGATAAATCACGCATCACCTGACTTTGCCCGGCAAGACTATCTCCAAAGGCCAGTACGGGCGCATTGGTCTCTAAATTTAATTTGCTTGCCAAGGGTGAGTGATCAAGGTGGCTATGTGTCACGAAAATAAACTGCAGTTCACCCGACCCGATAGCAGCAAGTATGGCATTCAGATGCTCAGTATTGTCAGGTCCGGGGTCGATAACCACGACCTTTTCAGATCCCAGTATATATGTATTCGTTCCTTGGAACGTCATTGGCGACGGGTTTGGCGCCACCAACCGTCTAAGCCCCGGAGTAAGTACTTGAGCAACGTTGTTTCGAAAAGACGTTGGATTGATAGGCATATCTACTTTCCGTCATAACGCGCTGTCGTTAGGCTACACTTATGTTCTTTGGTTGGATCAAACAATACATGCCACGGGGTCTGTACTTACGGGCTGCGCTGATCTTGCTGTTGCCTGTGCTGACGATACAGCTTCTCGTGTCGGTTGTCTTTATTCAACGCCATTTTGAGGGCGTAACCGAACAGATGACCCGTTCGGTTAGCATCGAGTTGCGCTTCATAATCGAAACCGCAAATGAAGCTGAGACGCTAGATTCAGCACAGATCGCTGTTCAAAATATTGCTGCCCCACTAGAATTCGCGGTTGCCTGGCCACAAAAGATCCCGGCTCTGCGCAACGACAAACCCCTTACCGATTTTACTGGAAACTCGGTCAAAGCGTATCTCGTTGAATCTGTTCCTTCGATTAAGGTTGTTTCGCTTGCCGATCGCCGGCGCGTAACCTTATGGATCGAAAGCGTCCATGGGCCCTTAGAACTCACTTTTCAAAGAAGTCGCGTTTCAGCCTCAAATCCACACCAGTTATTGGTCATTATGATCGTCCTGGGCGGCTTGATGACAGTCATTGCATATTTCTTTCTACGCAATCAGTTACGACCGATCAAACGCATGGCTGCCGCTGCGCAGGCTTTTGGCAAGGGCCAAATCGTTAGCTATGTCCCGGCGGGCGCCGCTGAAGTTCGTGCAGCAGGCGCTGCCTTTTTGGATATGCGCAACCGAATTGATCGCCAGACCCACAACCGCACAATGATGCTCACTGGTGTTAGCCATGATCTACGTACCCCACTGACTCGGCTGCGACTAGGGCTGTCGATGATAAATGACAAAGAGGCCGAGCCACTGATCGGTGACGTTGACGAGATGCAAGGTCTGTTGGATGGGTTTCTTGATTTCGCCCGTGATAATGCCTCAGACGGACTAGAGTTAGTTGATCCGCAAGACTTGATCCGTGCAGTTCGCAAAAAAGCAGAACGAGCAGGATTGCGTATTGCGGGAGGCGTTTCAGAAATTCCTTTGGAATCTGTGGAATTGCGGCCAGCCGCCATAACCCGCGCGCTTGATAACCTTTGCAACAACGCGCGCCGGTACGCAACACGCGCCACAATCGGCGCGTATGTAACCGAAAAATCAATTCGTTTTGTCGTCGAGGATGACGGTCCCGGAATTCCCGTGGAAAAACACGAGGCGGCCTTACGGCCATTCGAACGGTTAGATCCAGCCCGCAATCAAGATCAAGGCTCCGGCGTTGGGCTTGGCCTCTCTATCGTAAATGACATTGCGCGCACCCATGGCGGTTTGTTGCGCCTCGGCACCAGCGAAAGCCTAGGTGGGCTAAAAGCAGAGATCGTTCTACCACGTTAACCAGCCCAAAGACCGGATGCTGCGAGCGAAGCGTCTATTTACTGATGATCTGCTAAGATTAGATCAGACGCTTTTTCACCAATCATGATCGCCGGAGCATTAGTATTCCCTGAAACGATTTCCGGCATAATTGAGCAATCGGCAATGCGCAGCCCTGAAATCCCATGGACACGTAGACGCGCGTCAACGACCGACATATTATCCTGCCCCATTTTACAGGTACCGGTCGGGTGATAAATCGAAGCCGTGTTATTGCGCGCCCAATCGAGTGTGCCTTCATAGTCATCCATCGGAAGATCTGCATTCGGGCGGTATTCTTCTGAGATCTTGCTCGCTAGTGGCTCCTGGCGGGCAATACGGCGCGCGATATTTACGCCTTCTACAACTGTGCGGCAGTCGGTTTCCGTCGAAAGATAGTTAGGAATTATCTTAGGGTAAACTTTACCATCGGAACTCGCCAAACGGATTTCGCCTTTACTCTCTGGGCGCAATTGGCAAACCGACATCGTAAAGGCCGAAAACTTGTCGGCCCCCTTGCCCGGATTTTCAGCAGACAATGGTTGAACGTGGAATTGAATATCGGGTGTCTCGAGATCAGGTCTCGTCTTCAAGAAACCGGTCGCCAAACTCGCGGCCATCGTCATGGGCCCCGAGCGTGACAGAACATAACGCACACCAATTTTAGCCTGTCCAATTAGTGTACCGACCTCGTCGTTCAACGTTGGTTCATTACATTTGTATACCAGGCGCGCTTGTAGATGGTCCTGAAGGTTCTTACCGACGCCCGGCAAGTCTTTCACAACCTCGATACCATGTTCCTGTAATTGCTCGGCCTCGCCCAAACCGGACAGCATCATTACCTGCGGCGAGTTTATGGAACCTCCGGATAAGATCGTCTCTTTATGCGATTTAACAAGCTGGAGATTGCCGGACTTGTCGCGATACTGAACGCCGACGGCCTTGTTTCCCTCTAGAACCACCTTTTCCACTTGCGCGTGGGTAATGATCGTTAAGTTCGAGCGAGACTTGGCAGGGTTCAGAAATGCAACAGCGGATGAACAGCGTCGCCCGTTGCGCGCTGTTAATTGGAAAAAGCCGACGCCTTCTTGGTCCGCACCGTTATAATCTGGATTGTAAGGGTAACCTTCCGCCTGCGCCGCTTCCACCCAGGCATCGGTAATCGGGCGCTGGATTCGCATGTTTGAAACAGAAAGTCCGCCACCCGTGCCATGGAATTCACTGGCACCGCGTTCATTATTCTCTGATCTTTTGAACAGCGGCAGGACATCATCCCAGCTCCATCCAGTATTCCCCATCTGAGACCACCGATCATAGTCTTGTGCCTGGCCCCGAACGTAAAGCAATCCGTTCAACGATGATGACCCACCTAGGACTTTACCGCGAGGCCACTCTATCGAACGCCCGTTAAGACCCTGATCAGGCTCTGTTTTATAGCACCAGTCCACCTTCGGGTTATGGATGGTCTTAAAATATCCGACCGGAATATGAATCCACGGGTTCAGATCGCGCCCACCTGCCTCAAGCAATATAACTCGATTTTTGGGGTCTTCACTTAGTCGGTTTGCAAGCACGCAGCCTGCCGAACCGGCACCCACTACGATATAATCAGCTTCCATTTTTGCTCGCTCCCAAACTTAAATTAAAAAAAATGTATACATGTGAAAAAGAACATACTAGTCTTTTTTTAATACTAGAAGTCTCAATAATGGTCATACTTAGGGAGGAAAACCAAAAATGAGTATCACAAACAAGCTCGCTGGCATTTCGCGGCGGGACCTATTTAAGTTAGCTGGTCAGTACGGCATGAGCTCAACGCTTATGGCGGCTGGTACGTTCGGCGGCGCAATGAGCCTCGCGAACCTGGCATCTGCGGCTGAATCAACTTATGAGAAGCGCTTCTCAAAGCCTGCCAAGCACACATTTAAGTTTGGCGCGGCTGGCTTCAACCAGCGCAACCTTCTTATCGAGCGTGCTGGTGCATTGGAATTCGCACGCGACCTAGAAGCACGTACAGACGGTGAAATCCGCATCGAGTTCATCGGTGACAACCAGATCTGTGGTCAGGTTTCATGTGTTGAGAAGTGTCAGCAGGGTATCGTAGATTTCTACGCTGCTTCTACACAGAACTCTGCAGGCGGCGCACCTTACTTGAACGTGTTGGACTATGCATACATGTTCCGTAACCGTGCTGACCAATACCACTTCCTATATTCACCAGCATCTGGCGCGCTTCTTCGTGAGCCATATGAGAAGCGCCACGGCCTAAAGCTGTTGTTCTCTCACGCTGAACTTCGCGGCATCCAGTTGGGTCTCGCATGGGAAGACAAAGACACTGTTACTTCTGTTGAACAGCTTGCTGGCACAAAGAACCGCGTAACGGGCACACAGCTAGGTCGCATCGCGATGACAGCTTTGAACCTGAACCCTGTTCCTGTTGCATGGGAAGAAACACTAGATGGCCTAAAGCAGGGTCTGATCGACGGTGCTGAAACATGGGCGTCTGCTGTTGCTTACGCAAACATGTCACCAGTTGTGTCCCAGTCAGTTCACTTGAACTTCTTCTGCGGTACAGAAGCAACAAACATGAACGCATCTGTCTTCGACAGCGTCGACGGCGAACTACAAGACGCGATCATGGAATCTTCATACTGGGCACAGACTCACGTACAGGCTGCAAACGAAGCGGCACTCGTGAAAACTGTTGGTCAGTCTGATCCACAGCTTCCAGGCACAATCTTTGCTGAAAACAACGTGCGTAACGCATTCTTGTCCGACGCTGAGATCCGCAAAGCCGAAGAAATGTGTTCACCTGAATTCCAACCACAGCTGTGGGAAGAATGGCGTGAGCGCCTCAATGGCTGGTCGGGTGGCCGCGACACATATCAGGAAATCTATGACGAAGTTCGTACAATCGACGCGAACACGCTTCCTGAGAACGTTGAGCCACGTCGTTGGTGGAAAGGCTAATTTAGCCCTTTCATAACGTCTGAGTTTAGGGCCGGTCTAAAGAGGAGTTTGGACCGGCCCTTTTCAACTCAAAAAACCCATCGCATAGTGATGGTATAAAAATAATTACAGGGGGGAGCCGGATGTCTATCTGGTCTGACGCCGCAACCATCGTCTCAGCGACGTTGAGCGGCGACATCAATTTCAAAGTGGTACAAGCCTATCGCTCGGACGGAGCTTGGTTTGTTTTTGGGCCACTCACGCTACTTGGCGCAGTTCTGTTTTTCTATCGTGAGCGTTGGGCAACGCGGTTTGAAGAACGACGAGGCCGTCCAACAACCAGCATGACGCACCCAATTATCGCAGTGTTCTTATCACTCGCGCTACTTGCTGCGTTCTGGGACCCGTTTGGCGAATGGCTTGCGACGATCACCGGTGAGTATCACCGGGTAATTTTGATCGGGATCCCGATTTTGATGATCCTTTTGGAACGCACCCCTGAACGCACAATCGTTGTTTATTCCTACATTGTGATGGCTGCGATTATCTTTATCGGCGTCATTCAGCGCTTTGGATTTAGCGCGCAGGTTCCTTGGTCAACGACGATCCCGCCTTTGCTATTTATGATAATGGCTTGGTACGGCGCTGTGCTAAACATTCGTTTGCGCACGCACCTCAGCTTTTCTGAATTCCGCATGAAAATGGGACGCAATGGACAGCTATTTTGGCTGACATTCGACAACATTCTATGGCTGATCTTCTGCATAATTGTCGTGACAACAACGGCGCGTGCAACAGTCAACACCTACGACAACTTTGCCATCGTTCTTGGAACGGATGACATTATGCGTTGGTGGTTCATGTTCACAATGCCTTTGTGCTTCATTTTGCTCGCAACGCGCGCAATTGAGAACATTCGCGAGGACTTCACAAACTATCGCAATGGTGACGTTATGATCAAACAAGCCGTAATCGGGGGGGACTCATAAGATGACCGATGCAACCTGGATTACAATTATCTCACTGGCGGTGACCTTTCTGTTCATGATGGGTACGCCGGTTCTTTTGATCATCTTCTATTGGGTCGTTGGCTGTAGTTTTGTTCTACAACTCACGCTCGATAATACTGGTGCGGAACTCTTGAACGTCTTCAAGGACGGCTTTGCCTTGATGGCGATGCCTCTCTTTATTCTGACGGGCGACTTGATCAACAAATCGGGTATCGCGAAACGATTGTCTGATTTCGCCTATGCTTGCCTTGGCTGGCTACGCGGAGGTCTTGCAATGGCATCGCTTGGCGCATGTGGCTTGTTCGCAGCTATCTCTGGGTCAAACTCAGCGACGACAGCAACCATCGGTTCGATGCTTCACCCCGAAATGGTCAAAGGCGGTTATGACGAACGTTTCTCGGCTGCGACCGCAGCTGCGGGTGGTTGTGTGGGTATCATTATTCCACCGTCAATCATCTTCATTGTTTACGGCTTCTTGATGAACCTTCCGATCTCAGACCTCTTTATCGCGGGCATTATCCCTGGGACACTGATGGTTCTGGCGATGATGGTTATGTGCTTTATCGTGTGTACCATCAATGGTTGGGGCTTTTTGATTAACCTATCAATGAAGCGCGTTATCATGACAGGTATCGGTGCCTGGCTCGGTTTCTTTGCCATCGGGTTGGTTCTTTGGGGCATCTATACTGGTAAGTTTTCACCAACTGAGGCCGCCGGTGTGACCGTTGGTTTCTGTATCATCGTTGGGATGCTTAGCCACTTTGCAAGCAAGACTATGGGCGTGAACTCTAACGTTTCTGTCGATGAGAAAACCCTGGCAGCTCAGCTTGTTGTCGACGGCTTCACATTGAAAGAAATCCCGTCGATCGTTGTCCGTTCTGCTCAGATCTCAGGCATCTTGGCGCCGCTCATTGCGGTTTCCGTTGTGATGCAGCAGATCTTGTCTTTGCTAGGCGCACAAGAAGTCATCGGGTCATTCGTGACATCAATGGGTGGGTACTACCCTGTCCTATTCACAGCGATGGCAATGGTTTTTGTGGCTGGTATGATTCTTGAATCACTGCCAGTGACGATCATCTTGGCGCCAATCTTGGCACCGATCGCAGCGAATGTTGGCGTTGATCCGATCCACTTCTCAGTGATCTTCTTGGTTGGTGCATCGATCGGCTTTATCACACCACCCTATGGTCTCAACCTCTATGTGGCCTCTGGTGTGACAGGCGTGCCGTACTTTAGATTGCTGCGTTACTCCTCGCTTTATCTGATCTCACTGCTAGCGGTGTGGTTCTTGGTTGCTTTGGTGCCTGATTTGGCGCTAGCACTGCTGCCAGACAGATAAGCAGAGACTGACCTATGACTGAGGGCGATTCCGGCAACATCCCAACGAACCTGCGGCTTCTGGCTGTCTTGGAAGAGTTGTGTAAAGTCGGTGTCCCCATCACACCTACGGACGTTAATATGCACCTTGGGCTTCCAAAACCCACGGTGCACCGTCTTTTCCACACACTTGAAAGCGAAGGTTTTATCCAACGCGATATCGATGGCCGGTCCTACGGACCCGGGCCGCGCCTACGCAAACTTTCAATGAACGTTCTGTCGACACAGCGTGTCCGCACCGTCCGTCTGACAATTCTGCGAGCGCTTGCGCGCGAGGTTGGCGAAACATGCAACATTGCTACGCCCGACCGCGAAGAGATGATTTATCTCGACCGGGTTGAAACCGAATGGCCCTTGCGGATCCAGCTGCCGATTGGGACATCGGTGCCCTTTCATTGCACGGCCAGCGGCAAGATGTATCTGTCATCGCTTTCGACCGTACATTTTGAGCGTTATCTTGCAGCAGCTGATCTCGTCCAAAACACAGAGAAGACCATGACGGACCTTGGCGTTCTCAAGACAGAAATCTTAAATATTCGCCGTAATGGATATTCGACTGATGCCGAAGAATTCATGGATGGGATGGTCGCGATTGCCGTGCCAATCTTGGATGATCAAAGCCGTCTAATGTCTACGCTATCAGTCCACGCGCCGACACAACGGGTCAATCTTGAGACGCTTAGAAGTTTCTTGCCGAAGCTCAGCAAGGCCGCAAGCGCACTTTCAGAGATCATCTTAACGGATGACATGACGATCGCCGACGATCTCTAGCACCCGCCATAGCGGTGGTAGCGCCCGCGCACACCTCGCTTCAGCGAGTTTTTGTCAATTGCGCAACTTTGCTCCCTTGGGGTCAAATGGCGGGTCCTGCAAGATCACGGCGCGATGCGGTCGACCCAGCACCATGACATCGACTTCGTCGCCGGGCTTGGCACCTTTAATGAACCCGATGGCCAGCGATTTTCCGACACTGTAACCATAGGCACCGGATGTCACACGACCGATACCGACCCCGTCTTTGAAAATTGGCTCACCACCAGTCGCATCTGCATTTGACATACGAACATCTTCTTCGTTCAGGTGTAAAATGACTATATTTTCGCGTGCAGTTTCACTCATCGCAACTACTGCGGCGTCTTTGTTCAAGAACTCTTTGTCGACCTTGCAAAGACGATCTAGCCCCACTTCCTGCGGCCAATATTCGGGACTGTATTCACGCGACCAAGATCCGTATCCCTTTTCGAGACGCAGCGACATCAGTGCGCGACTGCCTACAGGTCCGGCACCAAATTCGCCCGCCACTTTTAACAAGGCCTCATACAGTGCATCTTGGTCTTCAATTTTGCAATGAATCTCCCAACCAAGATCGCCCGTAAACGAAACGCGCATCGCCAAGACTTCAATTCCTGAGAGCTCGATTATTGCAGAACGCATGAACGGAAAATCTTCCGTGGCCAAAGAAGCATTCGTAAGACGTTGGAGAATGTCACGCGATTTTGGCCCTGCGACGTTGAATCCGCATATGGCGGTCGTCATGCTTTCAAACACCGCGTCGATAGGAAGAGGCACTTGTTTAAAGAAGCGTTTGTGATAACGCTCCGCCATCCCAGACCCAATAATCCAATATTCGTCATCGGCGACACACGTCACCGTAAAATCACCAGCAATGCCCCCGCGTCTTGAAATCAATGGCGTCAGGCATGATCGTCCAACTGACGTTGGCATCCTGTTGGCAAATACGGCATCAAGCCATGCGCGTGCACCGGGCCCTTTGCAACGATATTTAGCAAAGTTTGAAATGTCGATAATACCTGCATGATCTCGTAGTTTCTTGCATTCCTCGCCAACCGGTCCCCACCAATTTTGCCTCGTAAATCCGTTGGTATCGGCAACGCCCGGTTTATCGGCAAACCATAGGGGATGCTCCCAACCAGCATTTAGTCCAAAGACGGCACCCAGAGCCGCCTGTCGATCATAGATTGGCCGTGTGCGTGCCGGGCGGCCGGCGCTGCGTTCCTCGTTTGGGAAATGGATCGCAAAACGATGCGCATATTGATCTTGAACGCGGGCCCTCGTGAATTCCTTGGTAGTCCAGCCATCAAAACGGGCCATGTCCCAAGCGAACATGTCGTATTCCGTTTCACCTTCAATGATCCACTGCGCGGCCATCAGGCCCATACCACCGGACTGCGAGAACCCCGGAATGATGCCATTACAGCAGAAATAGCCATCCAATTCTGGCACCGGGCCCATAAGAACATTGCTATCGGGGGACCAGATCATCGGACCGTTGATCACACGTTTGATGCCGGCCTCGCCGACGGCTGGAACGCGCTCAATCGCGTTCATCATATTGTCTTCGATCCGGTCCAAATCATCCGCGAATAGCTCATGTGCAAAATCAAGCGGGGTGCCCTCTTCGGCCCAGAACTTCATGTCCTTTTCATACGCCCCAACCAGCAATCCATTTCCCTCTTGGCGCAAGTAGTATTCACCGTCCCTGTCACTAACAGATGGCAAACGGCTCGTGGCACTTGCCACATCGGACATGGTTTCCGTCACAAAATACTGGTGCTCTGTCGGTTGCAGCGGCAGTTCAACACCAGCAAGTTTCGCAACCTCGCGCCCCCACAGCCCGGCTGCATTGATCACCCACGGTGTTTCGATATTGCCTTTGGGTGTCTCGACGATCCAGGTGCCATCATCGCGTTGGGTCGTTCCTGTCACAGGCGTAAATCGATGAATTTCGGCACCGCGTTGACGTGCACCGATCGCGTAGGCGTTGGTCACGCCGGACGGGTCAACATTGCCGCCGTCGGGTTCAAACATGACACACCGAATGCCATCATAGTTGACCATTGGGTTGAGTTCGCGCGCCTCTTCGATACTCACTTCAAAGAAATTCATGCCATATAACTTGGCTTTGGCGGCTTGCAGTCGGAGTTGATGCTCACGCTCTTCGGTTTGAGCCAAATACAATGACCCCGGCTGGAACACACCACAGCTTTGCCCGGTCTCGGCCTCTAGGTCTTTATACAGGTTCATAGTGTAGTGCTGAATGCGACTGATATTTGTACTGTCGTGAAGCCCATGAATATTGGCCGCTGCGTGCCATGTTGAGCCTGAAGTCAGCTCATCGCGTTCCAACAAAACAACATCTGACCAACCTAGTTTGGTTAGATGATAAAGGATCGAACACCCAATAACCCCACCACCGATAACGACTGCTTGTGCACTTTGACGCATTCTCGTGATCTTTCGCAATTCCCCAAACGGGATCTAAAATTCAAGAAGATGTGCCCGACCTTTGTTGGCCAGACGAATATTTAATTTGGGGGCTTCTGGCGCGCCTGCCTCGAGAGCAAATACAAAGGCATGCGTCAGATAGAAGCTGGCAGCTTCGTCATCTCGTGCGTCCTCTGCCTGATCACCCGCAATGGTATATAGTTCTATAAGCGCGCGTGTGTCGTTCTGAGCATGTGCGTTCAGGAGCGCCTGTTCTAAACTGGCTTGGTCCATTTTTAGCCCTTTAACGAAATCGCGATGTTCTTCGTACGCACATAATTGTAGAGCGCCTCAAGGCCTTTCTCACGGCCAAACCCAGATTTACCGACCCCACCAAACGGAGTGGCAACACCACCCGCGAACCATTCATTCACAAAGACCTGACCCGCGCGCAACTTGCGTGCAACGCGGTGTGAACGCGCAAGGTCCTTTGTGAAAATTCCGGCGACCAACCCGAACTCTGTACCGTTCGCCAACGCAATTGCTTCGGCTTCGGTATCGAAAGGCGTCATGCAAGTCACAGGGCCAAAAATCTCTTCCTGCGCGATACGGCTGGCGGGATCGACATCTGCAAGGATCGTCGGCGCCATAAAAAAGCCTTTGCGATCCAAGCGTGAACCACCCGCCGCTACGCGCGCTCCTTCTTGCCGCGCCATTGACGTAGCATTCTCTACCTTTTCCAGCTGCGCAGCTGAAATGATCGGCGTGTGAACTGGATTTTCCAGGCCGTGCCCAACCGAAATGCCGTTGGCCAAATCCGACGCGCGCGCAACCGCTTCATCGTAGATCGAACGGTGTACAAGGATCCGCGCCATTGCTGAACACACCTGACCCGCGTTGAAAAAGATCCCATTTTCGACGCTCTTGATTAGCGTATCTAAGTCCGCGTCTTCAAACACCACCGCAGCCGATTTACCACCAAGTTCCATCAATGAAGGCGTTACAGTTTCAGCCGCCGCGTGCAAAATAGATTGTCCAGTCGCAACAGAGCCGGTGAACACAATCTGATCGATTTCATTGCTTGCGACCAAGCGCGCGCCAAGTTCGGAACCGATACCATTTAGAATCGAGACTGACCCTGTTGGAACCTCTGCGCGTTGCAGTGCTTTGCCAAGCATCGCACTTGCGATTGGATCCAATTCCGGTGACTTGATGATGCTAGAGTTTCCGGCGGCCATTGACGGTGCAAGCGATCGTGCAGCAAGCGAAACAGGAAAGTTCCATGGGACGACCTGCGCCGACACACCAAAAGGTTCGTATATCGTGTAGTCCGCATAATCGGGTCCAAGCGGTATCGATTTGCCCTCAATCTTGTCAGCGACACCACCGTAGTACTCAAAGTACTTTGCGGCTTCCTCGAACTCGCCATAGGCAGCAGAAAGTGATTTACCGCTTTCACGACACAGCAAATGCGCACCCTCATCTGCCAAACCACGAATTTCAGATGCAACGCGTAGTAGCAATTGTCCTCGCGCCGAGGGCTGCATGTCTGCCAAATCACCGCGTTCAAATGAGGAACGTGCCGCATCCAACGCCTTGGCCAGTGTGTCTTCGCCAGCCTTGGCACAATCCGCGACATGTTCTTCGTTTCCGGGATCCTCTACCGCAACAACACCGCCTTGATCACCTTCGACCCAATCGCCTGCTAGGTAGTTTCGGATCAATCCGTCGGTTTCAAATTCGCTCATTCAACACGGCCTTTTTCAATATTCGTCGCGACCCAGTGATGAAAATTGTGTGTCGGTCCATCCATCGCAGGCGAAAACCGACCACCGTCAAACATTTCGCCGTGTCGGCCCTTTTGCATGCCTTCAACAACAAAAACGTCTTCTTCGAATATCTCACGCCACATACGCGCATTGGTTGTGCGCAAAGCTTCGTGGTCTGGCGTGTCCTCGGGCGTCTCAGCGTAGTACAGCTCGATGTGCTCAACCGTCGTCTCGTGATCGACAGGCTCCAATATAATTACATGGCTATGGTCACGCTGAACCCCGACAAGTACGTTGGGGTAAACGGCCATATATTCGGCACCCTCGTCCCACTGGTCACTCAATCCAATGAAATCTGAAAACTTTTGACCATCTTCGCCGACCAATTGACGATATACCAAGGTTCCCTGCCCTGAATACAAGCCGCGCTTTTCAATGTTGTAATGATCTTCCAAGCGCGAATAGCTGTTCAATCCCGGATGCACCCAAGGCAGATGATAGCTTTCACAATAGTTCTCGACCGCGAGCTTCCAATTGGATTTCACTGTCAGTTGCATCGAGGCAGTTTCGCCGCCGTGGTACACAGGTTGATCAAATTCTTTCCAACGTTCGATGAGGTCTGCATGCACCTCTTCAAATTCAGGAGCCGCACTGTCGACGTTTACAAATATGATATCGCGCCAAACAAAACTACGGACACGGAACAAGCTAAGCTCGCTAAGTTTGACATCTTCATGGGTATTTTGCCCCGGCCCACCGACATGCGGCGTTGCACGCAACGAGCCATCCAAACCGTAGCACCAACTGTGATATGGACATCGGATTGCGCCACCGATCTTTTTAGGTTTGTCGACCAAGATCATTCCGCGATGACGACATGTGTTCTGAAAAACGCCGATCGCGCCGTCTCGATCACGGACAGCCAGCAAAGGCATTCCCATGAAATCAATCGGTTTTGCATCGCCAGTCTCTGGAATGTCCTTACCGAACCCGACCCCAGACCAATTTGCGAACAGAACCGAGCGTTTTTCTTCGGCGAACACTTCTGGGTCGATGTAATGTTGGTTTGGCAGTCCATTTGCCAAATTAACATCCCTCGTGACAGACGACAGCGGGCTATGTTTATTCATTCGAAATCATCCTCCTTCGGCGTAAGCAGACGCTGTATAGGAGCCGATGTCGGCGATGGTCACAATATCAAAAAACCTAACGCTTAGGTGAATTCAATTAACGTCAAAATCAGCGGCAGTACTCAAGATCCAACGTTTAAAGTTCTGCGCGCTTTCAGTGCTCGCTTCACCGTTGCACTCCACCAAATAAAAACTCCGTGGAGCTGGTAGGCTGTGACCTTTTACGATCGCAAGATCACCACTATCGATAAGCGATTGGACCAAATGACGCCATCCAAGCACTAAACCCGTGCCCTTGCTCGCCAACTGGAGCGCTACGGAATAGTTAGTGACGCGCGTCCCTTTGTTTACTGGACCAGTATAGCCAAGATCATTGAACCAGTCCTGCCAAGTCGTCCAATCGCGCCCTTCGCTCGCATTATGTATCAACCATCGACTGGCCAAATCCGATAACGACGCACCATTTAGTTGGCTGGCCACCTCCGGCGACGAAACTGGCACCAATTCATCGCGGTAGAGAGGTGTATGGATCATGTTCTTAGTGCTCTCCCACCCGTAGCGGACCATAAAATCCATATTCGCATGAGACGTAAACGGCGCATCTTGGGTGAGTTGATCGACACTTACATCTGGGTGTTTATGCCAGAATTGGACAATTGCCGGAGACAACCACAACGCAGAAATAGCCGTGGTTGAGCCCACAGTAATTTTGTCGGTTGTGTCAGCATCTCGGATACGACCGATGCGTTTTGCTATGCTCTCAAACGACGTCGCTAAGGTCTCAAATAGGTCCTGACCATCAGGTGTTAACATGACGCCCCGATGACGACGATCAAATAGCGATGCACCCAACTCTTGTTCCAACAATTTTATCTGATGACTTACAGCGCCCGGCGTTACCGACAGTTCCTGAGCGGCGCGCTTAAAACTTAGATGGCGTGCAGAGCATTCAAATACTGAAAGCGATGTTAGAGGTGGCAAGCTGTAGAACCGACGAGACATTTCAGTGCGCTTCTGGGTTAATTGAACTAATGCTACATTGCGCCTATTTCGGCGATCTTTCCACCAAAATTACGCGTGAGTAAGTACTGTACGACTTCCCGCACATGATCAGCCCTCGAATACGCCTTTGATTATCAAACGAAAGTAAAAGGTGCTATCCACACGCAGGATCTGGTCGTTCGCGTTAGCAGACCCCATTGTCTACGGATATCCTTAAGGAAATAGGACATAACATGTCTAAGAAGTACTATGCCCCAACAGGTGGACATCCACCACAAGAGCAGCTCCTGACGGACCGGGCCATATTTACGGACGCCTATGCTGTGATCCCAAAGGGGACGATGCAAGATATCGTCACGAGCTATTTGCCGTTTTGGGACAAGACACGCCTTTGGGTTATCGCGCGCCCGATGACCGGGTTTGCTGAGACCTTTTCCCAATACATCATGGAAGTACAACCAGGTGGTGGGTCAAATGCACCAGAGGCCGATGAGAACGCTCAAGGCGTCCTATTTGTGGTTGAAGGATCATTTACGCTGACCGTTGAAGGTCAAGAGCATATCTTAGAAGAAGGCGGATATGCCTACATTCCGCCCGCGAGCACTTGGACGCTATTAAACACTTCAAATGAAGTCACACGGTTTCATTGGATCCGAAAATCATATCAAGCTGTTCCCGGTATCGATGCACCCGAGCTGATCATCGCCAATGAGAATGATATCCCCCCGACACTTATGCCTGGAACAGATGGCAAATGGGGCACAACGCGGTTTGTTGACCAGACCGACATGCGCCACGACATGCACGTCACCATCGTTACGTTTGAACCCGGCGCAGTCATCCCTTTCCTTGAGACGCATGTGATGGAACACGGGCTGTACGTCTTAGAGGGCAAGGCTGTTTACAAGCTGAATAACGATTGGGTCGAGGTTGAAGCGGGTGATTTCATGTGGCTTCGCGCGTTTTGCCCACAAGCCTGTTACGCAGGCGGTCCCGGCAAGTTCCGTTATCTTTTATACAAAGATGTGAACCGGCATATGCCGCTAAAGATCTAAGCAACCAAATCTTTGAAACAAAAAAAGGGCGCCCGGTTTTGGGCGCCCTTCTCTCTTGTGTAGCTTCGATCTTACTCTTCTTCAGGTAGGATCAAGTTCAAGACAATCGCCATCAAGGCCGTTGGTGCGACAGCTGACGTAGCCAACACTTTGATCACGCCTGGTAGGTACTGAACAGCCGTTGGTACAAGGTTCAGACCCAAACCGAATGCAAGTGACACAGCAATAATGATCATGTTGCGACGTGTCATTTTCACGTCTGTCAGCATGTTCAAGCCCGCTGATGCGACCATGCCGAACATAACGATCACACCGCCCCCAAGAACTGGCAAAGGCATAGACGCTATAACTGCGCCGATCTTTGGGATCAGGCCACATACGATCATGATCAAACCCGCAATTGTCACAACGTGGCGTGACATGATACCGGTCATACCGACAATACCAACGTTCTGGCTGAACGAGGTGTTTGGAAGACCACCAAAGACGCCAGCAACCGCAGTGCCTAGACCGTCCGCATATGTTGCGCCTGCGATCTCTTGGTCTGTTGCTTCACGCTGTGCACCAGCTTTGGCTGTCGCAGATGCGTCACCAACAGTTTCAATCGCGGATACGATTGAGACCAAAGTGACAGCAATCACTGCACCGAGGTTGAATTCGAAACCGTATGGCAGTGGCTGGATTGATGTGATCCAAGATGCTTTTGCGACCGAGCCAAAGTTAACCATGCCAAGAATGTATGCAAGCGCATAACCCGCCAACAAGCCCACTAGAATTGCAGCGTTTGAGATTGGCCCCTTGGTGAAGAATTTCAACAGGAGGGATACGATGATCACCGTTAGTGCGACTGACCAGTGCTTCAATGAACCAAAGCTTTCAGCAGCCATTTGGAAATCAGCGGCGCCACCGGCAGCGTACTTGATAGCAACTGGGATTAGGTAAAGACCAATTGCTAGGATCACTAGGCCAATGACCAATGGCGGGAAAAGGAACCGCAACTTGTCGATCACTGCACCCAGCAGGAAGTGGATCACACCGCCGATGATACAAGCCGTCAGTGCAACGCCAAGACCCATAGTCGCCGCGATGCCGGCCAATACGCCAACAAAGGCAAAGCTAGTGCCCTGCATGATTGGCAAACGTGCGCCGATCGGTCCGATACCAACGGTTTGGAAAAGCGTTGCGATACCGGCAAACAGCATTGCCATCTGGATCAGGTAAATCTGCTCAGGTCCACCAAATGCAAGACCCGCGGCCCCGGCTACGATGATGGATGGTGTGACGTTTGACGCGAACATCGCCAACACGTGTTGAAGACCCAAAGGTACCGCCTGCCCAAGGGGCGGCGTCACATTAGGATCGCTATAAGAAGTGTCTGTCATTTTCGTTGGTCCCTATTTAGTTCTATGTGTGCCAGTCGTCCCGCTGGCTTGGAGTTAAGAGGACTGATCAACCACCGAAATCGGTGTGTCGAACCAGTGTTCCTCAAGATTGGGGCCATCGCCAATGCGATCAACAACAGCAAATAGCCCCGGTTCATGCAGGGGCGTCAAAACCCCATGCCATGTTCCACGATGATAATTTACGCCCTGTCCGGGCTTTGTAATGAATGCGCAAGGTTTTCCCGGTTTTCCGTCATCATCCGGCGCGACAATGACAACAAAAGGATCCATGCTCATCGGAATGAATGCTTGGGAACCCTCTGGATGGCGCTCCATCATGTCGAGTTTGATGGGAAAACTGCGCGCTTTTGATTGAAAAAGGCTTAGGCCAGCCTTGCCTCCCTGAAAATCCAACGCGGCGCAGTCATGAAATCGACCACACATTCCTTGGTTGATGATCTTGTCCGGTTCACCAGACACCTCGAGCACATCTCCAAAGGCCTCGAAAGCGTCCTTTGTCAGGGGCCCCACAAAAATACTCATGACCCGAACTTCTCGATTAGCCGCAACTCAGCGATCCGTTCAACTTGTCGACATGCTTCGGCAAATTCGGTGTCACGTTCATTGTTGATCCGTCGATTGAACGCTTCAAGGATTGAGCCTTTGTCATTGTCTTTGACCGCGATAATGAACGGAAATCCATGGCGCTCAACATATTGTGCATTAAGCGATTGGAAAGTTTCGCGCTCTTTGTCAGTCAATAGATCTAGACCCGCACCTGCCTGTTCAGCCGTGCTTTCAGCCGTCAGCTTACCTGCAGAGGCGAGTTTCCCAGCCAAATCTGGGTGTGCGTTTAAGACCCCGAGGCGTTGTTCATCAGATGCCATTCTAAAGATACGTGCGAGCGCATTGTGAACACCTGAGGCACAATCATGTGCCGGCCCCAATTCAAGATCAAAGGCCCCTTCAGCGATCCAAGAAGAATGCTCAAAGATCCCACCGAACTCCGAGACAAACGTTGCTTTCGGCATTGCTGAGGGGCGTAGGGTTTTGTTTTGTGGATTCTCGCGCGCCCAATGTTCAGCAATCTCAAGGCGCGTGGCAAACCAGACGTCTGAATGCCCTTGCATGTATTCAATCGCACGACGAAGCGCCGCGGCACGGCCCGGACGGCCAACGATGCGGCAATGTAGACCAATGGAGAGGATTGCGGCACGCCCTTCTTGCCCCTCTTCATAAAGGTAATCAAAACTGTCCTTGAGGTAGCGTTCGAATTGGTCGCCCGTTGTATAACCTGCCTGGATCCCGAACCGCATATCGTTGCAATCCATTGTGTAGGGAACGATCAATTGATCGTGATCGCGAAAAGTCAACCAATACGGCAAATCATCGGCATAACTGTCAGCAACATATGCAAACTGCCCCGTCTCGGCGACTAGGCGAACGGTATTATTGGAGCAGCGTCCCGTATACCACCCTCGCGGAGCATCACCCGTCACTTCCGTATGCAGCGCGATTGCTTCCGCGATCTGGGCACGTTCCTGATCTTCGGGCATATCCTTGTGCTCGACCCATTTTAGCCCGTGCGACGCAATTTCCCAGTCTGCTGATTTCATCGCCGCAACCTGCTCTGGCGCGCGCGCCAGCGCCGTTGCAACGCCGTAAACAGTGACAGGCATATCACTCAGCATTCGATGCACACGCCAAAAACCGGCGCGGCTCCCATATTCGTAAAGTGATTCCATATTCCAGTGGCGCTGGTCGGGCCAAGGCTGGGCACCGGTAATCTCAGATAAGAATGCTTCAGAAGCAGCATCCCCATGCAAAATGTTATTTTCCCCGCCTTCTTCGTAGTTTAGCACGATTTGGACTGCGATTTTGGCCCCATTTGGCCAATTCGCCTTTGGTGGTTCCGAACCATACCCAGACATATCACGGGGATAACGGTGCACTGCTTTTCCTTTTTTTCTTATTGGTAACTATACCGCAAAAAGTAGCAGCATGCTTTCAAAAAAAATGCGAAAGACCCATCGGCGACCTTGTTTTTGCGAACAGTTCAATAATCAGACTATAAGATCAAATAAATGCACAGGAGAGCGCCGATGACCGGATTTCTGACGACCCATGTTTTGGATACCGCACGCGGCTGTCCCGCTCAGGGTTTAAAGATCGAATTGTTCCGCATTGAAGGTGACACGCGGACTGCACTCAAAACACTCGTTACCAACGATGACGGGCGAACTGACGAACAAATCCTGCCCGCGGACAAATTCGAAGTTGGGACCTACGAACTGGTTTTTCATGCCGGTGACTATCTGGACGCGACGGGCACGCCACCCGAGGATCCACGTTTTTTGGATGTTATTCCGCTTCGCTTTGGCATGTCAGAGGCGTCGCATTATCACGTCCCGCTTTTGCTGTCGCCGTTTGGGTACTCGACCTATCGCGGCAGTTGAGCCTGAATCGATGCATTGCGGATTTCGCCTGTGATCCGTTCGATAACAAAATCCATAAACAAGCGCGCTTTCGGATCTTGACCACGTCGATGCGTAAACAGACATGCCATCTGAATTGGTTCTGGCGGTGTTTCTGTGACTACGGCGATCAATCGCCCGTTGGACAAATGTTCGGCAACTTCGAAAACGGGTTTCATCGCGATTCCGTGTCCTGCTAAAGCCCAATCGGTGAGGACGTCGCCATCGTCAGACTCATACCGGCCTTTGACGGAATATTTCTTAACACCCTTCTCCGAACGTAGTGGCCATTGGAACTCTGTCGAACCCGGGAACCTCAAATTCAAACACTCATGTGCACCGCTTATTAGATCCGAGCCATCAATTGGCATCCCATTTTCTTCGATATACTTTGGGGACGCACATAGGATGCGGTTCACATCCGCGATCTTGCGAATGCGCAGAGTGCTGTCCTCAGGCTGGCCAAGGAAAAACGAAAGATCCAAACCTTCAGTGGTAAGATCAACTTTCCGATCCGTTAGGCGCAATCGAATGTTCACTTCCGGGTATTTCGCCAAAAACTCCGGTATCTGAGGGGCAATCAAACGTCGCCCAACGCCCAAAGGGGCCGCAACATACAATGATCCTTTTGGATTATCAGTAATGTTCACAACTTGCGCTTCTGCTGACTCAACGCTCTCCAAGACCTCACATGCGCCGCCATAGAATGCCTTGCCCTGCTCGGTTGGCGTCAGGCTGCGCGTGGTTCTGCGAAACAAGCGAACGCCCAATTTATCCTCTAATTGCGAGATCCGCGACGATGTCAGAGCCGGAGATATCCGCAAGTCTCGCCCAGCAGCAGACATGCTGCCTAATTCATAGACGCGGACGAAGGTTCGGATATTATCGAAATAGGACATTATTCTGATTTTTTTGATGCTGCTTGGTGTTATGCAGCGATAGCAGAACAAAGCAGTCACGCATAGTGTGCAACGTAGTGAATCCGTGGGAGATCCTTCATGTATGACATCGCAATTTTATGGGACTGGATCGCATTTTCGGTGCGATGGCTACATGTCATAACTGCGATGGCGTGGATCGGAGCCTCGTTCTATTTTATCGCGCTTGATCTGATGTTAAAACCCAACGAGGCGCTTCCCGACGGCGCATTCGGCGAAGAGTGGGAAGTTCACGGTGGTGGGTTCTATCACACAGTCAAATATATGGTGGCGCCGTCCCGTGTGCCTGAGCACCTGACTTGGCATAAATGGCAAAGCTATTCGACTTGGCTTTCAGGCGCCGCACTTTTGATGATCATCTATTGGGTTGGCGGCGAACTATACCTTTTAGACCCTACGAAAGCTGACCTAGCGCTTTGGCAAGGCATCCTCATCTCCGCCGGTTCTCTTGCGATTGGCTGGCTGCTTTATGATGCGATGTGCAAATCGAAACTTTCCGAAACACCGACTGTCTTGATGCTACTTTTGTTCGTGATTTTGGTAGTTATGTCATGGGGTTACAATCAGATCTTCACAGGTCGCGCTGCCTTGCTGCATCTTGGAGCATTCACCGCGACTATCATGACTGCGAATGTCTTTTTCCAAATCATGCCTAACCAACGGATCGTTGTGCAGGATCTAAAGGAAGGTCGGACGCCTGATGCGAAATACGGTAAAATCGCCAAGGTCCGCTCTACACACAACAATTACCTGACACTGCCCGTCGTCTTTTTGATGCTGTCGAACCACTACCCTTTGGCGTTTGGAACCGAGTACGCTTGGATCATCGCGTCACTGATATTCCTGACAGGTGTCACGATCCGGCACTTTTTCAACACCATGCATAAGACAGGAACCGGCCCACATTGGACATGGGCTGTCACCGTTATCTTGATGATCATTATTGCTTGGCTTTCGACCAATCCCGGACACGACACATGGGAAGATGCAGAGGCGCGCGCGCTAACACCGCACGAGGAACAATATACACAAGTCGCTAGCTTTGAGGCAGCCTACAATTCGGTGATCGGCAACTGTTCTATGTGCCACGCGCGCGAGCCCATCTGGGGCAACATGCAATGGGCACCCAAAGGTGTTTTTCTTGAAACCCAAGCCGATGTCGCGCGCCATGCAAATGCAATCTATCTACAGGCAGGCCTTAGCCATGCGATGCCACCACCGAACGCTATTCAAATGACCCAAGCCAGCCGTCACGATATCATAACTTGGGTCAAAGATGTTCGCGCCAGCAGATAATTTGGACGCATTCAGATATCACTGAACACGCCCGATCTTATCTAGCCGACAACGTTGGTTTCTGGGCCGTAAGGATATCCGGTAATATTGTCATTCCCGTCTTCCGTGATGACCAAAATGTTATGCTCACGGTAACCACCTGCGCCGGGTTGCCCCTCTGGAATAGTCAACATCGGCTCCATCGAAATCACCATGCCCGGCTCCATGACAGTATCGATGTCTTCACGCAGCTCTAACCCCGCTTCGCGCCCATAGTAGTGCGACAATACTCCGAAAGAATGGCCATAACCAAAGCTGCGATACTGCAGCAGGTCACGTTCCGCAAAGAAGTCATTAATCTTATGCGTCACCTCAGCACAGGACGCTCCGGGCTTTAAAAGGCTCATCCCAAATTCATGGGCTGCAACGTTTGCCTCCCAGATCTTTAGACTTGCAGCATCGACCTCTTGGACAAACAAAGTTCTCTCAAGCGCAGTGTAATAGCCGCTGATCATCGGGAACGTGTTGAGGCTTAGAATGTCCCCCCGCTCAAGTTCCCGCGCAGTCACCGGGTTATGCGCTCCATCGGTGTTGATGCCAGACTGAAACCATACCCATGTATCGCGGTATTCGGCGTCTGGGTATCGTTTCGCGATTTCCAGTTCCATCGCGTCCCGACCAGCCATCGCAACATCGATTTCACGCGTTCCGACCTTAATCGCCTCACGAATGGCGAAACCACCAACGTCCGCAGTCGCCGCGCCTGCTCTGATCAATTCGATCTCGGCCACAGATTTATGCATCCTTTGCAGCATTGTAGTGGGCGCAATATCGACCTTGCGCTGTGGTGCCAGGAATTCATCGAGCAGTGCCATCTGCACGATCGACAAGTGATCCGCTTCGAATCCGATCACTTTTCCCGCACCAGTCACTGACAGGATCGCACGCCAGTAATTGTTTCGTTGCCAATCGGTATAGGTAATGTTGTCGCCATAACAGCGTCTCCAAGGTTGTGCGGCATCAATGCCAGCACTGAATGTTACTGTTTCAGTTGCAGTAACGACCTGTGCGTATGGGCGGCCAAATGCGCAGTAGAGAAACCCAGAATAATACGAGACGTTATGCATCGACGTCAGAACACAGGCATCAATACCCTGGTCAGCCATACGATTGCGCAGTTTGGCCAAGCGCGCTGCATATTCATCGTCAGAAAAGGGCAAAGATTTTTCGCCCTGGTGAAAACGGTAATGTTGTGGACGTTCCATCAAACAAACTCCTATCAAGCGCTATGCGCCCCACAACAGGAGTCGAATTCCCCTATCGCGCAAACGACAAAGCAAATTCCCGGCGTTCAGGATGTTGAAATCAGGTATGCACAGTGTGCTGGCGACGCCATCGCCGACCTGTGGGGCCAAATTAAACCAGTTCTGAAAAAGATGAGCGTTCATTTGCGTCATAACTGGTCGCATAAACACTGGAAAATTATCAGTCGCACTGCAAACTGGGGTTAAGCATGTATGATGTGATCAGTGTCAGTAGACACGCCGCCTGAACTGAACTTCGATAGGAAACTGATGTGAACAAGATGTCAGCGAAGCCCGCCACGATCTCACGCCTTGCCTTCGCGGCGGACGCAGGTGCCGGAGATCGCGCAAGACTTGGGTTATTGGTTCTTGAGTCTGATCAGACCATGGAATGGGAAATGCGGTTAATGACGCATCTCCCCGGTGTTTCGGTCTATCATGCGCGCCTTGCAAACGATGTTGTTGTTACACCTGAAACGCTTGCCAATATGGAAGCTGAGCTGCCGATTGCGGCAGGGCTGTTACCGGACTATCTCCGCCTTGATGCGATTGGGTACGGCTGCACATCTGGTTCGACGATCATCGGCGAAGATCGCGTTGCCTCTATCATTGACGGTAAGCACCCCGGGGTCCCCTCATCCAACCCATTAACCGCAGCAAAAGCTGCTTTGAATGCGCTTGGCGTAGAACGCCTTGGGTTGGTGACGCCCTATACCCCGGACGTCACACAAGCGATGCAAGATCGATTTGATGCTGCGGGCATCCAAGTCACGCTCGTTGGATCATTCTACGAGGACAGTGACGAAGTCGTCGGACGCATTGCTCCGCAATCAATTTTGGAAGCCGCAATTTCCGTTGGGAGTTCTAAGGACGTCGACGGCGTATTCATTTCTTGTACGAGCCTTCGTGCGGCCGAGATCATTGCTCCAGCAGAAGCTGCCTTGGGCAAACCTGTTACCGCTAGTAACCATGCACTGGCTTGGCACCTATTGCGCCTTGCCGGGATCGCTGATGAGGTCGAAGGGTTTGGTCGACTGTTCAAATCGCAGTTGGCAACGGGTAAAGCGAAGTGACGCACTTGCCAATCGACCGGGACCAACTGGTCATCGACCTATCAGATATGGTGCGCTGCGCCAGCGTTAATACTTTTGGTGTCCCCAATGAAATCGGTGCTGAATCTGCTATGGCGGATCTCTTTCAGGACAAACTTTTGGAGCTGGGTTTAGAGGTCCATTCGCGCGAGGTCGCACCAGGGCGAAGAAACGTTTGGGGCATTCTAAAGGGATCAGGCACAGGACCGACAATCCTTTTGGCGGGGCATTTGGATACCGTTGGCGTCGACGGGTATGACCAGCCTTTTGATCCAACCATCAAAGACGGCAAAGTTTATGGCCGCGGTTCTTGCGATATGAAAGCTGGGCTTGCGGCATACTTGGAAGTCGTTCGCGTACTGCAACGTCAAGAAAATGCGTTAAACGGCGATATCATTGTGGCTGGCGTCATCGACGAAGAGCACGCAATGATCGGGTCCAAAGATTTTGGTCTGAACGGGCCAAAAGTTGATTTTGCAATTGTCGCTGAACCAACACTTTTGCAGATCAGTGCCGCTCACAAAGGGCAAATACTAACAACGATCAGAACGACAGGCCTTGCTGCGCACTCAAGCATGCCCGCGAATGGACGCAATGCGATCTATCATATGGCGCGTGTTGTTCAGGCGCTCGAAGGATATGGCGCTGAACTTTCGAAACGAACGCCAGATCCTGTATGCGGCGTACCTAGTTTCAATGTCGGCGTCGTCCGCGGCGGCGATAACGCGTGCTCCGTACCGGATTTTTGCGAAATCGACATCGACCGACGCACGATTCCGGGCGAGACGAGTAAAGCTGTTATGCAAGAGTTAAACGCTGTGTTGGAACATGTAGCAGAAGCAATCCCAGACTTAGAATTCAGCATCGGAACGCCCTTCTTGGATCTACCGCCGCTTGATACGCCGCTTGCTTCGCCAGTTATGCGCGCCATCACAGAAGCCTGTACCGCTGTTTCTGGCAAGGTCACCGTCACCGCATTCCCCGGTTCAACAGACGCCCCCAACTTTGGGTGCCCGGCAGTGATCTGTGGTCCGGGTGATTTGGCGCAATGTCATTCGCTGGATGAATATGTCTCAATCGACCAGATTGAAGATGCTATTCGCATTTACATTCATGCTATCCTCGCAATGCAAAACACCTAGAAAGAGATTTAGATGGATTGGCGAACCAAACTCCTCGACCCAAAGCCGCGCGCGCGGCAGGATTATCAATCTCTTGCAACGCCGGTTTACCGCGGCTCGACAGTGGTCTTTGACGAGCAAGCCACTGTCACGGACGATTGGCGCCAAGCGGACAATGGCTATTCATACGGACTATATGGCACGCCGACAGCACTAGAGCTCGCCTCTCGGATCGCAGAGATCGAGGGGGCGCGCGAAACATTTATTGTGCCAGGTGGTCAAGCTGCGATTGCGTTAATTTACCTGTCATATTGTCAGGCAGGCAGCCATGCTCTGGTGCCCCACTCTGCGTACGGGCCCAACAAAGCCATGGCCGAGGGCCTGATGCGCGGTCTGAATGTCGAGGTTGAACCTTACGATCCTCTAATTGGTGTGGGTATTTCTGAGTTGATCCGCGAGAACACCAGTCTGATATGGTGCGAAAGCCCTGGCTCGGTGACGATGGAAATCCAAGATATTCCAGCGATCGTAAGCGCGGCGCACGCAAATGGTGTCGCTGTCGCATTGGATAACACTTACGCAGCAGGCGTAATGTTTGATGCGTTTGCTCATGGTGTAGATGTCAGCATGCAGGCTCTTACGAAATACGTTGGCGGGCACAGTGACCTACTACTTGGATCAGTCTCAGCACGAGATGACGCGGCCTATGCAAGACTTGGCCCCATTTACCAACAGCTTGGGCTTGCCGTGTCACCCGATGATTGCAGTCTGGCCCTCAGAGGGCTTCAAACGCTGGCTGTGCGTCTTGATGTGTTGGAACGTTCGACGTTAGAAATTGCGCATTGGCTTGCAGATCATAACCTTATTGATGGCGTTTATCACCCAGCACTCCCAACGTGCCCTGGCCATGAAGTCTGGAAGCGCGATTTCAGCGGGTCCGCGAGCGTTTTCTCATTCGTTTTCAAGCCCAGCATAACTGCCGAACAAGTCATTCAATTCATTAATGCCCTACGCATTTTTAAAATCGGCCTCAGTTGGGGTGGAGTGAACAGTCTGGCAGTCGTTTATCCCGACTTGGACCGACCCAATCGGGATTTTGAAGGGCGCATTGTTCGGCTGAATATCGGACTGGAAACAACAAAAGATCTAATTGCAGATCTCCAACAGGCGCTTAGCGCGCTTTGATCCAGAGAAAACCGCGCCACCGATTGGGTTAGCAAACCGTCGCAAGCACTGCCTCGGCAGCGGTAAAATCCAATCGCTTGCCTCGCTGACAAATCTGACCTAGCGTTGGCTGGTTACGTTAGCGAGTATTTTGGGGTGTTTTCTATGTTTGAGCGATTGAAAAATCTGCTAATTTCATCAGCGTTTATTTTGGAATGCCTATTTCTAGGCGCACTATTCTTTTACTAGTGCTTCGGCTTTGGGGCATCCGTGGATCATCAACCATAACAACCCAAAACGAACTTTGAGCGGCTACTGAGCGCCCTCTGACCTGACATTGTTAATTCTATCATTGAGAATGAAATGGCGGAGGGAATGACACATGCAACGAACTCTCTCTCGTGCCAGCGTCGGACCCCGAGGGACCCACGCGAAACCCTGCGCAAATCTGACGCTCATTGGAAAATCAGCCGATCAGCCTAGGCCGAAGTCATCACGGAACCGGTCGATCTGATGCATGCGCTCATGCAGGATGGTCACGATCCCGATGTCGCCATTCGAGAGATGTCGCCAGTAGACAAAATGGCGTTCGTAGCGAAAGAAAAATCCGTTGAGGCCGAACTCGGCCGGGATGGGCTTTGACGCAACGCCGTGGTCAGCGATCTTGTCGAAGGCTGCAAACAGGCCGGTGATGTATTTCTCCGCCTGATCATCTCCCCACCTGTCACGGGTGTAGCGGTAGATGTCATCGAGGCGGTGGGACGCCCCTTCCTGGATTCGAACGGCGGGCATCGGATCAGGCCCTGTTCCGCGCAATCACCTCGGCTGCCGTCAGCGGTTGATACGTCTCCTCGGGCGCTGCGAACGCGTGGGTCAGCTCGCCCTTCAGCCGGTTGAAGGCTTTCTGCTCCGCCCTCTCTTTGTCACGCCGGATCAGGTCGCGGATGTACTCACTGACGTTCTCATAGGACCCGTCATCGCCTACATTGGCCGACACAAAGTCACTCAGGGCCCCACCAAGGCGGACGGTCATCGTGGTCGTTCGGGACATGGCACGGCACCTCTCATCTCGCATGTATTCAATATAACCAAAAACGCACACAAAACAAGCCGTCGATCACCCGCCTTCCCAGCCTTGGAAACACAGTCAGTCGTCCGCCTCCTCGACAATGTGGCGGCCCGCAAGTGCAAGAACAACATAGAGCACAGCATCCGAATGCCGCGCGAGGGCGATCAGATGGTCGCCGCTCGGCCCCCGCTCGCCCGAGAACCAGTACTTCACGGTGCGTTCGCTGGCACCCGTCCAGCGCATGGCCATTTTGATTGCCCTGTGTGTGTCGTCCAACTCTTCGTGCAGAGCCATCGCTATGGCGGTTCGATAATCGGTTGGTTCTTCGACCAGGTGCACAAATGTGCCCATTTTCGGCACAACTGTGCCCATCTTCACGCGCATTTTCACGTCCTTCTTCGTTAAACAGTTGAAGAACCATGAAAACGGCGGGAGTCGATCTTGTCCGTTGCGGGTCATTGGACCGCGCTTGACGGACACTACTGATTTTAGGAGCGCAGTAATGAATTGGAATTTGAAAAATGAAAGCCGGGCAAACGGAAAAACCTTGCCCGTTTCAGGAAACGACTTTCCAGACGCGCTTGTGTCAGATGGAAAAATAGAAACCAAACAAGGCTGAAAAGGAAAACCCGATTTGAATAACGGTCGATACAACAGCGAGGACAAAGGCGGCGAGGCCGGACTGGATATCCCAGCCGTCGCCTATGTGCGGATGTCGACCGATCACCAGAAGTACTCGACTGAGAACCAACTCGACATCATTCGCAATTACGCCACCGCCCGGGGCCTGCAGATCCTGCGCGTCTTTGAGGACACCGGTCGGTCCGGGTTGCGGTTGGACGGCCGCGAGGCGCTGCAGAACCTGATGGCCGAGGTCCGAACCGGTCAAGCGGATTTCAAGGCCATTCTGGTCTATGACGTCAGCCGCTGGGGCCGGTTTCAGGATGCTGATGAAGGGGCCTACCACGAGCATGTCTGCTCTCGCGCCGGGATCCGGGTCCATTATTGTGGCGAGCAGTTCGAAAACGACGGAAGCATCGGCTCCAACCTTCTGAAAACCGTAAAGCGGGTCATGGCGGGCGAATACAGCCGCGAGCTTTCAGTGAAGGTCTTCGCCGGGCAATGCCGCCTGGTGGAGATGGGGTACCGCCAAGGCGGTGCGGCTGGATACGGCCTGCGCCGGGTTCTGATCGACGAACATGGCAACCCGAAGGGTGCATTGTCCCGCGGCGAGCAGAAGAGCCTTCAGACCGACCGTGTCGTTCTCGTTCCGGGCCCTGAGCAGGAACAGGATGTCGTGCGCCGCATGTACCGAATGTTCGTTGAGGATGGCCGCTCGGAGCGTGAGATTGCGGAAACCCTGAATACCGAAGGGCATCTGACGGATCTTGAGCGGCCATGGTCCCGAGCATCGGTGCACCAGGTCCTGACCAACGAAAAATACATCGGCAACAACGTTTACAACAAGGTGTCCTACAAGCTGAAGCAGCGCCGGGTGGTGAACCCACGCGAAATGTGGATCCGGGCGGAGGGCGCCTACCCCGCCATTGTGGACGAGGTGCTGTTCCTGCGTGCGCGCAAAATCGTCGACGCGCGCAGTCAGCATTTCACGGATGCCGAACTGCTCGAAGCCCTGCGCAGCGTACTGAAGCAGAAAGGCGTCTTGTCCGGCCTGATCATCGATGAACAGGACAGCCTGCCATCTTCCAGCGCCTTTCGGAGCCGCTTCGGCAGCCTGCTGCGCGCCTACCAGATGATCGGCTATGAACCGGAGCGCGACTACCGTTACGTCGAGATCAACCGCGCCTTGCGGCAGGCGCACCCCGGCATCGTGGCTCGGATCCTCGACGGTGTCGCGGAACGTGGAGGACAGGCGGCGCAGGATCCGGACACCGACCTCATTCGCATCAATGACGAGTTCACGGCGTCGGTAGTGCTTGCCCGGTGTTTCGAGACGCAGGGCGGTTCCCTGCGATGGCGCATCCGTCTCGATACTGGCCTGGTGCCCGACATCACGATTGCCGTGCGAATGGACGAATTGAACGAAGCGCCGCGCGATTATTACCTGCTACCGAGCATCGACATGACCATGGCCAAGCTGAGGCTGGCCGAGCAGAACGGGCTGTCGCTGGACGCCTACCGCTTCGATACGCTCGACTATTTTTATGCGCTCGCTGGCCGGGCCCGGATCACGGAGGCCGCCTGATGCCAGACGACGCCCAGAAACAGGTCACGCTCATCCCCACCGACCGAGTTCGCATCCTCAACCCCCGCGTGCGCAACCGGCGAACTTTTGAGGAAATGGTCGAGAACATCGCGAAGATTGGTCTGAAGCGACCAATCACCGTGGCACAGCGCGCCGGGACAGATCCTGCGGAATATGATCTCGTCTGCGGTCAGGGTCGGCTCGAGGCGTTTATGGAGCTTCAGCAGGATAGGATTCCGGCCATCATCATCGACGCCGATGAGAGCGATTGCCTGGTGATGAGCCTGGTGGAGAACTGTGCACGCCGCCAGCACAACCCGATCGACCTGATGCGCGAGATCGGCAGCCTGCGCAAACGCGGCTACAACGACCGCCAGATCGCCAACAAGATCGGCGTCACGCCAGACTATGTCGGAATGATTGCGGGGCTTCTGGAGCGCGGGGAAGAACGGCTGGTCTCGGCCGTGGAAACCGGCCTTCTGCCGCTGAACCTCGCCATCGACATTTCAAAGACTGATGCCGAGGGCGGACAGCGCGCTCTGATGGACGCCTACACCCAGAAAAAGCTGCGCGGTAAGAAATTGGCCGCTGTGCGCCGTCTCATCCAGCAGCGCGATGCACAGGGCCCACGCCTTCATCGAAACAACTATGGCAGAGGCGACGGCGCCAAACGGCCTTTGACCAGCGACGCGCTCGTGCGTGCTTATAAACAGGAGGCCGAACGCCAGAAAATGTTGATAAAGAAGGCCGAACTGACGCAAGGCCGCCTGATGTTCGTCGTGGAGGCGTTTCGCTCACTGCGCGACGATGACCACTTCCTGACTCTCTTGCGCGCGGAGGGGCTGGATACCCTGCCCACCTATCTCGGGCAATCACTGAATGCGGGAGCGGCAGAATGAGCCGGGGCAAGCGCAAAACCCCGGACGCGGTCACGCTTGGCTTCGAGAGCGATTGCGTCACCGTGCCGGTAGAGGCCGTCCTGCCCGTGCGCGCCCTCAGCGCATCCGTCAAATCCAGCCGCAAGTATCGCCAGATCACCGCGTCGATCAAAGAGGTTGGCCTGGTCGAGCCGCCGGTGGTCACGCGATCCCCGGGTGAGGAAGACACCTATATGCTGCTTGATGGGCATATCCGGATCGAGGTGCTGAAGGATCTCGGCGTCGAACGAGTCGAATGTCTGATTTCCACGGACGACGAGGCCTTCACCTATAACAAGCGGATCAGCCGCCTTGCGCCCATCCAGGAGCACAAGATGATCCGCAAGGCCATCGAGCGCGGTGTCTCCGAGGAAAAGATCGCCCTGGCTCTGGACCTCAACCCGCGCAGCATTGTGCGCAAGGCAAAGTTGCTCGACGGTATCTGCGAAGAAGCCGTCGGCATTCTGAAGGACAAACACTGCGCGACGGCCGTGTTCGAAATCCTGCGCAAGATGAAAGCCATGCGCCAGATCGAGGCGGCCGAACTGATGATGAACGCGAACAATTATTCTCCGGCTTACATCTCCGCAATCCTTGCAGGAACGCCCCAGGCGCAGCTGGTTGACACCAAGAAACCCAAGAAGATGAGGGGTATCACCCCGGAGGCCATGGCCCGCATGGAGCGCGAACTGGCCCGGCTGCAGGAAGGCATCACATCGATCCAAGACTCCTACGGCCAGGACCACCTGCAGCTGACCGTCATCAAGGGGTATCTGGCAAAGCTGCTCGGGAACGCCCGGATCGTCCGGTATCTGATGCAGCATCGGCCGGAGTTCTTGTCGGAGTTTCAAGCGATCACAGATATGGCCTCTGCCCCACCGCCCGAGGCGGAATAGCCAAAGCGGCCACAACTGATGGGGACCCGGACCCGACAAGCGCGGGGACCGCAGGAGACGCCGCACTGTGGGGCGGATCAAGCGCGGCGGTGGGGATGGCGGCGAACCCGCTCGGAGCCCACCAGGTCGGCTGAGATTTCGCCGACTGCGTGACCGCGCATGTGGTTGCGATATTTGCAGGCGTGCCGAGGGAAAGCGTGTCTCGGCACGCCTGCTTCAACGGACCACTTTCCTGCATACCGCCTTCACATACCGCCGCAAACCTAAGAAAATGCGCAGGATTTCGATTGAACGCGCTGAATTGCTCGGCTAGCGTGACAAGGCGCACATAAATTGGGTGTGCATAGTTAACGTGCGGATCGGCAAGGCCGGGGGAACGCAGTGGAAAACGACAAGGTGGAACTTCGCTGGGGAGTCGAGCAACGGCTCGAGTTCATCGAATTCCGCCTGTTTTGGGAGGGGCATGTGAACCGTAGCGATTTGATGGAGCAGTTCGGGGTATCGGTGAACCAGGCGTCCACCGATCTGAACCGCTACATCGGCTTCGCCCCGGCCAACATGGTCTACGACAAGAGTGCACGGACCTATGTCCCTGGCCCGGACTATTCCCCGCAGTTCCTGAAGCCTGACGCCAGTCGTTACCTCGCACAGCTGCGGTCTTTGGCTGATGGCATCATGGACAGCGACGACACTTGGATTGCTGAACTGCCTTCATATGATGCTGCGCCAACGCCGGTGCGTGGGGTGAACCCCACAACCCTGCGCTCCGTGGTCGGGGCAATCCGACGCAACGAAGCACTTGAAGTGAAGTACCAGTCCCTCTCACGTCCAGAGCCCATTTGGAGATGGATCGCGCCTCATGCCATAGGGTTCGACGGGTTCCGGTGGCACACTCGGGCGTTTTGCCAGACGGACGAGGTCTTCAAGGATTTTCTCCTATCCCGCATCATTGAGACACGCGAAACCAGGGCAAGCGAAGTAACCGATGCAGCCGATGCAGACTGGCAAGAACGTGTCACGCTTGAGATCGGCCCCCACCCTGAACTGTCGGATTCACAGAAACAGGTCATTGCGCTGGACTACGGCATGCAGGGTGGCACGGCAAAGATTTCCGTGCGGCGCGCATTGGTTTACTACTCCCTCAAACGGCTCGGGATCGACACTGATCCAGCTGCGCGGCAACCACAGGATCAGCAGATCGTTCTTCTAAATCGCGAGGTCCTCGATGAAAATCATCGATAACACCTCTCAGCTTCTTGGTGACGACCTCAAGGACACAATGTCTCGCGGATCGCGTCTCAAAATCGCCGCGTCATGTTTCTCCATTTATGCATTCGAGGCGTTGAAAGCAGAGCTATCGAAAGTGGACAGCCTGCAGTTCATTTTCACTTCACCAACCTTTGTACCAACCGAAGTAACCGATCGCTTACGAAAAGAACGGCGGGAATTTTTCATCCCAAAGGCGCGCCGTGAAAGCGGCCTTTATGGAACCGAGTTTGAAATTCAGCTTCGCAATAAGTTGACGCAACGAGCGGTAGCCCGCGAGATCGTCCTGCGCTGGATCCACCACCTCCCAAGTTTCAGCACCGCCCTCGCCAAACCGCACCCCGTTGATCACGCGCGCCGCGGCATGATCGCGGCGCAATTCAGCGTAACGACGTCGATCATGATCGCGCGCAGCGTCGAGAGTCTCGTGCAGCTGCCCGTCCGCCGTGCGGAATAGGTTCTCCTCGATATGATCACCGAAATACATGATGGCCTCGGGGCGGCTGCGCAGTTCGTAGCACCACTGCAGCCAGCCCTGGGCGGTGTCATGGCCGGGTTCACCGCTTTGCGCGGCGTCGACCTCTAGCTGGTCCATCATACTCAGCATGACTTCGTACCCTTGAGCATAGTCAAACTCGGTCACGCCCGCCTGCCCAAACACGCGTTCAAGCACGGCATAGGCGCCGTCGCAGACGCCCATATCTTTGAAGAACTGTAGGGACGTCTTCATCCGATTGCTCCATATGCGCGATTTGAACCAGCCAGCCAAGTCACTGCATGCCCGTTTGTTTTAATAGCCTTGCCACCGGCGGCGCCGAGATTACCGCCTTTTTGAACGGTGAAGTCCGCCAGGGACTGCGTTCCAGAGCCACCTGCGGCGCCCCATCCACCCCCGCCGCCAGACGTCGGCGTGACTGGTGCTGTCGTGCCATCATTGGCATTCACGGAGACATACACCGCAAACCCATCGCCTTTGCCGGGCTGCCCCGGCCCGCCGCCTGGCGCTGCAAACACCGTATCGAACGTGGACCCATAAGGTGGGGTCGGTCGATAATCGGGTTGGCCGGGTGCCAAAGTTGCTGTTGCATCAATCCGGTTCGCGCTCAGGATGAGTTCCCCAACACCGCCGCCCGTCCCAGGCAGAATACGTCCGCCTCCCTGACCCGATATGCCGCCAATCTTGAACGGTCCAGAATTGCCGCTTCCTCCACCCATCTCGTTTCCTCCTAGATACCGCCGCCTTCTGTGGCACCCGCGCCGCCCCCGCCACCAGCTCCGCCATGGCTTGGTAAGGTTGCGCCGGCCCAGTTGTTCGAATTTGTGGCCACTGAACCCGGCTGGCCGACCGCACCACCGAGACCAAAGGCGCCCATAACAAGGCTTGATGTGTTGCCGTAAGGCATGGCTCCGCCGCGGCCACCACCAGCACCGCCGCCACCGGGGCTGTGCACAGCCGTGCTCAGGATCGCGATGGGCTGACCTGTTGCAGCCGCACCACCACCCCCGCCGCCGCCAATATACCCTGCGGCATTATCAATGATGATTGGGCCGGTCAGACCAATCGCCGGTCCGCCTGCTGTTGGCGGGACATAGCTGCTGCGGTCGGCAAGCTGATAGCCTCCATCGCCACCTTTCCCCATGATAAATCCACGATTGACCAGCGTCAGCCCGCCAGGGAAGGCCCCGCCCATGTCGAGGGCCGGGATCGTGGTGGTATCCGACCAGATGTAAATGCCCGCGGCCACCGTTACCTCGACCTTACTCGTGCCATCCCAGCCCTGCGCTTGCAGGTAGGTGTGCAGGTTTAACTCTTGCTGATGGCTGGTGATCGTGTGGGTGAACTGGGCAGATTTGCCGCGCAGATTGTCGAGGCCGATGGCACCATTGGCCACACCTGCAAGCCCGCGCACTCCTGCGTCCCCGAGCGAGACCGTGGCGCCAGCGGTGCGGCCGAGCTCGGTGTTTATCTGGCTGAGCGAGATCGGACCTGTCAGTGGAAGCGCCATGGTTTACGGGCTCCCAAAAGCGGTGACATCGCCCAGCACTGTCAGATTGCCAGTGCCGTCGAGCGTCATCACGTCAACGCCGTTGTAGCGGAAGGTCAGGCTTGCTCCCGTGGCATGGGCCGTAAATGCGCCCCAACGGGCGCCGACTTCGACGATCTCTTCGCTGCCGTCCGCGCGTTTGAGGAACAATTTGCCGTCGCGGGTGTTGACTGCCAACTCGCCCAGATCCAGCTGCGCCGTGGTTGGCACCTTTGTGGCAATGGCGGATCGTTTCATACGGATTGTGCTGGCCATGGGACCTCCTGCGGTTCAGCCTCTTGTGAGGGACGGATGACATGGAACTCAAAGCAGGGCTTAGAACGTGCCGCCATCAAGCGAGATGCCGGTGATGCTTCCGCCTGTGATCGCCACTGCGTTTGCCGCTTGCGTTGCAAGGGAGCCGAGCCCGAGGTTGGACCGCGCCGTGCCCTTATTGGGCAGGTCTGCAAGGTTTGCGGTCGCAGTCAGCTTGCCCGCCAGCCCATTGGTCACCGTGGTGGCAAAGTTGGGATCATCGCCCAAGGCAGCGGCCAACTCGTTCAAGGTATTCAGCGCACCGGGGGCTGCATCAATCAGTGCGGCGATCGCTGCCTGAACAAAAGCTGTATTCGCAATCTGGGTTGTATTGGTGCCGCTGGTAGCCATGGGTGCGCTTGGCGTGCCGGTAAATGCAGGCGAGGCAAGTCCGGCTTTGCCATCAATCGCGGCCTGTAAGCCGCTGACTTGCGAGATCGCATGGCTATGCGCCGCTGGTGCAAAGGTTAACGGTTTGCCGGTAACACCTGCCCAAGGCACGCTGTCAGCCACCTCAGCCGCGTCGACCTTGCCGTCATTATCCGCGTCATAGGCGGATTTGAGCATATCCCCCGCGCCAAAGCCTGCCAGTGCTGTCTGTACGAAGGCCGTCGTGGCAAGCTGGGTTGTGTTGGTCCCACCCGTGGCCGTCGGTGCCGTGGGCGTGCCGGTAAGTGCCGGTGAGGTAAGGGGTGCTTTTGCGCTCAATGCTGACTGCAACCCCGTGACATCTGCGATGCCGTGACTGTGGCCGTTAGCAGCTTTCCCATCAAGAGTGGCCTGCAGCCCGCTCACCTCGGAGATCGCATGACCATGGGCGGCGGCCGCCTTGCCCGCAAGCCCTGCGTCAAACTGCGACTTGCGCACGAGATCGGTGCTGCTGCTGGCATCCTGGCTCGACTTGGGCACCAGCGAGAATGTTTTCGCGCCACCAATGGTCTGGCTGCCCACCCGCGCGACAAACCCGCCTGAGCCGGCAAGCGGCACGATGGCTGTGGCATTGCCTGCGCCATCATCGCCTTTGCCGATATAGAGCGTGTCGTCGACCTCGTTGTGGGCCACCTCGCCGGATTTGAGCGCGGCGGGCGCGCCGGCATTGCCAGCCTGGCGGCGTTTGAACTGGATCGTATTGGCCATCAGAAGAAGCCTCCGTTGATAGGGGTGTTGGTGGGCAGGATGGTGATGCCGGGATCGCCCTGATCGCCTTTGTCACCTGGTGGACCGGGTTTGCCCTCAGGGCCCGGCTGGCCGCCAAGGCGGATGCGCAAGGGCCCTGTGACCACCCGGACCTTGATGGGGGCGGTGATGGTAATGGGCCCAGTTTGAGAGCTGACGGCACTCATGGGGCAAGTCCACGCGTCACCGGCAGGATGACCGGCAGTTCCAAGAGGAAGCCCAGATGCAGCTCTGGCGCGAGATCGGTGCGCACGAGGTCAACCACCACACGCCCGGGCGCGAGACCTGCTGTCTGCTCGGGGCGTAGCGCCAGTTCCAGAACCGTGTCGCTGATCCGCATGATCCCGAGATCAGCGCTGGTGAGCGTGGCCAAGACTTCTGCCGCATTTGGTCGTTCTCGGATCTGCCCCGCATAACTTGCGCCGTCGGCAAAGACCGGCGCTTCCGCCTCAATCTGCAGCCGCCACGCGTAGCCGATCAGAACAGCCGGGCCCTCCGTCACAGTGGTGGTCGTCATGACCGCCACCCGCACAGCCGTGCGCCGATCTCGTTATGCGCGACGATCTGCGCAAGCGTCACGTCACTCAAAACATCATGACGCGACGGGCGGATAGGCTCTGCCCAGTCGCAATCCTCATACATGACAGCCGGATCAATCCCGCATCCAGCGGTCAGCGCGGCGCTCAAGATCAGCACGGTCAGTGTTTTGCACGTCATGGCGAATGTCCTTTGAGGTTTGCATTGATCTGACCCGCGCATCGGCACGGCGGATAGCCAATTCGGCCTCGGCTGCTTGGCGCCCCTGGCGGACGGCGATCCAAAGGGCGGCGAGGAGCGCCAAAGCCAGCGCGCCGTAAAGAACAGCCCGCCTGCCCAAGCCACTCAGGAGTGAACGGACAGCGCCGATCATGGCGTGCGTCCTGTCCGGTGATCTTCAATTCGGGCGGCCCGTGCCTTCAGCGCATAGAGGATGACACCAACAAACATCACCACCCCGATCCATGGCAAGGCCACGGTCAGCCACGCCTCAAGACCTGCGAGCGCGAAGATCCGGGACGCTGTATCGCGTGCCTGTTCGGCCTCACGCAAGGCGGGTGCGATCTGAGAGGTGATGGAGCCTGCGGCCCCCAGAACCCCGAGGCCGATTTGCGCATTCGCCGCCGTTACGATGCGGCTGTCCTGTGGCGCACCTGTAGCACGTTCCGGCGCAACCGTTCGCCGCGGCGCCGCGGCCAAGGCCTCCTCCAGCGCCACATCAATGATGGGAACCAGCGGCAGCGCATGATCGTCGCGGAACGCCAGGATCGCCGCCCGGGTGCGTGGCCCGATGATCCCATCGATGCTGCCGACCTCGTGATACCCGAGTTCCTTCAAGCGGGCCTGCACCACCTTGACGGGCATCCTTGCTGAGGCCACGACATTGCCAGCACGCCGGACACCCAAGAGCTTCGAGATGGGATAACGTTTCACATTCACCGCATCAGACTGATTGCCGCCAAGACCCCAAACCCAGGCGCCCTCAATGCGCTCGATGAAGAACACATGCCCCTGCCAGCTCGAGGACCCCCGCGGGATCACTCCGATGTCACCGGGCTGCGCATCTGCGATTTCCACCGGGATGCCCCAGTCGAGATAGGACCGTGCTGTCAGCTTTCGCGTTGAGCGAATGCCGGCCTTCTCCAGGCAATGCCCGACGAATGCCGCACACCATGCAACGCTGTCGTGCTCCACCCAATCATGACCAACCGAAGCGTACATCTCCATAACGGTGGGGTTGTTTGCGGGGCCCGGGCCCTCGGTGGTGCCGATATATCCGCGAGCAATTTCAAAAGGTGTCATGATGTTCTCCCATGCAAATGGAAAGCGCCGCCCCGAAGAGCAGCGCTGGATGTGTGTGTTCGTGGTTATGTTCAGCAGCGTGCGGTGCGGCTCACTTCTTGCGGCAAAGCCAGGCTGTCATCAGGGCCTCCGCACCGCGCGGTCCCAGATACGCCAGCATGGCCACAAGCCCCGTGCGCACGGGCTGGCCAAGATCAAAGTGGCTTGCGATAGCCTCGCCAATGATAGCCATGCCGATGGCGACAGGGATTTCCCACAAGAGCTCCTTGCCAAAAAACCGCCGCCGACCCAGCTTGACCTCACCCGAGTGATACATCAGCCGCCCGGTAAAGGCGCCGATCAGCGTGGTCACCGCCCCGCCAAACAGGCTGTTCAACGTTTCTAAAAAGCCCGGCTCAGTCATGGGCGCCTCCCGTCGTCATGTTTATTTCGTGGTCTTGATCAGTATTCGCCGCCATCGAGCAGCGGCTCAAACGCGGCATCAGCCACATTGCGCAGCTTGAGCGTCGGCGGCGTTGTGCTGGTATCCAGCCACAGCATGCCCGGCGCGGTTGCCGTAGGTTCCACCGCACCGCTACTGGTGGAGCGCAATGCTGCAACAATCTGGTTGATCTGGGCACGCACAGCCGCCCCGTTATCGTTGATGATTACAAAGCTGGGTGCTTGGGACACTAGGCCACCTCATCTGCTATCAGTCGCAATTCCGAGACGATCGGCGTAAAAGCTGGATCACTTGTCCTGAGCCAGGCTCGGGCCTCAACCGCATGGGCTTCGATTTCACTGTTGTCGATCCGCCCCCAAGGTCCCCATACGGGGTTTGGCCCTACTGGGTCGTCATCGGTTTCCCGGACCTCAAGCACAACGTCTATATCAGCGCCCTCGGAGCCGTCAAAGTCGGCCCAATCATCGATCGGTGTCATGCGGTCATCGATGTAATCCGACAGCGCCGAGGCTCCGACCAGGATATCAGAGCGCAAACGGACGCGTCTCAGCGCCCCGAAGTCGAGAAGGCTATCGAACTGGTAGAGCCCTTCGCTCGCCAGTACGACGGGTGAGCCTGCAGCATCGGTTCCGGTCTGCAGTTTCAGCGTACCGGCAGTCACGACCAGACCGGTTTTCAGGCCGGGGAAGCTAGGCTCCGCCGCCAGCGTATTCAGCTGCGCAAAGCTCAGGATCTGCACGCCCTTCGTGCTCACCGTGCTGACGGGGCCAATGCGCCCCTCGCTGTCTTCCGCGCGCAGCAGATACGTCCCAGGTTTCAGAGGCACGACCGCAATGGCCTCACCGCCCGAGACCCGATCCATCAGCGTGGAGTTGGCCCATGTGGCCGCCATTTCCTTGCTGTGACGGATAATGACATTGCCACCAACGCGCACATCCACATCAACGGAACGCTGCCATTTCAGCACGGCAAGACCGCCCGCGGACTGGATCGTCAGCCCCGTCAGGGCTGCCGGTGGTGCCGTCAGGCCCACGATCTCCAAAGTCCCCTCACGCCAGATCGATGAGACCCCCAGCACCGAGATGGCCTTGATCCGCACGGCCCATTGCCCCGGCTGGATGTCGCGCAATTCCATCACCGTGCCAGAGGTGCGACCCCGATCCAGCCAGTCACCCCCATCCCGGCGGGTCTCTACCTGATAGGTGTCCACAAAGCCCGAGGCCGCGGGCTCCCAGGCGATACGGGCCAGCACTTTGACCGCCGAGCCATCGCGTGTGACATAAAGCTCTTCCGTGATCTGCGGCGCGCCCGGTGGGGCGATATCAAAAGCCGTTGGCAACGTCGTGCGTGGTGCTGCCGCATAAATCTGTTCCTCAGACGCATCCCAGGCGTAGATGAGGGGGGAGGTTTCCCGCAGAAGGAGTTCCGGCGCCAAGCGCGGGCCTGGTCCAACCTGCGTCAGATCCAGCCGCACCGCTTCAACCTCAAAGGGTTTTCCTTCAGGTAGATCCGCGCCGCCAAAGCCCCAACGTGCATAGTGCACATATGTTGTCTCGCCGGCCGCCACGCGCCAGGCCTTCAGCTTGCCCGCCAGTTTCAGGCTCATTTGCCGGCGCGCGCGCTCAAGCGTGATCTTAGCAAGCCGCTGCGCCATGGAGGCGGAGATCGTGAACGGCAGCGAGATATCCCGCCAGACCCGCTCGCCATTGTCCTCGAGCCGGTAGACCTCACTGGCATAGGCAGGGAAGTCATCAGGCTGCCAGCTGTTCTCGGGGCTCACGAACTGGCCGCGCACCGCATTAAAATTCGACGCCCGGCTTTGCCGCGTGGTCAGGGTCATCCCGCCCTCGCGCAGGTCATCTGCCGTGATCACTGTCTCCGGCACCCGGTAGGCCCCCGCCCGCATCCGCCATTGGCCCGCCTGCCAGATGCAGCGGCCTGCCATCGCCGTCAGCATGGCCTCGATAATGGTCTTGGGCGTTTCCGAGAGCGAGACCACGCCATTACAAGTATAGCGCGGCTCAGATCCACCTGCGGCCAGTGGCACTGCTTCATCGCAGATATTGGCCGCCTCGATCAGACTGTCCGGTTCGATCCCGTCGGCACCCCCGATAACAGCCCCGATCCCATAGGTTGGATGGGCCATGTAATCGGCCACACAGAGGGCCGCATTGTCCGTGTAACCTTCCGTACCCGTCCGTGGATCGAAGATGTCAGCCTTGCCCTCGAGATCCACGGTGATGTTGGGAATGCCGCCTGGAAAGGCATCCGGATCATAGGTGAGCCGCAGATAGATCGCAGCACAACCCGCAAGGCGGTGGGCATCCGACCAATGTTCGGGGGCTGCCGCAATGAGACCGGCAAAGGCTGTCTGGTCTTCAGTGCCGAGGCGCTTTTCAACGGCAACCTTGCCTGCCCATCGGCCCTGGGCCACCCCTGAGGCATCAATCGCCTCTTCTCCCTCAAAATAGATCGCGTCGATTGATTTGATGCGGTGTGCCGCCAAGACGATCACGAGATGCAGGTCTTTGTCTTTTGCCCCTGTGGAATGCAGGAAGACAATCACACCGCCCTTGCGCGTGCGGCCGTAGACCATTTCGCGGGGCATCACCGGCTCGCGCACCGTCACCGTACGGGCCTTCATTTCCATCTGGCCCAGGCCTCGCGTGGGCATCAAGGCCTGTGCTGCAGCTGATAAGAGCATCGACGCCCCGAACTGGGCTGCAAAGCCAACCAGACCCGTCGCCGCAAATGCCGCGGCCACACCGCCTGCTGCAATGGCAGCACCTCCGAGGGCGACAGCACCTAAAACCACTGGTGGCATAGATCACGTCCTCCAGGCGAGACGGCAGGTTGCAAGGGGTAGACGCACCAGACCCTCAGGCGCGACAAAAGCGGCCTTGGCGCCGATGACGATGCCAAAGGCTTCAGGCTCACCGCCCAAAATCAGATCGCCACGTTGTGCGAAGCGTGCATTTTCAAGCGGGTCGCCCAACAAGGCCCGTCCGCCCTCTTCAAGGCTTGTCCAGCCAAGGCGGCGCAACACCCGTCCGCAACCGATCGGTGTGCGATACCGCCCCCGCCAAAGTGCGGCATGGTCCGGGCCATCGGTCAGGTCGCGGTGCAGATCAAAGGCCCAGGTGGCGCAATCATGCTGGCCCCAAGCGAAAGGGCGCGCGCTGGCCTCCTGGACCGCGTCCGCCAGGACCTGCTCCCAATGGGGCACGCGGATGGCAACGCGCATAGCAGCAGTAATTGGTCGCTCCATCAGCCACGCCCCCAGGTGATCTCTTGGTCCTGGATGGATGTGACATGCGCAAAGCCGAGATCGCCCGGGAATAGGACTTGCTGGCTTTCATGGGTATAGCGCCAGTTGCGCGGCACGCTCAGATCAATGAGCCGGCTTTCATAGCTGATCGTGATCCGGCAGCTCTGCCCATCCTCTTGCAGTTCCGGCACATCAAGACGGCCGGTAAAGGCCTGCACGGGATCAGCTATGACTGTCCGGTCCTCTGTGAGCAGCGCTAGCCAGATGCGCCCTGCCTGCCCTTGCCGCGCCTCATTAATCGCAAGACCCACCAGATCCAGCGGCACGCCTGACAGCGACACTGTCGTCCCAGAGGCCACCACGTCGGAGGTTTCTTCAAGCGCCCCAAGGCCAAGAAGGACACCGACGCCGGTCCAGGTCTTGCCGTCCCAATCCATCGGCCCCGGACCCGTCCAGATCCGCACCATGCCGGACGGGAACGCCCCTTCAAAGAAGATCGCAGGTTGCAGATCAGCGCGGTCGAGTGCTGTGGCCATGCCGTTTGTGATTTCCCGGCTCATAGCGCCTCGCGTCCAGATAGTGTGAAGCGGTGACGCGCCGCGCGTTCAATGCGCGTTGGCACCGCGCCTGTCGGGCGCAGCAGCACCTGTGGCCTGTTGACCTCCAAAGGGGTATTGGCGGGCAGCGCGCGGCGGATCGCCGGAAAGAGCGTCAGCGTCGCCAGGCCATTGATGTCCGCTGTGACATCAAAGGCGATCTGGTGCAGGCGCGTGTCGCGCGCCGTGCCGATGGAGAGAAAGTCACCTGAGGCAACGGCAGGCAGGCTAGAAGGCCAGCCTTGCGTTTGGACGGCATTGCCGCCTGTGATGGAGGCCGCCAGTGAGACCGGTTGCGCAAGGGTCTTGGGTTCAATGGAGGGATCGGCAAACAGCAGCAGGCCCCGGCCAGAGCCAAGCGCCGTGAGGGCTGCAGAGACAGACCTTGCCAGCGGTCCGGATTGCGCAGCAAATTCGATATCATATTCCCACCATTCGCCACCCCAATCCTGCACTTCCGTAGTCCCGGTAAAGGGCGACTGCGTCTGGCTGGTGGCGGTCACCAACCGCCGCTCAATGCCGGCAACCCAGGTGCGCGGCAATTCCACAATGATGCTCATGCCATGCGTCCCCGCCGCATGGCATTGCCGACGGCTGCTACCGCTATGCGTTCAAATTCCGGCTGTGCGCCGCGCATCACCGCCGCGATCTGCTCGGCCACGCCCATTTGCGCGCCGCGGGCATCCACATTGAGATTTATGGCCACGGGAATAGCGCCATCGCCACCGCGGGCGACCTCTGCGCGCGACAAGACCCGCTCACCCCGCTGCAAAATCGTGGGCACCTCGTCAGGACGGAGCCCGGCCCAGGAGCCAGCCGGCCCCACGGTGCCACCGCTGTGCATCCGCGGTGCACCGGCAAACACCGCTGCGGGCACGGCGCGTGAATGACCGGAGATCCCAACCATGCCGCCGGCATGGGAGACGGCAGCGGCAACTGATCCACCGCCGCCAAAAGCGCCTGAGAGCGCGCTGGCAATGGGTCCCAGCACCGCATTCTTGAATGCCAATACGGCCAGATCCGCCAGAATCGAGCGCACCAGCCCCTTGAAGTCGAGCTTGCCGGTTTCCACAAAACTGCGGAATGCACTTTCGGCACCAGAAAACGCGCTGGATAAGGTTTCGCCAAGGCCTTTGCCCCAGTTCAGGGCGTCCGTGGCATAAGAATTCAGGGCTTCCGAGACGGCGCGCCAGCCGGTCACAATTCTCTCTGCAGCGCCGCCACCAGACCCGCCGCCGCCCACAGCATCTCCGGCCTGGGCCATAGCGCCTGCCAGGCGGTCGGCGGAAGCCGTGGCGTCATCCAGTGCGGCAGCGCCATCCTCACCGGTACTTGCAACAGCATCGCGGAGTGCCGCCCAGGACGTCAGCGGGGCTGTAGCGCCAGCCGCCAAATCGGTGGCGGCCTGCCGGTAGGTGTTCGCGGTGGCGAGCGGCTCGGCGGCAATCCCATCAAGTCCAAGGTCGGGCGCTGTAAGCGGGTTATCTTCAAAAGCCCTGCGGAATGCATCGGCGGCGGCGCTTCCAGCATCCGCTGAAGCTCCCGCGAAAGGATTGTCGATATCGCCAAGACTGATTTCACCGATTTCGCCGAAGGTGGTCTCGATGCCCACAGCCGCCAGCGCATCGCGGATCTTGCCCGTAAAGGCATCAATCCGGGCGATCGCGCCATTCAGCATGGCTTCAATCCCGTCGAGCATGCGGTTTGCCGCCGCGTAAACAAGGTCTCCAATCACGGCTGGCAGGCGGGACCAGATTTCGCGGACGGCGAGTAGTGCCCCCTCAAACGTATTCGCTGTGGCGTTACCAAAGGCGACCACACTTTCAATCGCGCCCGCCATGCCCGTCGCAGCATCGGCTTTCAGGTCATAAAACATCGCCGTGGCGCGTGCTCCGGCAGCCGCAGCCCCCATCTTGATCCGGTCCCACACCTCGACACCGACATCCTTCAGAAGGCGCATCGCCTCGCCAAAACTGCCTGCACCGGACGCCAGTCGCGTGAACCAGTACACGAGCTCTCCCGCACCAACGATCAACGCGCCGATGCCAGTGCGGATAAGCGCACCTTTGAGAACCACCAGCGTCGTTGCCAACCCGCGCACCGAGAAGGCTGCCGCGGCCATCGCGGCCACCCAACGACCGGCAAGGAAGGTGGCGAACGTCCCGGCGTAGATCGCCAACCGGTCAAGGTTGACCAGCACAGCATCAAACGCCCGGCTGATTGGGCTGGTGGATGAGGCCAGTGCGACAAAAGCATTGGCCACCGTCTCCAGTGACGGGGCAAGCGCCACGGCAATCCGGTTGCGCACGCCCGTAAACACCTGGCCGATGCTGACCAGCGCCAGCTCTGAGCGACGCATGGCTGCAATCGCATCGGCATCAAGCACCGCGCCCAGTGCCTGCGCCTGCGCCCCAAGGCGCGTCATTTCCGCGCCGCCGTTTTGCAGGAGCGGGATGAGCCGCGTGGTGTCCGAGGCCATGGCCTCGAGATAGAAGGTCATTTCCTGTTGGCTGACGCCCGCGCGTTCGAGACTGTCGACATAGAGCTGCAGGGCTTCCGGCCCCGAAAGCCGTGCGAACTGGTCGGCCGTCACGCCAACCCGTGGCGCGATGTTCTCGAAGAAATCCGCCATGGGGCCGCCGCCCGTCTGCAGGAAGTCGCCGACCCGGTCGTTCACGTCCTTCAGGATATCCGCCAGCTTTTCTTGCTGGATGCCCACAGTGGCGGAGGCCGCCGACCACCGCTGAAACACCTCAGGTGCCGCATTTGCAACCTGGGAGAGTTGGCCGATCTCGTTGGCAGCAGCAACAGTGGACCGGGTCATTGCAACAACGGCACCGGCCAAGGCGGCCGCAGCAGCGGTGGCTGCAATGCGCGCACGGCGCGCGAAGGCTGCCATGCGGGCATTTGCCTGGTCCAATTCACGGCTCAGACGCCCCATACCCCGCGACCCGGCCGCACCAACGCCTTCCAGCTCGGCACGCACTTGCCGGCCGCCAGTCGCCGAGAGCCGGACGGATAACTTTTTCTCAGCCATGGTGGTGTTCAATCTCTTGGTTTGTCTTGCGCACCATCACCGCCTCGATCGGCGGCAGGAGTTCCGCGATGATCAGGGGTGAGAGCCCGAGGGCCACCCCGAGTTGCAGGGCCGCACCCATGTCCCAACCGAGGACAGCACCATCGCTCATCCCGCCTGTAACGCGAACTTGCCCGCCGAGCCGCTGGACCAGATCCCAGATCTGCCAGCCCTCGAGTGTGAGCGGTTTTTGCATGCTACGCGGACAGTCCGGACATACGAATGGACATGCCGCACAATACTCACCGCCCCCGCCGAACTCCCAGTCGGCAAGAGCGGTCAGGCGTTTTTTTCCGCATCCAGTATTAGCGCGCCCGCGATGTATTTCGTCTGGAAGGCCTCGAAGATGGGCCAGAGCTCGAGCAGCGCGTCGATGCCTGCTGGGGTCAGCGGCAACGGTTTCCCGTCCTCGTCTCCGACGCCGTCCCAATCCTTCACGACGATGCGCGCGACAGCTTTGGCCACGATACGGGCCAGGTCGTCGTTGGAGGCGCTGGTTTCAGCATCGGTTGCGGCGGCGACGATCGCCGGATCGCTGCGCGCAGCCAGCATGATGGCCGTGGTCAGGGGCTCTACCAGCAGGCGAACGCCATGGCCAAGATCAAGCCAATGCGGCTCGGTGGATAGGTTCAATCGTAGCATCAGTAATCCTCGCGGTCGTTGGTCAGTGTGACGGTACACATGCGGCCCACCACCAGGTCACTCGCCGCCTGCCAGTCAAAGGTGGCCTGCACACCTTGTGGACCGGAGATTTCGATCCGGGGGCGTGGCAGATAAACGGCATGCGCGGTGACGGTGAGGCTTTCGCCCGTTGGCAGCGCGTAGGAGAATTCCAGCTCGCAGGCCTCCCCGTTGATGGCCTGGGTCACAAGCGTCTGATCGGCGAAACGCACGACAATATTTCCTGTCAGCGCCGGAATAGACGGGTCCGCACCGTCGATCTTACCATCCGCCCGGATCGTCTCGATGCGATCAAGGTTGTTGGCATAGGTGAGATCAGCGGAGACGACATTGCCGATATTGCCCCCGTTCCGCGTGACCGCCCCATTGAAATGCCCGAACCGTTTCAGCGCGATAGTGGTGGGCGTCCCAACGGATGTGCTGGTGGCGATTTCCTCGCCCTGCGCCACAATGCTCGCCGTGGCTGTCAGCAAGCCCGATCGCGCCATCTGCCAGTTGAGGCTGTCCACCATACAGCCGGAATACATGGCGTAGCGCGGGACCTCGGGCGTGCCTGTCTCAACCGAGAACGACGGCAGCGCCCAGTTTCCGGAGCGGAACTCGTGGGTGTAGGGTGCGTCAGTTCCAGTCGTCGTAGGCGCTCCAAATGCCGCCTTCAACCAGAAGCCAAAGGCCTCGGCATCAATCGGGATCACCACGTCACCATCTGCCGTCACCGCATCCTTGATCGGCGCCTGCGGATCGCGGCCGTAGCCCAAGAGCTCAGAGGTTTGTAGCGGTTGCTCGGCGCCCAGTGACGCGCTTGCAAAAGGCATTTTGGTATAGCCGCTCGCAGGCGGCGTGCCATAGGTCGTCTCGAACGCCAGCGCCATCTGCGCCCGCGCCCCTTGAGCTCGTGCCATTGGAAATTCCTCCTGTACCAGATAAAGTGTTGTAAGCGACGAGTGACGTCACAAAACCCGAATTTTCCTTGGGTTTCAGATCACGCGCACTTTTGAGGGGGCTGCCATGTTTGAAACGGTTTTCACCATCATCATCGGGCTGGCAGCTCTATTTTTTGTTCTGTGGATTTACATTCTATTGCCTGCGGGAATGGCCACTAAGCGTGGTCGTAGTGCCTTTGGTTGGGTGGTCTTAAGCCTACTTTTTTCGCCAATCCTTGCGTGTCTTCTGCTGCTGCTTCTTGGCGACAATCCTAACGCGCAGCGCGCTTAGCACCCGAACAGCTTGCAGGTATTCATCCAAGCGGATCGCTAGTCGTGTAGAACAATGAAACTCTGATCACGGCCGCCTTCAGGCTTGCCGCACCTTCAACAGGCAGATCGACCGACTGCGGGGCTTCCGCCTCCACCCAGTCGCACAGGCCGTCCAATGTTCGATCGGCGGTGATCACCGCGCCGATGCTGACGCAAAGTGTGTCGAAAGCAGCGTCACGGTCGTTCGTTCCTTGCACGACTGCCTCTATCTCGGCGCGGTGCTGATAGTGATAGCGCAGCGGCGACAGCGTCACCTCCGGCTCACCCGGCTCGCCGTCGCGCAGGATCAACAGTCCCTGACCTGGCAAGCGTTCAGGCAAGACCTCGCTACGTAATACGGTGGCAGGCAGCATTGAGAGCCGCGCGTGTATCGCGGTGAGGATGGTTTCGCGCGCACTCATAGTTTCGCCTCCACCCAATTTGCCACGATCAGTCCCGGAACCGCCGCCTGCGCGCGATCAGCGTCGTGGGCCAGATTGAGCCGTTTCGCAAGCTTCACTTGTGGGACCAGCAGAAAGATCGGCACGGTGCTGCGTCCGCGACCGGTTTTGGACCGAGATGCCACGCCTAATCCTCGATTGTTCAACCGTCCATCAGCCACCAGCAGGCTTGGCCCGCGCCGCCGATAGACAAACCGCAGCCGAAGCCCGCGCCGCCGCTCCCATTCGCCGGGGGTGATCCTACCACCGCGCAGGCCACGACCTGCTGCAGGCGTAGGGATTGCCAGCCAGAAACCGTCCTTCGAGCGAATTAACGGCCCGGTGTCATGCGCCCCGATGATTTGGGGTGCCTTCGACCAGACCAGCGCTGCTGCTTTCAAGCTTTCGCCAGACCTCGGATAGGTCTGGCTCCGGATCGAGTTCGACAATCGCCGACCGAGGCCTGCTTGCGTGATCTGCCCGCGCCATGCGGTTTTCAGGTCCGTGCCAGCTTCACGCATGGCTGCGCTGACGGCCTTTTCACCGGCTTTCACCTCGGCTGCCATGACGACAACGAGATCAGGGCTGATGTTGAGCCCGAGCTTCATGCCGGACACAACTCAATGGTCCAGACCAACCGCTCGCGGTCGCGACGCGGTTCACCCTGGATCAGGAAGGTTTCCTCGCCAATCAGGATCTGTTCCTGTGGGCGCGGATCCGGGATATCTGCAACCTGAACGTCGATGCGTGTCGTCTCAGAGAATAACCGGGCTGATCCGAACTCTGTGATCTCGTCAGGACGGCGCAGAATTCCACGGGCCCGTGTGAACTGACCATCGACGTCACGATGCCATATCTCGACAGAAATATTCGGATCGCTGAACAGTGTTCCGATGACTGCAGCAAATGCCGTCATCAGAAGCTCGCGTTTAGGCGCACCCGGCCAATCACATCAGCCGCGCCGCCCGCAACCGCTTCGGTCGCCACGCCAATCAACGTATTGCCGGTGGCGGTCTTGGTGGCTTCCTTGTTGGTGTTGTCCCAATAAACCTTATCACCGGCAGACCAGGCTTGGGACGCGACCTTCTTTAGATCGAAGACGCCGACGAGTGCGGTCTCAACGGTTTCGGCATTGGCGGCATCCCCGGCGGCCACGCCAAAAATGGAGCCGACGAGCAGGCCGTCGCCGGACGTTACGGCGTAGGGCGCGGTGAGCGTGACGGTATTGCCGGGCTGGACGTAGTTTTTCATTGCGGGGTCCTTTGCAAAACGAAACGAGCGGCCCCATTGGACCGCCCGTCAGGGTTGGAGTTTCAGAATTGGCTCGGTTTATGCGCCCGGATTCTTGTAGAGGCCGCGCCAGTCAATGGCCTTGGCACCGAAGTCGAGGCGGCACTTGATCTCAACGCCGTCGACGTCAAAGCCGTTGCGTGTCTCGATGTAGGCACCTTGCTGGCCCTCGAGATAGGCGTACTCGATTGTATCGATCTGGTTTGGATTGGCGGCCAAATACCAGGCGGTTTCGCTTACCGCGTCCAGCCGGGGTTCGCTGATCGGTGCCAGCGTCCGGATCGATTGCGGCACGACGTTCGAGGTTGCGGCGGGCACCAGGTTCTGGGCGACCATCTGCTCGGCACGCAGTTCCAACGAGGCAGGCACGATGAGATATGCAGGACGGACATTCAGAACCGTCTTTTTATCGAGACCGGTCTGCTTGGCCATCGCAGCACGCGCCGCACCAACGCTTCCCACATCAAGCGCTGCGCCAGTACCGGCCAGGTTCTTGTGAGTGTTATGGAAGAGCGCATTGCCATCGGCCATCGCAGGGTTGGCGGTGATGATGCCCCAGACAACGTCCGACTCCAGCTGGGCGATAGAGTTGCCATACATTGCCGGGATGCGCGTGAAGGCGTCGAGATCATCATTGATCAACGTCTGCCGCGTGATGGCGACCACCCGGCCATAGGTCTTGACCTTGTAGCTCTCTTTGCTCTCGCCGAGCGTGCCGCGCTTGAACTCTCCGCTCTCGCCAACTTCCAGCAGCTGCGGGGCCTCACCAAGTTGCACCCGATGCATCGACTTGAAGTCAGTGGCCAGAACCTGACGGCAGAACAGCATAAACGTGCGGGGATAGGCGTCATAGGCTTGCCGCAGGGTCTTGTTCGTGACCGCCGACAAGATTTCGGGGAAATCAGACGTTGAATGCAACGCCCGCGTGGCCACCTCGTCACGCGACAGCCCCCGCGTGTTGACCCCGGCATTGCCAAGGCTTTCGCGGGCCAGTTCCATCAGCGTCATGCCGCGGTACTGGCGGGCGGCATCTTCCAGAGTGAAGAGCGTCGGACTGTAGCGATGCAGGAGTGCATTGGCCACCGCGTCGCGGCGGGTGACCTGCTCGTCACGGCCACCCAGTGGGATCGACACCTGGCTGAAGGTGCGGGTTTCTTCGGATTTTGTCGCAACCTGGTCGAGGATCAGGCGGCGCGCTTCGCCGATATCCGTGCCGCGCTTCACCAGGTCTTCGGCAAAGCCGCGCTCGAGGTTCAGACGGCCTGCCAGATTGTAAATGGTGGAAACGCGGTCGCGTTCGGTTTCGCGGGCGCGGGTCGCGACCGCCTCAGTGTCAGGCGCTGCGGCAATGTCAGCCATTTGCGGCTTTGGCTGTCTGCGGGTTTCGCTTGCGGCGACTTTTGGTTCGTCCGTCGGCTTTTGGGTATCGGTCATGGATGTATCCTCGTCAGCTTTGTTGTCGCTGGGCTTGTCTTTGGCCTCTGTGGCCGGGGCGTTGGATGTGTCCGTCATCGGGGTAGCTCCTCTAGGTGTGGGTGGGACGTCCCGGCGATGAAGGACGCAGTCGTGAAGTGGGGATTGTGCGCGAAACCCCGCTGCGGGGTCCGCGCCGACAGGCACGGCGGACACCTCAAAGGGCGTCCAGTCCACTGCGCGCCAAAGCTCGCGGGCAGCCTCGGGCTTTGAGACCTCGAAGCGGTGAACCTGGTAGCCGATGGAGACCGCGCGGATGTGACCCGCCTGGATATCGCGCCAGATCGGTTCGACATCGGCACGCTCGCTGATCCGGACCTGCGCAATGCCGCGACCGTTTTCGATCCGGGCAGAGCCGGGAACCACAGAACCGATCACGGCATCCAGCGTATCGACCTCATGCACCTTCAGAAAAGGTGCACCTGCATTCAGCCGCTCAAGCCGCACGTGATCCGGATCGAGGCTCAGTTCCTCATCATAGGGCTCGCCAAACAGGGTCGATCGGCGCACACGCGCGCCGGCTGACCAGACGACTTCAACAGTTCGAGCGTCAATATCAGCTGAGTTTGGCGCAAGCTCCGCCATCCGGCGCAAGGCCGGGATTTCGATCGTTGTGTCCATATCGGTCAATCCTGTTGCTCGGTGTCAGCCCGCGCAGGGTCTGTCTCGTCGTCGGGCGGGTCATTCGTTGGGTCATCGTCCGGATCGGTGCCCAGATCGCTCGTTTGCGCACTTCCGGTTTTGGTGACCCGGCGTGGATCGCTGTCAAGTACCAGCCCGAGGGTGTCGAGTTTGGCGTTGGTTGCTGCAATCTCCGCCAGCACGGCGTCTGGATTGCGCCCCTGCCGGGCGATTACCTCGGCCAACGTCATGGTGCCGGATCTGATCGACAACAGGTTGGCCATCGCGTCTTTCTGAGGATCGACCGCTTCGAACTTCGGCGGTGACCACTCTACCGGCACGTCTGGTGTTGGGATCAGACCTGCAGCCCATGCAGCCTCGCAAAACCAGCGCCAGACCGGGGCGCAGAACATTGGAATGAACAGCTGCCACTGCACGGCATCGATCTGGCGGCGAAACTCCACCAGCCCCGCCCGGATCGAGGAATAGTTGACCTGGCTGAGATCGCCGGTCAGCAATTCATAGGGCACCCGAAACCCGGCCGAGATCGTGTGCAGGCTGGCCCTCTTGTAATCTGCATAGCCGCCCGTGGCCGAAGGCTGGTTAAACCGAATGTCCTTGCCGCCGCGCGCATAGGCAATGAGCCCAGGCTCGAATTGCTCGACCCGATTGCCATCAGCATCAACCACCGACGGCGCGATGCCTTGTTGCGCTTCATCATCGCCAAAGACGATGGCGGTGACACAGGCCTCGGTTTTCTTGCGGACCAGCTCGGCCACCTCGTAGTCGTCAAGATCGCGCAAGCTGCGGATCACTGGTGCACCCCAAGGCACGCCGCGCGCCTGCGTGCGCTGTTTTTCATAGACGTGCGTGATCTCAATCGCAGGCACCGGGCGGCTCTGCAGGCCATTCTGCATCGCGCCATAGGCATCGCCCGGATGTTCAGCGTGTAGCCAATAGGCCTCTCGCTTTCCAATGGGATTAAACTGAATTCCCTGTACCAAACGCCCCGCGCCGAGCACGCCAGATTTCGTGGCATCCAGAAAGTCGGCTTCCAGCACCTGCAATTGTAGCGGCACCGGCAGCCCATCAGAGGAGCGGCGCAAGCGGCGGCGCACCAGAACTTCTCCTGCCTCGACCATCTCGCGGCAGATCAGCGTTTGCAAACCATAGAAGTCGAGCTGTCCATCGGCATCCGCTGCTGCAGACCAGCGCGCGAATAAGGCATCAACCTTGCGGTCCAGCGTGTCATTGCCGCTGGCCGCTCGGGGCATGATGCCCGCACCAACAATATTGTTCACGAGTACCGCCACAGCTTTCGCCGCATGCGGGTTGTTGCGCACCAGATCGCGCATCCGATCCCGCAAGAGGGCTCCAGCCACGCCCACCTCGGTATCTGCAGATGTGCCCCGCGCACGCCACCCATCGGTTCGCCGCCCCTTAGCGGCACCATCATATCCGCGCGTCAGGGTTTCGAACGCCTGGCGCGCAAGGACACGCCGCGCTGCCGCGCGCGGTGCCACGGTGGCAATTGCGTGATCAAACCAGTTTCCCGACATCAGCGATCTCCGCGCGAGAAGCCAGCAAGTCCGGCGATCGGTAGCGGCCGTGTGGTCCCTGCGATGGCGCGCTCAATCGTGCGGATGCGCAAAAGGAGATCTGCAGCTGAACCATAATCGACGGATTTGCCATCATAGCTGACCCGCGTGGTGCCGCTGGCATAGGCCCGGCGCAGCGCTGAAAGCTCGGTTTCCGTCCAATCAGTCATCAAAACCATCCTCCACGCCGTCCGAGCCAGTCGGATTGACGCTTGCCTTGCGCAGCCTGCGCTTGCCTGTTGATTTGCCCCGCAGGATCCGCAGAGGCGTCAGCGACCCCAAGCTGGTCTTCAAGGTCCCGCCATTTGTCGTCCGTCCAGCGATCTGCGCCCACGATCCAGGCGGCCGCGCGGGCATAAACCCGGCAGTCCAACGCCTCGTTGCGCTCGCGTAGCTTCTGCCACTCCAATCGGGCAAAGCCGCGTTTGGTGCGCACCGTCACCAACTGCTCGGCCACGAACTGCTTTAACCACTCATTTTCGACCCAATGTGGCAGATGCACTGTGCCGGGTGAGAACGTCGCACCGTCAGCACGTTCCTCTTCTGTCGGTCGTACCAGCCGCAGAAACCGATAGGTCTCTGCCTTGAAGGTCGAGACCGCCACGGTCCAAAGACGCGCGCCCCGGCGCAGACGTTTGCCCCCTTCAGTCGCATCCACATAGGTTGGACCAGATACGGGGCTTGCGCGGTTGAACCCTTCGACGCCTTTGACGGGCGCGACCTGCGCAAATCCTTGCGCCCGCGACCAGCCATAGACCGCCGGAGCCTCATAGCCGGTATCGATGGCAAGCCGCGCAATCTTCAAGTGCGCGCCACGCTCATGCGGCCAGGTTCGACCAAGCAGTTCGGTCAGATCGCCCCACGCCTCATGACGATCGGGGCCGCCTTCGATAACAATGTGATCGACGAGCCAGCTTTCCAACCCGCGGCCCCAGGCCCAGACATCGACCTCGATCCGGTCCTTTTGCACATCGGCGCCAGCCGTCAGGAACAACCCACCCGCAGGCACAATGCCCGGCTTCCAGTGTTCTCGCTGGTCGTAGAGCCGCTGCCAGTCCGGCGCTTCGCCAGTTTCGACCCACGTTTCGCCAAGGATCGTGTTGCGAAACGCTTTGATCGCCTCGTCGGACCCTTGAGCCGCGTCCCAGGCCCGCACAATCCGTTCCCAGCTCAGCCAGCCGATCGGCGAATAGAGTGCTGATAGGTGGTAGCCGACGGTATTCGGATCCGCCGCCGTGGCGGTTGCCCGCCATTCGCCAGCCTCCAGCATCGCCGTCTTGTGATGCTCCGCTATGGGCTGCTCGCAGCCCTCGCAGTGATATTCCGCTGTTTCCGGCTGCCCCTTCTGCCAGCGCAGCCGTTCAAATTTGAGCCACTGCATCGCGCCACAATGCGGGCATGGGACAAAAAACCGCCGCTGATCACTGGCCTCATAGTCCCGTTCGATCCGGCTCATCCCCCGTATCGTCGGGGTTGAGACCAAGAACACCTTGCGCCGGTGGGCGAAGGTCAGCGAACGCGCTTCCGCCAGCGTAACCGGATCACCCTCATCGTCGGCGGACGCCGGATAGGCATCGACCTCGTCGAGGAAAATGTAGCGCGCCGGGGTCGAGCGCAGCCCCACGGCCGAGTTTGCCCCGGTCATGATCAGGATACCGCCCGCGAATTCCTTGGACAGCATCGTATTGCCCGCGTCGCGCGACCGGGCCGGTTTGACCCGTTCCCGCAGTTCCGGACTTTCGTCTATCAGCGGATCAATCCGTTGCCTCGAGTTCCGTTTCGCCAGTTCCACCGTTGGTTGGACCGCCAGCATTGGCCCCGGCGCCTGGTGGATCGCAAAGCCAATCCAGTTGTTGCCCGCTTCCGTCGCGCCGACCTGCGCCGCCTTCATGAACACGATCCGTTGTGCCGGGTCGCCGGGCGAAAGCCGGTCCATGATCTCGGCCATATAAGGCGTGCGGGCCGTGCGATACCGACCAGGTTCTGCCGACGCGCGTCCCGACAGCATCCGGTGTCGGTCCGCCCATTGGGACACGGTCAGGTCCGCATCCGGCGTGAGACCCGCGCCCCAGGCACGCAGGATTTCTGCCGCGCCATCGAAATCCGGCATATCGTCCGCATCATCGGAGATCAGGTTTGACCTCGGCAAGATCGTCGAGCTGGGCACGGACATGTTTTTCCAGAACTTTCTGCATTGCGGCGGGCTCAACGCCCAAATCTGCCGCCATCAACGCGGCCGCCCGCGCGGGCCAGTTGACCCAGACATCACGCTCCTGCCGCGCCAGCCGAAAAACCAGCGACAGTGCGCGAGCTCGATCGATCAACTCGCCTTTTAGCTTTTGCAGACGCAGACGACGTTCCTGCGCCTTCAGCACTTCATTGGCCGTCTTGGCCTGCAAAAAGGTGGTGCCACCACTATTTGCCGGAGCCTCAAGCCCCTGTTCCTTCAGAGTGTCACCGACTGCCGACACAGCAGCCTCCGGCACAGGCTTGCGTCTTGGCTGCGGCTTCTTGCGGGTTTTGGATGGGTCGGTTGCCTCAGCACGCAAGGCATCGCTTGCAACCGCATTGATGCTGCCATCGTCATGCAACACCAGCCGTCCTGTCGCCTTGGCCTTCTGGATCGCACCGCGTGAAAGACCGACGCGGGTGGCGTATTGGCGCTCGCTCAAACCCTCCATTGCGCGCTCCGATTATCATTCAAAATCATGTGCTTATGTCGTTGATAAGCCTCCGAAGTAGAGCGAACGTGGTCTCACGAAAACGATGCAACTCACCACCGCGCTCAAGCAGCGCAGCGGTCGCGCAAAACCAAGGAGCCGCCACGATGACCCGCTTGAACCCGATCACCACGCCTCGCCACCAACTGCGCGCCGAGAAAGCCGCGCGGAACAAGGAGGCAGCATTGAACGCCTTCCTTGGCAAGAAAGCTGAGATCGACAACATGCTCGTCCGGCTTCAGAGCCTCAGCGACGAGCATTTCAACTGCCACCCCGACGAAATCAACTGGGGCCATGTTGGCACCCTTGAGCATTACGCCAGCCTGCTGAAGCGCATCACCGACAGCGCCTTCAGCGAAGGCGAGCACGCGGAGTAAGCGCCATGGAAACCAGCACAATTCGTATCGCAATTCGTAAACTGCCCGATCAATTCGATCGCAGCCGCATCACCACAGTCCTTGACGAGATCGAATGCGCCTTGATGGACGACGGTGGCGTTTATGTTCGCGCCTACGCCGACAGCATGACGATCACCGTCGAGGTGCCCACCAATCAACTGATCGACGCAGCCGCCTGTCTGAAAGACATCGGTCTGGTCTGAACTGCACAGACCTCAAGATATGCCCCGCGCTCGCGGGGCCTGTCTCGGTAGAAGGACGCATGTCGCGATCCTCAAATACTGGAGACACTTATGGCTCAGAAATCCACACCGAAAACAACCGCGACGGCCCCACACCAGACCAAGCAGCAGATCATGATTGACCTCCTACGTCGGCCCGAAGGCGCGACCATCGAAGAGATCGCCAATGCCACCGAGTGGCAATCGCATACCGTGCGCGGCGCCATGTCCGGCGCGCTCAAGAAAAAGCTTGGCCTCGCTGTCACCTCGGAAAAGGTGGATGCGCGCGGACGCGTTTATCGTATCGAAGACTGATCCCGCGCCTCTGCACCGCCGAAGTCGCGGCGGTAAGCGAGTCTTGCGCGAACGGAGCCGTCGCTTGTCTGGAGCGGCGGCTTTTCCGTTCGGACCCGGATTGCCTCGAAGACCCGTCGCAGGACATAGGACCGCACGATGCTGACGAGGGTAAAGACCGCCCCCATTTGCAAGTTCTGCGCCAGCGTCGTGTGCAGCCCAAACATCGGGAAGATCAGGATCTGCGTCAGCACAGCGACGCCGTAGCCAACCGCGACATTCGCAATCGCTTCACAAAATGACATCAGACGGGATTGCCTCATTGGCTACCCCGCTCTGAGCGCAGGTCATCAAAACTGGTCCCGGCGCCTTCAAGAACAGCGTGCTTGCCAGTAAACTGCTGCCACCGTTGAACAGCCACATCGACATACGCCGGATTAAGCTCAATCCCGTAGCAGACCCGCCCCGTGGTGTCCGCCGCGATTAGCGTAGTGCCCGAGCCCATAAAAGGCTCGTAGACAGCTTGGCCCGGGCTGGAATTGTTCAGGATCGGACGGCGCATACATTCGACGGGCTTCTGGGTGCCGTGTACGGTTTCAGCGTCCTGATCCTTGTTCGCGATCTGCCATAGCGTCGTTTGTTTGCGGTCGCCCGCCCAGTGTCCCTTGCCGGTTTTCTTCACCGCATAAAGGCACGGCTCGTGCTGCCAGTGATAATCACCGCGGCTCAGCACCAGCCGATCCTTGGCCCAGATGATCTGGGACCGGATATTGAAGCCGGAGGCCTCGAGGCTATCGGCAACAGTGGTCGCATGCAGCGCGCCATGCCAGACATAGGCCACATCGCCAGGGAAGAGCGCCCAGGCCTCGCGCCAGTCAGCGCGGTCATCATTTAGCACCTTGCCGGTACGTTTCGTTGTGGCCGCCCCTGCTTTGTTGCGCCAGCCGGGATCGTATTCGACTCCGTAAGGCGGATCGGTCACCATCAGTTGCGGCTTCACATCACCGAGCAGAAGCTCGACATCGGTGGCCACGGTCGCGTCACCGCAGAGCAACCGATGCTTGCCCAGCACCCAAAGATCGCCGGGACGGCTGATGGGGGTTTCCGGAGCCTCTGGAACATCGTTCTCGCCTTCGCGGGACGCGGTTTCAGGATCAACGTCTCCGGTCAACAGCGCTTCGAGTTCAGCGTCATCAAAGCCGATGAGCGAGAGATCGTAGTCCTCTGCCAGCAGGTCGTTCAGCTCGGCCGACAGCAGCGCCTCGTCCCAAGTGCCAAGTTCCGTCAGCTTGTTGTCCGCAATCCGGTAGGCCCGACGCTGTGCTTCGGTCAGATGTCCCAGCACGATCACGGGGGCCTCAAGCAGCCCCAGCTGCGTGGCGGCAAGCACCCGGCCATGGCCTGCGATCAATTCTCCATCGTCCGCGACCAGGCACGGAACGGTCCAGCCAAACTCGGCCATGCTGGCCGCGATCTTTGCAACCTGATCCGCGCCATGCATCTTTGCGTTCTTCGCATAAGGCTGGAGCTTGGCAAGCGGCCAAGTCTCGATTGCGTCGGGGGCAAAGCTCAGGGTCATAATTTTCAGGGCGCCTCAATGGGGTGGACCCCTGGGTTCCGGATACCAGCAACCAGCTTGGACTCTACGAAGGGTCAAGCGGCGGCCAAGGCATCCAGCTCCAAGGGTTTGTTTAATTGTGGTTTTTGTCAGATCGCGGGTGGATACCCGCTGGGGTGGCTTCCCAAAAAACGGGCCCTGTCGCTAGCGATATTGCGCGCCTAGCCCCCCCGTATACGTTTGGGGCCAGGAAGGACCCGTGAATTCAGTGGGTTAGCGCGCTGGATGCCAGCTGGACCCTTGGGCGGACTCGGGGGTCCAGCGGGGTACCCACCAACGAAAACGGGGAGAGCCGTTTTCCAACGCACTCTCCCCATTATGCCCTACGGATAGCACGGAAATGTTGCATGTGTCGAACACAAAAGTGTTGCAACACATTGGAGTCGCTCAGACATTCAGACGCGAGGCGATCTTGGTCAAGGCAAGCTTGTGCTTGCGCCATGCCGTCGTGCGGTCGACGCCAAGCTCGCCGCTGATCTGTTTCCACGGCACACGCGCAGCCCGCGACCAGATCAGCTTCCGCTCGGCCTCATCTATCCAGAGCACCCAGTCAAATTTGCTCAAGCCGGGTGATCGACGCCGCCGAAGGCCAGACGCGCATGGGCTGCGGTTCCATCGCTGCGATCTCACGGCTGGTTCGCGCAATCTCAGGCCAGGCGTTGAAGTACCCCTTTGCCTTAACCGGCGGTAGCTTGCGCAAGGTGCGAAACGCTTCTTCGAAATGATCGGCGACGTCCTCGGCGGTCCAGACTTTCTTCTCACCCATGACACACCTCCCCCTGCGAGGGGCGCCGCCCGTACAGCTTGGTGCCCAGCTGTTCAACCAGTTCGCGCTCGGGCCAGGTGAGGCGCTGGTCATCGACGCTGACAGCGAGAACGCCCTGGTCCCGCCAACCATCGCGTTTGACCTCTTCGGGCGACCGACGCTGGCCGCCATAACCTTTGGGGGTGAACCTCATGCGACACCTCCCCGGGTCTCGATGGCCCAGAGCAGGATCGCGATGGCATCGGCTTCGTTGTCGTCGGTGGGCGAGAAGCCGCGAGCGCGGGCGGCGTTGATCATCGCCTGCTTCGGCGCATTGCCTTTGCCGGTCGCGTGTTTCTTGATCGTTCCCACAGGGACGCCCTGATATGGGATGCCCCTAAGTTCGGCCCAACTGGTCAAGCTGGCCATTAGACCGCCAAAGACGTGCGCCGCATCGGTGCCGGCATGACGACGAACTTCTTCGAACCAGATGGCCTCGATCGGGCCGGACACCCGGTCGATCTCGGTGATCCAGTTCGTGAAGCGCAGGTAGCGCATCCCGCCACCGTCGTAGCGGCTGGGCTTGAACGACGCTGTGCCGCTGGTGATCAGCCCGTCAAAGCCGCGCAGGGCCCAGCCGGTGATGGTACCAAGGTCGAGAGCGAGAACTGTTGAACCGCCTTGAGGGAAGTTGCGCGATTCAGATGTTGCGTGACCATCGATGTTGGTCAGAGTCATGTCAGCCATGAGTGGCCTCCTTTTTGGACTGCTCGGGTGGAAGACGACGGCGGTCTTGTGCTTGGCGGTGCGTGCCGCCGTCGTCGGATTGGGTGCAAGAAGACCGTCATGGCGGCGCGCGGGCCTGGCCCAGACGTATGGGATGAGAGGCCAACCCCTGGGGGTGGCCTCCCCATACGTAGTATGGGGGTTTGACACCTAACTGTTTCGAGGCACCTAAGAATCTGATTTTATTTGATAATTCCGCTCGTAGAAGTCTTCGGACATGAGTTAGGGGCCTAACTCTTATTCTCCCATAACCCATTGATTTCATTGGATGCACAGTTCGTGAAGTCATATGAGTTAGGCCTCACTCATATGACTTAGGTGGTCATCCAGCCCCTCCGGGTAGACCCAGACAGCAGGGTTTTCGACCTCGAGGCTAAGCCCGGACTGGGGGCATTTGAAATGGCTGGGCAGGACCGGGCGGGTCTCAGTGGTGACCTCCCCAGTGACCTGGTCGACATGCTCGACCGGTGCGCCGAACTGCATTCCCTCGACGCAGAGATAGCCGAATCGCGACCGGGTGATGGGAAAGCCAAACGTCGATGGGTCACGCAGGAACTTCACGAACCCCTTGGTGGCGAGGACGCTGAGGCGCTCGCGGATCGTGTGCTTGCTGCCAAGGCCGCCTCGGTTTTCAAAACTCTCACAGAACTGCATCGCGGTGTAGAGACGCTCGCCCACCGCCTCGTCCAGCAGCATTCCAAGAATGACATCATGCTTTCGGAGCCTCTCGGCATCGAGCTTTGCGCCTACTTCCTTACGCACCAGTCGCTCGTTCATCGGATTGATCTCGACCCAGGCGTCGTTTTCCTTGTCAACCAGCTTGGCGGCCAGCGCCGGACCGTTGCGCAGTTCGATCTCAAGACGGCGCTGTGAACTTTCCTCGTCTGGACGATGGAGGATCAGCCCCGAGGTGTAGAACCCGCGCAACGCGCTGGCGCCGGAGAGCGCGAGAAACGGATCATCCTTTATCTGCTGCTTGCTGAGCTTCTTGGTGTGGTGCGCAAGAATGACCCCGCAGTCGGGATTGATGTGATCGCGCAGAACCTCGACCCGTTCCTTGAGAAAGAACATCATCGCTGTGTTGTCGTTTTCGCCACCGCCGTCAGGACCGCCGTCGAAGAGGTTCCGGATCGGGTCGATGCAGATAATGTCCACCGGCGCGTCGGGGAAGGACCGCCGGATCGCCTCGGCCACGCGGACACTGCCTTCGGTATTGAGCAGTAAGTTCAGCTTTGGCGTGGCCACGAGGTTGTCGCGGGCGCCGGCCAGGACCTCTATTGGAAGGCTGATCTGCTTCATCCGCTCGCGCAGATAGTGATACTGGATCTCGGCCTGCAGATAGAACACGCGCAAGGGCCGCGGTGGTGTGAAGTCGAGGAACGGCAGGCCTGCGGCCATGTGCACGAGCCAGGATATCAGAAGGTCGCTTTTCCCGACCTTGGGCGCACCACCCAGCACCAGCAGCCCACCGGGCGTCAGCACACGCGGAGCAATGATGTCCGCAGGCATTGGGCTGTCGTCGCCCAGCAGCGCGCCAAGCGTGAAGGCGGGCATCTCATTTGGCGCAGGGGCTGCGCTGTCAAGCCGGATGAGAGGCGGTCCACATTTTTCCACATGTCGTGCCCAGAGCCGTTCGGATTCACGCTTGAGGCGCTCCACCGGCCACTGAGGCCGCAACATAGCCGCGTTGTAGCCGCAGATACCCTCCCATCCCTCGTCCTTCGACATCCGGCCCTCATGGACCATGCGGATGAAGTATCCGATGGCGGCCGAAGCTCCTTCAAAGCGCGACCAGTCATCCTGCGCGCGCTCGCGCACCGGGGTGACCAACACATCATCGACGGCAGGCTTGTCGGGCGCAGTGAAATCTGGCGCGAGATTGACGCCCGGTGCGGGCGGCATGTCGGCCACGACCTCGATGAATTCGCCAAGGTCACGCTCGCGCTCGGCATTCAGTTCAACAATCTGGACCTGGGTCTTCAGGCTGTTCTTGTAATAGACCGAGCCCGCGACACGGATGGGCTGGTGGGCCGATCGGAAGTGCATGTCACCGCCAACCTTTGCGGCAATGTCCCCGCGCAGGCGGGTTACGCGGGCGATATCGCTGCCCTCGGCGGGCTCGGTCAGCTTCCACCAGACATGGGCTTTGCGCTGGCCCTCGGGCGTCACGCCGCCACTTTCCACCACCATGGTGGGCGGTCCGAGGTGACGCTCCAGATGGGCGCGCTTGGCAGCAATGTCACCGCTGTCGATATCCACTACCACGGCCTGCATCTGCAGGACATCAGCCGCCTTAGCCTGCCCCGCCTCGGCCACGGTCCCGGGGATGACATAGACGGCCGCACCCTCGCGCCACGCCCAGGTGGCGAAAGTGACCATCTTTTCGCCCACTGCCTCGTTGGCCTCGATCCAGATATTATGTGGGCGTCCGTCGAAGCCCTGCCCCTTGTCGATGAAGCTTCGGACCGGAATCAATCCGTCGCAGTAACCGAAGACCACGTCCATGAACCGGGCAATCTGCTCGGTGTCCGGCTCGTCGCCGAAGACATCAACCTGCGGCGGCGCGTCGTTGAAATCCCGCCACGGGTTGAAATGGATAAGATTTTCGACGGGCGTGTCGGCCGACAGGCTCTGACGATCTTCGATATCGCTCCTCATTTTTGCATCCTCGTGCTCTTCTGGGCTGTTGGGCGGGTCTTTAGTGAGGTCGGTCATGTTGGCAGGCTCCAACAGCGCGCGGCCCAGGAGCAGAAGCGGCATTCGAAGAAGTCACGGCTCTGGGTCACCCGTGGCAGCAACTCGCCTGCGTCTGTGGCCTGCAAGATCCGCACGCCGCGATCGGACATCCGCTGCGCGAGGCCGGCGTCGAAGGGCACCAATTCATGGTGCAGCTCGGCCGTGTCCTTGTTGATCGCGGTGAAAAGCGCCGGGCTGGCCGAGATCCCGGGAACCGTGGCCTCCATGTATGCCTGATAGACGGCAATCTGGGCGGCATAGACGGGCTTCGACTTCGTCACGCCATCCTTGACGCAGGCGCGCCAATTCTTCGCGTTCATAGTCTTGCATTCCCAGAGCATGGGAACGGCAAGCCCAAACCCCTCAGGGCCCGAGGCGATGATCCCGTCGACATGGCCGCGGATACGCCCCCGCGCGACAGAGAAGCCAAACTGGCCACCATCGGGCCGGTTGCCCTTGCGTGTGTAGAGATCAAAGCCCGCCTGCCGGAGCCAGGCGACAGCCAGATCCTCAAGCATATGACCGATCGCGAAGATGCGCAGCGACTGCCCCGAGAAATCCTTGCCTTCATCCTTCAGTGTGCCCGTGAACTCGAATTGCAGCGCGCACTCGCAGGCGTGGCCAAGGCGGGAACCGCCAAGATACTCGCGCGACGCGCGCGTAGCGTTCTCAGCGGTGAGCGCGGCGTCGATCACCTCGTTGACGCGCTCGGCAAAGCTGGGGCGATGGTTGTAATCGAGGGTCAAAACGGCACCTCCTGGGATTTCGCGAGGCGCGACATTTCGGAGCCGTAGCCTTCCAGCACTTCACCGATCAGAAAGGTCACGTCGGCTTGGCTCAGGTCACACAGCCGCTTCTGCCAGCCGATCTCATCCATGGCCGTGCCGAGGCGTTTCATGACTTGGGCGATGGCCACCTGTTCTTCGTCGGTCATTCCTTGCATTTTCAGTCCTTTTCGAGCGCGCGCGGCGAAGAACCCCTGGCAGGGCATGGAGCAGAACCAGCGGTGGTCTCGCGGGCGCGGTTTGTTGGGGTCGAAGAAGCCGAAGCCTCGCGCGGGGCGCAGACAGACGGCACAGGGCATGAAACGCGGATGCCAAAGCCGGAAATCCGGGCGATCAGCAGCCAGCGTGGGCGCGGCCGGGGTGCATGGGGCATGGATCACGCTGCCCTCCGACCAACGCCGGCAGCAGCTTCGACCAAACGGCCGATATCGCGCTTGTTGAAGCCAAAGGTCATCAAAGCCGAGGCTTTGTAGCGCGTGAGGCCAAAATCGCTCCGTGCCTCCGGCGAGAGGTACTTGAGCTGCTTTTCGGTGGCGGGCTGGTTCAGCCAGCCACGCGTTTTGAAGGCGCTTTCGTCGGTCTCATGCTCGTTCAGCCAGTCATCCGCTTGGGCCAGGCACACGGAGCGTTCCCCGATGCCCAGAAGACGTGTCGCCGCGTTCTTCCGGCCACCAACCGCGTACCACTGACCCTCAAACCAGAAGATGCCGCCCCAGGCGTTGAAGCCCGTAGCCATGAGCGCTTCCTCGGAGTCAAAAAGGTCGACCCATTCGAAACTTGAGCGTTTCAGAAGGTCGATCTCAGTCATAAGGAACCCTGACAGGGGCGTTGCTGTGATCCCGGGCCCACTTTCCTCTTCGTCGAAGGCATCGCCGCAGATAGGGCATTCGCTGCTGGCCAGAGGAATATCTGCTCCACAGGACGGGCAGGCCTTTCTCGGCGCCTCACCAGAGCTAGTCTTCCCGTCCAGATCGACATCCTGCTCCAGCGTTCCGTGGATCAGGCTCGAGGTACCGAAATCCAGAACGACGCAATCGGTCTTTACCACGCCCGGGAATTCCTCGGGATCGACCGTGCGCAGCCCACGTCCGACCATCTGGATCATGGTGGACTTGTAGGAACTCGGTCGCAGCAACACGACACAGGAGGTGGGCGGGTGATCCCAGCCCTCCGTCAATACAGCCACGTTGACGATGACCCTGATCTTACCGCCCGCGTAATCAGCCAAGACGGACTTGCGGGTCTCAGAAGGCATTTCCCCATGGATCAGTGCTGCAGAGATGCCTGCGGCCTGGAAGGCGTTGCGTACATGCGCCGCATGCTCGACGGTGGAACAAAAGATCACCGTCTGCCGGTCGCCCGCCTTTTCCTTCCAGTGGCGGATCACCTCCTCGGTCACCGGGGCGCGGTCCATGATGTTGGCAACCTCGGACATGTCGAAATCCGAGGATGTCTTTCGGACCGACTTCAGCTCGTCCTGCACGCCGACGTCGATGACGAAGGTGCGCGGCAGCACGAGATGGCCCGAGGCGATCAATTCTCCCAAGCGGATCTGGTCGGCGACATTATCGAAGACTTCACGCAATCCTTTCCGGTCACCCCGATTGGGCGTTGCCGTCACGCCAAACACGCGCGCTTCTGGATTGGCGTCGCGGACTCGATCGATGATGCGCCGGTAACTTGCCGCGACCGCATGATGTGCCTCATCGATAACGAGGAGATCCAGACGCGGCATGCCGTCGAGGTTCGAGGACCGCGCCAAGGTCGGAACCATTGCGAAAGTGACCTGGCCGCCCCAGGACTTCTCATAAGCGTCTACGACGGAGGTGCCGACATTCGGCACCACGCGTTCGAACTTCCCGCGGTTCTGCGCTGTCAGCTCATCCCGATGGGCCAGAATGCACACCTTGGCATCGGTATCCTTGATGCTCTCGCCGGTGACCGCCGAGAGCATGATCGTCTTGCCCGCACCGGTGGGAGCCACCCCAAGCGTGTTGCGGCGGGCGTTGAGCGCAGACACGCTGCGCTCAACAAAGGCCTTCTGACGGGGACGCAGGCGCATGACCGTTACCTCCCCGCACTCACGCCCAGCTCGGCCGCCCGGCAGTGCCGGGGGTGGCCGAAGGCTGGGTGTTCTGCTGGCCGGAGGGGGCCTGCGAATGCGTATGTCCCGGTGCCGACGGGGCCGTATTTTGAGGCGCGATGGCCCCCATCAGCGTGGCGTAATCCCGGTGGTCCGGTGTCACGGCCGCGCGGATTTCGTTCTTGTCCTCGCCTTTGGTATCCTTGCCGATATCAATGCGGGCCACGAACTCCAGCCCATCGAGGTCGGCAAAGCCATTGATCCGACGTTTGGCCTGGGCCTCGGGCGAATTGTCCTTGTCGGAAATGCCCCGCGCGGAGTTCAAAATACCGCGGATCAGGCCGCGCCCCATATTGGCCCAATTCGGGCCGTTGGGACTATAGAGTCCGATCAGCGACCAGATCTTCCGCTTGGCATATGGCCCGTCGAGAACCGTGAACTCGGCGTCGAGATAGACAGACCCCGTGGTGCCGCGCTTGGCATAGCCTCCCGTCCACCCCTGGCTCGCATCATCGAAGCCACCGGGGCGCAGGGTCATGTGCACCTTGGCAAGCGTGCCCTTCGGGATGACGTTGGTGTTGGATTGCGCGGAGTTGAAGTCGTTCCAGAGTCCGGACATGGCGCGGCTCCTTTCAGTTGGTGCTGGGATTAAAGGGAGAGGTCGACACCGGCGCCGGAGGCACCTCGATGTCGATCCCGGGGTAATTCAGGCGCTGAGGCGCGGGCCGGCCGGGGCTCTGGATCTTCTCCATAAGCCTGCCGAGATGCGGGGCTTCGACCATGTCGAGCCGACCCGAACGGTCCTTGGCCGGATAGCTCCAGGGGTTCAGTGTCTGGCAGACAAAGGCCCGCTGAAGTTGGCCATTCGCATCGGGAATAGCCGCCAGCGTGATGACCTGGTCGACGATGCCCGGCAGTTCGAGCCCGGTTTTTGCGCCATCGATTTGGGGCTGGAAGACTTTGCGATTAAAGTCATCGAGCTTTTCATCAAGGATGCCGACAAACCAGACGTGCTTGCCGCGCGTGTGCTGAAGATGGGTCAGCCATCCGATCATCTCGCGGCCATGCAGGCCGTAAGCACCCCGAATGTCGGGCTTGCCCGTTTTGTCGGATGTCGCCTCTGGCTGCCCGCGGCACCACTGAAAGCAGAGCCGTCCCGCCACGGTGATCGAGTCGATGAAGACCGTGTGGTATTTTTTCAAGTTTGCAGGATCACCATACCGGCTGCACACCTCGTCGAAATGCGCCTGGCTATAGGGCTGGTCATCGCGCAGCGCCGGGTTGGGACCGCCAATGAAGACGGCAAAGTCGCGGCACTCTTTCCAGGTGCGGGGGCGCAGGGTGTCACCCTCCCATCCCTCGACCGCCAGATCCCCAGCTTCGAGGTCCATGAAGAGCGTTGTCGTCGCGTTCAACGTCCAAAGAAGGCTGGTTTTGCCCTCTCCCGAGCGTCCGAAAATGCACCCCTTGATGCCCTTTCGTTGAGCAAGGCGCTCATCTGCAGAAATGATCGGGAGGGTCATCAGCGCACCTCCCCTTGGGCATCGGCGATGGGATCGCTGACGTAGATGGCCAGAAGCGGTGTGCCGTCGGCGTGCGTACCGGCATCCTCAATCTGGTAGTTGCGATGCGGCTCGAAGACCTCGGTCAGTTCCCAGCGGCGGTAGAGCCCTGGGAGCCGTTTCAGATCCTCAAGTGGCAAGTCGGCATCATGTTTCATGCGTGTCGTCTTTCCGTTTGGGTTGGGACGCGCGGTGGCGTCTGAATGGGGAAAGCCAACGGCCGGGCCCGCATGGGACATCGGGTCAGTCGATTTTTTCGAAGGCATAGCGGAGCCGCTTCATTGCGCGCTGGTAGCGCTTGCGCGCAGCCTCCATCGGGATGCCGAGTTCCGCCGCCGCCTCAGCCTGCGTGAAGCCGTCTATCGCCACGCGGATCACAAGGGCCGCATCCGCACCGATTAGCTCGACTAGGTCATTGCAGAGCAAAATTTTGCTGGCTGCAGCCGGCGTGTCGCTGACGCTACCTTCGCGAGTAACGCGATATTCTTCAGCGATTTCGCGATCCCACAGCATTTCACGCTGTCGCGCGCGGATCATATCGCGTTCGATGTTGCGCTGGATGGTCGCCGCGATCCACGTGACCCGCTGGAGATCCAAATCACGGATAGCGGTGGTCGCCCGGGCGAGCACCTCAGACGTGATGTCTTCGACGGTGCCCAGTCGGCGCGACAATGATCTGCGTCGGACTGCGTCAAATGCTGGCCAAAGCGCCAATAGCATGACCGTCAAGGCAGTATCCGCCGCCGCCCCCTCGCTCTGTGACGCAGCGACCAAGGCGGTCAGCAGTGCATTCTTGCGGCCTGAGGGAGCCATGCTGTGATGCAGTGCATCCAGCAGTGCGGCGGGATCTCTGAAAGGCGTAAGCGCCTTGCTCGAGCCACGGATGGTTTGAAAGTTGCGTTGAAATTCCAGCGTGCTGGAAGAACGGACGAGGTGATCACGGATCCCGTGCCACGTTGAGGTCATTGGGCGCCTGCCTGACGGCCGGGCGTCCAGCGCCTCTTAGTGGCCAAGTCAGGGCGTCATGCACCTCTGTGTTTTCGGGGAATTTTTGGGGCGCGCGTTGCCGCGCGCTTAGGTCTTGTCCATCACGTTGAGCGCGCCACAGCCGGGACACTTCGCAGTGATCGGGAAGCTTGCCAGGAATTCGGCAGGCTTCCTGCGGATGTGCATCTGGAAACCATTGCCCTTGCCCAGGAGTTTCCCACAGTCCTGGCACCGCCACTCGAGCGTGAATGCCGGGGCGTTCACGTCATTACGATCGCGGTTTCGCTTGTTAGGATGGCCGTAGCCAGGTTTGCAGTTGAGGTTCATGCGTCGCGCTCCTTCTCGGGTTTGGCGTCATTAGGGCGAGGGGGATTGTTCGGAGCAGCGACAGACGCTGTTCCGTGGTGAAATCTTGGGGTCGATTGACGTTAGTCGGGATTAGTCGGCGCTGTCGGCCGTCGCGCTCGACTTCTGGCGGTTCTTCAAGCCTGGCCTAGCGGCAGCTTTACGCCGTTTTTTGCCATGCTCGCGGGCCTCACGAAAATCCGGCTCGATCTCTGCCAGGCGCTTTACCAGCCCCTGAAGGTCATACCGGTTGTTCTCCCGGCCACCGGAAAACCCATAGTGCGGCACACGCTCGAGAAGGCCCTCCTTCTCGAGGTTCCCGATGTAGCGCTGCACCTGGCGTTCGCCGATCCCGAGACGATCGGAAAGCTCAGCCTTGCTGGGATAGGGATTGCGGTCAGAATCCCACCAATGATCAACGATCTGCAACAAGACGGCCAACTCCGATGGGTTCAGCTTCAACCGCTTTTGCGCACGAAGTAGCAACGATGGCACGGCACAGTAGCCTTGATCGATTACCTTTTGGCCCCACTTGGATGCGAGCGCGGACTTGCGCTTCTTTTTCACGGGCTGGGTTGCATCGCCCTGGTTTTCAACTTGATTCTGCTCAGTCATGTGTGTTCTCCTTGCCCTGTAAATGACGCCTGACGATGCCTCGCGCAAGATGCGCAAGGCGGACATATCTGTCTCTGGGGTGGTGACGCAAGTGTCCTGGGGCACAAGTCGCATTCGTCTCATGAAGTAGACTTATGTAACTCAGACGAAACGTAAGCCGTATAACAAGTATTTAATGCCCCCAGTCAGATACGTCCTATGGCATGGTGAATTTTTTTTCACCGACATCGAGGAACGTGACGCGTTCTGGTAATCCGGCAGCCTTTTCTTAAGTCCATGTCCCAAACGGGCCGATTGCAAGGCTTTTCCGTTTCAGACCCCGCAACCTTCTGGCGGGCGAGTGACGGAGACCACGATGAAGCGCCCGAACCCCCTGCATGCCGACCTGATGTCGCCAAACGAGCGCAGGACTGAACTCTACGCGCTCCTGGCAACCGGCCTTGTTCGCCTGCTCGACCACCAGCGCGACCAAACATCCGAGGATGGCGGAGATAGTTCGCTACACTTCCGCCCGGAACAGAGCGGTACTGCGGGTCCAACTCACAGGAGATCCGCATGACAACACACGAACCCATCCTTGCCCGCTTGGCAGCCCTGAAGACACTGTCAGTGAATGACCTGAAAGCCGAGTGGCAGGTGCTCTATGGCACCGCCGCCCCCAATAACAGCCGCGCCTTCCTCGAGGGGCGCCTGGCTTATCGCATCCAGGAACTGACCTATGGCGGCCCCGATCGTGAGACGCGCCGCATGCTTGACCTGCTGGCTGACGAGGTCGACGGCACCCTGACTCGCAAGAACCAGATCGCCGATCCGCGCAACCCGGTGGTCGGCACCAAACTGATCCGGGAATGGGACGGGGTGGAGCATACGGTCACAGTCCTGAAGGACGGCTTCGAATGGGACGGCCGCCGCTACAAGTCGCTCTCGGCGGTGGCCCGCGCGATCACTGGCACGCGCTGGAACGGCTACCGGTTCTTCGGGCTGCGGGAACGCAAGCGGGGTGAAGCGTGATGGATATGACCGTGAAACCGCCCCGCCGCCAGCGTTGCGCCATCTACACCCGCAAATCCAGTGAGGAAGGGCTAGAGCAGGAGTTCAATAGCCTCCACGCCCAGCGTGAGGCCTGCGAGGCCTATATCGCCAGCCAGAAGTCCGAAGGCTGGGCCTTGGTGCGAGACCAATATGATGATGGCGGCATCTCCGGCGGGACCTTGGAACGCCCGGGGTTGCAGCAGCTGCTGGCGGATATTGAAGACGGGCTGATCAATGTTGTCGTTGTTTACAAGATCGACCGTCTCAGCCGATCGCTCATGGACTTTTCCAAGCTGGTCGAAGTCTTCGACCGGAACGGCGTGACCTTCGTCTCCGTCACCCAGTCCTTCAACACCACGACGTCCATGGGTCGCTTGACGCTGAACATCCTCCTGAGCTTCGCCCAGTTCGAGCGCGAAGTCACCGCCGAGCGCATCCGCGACAAGGTGAAGGCCTCGCGCATGAAAGGCATGTGGATGGGCGGTTATGTGCCACTTGGATATGATGTCGTCGACCGCAAGTTGGTGGTGAACGAAGAGGAAGCCGCCAAGGTCCGCATGGTGTTTGAACGTTTTGTGGAGATAGGATCTGCGACTGTTCTGGCCCGCGCGTTGCGCAGCGATGGGTTCCGCAACAAACAAGGTACACTGATCGACAAAGGCTACCTCTACCGGCTGCTGAATAATCGCGTCTATCGTGGCGAGGCAGTCCACAAAGGCAAGTCCTATCCCGGTGAGCACGACGCCATTATCGACGCGCGGCTCTGGGAACAGGTGCATGACATCATGATTGAGAGCCCCCGCAAGCGGGCCAACAACAGCCGGACGCAAACGCCTGCGTTGCTGAAGGGGCTGCTCTTCACCGCCACCGGCGCGGCCATGACCCCATCCAGCACCAAGAAGGGCACGCGTCGGTATCGCTACTACGTATCTATGGACCTACTGAAGAACCGCGAAACTCCTGACGACGGTATCCCGAGGCGTCTGCCGGCCGATACCGCCGAGGCCGCCGTCGTCACAGAAATCCGCCGTGTTCTGCGCACGCCAGAAACCACAGCGCAGGTTATTGCCGCGCTGGACCGCGAGGATATCCCCGAGGCGGACGCTATCGACGCGCTCAAGCACTTCCCCAAGCTTTGGGATCAACTCTTTCCGGGCGAGCAGGCCCGCATCATTCAGCTTCTTGTCAGGCGCGTTACAGTGACCGCTGAAGGCATCGTCATCGACATGCGGACCGATGGTATCGCAGGCGTCATGCGTCAGATGATGACCCCGCGCCAGCTGGAGGCCGCAGAGTGATGGCTGCGCCCGACACCATTCAGGTTTTTGTGCCCCTAAAACTGCGCAAAAAGAATGGACGGCCCAAAATCCTGCCGCCCGCTGATTACCTACCCAGCGAGGACAACACCCAAGATCCGCATATCCTGCGCGCCATTGGCCGAGCTTGGGCCTGGCGGCGGCGGATGGAAGCGGGTGAGTTCGGGACGGTACGCGATCTGGCAATCGCCGTGAACCTCGCAGAGCGCCATGTCAGCAGGCAGTTGCGGTTGGCCTACTTGGCGCCAGAGGTGCTGAAACGGCTCGTGTTTGAGCGAGAGGTTCCGGCCGTGACCGTGATGCAGCTGTCCGAGTGTGCGGGATTGCCTTGGGCGGACCAGGCGGGCGTAGTGTTTGGATAAACGTTGGCCCCAACGCTTTGCAAAAGCGTATAACCATGCATCTACAGATTATCGGCCAGCCACCACAAAGGCGTTGGTTCAATTGTCTTCATCACATGAATCTGGCGCAACCGATCAAGTAGCTTCTTTTTCAAGTCACCCTCCGCTGAATGAAAGGGACTTGTGAGTGCAACAATGTCTGGTGCAGGATTTCTGAACTCGGCAGTCCAACTGGCCAAATGAAACAAGATAGGCACAAAAGCGATACCTGCCTCAGTGAGGAAATAGAGTTTCTTCTGTGCATGGTCGTCTGATTTTTCGACATGTAAAAGGTTCAGCTGCACCATGTATTGCAGGCGTGATGTGAGCGTCGCCGAAGAAATACCTTCACGACTATTTTTCAATATCTCGTTAAAGCCCCGCCGATCAAACAATGCGATGTCTCGCAGAATTACCGGAATCCACTTATCACCAAGTAGGTAACCAGCCAGCCCTATAGGGCACATCTCTTCTTCGACGATCTTCGAATCTAGCATATCAGCCCCCAGACCACTTTAACATAAAGACTAGACCACTCATCGGCGTGGGGTCAACCTAGGTATAAATCCGCCCGAGCCCTGGCGGATTTGCTACTCACCTGGAGGTTTTCCAATGTCGACACCAAATTTCATTGCAATCACGGCCGCCACTTGCCCTGCAGCAAGCAAGTCAGCTGCTTTGGAGGATATGGGACATTTTGCTCAAGACTGCCGACAAAATGGTGCGGTTCGCGTCACCTATGGCAGCGTGATTTCAGGCCGCTATCCCGGGGCTTTGGTATTCGTTCAGTTCTTCGATGACCTGCACGGATTTGAGGGCGTTATGAACATGATCCCGCAATCCTCCGCATATTCGCGTATGGTCAACGATCATGCTGTAGCGCCCTTTTCTCGAAATGTATTTCGGGGAAAACCGATCGAGTTCGAGCCAAAGCTTGAACCCACGCCAAAGTATCTCATGTTGACGAGGGCCCATCGGCGGTCCTTGGAAGAGGCCGCGATGTTGGATTTGCTCAACAAGACCGCGCCCGTGTTCAAATCATCAGGCGCACAAACCATGCGCATGGGACAAACATTCACCGGCTCGGATCTCGGAAGTTACATGCTGGGCGTAACCTATCCTGACATGTCGGCGATTGAGAGAACCTACGACGCTTTGGCGGCCAGTCCTGAATTTGGGCAGCTGATGAACGGTCTCGAAATCGACATGCGTTC
>JBELEI010000002.1:0-429144 GCA_042093895.1 Cognatiyoonia sp. | reverse complement strand
TAGGTGGCGGACAGACAGGGATTCGAACCCTGGAGACGGTCTCCCGCCTACACACTTTCCAGGCGTGCGCCTTCGACCACTCGGCCACCTGTCCACTGGCGCTGTCTTTAGCCGTGACCGTCGAGTGTTGCAAGGCCCACAATGATGGCATTTCAATTTTCAGATAAGCGCGCCTTGATCGCGATATCTTCTGCAAAATATTGGTAACTGTCTGCGTTATCGAGGGCACGACCAGAATCCCGTTCGGCCATCTCACTACACTCGGTACGAGAATAGCAATGGTCCTCTGTCTCGGCGACGACGAGAAAATGGCTGAGTTCGTGGATCAATGTACCGGCGCGCGTTCCATTGTTCCCACGCTCAGTCTCGGGGCGAAGATCTTTCATCGTCGGTTGCTGAAAAAAAGGCGGACATAGATTTATGAGATACGCAGCATCAGAGAACACATATGCATAGGTTCCAATCTCGCAATCGTCGCGCGAAACCCGGCCACAGCGAGCGGTTACAGCCCCCGTTCGAATTGCGCGCGCTATGCTCTTCAAATTGGCGCGCACGACTTCACCTGCGGCTGGCGAATATTTACCAAACCAGGTCTCAAAAACTGGATCATCGTATACGTTTGCAGCTGCCGTAACTGTCAAACGCTTTGCGCTCGCCAAGGCAATCTTAATCATTTGGGATTGCGTTTTTGAACAGCCTTCCATTTTCGCATGCGAGGGAGTCCCAGTAAACGCAAAGACAATTAGAGCGAAAAAGAAAGAACGCATAATCAATCCAGCAATAATTGGACGCGCCGATTTTGCTTGCCCTTTTTTTCGATCTTTCCGATTTTCACGCGTCCAACCTCAGATGTCGTGGCAACGTGCGTCCCGCCGCAAGGTTGTAGATCGGCTGTGTTTTCGCCCTGCCCGATCCTAATTAGTCTGATTTTTCCAGCCCCGCGCGGCGGGCTGACGGACATTGTTTTTACCAATGATGGCTGAGCATTTAGCTCAGCCTCGCTGATCCACTCCTCAGTAATTGCAAAGTCACACGCGATCAATCGATTGAGCGTTTCAGTCAGTACATCTTTGTTTGCAGGCGCTGTTGGCATATCGAAATCGAGCCGACCCTTCTCTGCATTGATAGCGCCGCCAGTCACTGGCAACGGGATTACGACTGAAAGCAGATGCAAAGCGGTATGAATACGCATGTGCTTGTAACGTCTTTCCCAATGCAAATGTTGCGTCAGAACAGTCCCAATTGCTGGCAAACGCGTAGGTTCTGCTGGAACCAATGCAATCGTATTGTCCGCAGCTTTAACGGTTGTCGCAATCTCAATTGAAGATTGGTCCCAATTCAAGACACCGCTATCGCCAGGCTGCCCACCACCCGTTGGGTAGAATATCGTCGCGTCCAACACGATACCACCCTCGTCTGTGTGGGCAGTAACCGTCGCTCCGGTTTCTCGTAGATAGCTGTCTTCCAGAAACAGACGCTTGGTCATGTGTCACCACCTGAAGAACCGGCATCAGCAATTGGCATCTGGCGGACCCAGATATCTTGCTGCGGGAACGGGATTTCAATCTGCGCATTTGAAAACCGCACAGCTATCTCGGTGTTAATTTCCGATTTCACACTCAGCATAAAGTTCACATCGCGCAGGATTGCGCGAATTTCAAAATCAAGCGAACTCGCACCAAAATTTTGAAAGAGAATTGCTGGCTCAGGACTGTGCAGAACCATCGGGTGCCCCATCGCAATGTCTTTAAGGATCTCTTTAACTTGTTCAACGTCCGAACCATAGGCAACGCCAATTGGAATAATCAAACGACCAACCGAGTTTCCACGAGTCCAGTTCGTGACTTGTCCGCTAACCAAATCAGCGTTTGGAATAATGACATCAGTTCTGTCAAACGTCTCGATGCGCGTTGAACGCACTGAGATACTCCGTACATAACCCATCTGGCCGTTTACTTCGATCCAATCACCTTCGCCCACTGGTCGCTCAATGAGCAAAATGATCCCCGAAACAAAGTTTGATACAATGTTTTGAAGGCCAAAACCGATCCCAACAGATAGTGCACCCGCGACCAAAGCAAGGTTCGACAAATCGATCCCGGCACTGGTAATTGCAATGACTGCGCTCAAGATTATCCCAACATACCCAACCCCAGCAACGACGGCGTTCCGCCCGCCTAGATCAAGTTTCGTGCGCGGTAGAATCGTTGAGCGTAGCGAACTCTGAACAAACCGCGTTAGCAGGTAGCCAACGGCGAACAGAACAAGAAACGTAAGAAAGTCACTGGGGGACAATGTTGTCTCACCAATCGTGAAACCGGTCTTAAATCGTGACCAAATTTCAGCCAAATCCGTTGTTCCTGCGCCCCAAATCATCGCAAAGACTGGTGAAGCCAGTAAAATCAAAGCAATCCCAATCAAGACCGGTGCCAACGGACCGCGCTCATCGTCCTGCCCGCCCCTTACCAATGACCAAGAGGTATTTATCAACTGCAAAAGCAGCATCAAAATACCGATCAGCCCCAATGAAAGGACAAATGGGACAAAGAGCGCATTAGAGGCAGAGGCGTATCCAAGTCCCGTCAAGACCGGAGTTGCGATCGCAACCACCATCGCTGCAAACCCAATCAAACGACGTCTGCCGCCCGTGTTATCTGCGTTCTCGCCAGTTGGCCGTGTATTCAGCAACAATCGTCCAAAGCGAAAAAGAACAACGCCCATCACGACATTCAACGGAAAGAGTAAAACCCCAGTCGAAATGGCCGGCGCATCGACCAACTGCATGAGCCCTTCAATCGTAACAATTAACGCAATACCAACCCCAAGATAGAACGCATTTCGACGCAAAGCAGGTCGATTGGTATGATCAAAACCCAAAGGTCCAGCCTCTTGGGTCAATGGAAAGAACGTTCTTGTGAGCCAACTTGCGATCACCAAGACCGCGCCCGCCTGCCAGGCCACCGTAAGCAATCCTACCCCATTGGCACCCAAAACGCCGAGACGCTGGATACCAAATGCCAGGATCGTTATCCCAATCAACGGCGCAATCAATCTGGCCAATGAAATCAGAAAATCCTGAACCGTAAACCAGCGCGATGCGCGTTCATTCAAAGTGTCGCGCCAGAGTGCTAGCCGACGCCCTGACTGATGCAGCAAGCCGAGTGCTATGAGTACCAGCAATAGGCCGCTGGGCCCATTCCGGATCAACGCACCGTTCTCAACATCTGATCCAATACTCGCAGCAGTCTCAGCACTCACATTCGTAAGAGATTGCCAAAACGCCTGGATCGCCGGTCCCCAATAAAGCGGATTCAATGGTGTGGCACCACGGGTCGTTAACGCAGCTCGCTCCAACGCTGAAATACGTGCGTCCGTCTCGCGAATGAGCCCATCGGCGCGATGAAACGCTTCTGAGGCAAGTGCGATCGGCGCAAAGGCAATTGCGCGTTGCTCAATCAACGCTGTGCGGCGCGATTCAATTTGCATATTTTCTGGCGATTCTTCGGAAACCGACAAGGCAGATATCTGCGCATCCAGTGTCGCAATACGGCCAGAATTCATGTCGCGATCCGCAGCAAAAGTATCTCGCCAGATCAACAGCTGTTGACGGATTCTTGTAAAGGCAAATAGAGACGTATTCTGGTTGGAGACCGCATTCTCTGCCCGCTCAGCGACGCTGACCCAAGCCGCGTCTTGGTCTTGTGCAAATGCGGACGGAGCAAAAAACAAGACGATACAGAGTATCAGCTTGCGGATGGCAAAGGACATACTCAGACGTCCTCGAATACCGCGGGAATATTTGAAATTTCTTTCGCCAAAAATTTTGGAATCGGCAGGTTTTTACTGCGCAAGAAATCAGCATTAAAGATCTTGGATTGGTACCGCGTTCCATAATCGCAAAGGATTGTTACGATTGTGTGCCCGGGGCCCATTTCTTTCGCCATGCTGATGGCACCAGCAATATTTACGCCGGTCGAGCCGCCCATAACCAGACCCTCATTCTCCAAAAGATCGAATACGACCGTCAACGCCTCACTATCTGAAATGTTGCAAACGTAATCTGGTTTAAACCCTTCAAGATTGGCGGTGATCCGACCTTGTCCAATCCCTTCAGTGATTGAACTCCCAGATGATGCGAGTTCGCCGGTCTTATAATAGCTATAGAGCGCTGCTCCGTCTGGATCTGCTAAACCAACTTTCACTCCCTTGGGCTGAAGGTAAGCGGCCATCCCAGACACGGTTCCCCCAGAACCAGCCGCACAGATGAAACCGTCTATCTTGCCATTGGTTTGTTCCCAGACTTCGGGGCCCGTGGTTTCGATATGAGCTTGCCGATTTGCAACGTTGTCGAATTGATTGGCCCAAACCGCACCATTGGGTTCAGTTTTATTTAGCTCTTTCGCAAGTCTTTGAGAGTACTTGATATAGTTATTCGGATCCCGATACGGTTTTGCTGGAACTTGCACCAACTCGGCGCCGGCCAGCCGGATCATATCCTTCTTTTCTTCTGATTGAGTTTCCGGGATCACAATTACTGTCTTGAATCCCATAGAAGCACCTACAAGCGCTAGGCCAATACCGGTGTTACCCGCTGTGCCCTCAACGATTGTGCCGCCGGGCTTTAACGAACCGTTTGCGATCGCGTCATTGATGATAAAAAGTGCTGCGCGATCTTTGACTGACTGCCCTGGGTTTAAGAATTCAGCTTTGCCGAGAATTTCGCAACCTGTAGCCTCTGATGCTGCACGTAAACGGATCAAGGGCGTGTTACCCACTGCATCCGCGAGATTCGATTTAATTGTCATTCAAAGCACCGATCTTTTTTAGTTTATGGGTCTTTATGGTCGCTAAAATTCGAACGCAATAGTCGCTGTTCCTATTCAATTGCACCAGCAGCCTATGGAAAGCGGCGTCCCATGAATTCCGTAATCAAACCGCACACAATGCCGCCGATCAAAGCAGTCGTAATCACCTCAGATATCCCGAATTGAACCGCGTATTGTACCATCAATTCGAATATCCCGACGATAGCTTCGAGCGGGCCATCATAGGTGCGACGCATCGACCTTGTGATCATTTCAACAAATGACAAAACGAAAAGTGCCCAGAAAGCCAACGCCAACGCGCCGGTGATACCGTTGCCAACAGCACCGCCGAGGCCATTCCCTACGCGTTTCCCAACAAAGAACCACCCAGACCAGACACCAGATGCCCCGCACAGCAATGTCCAATACCAAGGCATGGTACCATCATCAAAAAGAACAGACGTCAGCGATGCGAGATAAACGCCAAGCGCACCAAAACAAATTGCCCCTGTGAGGCGCCCAATAGTCGGCATACTCAGATCCTCCTGCTCATCGCCCAGGTCCCAGTTCTTAGCTTGGTCTACTGACCGTGATCTGGGTTACATCACAGTTTCCGCTATGAAAGGTTCCGGCGCAAGAGGTTAGGTAAAAGTTCCACATCCGCTTAAAACGATCGTCAAAACCCATTTCCGCGACCTGATCCCATTTTTCGTTGAATGTTTCATGCCAACGCCGCAGAGTCTGGCTATAGCTCTCACCAAATTCAATCGATTTAACAAACTTGAGGCCACCGTTTTCGACGGCCTCTTTCAATTTTGATGGGCTCGGCAACATACCACCGGGAAAAATATACTTCTGGATGAAATCTGGGCGCGCAATATACGCTTCCCACCGATGCTCGGCGACCGTGATTATTTGCAAGGTTGCTTGCTTTCCCGGCTTTAGCCGTTCACGGACAGTGTCAAAGTACGCTGGCCAATATTTTTGACCGACAGCCTCAAACATCTCGATGCTTGCGATCCCGTCATAAACGCCCGTTTCATCACGGTAATCTTGCATTTTGAACGTCACCTGATCGGATAGGCCCGCTTTTTCAATGCGTTCGACGGCATAATTGAACTGTTCCTGACTTATCGTAAGGCAGGTTACCTTCAGGCCACGTTCTTTAGCAGCATATTCTGCAAAACCACCCCAGCCGCATCCAATCTCTAGGATGTGATCACCCGGTTGCGCGCCCATTTCATCAACCATGCTCGCGTATTTTCGCGTTTGAGCGGTTTCCAAGCTCTCTTGGCCAGACTCAAATTTAGCGGATGAGTAAGTCATCGTTTCGTCTAACCAAAGGCCGTAAAAATCATTACCGAGGTCATAGTGATAGCTGATATTCTTCTTCGCTTGTCGCTTTGAATTGCTCTGCAACCAAAACCGAAGGCGTTCATAGGCTTGAACGAGGGCTTGCCCCGGGAAACCGTCGTACATGTCTTCGGCGCCGTCATGTACCATGTCCATAAAGGCCATCAGATCCGGTGTAGACCACTGGCCTTCAAGGTAAGCGTCACAAAAACCCATGTCACCTTCTCGGATTGTGCGCGCAAAAACATCTGGGTGATGAATATAGATTTCAGCCACGTGACCAGGTTCGTCGCCCTCGATGCGAAACCGTCGCCCATCTTCCAAAACGATATCCAAACGCCCTTTTTCAACGTTTTTTATCTTTTCGAAGACCGGTTTAAAGTAACGAGGCAAATCTTTTTGCCCTTCGGTCGACGTGTAAATCATTGGTCACTCCCTTAACCCGCTTTCGCGCACAGAATAGATTAATGTTTGTTTTGAAAGAGTCACGTGTTTAGTCACGTAACTTCATCAACTTTGATCAGCAGGCTTTTCACGCGCGGCGTATGCAGCCAACGCCAATTCCCGCCCTCGTTGTGGGGTGACGATCGGTTCTGGATATTTATCGCTCGGAGTCAGACGCCAGCTCTTCGGTATCGCATCAAAGTATGCCAATGCCGTCTCGCTCGGGTCTCCAAAACCTTCTGCAATCCAACGCTTTTGATACACGCCTTCCCGGTCAAATTTTTCTAGCTGGGTAATCGGGTTGAAGACTCGGAAATATGGTGCGGCATCAGGACCAGATCCTGCCGCCCACTGCCACCCCATCGCATTGCTTGCTGGATCCCAATCGATCAGGCAATCGGCAAACCATTTCTCACCGATTTTCCAGTGGCTCATCAGATTCTTGGTCAAATAGGACGCAACGATCATCCGCGCGCGATTGTGCATGACACCTGTCACGTACAACTGTCGCATCGCGGCATCGACAAAAGGGATTCCTGTACGTCCCTGTTTCCACGCGATGACATGCGGATGATCTTCATCTGTGTTCCAAGGAAACGCGTTCCACTCAGGCCGCCAATTCTCTGTCGTAATATGAGGTGTATGAAAGGCGAGATGATACGCAAATTCGCGCCAGACCAGCTCTTTCAAGAAGATCTCTGCCTGATCCGCGCCACGTCGCAACGCAGCCCATCCTGCATGCCAACAGCTTCTTGGGCTTATCTCGCCGAAAGTGAGATTTTCTGACAAACCACTGGTCCCATTCAGACCCGGAAAATCTCGGTTATCTTTGTACCCAGCCACGCGACTTTCGATGAACTCGTCCAAACGGTTCGCAGCAGCAGCCTCACCAACGCAGCAATGCGGAAGCATGACGGTAGCGCCTCTGTTCATCGCTGCATCTAATGCCCAATCTTCCAAGACATCAGTACTTGGACATTCTGCAGGTGCAGGGATCGACGCAGGCGCGGGTAACACATCCGACACATCTCGGTCGCGCACAGTTCGCCACATCGGCGTATAGACGCGATAGAACCCACCAGTTTTCGTTTCGACTGTCCACGGTTCGAACAACAAATGACCTACGAAACTTTGCGCATTGACACCATCATTAATCAACGCGGCTTTCAAATGTGTATCGCGTGTCTTGCAAACCGGATCATAGGCACGGCTCCAATATACGTCAGTTGCACCTGTTTCAGAGATCAGCGTTCTCAACGTTTCCAGAGCGCTTCCTTTTCGGAGGATCAGAACACTGCCCTTGTTACGCAAATCGCCTGCTAGCGAAGCGAGCGATAACCCAAGCCTAAATTTTTGAGCCGCACCGTATGTCGCCGCAACTTCGTCGTAAATAAACACAGGGATAACAGGTCGCCCTGTTTTGACAGCAGCGGTCAAAGCAGGATGATCAGAAAGGCGTAGATCCCGGCGGAACCACACCAATATGGGCGTAGATGTGTTCATTCTTTTCCCTCTTTGATCAGAGGTAGCCCCTGTTGCGGTCTTTCAAGGGCTAAAGCGAAAGACACACACTTAATGCGAAATATGACGGCTAAAGCTCGGCGTCCAATGCCTCAATTAATTGGTCGACTTCCGCGGATGAAGTATAGTGCGTAAACGACAATCGCAGGACACCGATATGGGGATCAACACCCATCGCCTTCAATGGACGCACCGCGTAAAAGTCGCCGCCGCCTGCCATGATCCCATGCCTAGAGAGCCTTGCAGCACACTCTTCTGGAGTTCCATTGATTTGAAGTGCGACCGTCGGCGCCCGCAGCTTTGCGTCTGTTGGCCCTATTACACGCACCGAGTTCTTTGCACTTACGTAGTCTAAGAGCGGTTGCAATCTTTCAATTTCGGCCTTTCGCATTAGACTATGCGCAGTACGTGCGCCCTCAGCGCCCGCCTTCCCTCCATGGTGCAACGAAAGCGCATCCATGTAATCAGCCATACCAGCACAAGCGGCTACTTGCGCGTGATCGGGACCAGCCGGTGTAAAGCGCTTATCCAACAGGTCGGCATTAAAGAAATGGCCTTGATTGGGAAGCTCCATCCCAAAGTCTTCTCGGATCACCATAATACCCTGGTGCGGTCCATAAGTTTTATAAGCACTGAACAGGTAGACATCAGGCCCCAATGCCCCAACGTCTACAAACCCATGGGGCGCATAGCTAACGGCGTCCACACATACCCGCGCACCAGCGGAATGGGCGATCGCAGTAAGACCCGCGACGTCATTCAATGCACCAACCACATTCGAACAATGCGGAAATACAACGAGCTTGACGTCATCGTCCAAGAGTTGGCTCAGATCTTCGGCATCCAAAAGACCTGTATCGGGATCAATCTGCCATTCAAGCACTTCGAACCCGGCTTCGGCCAAACGGCGCCAAGGACCAGAGTTTGCCTCATGATCCTGATTTGTGACGATGATTTTTTCACCCGGTTTCAACCACGCTTTGACGGCCTGCGACAAAACGTAAGTATTCTGCGTCGTAGAAGGTCCAAACGACACCTCATGCGTCGCAACACCTAGCATCTCGGCCAATCGACGCTGTGCTTCATCCATCTCGTTCCCACCCAATGTTGAAGCATCGTATGGGGCATAGGGCTGAACTTTGCGTTCCGTGTAAAACCGCTGCAACCGATCAATCACCTGACGGCAGGTATACGAACCACCAGCATTTTCAAAAAAAGCCTGCCCTTGCAGCGCAGGCACGTCAAAAGCGGGAAATTGGGCACGAACCCAGTCGATATCTAAAGTCATTCGACCAGTGATACGAAAAAAGCCCCGATGCGCAAGCACCGGGGCCCTCTAAATTCAAGTTTGATCGTGCTTATTCAGCAGGTCCAGCAGCGCTGCCTTCTGCAGCACGTTTGCTGTCACGATACAGCGCTTTCACAAGCGAGATACCCATGAGCACCATTACGACCGAGAACGGTAGTGCGCCGATGATCATCGCAGTGTTGATCGCACCAAGACCACCCGCAAAGAGCAGAACGCCGATCACCAACGTCAGGATAATACCCCAAACGATGATGTGAATGCGGCCCTTCTGGCTTTCGTCACCTGCAGCAGCAATCGTGTTGATGATCAACACGGCCGAGTCAGCAGACGTCACGAGATAGGTCAAAAGCAAGATCACGATGATGATGGACATCAATGTTGCAAGCGCTGGCGACAACATGAAGTTAATCATCGCAAACAGCTGGCTTGATTGACCTGCACCAGTGATCGCATCGCCTGCATCACCATTCAATGAAAGGTCAATCGCTGTACCACCTGCAAAGGCGAACCAAACGAAGCACATGATTGATGGAACAATCATCGCACCCAGAACATATTCACGAACCGTACGGCCCTTGGAAATACGCGCTAGGAACAGACCAACGAATGGCGCAAATGCAATCCACCAAGCCCAGTAGAAGATGGTCCAGCCACCCTGCCAACCGGCCAAAGCGCTTGCTTCACTGCCCTCAACTCCGTCACCTTTCCACACTGTCAAAGACATTGCTGGAAGCGCAGTGACATAGTCCCACATACCAACGAACAGAGCTTTGAATGCGAATAGGGTTGAACCGAAGATCAAGAAGAATGCGAGGATAAAGAAGCTAAGCCCCATGTTGATGTTAGATAGCCATTTAATGCCTTTACCAACACCTGATAAAGCGGACAGCGTTGAGCAGAACATCACAACTGCCAAAGCAACGAGCATCGCCGCAACAGTTGGTGCACCATCTTCGCCCATTAACCAGCCCATGCCAGTGATGTTGAACACACCAGATGCGAATTGCGAAACGCCGTAACCGATTGTCACGGACACACCCAAGATCGTTGCAATCACGGATACGATATCAATGATGTGACCCAAAGGACCAGACAATGCGTTACCAAAAAGCGGCGTCAAACCCGAGCGGATCGTCAGTGGCAATCCACGGCTGTAGCTAAAGAATGCGAGTGTCAGGCCAACGATCGCGTAACATCCCCATGCAGAGAAACCCCAGTGAAGGAATGACCACTGGTAAGCCGCGCGGACGTTGTCGGCAGAGCTTGCCGTGGAGTTGCCCTGGATCACATCAGGGTTCGTCGCGAAGTGGTAGATTGGTTCCGCAGTCGCAAAGGTCAACATGCCGATACCGATACCGGCACCAAACATCATCGAGAACCAAGAGAAACTTGAAAATTCCGGCTTGTCATCCGGACGTCCCAATTTTGTGCTTCCGACAGATGGCCAAATGGCCAGTGCCAAACAAACAACGATGAAGAAGGTCATCGCATACATATACCAAGCCCCGGTATTTGCATCGATTGTCGAACGGATCGCATTTAGTGCGTTACCGGCCGCCTCTGACCAGACCGCAGCCCAAATGACAAGTAGACCGATTAGAACTTTCGATCCAACCGTAACGATAGTGTTGAAACCATCGTAAAAACCGCCGTCCGCGGTTTCAATAGGAAGGTCCCTAAGGGGAGGTTTCATAGCCATTTTCATGTCCCTGTTGATTATTTTTTGTGCATTTAGTCTAACAGAACATCAAATTATCCCAACGACTAACTGCGACAATCGGTCACCATTCACGACAAACCGTGGGGTATTTCTGCGCCACCGACACAAGATATAGCAGAAATGAGACTAACGCACTCAATATTCAGTTAGGCATTCACATCAACGACGATGCGCCCTTGAACTTGCCCCTTTAGGATATCTTTGCCGAGAATCGGAAGGTCTGACAAAACCGCGGGCTGCACCATTGCTTCCAACTTATCCATTGGCAGATCGTTTGCGATCCGCTGCCAGGCGCGTTGGCGATTGTCGAATGGCTGCATCACGGAATCGATCCCTAAAAGGTTCACACCACGTAACAAGAACGGGATCACGGTTGCCGGCAAACCAGCGCCGCCAGCCAAACCAACTGCCGAAACTGAAGCGCCGTACTTCATCTGACCAAGAACGCGTGCCAGCATATCGCCACCGACGGCATCCACGCATCCGCCCCAAGCTTCAGCCTCAAGGGGCCGTTTTGTGGTCTCGTTCAACTCTTCGCGTGCAACGATCTGAGTTGCACCGAGACTGGTCAAGTAATCGGCTGTTTCCGGACGCCCAGTCACGGCAGCAACGTCGTGCCCAAGGTTCGCCAAAATGGCAGTGGCAACAGATCCAACACCACCAGCAGCGCCTGTGACCAAAACCGGGCCATCTTTGATCCCATGATCTTCCAGCGCCATTACAGCCAACATCGCAGTGAACCCAGCGGTCCCAACGGCCATCGCTTGCCTTGTGTCCAAACCCTCTGGCAACGGCACCAGCCAATCCGCTTTCACACGCGCTTTTTGCGAGTATCCACCCCAATGGGCTTCGCCAACACGCCAACCGGTCAGGACGACCTTGTCGCCGGGCTTGTAGCGTTCGTCATCAGAGGCTTCGACCGTTCCTGAAAAGTCAATTCCAGGAATATGCGGGTAGTTGCGAACCAAACCACCGCCGGGTCCAATGCACAGACCATCTTTGTAGTTCACCGTTGAGTACTCAACGGCAACAGTCACATCCCCTGCGGGAAGCTGATCTAAAGACACGTCTTGGACTGACGCGACAGGCTTTTCGTCACCTTCTTTTTCTACAACCAAGGCCTTAAACATTGTCTCTCTCCTTTTCCCACGCATTTTCTTCTAGCCGCAAATACCTCCGCCGGAGGCTCCTGAAACTAACTAAATGCGCCTAAATCCAAAATTCTTCATGCACCCGAGCGGCAAAGTTGCCGTCCGGCGTCGCCACTTCTAGTTCAGTTCCCGCGTCCCAATGCGTCATCTTGACCATTCCGATCGCAACACCCGTTTTAAAATCCGGTGACTGAGCCGCAGACGTAACTTGGCCAACGCGTTTTGATCCTGCCATCAATGGCCAAACGCGGTCACATGCTCCGAAATCACCTTCGATCTCGATGGCGCGCACCTGTTGCGTCGGTCCCTCTTTTGCGACGCGAAGCAACGCGTCACGACCAACACAACCAATTGCTGTCTGTGTCGAACAAAACCGTCCCAATCCACACTCATGCGGGGTGTTATCACGGGTCATATCATTCCCATATGACAGCAAGCCACCTTCGATACGTTCGATCAAATTCGGGCAGCCCGCAAATACATCGAGGTCTTTACCGGCCTCCATCAATGCATTCCAAAGCGGCATCCCATTTTGATGCCCATCAACATAGATCTCAAACCCGCCTTGCTTAGAATAGCCAGAGCGCGCGATGACAAAGCTATGCCCCTCAAAGTCAAACCAACCAAAGCGGAAGAATTTGATTGCTCTGATACCGTCTCCAAAAACACGTTCCATGAGGTCTTCGGCGAGCGGGCCCTGTACTGCCAAAGGCGATACATCAGGCTCATCGATCAGCACATCAAGACGGTAACCGTATGCCAATGCTTTGATCCAAAACAGTAAATCACTATCAGCTATTGAAACCCACCAACGGTCCTCGCTGAGCTTCAATGCGACCGGATCATTTAACATGCCGCCCGTTTCATCAACAATCGGGACATAGAAACACTGACCGGCCAACATCCCACGCAGGTCACGCGGTGTTAGCATTTGCATAAGACGCGCTGCATCCGGCCCGCGCAGCTCAACCTGCCGTTCCACAGATACATCCCAAACCTGAACGGCGTTTTTTAGGTGGTGATAATCCTCTTGTGGGGACCTGAAAACTGTTGGCAACAGCATCCGATTGTAGACGGTGTATGCCTTTACGCCAGCCGCCTCGACCCCATCGGAAAATGGTGTGCGGCGCAAGCGACGAGAGTAGGAAATCGACGCCATATGTCTCTCCAATATTTAAGGTTTTAAGGGTTTGGACCGTGCCAATCGATTGGACAAATCTCAGCTGATTTTCCGCCGAAATCCCAGATGCGACCGTAATCGCGGACACGCGATTTTATCCCACGTGCTGCGATAATATCTGGTCCCATCCAGTACTTGGAGTTTGAAACCATAACAGGATGATCAGGGTCCGCCCCGTCAATCATTTCAATCTCACCAGCGATCTTACGACCGATATAGAGACCGCGCTTTTTCCCATCGCGTACGATGTCGACCTTTTCGCGTTCTGCGCCAATTATTTCGCTGACGAGCATCGTGAAAAGACCAGTAGTTCCGCCGGCTTCACCACTGAAGATCTTGAGGATGCCGTTGTACGCTTTCTGTGTTGATCGCTCATCAACATAAGCCGCAACACGCCAATTTCCTTCGCCCATACGACCCGGAATATCGACCAATAGACCGACATTCAGACCGCTAAGGTCTTCACCTTCAAAGTGCCCTTCGTCAATCGCAATTGCCATCCATGCATGGCAATGACCTTCGGTCGGAGGGTGCGCACCCAAAGACACGACGCAAGGACAAAAAACTGTACAAGAACAGTTCAGAAACAGCTCGCCCTTAATCGCCCAATCTGTAGGGCGCTTTTTCCGGCGCAATGGATTGTTGTCCATGCGTTGATCAATACGCTGCGAAATACGGATGCGATCCGCAGGTTCACGTTTTTTATCAGCCATTTAACGACCTTTCCTAAATTGACCTAACGGCCAGTGCGATCCCACCAAGGATCAATCCAAAACCCAGCGGCTTCGTAATACGATACCCAATCTGTGGTAACTTTTCTAACACCATAAAGAAGGTTGCAGCGCCCATCCAAAGTAGGCTCATCACCCCACCAACGAACCCAAGTGCCATAAATCCCCAGCAACAGCCGACGCAGAACGCGCCCAGCCCAAGCCCCATTCTCAGGCCCCCGTAAAAACCAGTTTTCCAACGCGTCAAGAAGTAGTTCATCGGGCTGTGACACACGCCGTGACACACCTCTTTGGCATGGGTGAATTGGAACAATCCAACAACAATCAGCAACACAACCGATAGCCAAACATTAGTGGCAATCCCGAGCATATCGACCCAGCCACCAAACAGCAGGGCCAATTGAATGCTCGTAATAATTCCGGCGAAGCCTATCCAAACAATAAAATAACCAAACACAACACCCAACCACCCTGCCCGCGTGCCATTCGCGCTTTGCATCAGGTCTTCGTAGGCGCGCAACGTTGGGACCATTGTTGGCAACATCATCGCCGCCATCATAATAGCCCACATCCAGAATAACGGTCCAAAATTGGCCATCGGCATGTACATAGGCATCCGCGGGTCCATTTGACGCATCGCCTCGCCCATCGGGCCAGGGCGCCCGATCCAATCGACATCCATATCAACGCTCATCACATATATCATCCACCATGCCGCGAGGATCGCAGCAAAGAAGGAAAGCCAGAGTGATGTTCTTAGAATATGGGTCACGACATCTCCCAAAGTGCGACTCAGGTCTTGCATTTTTATATGTCAGACATTTAAATGTCTGACAAATGAAAATTGATCCAGATAGCAATGCCGATTTATCGGCGCAGATCGCCAGCGCGATACGAGACGCCATTATTTCCGGCGACCTTCGCGTTGATGAACGCCTCCCCTCAGAGTCAGAATTATCAGATCAATTCGGCGTATCACGCCCAACGGTGCGCGAAGCTTTGAAACGGCTTGGTGCGCAGTCGTTGATCCGCACACAGCGCGGTGCCACTGGTGGCGCTTTCGTCAATAAACTGACCTACCCCGACGCTTATGGCCAACAGATCACGACATCGACATTGTTGCTGTCCATGAATGCTGTGAGCTTTCCAACAGCATGTGAAGCGCGATATTCATTAGAACGTTCTTGCGCTCGGCTTGCAGCCACCCGCCGGAACGCGGATCATCTCGCTACTATGCGCGCAGAAGCGCACCGACAGGCGCAACCGGGTCTATCAGATGAATCCTTTTGTGCCTCGGACGTCGCATTTCACCGCGCACTGGTTGATGCGGCTGGCAATCCGGTCCTGTCGTACCAATTGGCTGGCGCCGTTGAAGCGATGCAGCCGCTCATGAACATGATCACTTTTTCAGCCCGTTCTCGCGAACGAATTGTGAAACTTCACACAGACATTGCCGACGCACTTGAAGCGAGCGATGGTAAAACAGTTGAAGACCTTTTGGATCAGCTTGCGATCTACACGAATGAGCTTGCTCAAAGCGTTTTCGAAGCACGTGCCAAACAGAATACGTCCAAAACGACACCTGAGGCGTAACACCCTTAAACAAGGATACGCACTATGGACTACATTAATATCGCAGTCGCTCTTATGACCATTGCGCTTGGGTGCTTTGGCTTCCTCGCACCGCGCTTTACGATGGGGGCACTAAACCTCAAAACCGATGGCTCCACGATGGGTCTTAGCGAAATCCGCGCATCTGTCGGATGTTTATTCGTTGCATTGGGCCTTGGATGCTTAGTTCTTGGGACAGCTGAAGCATATTATATGATGGGTGTCGCTTATGTCGGCGCGGCGGTCGGTCGATTGGTATCCATGATCGTCGACAAGCCACCTTTCCCCAAAGGCTTTATCTACTTTGCTGTCGAGGCCGTGTTTGCTGGCTGGCTAATCCTGGCCAACACCTAAATCGCGATATCAGTTTGACCCGACAAATGACCCGGCGTCGAAACGACCGATGCTTCCAAAGAGCTGGCTTAGGAATGTCGTGTCGGCAATGCCGGTTTCTGTCACGCGACGCGACAAGGCAACGACCTGACCGTCTTCGAGGCCAAAGCGTTCGATATTGGTGACGACGTCAGAGCTATCAAAACTGATCGCGACAATTTCACGTGCTATTTCCTTAGGCTCAAAGCCACCGATTGTGCGGAACTTACTGCCTACATAGTAAAAACCGCTGCTATTTAGGATGCCGCCAGACGTCGGCGGGCCAACTAATGTTTGAACGCTTGTGCGCGTATCTTGCCCAACTACGATCCGGGCAAGATCCTCCTCTGGAGGGATATATCCGTGGTTCTTGATGAATGGGGTACATGCGATCACGAATGACAACGTCAAAAATAGCGCAATGCGCCGACCCACAAGTGTGATACCTTGTTTCATGATTGCCCACCTGCCCTCTTGCCTTGACGTTACACGCCTTTTAACGAGGTTTACATCCGCCAACCTCTTTGTTCAAGAATGGAACATCTGGTGCCAAAACACGCAAGCACTCTTCTGCGCATCGCAGATCTATCACAAAACAAACCAACTTACTTTGAGTTTGACTTTGACGCTGGCCAGCGACGCGACATCGCCGCCGAACTTCAAGTGCCGCAAATTCGCAAACTGCGCTTTTCCGGTAAAATTGAAAGCCGTGGCAAACGTGACTGGGAACTTACGGCTGATTTAGGAGCAAGCATCACCCAAGATTGCGTTGTTACGCTTGAACCTGTTCAAACACGGTTAGATGAGCAAGTGTCGCGCCTATTTTTGGCAGAAATGCCCGAAGTTGACGCGTCAGAAATTGAAATGCCAGAGGATGACAGCGTAGAGTTAACACCCGAAACGCTAGACCTCATTGTCCTAATGAAAGAGGCTTTATCGCTTTCAATTCCTCCGTTTCCACGTGCTGAGTCCGCTGACCTCGGCGAAGCCGTGTTTACTGAACCAGGAAAGGCCGCAATGACTGACGAAGAAGCGCGCCCTTTCGCCGGTCTGGGTGCACTGCGCGATAGCCTTGCAAACAAGGCTTCTGATGATGAAAACTGACCCTTTGACAAAGGGGTTGCGAAATCAAAGAATCGCAGTATGTTCGCGGCCTCTTTGATATACCACTCGACAGGGCCCGCCTGATGGCTTAGGTGCCCGTTTAAATGAACGAAACCGGGGAAAGATTCCCCTCGAATATACGTAAGGTTGCGACATGGCAGTCCAGCAGAATAAAGTCTCCAAATCGCGCCGCAACAACCGCCGTGCACATGATGCATTGGTCGCAGCGAACCCAAATGAATGCGACAACTGCGGTGAGCTAAAGCGGCCACACCACGTTTGCCCATCATGCGGCCACTATGCGACTCGCGAAGTTGTTGCGCTGAATGATGACATCGACCTGGACGAAGACGCAGCATAAGCAAAGCGTTGACGTTGTCCGGCAAAACGGAGCACACTCCGATCATGCCTCAGGACGTTTCACAAGTGATTTCCGTCGACGCTATGGGCGGCGACAAAGGGCCTGCAACTGTCGTTGCTGGCCTTTCTAAGTTTCTAAGCAAGGAACCCAACGCTTCGGTTATCCTGCATGGGCCAGAAACTGAACTTCGTGCGCTTTGCCAAAAACGTGGAATCTTAGATCGCGTTGAGATTCGCAACGCGACCGACGTTGTCTCGATGAGTGACAAACCCAGCAATGTATTGCGCCATGGCAAGCAAACTTCGATGTGGTCTGCCGTCGAAGCGGTCCGCGACGGTGAAGCAGGCGTTTGCGTTTCGTGTGGCAACACTGGCGGTTTGATGGCAATCTCGATGATGCGCTTGCGCAAAGCGGAAGGCGTCAACCGACCTGCAATTGCTTGTCTTTGGCCTTCACGAAACCCCCAGGGTTTTAATGTAATGTTGGATGCTGGTGCGGACATTCGCGCGGACCAAGACGATCTGTTGACCTATGCCTTGATGGGAGCGTCCTACGCTCGGAACGCATTTGATCTGGCGCGCCCTCGAATTGGCCTATTGAACGTTGGTGTCGAGGAACACAAGGGGCGCGCTGAGCTAAAGGTCGCACATGACATCATTGGTCGTGCCGCAGATGCTGGTGAATTCGACTATGCTGGCTTTATTGAGGGCGGAGACCTACCGTCTGACAAAATCGATGTGATCGTCACCGACGGGTTCACAGGAAATGTTGCACTAAAGACAGGTGAAGGCACGTCCACGCTTATCTCAGAACTCTTACGTGGCGCATTTATGCGGAATCCGTTGTCTATGTTGGCCGCACTTTTGGCCAAAGGCTCATTAGACACGCTTCGAAGACGGATTGATCCGCGACGTGTGAATGGTGGCGTATTCTTGGGCCTTAATAAGACTGTCGTCAAAAGCCACGGCAGCGCGGACGCGACAGGAATTGCCGCAGCGCTAAAGTTGTCATATCGCCTCGCTCAAACAGGTTTTTCAGACAAATTGGCGGCTCGGGTTGCATCCGCAGCAACACTTGCTCAAGATATCAATATAGATACAAACGCCGACTAGGCGCAGGCAGTAGAAAGACAATCGGGCATGACGAAACGGGCTGTTGTCATCGGTGTGGGCCACTACCTGCCGAAACGCGTTGTACCAAACTCAGAATTCGAGAAATCGCTCGATACGACGGACGACTGGATCAAGTCGCGTTCTGGAATCGAACGCCGGCATTTCGCAGCGCCGGGAGAAACGACCTCCGACCTAGGTGCCGCAGCAGCGCGTAACGCTCTCGCCTATGCAGGTCTTAAAGGTGACGATATAGACGCAATCGTTGTGGCGACGTCCACAGCCGACATGACATTCCCATCTGCCGCAACAATGATCCAACACGCCATTGGAAACACAAAGGGCTTTGCGTTTGACGTCCAGGCAGTCTGCGCTGGTTTCGCCTTCGCCGTCGCAAACGCCAACGCATTGATCGTATCCGGTCAAGCCAAACGCGCTTTGGTGATCGGCGCAGAAACCTTTAGCCGCATCATGGATTGGACCGACAGATCGACATGTGTTTTGTTCGGCGACGGCGCGGGCGCAATCATTCTAGAGGCGCAAGATGGAACGGGAACCAACGAAGATCGTGGTGTTCTAACCACCGACCTAAACTCTGACGGCAGCCACAGGGACATTCTGTATGTCGATGGCGGCGTTGCGACCCAAAACACTGGTGTCTTGAAAATGCAGGGCAAAGAAGTGTTCCGCCACGCAGTCGAAAAACTCGCACAAACAGCCCATACTTCGCTTGATAAACTTGGCCTCGTCGCAGATGACATCGATTGGATCGTCCCGCATCAAGCCAACATTAGAATTATTCAATCCACTGCAAAAAAACTCGGCGTTGGAATGGATCGTGTCATCGTAACTGTTCAAGATCACGGAAACACGTCTGCGGCGTCAATTCCTTTGGCATTGTCTGTTGGCGTTGAAACCGGACAAATCAAGAAAGGCGATCTTGTCGTCACTGAAGCCATCGGTGGCGGCCTTGCTTGGGGATCAGCTATCATCCGCTGGTAGTATCCAGGAATTTCCACCCATTTATATTGACTCCGATTTTCTCTCTGACTTATGGTCGTTTGAAAATTGGGGGTAACTATGTCCGAAAAAACTTTGACTCGTATGGATTTAGCAGATGCTGTTCACACACAGATTGGTCTGTCCCGCAATGAAAGTGCCGATCTCGTAGAAAGCGTGCTTGAACACGTATCAGACGCACTGGTCAGCGGCGAGAGCGTGAAGATCTCATCCTTTGGAACGTTTTCCATTCGCGACAAATCGGCCCGTGTCGGTCGCAACCCAAAAACTGGCGAAGAAGTTCCAATCCATCCCCGCCGGGTTTTGACATTCCGTCCCTCGCATCTGATGAAAGATCGCGTTGCGTCTGGTAACAAAAAGTAAGGACGGATCGGCGTGGCCAAAGCCCCTGACGCATTCCGAACAATTTCAGAAGTAGCTGATACACTCGATACGCCAGCACACGTGCTACGTTTTTGGGAAAGTAAGTTCAGCCAGATTAAGCCAGTTAAGGGAGCCGGAGGTCGGAGATATTACAGGCCCAAAGATATCTCTCTACTGAGCGGCATAAAGCAGCTGTTGCACGAACAGGGTATGACAATCAAAGGCGCACAAAAATTGCTGCGCGAAAAAGGCATCAAATACGTTTCCAGCCTCACGGCAGGAGATGATGCAGATACCAAAGCCAATTCGGAAAAAGTAGCCAAGACCGCTCCAACATTGGCAGCAGTTCCAGAACCGGAACCGGTCGAGGCCCTACAAACTGTCCGAGCCAAGGTCAGGGAACTGGATGTCTCCGCGCTTGTCGCGCCCGAAACGCCAAGTGCACGATCAGCGCGTTGGTTTCCGACGGATGGCAAAACAGACAATGAATCTATCGCCCTGAAATCAAAAGAAATTATCGCCTTAGTCGAACGCCTTTCGCAGGTGACCTCAAGCATGAGATCTACCTAACTCGACACACTAGAACAGCGTCAATTGATCACCAGCTCTCGGTGGGTAACGAAACAAATCGGTACGTAGCTCTGGCAAACTTCGATCTAAGCCCAATTGTCGTGTTTTCAACTTGAAACGCTGCTGCATCAATTCTGCCCACCTCCCTTGTCCTGTCATCCGTTTGCCGAACTCGGGGTCGTACTCTTTGCCGCCGTGCAGCTCTCTGACGCGGGCCATGATGCGCGATGCACGCTCTGGAAATTGCTCTGCCAACCAATCTTGAAACAATTCAGAAACTTCTTGCGGCAGCCTTAGGACCGTTGCCGTCGCCGCAACCGCACCAGCAGCAGCGCCTGCTTCCAAGATCGATTCAAGCTCATGATCCGTTAGCGCCGGAACAACCGGCGCGACCATCAACCTTACAGGAATACCCGCGTCGCTCAGTTCCTTAACCAAGCGAATCTTGGCGGCGGGTGACGGTACGCGTGGCTCCATCGCACGCGCTGTTTTACGATCGAGGGAGGTGATTGAAATCCCAACACGCAACAGCCCTTTGGCAGCCATTGGTTTTAGCAAATCAATATCGCGCGCTATCAAAGTGCCCTTGGTGACAATCCCGACAGGATGGTTGAAATCACGCAAAACCTTCAAAATCCCACGCATAATTTTGCGTTCTTTCTCAATCGGTTGATAGGGATCTGTATTTGTTCCAATTGCAATAATGCGTGGCTTGTATGATGCCGCGCGCAGCTCCTTTTCCAATAAGATTGGGGCCTCTGGACGCGCAATCAACTTGGTTTCAAAATCCAATCCGGGCGACATCCCAAGATAGGCATGGCTGGGGCGCGCATAGCAGTAGACGCACCCGTGCTCACACCCGCGATAGGGGTTGATTGATCGATCAAATGACAAATCAGGTGAGGTATTGCGCGTGATCACCTTGCGCGGTTGTTCTTCAGTCACAACAGTCCGAAGAACAGGTAACTCCGTATCGTGATGCCACCCATCATCAACAGCCTCAGATATAAACCTATCATACCGAATGGCCGGATTACTTATGGCACCACGTCCGCGGACTTGGTTTTGATTTTTGACAAGGCTCACTGACATACAAAATAACTAGAACATAAAGTGAACATTGGCAATGAACGTCGGTCACGTTTCTGCAATTGTCGCAAAATGTCGCGTGACAATGGATAAGATGTCGCACATAGATTCTAGAAGCGAGAGCAACGCCTTATCAATTTTGGAGCCCCACATGTCCGACGAAGAAGATGACATCATCCTGTCCGAGCTTGATGACGAAGAACTTGTCGCGCAGATGTTTGACGATCTGTACGATGGGATGAAGGAAGAAATCGAAGAAGGCGTGAACATTCTTCTTGAGCGTAAGTGGATGCCTTACCGGATCCTGACGGAAGCGCTCGTTGGAGGAATGACAATCGTCGGCAACGATTTCCGCGATGGTATCTTGTTTGTTCCAGAGGTTCTTTTGGCTGCAAACGCCATGAAGGGCGGCATGAAGATCCTGAAGCCACTCTTGGCTGAAACTGGTGCACCTCGTGTCGGCAAGATGGTTATCGGCACCGTTAAAGGCGACATCCATGACATCGGTAAGAACCTTGTGTCTATGATGATGGAAGGCGCTGGATTTGAAGTTGTCGATCTGGGTATTAACAACCCGGTTGAAAACTACTTAGAGGCACTTGAAACAGAAGAACCTGATATTTTAGGCATGTCCGCCCTTCTCACCACAACAATGCCATACATGAAGGTGGTTATTGATACGATGGTCGAGAAAGGTATTCGCGACGACTATATCGTCCTCGTAGGCGGCGCGCCTTTGAACGATGAGTTCGGCAAAGCAATTGGCGCGGATGCGTATTGCCGCGATGCTGCAGTTGCTGTGGAAACGGCCAAAGAATTTGTGGCTCGTAAGCACAACCAGATGGCCTAGCCGTCACACAAAAGCTATTCGATATAGGCTCGGCTCACTGCCGGGCCTTTTCTTTTTTGGGGAACCATCTTTGAAATCAAGCGTGGAACCACCACATATTAAGCAAAGGAGGCGTTCATGCCATTAGAAAAGCTTGTGTTGATTTTGGTTGTCGTCGCCGCCGCCGCGGGCGCAACGATCTGGATTGGTGCGGCACTTATGACGGGGTTTTCGATCAATCCGATGGTTGGGATCGGAGTCCTCAGCATCCTAACATTAGCCGCCTATCTGGTGTTTCGGGTCGTTTCTGAACGGCTAAATTCGCCCGATGATGACCACTATGATAATATGGAGAACTAAATGCTGATCGCGACAACAGACACACTAGCGGACAAGACCATTACTGAAACGCTCGGTATGGTACGTGGTGCGACCGTGCGATCCAAACATATCGGTACTGATATTGTCGCCAGCCTACGAAACCTCGTCGGAGGTGAGCAAACCGGGTACTCTTCCCTGCTAGCAGGCGCGCGTGAACAAGCACTTGATCGTATGAAAGAGCAAGCCCAATCGATGGGTGCAGATGCAGTTGTTGGTTTCCGCATGGAAACGTCATCGATAATGGACGGCGCTTCAGAAATTGTTGCCTATGGCACCGCGGTGCGCACCAAATGACGGTATCAGACGCGACACTAACCACCGAAGGGCTAAGCCCCAAAGGCGAAGGTCGCGTCTTGTTGTTGGCCTGTGGTGCGCTGGCGCGTGAGATAATCGATATCCAGGCGGCGAACGGGTTGTCGCACCTCGACTTACAGTGCCTTCCCGCAATTTATCACAATCACCCCGAACGGATCGTCCCAGCCATAAAAGACGCCGTCGCAACGCATCGTCCGGACTATGACGATATATTCGTAGTCTATGCTGACTGTGGTACCGGCGGCCTACTGGCCGAGGCCTGCGACGAACTCGGCGTTAATATGGTCCAGGGCCCGCACTGCTATAGCTTTTTCGAAGGCAACGCAGATTTTGCGGATCGCGATGAAATGACCGCGTTTTACCTGACTGATTTTTTGGTCAGACAGTTTGACGCCTTTGTTTGGAAGCCGCTTGGGTTAGATCGTCATCCTGAATTGCTGGATATGTATTTCGGGAACTATGATAAATTGGTTTACCAGTCGCAGATCGAAGATCCAAAACTGGTAGAGCTTGCCAAAGAACATGCTGCCCGAATGCAGCTAAATTTCGAGCACCGTCCAACAGGTTACGGTGACCTCGAAAAAGCGCTCGTTGAACTTTAACTAACGACCGACCGAATGCGTTCAATCATCGCACGCAGCCCATTAGAACGCTGCGCTGAAAGGTGATCATTCAGCCCAAGTCGACCCAACTCTGCGTGCGCGTCGATTGCAGCAACTTCTTTGACGGGAACTTCGTTATAAAGAGCGGCCAACACTGCAATTAATCCACGCACGATCATCGCATCACTGTCGCCGTTAAACCGAAACACACCGTCCTCGATTTGTGGATGCAGCCAAACTTGGCTTGCACAACCGTCTACCTTTGTTGCGGGTACCTTCAGCGCATCATCAAGCGGCGGCATTGCTTTGCCCATATCAATAACATGCCGGTAACGATCTTCCCAATCGTCCAAGAATTCGAAATCTTCGGCTATCTCTTCAAAGGCTGCAGTCGCCATGGGGTTTTCCTTTTCACGTCCAGCTTGATTTAGGACGGCTGCGGCGAAAGATCCAGTGTTGGGTTTTATTGCACTCAGACTTGCGCTAGAAAAATCCCAGGGTTCGGGGAGACGATCAAATGAAGGCTACACTACCACTCATTTTATGTGCGTCGGTTACACTGATGGGATGCGAGCGCATTTCGTCCTCACGCCTAAACCCTCTGAATTGGTTCGGCGAAGCGCAATCAACGGCACCAATTGATCCGACGACAGGAACAATTGCGCCCCTAACACCTTCAGGCGGCAACGTCGTCGAGATCGACGCGCGCACTTTAGTCGGCACTGTAACAGCATTGACTATTGAACGGACCCCCGACGGTGCCATCGTTCGCGCGACCGGTGCGACAACGGCGGCGGGTCAATTCAATGCAGAGCTTGTCCCCATCTCAACGGATGGTCGAACACTGTCGCTGGCATTCCGAGTCGAAACACCTGCGACAGCGGCCGTTGCCGGCCAACCGCGACAAATAACTGCAGCATATCTGATTGGAAACGAAGCGCTATCAGCGATCCGCACGATCCGTGTTCAAGGCACGTCAAATGCGCTAACCCGCAGTCGTTAGCGCTGAACAGTTACGACTTTAATTCCGTCAACAGCGAGCCCAACGCGACCTTCACATAGCTCGATTGCTTCGCTTCCGAACACCTCTTTGCGCCACCCTTTTAGGGCAGCCAAATCGCGCCCTCCTGCAGCCAACACATCAAGATCCTGCGTGGACGCGATAAGCTTTTGCGCAACGCCTTCTTGATCCGCTTTCGCTTTAAGCAAGACACGCAACATATCAGCGATGGCCGGATTCACCTGTAGTTTTTCGCGGCTTCGGTCAGCTTTGGGGAGATCATCGGTTGGACAGGCAAGTCCAGCTTTAACTGCTTTCAATATCCCATCGGCAATCGCACCTTTGCGCGCTTCGCGTAGTAACAGGCGTGACCTTGAAAGATCTTTTTCGCTCTGGGGTTTTGTCGACGCGAGCTCAATCATCGCGTCGTCTTTAAACACGCGATTGCGCGGCACGTTGTTGGTTTGCGCATGGCTTTCCCGGAACTTCGCAAGTTCACGGACAATTCCAAGGAATCTGCTTGAATTTGTGCGAGTCTTCACGCGTTTCCATGCATCGTCTGGCTCGACACGATATGTCGCTGGATCATTCAGAACCGCCATCTCTTCAGCGACCCATTTCTTGCGACCTGATTTCGTCAATGTATCCGACAGGTGTTCATAGATATCCCGCAAATGCGTCACATCCCCAATCGCATAAGTTTTTTGTGCATCCGACAACGGACGACGTGACCAATCCGTAAAGCGAGAGGATTTATCCAAATCCGCCTTGGCAATTTTCCGAACCAGCGTTTCGTACCCAACCTGATCCCCGTAACCACACACCATGGCTGCCACTTGCGTATCAAACAACGGTGCTGGAATGATGCCAGCATCCACAAAAAAGATTTCAAGATCTTGCCGCGCGGCATGGAACACCTTTACCACGCCAGCGTCACGATACAGGTCATACAATGGGTCTAGCGACAGTCCGTCGACCAATGGATCAACCAAAACCGCATCCGTTTCGCCGTCACCAGGATAGGCAAGTTGGATCAAACAGAGTTTTGAATAATAAGTTCGCTCACGCAGAAATTCAGTGTCGACGGTGACGTAGGGATGCTCTGCGGCTTTGCGGCAAAACACTTCTAATTCTTCGGTTGTCGTAATCGTCTGCATATTGCCTATCTGGGTTCGTTTTCCACCCAACACTGATACGAAACGAGCCCATCAAATGGAAGGCAAGGCACCAGATTCGGGATGTTCGGCGCTAAGTGGTGCAATCAAGTGTCAGCATCTCACGATTTCCCTCAACAAACCGTTCAAGTGCCGCAGCGTAAAGACGATGTTCACATGGCAATAGTCGTTCTGCGAGCGTCTTTGCGGTGTCCTCAGCCTCTACGTGGATAATTGCTTGTCCGAGAATTGGGCCATCGTCCAAAGCACCTGTCACAAGATGAACCGAACAACCATGCTCTCTGTCACCAGCGTCAAGTGCGCGCTGATGCGTGTTTAGTCCTTTGTATTTCGGCAAAATCGAGGGATGGATATTTAGGATCTTGCCTTCCCACTTCGCCACGAACTCTGCGCTTAGGATGCGCATAAAGCCAGCCAAGCAAATAATGTCGGGGGCTGCTTTAATCAGAACCTTGTGAAGCGCGGCCTCAAAAGCCCCCCGATCACCAGCAAATTCTTTATGATCAATTGTAGCGGCCTCAACACCAAGGCCAGTCGCTTTCGTTAGCCCACCTGCCCCAGGAACATTCGAGACGACTAACATCGGGTCCGCAAACCCGCGTGAGCTCATGGCTTCAACCAACGCAACCATATTCGAGCCACCGCCCGAAATTAGGATCGCGACACGTGGGTTCACGCAAGTTTCCCAGAGTACGAGACAGTTGGTTGATCCGTCACGGTGCCCAGTTCGAATACGGTCTCGCCTTCGTTTTCCAAAAGTGACTTGAGATCAGACGCACTCGCGGCATCGACGACGAGAACCATTCCGACGCCGGCGTTAAAGGTTTTAAGCATTTCTGAGATCTCGATACCGCCAACTTCTGACAACCATGAAAAGACGGGCGGCAATGCCCAGCTACTCAAATCGATCGATGCGCCCATTCCTTCGGGCAATACCCTTGGAAGGTTTTCCGTGAGCCCACCACCTGTGATGTGAGCTAGAGCATGCACGCCGCCTGCCCGTACAGCCGCCAATGCGGGCTTCACATACAAACGTGTTGGCGCGAGCAGCGCTTCTCCCAATGAAACATCTGCAAACGGTGCCGCGTCGGACCAGCTAAGTCCTGACATCTCAACAATTTTACGTACCAATGAGTACCCATTTGAATGGACACCATCAGACGCCAAGCCAAGCAAAACATCGCCAACAGCCACATCGCGCGGCAGGTCCTCACCACGTTCCATCGCACCAACAGAAAAGCCTGCAAGATCGAAATCGCCAGCGTCATACATGCCGGGCATTTCAGCCGTTTCGCCACCGATAAGAGCACAGCCAGACGCCGCGCAGCCAGCAGCAATCCCATTGATAATGCGTGTCGCACTATCCAAATCCAGCTTTCCGGTCGCAAAGTAGTCTAGGAAAAACAACGGTTCTGCGCCCTGGCAGACCAAGTCATTGACGCACATTGCGACCAAATCAACGCCAATCGTATCGACGTTCCCAGTATCAATTGCGATCCGCAATTTTGTTCCAACACCGTCGGTAGCAGCCACCAGAATTGGGTCCTGATAACCAGCGCCTTTTAGATCAAAAAGCGCTCCAAACCCGCCCAATCCCGCCATGACACCAGGGCGAACCGTTGATTTTGCGGCAGGTTTAATTCGTTCGATAAGCGAGTTCCCAGCGTCGATATCAACGCCTGCATCAGCGTATGTCAGGCCATTTTTCGTCATCGTACGTCCCCAGGGCTTAGTTTCTTGTGATCTAGCTGATCAACCATTGGTGTGCAACCGCAGCGCGCTTGATTTACGCGTCTCGCGCTCTCGCGTTTGTGACGCTTTGTTAATTGACCAAACGATACCTTCACCGCCTACTCATCCATGTCAATAAGGGGGAAATACCATGACAAAGAAACTGATCGCACTCTCACTCGTCGCTTTTGGCCTGGCAGCATGTGAGCAACATGACGCCATGATGATGGACGATGGGAAAAAGGGTGGAGATACCATGATGTCTGACACGATGATGTCAGATGGTGACGCAATGAAAGCCGAAGGCGACGCCATGATGTCCGACACAATGATGTCTGACGGCTAACCAAACTGCCGCGCCGAGCAGCTGTGTTCGGCGCGTGCAACAGTACTTGACGCTGTGACTGATTCTGGTAGGCCAGAGCCGTGGCGGGCCTGTAGCTCAATTGGTTAGAGCAGAGCGCTCATAACGCTTTGGTTGGGGGTTCGAGTCCCTCCGGGCCTACCATTCCTCCGCACAACTGTTTGATATTTGGAAACAATCCAGTGAAATTTGCTGGTCTGTATCTATTCATTCCGCGCTTTTCCTCCTATTTTGCACGACGCCCTCGCCTATGGGGAATTTTTGTGTCAAAAGAACGTTTAAAATAAGTCGTTAAAAATAGACGATGCAGCGGTAAAAATAGAGTTCAGTGTTATGAGCGCGTCAGTTTTCAGATATGCCCTGTGTGGGCTGCTATCGCTCCCCAGCGTTTCGCTTGGGGCGACGATGGATATCGCAGACCTGACTACTGTTGACGATCTTGGGTACGAGTGCATCGCTGGCGAGTATTTTGAAGAAACCGAAGACACTGCTGCGATTGCCTTTGTCGTTTCAGAAAAAATCAGACTTCCACGTACTTGCTTGCCAGAACCGTGCGATCGCGCTTTGACACAACGCGAGTTGTCAAACTTGACTGGAACCGAGATTACGCTCGCTCGATTCCAAGATGAGTGGGATGATTACTATGCCCGCTATGCTGATTTCTGCCGTAAGGAAACAGTTGACCCAGCGGGTCCATCTCCTTTCCCGATACAGCCTTACACATTCTGGGATCCGTTTATCGAAAACCCAAATGTGATCGTTGCCTCGGTACCAACTGGCGCGTTGACAACAACGCCAGTGCCGGGCGTGGTTAGTCCAACAGCGACAACAAGCACGCCAACAATTCCCGGTACGCCAGGCACGCCGATAACTACGACGATTTTTGAAGACGATGACGATGGCGATGACGACGATAACGGAGAAGAAGACGGTGGTGTTGCGTCCACTTCCCCAGAAGAGCCGATTGATCCAGAAGACCCGACAATCTCCCCTGTTCCGCTGCCTGGCGGTTTGGTGTTGCTAGGGTCTGCTTTGATCGCACTCCGTTTGCGACGCTCAACATAGTATTACCAGATTCCTGAAGATTGAACTCGATGCTTTGCCTTTGGCTTGCATTGGGATCGACCAAGTGCGAGTCTACTTGAGACAAGAGAGCAGCCAAGTATAATTGAGGAATATTATGTCTAAGATTAAGGTCGAAAACCCAATCGTCGAACTCGATGGCGACGAAATGACCCGGATCATGTGGGACTTTATCAAAAAGCAATTGATCCTGCCCTACTTGGACATCGACCTCCTCTACTACGATCTTGGCATGCAAGCGCGTGATGACACTAACGATCAAATCACAATCGACGCCGCTGAGAAAATCAAAGAAATCGGTGTCGGCGTAAAATGCGCAACGATCACCCCAGATGAGGCGCGCGTCGAAGAATTTGGCCTCAAAGAGATGTGGCGTAGCCCGAATGGAACGATCCGTAACATTCTTGGTGGCGTCGTATTCCGCGCGCCAATCATTTGTTCCAACGTGCCGCGGCTTGTCCCAGGTTGGACACAACCGATTGTGATCGGGCGCCATGCATTTGGCGACCAGTATAAGGCCACAGACATGAAATTCCCGGGGCCGGGCAAACTGTCGATGAAATTTGTGAGCGAAGACGGCCAAGTGATTGAGCATGAAGTCTATGATGCGCCGTCTTCTGGCGTGTACATGGCGATGTACAACCTCGACAAATCCATTGAGGATTTCGCGCGGGCCTCATTTAATTATGGACTGAACCTTGGATGGCCCGTGTATCTGTCGACCAAAAACACGATCCTGAAACAGTATGACGGCCAGTTCATGCTGACGTTTGAACGCATTTTCCAAGAAGAGTTCAAAGAACGGTTCGACGAAGCAGGCATCGAATACCAACACCGCTTGATCGACGATATGGTCGCGTCCGCGATGAAATGGTCCGGAGGTTTTGTTTGGGCCTGCAAGAACTATGATGGTGACGTACAATCAGACACAGTCGCACAGGGTTTCGGTTCGCTTGGCCTGATGACCTCACAACTGATGACACCCGATGGCAAGATTGTAGAGGCCGAGGCCGCACATGGCACAGTCACCCGACACTACCGGCAACATCAAAAAGGCGAAGCGACATCGACAAACTCGATCGCTTCTATTTATGCGTGGACTGGCGGGCTCAAGCACCGTGCTAAACTCGATGATAATACGCAGCTCATGGAATTTGCAGAAACGCTTGAAAAAGTCATCATCGATACGGTTGAAAGCGGCCACATGACCAAAGACTTAGCTTTGTTGGTTGGTCCAGATCAAAGTTGGCTTACAACCGAAGGGTTCCTAGAGAAAATCGATGAAAATCTACAAGCGGCAATGTGAAGAACTATTTGGATTTAACATGAGAGGGACTGCAATTGCGGTCCCTTTTCAGCAGGCGCCTAAATGTCAGAACCCCACAAGATCATCGATCACAAATGGCACGAGGACCTTATGGCCTTTGCGCTGGGAACAGCGATGTGCGCTTTAGGGATTCAGTTCCTAGGTCACGCAGGTTTGATTACGGGGCAAACAGCGGGACTTGGCGTGTTATTGAGTTACGTAAGTGACCTCGGCTTTGGTGTTTGGTTTTTCATCATCAACCTTCCTTTCTATATTTTCGGCTATTTGCGTATGGGAACGAAGTTCACTTTCAAGAGCTTCATCGCTGTTGGGTTTCTGTCAATTTTTGCGACAGTGTTCGAACATATCTTGGTTATTGAGCATATGCCCGTTTACCTTGCAGCATTGCTTGCCGGCGCTTGCTCAGGATTAGGCCTGATGGTTATCTTTCGTCATGGAGCGTCCCTCGGTGGTATCGGTGTTCTCGCGCTATACCTCCAAGATCGAACTGGGTTTCAGGCAGGTTGGGCGCAACTGATCTTTGACGCAGGGCTCTTTTTAATTGCATTTTTTCTGCTTCCATTCGACCTTATGTTTTGGTCACTGATTTGTGCAGCTGCAACGAATGTGATCATCGGTTTCAACCATCGGCAAGACCGATATATCGCGAGATAAATGACATGCCTCCACAGTACTTAACGCTATTCTTCGCGATTGTGTCTGAAACGATCGCAACGACTGCACTCCAAGCCAGCGAACAGTTTTCGAAATTCTGGCCGTCGGTTGTAGTTGTGGTTGGGTATGCGATCTCGTTCTACCTGTTGAGCGTCACGCTAAAATACATGCCTGTGGGCATTGTATATGCGATTTGGGCTGGGCTCGGGATTGTCTTAATCGGGATAATCGGCGTTGTTGTTTTTGAACAGAAACTGGATTTCGCGGCCCTGCTTGGGATGGCGTTGATCATTGCAGGCGTGGTGATCATTCACCTCTTTTCAAAAAGCGCTACACACTAAAGAAAATAAAGGCTTTCCTTTAGTCCGGATGCAGTCTATCCGCGCGTCAAACCTCCCCCTGTGAAGGCATGACCAATGGATATCCGCAATATCGCGATCATCGCGCACGTTGACCACGGCAAAACGACACTTGTTGACGAACTGCTCAAGCAATCCGGTGTGTACCGCGACAACGAAGCGATTACCGAACGCGCAATGGACAGCAACGACATTGAACGTGAGCGTGGCATTACGATCCTCGCCAAATGTACCTCTGTCGAATGGAAAGGCACACGTATCAACATCGTTGACACGCCGGGCCACGCTGATTTTGGCGGCGAGGTTGAGCGTATCCTTTCTATGGTCGACGGCGTTGTTCTGCTTGTGGATGCTGCTGAAGGCGCGATGCCTCAGACGAAATTTGTGACGTCAAAGGCGCTTGCCCTTGGTCTACGTCCAATCGTCGTCGTAAACAAAGTCGACAAACCAGATGGCGACCCTGATCGTGCCCTGGACGAATGTTTCGACCTCTTTGCGAACCTTGACGCAAATGACGATCAACTCGATTTCCCATCCATGTACGCCTCTGGCCGTTCCGGTTGGTGTGACATGGAACTCGACGGACCTCGTGAAAACCTAGACGCACTTTTCGATTTGATCGTCGAGCACGTGCCTGCGCCTGCACAAATCGCTGCCAAGGATGAACCGTTCCGGATGTTGGCAACAACGCTTTCCGCTGATCCATTCATCGGTCGCATTCTGACCGGCCGTGTTGAAAGCGGCACATTGCGCGCAGGCGACACAATCAAGGCGTTGAGCCGTGAAGGCGACAAAATCGAGCAATTCCGTGCCTCCAAGATCCTGGCGTTCCGCGGCCTGATGCAGCAGCCAATCGAAGTGGCCGAGGCTGGTGACATTGTCACCATCGCAGGTATGACCAAGGCGACCGTTGCCGACACACTTTGCGATGTTTCGATCGAAGAAGCGATCCCAGCCCAGCCGATTGACCCGCCGACCATCACAGTCACATTCGGCATCAACGACAGCCCACTGGCTGGCCGTGACGGCAAAAAGGTTCAGTCCCGTGTTATTCGCGAACGCCTGATGAAAGAATCCGAAGTCAACGTCGCGATCAAAATCGAAGATACCCCCGGTGGCGACGCGTTTGAAGTATCAGGCCGCGGCGAACTTCAGATGGGTGTTTTGATTGAAAACATGCGCCGCGAAGGCTTCGAACTTTCGATTTCTCGTCCACAGGTTATCTACACCCAAGAAGACGGTGTACGTCACGAACCTGTCGAAGAAGTCACCATCGATGTCGATGATGAATACACCGGCGTCGTCGTTGAAAAACTAACTGGCCCGCGCAAAGGCGATCTGGTTGAGATGAAGCCCGGCGGCGCAGGTAAAACCCGCATCGTGGCCCATGTGCCATCGCGCGGCTTGATCGGCTATCACGGTGAATTCTTGACCGACACACGGGGTTCAGGCGTATTGAACCGCATCTTCCACGGCACCACGCCGCACAAAGGCAAGATTGAGGGTCGCCGTCAGGGCGTTCTAATTTCGATGGAGAACGGCACCTCCGTCGCCTTCGCCCTTTGGAACCTTGAAGAGCGCGGCAAGATGTTCATTAGCTCACAAGAAGCTGTTTACACAGGTATGATCATTGGCGAACACAGCCGTGAGAACGACCTAGAGGTTAACCCGCTCAAAGGTAAGAAACTGACCAACGTCCGCGCTTCTGGCACTGACGAAGCGGTCCGTTTGACCACTCCGGTTCGAAAAAGCCTTGAAGAAGCGATCGCCTATATTGACGATGACGAATTGGTCGAGGTCACACCAAATGCGATCCGCTTGCGCAAACGCTACCTTGATCCGCACGAACGCAAACGCCAAGCGCGTTCTGCATAAGTTGAAAAAGGCGCCGAGGGTAACCTCCGGCGCCTTTTCTTTTCCGTTGACGGCTAGAAGTTAGCCCTCAAACTCCTCGACAATACTCAACTCACGTTCGCTCGCACCTTTGGCGAATTCAAGCGCGGCTTGGTAAGCATCCGAATAGTAGCAATCGTGCGCGGCTTGTAGGCTTGGAAAACGCGCGACGACGTTGCGGGGGCGCACCCGCCCTTCTAGCTGCTCGCATTTACCGCCACGCGCCAAAAATGCGCCGCCATGTTCAGCAATCGCAACCGTGGCGCGTTTTGCATATTCTGCGTAGGCAACTTCATCACTCACTGTGACATGTGCAATCCAAAGGGCTGTTGGCATCATTACTCTCCAAGCTTTGCTTTGACCGCCGCAATGGCCTCGTTTGCTTTATCCGCACTTGCTGCACCACCCTGGGCCATGTCAGCGCGGCCACCGCCGCCTTTGCCACCCAACGCCTCAACCGCCGTACGCAAAACGTCCACTGCGTTGAAGCGATCTGTCAGATCCTTGGTCACGCCAGCGGCGATTGCCGCCTTGCCACCAGCATCCGAGATCAAAAGGACAACACCGCTTCCAGCGCGGTCTTTAAATTGATCAACTAACGCGGGCAGCTCTTTGCCAGATACACCCGACAAGACCTGCCCAATGAAAGCCACACCATTAATATCCTCTTGCGCGGGACCATCAGAGCCTGCGCCGCCAATTGCCAACTCACGCCGTAGCTGCGCGACCTCGTTGGACAACGCTTTGCGCTCATCCATCAACGCCTTGGTGCGGTCTTCGATTTCGCCAAGCGGGGTTTTCATCATCTGCGCAAGGGTCTGCAATTTCGTTGATTGCCCAGCCAGGTGATCCAATGCCGCTTGCCCGGTCAACGCCTCAATCCGACGCACACCAGAGCTGGAGGCGCTGTCGCTAAGCGTAACAAATGCGCCAATTTGACCTAACTGACTGACATGCGTTCCGCCGCAGAGTTCAAGGCTGTAAGTATTGCCATTAGAGCCCTTGCCCGAGCCCTCAGCCACGCCCATCGAGACAACACGGACTTCGTCACCATATTTTTCACCAAAGAGCGCTTGCGCTCCGAGGTCACGTGCGTCGTCCGGCGTCATGATCCGTGTCTCAACAGCGCCGTTCTGACGAATGATTGCATTCACCTCGGCATCAACTTTGGCAAGGTCCTCGGCCGAAACTGCCTTGTTGTGGCTGAAATCAAACCGCAAACGATCCGGTGCATTCAACGAACCGCGCTGCGCAATGTGATCGCCAAGCGTATTACGTAGCGCTTCGTTCAGCAGGTGTGTCGCAGTGTGATTTGCTTGGATACCCGCGCGACGTGTCGCGTCGACACTCAGTTCCGCGCCTTGACGCTTCTTAATCTCACCTTCAGTTACTGTACCGATGTGGATAAAGACATCTGCAACTTTCTTGGTGTCCGTTACCGTCACGGTCCCCGTTTCGGTCTTCAATGTACCGCTGTCGCCAACTTGGCCACCTGACTCAGCATAGAATGGCGTTTGGTTCAAAACGACCTGAACTTCGCCCTTAGCGCTATCGGCAATCTGCCCGTCTACAACAACAGCAACAATCTGCCCCTCGGAGGACAGAGACTCGTAACCGAGGAAATCTGTCGCGCCATTTTCATCAGCCACATCAAACCAAACAGATGCATCCGCCTCGGCACCTGTGCCAGACCAAGCGGCGCGCGCTTTGGCTTTTTGTTCCGCCATCGCAGCGTCAAACCCGTCAGTGTCCACCGCGCGGCCTTTTTCGCGCAGAGCGTCCTGTGTCAGATCCAGCGGGAATCCGTAAGTGTCGTAGAGCTTGAACGCAGCTGCACCCGGCAGATCAGCGCCCTCATCCAAACCACCCAACTCATCGTCGAGAAGCTTAAGGCCGCGATCGAGGGTCGTTTTGAACCTCACTTCTTCGTTTAATAGAGTTTCTTCGATCAGTTTTTGGCCCTGGCCCAATTCCGGGTAAGCCGCGCCCATCTGCTGCACCAAAGCTGGCACCAACTTGTGCATCACAGGGTCCTTAGCCCCCAACAAATGCGCGTGGCGCATTGCGCGGCGCATAATGCGGCGCAGTACATACCCGCGCCCCTCATTGGATGGCAGAACGCCCTCGGCAATCAAGAATGATGTCGAGCGTAAGTGATCTGAAATGACCCGGTGGTGGACGTTCTGATCACCGTATGGATCGGTCGACGTCGCATGCGCAGATGCCTCGATAAGAGCCTTAAACAGATCGGTGTCATAGTTGTCATGGCTGCCCTGCAAAAGTGCGCCAATACGTTCGAGCCCCATACCCGTATCGATCGATTGCATATCAAGTGGTTTAAGCGTGCCATCATCGAACTGTTCGTTCTGCATGAACACAACGTTCCAAATCTCGATAAACCGATCACCGTCCTCCTCTGGTGATCCCGGAGGGCCACCCCAGATGTGATCACCGTGATCATAGAAAATTTCTGTGCACGGCCCACAAGGACCCGTTGGGCCCATCCGCCAGAAATTGTCATCTGTCGCGATCCGAATGATCCGATCCTCGGCCACGCCGATTTTCTTCCACATCTCGAAGGCTTCATCGTCCGTGTGGTAGACCGTGGTCATCAGTTTGGATTTATCGATGCCAAAATCTTTAGTCAGCAATTCCCACGCAAACGGGATCGCCTCGGTCTTAAAGTAGTCGCCAAAGCTGAAATTACCCAGCATCTCAAAGAACGTGTGGTGGCGGGCCGTATAACCGACATTGTCCAGATCGTTGTGCTTACCACCTGCACGCACGCATTTTTGCGATGTCGTAGCCCGCTGGTACGCCCCACTTTCCACACCTGTGAACCGGTTCTTGAACTGAACCATGCCCGAATTTGTGAACATCAAAGTCGGATCATTTCGCGGAACAAGCGGGCTTGAGGCCACCACCTCGTGTCCTTGCCGGTGAAAGTAATCAAGAAAGGTCGAACGAATGTCGGCAAGGCTGGTCATGGGCTCTATCCAGAATGGTCTGTTTCAACCGCCAGAAATACCCCCAGCCCCGCAAAAGGTCCACAGGCCAAATGAAAAGGGCGCCGCAACCGCGACGCCCTTAATCATTAGACTTTAAACCGATCAAACTTCGACGAGGCTATCGTCTTCGTCCTTGTCCGGATCGTTGTTTTCCATATCGAAATCCAGGCCGTGCGCCGCGCGGATCTTATCCTCAATTTCATATGCAACTGATGGGTTCTCACGCAGGAACGTTTTGGAATTCTCACGGCCCTGCCCGATACGTTCATCACCATAGCTGAACCAAGCACCGGACTTATCGACAACACCAGCTTTCACACCCAAATCCAGCAATTCGCCGTTTTTGGAAATGCCTTCACCGTACATGATATCAAACTCGACTTGCTTGAACGGTGGTGCGACCTTGTTTTTGACGACCTTCACACGGGTTGCGTTGCCCACAACTTCGTCGCGATCTTTGATGGCACCGATGCGACGAATATCCAGACGGACAGACGCGTAGAACTTTAGTGCATTACCACCTGTTGTTGTTTCTGGCGAACCAAACATTACGCCGATCTTCATCCGGATTTGGTTGATGAAAATCACCATACAGCCCGAGCGATTGATTGACCCCGTTAGCTTACGCATCGCTTGGGACATCAAGCGTGCATGAACACCAACGCTGCTGTCGCCCATATCGCCTTCTAGCTCTGATTTCGGCGTCAATGCCGCAACAGAGTCGACAATGATCATGTTCACAGCACCAGAACGAACCAGCGTATCAACGATTTCTAGCGCTTGCTCACCTGTGTCAGGCTGCGAGATCAGCAATTCATCCAGGTTCACGCCCAGCTTTTTGGCATAAGTTGGATCAAGCGCGTGCTCCGCATCAACAAATGCGCACACGCCACCCTTTTTCTGCTCTTCCGCAATCGCGTGAAGCGTCAGCGTGGTTTTACCGGACGACTCCGGTCCGTAGATTTCAATCACGCGGCCTTTTGGCAAACCGCCAATGCCAAGCGCAATGTCCAGACCAAGAGACCCAGTCGAGGTCGCCTCGATGTCCGGCATCTGATTTTCACCGCCCAACTTCATGATTGAACCTTTGCCGAATTGACGTTCAATCTGTGCCAATGCGCTGTCGAGCGCCTTTTGCTTATCGGATGCTTTTTTATCGCTCATTTGGAGGAGTTCTGCCGTTGCTGCCATGTGTCCTGTCCTTATGTCACGCCCATCGCGGGGCGGCAATCACTGCTATGTTCTTTTTATGTTCTCATTTCTTAATGAGACCAAAACGAGAACATTTCAACTAAAATCTTCACCATACAGCTTGTGATGATTGTGGTTAAGAAAGTGTTGATGTTGTATAAGCAAGGACAACCAAGGTATTTATTTCACCCATATGCTTGTATTCTTTGAAGAAAAACTAGTCATCTTTGCAACGACCAAAACCGGCTCAACGGCTCTACAAGGGGCATTAACCGCGCATGCGTCCTTGGTTCTACGCAACCCACCAGGCCTAAAACACATCGGCGTTTCGAAATATCAGCGAATCCTTGAACCAACGCTCCATGAACTTGGTGCCCCAAAAGACACTGAAAGCTTTGCGCTGATCCGTCACCCAGTTGATTGGCTAAGCAGTTGGTTCAGGTATAGGTGCCGCGACAAGCTCGTTGGCAAACCTACCAGCACCCGTGACGTAACCTTTAATGAGTTCGTGCTAGAGACGTTGAAAGATAAGCCCGCGCCATTTGCACAGGTCGGGACGCAATCAAGTTTTCTAATCGGGCAAAACGGCGAACTTGGAATCGACCATTTGTTCCAATACGAAGCGCAACCGACCTACTTGAAATTTCTTGGCGAGCGCCTGTCACGTGAAATCACTCTGAAACAACGCAATGTGTCCCCTCAGTTCAACGTCAACCTTGATCCCAAAATCAGGCGCCACCTTGAAAGCCAGATACGGCTCGACTTTGATCTTTGGAATATCGCTCAGAGTTAAGTGGTCAACGTACGGCGAATGGCATCCTGCCAACCATTAAACCGACGATCGCGAGTTACTGCATCCATTTCCGGAGAAAAACGCGCGTCTAGCGCCCAATTCTCAGCGAATCCGGCTTGATCTGGATAAACACCAGCGCGCATTCCAGCCAGCCACGCGACCCCCAATGCCGTTGTCTCTAACACCTTTGGTCGGTCAACGGGTGCATCGATGATGTCTGACAAGAATTGCATCGTCCAATCCGAAGCGCTCATACCGCCGTCGACCCGGAGCACAGCTTCGCCACTGCCATCCCAATCGTTTTGCATCGCTTCCAATAGTTCGCGGGTTTGGAAACCAACACTCTCGAGCGCGGCCCGCGCGAACTCAGCCGGACCAGATCCGCGGGTAAGCCCAAAGATCGCCCCCCTTGCCTGCGCATCCCAATGTGGTGCCCCTATACCAGTGAATGCAGGAACAAGGTACAGTTCTTGCTCTGGATCCGCTTTTTCAGCGAGTGGATGCGTATCAGCTGCCTTGGCAATAATCCCCAATCCATCACGCAACCATTGAACGACAGCACCAGCGATAAAGATTGAGCCTTCAAGGGCATAGGTTGTTTTGCCATCCAAACGATAAGCAATTGTTCCCAGCAGCTTGTTCTTACTGCTCACCAGGGTTTCACCGGTATTTAGCAAAGCAAAACAGCCGGTCCCATAGGTTGACTTCAACATCCCAGGTTCAAAACACGCTTGACCTAGCGTTGCGGCCTGTTGGTCGCCCGCGACCCCTAGAATTGGTATCTCTGCGCCTAGAATGTCTTTGCTTGTAACGCCAAAATCTGCAGCGCAATCAAGTACTTCCGGCAACATATTCATTGGAATATTCAGCTCAGCACAGATCTCTGCATCCCAAGCATTCTCGCGAATATTGTACAACATTGTCCGCGCGGCGTTGGTCGCATCTGTGACGTGGCGTGCGCCGTTGGAAAACTTCCAAATGAGATAACTATCGACGGTTCCAAACAAAAGATGCCCGGCTTCAGCGTCTGAGCGCGCACCTTCTACATTATCCAACAGCCACTTTACTTTTGTGCCGGAAAAATAAGGATCCAGCAAAAGGCCTGTCTTTTCGGTAATTTGCGACTCAAAACCGTCTGTTTTTAGCGATTGGCACATTTCGTGCGTACGACGGTCCTGCCAAACGATCGCATTGTGAATTGCCTCGCCGGTTCTCTTGTCCCAAATTACCGTCGTTTCACGTTGGTTTGTGATCCCAATCGCAGCGATATCAGCGGCTTGCAGCTTGGCCTTCGCGACTGCGCCCCGTGCAGTCGCCACCGTCGTGGTCCAAAGGTCTTCGACGACATGTTCAACCCAACCAGACTTTGGAAAGTGCTGATCAAACTCTTGTTGTGCCGTTGCGACAATTTTCATGTCTTTGTCGAACACGATACCGCGGCTTGATGTGGTACCTTGATCAATTGCCAAAATATAAGTCATGGCTCGCTCTCCTGTCGTCGTTATCTACAGTTTAAGTCAGTGTTCTGCGGCCATAAAGGCATCAATGCGCGCAATCTGATCACTCGTTAAACGCAAACCTAACTTACTTCGGCGCCAAACCACGTCCTCTGCTGTCTGCGCATATTCATGTGTCATCAGCCAGCGGATTTCTTTCGTTGTCAGGTCCGCTCCAAAGTCTTCACCAAGATCAGCAGCAGACGTAGCATCCGCAAGCATTACGGATGCGTCAGTTCCATAAGCTCGGAACAACCGCGTCGCCCAACGCTCTGAAAGAAATGGGTATTTATCTAGCAGAGCAGACTTACGAACATCCACTTCGTCAACTGGGAAATCGCCACCCGGCAGCGCTGCCTCTGCCGTCCAGGCGGCCTTGCCACCAAGATATGGCTCTAGCTTTTTCATTACATTCTCAGCCAGTTTCCGATAAGTCGTTATCTTGCCGCCAAAGACGCTTAGTAAAACTGGGCCATTGTTGTCGACTGACAAAACATAATCGCGGGTTGCCGCAGTCGCTGACTTTGCACCGTCATCATAAAGTGGACGAACTCCAGAATAGGTCCAAACAACATCCGCTCGCGTTATGTCCTGAATAAAGTACTGATTGGCGAAGTTGATCAAATAGTCTTGCTCTTCTGACGTGGCGATCGGGGCTTTGGACAACTCAGTATGTTCGGCGTCGGTTGTTCCAATTAATGTAAAATCAGTTTCATAGGGTATCGCGAAAATAATCCGGCCATCTTCGCCCTGAAAGAAGTATGATTTATCGTGTTCGAACAATCTCTTAGTGACGATATGTGACCCACGAACCAAACGTATGCCTTCACTACTATTCAGGCGCACAGTGTTCTTTACGATGTCTTCGACCCACGGACCACCAGCGTTCACGAGCCCACGAGCAGTGACCGTTTTCGTTTCGTTGCCGTCATCAATGGTGACGTGCCACAAATCGCCTATCCGCTCCGCAGAGGTCACTTTCGTCCGCGTCAAAATTTTGGCACCGCGTTGCTCTGCGTCACGCGCATTGAGAACAACAAGACGCGAATCTTCAACCCAACAGTCAGAGTATTCATACGCAAGTTTGTACTTTGACTCTAACGGCTTACCTTCTGGAATCGTTGATAAATCCAAAGTCTTCGTGCCTGGCAATATCTTGCGCCCACCGAGATTATCATAGAGCGCCAAACCCAGCCGAATGAGCCATGATGGCCTGCGTCCCTTCATCCACGGCATGAATGTTGTTAACAGCTTCGACGTTGGCGTTTCCCCCTCGAAGCGCATGTCTTTGTGATACGGTAAGACAAAACGCATTGGCCATGCGATATGCGGCATCGCACGCAGTAAAACTTCGCGTTCAATCAATGCCTTACGGACCAATCCGAATTCAAAGAATTCGAGGTATCGCAGGCCTCCGTGGAAGAGTTTGGTTGAGGCCGAAGATGTTTTTCCAGCCAAATCATCCATCTCAGCAAGACACACGCTTAGTCCGCGCCCCTGCGCATCGCGCGCGATCCCAACCCCGTTGATACCGCCGCCAATAACGAAAAGATCGAACTCTGCCTGCATAACATTCTCCATGTTTTCACAACGGCGATATGACACCATATCTAGCAGCGAAAGTGCGGGAGTTGAAACTGTTCGCTATTTTCGATACGAACCAATACCGAACCCATTTTCCCATATAAAACAAAATAAAGATTATTAAGAAGAGTTCGCATAGGATCAAAAACGAACATGACTCTAGAACAAGACCGACACGCGCGCATCCTAGATCAAGCTAATCGTCATGGATCCGTTAACGCCAGCCGTCTTTCAGATAAGTTTGGCGTTGCTGTCCAAACCATTCGCCGAGATCTGCGAAGTCTATGCAACGACGGCCGACTAGAGCGCGTGCATGGCGGAGCCGTCTTGCCATCTGGGGTCGCAAATATCGGATATGACGCGCGTCGGTCGTTAAGCCGCGATGCCAAGAAACGCATTGCATCAATGGCTGCCACTTTGATCCCCAATAACGCATCGCTCTTCTTGAATATTGGCACAACAACCGAGGCCGTGGCCCGCGCGCTAGAGAACCATCACAATCTTATGGTTGTTACGAACAATCTAAATGTCGCTAATATCTTGGCGACACATCGTTCATGCGAAGTCATCGTTGCAGGTGGGCGATTACGGCGCGCCGACGGCGGGCTAACTGGCGACCTCGCGGTGCTCGCAATCCAAAGATTCAAAGTTGATCTCGCCGTGATAGGAGCCTCTTCGATCGATCCGTCGGGCGATTTATTGGACTTCGACCCAGAAGAAGTCCGCGTTAGCCAGCAAATCATTCAAGCAGCCCGTCAAACGATGGTCGTTGGTGACAGCAGTAAATTTACGCGCAAGGCACCAGTTCGCATCGCGTCCTTGTCTGAAGCTGATTACTTTGTGACCGACGCATTGCCGTCTGAACGCCTGGGAATGAAGTGCCAAGATTGGAATACGAAAGTTGCGCTGGCCTCACACAATTTCAGTTGATATTACAATTTAGCGCTCACGCTACCTGCAATCTGCAGTTATCTTGTTGGCAGGAGATATGATGAGCAGTTTTCAACAAGCATTTAGTCAGGCGTTTGATCTGATTGCACGCGGGGATGCGGATCTATTGGAGATCGTAGTCTTGTCGTTGCAAGTTTCGCTTACGGCTTTGATTATTGCATGTATCCTCGGGTTTCCGATCGGTGCGTTTCTTGCGATTTCGCGGTTTCGTGGCCGCCAAGCGCTCGTCCTCTTTTTCAATGCAGCTATGGGTCTGCCGCCTGTCGTCGTCGGTCTGACGCTCTATTTGCTTTTTAGCCGCGCAGGTCCTTTGGGGGTCCTTGAGCTCCTCTACACCCCGACGGCTATGATCATAGCGCAGGTCGTCTTGATCACTCCGATCATCATTTCACTGACACGCGGTACGATTTCTGATCTCTTGCTTGAACACGGTGAAACTCTACGCGCAATGCGTGCCAGCAGATGGCAGCAGGTCATCACGCTTTTACGTGAGGCGCACCCCGCGTTGCTGACAACGGCCGTTGCAGGGTTAGGTCGTGCATTCGCAGAAGTCGGCGCCGTCATGATCGTTGGGGGCAACATCAACCACGTGACGCGTGTGATGACGACATCTATTGCGCTCGAAACGTCGCGCGGCGAACTGGCGATGGCCCTTGCATTGGGACTAATCTTGTTGATCATCGCGCTCTTCACCAATGCTGCAGTCTACGCACTCGGACCGCGCCGACGTGAGGTGGCGCATGTCTGACACCGCGAGCATCGTCCAATTCCCCGGATCCGAAGGATCGCGATCCATTTCCATTACGCTGGAAAGCGTTTCGTTGAACCATAATGGCGAGAAACTTCTGGACGACGTCACAGCCAAAATTCCACAGCAAGGCGTAACAGGATTAATCGGCCCAAACGGCGCAGGCAAATCGCTGCTCTTGCGTACGATTGTGGGTTTGGTGGCACCGTCATCCGGATCAGTCACGATTACAAACCCAGATAGCGAACCAGCGCTCGTATTTCAAAAGCCGGTCTTGTTACGTCGAACGGTTCGTGGAAATCTCACGCATGCGCTGAAAGTCGCGGGAGTTGCCCGAGCGAAACGTCCCGGGCGTTTGGCAGAACTTCTTGTCGGAGCACAACTAACACGCCTGGCAGAGAACCCCGCTCGCACATTGTCAGGCGGTGAGCAGCAAAGGCTCGCAATTGCGCGCGCATTAGCGAGCGACCCCAAAATGTTATTGCTGGACGAACCAACCGCCAGCCTTGACCCGTCGGCCACCAAATCAATCGAAGATCAAATCAAAGCAATCGCCAATTCGGGCGTTAAGATTGTCATCGTTACGCACAATCGTGATCAAGCCATGCGGCTCTGCGACGATATTTTATTCTTGCATAAAGGTTGTGTGTTGGAGCACACGGACGCGCATAGTTTTCTGAACAGCCCAAAGAGCGATATCGCCAAGGCTTATTTTGCAGGTGAATTGCTCCTATGATCCGACTTCTAGCTATTTCATTGGGGTTAGCACTGCCAGCATCTGCAGACAGCCTCATCGTTCAATCGACCACTTCCACGCAAAATTCAGGGCTATACGATGCCATCTTGCCGGCATTTACGGCCACAAGTGGCATATCCGTAAACGTTGTGGCTGTTGGTACAGGGCAAGCACTCCGTAACGCGCAAAACTGCGATGGCGATTTGTTGATTGTACACGCCACCGAAGCCGAAACCGACTTTGTTGAAGCTGGCTATGGGCAAAATCGCACTGACTTAATGTACAATGATTTCGTTATTGTTGGCCCAGTTGCGGACAAAGCCGGGATCAGCGATGCGACGTCCGTCAGCGAAGCATTGGCGCGAATTTCGCAAACCGAGGCGCGTTTTATGTCGCGCGGGGATGACAGTGGAACACATAAAGCAGAGATTAGGCTTTGGGATTCGATCGAGATCAATCCAATGGGTGCAAGTGGGACGTGGTACCTAGAGACCGGCGCTGGAATGGGCGCGACGCTAAACACGGCGCGCGGGTTGGATGCCTATGCGCTCACCGATCGCGCGACCTGGCTTCGCTTCGGGAATAAAGGTGATTTTCAAGTCCTATTCGAAGGCGATGCCACGCTTTTCAACCAATACGGACTTGTACGCATATCACCGGAACATTGCCCAAACGCAAATTTCGAAGAAGCAGATCAACTGGCAAACTGGCTGCTCGGCGAAGAAGGTCAAGAAGCAATTTCCGATTACTCAATCGAGAATGAACAACTATTTTTCCCGAACGCGCCGCGTTAACCGCGAAATCCAGTTGCGACTACAAATTTCTCAGAACTATCCGAACGCGATGACGGTGGTTTGACGTTGGCGACCTTGGTGAAGCGTTGCTTGAGCAGTTTTTGCAAATCGCCCTCGGCGCCACCGGCCAAAACCTTGGCGACAAAAGTGCCACCTTCTTCGAGAACATCAAACGCGAAATAGGCCGCAGCCTCACACAGGGCAATGATCCGGAGGTGGTCAGTTTGCTTGTGACCTGACGCGCTTGCAGCCATGTCCGACATAACAACCTCTGCCTTGCCGTTTAGCCATTCTTTAACCTTAAGGTCTGCATCGTCTTCCATAAAATCCAACACATGAATTTCGGCACCTGGAATTGGATCAACTTCTTGTAGGTCGATCCCCAGCACACGCCCCTGCGCTTTGCTTTCTCGGGTCCCTAGGGCGTTCACACGCTTAACCGCGATCTGACACCACCCACCAGGCGCGCACCCCAGATCCACGATCCGAGCTCCTGGAACAAGAAAACGGTATTTGTCATCAAGTTCTAGAATTTTGTAGGCCGCACGCCCACGATACCCGTCTTTTTGCGCGCGTTTCACATAAGGATCATTCAATTGCCGTTGTAGCCAAAGGGTCGAGCTCATCTTGCGACCACGCGCAGACTTCACTTTGACCGTTAGATCACGCTGACCACGGCCACTCGTATTTTTATTTCCGGGTTTCTTGACCATGATTTGCCTACTTGCCGCTCAGAAAGGCCGCTATGCCTTTAATACGGGGCATCTTCAAGCACTCCGTCTCCGGACATCTGCGCATACAGTAATCCCTCGCGCAGCCCGCGATCCGCGACAGAAAGCCTGTCCGTGGGCCATAAACGCATCAAAGCCTGCAATATAGCCGATCCAGACATAATCAACGCCTGTCTTTCTTTGCCAATACGAAGGTCGGCGCGACGACCTGCGGGTCCAAGCGTCAGATAGCCATGGATCACATCATCGATCTGATCTGAGGTCATCCGCAACCCATCAACCTTGGTTCGGTCATACCGCTTTAGTCCCAAATGAGAGGCAGCAACCGTGGTGACTGTCCCACTTGTCCCGACTATCTGAAAGTTCTCTTTCGCCTGTGCGGCCGCATAGGGCGAAAATTCAGATAAATTCTCTTCAAAGAACCAACTCATCAACGCAAATCGCCCTGCGTCATCTTCAACGTCCGCGAAATGGTCACGCAAAGTGGCCACGCCCAATGGCACAGATATCCAATCCACTACTTTTGCAGCAGCAAAGGGCCCCGGGTCAGATTTAAAACCGGCATGCAGCCGCATAATCGAGCGTGGTCTCTCGCGCGGCGGTACATTCGTCAGATCAACCCAAACCAATTCCGTCGACCCACCACCTATGTCGACCACCAAGAGCTGCTCTGTCTTGGTGCTCACCAACGGCGCACATGACACAACGGCTAAACGTGCCTCTTCCTCGGGCTGGATGATCTCTAGGTTCAAACCGGTTTCTTTGCGTACCTGGGACACAAACGAATGACCATTGCGGGCACGTCGGCATGCTTCTGTTGCCACCAAACGCATGTGTTCGACGCCGTGACGTTCCAATTTTTGTTTGCAAATCCGCATCGCACTAATCGTGCGATTCATCGAGGTACGGGACAGCTTGCCGCTGGCCTCAAGGCCATGGCCGAGTTGAACAGCTTTTGAAAAGCTGTCGATCACATGAAACTGACTGCCTTTCGGTTGGGCAATCAGCATGCGACAACTATTTGTACCCAAATCCAAGGCCGCATAAAGCGTCTTTGGATCAGGTAGTATTGGCGCGGGGGTCTCAACCGCTTTGGGGAACGCGCCCGCACCGGTGGGACGCTTGGGCGTCATAACTACGCCCTCCATTTCAAGTTACCTTGAATCTATGCGTGCAAAGCCAATGTTGCAAGTGTTGTGAAATGCGCCTCACAGTTATGATGAGAATTTCGAAGCTGGTCAGGTCGCATAGTTTCGCGAGATAGAGTGTTCGTCGCGGATGTTTCGCGTCATGTCGAAAAAAGGCGTCGGTGTGTAATTCCGAGTGCTAGAAATGTGAAAACAAGCAGTTTGCGTCGGGAGAGAATCAATGGCTCAGGTTACAATCGTTTATTGGCGCGATATGCCAGCACAGGTCATCGTTGGCAAAGGCCGTCGTGGCACCAAATTGCCCTTACCTGAACGCTTTGAGCAAGCAATTGACCGTGCTGCCATGAAGTCTGGCGCAGCCGAGAGCGATGACTACCTAGAGGGCTTTCGCAAAGCCGAACCCTTCACTGTCGATGGCGAAGACGCCGATGTAGCCGCCTCCGAAGTGGCACGCATCGAAGCAGAATACGATCAAGACAAGATCAAAGAACTTATCGCCAACGACGGCTGGGCATGACCCAACCGACGCCTTTCGACACCATTAAGGAGGCTTTGATGTCCCTGCTCCCGTTCAAGAAAAAAGCCGCTGAGGCGGATGTGACGATCAATCCTGAGATTGAGGCCTTCCTTCAAGATTATTCGATCGAAGTGATGCCGCGCACTGCAGAGAAAGTCGAAGACTTTACAGCGTTGCTGCCTGCAGGCACACGGGTTTATATCGCCCACATCGAGGGCACCCCGATTGAGGACATGGTTGCCACAGCCAAACGCCTCTCGGGCAATGGCTACAATGTTATGCCGCACTTTCCTGCTCGGATCATCAAGGACGAGGCGACCCTCGCCGATTGGATCGCGCGCTACCAAGGCGAAGCTGGCGTAGATCAGGCCCTTTTGCTTGCTGGTGGTGTTGATAAACCCCATGGCGATTTCCACAGCTCGATGCAGCTTCTGGAAACAGGCTTGTTTGGAAAAGCAGGTTTCAAGCATCTGCACGTTGCGGGCCATCCAGAGGGCAACAAAGACATCGACAAGGATGGCACAGACAAAAACGTCATGGACGCATTGCACTGGAAGCAAAAGTTCAGCGAAACATCTGACGCTCAGATGGCGTTGGCGACACAGTTCGCTTTTGAGGCTGGTCCAATCATCGAATGGGCTGATGCGATCAAGGCGGCGGGCGTCGATATTCCGGTTCACATCGGTATCGCGGGTCCGGCCAAGCTTCAGACTTTGATCAAATTCGCTATTGCTTGTGGCGTTGGACCCTCTTTAAAGGTTCTTCAAAAGCGCGCGATGGATGTCACCAAGTTGTTGTTGCCCTATGAGCCTACCGAAGTTCTGACAGAACTCGCTGCGCACAAAGCCGCGAACCCTGATTTCAATATCACCAACGTTCACTTCTTCCCGCTCGGCGGGATCAAAACCAACGCAAAATGGGCGATCGCCCATGGCGGCACCTCTTCCGTCCCTGCCAACCCAATGAAAGAAGCCTAATGACACGCACGATTGTCGAATCCAAAACCAAGACCGCGATCATCGGCTTTGATCAGCCCTTTGCCGTCATCGGTGAGCGGATCAACCCGACTGGACGCAAGATTCTGAATGAAGAGCTGGAGCGCGGTGATTTTTCGCGCGTCGAGGCCGACGCAATTGCGCAGGTTGCTGCGGGTGCCACCATTCTAGACATCAACTCAGGCGCAGTATTTTCAAACAAAATGGCCGAAGACCCGCGCTACGCGGATAACAACTTTGTTGAACCAGAGCTGATGCGCCAATTGGTTGAAAAGGTACAAGCAGTCACAGATTGCCCGCTGTGCATCGACAGCTCTGTTCCTGGTGCACTTGAAAACGGCCTTGCCGCCGCCGAAGGCCGCCCTTTGCTGAATTCAGTTACGGGCGAGGAAGAGCGCCTGGAATTGGTTCTGCCTTTGGTCAAGAAATACAATGTACCAGTTGTCGCAATCTCAAACGATGACACCGGTATTTCTGAGGACCCCGATGTGCGTTTTGCCGTCGCCAAGAAAATCGTCGAACGCGCCGCCGATTTCGGCATCCCAGCCCATGACATCGTGGTTGATCCACTTGTGATGCCCATCGGCGCAATGGGAACCGCTGGCCTACAGGTATTTACCCTAGTACGTCGTTTGCGCGAGGAACTCGGTGTGAACACGACCTGTGGCGCATCTAATATCTCGTTTGGTCTGCCTAACCGCCACGGCATCAACAATGCATTCCTACCTATGGCCATGACAGCGGGTATGACTTCCGCCATCATGAACCCAGTAGCCCTGCCAATCGGACCTAAAAAGATGGCAGAAAAGAAAGCAGAAGTCGAAGCCGCGGGTATTATCCTCCCAGAGGGCATGGACGACGAAACTTTTGTTCAGATGTTCGGCATGGGATCTACGAAACCACGTGCAGGCAAGGAAATGGAAGCCATCCGTGCTGCCAATTTCTTAACCGACAATGACACTGGTGGTGCAGAGTGGATCAAAGCGAACCGCGTGCCCCCTAAAGATGGTGAAAGCGGCGGGCGCGGTGGGCGCCGCCGCCGTCGGGGCTAATCGAAATTACGTCCTTGCAGGGTTCGCTTCGGCGGACCCTTTTCTTTGCAAGGGCAATACCATCATCAAAAGAAAACTCAGGTTCAAAACGACATTAGCCGGCGATCCTGCAACAACAGAGAATGTTGAGTCCGTCACATACCAACCAATGGCCGAATACAAAATGACCTTGCGACCTTGGAGAGGTGCAACAGGCATAACTTCCGTTGCGACAGCCCAAACCATAACTCCTAAACCGACAGTGAGACCACCGGAGATCGCAATCATCAATCGTCCCGTTGGATCCAATTGATCGGGCGCATTGTTAAACGGCCAATGTGCAACATCAAAAAAAACTGCCAGCCAATCATAAACTGTCGGAATGGCAGCAAGTGCAAAGAGCATCCCAAAACCAATGATGATGTCGGCATTGATACGAAGGATCTTTTGTTCACGTGTCATTTTATCTCTCCTAGCTATTCCCTGCCGATGTGCATCAAAGCTGATAGTCAAAACAATTACCTCTCAGGTAACTGACAAGGCGGTTTGAACGATCTAGTGTTCAAGACATGCAACAATTTCCCGATATTCTGCGCCAATGGCGCAATCAACGACGCCTCAGCCAACTCGACCTCGCGATGGAGGCCAATGTGAGTTCTCGCCATATCTCTTTCCTTGAAACGGGAAGATCTCGCCCAAGCCGCGAGATGGTGATCCATTTAGGCGACGCGCTTTCCATTCCTCTGGAAGTTCGAAACCAAATGCTGACATCTGTTGGCTTTGCCCCGAAATATCAGAAACGAGATTGGGACGACGCGGCAATGGCCCCAATCAAGAAGGCGATTGATTGGACGCTTGAAAGGCACGCGCCCTACCCTGGCATCGCCCTGGACCAATTGTGGGTCATCCAACGCATGAATGCGCCTGCGCGGCTTTTGTTTAGCGGGATGGGCGCACAAGAAGGCACAAGCATGTTAGCTCTTATCCAAAATCCGCTTGTCCAAGAAAGTATTGAAAACTGGCCCGAAGTTGCACACCACAGCGCGCTGCGACTTCGAAGCGAGAGCGCGGCACAAGGCGGCATCCCGGAGCTGGATGCAGCGGCCGAACTGTTAGCAAAAGACGCAATCCCGTCAGAACCAAATGTCCCAGCAATTCCAACGATTTTCAATTTTGGGGATCAGCGCCTATCCCTATTTGGCACAATTGCTCAATTCGGCACGACAGCAGACCAGGCACTGGAAGACTTGAAAATCGAGTTATTTTTTCCCGCGGATGAAGCGGCAGATCAGATGCTTAGGCAAATGTCTGCTGGCCATTAACGATAGTAAAGCGACTGTCCATTGTGGAAAACTTGGACCTTCTCAGGGGCCGCGGTCATTTTGACGCTTTTGCCACGTAGGTCGCCATGAATTCCCGGAAGTTTTCCGATTACAGCATCCGCACCCGCTACACGATCAAAATATAGCAAGGTCACTTCGCCCAGTGCCTCGGTAATGTTGACTTTGCCATCAAATATGAACGCATCACCATCGGTTTCAATCATGTCCTCAGGACGTACACCAATGTTGACCTTCAATCCTTTGTCCGCAGCCTGCGTTGGAACCGCGGAAATCGCGGCGCCGCCGCCTTCAAGCGCAATGGTAGTTTGTTCACCGGTCGCGACGATCTCACCCGGTAACAGGTTCATTGCAGGCGATCCAATAAACTGGGCCACAAATTCATTTTCGGGCCGCTCATACAGCTCCAACGGTGTTCCGACTTGCGCGATCCCTTTGTTTGCAAGAACGACAATACGTGTCGCCAGCGTCATCGCCTCAACCTGATCGTGAGTCACGTAAATCATCGTGCTTTCGGGCATCGACTCTTTTAATTGCGCAATCTCAATCCGTGTCGCCACCCGCAGGGCCGCATCAAGGTTCGAAAGGGGTTCATCAAAAAGGTAAACCTTAGGATCACGTACAATCGAACGTCCAATTGCAACACGTTGACGTTGCCCACCAGACAACGCTTTCGGCAAGCGATCCAAATAGTCATCGAGTTGCAAAATTTTGGCTGCGCGGTCCACAGCAGCATCAATTTCCTCTTTGGATTTCTTGGCGATTTTTAGGGCAAACGACATGTTATCGCGCACTGTCATATGCGGATAAAGCGCATAGGATTGGAAAACCATTGCAATGCCACGTTGCGCCGGTGGCATATCGTTAACAACCATCCCATCGATCTCCAGCGTTCCGCCCGAGATCTTTTCAAGACCTGCAATCATCCGCAGCAATGTAGACTTACCGCAGCCCGAGGGGCCTACGAACACGATCAACTCGCCCTGCTTAATATCCAGATTGATATTGTTGAGCACATTGACGTCAGTTCCGTACGTCTTGGCCACATCTGTTAGCTTGAGATCAGTCATTTCAGTCCCCTATTGCTTACGCGCCAAAAACATTTGCCACGGTCCCAGCTTTACCCCTGTGGAGGACTGGGTTTGTATTGCACCTACGTCGCTGCCAATTGCCTGCCAGTTACCTGCTGGTAAACTTGCCTCGACATCTTGATCGCTGACATTAAAGACGCAGATAAGTTCGGCGCCGCCCATCGAGCGACGGAAGGATAATGCAGCCCCTTCAGCTTTCACGTCTGAGTGCGCCCCTTTTGACAACACAGAATGTGCGCGGCGGAACGCAATCGCGCGACGATAGAAATGCAGCATCGCATCTGGGTCTGCTTCTTGCGCCTCGACGGATAGTGCCAAATGTTCAGATGCCACTGGCAACCATGTTTTCCCGTCAGAGAAGCCACCATAAGAATTGCTTGGCTGCCAAACCATTGGCGTACGACACCCATCACGACCCTTAAATTCTGGCCAAAACTCGATGCCATATGGGTCCTGCAAGTCCTCAAACGCGACATCAGCCTCAGGTAACCCAAGTTCTTCGCCTTGGTACAGGCAAACGGATCCACGCAAACACAACATCAGTATGATGAACATGCGTTGCGCTTCATCCGACAACTCCCAACGGGACGTATGGCGTTTCACATCGTGGTTCGAAAACGCCCAACAAGCCCAGCCATCGCTTGCAACATCATCAAACTTATTCAAGACATCCGAAAATTCCTGAGCAGTCGGCTTCGCGTTCGCCAAAAATTCAAACGCATAGCACATCTGCATCAGATCATCGCCGGCTGTGTATTCACCAATGATCTCAAGCCCTCTTTGAGCATCGCCAACTTCACCGACTGCAGCAGCACCATAGGGTTCCATCACGGACCGTAAGCGCCGCAAAAACGCGAGGTTTTCAGGCCGGTTTTTGCTATATAGATGCTCTTGGTGGTTATAGGGGTTCACCGAAGGCGCGATCGTCGCGTTGCGCTTGTCCGCAGGCAAAGGTGGATTGTCGCGCAGCTGATCATCATGCACATAAAAATTGATCGTGTCCAAACGGAACCCATCAACGCCCCGCTCCAACCAAAATCTTGCGACATCCAGCAGTGCATCCTGAACTTGTGGGTTGTGAAAATTTAGATCTGGTTGAGACGTCAAGAAGTTATGCAAATAGTACTGCTCACGCCGCGTGTCCCATTGCCACCCTGACCCACCAAAGATCGACAGCCAGTTGTTTGGCGGCGTTCCATCTTCTTTCGGATCAGACCAAACATACCAATCGCTTTTGGCATTGTCGCGCGACACACGGCTTTCGCCAAACCAAGGATGCTGATCGCTCGTATGACTAAGCACGAGGTCGATCATAACGCGCACACCTAGTGAATGCGCCGTTTGAACGACGCGGTCGAAATCGCTGATCGTTCCAAACATTGGGTCAACGTCACAATAATCGCTGACATCATACCCAAAGTCCTTCATCGGAGACTTAAAGAAGGGTGAAATCCATATCGCGTCGACGCCTAAGCTGGCAATGTAGGGCAATCGCTGCACGATCCCAGCCAAGTCGCCGACACCGTCGCCAGTGCTATCCTGGTAACTGCGCGGATAAATTTGATAAATGACTGCTCCACGCCACCAATCAGCATCGGTGGTGTTGTCGATTGTGACAGCTGCCGCCTTGTTCATCTTCATCTTCCTATTTCACTGAGCCGGCGAGCAATCCGCGCACCAGATATTTCTGCATTGCAAAGAAAACCAAAAGCGGCACCGCGATTGAAACAAAGGCAGAGGTCGCCAAAATTTCCCAATCGCCGCCACGCGTGCCCAAAAGCTCCACGATTTGTTTGGTCATGACTGTTGTATTGCCAGAGCTATCGATCAAGAACACCAACGCCACTAGCAAATCATTCCACGTCCAAAGGAACTGAAAGATTGCGAATGATGCAAGCGCCGGAAACGACAACGGCAAGATGATTTTTGTAAAGATTTGGAAATCCGTAGCACCATCGACTTTTGCGTTCTCGATGATGTCACGAGGCAGGCCCACCATGTAGTTACGCAAGAGATAGATCGCCAGCGGCATGCCAAAGCCGGTGTGTGCGAGCCAAACCCCTAAGTAGCCCTTACCAATTCCAATCGAGTTATGCAGTGAAAGCAGCGGAATAAGCGCCAATTGCAACGGCACAACCAAGAGTCCCACAATAATGGCAATCAGCAATGCACGTCCTGGGAACTCCATCCATGCAAGAGCGTAGGCAGCAAAAGCGGCAATCAAAATCGGAATTACCGTTGAGGGAATAACCACCGTCAGTGTGTTAAAGAACGCCTTGGCCATGCTCTCTGAATTGTCTTCATCAAACAGAACAAAGCTATAGTTTCTAAGTGAGAACTCTGGTGGCGTAGTTGCGTTTACAAAAACGCGCTGCGCCCTGCCCGAGATTTGGTCGTCATTGCCTTGCCAGATGTAAGTGCCATCTGCGTTCAACTGAAGTGACTCACCATCGCCCATATCGAATATATCGCCGGGTTGATTGGCCCCAGGTGTCCGGGACGAAGTGCTAAACGCTGTAATTTCGCCAGGCAAACCGTCTTCGAACAGCTGCCCCTCGACGACGAAAATGCCATCACTGGTCTCAAAGCGAAAATCGTCAGGATCCGCGACACGAATTTGGATCGTCTGTTCAGACGCAAACAGTGATGACCACCAGCCAGAAGCCGTGATTTGATCGCCTGTTCGGAATGACGAAACGAACAACCCAACAGTCGGGAAAATCCATAAGAGAACCAGAGCCAATACCGAAATATTCAGCGCCCAAACGACGAGCGGCTTACGTCCTGCCAAGCCATCCATTAGCGCATCTCCTTACGGGCGTTATAAACGTTCCAAACGAGGATCGGTGTCACCATCAGCATGATGATCATCGCAGAGGCCGAGCCAACTCCCCAATCATTTGCGCGGAACAGCTTTTCATACATGTAATTAGCCATGACCTGCGTTTCCCATTGCCCGTTGGTCATCGCGAAAACGATGTCAAAGACCTTAAGCGTGGCAATCGTGATCGTTGTCCATACCACGACAATCGTTGACATAATCTGCGGGATCTTGATCCGGAAAAAGATTTGGAACGGGTTCGCACCATCCACGATAGCAGCTTCCACCGTTTCCTCAGGAATTCCGCGCAAGGCCGCTGAAAGAATAACCATCGCGAACCCAGTTTGGATCCAAATCAAAACGGCCATCAAAAAGAAATTGTTCCAAAACGGGATCTGCAACCATTGCTGCGGCTCGTCGCCGCCAAGGCTGAGGTAGATCGCATTCAGAACGCCGATCTGTGCTGTATCAATCGGACGGGCTTCATACACCAATTTAAAGATCACCGCCGCACCAACGAATGAAATCGCCATCGGCATGAAAATAATAGACTTGGCAACATTACCCCAGCGAAGCCGATCGGTCAGCTGCGCTGCTAGCAAACCGAAACCGGTTGAGACAGCCGGCACAACGATCAGCCATAACACGTTGTTCACGAGCGCCTCGTAGAATTTATCTTCGCCAAACATGCGTGTGTAATTGTCAAAACCGACAAATGCATACTCATTGCCAGGTAAACGTTCCAAGAAACTAAGGCGCAGCGTTGCGAAAACCGGATAGGCTAAATAGAGGCCAAGCGCCAACAATGCTGGCATCAAAAACAACCAAGGGCGGATCAGATTTGCGCGGTTAATATTGCGGCCCGCATTCGGGCCTTTGGCGGGGAACAGCACTTTATCAAGAAAAACGTTCGCGCCGTAAAAGTAACCAATACAGCCACTGACACCGATTACGATTGTCAAAAGCCCTTGCATTGCAGGATGCATGGTTCGTCCCCCCTGTCAGTCTTGTATATGGCGTGGTCACAGTGACCCGAATGTGCTGGCCCGTCCACATGGAACGGGCCAGCACGTTTGCATCTAGATGCGCTTACTTAATCGCGTCCCAGCTTTCCTGGATAGATGTTGCTACGTCTTCGGCTGATGCGCCGCCGACAAAGTCAACCATACCTGTCCAGAATGTACCGGCACCGATTGCACCCGGCATCAGGTCAGACCCGTCAAAGCGGAACGTAGTAGAGTTCAGGAGGATTTCACCCTGACCACGCAACGTCGCGTCTTTGTAGGCATCAAGATTCACACCAGCGTGTGGTGTCAAGAAACCAGTCTGAGCCATCATTACTTCGTGTGCGATTGGCTGCTGCAGGAATTCCATGAATGCCATTGTTGCGTCAGACGCATCTGTGACAGCCATCAAAGTACCACCGCCAAGAACTGGTTTACCCAGATCTTTGCTTTCGAACGCTGGGAAGTAGAAGAAGTCTGCGTCTTCACCGATCACAACGTCTTCTGGCATAAATGCCGGAATAAAAGACGCCTGCTTGTGCATGTAGCATTGTGGTGGTGATGTGAAGAGACCTGCAGGGCTATCACGGAAGTCGGTAGACCCAACTGCACCTGATCCACCCGACACCATCGCATCATCTTTTGCGAACATGCCGAAAGTTTCGAGCGCTTCGATCACTTTAGGATCGTTGAACTTTAGATCATTGCTCACCCATGCATCGTAGTCTGCAGGGCTTTGAGTGCGCAGCATGATGTCTTCTACCCAATCAGTCGCTGGCCAACCTGTCGCTGGACCTGATCCCAGACCGATACACCACGGTGTGCCACCGTCTGCAATGATCTGCTTGGACAACGCTACAAGGTCTTCCATTGTGTCTGGAATGTCGTAACCCGCATCTTCGAAGTTCTCTGGAACGTACCAAACCAATGATTTGACGTTTACGTTGTAGAAGAAGCCGTAGAACTGATCATCACCGTTGGCATCCGCGTATGTGCCAAGATCAACCCAAGATGAGCCAGCCGCATAGTTGTCAGCAACCCAAGATGCAGCGTCTGCGCCCAAAGGCGCCAAGAGGCCCTGAGATGCGAGGTTCGCTGCCAAACCTGGCTGCGGGAACACTGCGACGTTTGGCGGCGAGCCCGCTTCTGCGTCGATTACGATCTGCTGCTCAAAGCCGTCAGACCCTGTGTAGGTTACTTCCGCACCAGTTGCTTCTGTAAAGTAAGCAATCGCTGAGCGGAAAATGTCATCCTCTGGTGACAACCAAGGCCCAAAGACCGTGACTGTCTGACCTGACAAATCAGGCGCTGATTCTGCATAGGCCGCATATGCGTCCCAGCTAAAATCGCCTTCGCCTGGCGTAAAGGCCAAGTGGCCGCCAGCCTGAGCCAGACCCGCACTAAGCGCAATAAAACCAACACTTGTATAGAGTGCCTTCTTCATAATGGTATCCTCCCAAATGCGCAGTGGGTCTGCGCAACCTTCATGTCCATCGCTTCTTCAAACTTATCCAAAGCGCTTTGGATATTGCTAACATGTTTGAAAGACTCCGCGTTGTCAAGAAACGTATTTTTCGAAAATCCCGCAAATTAGCCCTGTAATTATGCTTTCTGAGCGGGTATTAATCTTCAATAGTTAGAAAACATTCGCCAAAAGCGCTTTAAATTCATGAACCTCAAACAGCTTTCAGATCAACTCAGCCTCAGCCAAACGACTGTCAGTCGGGCCCTGAACGGCTATCCTGAGGTAAGTGAAGCAACACGTTTACGAGTCCAAGATGCTGCAAGGCGCTTTAATTATTCGCCTAGCTCACAAGCCAAGGGGTTGGCCACAGGCAAAGCACTTGCCATTGGTCATGTGATTTCAACAAAATCTAAGCACGAAATGGTCAATCCAATCTTTGGCGACTTTATCGCGGGCGCTGGCGAAGTTTATGCGCGCCGTGGATACGAAATGATCTTGTCGATGGTCGACGAAAACTCCGACGAAGCCAGTGTATATCGCTCGCTTGAAGCAAGACGCGCGGTCGACGGTGTCGTTGTGCACGGCCCTTTGATGGAAGACCCGCGCATCCCCCTTCTCCACGATCTGGGACTGCCCTTTATTGTTCACGGCCGTGCGAGTGGGATCACAGCTCCCTACACATGGCTTGACGTTAACAACACACACGCATTCGAACGCGCGACCAATTTCTTACTCGACTTAGGTCACCGACGGATCGCGATGCTGAATGGTCTTGAGGGAATGGACTTTGCCTATCGCCGTCGCAAAGGCTTTGAGACAAGCATGAAAGAGCGCGGCGCAGAGATTGACGCCGACATAATGTACTCTGAAGAGATGACAGAGCACTTCGGTTATAGCACAACATTGAAACTGCTGGACCGATCACAACGACCCACAGCTGTGATCGCTTCGTCGATGCTAATCGCGCTTGGTGTTCGACGCGCCATCGAAGAACGCGGACTTGTGATGGGTCGCGATATGTCAGTTGTCACCCATGACGATGCGCTGTCTTACCTTCAAAACGGCGGCGATGTTCCAATCTTCACTGCGACACGCTCTTCCGTACGTGACGCTGGTCGACAAGTCGGCGAGATGCTCTTGAACAAAATCGAGAACCCAGGCGCGGCAGAAAGTAACAGACTGCTCGAGGCGCAACTCACTGTTGGTCAATCCACAGGACCAGTGCCCACCTAGAAAGGCTTTTTCCATGCAGATCAAACGAAGCGACTTCCCGAATGGGTTCGTTTTTGGCGCGGCCACCGCAGCCTATCAAATCGAAGGGCATCAATTTGGCGGCGCAGGTTCGACGCATTGGGATACATTTGCTGCAACTGCGAACAATGTGATCCGCGCAGAAGATGGTGCGCGCGCCTGTGACCACTATAATCGATACGAGCAAGATCTCGATCTGATGCAAGACGCTGGGCTTGATGCTTATCGGTTTTCAACGTCTTGGGCGCGCGTCATGCCAGAAGGCCGCGGGCAAATAAACCAGGCAGGTCTCGACTTTTATGACAGGCTCGTGGATGGAATCCTGGATCGTGGAATGAAGCCGTTTCAGACGCTCTACCATTGGGAAATGCCCTCTGCCCTCGCCGATCTCGGAGGTTGGACCAATCCAGATGTCGCTGATTGGTTCGCAGACTTTACTGAGGTTATTACGAAACGGATTGGTGATCGTGTGTCGGCTGTCGCCACCCTGAATGAACCTTGGTGTGTCGCATTCCTCTCGCATTACATCGGCCATCATGCACCAGGCCTGCGCGACATTCGCGCCACTTCGCGCGCGATGCACAATGTGATGAAAGCACACGGTCGTGCAACGACGCGTTTGCGTGGGCTGGGACAAGAAAACTGTGGCATCGTTTTGAATTTTGATTATGCCCAACCAGCCGACGATACCCCGCAATCCGAAACTGCTACAAAACGGCAGGACGCAATTTTCAATCGTTGGTTCATCGAAGCAATCCAAACAGGCGCCTACCCCAAGGAAGCGCTTGATGGGTTCGAGCCGCATATGCCAGCTAACTGGCAGGACGACATGGCAGAGATTTCGCAAGACATCGATTGGCTCGGCGTCAACTACTACACCCGTCATATGATCTCTGAAGATACATCAGCACCATGGCCACACATGCAAGGCGTCGAAGGTCCCGGTGAAAAAACACAGATGGGCTGGGAAGTATTCCCAGAGGGTTTGACATATTTCCTGAATTGGCTTTCTGAAACATATGTCCACGACATGCCGATCTACATCACAGAGAACGGAATGGCGTGGAACGATTCTGTTTCAAATGGTGCTGTCGCTGATCCAGAGCGCCAAAGTTTCTTTGAGTCGCACTTATTGGCTACCAAATCTGCCATTGAAACAGGTGCAAATGTTCAAGGTTTCTTCTATTGGTCCTTTTTGGACAATTATGAATGGGCATTTGGGTACGAAAAACGATTTGGTTTGGTACATGTCGACTTTGAGACCTTGGAACGGACCCCAAAACAATCGTATCACTTTCTCAAATTAGCGTTGGACGCTTAGGACAAAAAGAATGGCTACGCCAAATAAGAGTTATTACTTAGTTGCCGACATTGGCGGAACCAACACGCGTGTAGCGCTTGCGCAGGGTCGCGAGGTTATGCGTGCCACTATCAAAAGATATTCAAACGCAGAGAACGACGGCCTCACACCGGTCCTCACGGACTATTGTGCCCAACACGATGCGCAAATCGACGCTGCTTGCGTCGCCATTGCCGGCCCTGTCCGCGATGGCAGAGCCGAAATGACCAATCTGGACTGGGCTATTGATCACAAAACACTGGAAACGGCGACCGGGGCAACACGCACAGCCATCCTGAACGATCTCCAAGCTCAGGGGCACGCAATTGGGCATGTTTCAGACTCAAACCTAAATACAATTTTGGCAGGTAACGATCATGCTGAGAATTCAACGGCATTGGTCGTTGGATTGGGGACAGGCGTAAACGTAGCGCCGGTATTTAACGTGGGCAATCAGCGATACGTTCCCCCTGCGGAAGCCGGTCATATTTCATTGCCCATTAGTCATCCGGACGATGCTGAACTCGCGAAAATGCTAACACGCGATCACGGCTTCGCAGCGGCAGAAGACGCATTGTCAGGGCGTGGCCTCGAGCACATTTATGCGTTTCGTTGTGAGAAAATTAGTGGAGCGACACCAATCAAAGCGGCCGAGATTATGGCCCGCATGAAAGCCCAGAATGACACGCTTGCCGTCGAGTCGGTGCAACAATATGTCCGAATACTCGGCGCATATTGTGGTGATATGGCGCTGCTTCATTTACCTTTTGACGGGATCTATTTTGTTGGCGGCGTATCGCGCGCAGTAATTCCGTACTTAGTGCAATTCGGGTTCGAAGAAGCGTTCCGCGCCAAAGGCCGATTTAACGAATTTTTGTCTCAATTCCCGGTCAAAGCAATTAATGATGACTATGCGGCGCTAACCGGATGTGCGGCACACCTAAACAGGCATGTCGACTAAATTAGTGAAGTTGCTGCTGAACAGTGCTGGTTAGCTGGTTGAGTGAAAACGGCTTTGGCAAGAACACCGAATTCGGAACATTTTTCCCGTCATTTTCGAACGCATCTTCGGCATACCCAGAAACAAAAACGACTTTTGTATTCGGACGCTTTTCCAGCGCTTCTTTGACCCAAGTCGGACCGTCTTTCCCCGGCATAATGACGTCTGTAACAAAGAGATCAACCTCAAGATCTGGATCATCCAAAAGAGTCAGAGCCATCTCAGCGCAATCGGCTTCTAAGACAGTATACCCACGCAGCTGCAGTGCGCGCGACGCAAAGGAACGCACAGGTGCCTCATCTTCAACTAAAAGCACAACTCCATCACCGCGCGTCGGACGGAACTCTTCATGATCGACGATGATCGGTTTCTTAGATGCGATTGGTAGATCTTGTGCAGGCAATAGAATGCAAAATTGCGTTCCTTTGTTCTCCGCGCTTTCAGCAAAAACAAAACCGCCGGTTTGCTTGACGATACCATAGACAGTCGACAAACCGAGACCGGTTCCCTCGCCCTGCCGTTTTGAAGTAACAAAAGGTTCAAATATTTTTGGCAATAATTCCGATGGAATACCCGTACCTTCATCCTCAACTCGCAACTCGACGTATTTCCCCGCAGGGACGGTCGCGCGGTGGCGGACCTCATCGACCTCGAGGGTTAGGTTAGAGGTCTGGACCCGAATATGCCCGCCATCTGGCATCGCATCTCGTGCATTTACTACCAAATTCATAACGACTTGCTCGAGTTGACGCTTATCCGCTTTGATAGCGGACAAATCGTCATCGTGTTCAAACCGAAGCGAGATCTTTTCACCGACCAACCGGTTCAAAAGATGCGTCAAGTCGGCCAAAGTGTCGCGCAAGTCTACGCGCTCGGGCTGTAGGTTTTGTTTGCGAGAAAACGCAAGCAGTTGCTTGACCAATCCCGCTGCACGATTTGCATTCTGGTGGATTTGGATCAGATCACTATAGTCTGGATCACCTTGATCATGACGGACAAGCAATAGATCACAATGCCCCGAGATCGCAGTCAGCAAGTTGTTAAAATCATGCGCCACACCACCTGCAAGTTGCCCAACCGCCTGCATTTTTTGGCTTTGAACGAATTGCGCCTCTAACGTCTTGAATTCTGTCACATCATTAAGGACTGCAATAAGGTGTCGACCATCATAGCTATCCGATATGTTTAACGTGACCTGGACAAACGTCTCGTATTTCGGGCCTCGCCCGCGCAAAAATTGAGAAGCATGTCCCCCACGACCCATTGCAGCCTCTCGAATCCAATCGTCAATAGGTCGACCTAATCCATCCAACAGTTCTGCAAATCTACGATTTTCGGTCGTCTGAATGTCAAACAAGTGACGCGCTTCACGATTTGACGCGGCGATTATCCCTTCTGGTGTCACTTTTAGCAAGGGAACCGGAAGGTCTTCGATCGCCTCCCAAGCACCATTAATCGAACGCGGTCCAACGGTACGAGTGATTTGATCGGGCGCAGGAAGAAAATAGATCTCTCTTCGCCCAGCACTCCCATCAACAACTGCTGTTAAGATCTCAACAGGTCCATCGACGCTTTGAATCGAAGAAATTGTTCCCGATTTCAACGCGTCTTCACCGAAGATGTCGGCAATCGATTTCGGTCGCGACCCCAGCAATCGTCGGCACGATTCGTTGAGATACAAGATCGCATTACTGGGCCCGACAGTTAGCATCGGCAATGTTAATGCGTCGGCAGCCCGCGACTTTTCTTTTTCTCCGACGGCGGCCTGATCCATGCGCCACAACAACGATCCGTCGCCGATTTGAACTACTGAAAGTCGGAAAACACCGTCTCGCGTGCGTATATCTTCGCGCGCAGCACCAAGGGTGGTCGCACGGCTTTGCAATTGAAACAGAACGCGCTCTGGGCTGGCGAGTAACTTTCCGAAAGCGCTAGACAGATGCTTGTCACTGACTTTGCCAAACCGTTCGATGGAGGCAGCGTTAGCAAAAAGAATCTCACCATCAACATCGGTCAAAAATGCTGCGTCAGGTTCATGTGTCACGACCGTTTTCACTGCATCATCAAGCGCGCTTTGAGTATCGGATATTAGGATTAAGGCGCGCTCACGTCTAAAATCATTGAGCATGGTCAGAGTAAAAAAGCAAAATAGCGTTATCGCAACGATCGTCGCGCCCGTTCGAAACAACCCATCCTCAACGATCAGGGCCATCAAGAGCGAAACAAACGCGACAAGAAACATTAACCAAGCAGCCGCACCATTACTTGGGCCGCCGTCAATATACGCGCTTTCGCCTTTCATTGAACTCACGTCAGATAACCCCAATTTCACGCACAAAGACTGAGTATCTTAGAGGGCCTTAACCAATGGTTAACGCCTTCCACTCAATTAACCTTAACGTGTATTAGTGTTTTTTCAACACGCAATAGTAGAAACCATCCGCGTCTTCGACGGGAACGTTCAAGGACTGTACTTCCACAGAGAAATCATCATGCGCAGAAGCAAACATATCCACGATCGCTTCATTCTCGTCCCGAAAGACCGAACAGGTTGCATAGATGAGCGTTCCGCCAGTCGCGACAAGTAAAGCTGCCCCAGTTAGGGCGCTCGTCTGGCTATCATGATAGGCCTCAAGGCCTTCTTGCGTCAGCTTCCATTTGGCGTCTGGGGTTCGACGCCATGTGCCCGAACCGCTGCAAGGCGCATCAACCAAAACAAGATCGAACGGCCGCTCCTTTTTCAACGCATCTGCATCCACCAAGGATATTTGAACCCCGGCACGGGCCGCGCGCGCTGGCAAGTCGCGCATACGCGCGGGCGAGATATCGTGAGCGAACACCGAAACATCTGCATTTGCAGCCATGGCGAGCGCCTTACCGCCTCCGCCTGCACAATAATCCAGCACACGTTGACCTGCCGCCAACGGCCATTGCGCGACGGCCATCTGTGACGATGCGTCCTGAAGTTCGACCAAGCCATCCTGATACGGTTTTGACCCTGAAATTCGACGCGGGTTCTTGGTCACAATGAGCGCGTCGCACGCTGATGGGTGCGCGCGAGTTTGAATATCTTCAAGCGCAAGCTGCTGCTGTGCATGGTTACGATCTGATTTACGTCGATTTACGCGCAGCGTCACCGGCGCCCTAGAACGCTGAAACTGCGCCGCTGCTTCTGCATTCTTGCCCAGAGCCGCGCGCCACTTCGGTAATATCCAATCTGGCAGATCAAGCGTTTCGACCTCGGTTAATGGTGCTGCCTCAAAAGTAGCTTCTTCAGCGCTTAATTCTTCGGGCCCATAACCTGCGCCATTAAACACGTTAGCTGGGTCAACATCGCTCTGCCGCAATAGGCCCAACACCAGGGCGCGCCCAGTTGTCCCACCGCCCAGGGCCGCACAACTCAGCTTACACCGCAGCACATCATAGACATGATCGCGAACAGCCGCCCGATCCTTAGATCCCGCATAACGGTTTTGGCGCCCCCAAGTCGTCAAAGCCTTTTCAGCCGCAACGCCACCCTGAATCTCATCCAAGATATCGATCGCTGCCGCGTAGCGTGCGCCAGGTGTCATATCATTTTATCCAACGCGGTAGTTCGGGCTTTCGCGTGTGATTTGAACATCATGGACGTGACTTTCTTTCAGGCCTGCACCGGTGATCTTAACAAAACTCGCATTGCTGCGCATTTCAGCCACGGTCGCGTTGCCCGTGTACCCCATCGCCGCGCGTAAGCCACCCACCAATTGGTGGATGACCGTACCAGCTGAGCCTTTATAGGGCACCTGACCCTCGATTCCTTCTGGGACCAATTTGTCAGTGGCTGCATCCTTTTGGAAATACCGATCCGCTGAACCACGCGCCATTGCGCCCATGCTGCCCATGCCGCGATAGGATTTGAACGACCGGCCTTGGTACAAAATGACCTCACCCGGGCTTTCGTCCGTTCCAGCGATCATTGACCCAACCATCGCACAAGATGCACCTGCCGCGATCGCCTTCGCAAAGTCGCCTGAGAATTTAATACCGCCATCTGCGATTACGGGCACATCACCAGCTGCGGCGGCACTGTCCATAATTGCAGTGAGCTGAGGAACACCGACACCAGCAACCATACGGGTCGTGCAAATTGACCCAGGGCCGATGCCGACCTTAACTGCGTCGGCACCTGCGCCGATCAGCGCTTTGGTCGCTTCCCCAGTTGCAACGTTACCTGCAACGACTTGTACTTGATTGCTTAGCTTCTTTGCCCGCTCAACGGCCAACGCAACGCCTTCGGAATGCCCGTGTGCAGTATCAACCACCAACATATCAACACCTGCGTCAACCAGGGCAGCACTGCGTTCATAACCGGCGTCACCAACTCCTGTTGCTGCTGCGACCCGTAAACGTCCAAGATCGTCCTTACATGCCATAGGGTTCAGCACCGCTTGTTCACTGTCTTTGAGCGTCAGCAAGCCGGTCAAGTTGCCCTTTGCATCTGTTATCAGCAGCTTTTCGATCCGACGGGCCTGCATCAGGCTGCGCGCCTCATCCAAATCCGCGGGTTCCTGAAGAATTGCCAAATCGTTCGACGTCATCATTGCATGAACCGGCGTCTTGTCATCTTGAGCAAAACGCATGTCCCGGTTCGTCACGATGCCCTCAACACGACCGTTCTCGCCCACGACTGGGAAACCAGTGATCCGGTAACGTTCCATCAAAGCCTTTGCGTCCGCCAAGGTTTGATCCCGTGTCAGCGTGATCGGATTATACACAGTGCCAGACACGAAACGCTTTACGCGTCTGATTTCTTTGGCCTGCGCGTCGACATCGAGGTTCTTATGAACAACGCCCATGCCGCCTGCCTGGGCCATCGCAATCGCCATTCGACTTTCGGTCACTGTGTCCATTGCGGACGACAAAAGTGGTATATTCAACGCAATACTTTGCGTTACAAAAGTACTGGTATCGGCCGTGGACGGCAGCACGCTGGACGCAGCTGGAACCAGTAGTACATCATCAAAAGTGAGAGCCTCGCGAATCTCCATCAACCATCTCCTTGGTGTGGCGTCGTTTGGCACGTCCCTATTTCACGAATTGAACAGAACCTAAACCCCAAATCCGAGTTTCGACTTGTCTGTCGCACCCCACCGGCGCAAGGTTTGCAAATGTCCGACAAAGACCCTGGAAAAATTGAACCTACCCCCATCGCAAAAAGCCTGCCGCGTCTTGCGTTGCGCTTTTCCGCAATCGGAGCGTTTGCATACGGTGCTTTTCTTGGATTTGAATGGGTCACAACGCAGATCATGAAACTAGAAGACGATGCCCAAGCTGGTGCAATGGTTGGGTTGCTGGTTTTTCTTCTTATGGGATATGCCGTACTGATCGCCATTCCGTTTATGCCAGGCGTCGAAATCGGAATTGCGCTTCTTCTGATACAAGGCGCATCAGTCGCTCCATTCGTGTATCTGGCCACACTCTCAGGAATGTTTTTTGCTTTTGCGATCGGGCAATATGTACCGCTGTCGTGGCTGCATGCTCTATTCCGCGACATGCGGATTATGCGCGCATGCCAGTGGCTGGATCAGATCCAATCAAGCTCGCGACAAGAACGACTTGCCAACCTGACCCGACGGCTTCCAACGTGGATCGCCAAGATCGCTGTGGACTATCGATATGTCACGCTTGGTCTGCTAATTAACCTACCTGGCAGCATTGCCATAGGCGGTGGCGGCGGCATCATGATGATTGCTGGATTTAGCCGCTTGTTCCAAACGAAATGGGTGATCCTGATGCTTGTGGTTGCAGTTCTTCCCGTCCCGCTTGCCGTCTGGATCCTTGGGACAGAAATTTTGCGATAAGTGCCGCTCTGCATGATCATTATGACGCGATCTGGCCTTTTTAATTTCGTTTAAAACAGTAGCTTGGTCGCAGAATAGTTTGGGCACATCTCATGAGCAAAGAACCACTGGTCATTTTCACTCCATCGGGCAAGCGCGGAAACTTTCCCGTTGGCACACCAATCCTAACAGCTGCGCGCCAATTGGGCGTCGACCTAGACAGCGTCTGCGGTGGTCGTGGAATCTGCTCAAAGTGCCAAATCACCCCATCATTCGGTGAATTCCCCAAGCACGGAGTGACAGTCGCTGAAGATGCTTTGTCGGAATGGAACAGCGTCGAACAACGTTATGATGACATCCGTGGTCTGACCAAAGGCCGCCGCTTGGGCTGTCAGGCAACTGTTCAAGGCGACATCGTGATCGATGTTCCACCAGAAAGCCAAGTGCACCGCCAAGTCGTGCGCAAGCGCGCCGAAGCCCGCGACATCGTAATGAACCCGTCAACGCGCCTGTTTTACGTCGAGGTCGAAGAACCCGACATGCATGATCCGTCAGGCGACTTAGAACGGCTCGTAAAGGCCCTGCGCACAGATTGGGACCTGCCAGAGCTTGAGGCAGACCTTGGCGTGCTAAAGACATTGCAACCCGCATTGCGCAAAGGCGAGTGGAAGGTCACATGCGCCGTGCACATGGGTGATGACACGTTCAGCCCCCGTATTATGCAAATATGGCCCGGCTATTATGAGGGCACAATCTACGGGCTAGCAATCGACCTTGGCTCAACAACAATCGCTGCCCACCTTTGCGATTTAGCCACCGGCGATGTCGTTGCATCATCCGGTATCATGAACCCACAAATCCGCTTTGGCGAAGACCTAATGAGCCGCGTCAGCTATGGCATGATGAATGCCTCAGGCGCGGATGAAATGACAGCTGCCGTGCGCGAGGGTATGAACGCCCTTTTCGTTCAAATCGCCGCAGAGGCCGAGATCGATCGTAATTTGATCGTCGACGCTGTATTCGTTTGCAACCCGGTCATGCATCACCTCTTCCTTGGGATCGACCCGTTTGAACTTGGCCAAGCACCCTTTGCCCTTGCGACCTCCGAAGCATTGGCACTGCGCGCGATTGAGCTCGATCTAAACTTACACCCGTCCGCCCGCGTCTATATCCTGCCTTGTATAGCTGGCCATGTTGGCGCCGATGCTGCGGCTGTTGCACTCTCAGAAGCCCCCGAAAAATCAGAAGAACTTGTCTTAATCGTAGACGTTGGCACCAACGCCGAAATCCTGCTGGGAAACAAAGAAAAGGTCCTGGCCTGTTCCTCGCCGACAGGTCCTGCCTTTGAAGGCGCGCAAATTTCATCGGGCCAGCGCGCCGCACCTGGTGCAATTGAACGCATCGAAATTGACCCGATCACAAAGGATCCGCGCTTTCGCGTTATCGGGTGTGATCTCTGGTCTGATGAGGACGGATTTGACCTCCAAACAGCAGCAACCGGCATCACAGGCATCTGCGGCTCAGGCATAATCGAGGCTGTCGCCGAAATGCGACTGGCTGGCATCGTTGATGGCCCAGGCCTGATCGGATCTGCCGAACAGACTGGCACCGAACGTTGTTTCCCAGAAGGTCGCACTAATTCGTACTTGATTCACGACGCGTCTGCAGACGGTGGTCCTAAGATCACCGTGACGAACGTCGACATCCGCCAAATCCAAATGGCCAAGGCCGCGCTTTATTCAGGAGCGCGCCTACTTATGGACAAGTTTGGTGTAGATGCAGTCGACCGAATTGTCCTAGCCGGCGCATTCGGCGCACATATCAGTCCTAAACACGCAATGGTTTTGGGCATGATTCCAGACGCTCCGTTCGAAGCGGTCACCAGCGCTGGTAACGCCGCTGGAACCGGAGCACGGATCGCTTTGTTGAACACCGACGCGCGAAAAGAAATCGAGCAAAATGTTCAAAACATTGAGAAAATCGAAACGGCAATCGAACCGCGGTTTCAAGAGCACTTCGTCAATGCATCTGCGATTCCGAACTCGGCTGAACCCTTTCCGATCCTCAACAGCCTTGTCGACATCCCAAATGTAAACCACAATCAGGGTGGCGGGGATGGTGGTGATGGCCGTCGCAAACGCCGGCGCCGTTCAAATTAGGCTGCTGCCTTATTTCAGGGTGAACGCGTTAATTTTCCTCAAATTTGACGTGTTTAGCCATGCGCTGGCCCTAAAACGGACACCTCCTATTAGTTTATACATCATAGATTGTAGCCATTCTTAATCTGGGAACGAATGGCTGACATGTGATGTTTGCCGTCGGATGGGGCCGTGGCGTTTTTAATGAGGTATGTCCGAAATGTCTATTTTGGATCATAATGTTATCCAGTTCGCATCCATCGCCAGTCGTGCGGTGAATTCGCGTAAGCGATTGATTGATCAAGCACTGCGTGAAACACCCACGAACCGCGATGCTGCTCCTTGCTTTACAGCCGGAACAGAGATCATAGCCAAAGACGGCGCCGTAAAGGTCGAAAACATCAAGATTGGCGATCAGATATTAACGGCCGATAACGGGTTTAAACCCGTGAGTTGGGTTGGCTGCCGAACAGTTTCCAAAGAAGATCTCGAGCAATATCCACACCTGCGGCCAATCACAATTGCCAAGGGAACATTTGGAAACAGCAAACCAATGTCTGTGTCACCCCAACACGGAATGGCTTTGCGTTCTAACGGGCAAGAACAGCTGGTCCGCGCGAAATACATCCCACAGATGTTCGGACCAGATGCTGCGTATATCGACTCCGAAGTAACTGAAGTAACTTACTATCACATCATGTTCGATCAGCATGAATTGGTTTTTGCCGAAGGCGCTTTGACAGAGGCATTCTACCCGGGTCCCTCAGCAATCGGATCATTAGATCAAGATGCACGCGCCGAATTGTTGCATCTCTTCCCAGAACTCGCTGACATTTGGCTAACGGGTGTCAACGCTGGCTATATCTTTGGTGATGCAGCCCGTAGCTATTCCGACTGTGTGCCAAATGTTGCATTGATAAACACTGGCTTTTCCGCCGCCTAACCTATTTGCCCTTGGTTGACGCCAAGCGACACCCATCATATCCAAATCACATGCGGGTATGGTGAAAAGGTACCACGCGAGCTTCCCAAGCTTAAGTTACGGGTTCAATTCCCGTTACCCGCTCCACTTATTCAATTTGAAAGAGAGATCATGTCCGACATCACACGCATCGAATCTGGTGCACGCATGAGCCAAGCAGTTGTTCACAACGGGATTGCTTATTTGGCGGGCCAAGTTGGGGCCGAAGGCGCGTCCGTGACCGAGCAAACAGAAGTTGTTTTGGCTTCAGTTGATCGCTTGCTGGCAGAAGCAGGCACAGACAAAACCAAACTACTCACTGCCCAAATTTGGGTCGCTGACATTGCAGACTTTGCTGAGATGAATGCAGTGTGGGATACATGGGTTGCCCCAGGTCACGCGCCAGCGCGCTGGACCGGCGAGGCCAAGCTTGCCACGCCAGGCTACAAGGTAGAAGTGATCGTCACAGCTGCTGTTTAAAGCAAAAACATCCCTACGAAGGCCGTCGCGCCAATCGGCCACGACAAAGGTACGATACGCTTTCGTAGGCATGCCCAGTTGCTGTCTTCGCTGCCGAAAAAAGCCCGCACACCCATGAAAATAAAGGTGAATGCGAAAGCAAAACCGAACATGATCGCAGCCAAGCTGAGCCAAGATGCAAAAGGCATAAACAGCATCACAGCCGCGCTGAGTTTAACGGCACCTGCCCCGAATGCGCCCATCGCAAACGCGCCAAGCCCCACCAAAAAGACGATAACAGCCGCGCCGATCTGCCAGTAAATATCGATCGCCTCAGGGAATACTGCGGCCTTAACCCCAAAGATCGCCAGTAAGAGATAGATCAGCCAATTCGGAATTTTGGATGACCGCGCATCCAGCAAAGCGGCCGCGACCAAAATAGCCATGACTGCGTAATTAATAAGTTCGAGTGTCATAGTGCCTGCCTGTGTTTTTTTGTTGCACGCAGGCTACCCGATCAAAGGCCGTCAAACACCATGTTTTTGCAGATACTCGACAAGTGCGGCAGTTGAGCCATCTTTGCCCTCTGTCCCGCTTGCCCCCTCAACGACAGGCTGCAAAGCTGTCGCAAGCTCCTTGCCCAGCTCAACACCCCATTGGTCATAGGAATTGATGCCCAAAACAGCGCCCTCGACAAACACACGGTGCTCGTACAAAGCGATGATCTGCCCCAATACAAACGGCGTCAGCGTTGGGTACGTTAGCGTTGTCGACGGACGGTTCCCCGGGAACACGCGGTGGCGCGCCTGACGATCCAATTCATCACCCTCAAATTTGTCCGCTACTTTTTCACGCGCCTCTTCCAGCGTGCGCCCCTTCATCAATGCCTCTGATTGCGCCAAGCAATTCGCGACAAGCAATTGATGTTGGTGATGTAACGCGTCCTCATGCCCTCGGGCCGCGACGAGAAATTCGCATGGGATGACGCGTGTCCCTTGATGGATCAACTGATAGAACGCGTGTTGTCCGTTTGTGCCTGGCTCCCCCCAAACAACAGGACCCGAATCCACCGGTAAATCGGCACCATTCATGCTCACGCCCTTGCCGTTACTCTCCATTTCAAGTTGTTGAAGATAAGCTGCTAACCTGCTGAGATTGTTATCATAGGGCAGTACAGCGCGCGTCGTGTAACCGCACACTTGATTGTGCCAAATTCCGACCAACGCCAAAAGCGCAGGCATGTTCTCGTGCCACTCTGCAGCTTGGAAATGTTGATCCATCGCCTGACCACCGCGCAAAAACGCACGGAATGCATCGGGCCCAATCGCGATCATCAAGGAAAGACCGATTGGGCCCCACATCGAGTATCGGCCACCAACCCAGTCCTCGAACCCGAAAACGCGTTCGGCTGCGATCCCGAAATCGGCTGTTTTATCCTCGGCAGTCGACAGTGCTGCGAATTGTGCTCCAGGGTTTTCGACTTTCTCAGACATCCAAGCCATTGCGGTGCGCGCATTGGTCATGGTCTCAATCGTCGTAAACGTCTTGGACGCGACAATGACCAGCGTTGTTGCAGGATCGCAACCACGTAAAACCTGTGCAATATCAGCAGGATCCACGTTGCTGACAAAGTGGCATTTAGGGCCGTCGTGATAGGGTGCGAGTGCCAATACACCCATCGCGGGGCCCAGATCTGACCCCCCGATCCCGATGTTCACGACATCCGTTATGGCCCCGCCTTGCCCCGAAAAACTGCCATCGCGAACGGCGCTGGCGAACGTAGACATGCGATCCAACGTTGCGTGGATACCCGGCATTACATCCTGACCGTCAACGATAACTGGTCCGCCATCCAAATTGCGCAACGCCGTGTGCAAGACCGCGCGGTTTTCCATTTCATTGATTTTCGCGCCACTGAACATCTGATTCCGTTTTACTGCGACACCCGTCGTTTCAAGCAACTCAATCAGCAAATCACGACCTGCCGGATCGATATTGGTCTTGGAATAGTCCAAGCGCATGTCCTGAGTTTCAGCGGCGAACGCTGAGGCACGTTCTGCATCGACCATCGTATCAAACCGGCGATCTTTAACCGCGTCATGGTGCGCTCTTAACTTATTCCACATAGATTTAACCTTCCGCCCAATGTACTGATGTTCCTGATAAAATCGCGGCAACAGGTGCAAGATCAGGCGTCAGATTCAACGCCTGCTCATAGGCGCTTTTCTTTTCGGGTCCTACGATCAAAATATGCTTATGTGCTGCCGTATTCAGTGCCTTTGCCGACAGTGTAATCCGAGGCTCTAGCGCACCAGGTGCGCGCATCGCAACTAAGTTGTCATCACCACTCAATGCCTCGGAAAGTTTATCCGCACCGGGAAAGATCGAGGCCGTGTGCATATCTGCGCCCATACCCAACAAGGCAACCGTCAGCGGCAGATGCGCCGCCAGCCCTGCATCAAGATCGGGCAACTTCTGTTCAGGACGTTCAGCATCCGCGTATAGCGGAACATAGGTCGCTGGTTCGGCCTCTTTGATTAACAAACGTTCGCGCAATAAACGAGTGTTTGAGCGATCTGACGTTTCAGGAACCCAACGTTCATCCGTCAACATGACAGACACGCGCGCCCAATCCAATTTGGCCTCACAAAGCACATCGAAAATAGGTCCCGGCGTCGTTCCACCTGGCACTGCCAAAGACGCAGATCCGTCCTTATCAATGGCCACTGCGAGTTGACCAACAATGATATCCGCCAACTCCGCCATCAAAGTATCGCGGTTCGGATATTGCACAAAGATCATGGGTTTATCCTTTGATTTCACGCCATTTTCGGCTATCTCGATGAATCAACAAAAGCGAATCCTCGGGTCCGCTTGACCCCGGTGCATATGTCTTTGGTACGTCATTTCGTGCCTCCCAACCGTTGATGATTGGGTCGGTCCACTTCCACGCAGCTTCGACTTCATCGCCGCGCATAAACAGCGTCTGATTACCCCGGATTACATCCATAATTAGACGCTCATAGGCATCAGCGACATCCGCCACGCCATCACCCAAAGCATCTGCAAAGGTCATATCCAGTGGAACATCGATCAACCGCATACCACCCGGTCCCGGTTCTTTGATCGTCACTTGTAGGTCCATACCTTCATTCGGTTGCAACCGGATCGAGAGGATATTGCGATGCCTCTTTTCGTCTTCAGCAAAGATCGAATGGCCAAGGTCCTTGAACACAACGGTGATCTCAGAAACACGGTCTTTCATCGCCTTACCAGTGCGCAAATAGAACGGAACGCCCGACCAGCGCCAGTTCGCGATATGGCACTTCATCGCGACAAAGCTTTCGGTAAAACTGCGTTCGTTTTCAGCGTGTTCGCGGTAACTCTTATTATCAGGTCCGGCCTCATACTGGCCTCGCACAATGTGATGCGGCTCAACGGGTTCCAATGCACGAATGACCTTTAGTTTTTCGTCGCGCACAGCATCGGCGCCAAACTGGCTCGGTGGCTCCATCGCGATAAGACAGAGCAACTGCATCAAGTGGTTTTGCACCATATCACGCATCGCACCCGATTTGTCGTAATAAGCGCCGCGCCCACCGACATCGACCGTTTCCGCCACAGTGACCTGAATATGATCGACATAGTGGTTGTTCCAAAGCGGTTCAAACAGCACGTTACCGAAACGGACTGCCATCAGGTTCTGAACGGTTTCTTTACCCAAATAGTGATCAATGCGATAAATCTGATCCTCGTTGAAGTGCTCAGCCAGCGTGCTGTTCAAAGCCTGCGCAGTTTCCAAATCGCGACCGAAGGGCTTTTCAACAACGATCCGGCTCTTGCGATCTGCGATATTGTGTGTGTGCAAACGCTCAGCCAAATCGCCAAACAAACCCGGTCCAACCGAAAAATAGAACGCTTTGACAACGTCATCACGCACCATTTCAGCGAGCTCTGACCAGCCACCTGTACCGCGTGCGTCAACCGGGATGTATTCCAAACGCGCAAGAAACGCCGCAATGGCTTTGGTCTCGGATTTTTCATCACCACCAAACTCCGCAATCGCGTCTTTGATCATCGCGCGATAGCCCGCACTATCAAAATCAGTACGCGCAGCACCGATGATGCGAGATTCCTCTGGCATCTGACCAGACAAGAACCTGCGGAAAAGCCCAGGCAGAATTTTGCGGCGTGCAAGGTCGCCGGTGCCCCCAAAAATGACCAAGTCAAATGGCTCGACTGGAATGACGCGTGCGACCATGGATCTCTCCGAATATTTGTTAGCGCTAACGAGTTGCGTAATAGCAGACTGTCAGGAATAGTCTAGAAGCGTCACGCCACAAACCGAAGGGTTATGCCTCTAATTCTGCATCCCAATACAAAAAATCCATCCAACTTTCGTGCAGATGGTTGGGAGGAAACTTGCGTCCAAGGTTCATGAGTTGCCCTGCCTGTGGTTGCCCCGGCGTCTTTTGCAAACTCATCGACGTCTGGCGCAACAGCTGGCTGCCCTTTTTCAAATTGCACGGACTGCAAGCAGCAACAACGTTTTCCCAGGATGTGATGCCACCCTTGGCTCTCGGCACGACATGGTCAAATGTCAGATCACCTTTGGCACCGCAATACTGGCATTTGAATTCGTCCCGCAGAAATAAATTAAAGCGCGTGAAGGCCACGCGCTTTTGAGGTTTTACATAGTCTTTCAGGACGACCACACTTGGGATCCTGATTTCGGTACTTGGGCTGTGAACCACTTCGTCATACTCACTGACAATGTCCACCCTATCGAGCCAAGCAGCTTTGACAGCGTCCTGCCATGGCCAAAGAGACAAAGGATAGTAGGACAAAGGCCGATAGTCCGCGTTCAATACCAAAGCAGGAAATTGCTTCAGTGCACCCGGTGCGCGTACAAATTCTGTCCTAAAATCACCGTCCATAGTCAAAATCGCCCTCACCCTGTCGCCTGCCGGCCGCAGAGCGGGAGGTCCCGCACTGGGCCGCTTGAGCAGACTATATATGGTGCATTTCGAAGAACAACCGCGAAATGTTGTTCAGCTTGTCACAGATTTGCTTAAATATGGCGTTCGTCAGAACCTAGCTTACTAGATTTGACAACAAAACTTCTTCATGCATCTTCACGATGTGTCGATTTTTCGCGCCCTCATCGGAATACAGCCAAAATGTCATTCGTAATCACAACCGACACGCCAATCACCTATCCAGGACCGGCGCACTCACACGCTGATTTAGTCGTCATTGGCGGGGGTGTCATCGGTGTTTGCACAGCGCTTTATGCAGCGCGAGCGGGACATCGTGTTGTACTTTTGGAGAAAGGTCGCATTGCAGCCGAACAATCCAGTCGTAATTGGGGGTGGATTCGCCAACAAGGGCGCGATCCCGATGAGCTGCCTATCGTGATTGAGTCTATCAGGCTCTGGCAGGAATTGGCCAACCAGACCAATGTCGACATTGGGTTACGGCAAACCGGCACAACTTACCTGGCCCAAACCGAGGCCCAACTTCAAGGCTATGCAGACTGGCTGCCGATCGCCAAAGCCAACGATCTTGATACCAAGATCTTGTCTGCCAGTGACGTCGCAAGAAAATTTCCATCGATGAACAGCAAGAGCATTAAGGGTGCTTTGGTGACCGCCACCGACCTACGTGCCGAACCATGGGTGGCCGTCCCTGCTTTGGCCGCCATCGCCGCGCGCGAAGGTGTCCAGATCGTTGAAAACTGTGCCGTTCGCATGTTGGACATATCCGGAGGCCGCGTCGCTGGCGTCACTACCGAAACTGGCCATATTGCAGCGCCCGAGGTTGTCTTGGCAGGCGGAGCTTGGTCTTCACTGTTTTTGCGCAACCACGGGATTAGTATCCCGCAACTGTCAGTACGCGAAAATGTCGCCGCGACAGAACCCCTACCCGACATTCATGCGGGTGCAGCTGCAACCAGAAAGGTTGCATTTCGCCGCAGGACCGATGGTGGATATACATTGGCCCCGCCCGGTGCACCTGAGCTGTTCATCGGGCCCGATGCCTTCCGCGCTTTTCCAAAATATTTGGCTCAGTTGCGCGCCGAGCCTTTTGGGCAAAGATTTCATCCCTTTGCACCAAAAGGGTTTCCCGATGCATGGGGCACGACCCGGCACTGGGGATCAGAGGATACAACCCCATTCGAATTGATGCGTATTCTTGACCCATCACCGAACACGTCAAAAATCAAGAAACTGCTCCGCGACTTTGAGCAAATGTTCCCTGAACTGCCACCCGTCCGGCTAAAAAAAGCATGGGCTGGGATGATTGATACCATGCCCGATATTGTTCCTGTCGTTGACCGCGTTGCAAAGATACCTGGCCTGACGGTCGGTACAGGAATGTCAGGGCACGGTTTTGGCATCGGGCCCGCTATGGGACGTGTGCTTGCGTCTTTGGCGCTGGGTGAAAATGTTAGGTATAATCTCCATCGCTTCCGTCTTTCGCGGTTTACTGACGGTAGTAAAATGCGACCGGGTCCGAACGTTTGAAATTGCCTTCTGCTACGCGATCAAAACCGTGTCTAACCCAAATTGGCAGCGGCCATGTACCTTAGCCCATCCCCAAACGATCGCGCATAAATGCGAGCGCGACTTGCAGCCCATCTGGCGCAATACCGTGGCCAGTGCCCTTCATGATATGTGCAAAAACGTCTTTCCAACCGGCCTGTTGCAGCGCCTCGGCGGCTTGTGGCAGCGATTGCGGTGGTACGACATCGTCTTGATCTCCGTGGATCAATAGGATCGGCGGGCGGCATTGCAGTTCATCAGTCAATAATTCCGGCTCCAACAAACGACCAGAAAAGGCCGCGATGCCTGCAACCGCATCTTCGCGACGTGGCAGCACGTGCAGTGCCATCATTGTCCCTTGCGAGAACCCAAGCACGAAGACCTGTTCAGGCAACAAGTCTTCGTCGACCATCACGCCATCTAGAAACGCGTTCAGATCATCAGTGGCCCGGCGCAATCCTTCGGCAGCTTCTTCTTCGGAAGATCCATCGATCCAGGGGATCGGGAACCACTGAAACCCCATTGGCGATCCGTCGCAATCTTCTGGCGCATCAGGGGCCAAGAAGAGCGTGTCCGGCAGGTGTTCGGCAAGTGGGTCAGCCAATCCAAGCAAATCAGCGCCATTGGCGCCATATCCATGCAGGAACACCACACAAGAGCGGAGTTCCCCAGACAATGGCTCTTTGCGGCCTGCGTTCAATGCTCGTGTCATCGGATCCCTTCCCGTGTTTTGATATGTGCGTAGTAGGCCCAGAGGATGCGCGCTGCAACCGATTGCCATGGTGACCAGTCCTGTGCCATCGCACGCATCGCTTTTTCCTTTGGTCGTTCAGGCAGGTCAAACAGCACCCGCGCGCCCTCTTGCAGTGCCAAATCACCTGACGCGAAAATATCTGCGCGCCCAAGTGAAAACATCGCATAGATCTCGGCCGTCCATGCCCCGATGCCCGGCACTTCGGTCAGAATACGGATGACGTCCTGTGTTGGCGCTTCCCTTAAGGCGTCGTAATCGATATTGGCTTTGGCCAACGCGCAAGCATAACGCGCCTTTTGTCGGCTTAACCCCAACGCACGCATGTCTTCTTCACTGCGCTTGTTGATAGCAGCGCGTGTATGCGCGCCTGCTGCCTCTAGCTTCGCCCAAATCGCGTTGGCAGATGCCACGCTGACCTGCTGGCTTACAATCGCGTTCAACAACTCGGAAAACCCATCCGGTTTACGCCGCAACGGCAGCGGTCCAACAATGGCCAAAGCGTCAGCAAAACGAGCGTCATAATTGGCCAACCACTCAGCGCCCTCGCTGACACAAGCATCGCCGGTGATAATGCGCCCAACACTCATTGCATGACCCACGCGACGGCTTCGTCAACTGTGTGTACTAAAGTGGCATCCGGAAGCGGTGGGCGTTTGATCATTAGAACCGGGATCGATAGCTCGCGCGCGGCGATTAGTTTGGTTTCGCTCTGCGTCCCACCCGCATGTTTCACCACCAACCAATCCACGCCCAGCTTTTGGAACAACGCGCGCTCATCAGCAACCGGGAAAGGCGGCCGCCCCACCAAAAATTCACCACCCGGAAAGGGAAACGGACGATCTGGGGGATCAATCTGACGGCAAATCACGCGACATCCCATAAGGTTCGCATAGCGATCCACAGTTTGCCGGCCCGTCCCCAAAAACACCGTCTGACCCTTGGTGATATGGGTAGCGGCGTCTTCTTCGCAATCAATATCGATCCACCGATCACCCGCAACGGGTTTCCAGGGCGCACGGTCCAAAATCGCGTGTCGCATCCCAAGTTCCGCACAAACAGAGGCCGTTCGATCCGTGATCCGATTTGCGAAGGGATGCGTTGCATCCAAGACTGCCGTGATCCCCGCCTCCGCCAAATAATCGACGAACCCAGATCGCCCACCAAATCCGCCAACGCGCACAGGCACATCCACCTGCGTGGGCGCACGCGTCGCCCCAGCAAAGGACGCGATAACATCAACGTTTAGATCATGCAGTCGGGTGGCAATATGGCGCGCGTCACCCGTCCCCCCAAGCATCAATAGCGTCATCCAGCTGCCCTCGCCAAAATCGCACCCGCACGATCAATAACCACAATGTCCAACTCTTGCATCGCACCGCCAAACCGCGCGCGCACCTGCTTAACCGCCATTGCGCTAATCAGTTCCGGCAATTCGGGCGCTAGCGTCACAGCCTCCAGCGCGGTATTTGCGTCCGCAACACCAGGCACGCCGCTCGATTCAGCAAGGGATGCAAAATCCACCTGGGACCGGCTGGAATGCAAATCTATTGCGCCTTGGGCCAGTTTGGTTAGCTTGCCAATACCGCCACCAATCGTCAGGCGCTGAACCGGGTGTTTGGCCATATACTTCAACATACCACCCAGAAAATCGCCCATATCCAACATCGCGTGATCCGGTAGTCCATATAGGTCCTGCACAACCTTTTCAGACGTGGCCCCAGTACAGCCCGACACATGCGTCAAACCATCCGCGCGCGCGACATCAATACCGCGATGGATCGAGGCGATCCACGCTGCACAACTAAACGGGCGCACAATCCCAGTCGTGCCCAAAATCGACAAACCACCCTCAATGCCCAAACGCGGGTTCCACGTCTTTTTGGCGATCTCCTCGCCATTTGGAATGGACACAGTAATCTCTACATTTGCGGGCATCCCGTACTCTGCAGCAACCTCTGCGACCACACCCTCCATCATTTGTCGTGGTACAGGGTTGATTGATGGCTCCCCCACTGGGATCGGCAATCCCGCCTTGGTCACTTGTCCGACGCCCTCGCCCGCTTTGAACGTCACACCCGTGCCTGCCACACGCACACGCGCAATGATCAGCGCGCCGTGTGTCACATCCGGATCATCACCTGCATCCTTAGTTATGCCAACCTCGGCCCAGCCATGACCACTATCGGTCCATGCCAAGGGAAACACCGGTGTTTCACCACGGGGCAACGTTATCTGTACATCAGACGCAAAGGCCCCACCCCACAGCCGACGCAATGCGGCTTTGGTTGCGGCGGTCGCACAGGCGCCCGTGGTCCAACCGCGCCGCAAATCTGATGTGTTCGTCTTTGTCATCCGGGCGACTATAGAAACGGACAGCGATGCCGCCAATGCGAAATCGCGTGTCGTTTGCGATCTTTCCTTCTGCGTCGCGTCAAGGCATTATTGTCTCATGGTAAAAGAGTCTCTTCTTCCTGATCACAATTGGCCGGTTTTGGAACCAGGCTGGGTGTGGCTGTGTGGTGCAGGTCCGGGTGATCCGGGGCTGCTGACGCTGCACGCGCTCAATGCGCTGCGTCAGGCAGACGTTGTGATCTACGATGCACTGGTTCAACAGGACATTCTGGTTTGGGCCCCGCAGGCCGAACATATCTATGCGGGCAAGCGCGGCGGCAAACCTAGTGCCAAACAACGCGACATTTCTTTGCGCCTTGTTGACCTCGCACGTGAAGGCAAACGCGTTCTGCGCCTAAAAGGCGGGGACCCCTTCGTTTTCGGTCGCGGCGGCGAAGAAGCACAAACCCTCGTTCAGCACGGGATTCAGATACGTATCATCCCCGGCGTCTCCGCTGGGATCGGCGGGCTGGCTTATGCGGGAATTCCTGTCACGCACCGCGATGTGAACCAATCCGTCACTTTCGTCACAGGTCACGATCAATCGGGCAATGCTACGGGATCGCTTGACTGGCCGAGTATTTCCAAAGGCTCACAGGTCATTGTGATCTACATGGGTATGAAACACATCGCCCATATCACAGAACAATTGGTTGCAGCTGGTCGCAGCCTGCATGAGCCCGTCGCGATCGTCAGCAGCGCTACAACTGATGACCAACGCGTTCTGGAAACGACTTTGGGACAAGCTGTCGAAGACATCGCAACACACGGCATGGAGCCACCCTCGATCATTTGCGTCGGGCAATCTGTGTTAATGCGTCAGGTGCTTGACTGGCAAGCCTTGGCCGCTGGCGAACAGCCGCGCAACCTAGATCCACTGGGTCGAGGCCGCCCCGCCGAAAGCGCATGAGCTTTCTCATAGCCGCCCCAAGCTCGGGCAGCGGAAAAACCACCATTACCCTTGGCCTGTTACGCGCCCTCACAAATCGCGGCATCGCAGTACGTGGAGCCAAGTCCGGCCCCGATTATATCGATCCGCGTTTTCATGCTGCGGCCTGCGGAACAGAGTGTTTCAACCTAGATGCCTGGGCGATGCCGCCCGAACGCATTGCGGGATTGGCCACTGGCACAACACCTCTGATCATCGAAGGCGCAATGGGTCTATTTGACGGCGCACCCCCCAAAGGCAAAGGCGCCTGCGCGGACTTGGCTCGACAGTTACAAATGCCAGTCGTCTTGGTTGTCGACGCCGCAAGCATGGCCCAATCAGTGGCGCCTTTAATTTCTGGGTTCCTACATCATGATCCACAGGTCAAACTTGCGGGCGTAATTTTGAACAAGGTTGGATCAGATCGACATGCGCGTATGTTGATCGCGGCGCTAGAACCACTTGGCCTTCCGATTTTGGGCACCCTGATGCGGCAGACCAAAATAACGCGCCCGTCACGACATCTTGGATTGGTTCAAGCGGGCGAGCATGGCGACCTAGAGGCTTTCCTTGATGGCGTCGCGGCCCAAATTGAAACCGCCATCGATCTAGATGCTATCATCGATCTACTGCGCCCCGTTGCAGCTGCGCCAAACACACCCCGCATTGCCCCACCAGCCCAACGCATCGCCGTTGCAAACGACAAAGCTTTCGCATTTGCCTATCCCCACATTTTACAAGACTGGAAGGCAGCGGGCGCTGAGGTCACGCTTTTTTCAACCCTCTCCAACGAGCCGGTTCCAGACTGTGATTATGTTTTTTTGCCGGGCGGTTACCCAGAGCTTTATGCCGGTCAGATTGCGGGCAACGACCGCTTTCTGAACAGCCTGCGCGCGCACGCCGAAACACGATCCGTCTACGGCGAGTGTGGCGGCTATATGGTGCTCGGCGATGGACTTATCGATGGGGAGGGAACTCGGCATCAGATGGCCGGATTACTCGGGTTAGAAACATCGTTTGCGCAACGCAAATTGCATTTGGGTTACCGCAGTTTAATCGGACGATCCGGCGTTTTGTCCGGCAACTGGCTTGGGCACGAATTCCACTATGCTACGACGCAAAAATCCGAGGGCGACCCCCTCTTTTCCGCCGCGGATGCAGAAGGCAATACGCTTCCTAACATGGGTCTCATCAAAGCCAATGTTTCAGGTAGCTTTGCACATGTGATCGATCGCGCTTAATCACCGATAGACACCACCAATTCAGAAGTCTACCGATGGCATATGACTATGATTGATGACCAAAAAGCACGTCGCAATGTGATGATCCTTGTCGTGGCGCAAGCAATCTTGGGATCGCAAATGCCAATGATGTTCGTGATCGGTGGATTGGCCGGCGGGATGCTTGCCTCCAACATCTGTTTCGCGACATTGCCGATTTCAATGATCGTGTTTGGATCAATGACCACAGCACCTTGGATCTCACCATTGATGCAGAAACACGGACGTCAGTTAGGATTTTACATCGGCGCGATTGGCGGGGCGATCGGTGCAGCAATCGCGGGCTATGGTCTTTATGTCGGGTCGTTTGGTCTCTTACTACTCGGGTCCTATTTCACCGGCATCTATATGTCAGCTCAAGGGTTCTACCGGTTTGCAGCAATTGACCGGGCCTCCGAAGGCTTCCGTCCTAAGGCGATTTCCTATGTCATGGCCGGCGGCTTGATGTCCGCGATCATTGGGCCACAGCTCAACAAACTCGTGCAGGATGCCTATGTCGTTCCCTTCCTGGGGTCCTACATCGCTGTCATCGTTTTGAATCTTGTTGGCATGTTCCTCTTTGCTTTTCTCGATTTGCCCAAGCAGGCTGCCCTCAAGTCCGAAAAGACCGCGTCTACGCCTGGACGCAGCCGACTCGAACTGTTGCGCGAGCCAAAGATCGTCGTGGCAATCATCTGTGGCATGGTGAGCTATTCGCTGATGAATCTCGTAATGACATCAACGCCCTTGGCGGTTGTTGGCTGTGGTTTTACGACTGGGAACGCCAATGACATTGTATCGGGCCACGTACTGGCAATGTTCGCTCCGTCATTCTTTACTGGCCATTTGATTGCTCGATTTGGCGTTGAAAAAATTATTGCGGCAGGCCTTGTGATCCTCACCGCCGCTGGCCTCGTCGCTTTGTCCGGCGTCGCGCTTGCCAATTTCTACATAGCACTGATCCTCTTGGGGCTTGGTTGGAATTTTGGCTTTATCGGAGCCACAACAATGCTGTCGTCAGCCCATTCGCCAAATGAACGCGGCGCCGCCCAAGGTATGAACGACATGATCGTCTTTGGGATGGTGACAATCGCATCATTGTCGTCGGGAGGTCTAATGAACTGTTCGGGTGGTAACCCTGTTGAGGGCTGGAACGCGGTCAACTATGCAATGACACCCTTCCTTATTCTAGCCGCGTGGTCACTGGTTTGGCTGGCGTTGAACCGACGCAAGGCGATATAAACAATGAACGTGCTCGTGCTCATCGATATTCAGGTTGGGTTTGATGATCCCTATTGGGGCGAACGCAATAACCCAAAGGCAGAGGAACGTGCAGCTGACTTATTGACCGCCTGGCGGGCAACTGGGAAGCCCATTATTCATGTAAGGCACATCAGCACAACGCCTGGGTCACCACTTTCAGGGGCAGGAATAGAATTTAAGTTTCAGGTCGCACCACAGGCAGGCGAAGCGATCATTGAAAAGGCGGTTAACTCGGCGTTCATCGGAACCGACCTAGAAAACCAGCTGCGAAATCTTGGGGCAAAAGAAATCACGATTTGTGGCCTCACCACACCGCATTGTGTTTCTACCACAACACGCATGGCGGCGAACCTCGGGTATATGGTCACCTTGGCTGCGGACGCATGCGCAGCATTCACATCGAATGCTGATACCAGTTTTGATGGCGGTCCAGCTTTGAGTGCTGCTGAGATTCACCGAACTGCATTGGCACATCTACATGGCGAGTTTGCAAATGTGTGCCAAACAGCGGACATCCTGGAATAAATCTAAGGTAACCCGTGGGTTACCCGGGTTCGCGCCCTTACCTACTTCTTAACTTCAAGAGGCGTCTGCACTTAATTTACAGTAGGTTTAGGCAAAGCACGATGCTTAGCGCCACCACCCAAGCAAAGACACATTCGCAAATCGCAAGCTTTCGCGCGCCGGTCCAAAATGCAAACCGTCGTGCGCAACGAGGCCTGGGTTTCGGATAACAGCCTCGAGAACTGGTCGAGCACGGAACCCAGACCACAGCGCGGGCGCTGCTGCTTTCGAGATCGCATGTTTCTGCGATTTTGCACGTTTCCAACGGTTTAATGCACCCTGCGCCACGTCTCTTACGCCTTGCGCCGTGCCATCCAATAGCGGTTTGCGACCAGCTTCTTCGAGCGTTGGGATCGCGCGAAATAGAGCGGCGACACCTGCCGCATATGCGAAATCCCGAACGGCGATTTCGTCTGCTACGCCCAAAAGCCGGGCCGCGGTCCACATAAGGTTTCCTGATGTGGACGAAATGTAGTCTTCAAAATGCTCTGTATTTTCGAAGGCATCTTTGTAAACGTCCCAACGCCGCGACGCGACAAGACCATCGAGGTTTTGAACAGCTTCGACATCCATAACACCCGCCAGCTCATCGACGACCTCGTGTTTGCGTACGGTGCGGCGCTGCCCGATTTCCTCAAGCGCATCACGCCACCACTGCAAGCGCATTTCGGCGATCATCGCTTCTTGCGTGACCCAAGGCGCGCGTGTGACTTCGACATTGAAGGCATAGAGCGGAAACAAAATGCGCCGCGCGGAAATCGGTGCGGCCATCGTCGCGCGAAACCGGTCAGGGTCGCTGCGTTCGACCAATGCGGCGCAGGCCTCAAAGCTCATTTAAGCTTTCGCCCCGTCGCGGATCAGCTTCCAATTAATCGCATCAACAAGTGCCTCAAAGGACGCATCAACGATGTTGGCGCTGACGCCTACAGTCGACCAATGATGGCCTTTTCCATCTTCGCTGTCGATGATGACACGCGTGACGGCCTCTATTCCGCCATTGGTTATGCGCACCTTGTAGTCGACCAGTTTAAGGTCATCGATGTAGTTTTGATACTTCCCGAGATCCTTACTGAGTGCACGTCCCAAAGCGTTCACGGGCCCCTGATCCGTGCCGTCTTCGCCGAGACTATCGCTCACATTCAGCATCCGCTCACCGGCCATTTTGACGGCGACGACAGCCTCTGACAGAGACACCATCTCGTTATGTTTGTTTTTGCGACGCTCGACTGTGACGCGATAGCGTTTGACCTCAAAAAACGACGGCAAAAGACCTAACTCTTCGCGCGCGAGCAATTCAAACGACGCTTGGGCCGTGTCGTAGGAATAGCCTTGAGCCTCTTTCTCTTTGATCCGGTCAAGGATGCGCGCCAGCGCAGGGTCGCCCTTTTCAACACTGATGCCTGCTTTTGCCAAACGTTCACGAAGGTTCGATTGCCCCGCTTGGTTGGACATCGGCACGATGCGTTCATTACCGATCACGGCGGGATCGACGTGTTCATAAGTCGTTGGGTTCTTCAGAATAGCACTCGCGTGCAGTCCCGCTTTATGCGCGAATGCTGATGCACCGACAAAGGCCGCCTGTTTGGCAGGCACACGGTTTAGGATATCATCCAGTAGTCGCGATGCTGGCAAAAGCCCTTGAAGCGCTTCATCGCTCACGCCAGTTTCGAACCGACTGGCGAAAGGTTCTTTGAGTTTCAGGATCGGGATCAACGTTGTTAGGTTGGCATTGCCGCAGCGTTCCCCAAGTCCATTCAGTGTGCCTTGGATCTGGCGCGCGCCAGCAAGGACTGCCGCCAGCGTGTTGGCCACGGCGTTCTCGGTGTCGTTATGTGTGTGAATGCCCAAGTGGTCGCCGGGGATGCCGCTATCGATGACAGTTGTGACAATTTCAGTCACTTCGTGCGGCATCGTTCCTCCGTTGGTATCGCAAAGTACAATCCAGCGGCAGCCTGCAGCATAGGCTGAATGCAGCGCCTCTAACGCGTAGTGAGGGTTAGCTTTGTACCCGTCAAAGAAGTGCTCGGCGTCAAATAGGGCCTCACGTTTGTTGGCGACCAAATGGGCGAAAGACGCAGATAGGTTCTCGGTGTTTTCAGCCAAGGTGATTCCGAGCGCATCGGTGACATGAAAAGCAGATGATTTTCCAACCAGGCAGACGGCCGGTGTATTTGCATTCATAACGGCGGCGAGCACATCGTCGTTTTCGGCTGACCTACCTGCGCGTTTGGTCATGCCAAAGGCGGTCATCGTCGCACGGGTTTTGAGATCAGCATTGAAGAACTCGCTGTCCGTCGGGTTTGCTCCGGGCCAGCCGCCCTCAATGTAATCAACACCGAGGGTGTCCAACATCTGGGCGATCTGAACCTTTTCGTCGGTCGAAAACTGCACGCCTTGGGTTTGCTGTCCGTCGCGCAGCGTCGTGTCAAAGAGGTATAGCCTTTCTTTGGTCATGCTAGCCCTCCAGTTTCGAAGGATCAAAATCTGGGCCCGGGACCCAAGTCGCCTGCCCGCCCACATCTGTGACCTGGACGCCGGCGGCGTTTAGAACCTCGCGCACGCGGTCCGCCTCGCCCCAGTCTTTGGCGGCGCGGGCTGCGGATCGCGCGGCAAGAAGTGCGTCAACCTTTTGGGCAATGTCGTCAGAGACATCTGCGCCTGTGGCATCTTCGGTCAACGGCAGCGCGGACCAATCACCGATCAGTCCAAGCGTCTCCAAACCATGCGCAAATGGTGCCAATGCGGCAGGTGTTTTGCCCTTGGCCAAAACATGCAGTCGGGCAATTGCGCCGGATGTGTTCAGATCATTGGCGAGCACACCGATGAATTCGGCGTCCGCTTCCCATTTGCCATCCGCCTTAAGCGCAGCAATCAAATCTGGGCCAAAGCCGTGGGTTTGCAAAATACCAAACCATTTGCGCAATGTTGCATCCGCATCGCCGCGCTTCTTTTCGGTCCAGTCCATTGGTTTGCCATAATGCGTCGACAGGAACACAAATCGGATCACTTCACCTGGAACGCCTTGCTCCAATAAGTCGCGCACAGTGAAGAAGTTGCCCAAGCTTTTGGACATCTTTTTACCTTCGACCTGCAACATATCATTGTGCAACCAAACGCGTGCAAACTCGGCCTCTGGATGCGCGCAACGCGATTGCGCGATCTCATTTTCGTGGTGCGGGAATTGCAAGTCGTTGCCACCGCCATGGATGTCAAACGTCGTACCGAGCAGTTCCTTGGACATTGCAGAACATTCAATATGCCAGCCCGGACGCCCTCGTCCCCACGGGCTGTCCCAGCCGGGGGTCTCGGCATCAGACGGCTTCCACAAAACGAAATCCATTGGATCACGCTTATAAGGGGCCACTTCGACACGTGCGCCCGCAATCATATCATCGACCGAGCGACCAGACAGCGAGCCGTACTCGGGATCACTGGACACGGCGAATAGGACATGACCCTCGGCTTCATAAGCGTGGCCTTTGGCGATCAGATCAGCCGTCATTTCGACCATTTGTTCGATGTATTCCGTTGCGCGCGGTTCATGGTTCGGACGCAATGCGCCCAGTGCATCCATGTCAGCGTGATACCAAGTGATGGTCTCATCGGTAATGTCACGGATCGACCGACCAGTTTCGGCGGCACGGGTATTAATCTTGTCATCCACATCCGTGAAATTGCGCACATAGGTTACCTGATCGGCGCCGTAGATATGACGGAACAGACGAAACAACACGTCGAACATCAAGACATTGCGTGCGTTCCCAAGATGCGCGCGATCATAGACCGTTGGCCCACACAAATACATGCGGACGTTCTGTGGGTCGATCGGCTCAAAGACCTCTTTGCGACGGGTCTTGGTGTTTTGTAATTTGATCTCGGTCATTGGGTCTCACACGCGCGAAAGGGTTTCGGTGCGGACCTACCTAGTTCAGCGATTGAGTGAAACGTGAAAAAGCGGCCCGCGTGATATTCAGCAGGTAATAATGCAGCAGGAAATGATGCAGATCTTTTTCATAGGCGTTTTCGTAGTCTTAATCGCGGCTCATGTCCACGAGTTTATGAATCGTGTTGAGATTCCTCGCGGTATAGGTCGTTCCAGTCACAACGCGGTGGAAATTCTCTGCCAGCTTTGATCGCCCAAAACCATCGGGTGCATAAAACCAAACTGTGTGGCCGTGGACCGCAATTTGTTCTGTTGTCGTGTAATGTGCGAGCGCATCTTGATCCACATCTGGCGCATCCAAGCAAAAGAATCCGTGAACGAGTTTTCCTAATGTGCGCGGAAACGGGCAATGTGACACTCGGTTCGCAAGGTCTTCGGCCCCTAGGACAAGTGTCGCGACGTCGAAAGGCAGACTTTGATGCAAACGGGAGGCTAGCGCTTCGGCTGCACCATCTGCCTGAAAGACAACATTTCCGCTCGCAATGTAAGTTTTGACATTCTGCCAGCCCAAACCTGTACAGAGCTCTCGCAAATCTGCCATCGGTAGCCGATTTGAGCCACCAACGTTGATACCACGTAAAAGAGCGATCCAAGTTGTTTGCATATCCGAACCATAGCACAGTTTCCTGAAATTTCCTAAGGTGTTGAAAAGGAGCATGCCATGACACGCGATATGATCGATCAGATTTGTGTAGGATTCAAAGGCGCGGTAGCAGCTGACCCGTCAACTGAATTGGACAGTTGGAAAGTCGGCGGCAAGATGTTCGCAACCTTTGGCGAACGCATCAATGGCGTGTGTGTTAAGACGGACAGCGTGGAAACTGCAGCCATGCTGATTGATGCAGGCGCGGCAACCAAAGCCCCCTATTTTCACCGCAGTTGGGTTCTTGTCAGCTTTGACGTTGATCCGGATGAGATGCGCCATCGCTTGGGCGTGTCCTATGACATCATCGCCAAGGCCCTGCCCAAAAAAGTGCGAGACGCGCTTTGATGATGAAAGAGTGTTACACTTAGCATTCGGTATCGCCGTCGCTTATGCATGAACCATGGCTTATGATTATGACAAACTCTATGCATCTACACCCAACGCCTTGGGGCCACCCACAAAAGAATTTGTGACATTCTTTGAACGGCTAGCACGATCACGCGCGAGAGTGCTGGATATCGGGTGCGGTCAAGGACGCGATGCCCTTTTAATCGCTGCGCAAGGGCACAAGGTACACGGCGTGGACCTATCGCAAAACGGAGTGGCATCGCTATTGTCCGCCGCCCAAGCAAAGGGTTTCGACATTACTGCAGAGGCGATAGATTTGCTCGACTACCATCCCGACAGCGTTTTTGACATCGTGTTATGCGATCGCACGCTACACATGCTGACCCCAACGGATCAATCAACGGTTCTCGCTAGGTTATTGCCCAAAGTCGCCGATGGCGGCTGGGTTTTGATTGCGGATGAGAAATCCAATTTGGCGCGGTTCCGCCAGGTGTTTGAGGTCGATGGTTTCAAGTGGTCGACGCTCAAAGACACCGGCGGATACCTTTTCATGCAGCGCGATTAGCTGTCGTATTCCACCACTTCGAATTCGATCCCATCAGGATCATCAAAGTAAAATCGGCGCCCTGGTTCATAGTTGGCGTGGCTTTGCGGTGTTAGCCCGTAGGCGATGACTTTTTCTTCAACCGCATCGAGGTCATCCACGACCACCGCTATGTGGTTTAGGCCAGCGCGAAGGTTATACGTCGCCCCTTCAGGCAGGACCTGTTGGGTGGTGGGACCACTGTAGATCGCGATATAACTGTTTTCTTCGCCGACATGCATTGAGTAGCCATCGTAAATGGAATCCCCTTCCCACCTGATGCGCCAGCCAAAAAGTGTGGCGAGCATTTTAGCGGTGGCCTGACAGTCGCTGACCGTGACGTTGACGTGTTCTAGACGGGTCATTGGAGCTTCCTCTTGCCAATTTGAAATGCTGTCGAAAAGGGTGCGCGGGGTGCATAAAACGATCCGCATTCCAGATCATGTCCCCAACCAAACCCATCCCGACGGAAAATTGCAAGCTCGTGCGGCTTGGCGCAGTATTTTTGTGTGCGCGGCTGTTTCATTGCGCTCTCCTCTAGATTTCTGGTTGCGAATCCTTTTTCATTCCTCAAGTTAACTTGAGATCAAGGATTAATTTCATGGCACAGGGTTTGACGATAGGCGATCTGGCCACACGAACCGGTTTGGCAGTGTCCGCAATCCGGTTTTACGAAACACACGGTATCGTCTCGCCAGTGCGAAATGCGGGCGGTCATAGGCGGTATGGGCGTCATGATATTCGACGGCTATCATTTGTGATGGCGGTGCAATCGCTGGGGTTTTCATTGGACGAAATCGCCATTCACTTGCGCAACCTTCCTGCACACAAAGCGCCCAGCAAAGCGGACTGGGCACGTATCTCAACCATTATCGCGGGCAAGATCGACGAGCGGATCGCCAAGATGCAAGGAATGCGCGCCCGCCTTGGTGGCTGTATCGGTTGTGGCTGCCTCTCTTTGGATGTCTGTGCACTTTACAATCCGGACGACATCAAAGCGAAAGACGGGACCGGGCCACGCGCGCTCGACCTTGCTTGACTTTGCCGCGTGACTAAGGCCGATTGCGGGCATGAAGTTATCAAATCGCATAAGCAGAATCATCGGTGAAGGCTCTGATGGTTGGGGGGTCTTTTATAAGTCCCGAGAAATGATCGACGCTGGGCACAAGGTGACCGAGCTATCGATCGGGGAACATGACGTACGCACGGACCCTGTCATCTTGGATGCGATGCACCGCGCGGCGGCTGGTGGGCATACTGGGTATGCGATGATCCCTGGCACGGACGCGTTGCGTGATGCCGTGGCGGAACGGATCGCAAAAAGCACAGGTGTTCCAACGACCCGCAACAACATTGTCATCACTGCTGGTGGTCAGGCCGCCCTTTTCGCCGCGCATATGGCTGCCTGTGACGAAGGCGACATCGGGCTATATATCGACCCCTACTATGCCACCTATCCCGGTACGATCCGCAGTGTTGGCGCCCGCGCGATAGCGATCAAGGCTCGCGCAGCGGATGATTTCCAACCACGGGCTTCCGACATCGCCGCAAGAGCATCCGGTGCAAAATCTTTGCTGATAAACAGTCCAAATAATCCAACAGGCGTCGTTTATAGCGAAAAGACCCTTAGCGCGATTGCGGAAGTGTGTTCTGCAAACGACCTTTGGCTAATCTCAGATGAGGTTTACGACACCCAAGTGTGGGACGGCGATCATATCAGCCCACGCGCCCTACCCGGTATGGCGGAGCGCACGCTGGTCGTGGGCTCGATGTCCAAGAGCCATGCCATGACTGGCAGTCGAATTGGATGGATTTGTGGTCCGGAGGCCGCGATTGAAGAACTGTGCAACCTATCCACCAACACAAACTACGGTGTGCCCGGTTTCATTCAAGATGCTGCACTATTTGCGTTGGGGCTTGGACAACCGCACGAAGACAAGGTCGCCGCGCCATTTTTGCGCAGGCGCGCCCTATCGCTAAAGGCGCTAGAAGGTCAGAACACTGTGCGAGCGGTGCCCTCAAGCGGTGCGATGTATGTCATGCTCGACATCCGAAGCACAGGGATGAGCGGCGAAGATTTTGCGTTGGCCTTATTGGATGCTGAAAAGATTGCGGTGATGCCTGGCGAAAGTTTTGGTGAGGCTGCAGCGGGTCATATTCGCGTGGCCATGACCGTTGGTGATGACGCCTATGAGGCGGCCTTCAAGACCATTATCGCTTTCGCCAACGCGCGTTCCAGCGCTCAATAACACTTGCAGTTTTGACCCAACGGGCGCAGCTTTGATCCAATTGATCAAAGGAGCCACCCGATGCCCACAGTCGCAAAAACGTTTCGTGCGCTGCACACCCCAGGCGATCCATTGGTCATGGTCAATGTGTGGGATGCCGGCTCTGCCAAGGTGATGGCAGCGCTGGGGGCAAAAGCACTGGCGACATCATCAGCCGCGCATGCCTATGTCGATGGTAAACCTGATGGTGGTGGGATTTCGCGCGATGCGGCGCTCGCCCATGCACAAGAAATTGTCGTCGCGACCAATTTGCCCGTTCAGGGTGATTTTGAAAATGGCTTTGGCGACGATCCCGAGACCTGCGCCGAAACGGTACGATTGGCCGCAGAAATTGGTCTTGCTGGGATCTGTATCGAGGATATTAAGCTGCCAAGCGACGACGCCTATGATTTTGATCATGCCATTGAGCGTATCAAGGCCGCTGCCGCTGCAGCACGTGCACTGTCCAGTGACTTTTTCCTAACAGCACGTGCCGATGGCGTCATGACTGGAGCGTACAACACTGATGAAGCCTTGCGACGTTTGCACGGGTTTCAAAACGCGGGCGCTGATTGCCTTTACGCCCCATTGTTACCAGACCTTGCTACCATCAATGCGTTTACAAGCAGCCTTTCAAAACCAGTGAATGTATTAGCAGTTGGTGCAATGGCGCAGAAAACCCGCGATGACTTTGGGGCTGCGGGCGTTGCTCGGATTTCTATCGGTTCAGCACTCGCACGCGTGACACATCGGGTCATCCATGATCTTGGCCAATCAATGGTTGCGGACGGAGATTTTAGCGGCCTCGGAGATGGCATCAGTTCAGACATCATCGATGCGATGCTAACGCGCTCATAAACGTCCAAAAACGACATTTGGTCGGAAATAGGAAAGACGACTCTTACCATCGCGCGCGATCCTGACCGAAGGGAGAACAGCATGGCACGATGTCGTATCAAATATGCTTTGATATCACGTACCATCGGCGCACGCCGTGGTCGTGCTGCGCGTGGGCGTCCGACGCTTTTGTAAGTTACGAAATCACGAACTTCACAAAGCAAAAAGAGACTCTCTATGAACGACCAATCACCCCCACCCGCAGGAAGACCCAAACGCTCTGGCGGACGTGCCGCACGCACCGCCTTGCGCGCTGCAAAATTAGCAGATGACATCCGTCCAGTCCGCGCAGGCATGTCCGGCGGCACCTATAAACCGCTGAGCCAGCCCGAAATCGAAGCGATCTATGAAGCCGCTTTGGTTGCGCTGGAAGAAATCGGTTTGATCGACGCGCCACAATCCGGCGTTGATGCAATGGTCCGCGTTGGAGCTCAATTGGGCGATGACAATCGACTGCGGTTCCCACGTGCAGTCGTCAAAGAAATGATGGGCAAAGCCCAGAAGGCCGTCACCTTGCAAGGGCGCGACTCGAAACACAATTTGGATCTCACTGGAACCAAAGTGCATTACGGAACGGCCGGTGCAGCCGTTCATATGGTAGACGTCCACGGCCGCAATTATCGCGAAAGTACGGTGCAGGACTTGTTCGATGCCGCGCGCATTGTTGATCAGATGGATAACATCCATTTTCTACAGCGCCCGATGGTGTGCCGGGATATCCCGGACAACCGGGAAATGGATTACAACACAATTTATGCCGCTGTTTCTGGCACGACAAAGCACATCGGGACATCCTTTACCGAACCTGATTTTGTGCCTGATTGTCTTGAAATGTTGCACGTGATGGCCGGTGGCGAAGATGAATGGCGCGCGCGCCCGTTCATGTCGAATTCCAACTGTTTTGTTGTCCCGCCGATGAAATTCGCAACCGAGAGCTGTCAGGTGATGGAGCTATGCATCGAGGGCGGCATGCCTGTTCTCTTGCTATCAGCTGGGCAAGCCGGAGCAACCGCGCCCGCGCCAATCGCAGGTGCAATCGTTCAAGCGGTCGCCGAATGTTTGGCGGGTGTTGTCTATGTGAATGCCATCAAACCCGGGCACCCCGCCATCTTTGGGACGTGGCCGTTTGTAAGCGATTTGCGTACGGGCGCTATGTCTGGCGGATCCGGGGAACAAGCACTGCTGACCGCAGGTTGTTCGCAAATGCATGAATTCCTTGGCCTTCCGGGCGGCGCAGCTGCGGGAATCGCAGATGCGAAACTGCCGGATATGCAGGCTGGTTGGGAACAGATGTGTTCGAATGTCATGGCAGGATTGTCTGGCCTGAACATGGTTTATGAAGCGGCAGGGATGCACGCATCTTTGCTAGGTTTTTGCCACGAGTCTTTGATCTTAGGGAATGACCTTTTGGGACAGGCATTGCGTTGTGTCCGCGGGATCGAAGTGAATGACGCGACAATCGGTTTGGACACCATGCGCACTGTCTGCCTCGAAGGCCCGGGTCACTATTTGGGATCGGATCAGACGCTATCGTTAATGCAAACCGAATACATCTATCCAGAAGTCGCTGATCGGACATCGCCTAAGGAATGGCAGGAAAAGGACAAACCTGACCTCCTTGAAACGGCGATTGCTGCAAAGGAAAAAATCTTGGCGTCACGCTCCTTGGCGGCGCTTGATCCTGCAGTCGATGCTGCAATCCGTGATCGGTTCAACATCCACCTACCATCACAATAGATTAGACGACCTGTCCATTGGGGACGCTTAGCGTGCCGCCACTGACGGCGGCACGTACGCCCGTCGTTGCGGGGCAGCTGGTCGGAAGGCCGTTAAGAACCCGAACCGCGAGGAAGGCGAACGCCTGCGCCTCAAGCATGTCACCGTTTAAACCCACATCCTCGACAGGCGAAACAGTGCAGTTCATGCTGGCATCAAGCATGGCCATCAATGTCGCATTGTGACGCCCACCCCCGCACACTAAGACGCGGTTGGGTTGCGTTGGGCAAAGTTCAAGCGCCGCTGAAACACTCATCGCGCAGGCAGCCGTTAACGTTGCCGCCGCATTGGCATCAGATAGGGCGTCGACAGCAGCGCTTAGACCTTTAAAGGCATCGCGATCCAACGACTTTGGCGGCATCCGATAGAAATACGGATCTTGCAGAAACGCGGCAACAATTTCTTCATCGACCTGACCAGACTGGGCCAACGTGCCGTCCACATCAAGGCTCTGCCCCATTCGCGCGTTCATGAGATCATCAAGTGGCGCGTTCGCAGGTCCGGTATCAAAGGCAAGGATCGCGCCAACGTCCGTTGCGTGATCGGCATTGGGGTCAACCCAAGTGATATTGCCGACGCCACCAAGATTCAAAAAAACGATCGGCTCAACAGCCCCAATCCATTTGGCCAAAGCAAAGTGATAGAACGGCGAAAGTGGCGCGCCCTGCCCGCCAAGTTCCACATCGGCGCTACGAAAATCGCTGACCACGGGTTTCTGAAGAATTTCCGCAAGGATTTGCCCGTCACCAATCTGGAACGTGCCCCGATTGTGTGGATCGTGGGCCAAGGTCTGACCGTGAAACCCGATGATCTGCGCCTCGACGAAATTCGAAAGCACTTGAGCATGGGCGGTCTCGACCACTTCGGCAGCATCGCGAACATCCTCATCCGGCCATTTCCCTAGGGCATCGCGCAATATACCTCGATCCGCGTCCAAGTATGCGCGATAGGCAACATCCCCAAAACCGTGGATCGTATGGCCATCTGTCAACACCTCGGCTGCATCGACACCATCAAGCGACGTGCCCGACATTGCACCAAGCGCCCGTACAACCTGATTTTTCAACATTGACTTCCCCTGCCCGCAGACGCGGCCTATAGAGTGACGTGAAACGCCTTTAGGAACAAGACCATGACCTACCATCCAAAGTCAGATTTTATCAAAGTGATGATCGAGCGCGGCTTTCTAGCCGATTGCACGGACTATCAAGGCTTGGATGATGCACTTAGCAAAGGCGTGGTCCCAGCATATATTGGCTATGATGCGACGGCAAAGTCGCTCCATGTTGGTCATTTGATGAACATTATGGTTCTGCGCTGGTACCAGAAATGCGGCGGCAAGCCGATTACATTGATGGGCGGCGGCACCACAAAAGTGGGTGACCCGTCCTTCAAAGCGGACGAACGCCCGTTGCTTGACGAAGCCGCGATTGATGCAAACATCGACGGCATGAACCGCGTTTTCGCAAAATACTTGGCCTATGGTGAAGGTCCAACCGATGCGATCATGCTCAACAACGCAGAGTGGCTGGATGGGCTGAACTATCTTTCATTCTTGCGTGATATTGGCCGACATTTTTCGGTTAACCGCATGTTGTCATTTGAAAGTGTGAAATCCCGATTGGATCGCGAGCAATCCCTGTCGTTCCTCGAATTCAACTACATGATTTTGCAGGCCTATGACTTCCTTGAGCTCAACCGCCGCTATGGCTGCTTGTTGCAAATGGGCGGATCGGATCAATGGGGCAATATTGTCAACGGTATTGACCTAACGCGCCGTGTTTTGGATCAAGAGATTTACGGCATGACAACACCGCTTTTGACAACGTCAGACGGTCGAAAAATGGGCAAGTCTGAAGGCGGCGCCGTGTGGTTAAACGATGAAATGCTGTCACCCTATGAATTTTGGCAATTCTGGCGCAACACAACCGACGATGACACCGGAAAGTTTCTAAAAATCTTTACCGAATTACCGGTCGAAGAATGCGACCGTTTAGGCGCGCTTGAAGGATCTGAGATCAACGCAGCCAAGATCATCCTTGCGAACGAAGTTACGACCTTGCTTCACGGAGCAGAGGCCGCGGCGGCAGCCGAAGCCACAGCGCGCGAGGTTTTTGAAAAGGGTGGCGTCGGGGACGATCTACCGACTTTGACGCTCAGTGCGGATGACCTCGGGGATGGCATGTCAATCGTGCAGTTGATCGTCAAATCTGGCCTTGCTGGCAGCGGCAAAGAAGCCAAGCGCCTTATCGCGGAGAATGGCGCAAAGCTGAACGATGAGCCGTTAAGCAACGCCGGATTAATGGTGGATGCGGCAATGCTTACCATGCCAATTAAGCTAAGTGCAGGTAAAAAACGTCATGCTTTGGTACAACTTGGATAAAGCCAGAGTGCGCGGCTGATGTTCTGGCCGCCACTTTAGGTCCATGTTAGGGTTTAAGAAATGACCCGGAGTCCAAGAAAAGATGACCCAATACCTCGTCTATGACGTCTTTACCGACGCGCCATTTGGAGGAAATCAACTTGCGGTGATCCCAGATGCAACCGCACTGGCCGAAGATGACCTGCAACGAATTGCGCGTGAGTTCAATTTTTCAGAAACGACTTTCGTTTATCCGCCCAGTGAACCAGCGCATACAGCAAAGGTGCGCATTTTCACACCAACAATGGAAATTCCATTTGCCGGGCACCCGACGATTGGAACAGCAATTGCTCTGCGGGATTTGGGTCACGAAGGCAATCAAATTTTAGAACTGGGCGTTGGACCGATCCCGTGTACTTTCGAAGGCCATGTGGCGCAGTTTGAAACGCGTGTCCCGCTCGAAATTGTTGCGAAACCTGACCCTGATCTGGTCATGAGCGCGTTGGGACTTACTCCTAATAAATGTGTCACGACCACGCATGTCCCCGTTCAGGCGGGTGTTGGGCTAACCTTCGTAATTGTTGAGCTAAGTGATCGCGCGGCGTTGCGCGATGCACATCCGGTCATCGACGTCATCCGACAGGGCGCAAGACAATACCCCGCCGGTTTGGATTTCGCGATTTTCGCCTATGTGCGTGATGGCACCGCAGTTGACGCCCGAATGTTCGCACCATTGGACAACATGCCTGAGGATCCTGCCACAGGCAGCGCGAGCGCGGCGTTGGCTGCATTGCTGGCCGATACTTTGGGGGCGGACCAGACCCTAGACATTCGTCAGGGCGAGGACATGGGACGCCTGTCTTTGATCACTGCGAAAACCACGTCAAACCCCAAATCTGTTCACATCAGCGGGACCGCCGTACAGACAATGTCCGGACAGCTGCACCTATAATCCAGTGGCCATTTTTGGTTTGCGTTCCAAACCAATGGTTCCCTCAGCGCTAGTCCCAAGATATGAACACGTAACAACGCCCAAGTGAGACGCACATGACAACATCCATTTTGAAGCGATGCGAGGACCTTGGCCTGCGAATGACTGGCCAACGTCGCGTTATTGCGCGCGTCCTTGAAGCCTCTGATGATCATCCGGATGTCGAAGAACTATTTGCGCGCGCCTCTGCCGAAGATGCGCAGATTTCGCTAGCAACGGTCTACCGAACCGTGAACCTGTTCGAAGAAACCGGCATTCTAGAAAAGCACGAATTTGGCGATGGCCGTGCGCGCTATGAGATGGCTGATGGGGATCACCATGATCATTTGATCGATATGAATTCCGGCGAAGTGATCGAATTCGTCGATGCGGAAATTGAAGCATTGCAAGAGAAAATCGCAGAGAAGCTCGGATATCGTTTGATGGGGCATCGTCTAGAACTCTACGGCGTTCCCCTTAAAAAGACGGACCCCTGAATGGATAACCTGCGCGGTGCGTTTTTCATGGTGTTGGCCATGGGCTTATTCGCAATTGAAGACGCAATGATCAAAAGCCTGACCGATTACATTCCCGTCGGACAAATCATTGCGGTCACATGCGGTGGAGCTCTTTTGCTTTTTCTGGCGTGGTCCGCCATGCGTGGCGTCCCGCTGTGGCAGCCTTCGTATTTGGACAAACGTGTATTGATGCGCTCGGGGTTTGATGTCGTCGGATCCTGCTTTTTTGTCACTTCCTTGGCGATCATCCCATTGACCACAGCATCCGCTGTTATCCAAGCCACGCCACTCGTTGTCGCACTCGGGGCGGCAGTCTTCTTAGGGCAAGGGATCGGTTGGCGTCGTTGGATCGCGATCATTGTCGGATTTATTGGCGTTATCGTAATCATACGACCAGGTACAGAAGGCTTTAGTTCAGCGACGTTACTGGCCGTTGCTGGAATGCTTGGTCTAGCCGCAAGAGACCTAGTTACGCGCAGTCTAAAGGTGCATTTAACTGGCGCTCAACTCGCGACACATACTTTCGCGTTGCTTTTGCCGGCGGGTATATTGCTCGCAGCAGCGCAAGGGCAAAGATTTGTCATGCCCGATACCGGACAATCCTTCATGCTGTTTGGGATCGTTCTCGTCGGCATGTTCGCCTATCTCGCTTTGGTCGCGGCGACGCGAGATGGCAATGCCGGCATCATTTCCTCGTTTCGCTATTCACGAATGCTTTTTGCGATCATTGTCGGATTTATTGCATTTCGAGAAATTCCAGATCAGGCAACGATTATCGGGGCGACCATTGTCATTGGTTCTGGTCTTTTTACCCTCCTACGCGAAGCCGCCTTGCGAAAGGCTTCAACTTCACGTCCACCCACGTTATAGAACCGCCGTAACGTCAATTCCTCCCAAAGGACTCCCATCATGAGCACTATTATCGACATCCACGCCCGCGAAATTCTCGACAGCCGCGGCAATCCAACCGTAGAAGTCGACGTCATCTTGGAAGATGGCACAATGGGTCGCGCGGCGGTGCCATCAGGGGCATCTACTGGCGCACATGAGGCCGTCGAAAAACGCGACGGTGACAAAAACCGCTATTTCGGCAAAGGCGTTCTAGAAGCGGTTGCGGCTGTGAACGGTGAAATTGCGGAAGCTCTTGTTGGATTTGACGCCACAGAACAGGTCGCGATCGACGAATTGATGATCGAACTCGACGGCACACCGAACAAAGCCCGCCTTGGAGCAAATGCTATTTTAGGCGTCTCCTTGGCGGTGGCCAAAGCCGCTGCTGATTTCACAGCTCAGCCGCTATTTCGTTATATCGGTGGCACGTCTGCGCGCACCCTGCCCGTACCGATGATGAACATCATCAACGGTGGCGAACATGCGGACAACCCGATCGACATCCAAGAATTCATGATCATGCCAGTGTCCGCAACCAATATCCGCGAAGCCATTCGCATGGGCGCTGAAATTTTCCATACGTTGAAAAAAGAACTCTCAGCCGCCGGCCACAACACGGCAATCGGCGATGAAGGCGGGTTTGCGCCAAACATTGAATCAACACGCGCAGCCTTGGATTTCATCCAAACATCCGTCGAAAAAGCTGGTTACAAGCTTGGCGAAGACATCTTCCTAGCGCTCGATTGTGCGTCTTCTGAGTACTACAAAGACGGTAAGTACGAGATGGTTGGCGAAGGAAAATCACTGACATCTGCGGAAAACGCACAATACCTTGCTGACCTTTGCGCAGACTACCCGATTATTTCTGTCGAAGACGGCATGGATGAAGACGATTGGGAAGGATGGAAGATCCTAACCGACATGATTGGCGATAAGGTGCAATTGGTTGGCGATGACCTATTCGTGACGAACCCAGCACGCTTGGCCGACGGAATCGCGCAGGGTGTGTCAAATTCGATGCTGGTAAAAGTGAACCAAATCGGGACGTTAACGGAGACACTTCAAGCAGTGGATATGGCGCACCGCGCACGTTTCACCAATGTCATGTCGCACCGTTCAGGTGAAACAGAAGACGCCACGATTGCTGATCTCGCGGTCGCCACAAATTGCGGTCAGATCAAAACAGGATCTCTGTCCCGCTCAGATCGTTTGGCGAAATACAACCAACTGATCCGCATCGAAGAGCTGCTTGGCGAAACAGCTGTTTACGCTGGTAAAAGCATTCTGAAGTCATGACCCTAAGCGCGGGATACCACGCTGTTCCGCAGGGGTATTTGGCAGCGGTCGTCACGTATCTTGAGATGACCGCGCCAAAGCTGTCTAAACCCAATTTTCCTGAGGGTGTCTCGGCGAGCCATGAAACACTTTCTGCAGATGAATATCGCGCGTTATTTCGCGCGGTTGGCGAGCCTTGGCTTTGGACTTCACGCCTTACGCTTGAAACCGCTGCCCTGCACGAGATCATCCAGAGCCCGTTGGTTGAGACATGGGTTATTCGGCGGAAAGATGCTGCGATCGGCCTTGTTGAGCTCGATTTCCGCGAGAAAGCACGCTGCGAACTCGCATTTTTTGGACTTGTTGCCGCTGAAACTGGTTCAGGATTAGGGGAACAGATGATGGGCTTGGCTCAAACGCGTGCATTCGAACAACAAATTGACCTCTTTCACGTCCACACATGCACTTTGGACGCACCGGGCGCACTTGGGTTCTATCAACGCATTGGATTTACGGCGAAAAAACGTGAAGTTGAGATCTTTGAAGACGCCCGGATAAACGGCGTGCTTGACCCATCTCTCTCACCCAAGCAGCCTGTGCTATAACGAAATGCGCGTGTTTTGGAGACCGTCGCAATGACCGCGGATGACATTATCAAGGAACTTGATCTAGCCCCCCACCCGGAGGGAGGCTTCTATCGCCAAACATGGGCAGAGACGAACGAAGATCGTGCATCCGGTACGAGCATCTATTTTCTGTTGAAAAAAGATCAGCCGAGCCATTGGCATACAGTCGACGCTGCCGAAATCTGGCACTATTATTCTGGTGCACCGCTTATCCTGTCAATTTCTGAAACGGAAATTGGACCCGCGAATGACCATATCCTCGGTCCTGATTTGGCGCGAGGCGAGCGACCCCAGATCATCGTACCAGAAATGGCTTGGCAAGCTGCGAAGACCAGTGGTGACTGGACGCTCGTAGGGTGCACCGTTTCGCCGGGCTTCCTATTTGAAGGTTTCACGTTGGCGGATCCTGGATTTGACATTCCAAGGGCATGAACCGTGACGGCCGTCGGATGCCTCCGGCGGAGGTATTTGGTAGCCAGAAGAAGATCAGCCCCCACCAGAGGGTCGCTAGGCGCCATAGAGGGGGCCTTCTCCTAGCACGGCCAACGGCTCCTCAGCCTGGACCGCCTCCAACACATCGGACGGAATGGTTGAATTTTTCTTAAGCTGCAGAGTTTTCGCGGGATTTCTTCTAGCCGCAAATACCTCGGGGTTCGGGGCAGCGCCCCGAGCGCGCGCAGACCCACTCAGATTGTTTCCAAATGCAGCACAATTAAACCGAGACACTCACATTGATTACGTGTTATCCGATCGCCGGTGAAATCGAGTGTGTTCAAGAGTGTTGCATAGTTATTCAGATATAGAAGAATTCTTCATCGAACATCTGTTCGCTGATCCGAACAAGCGGGCGACGCGTTCGGTTTGCGCGACGATAGAAACGCATACGCACGTATTTGCCAGCACTGCGTCATATGCGTTTGCGCAATGCGCAACGAATATCGAGGACGGGCTCTTCGGGAAAACGCACCACGCACACGTCCTTTCTACCGCAATACTTAAGGCAGTGGCATTATTTGCCGCAGACATGTTCGGCGCAGAAACGTATTTCCGCCGAAGGATAACGTGTGGCGATGTCATGGCTTTTTGGCTTCAGACCCAAGATCCGGTTTTCCTGCCCCATATGAGCGCAAAAAAAGAGGGGGACCGAAGTCCCCCTTTCTAGTCTCGCTTTTCGGGCTCGTAATTATACCGCTCGTAGTTTTTTTGCCTGCGGCCCGAACCGCGCCGAGGGCGAACGCATCCGCCCCGGATCTCTTGTTAGCTACACCCAGACGTTCCGCCGCAGGTGTTGCACTTCATGCAGGTCCCGTTACGCACGAGTGTGTAGTTGCCGCATTCGCCGCACGGATCGCCTTCATAGCCCTGCATTTTCGCCTTGTCGCGGGCGGTAATGCCAGTACTGGTCATCGTTCCCGAAGACATTGCTGTTTCCGTGACTTCTGGGACCAGCGTTTGCAATGCGCCAACTGGATCTGTACCGGTCGCCAGCGCTGTTGCGCCCTGCCCGCCGTTCAACACGACCAATTCTTGTGGCATGCGCTTGCGCAAGTAGCCTGTAGAGCTGATCTGTTTCAGGACTTCCAATGAGCGTGTTGCCGCAGCTTCGGATGGCGCCTGAACATTGCTTGCGCCTTCTGCTTCGCCACGGCCGATGTCATCGAACGATGCGCCTTCTGGTTTGACGTGGGCCAAATCGGTGCGGTCGAGGTAGGACACCGCCAATTCGCGGAAGATGTAATCGAGGATCGATGTCGCATTCTTGATGCTGTCATTACCCTGAACCATGCCTGCTGGTTCGAACTTGGTGAAAGTAAACGCATCGACAAATTCTTCGAGTGGCACGCCGTATTGCAGACCGACCGACACCGCGATGGCAAAGTTGTTCATCATGGCACGGAAGCCTGCGCCCTCTTTGTGCATATCGATGAAGATTTCGCCCAATTGGCCATCTTCATACTCGCCGGTGCGAAGATAAACCTTGTGACCTCCAACGACGGCTTTTTGAGTGTAGCCTTTGCGTCGTTCTGGCATGCGTGTGCGTTCTTGCTCACGCACAACTTCTTTGATGATCACTTTTTCGACGATCTTTTCGGCCAGTACCGCCGCTTTCTCGTGCAATGAACCGCTTTCTAGAACTTCAAGAGCGTCGTCATCGTCCTCTACCAAGGCGGCTGCCAAAGGCTGTGACAGTTTGGATCCGTCGCGATACAACGCGTTGGCTTTGACACCCAAGGACCATGAGAGCTCATATGCTTTCTGGCAGTCCTCGATCGTTGCATCGTTTGGCATGTTGATTGTTTTAGAAATCGCGCCCGAGATAAATGATTGAGCCGCCGCCATCATGTGGATGTGGCTGTCAACGCTAAGGTAGCGCTTGCCTTTCTTGCCGCATGGGTTCGCACAGTCAAAGACGTTCAAGTGCTCGTCTTTGAGGAAAGGTGCACCCTCAAGGGTCATTGTTCCGCAAACGTGATCGTTCGCCGCATCGATGTCCTGCTTGGAGTAACCAAGGTGACGCAGCAAATCGAAGGTTGGGTCGTTCAATTTTTCCGCAGGAATACCCAAAGATTTGGTGCAGAACTCTTCGCCCAAGGTCCACTGATTGAACACAAAGCGAATGTCGAATGCAGATTTCAGCGCGCCTTCGACTTTGTCGAGCTCTGCCTGTCCGAACCCGTGGCCAACCAAGGACGTGTGGTTAATCGCAGGGGCTTGGCCCATCGAGCCGTGACCAACCGCGTAAGCAATGATTTCTTCGATTTGGGCAGAACCGTAGCCCAGGGTTTCTAGTGCAGCTGGAACGGATTGGTTAATGATCTTAAAGTAACCACCGCCGGCTAGTTTCTTGAATTTCACCAGCGCAAAGTCAGGCTCGATCCCTGTTGTGTCACAGTCCATTACAAGACCGATCGTGCCTGTTGGCGCAATTACAGAGACTTGAGCATTACGATAACCATGCTTTTTACCAAGTTTCAGCGCCTCGTCCCAGCTGGCCGTCGCAAGATCAATCAAACGCTGATCCGGGCAATTCGCATGGTCAAGCGCAACTGGCTTGACCGCAAGGCTATCGTAGCCTTCAGTCTTGCCCTGCGCCGCGACGCGGTGGTTTTTGATGACACGGATCATGTGATCTGCGTTCTTTGCGTAACCTGGGAATGGTCCTAACTCACCCGCCATTTCCGCAGATGTCGAATAAGATACACCGGTCATGATCGCAGTGAGTGCTGCGCCGATCGCACGGCCCTCATCGCTGTCATACCCAAGGCCCATATTCATTAGAAGACCGCCAATGTTGGCATAGCCAAGTCCCAGAGTGCGGAAGTCATATGACCGTTGGGCGATCTCTTTGGATGGGAACTGCGCCATCATGACAGAGATTTCTAGTGTGACAGTCCACAAGCGCGTGGCATGCATGTAATCTTCGACTTGGAACTCACCGTCTTTGTAGAATGTCAGCAGGTTCATAGAAGCAAGGTTACATGCCGTATCATCTAAGAACATGTATTCAGAACAAGGGTTTGAACCGCGAATCTCACCGTCTTCTGGGCATGTGTGCCATGCGTTGACCGTGTCGTGGTACTGGATGCCTGGATCCGCACACGCCCAAGCTGCGTGGCCAACTTTTTCCCATAGGTCGCGGGCTTTGATCGTGCGGGAGATTTCACCGTTGCGGCGGTTGCGCAGGTGCCAATCAGCGTCGTCTTCGACTGCCTGAAGGAATGCATCTGTCACGCGGATCGAGTTGTTGGAGTTTTGACCAGAAACGGATGAATATGCTTCAGAGTCCCAATCCGTATCATATGTCGGAAACTCGATGGATGTGTGGCCCTGCTTTGCATAATCGAGCACGCGCTTGACGTACGTTTCGGGGATCATCACCTTTTTTGCGTCGCGGACGGCCTCTTTTAGGCCAGGGTTCACCTTTGGATCATAGGCGTCAGCCTCTGCACCGTCCCAGGCTTTGATCGCTGCAAAAATCGCATTCAGCTTTTGTTCGTGCATCTTAGAACCAGCGACGATGGATGCCACTTTCTGCTCTTCGATAACCTTCCAGTTGATAAATTCTTCAATATCCGGGTGATCAGCATCAACGATCACCATCTTGGCCGCACGACGCGTTGTGCCACCAGACTTGATCGCACCAGCAGCGCGATCACCAATTTTCAGGAAGCCCATGAGGCCGGACGATTTACCGCCGCCTGACAAAGGCTCACCAGCGCCGCGAAGGCTAGAGAAGTTTGTACCCGTGCCCGAGCCGTATTTGAACAAACGTGCTTCGCGGACCCAAAGATCCATGATGCCACCATCGTTTACCAGATCGTCCGATACCGACTGAATAAAGCATGCGTGTGGCTGTGGGTGCTCATAGCTGGATTTAGATTTTGTTAGTTCGCCAGTTTGGTAGTCAACATAGTGGTGACCCTGTGCAGGACCGTCGATGCCATAAGCCCAGTGTAGGCCTGTGTTGAACCACTGAGGAGAGTTTGGCGCTGCGCGCTGTGTCGCAAGCATATAGCGCATCTCATCGAAGTACGTGCGCGCGTCTTCTTCGGTTGAGAAGTAGCCGCCCTTCCAGCCCCAGTAGGTCCAAGCGCCGGCAAGACGATCAAAGACCTGCTTGGCTGAGATTTCGCCGCCCATTTCGGCGTCTTTGGTTGGCTCAGAACGCCATAGGAATTCAGGAACGTCTTTTTCTTTGACCTTTTTCAGATCAGACGGAACACCTGCCTTGCGGAAATATTTCTGGGCGATAACGTCGCTTGCGACCTGGCTCCAAGATGCTGGGATTTCGCAGTCGTCTAGTTTGAAGACGATGGTCCCGTCCGGGTTCCGAATTTCCGACGTCGTTGTCGAAAACTCTAGCCCTGCATAGGCATCTTTTCCTGATGTCGTGAAGTTACGTTCGATTTTCATTTCGTCTGCCCCGTTAGCTTGCCGACGTTGCGGCACCTACAATCAAATTGCATGCTCTTCGCACGCCCTCTTTGCTTTCAAAGGTCAACACGATTGAAACAAATCTTCCCCGCCCACTCTTGCGTGGTCGATTCCCTGCGCAGGACGCTGGCGATGTTTGTTCTTCCCCGTGCTGTCACTACATATAGTGTACGCGATGTCAGCCCGCACAACTTGGCGTAACTACACCTAGTGGGTCAACGGGTTTCTTTACTAAATGTTGGGTTTTTTGTGTTGACTGTGCCACCAAGTATCTTGCGCGCTACGATGCTCCGATTCCTCCACATGGATGTCCACAGAAGCGTCCTCAAATCGTTAACGGCAGAAATCTAATAAAGACGCATACTTGGCGAAAAGATCTTAGATTTCACATGAAGTAGAAGAGCGATTCTTATGAGGGCGACATCCTTTGGGACTGCATCAAAAAGCAACGCTCACGTTACACCCGCTGGCGTTGCTTGGTTGTCACGGTCGCGCGGATTTATAACAAAAAAAATGGGATCGAGCGGAGATTCTTCTCAAAATGCAAAAGGCAGGCCCAAAGGCCTGCCTTTTGATTTTTGGTCGGGGCGATAGGATTCGAACCTACGACCCTCTGTTCCCAAAACAGATGCGCTACCAGGCTGCGCTACGCCCCGAACCGAGACATCCTTTAAGCCGTACGATTTGATTTGAAAAGACCAAAAACGCGTTTAATTTGTACAAGGTCGAATAGCGTCTGCTCCAAAGGATGGATGTTGCAAAACATCCCCTTCCGAAATGCCCAGCCGTCCCGCAACGCCGGCATTCACTTCCAAAACATATTGTACGCCATCGCCACCTGGAATTGTCGTTTCGTCCAGTGGCACTGCATTTTCATGAATTCTAAGGATGGTGCCATCCGGCGCTACGAATATCATATCAAGCGAGATTAACGTATTACGCATCCAAAAGGTCACGGATTGTGGGCGTTCATAAACAAAAAGCATCCCCTCAAGGAGTGCCAAGTCCTCTACGAACATAAGCCCCTGACCGCGTTCAGCGGCGTCATCAGCAACAGTCACGGCAAAGCGAGCCTGCCCCCAATCCCCAAAGACTGTTACTTTTTCGGGTGTACAAGAAGCCTGAGCCGCCCCAGCGAGAGTCAACATTAGGCCGATTAAGGCCATAGCCCTCATTTGGCCGCTGATTCCCAGCTGGTGATGTCGATCGCCATCATGCCACGGTTACCATCCATCATCCGCATGCCAATCGCTTCACCAGTCGCAAGGTCAGACAAGCCCGAACGACGCAAAACTTCGATATGCAAAAAGACGTCACGGTTGTCGCCAAATACATTCGCAAAGCCAAAACCTTTGCCTTTGTCGAACCATTTCACCCGTGCTGGGTGTATTGGGCTAGATGCGATTTCTTCTGGAGTGACTTCTTCCATATCACCAAGTGCTGGAGTTCCGTCATCCTCAGGTGGCTGGATTGAGACAATTTCAATCGCCTGAAGGCCACGATCCGTTTTCTGGACAACGATCACAATGCCTGATCCATCGGCTACGGATCCCTGACCAAAATTCCGCAAAACATTTGCATGAAGCAAAATATCCGGGCCGCCTTGATCAGACACTACGAAGCCAAACCCCTTTGCAGGATCAAACCACTTGATGAGTCCGTTGACTTCGCTGGTATCGTCGTTTGTCATTATTATTCTTCTTTTTCGTGCGAGTTGCTCAGATGAGCGTCGTTTCGTGAGTGTTAGTGGATCGGTCAATAATAAGATTTAACCTATCGCGAATAGCAAAAAAACCAAGCATTAATTAGGGAGATAGCCGCAAAATCTCCCAAGTTGCGTTAGGTGTGGCCCTATGCCAACGGAACCGGTCATGCAGACGATATTCGCCATCAGCCCAAAACTCTATTTCTAGCGGAAAGATACGAAAACCGCCCCAAAACGGCGGTCTGTCGGGATCGGTTCCTTTTTCAGAACGCGCCAGCTCAACCTGATCCATGAGAGTTTGGCGTGAGGTCAACGGTTGCGACTGACGCGAAGCCCAGGCCCCTAAGCGGCTGTCGAGCGGTCTGCTTTCATAATAAGCGTCGGCGATTGGACCGTCTTCGCGTTCGACTAAACCACGCACTCGGATTTGGCGGCGCAGGGATTTCCAATGCATCACAAATGACGCTTTGCCAGCAGACAAGATCTCTTGACCCTTCGCACTTGCGTAGTTGGTGTAAAAAACAAAGCCGTCATCTTCAATCGACTTCAGCAATACGATCCGAACGTTAGGCATACCTTCCGGATCAACGGATGCCAGCGCAACCGCATTTGGATCGTTCGGCTCGTGTTGCTTAGCCTCGTCTAGCCAGCTTTTACACAAGGCAAACGGGTCGTCGCCCGCGAAGATGCCGTCTCTGTCGTTCATAGATGTCCCAATCTCTTACCAACAAATAGACTCGAACGCTAAAGGCTTTCAACCCTTCACGTCGGGTCGACTTTGCTTGATAGCAAAAACACAATGGCCTAAAGGTCACAAAACAGCTGGAAAAGGGCAGAGCCAATGGAAAATCACCTGATGAAGGGCAAGCGTGGCCTCATAATGGGCCTAGCAAACGACAAATCGATTGCTTGGGGCATTGCCAAGGCTTGTGCAGATGCCGGCGCCGAGCTCGCGTTTTCATATCAGGGCGAAGCCTTGCTGAAGCGTGTTCGTCCTTTGGCTGAATCTGTGGGTTCAGATTTTGTTGTTCCATGCGATGTCTCAGATGAGGCTTCAATGGACGCGCTGTTCGAGACACTCAAAGAGCGCTGGGGAACAATCGACTTCGTCGTGCATGCGATTGGCTTCTCGGACAAGGGTGAGCTGCGCGGTCGATATGTTGATACCTCTCGAGGTAATTTTACAATGTCGATGGATATTTCAGTCTACTCGTTTACGGCAATCGTTCAGCGTGCAGAAAAAATGATGAACGAGGGCGGCTCTTGCCTCACACTCACCTACTATGGCGCAGAACGCGTCATGCCACATTACAATGTGATGGGTGTCGCAAAGGCTGCGCTCGAGGCGTCAGTTCGTTACTTGGCAGAAGATCTGGGCAAAGACGGCATTCGCGTAAATGCAATTTCAGCCGGTCCAATCAAAACTCTTGCCGCTTCTGGCATCGGCGACTTCCGCTACATCCTCAAATGGAACGAATACAACTCACCGCTCCGTCGCACCGTTACAATCGAAGATGTCGGCAAGTCGGCGCTCTACCTCTTGTCAGATCTTGGCTCTGGGACAACTGGTGAGGTCCTGCATGTCGACGCGGGCTACCACGTTGTAGGCATGAAAGCCGTCGACGCGCCTGATATTACCAAGGAATAATCGATGACGCTGGCTGCTTTCCTAGCCATCGCGGGCATCCACCTCCTCGCTGCAATTAGTCCTGGTCCGGCATTTGTTGTTAGCTTACGCGTGGCCGCCGCCGACGGTTTTCGTTCGGCTGCGGCATTGGCAATCGGGTTTGGCCTCGGCGCCGCTACGTGGGCGGCACTCGCGATGACTGGGATTGCATTGGCATTTGAACTCGTTCCTGCGCTCTTCGTTGCGCTCAAATTCGTTGGCGTTTGTTTTCTTTTGATGATTGCACTGTCCATGTGGCTGCATGCGCCAGAACCATTGAACGAAACGCACGAAGAAAGCGCAGTTTCGCGAACTCCTCTAGGCGCGATCCGCCTTGGCTATCTAACTTTTCTAAGCAATCCGAAATCAGCGGTCTTCTTCGGGGCCGTGTTCATTGGTTTGGTTCCCCCTGAAACACCGGCTGTATTAAAGGCGGCCCTTGTCGCGACGATCTTCGTCAACGAAACACTTTGGTATGTTGTCGTCGCGAAACTCTTTTCGACGCAGCGTGCCCGCGCAATTTACCGCTCGTTTAAGCTATGGATTGACCGAAGCTTTGGCGTCATACTTGCAGCACTTGGTGCTAAAATAGCCCTCACCTAACCGGAGTTCGACATGACCGACCGCTTGCCCCATGAAAAAGGCTTCCACATCTCTTGGGACCAATTGCATCGCGACAGCCGCGCACTTGCATGGCGGCTAGATGGCAAGGGCCCCGATGCCGGGGCATGGAAGGCAATCGTTGCAATTACGCGCGGCGGCATGGCCCCCGCCATGATTATCGCACGCGAGCTCGACGTCCGAACCGTCGATACGATTTCGATCAAAAGCTATGACCACCAGAACCAATCGGAAGCAAAGGTCCTAAAGCACCCTGATTCCGACATGATGGGCGATGGGACCGGCATCTTGATTATCGACGACCTTGTCGACAGCGGCAAAACACTCGAAGTCGTCCGCGATTTGTATCCAAATGCCCACTTCGCAACTGTTTATGCAAAACCCAAGGGTGAACCACAGGTCGACACATTCATCACAGGCGTTAGCCAAGACACTTGGATCTTCTTCCCTTGGGACATGGCGCTGCAATACGTTGAACCATTTCGCGGCACCGATTGATCCGCTTCTTTTAGCCTGAAATACCTCCGCCGGAGGCATTCAAAAATAGGTGTGCGGCAAAGCCGCGCCTTTTGGAAATTTGATTATGACCGATAGCCGGACCACAGCAACGTTTCCACCCCCCGTAATGGAGGCACGTCGTTGGCTCGAGGGTGTCATCCACCCTCAAGATCGCCCGCTCTTGAACGTCAGCCAAGCGGCGCCTGTTGATCCGCCGCCTTTGGCCCTCCGCCAAGCGATGGCCGAAATGATCATCAACGACGCGGAAACCCATCTTTATGGGCCAGTTCTGGGACTGCCTGAGCTGCGAGCAGAGGTCGCGCAACAATGGTCGGTGAGTTACGGCGGCACGATTGCCCCTGAGCAAGTCGCAATAACTTCTGGCTGCAATCAAGCGTTTGCAGCTGCAATTGCCGCGCTTTGCCAAGAAGACGACGAGGTCATCCTCCCGACCCCGTATTACTTCAATCACGCGATGTGGCTGGATATGAGCGGTGTCAAAACGATCCCCTTACAAACAGATGTAACTCTTTTACCCAGCGCTGACGCTGCAAGGGCATTGATCACTCCGAGGACCCGCGCGATTTCATTGGTCAGCCCGAACAACCCCGGCGGTGTGGAATATCCTGCAGAAATTCTGTCCGATTTCTTAAATCTAGCCCGTGATCACGGCTTGGCCTTGATCGTTGATGAAACCTACCGAGATTTCGACAGTCGTACTGGTGCGCCACATTTCTTGTTCCAAGATAAAGACTGGGATGACACGCTCATTCAGCTTTACTCTTTCTCGAAAGCCTATCGTTTGACAGGGCACCGTGTCGGTTCTGTCATTGCAAGCGAAAGCAGATTGGCCGAGATGGAAAAATTCTTGGATACCGTCGCTATTTGCCCAAACCAGCTTGGTCAACGTGCGGCTCTTTGGGGAATGCAAAACCTTGGTGACTGGGTTGCAGGCGAACGGCTCGAGATTTTGGACAGACGCGCGGCGATTGAGAAACACATGCCATTGTTGGCCGACAAAGGTTGGCGCCTGCTCGGGTGTGGCGCGTACTTTGCATATGTAGAGCACCCTTTTGATATCTCATCTGAAAAACTCGCCAAGCAACTTGTCCGCGATGCAAGTGTTCTTGCCCTGCCCGGCACAATGTTTATGCCCGTTGGTGATGCCGCTGGCGAACGCCAAATGCGGATTGCTTTTGCAAACATTGATGCTGACGGTATCGAAAAATTGTTCAACCGATTGGCGGCATTCACGCTGTAACACTTGCGCCTTCCAGCGCTGCGCCATATGCAGTTGCAGACAGCGTTTTCGGACCCAATTACAAGGTAGACTTTCACATGGCTGAAGCAAAGAAACCCCGTTATTTTCTTTGGGCTATCATGATCTTGCTTTGTGTTGGGCTGCTTGGTTTTGGCACCGGCGGATTTAACAGCAATGTTCGCTCGATCGGGTCAGTTGGCGAAAAAGATCTCACCGTGAACGACTACCGTGCTGCATTGAACCAACAAATTAGGGCTGTTGAAGCACAAATCGGAACGCGCATTCCCTTTAATGATGCACAAAGCTTAGGGATCGTTGCGGCGGCACAGAGTCAGCTGATCACGCGCCGCGCACTCGACAATGAAGCGACGCAACTTGGCCTGTCCGTTGGTGATGAACGTGTTCGCGAAGATGTTTTGAGCGTGCCTGGCTTTCGCGGCCTCGACGGTACATTTGACCGCGAAGCCTACCGCAGCGCTCTTAGCCGCAACGGCCTAACAGAGGCATCATACGAAGACTCCATTCGCGAAAACGCCGCGCGCACATTGCTTCAAGCAGCTGTCCTTGGCGGCGTGACTGATCCCGCGGCCTATACAACTGCGCTTGTTTCATTCTTTGGCGAACAACGCGATTTTGTCTGGGCGACGCTGACCGCGGACGACCTTGTTGACCCGATTGCCGAACCTACTGACTCGGATGTTGAGGCTTATTATGCGGACAACCCTGATGCTTTCACAGCGCCTGAGGCGCGAGAGATTTCCTATGCATGGCTAACGCCAGACATGATCCAAGACACAGTGACGGTTGATGAAGACGTATTGCGGGAGCTGTACAACGCGCGCATCGCCGAATTTGTACGCCCAGAACGCCGATTGGTCGAACGTTTGGCATTCGTAGATACGGCAGCGGCCGAAGCCGCAAAATCGCGTTTGGATGACGGTGAATTGGATTTTGACGCACTTGTTGCAGAACGCGGACTAGATCTCGCTGATATCGACCTCGGCGATGTCGCAAAAGAAGACCTACCTGCAGCAGGTGACGCGGTTTTCGCAGCCAACTCCGGTGACATCGTTGGACCTCTCAATTCGTCCATCGGTCCAGCATTGTTCCGCATGAACGCTGTTTTGGCTGCAGAAGAAATCACTTTTGAAGACGCTACGGACCAGCTGCGTGTCGAAGCGTCCTCAGATCGTGCGCGGCGCGTTATCGACGGCTCGGTTGATCTGATTTCGGATCTCTTGGTTGGTGGCGCGACGCTGGAAAATCTAGCAGCGGAAACAGACATGCAGTTCGGTCAGATTAGCATGACGCCAGATCAGCAGGACGGCATTGCCGCTTATGAGGCGTTTCGCGCGGCTGCCGCAGCTGCAGAGGAAAATGATTTCCCTGCCGTCCTAAACCTAGCCGATGGTGGTGTCTTTGCGCTTCGATTGGACGCCGTTACTCCGCCGACGGTTCGCGCGTTTGAAGATGTAAAGGACCAAGCTATAACGCTTCTCGTGGAGCAACGCGAACGCGAAGCCGTTCTTGCCCTCGCCCAAGAGAAATCGCTAGAAATCAACCCGCTCACCGATTTCACCTCATTAGGTTTGACCCCTGTGACAGAAACAGGCCTGACACGTCGCAGTTTTGTTGAGGGGACGCCGCCGACATTTATGACCGAACTGTTCGCTACGGACCTGGCCAACACGCTGGTCGTTGAATTGCCCAACGGTGCAATCGTCGCGCGTGTTGATGCGGTGAACGCCCCTGATCTAGAGGATGCAGCGAGCGCCGCGGAAAGCGAGCAAATCGGCAATCTGGCACGCGCCGGAATCGCGCAAGACCTGTTTGACGCCTATTCTGCCAGCGTTCAGATACGAACCGATGTCTCGTTGGATCAAACTGTGATCAACGCTGTTCACAGCCATATGCAGTAACGATCATGGCGCTTTTCCCAGAATATGACGCGTTCGCCGAAGGGTTTGATGCTGGTAAGAACCAGATCGTCTATACGCGTTTGGCGGCAGATTTAGACACCCCTGTGTCTTTGATGCTGAAGCTGTCGAATGCGGGTAGCCACAGCTTTATGCTTGAATCTGTGACCGGCGGCGAAATTCGTGGCCGCTATTCGATTGTTGGCATGAACCCAGACGTGATCTGGAAAGTGAATGGCACACGCGCCCAGATCAACCGTTCTGCACGTATCGACCTTGAGACGTATGAGGACTGTTCCGAGGATCCATTAACATCGCTGCGTAGTTTGTTAGCTGAAAGCAAAATGGACCTGCCGGCGGATCTGCCAGCGGCCTCTGCTGGCCTGTTTGGGTATCTTGGCTATGACACTATTCGTTTGGTCGAGCATTTGCCCAACATCAACCCTGATCCTTTGGGCCTACCTGATGGCGTGATGATGCGCCCGTCGGTCGTTGCGGTTTTGGATGGCGTCAAAGGAGACGTGATCCTTGTGGCGCCCGCTTGGGCCAATTCTGGCCTTTCAGCCAAGGCAGCCTACGCACAGGCCGCTGAACGCGTGATGGACGCAAAGCGCGCGCTTGATCGCCCCGTTCCGATTGATCGTGATTTGGCCACTCCTGCGCCGATCAGCGAACCGACGTCCAATTTCAGTCATCAAGGGTACTTAGACGCCGTAGAAAAGGCCAAGGACTACATTCGTGCAGGCGACATCTTTCAGGTTGTTCCCTCGCAACGTTGGACCCAAGATTTCCCACAACCGCCCTTTGCGCTGTATCGATCATTGCGCCGGACCAACCCATCGCCGTTCATGTTCTTTTTCAATTTTGATGGCTTTCAAGTTGTCGGCGCGAGCCCTGAGATTTTGGTGCGTGTATTTGGCAGTGAAGTCACGATCCGTCCGATTGCAGGCACACGACCGCGCGGGGCGACCCCGGCTGAGGATGCCGCGAATGAAGCTGATTTACTTGGCGACGCCAAAGAAATGGCCGAGCATCTGATGCTGCTTGATTTGGGGCGCAATGACACTGCAAAAGTCTCCAAAATCGGGACTGTTAAACCAACCGAGCAATTCATTATCGAACGCTATAGCCATGTCATGCACATCGTTTCCAACGTTACCGGTGAGCTCGCAGAAGACCAAGACGCCCTGTCTGCGTATTTTGCAGGAATGCCTGCGGGAACGGTATCTGGCGCACCAAAAGTGCGCGCGATGGAAATCATCGACGAACTAGAACCTGAAAAGCGCGGCGTTTATGGCGGCGGTTGCGGGTACTTCTCGGTCAACGGCGACATGGACATGTGCATCGCGTTGCGGACAGCCGTACTCAAGGACGAAAAGCTCTACATCCAAGCGGGCGGTGGCGTCGTTTACGATAGCGATCCAGAGGCCGAGTATATGGAGACGGTTCACAAATCGAACGCGATCCGCAAAGCAGCCTCAGATGCTGGCCTCTTTACTGGGGATGGCAATTCCTAAGATCTCGAAAGATGCGCAATAAACGGGTCGCCCGCCCCAATCCGCGGGTCTAGCCTTGGGGTGAATACTTGAGGCATTCCGATGATCAATAATCCATCCCTAAACTTAACGTCACTTGCTATGCTGCTCGCCCTCGCAGCTGTTTGGGGCGGGTCTTTTTTCTTTGCCGAGATCGCATTGCAAGAAGTGCCTCCGCTGACCATTACGCTGCACCGTGTGACGTGGTCGTTGCCCGTGTTGCTGGCGATTGTCCTGATCAGCAAAACACCGATGGCCCGCGGCTGGCGCGTTTGGGGAGCATATTTGATCATGGGTGCCCTAAATAATGCGATACCCTTCTCTCTTATTTTCTGGGGTCAATCCCAAATCGACAGTGGTTTGGCGTCCATCCTGAATGGCACATCTGCGTTATTTGGTGTCGTGGTTGCGGGCGTCTTACTAAAGGATGAGCCGCTTACGCGGGGCAAGATCATTGGTGCGATTTTTGGTGTTATCGGCGTGGCTGTAATCATCGGTCCAGATGCGGTGCGCGGCTTGTCACTTGCGAACCTAGGACAGCTGGCGATCCTACTTGCTGCATTGTCGTATGCCTTTGCGAGTGTTTGGGCCAAGGCAACATTACGCAACCAACATCCGATGATGAACGCATTGGGTATGATTACCGGAAGTAGCCTCCTCATGATTCCATTTGTGCTGCTACAGGACGGGATGCCGAGTTATGACTATTCGCAGGGAACTGTCTTGTCATTAATTGGTCTTGCGCTTTTGTCGACGGTACTGGCCTATGCCTTGTATTTCGCAATCCTGACGCGTGCTGGGGCTGCGAACCTTATGTTGGTAACGTTGATGATTCCACCATTTGCTGTGTCTTTGGGCGCAATGTTCTTAGGCGAAAGTCTAACATCCGCAGCTTGGACTGGCTTTGGACTAATTGCAGTCGGGTTATTGATCACAGATGGACGGGTATTCGCCCGATTTCGTTCAGCGCAAAAGAACCGCTGACAACGGTGACATAACGACGGTAGAGGTCCGCTCTGCCGCGCCCCACTCAACAAGCGCATCAATCGTTTCATCTCGCATGCGACCCAAAAGGATTACGCCATTTTCTTGGCGTGCGCGAAACCCTGCTTGGTCGATAAAGCGGCCAATAACCCGAGCGCTCTGCCCGTCGGAATCTAGGTCTCGGTAGATTGTACTGGCTTCGATCCCAGCGCTTTCAGCAACCCGCAGGGCCGAATTTAGGCCCTTCGGTTCAAATACCAATCCGTGTCCGTTTTCGGCCAAGACGGCGACCGTCTGATTGATCACGTCACGGCTGTCTTGGAAGCCTGTCTCACCCGTGTCCACAAACGCCACGGCATCGGGTACATTGCGAAGCGCCGTTTGCAACAGTACCTCAACATCTGCCGCTTGGGCGCCGTCAGGAAACTGAACGCTTAGTGCCACTTCTGACCCGGCGGTCCGATAGGCGAGCATTTGGGACCGCGCGGAATCTAATGTGCCGTCTAAGATTATCGTCACAGGAAATGGGAGGCGTGCAAGCTTTTCGATACCGTCGATTAGGCTGCCTTCATGGATTAACATGATCGCGACTGGGGGGATCTCAGTTCCGTTTTCGAATTTAGCCGCATTCCGTTCTAATGCCGTCGTCAACACAATTTCGTCTTCACTTGCAACAGAGGGGGTTTCTTCCGGGTCATTCACGATAACACGATTTACGCGCACGCCCGTATCGCCACCTGGCAGCGCATCGCCGTTCTCAGATTGCAGTGTAAGCAGAGAAGGTTGATCTTCTGCTTTTTCCGAATTTAGCCGAGGACTAGGAACTTCCAGGTCGAATGTCCCGCCAAGTGAAAGACCAATCTCGTCTTCTTCTGGCGCACTTTCCGCCTGCGTATCGGCGCTTGTTTCAGGATCGTCAGCCTGCGGCGCATCGATCGAAATTTGTTGTTCCTCTGTTGGTTGCGCTTCCACAACTTCAATTGTTGGTTCAACAGGTTCAGCGATGGGCTCTGACAACTCGGGAGCCAATTCTTGGTTATCCTCAGCAGGTTCAGCGAGCACGACTTCTGAATCAGCCAATGCGCTGGTCTGATCTTCGGTTACGTTTTCTGTAACCGCTATTCGGGGTTCATCCTGAACGGCTTCATCCACGCTGATCTCTGAACCAACATCAGCGTCCTTTGGAGCAATGATTTGGACCGGATTGGGTTGAACTGGTTCAGCCGTTTCTGTTGAAACAACCGCTTCCTGCTCAGTTATTGGCGCTTGGGGTGACGACGTTCGCGGTGCTAACAAAACCGTTTCCGAGGGGACCGCTTCGATTTCAGGCGCTCTGCCTTCTGACGGTTCATTCAATGCCGTTTCGACTGTAGAAGTTTCCGGCGCCGCCAACGGTGTCGTGTCAGCAATATTGTCGGCCGTTTCTGGGTCCGGCTGGCTCACCACAGCCGATGGCGCTAATTCAACGGCGGGTTCTTCTGTTGGTGCTTCGGCAAGAGGCGTAATCTCATTCACAATGACGCCTGGCGCGTCATCCACGGCAGTCTGCGGCGCAACAGGGGGTTCGTTTGATGAATTGATCGGCGATAGCAATGTCAAAGAAATTGCCGCAAATGCGACTATGATGAATGCAGCAAATGCCCCTGTTATCAGTGATTTCAGCACGTTATTGCCCCTTGTCGCTCGCCCGGCCTTGACGCGGTATAACCGCTTGGCTCATGTAGTGATCGAACTATACTGCGACATCACACGTTTGCGGTAGCCCCAATTTCACAGTTAGCGACCTTCAGCATGCTTCTTCTTATCGATAACTACGACAGTTTTACCTACAATCTCGTTCATTACCTTGGCGAATTAGGTGCCGATGTGCAGGTGCACAGAAATGATGCCCTAAATGTGCAAGAGGCAATGGCGCTAAAGCCAGAAATGATATTACTATCGCCCGGACCGTGTGACCCGGCCCAAGCAGGCATCTGTTTGGCGCTGACCGAAGCCGCGGCCGAGACACGCACGCCGCTGATGGGCGTTTGTTTGGGGCATCAAACGATTGGAGAGGTCTTTGGCGGCAAAGTTGTGCGCTGCCATGAGATTGTTCATGGCAAAATGGGAACCATGAAAAACACCGGGAAAGGCGTCTTTAAAGGATTGCCATCGGCGTTTGAAGCAACGCGTTATCATTCCTTGGTCGTTGAACGCGAATCCCTGCCCGATAGTTTGGAAATCACCGCAGAGCTAGAAGATGGCACAATTATGGGACTGCAGCACAAAACGCTACCGATCCATGGCGTTCAATTTCACCCAGAATCTATTACGTCTGAACACGGGCACGCGCTGCTCAAAAACTTCCTCGATCTTGCAAAGGTGCCAGCATGAGCGATCAAATGAAGCCTTTGATTTACGCTGCCAGCGAAGGTCCTCTCTCCAAAACACAAGCAGAACAAGCCTTTAGTCTGTTGTTTGACGGAGAAGCGCTGCCCTCACAGATCGGCGGCTTGTTGATGGCAATGCGAGCACGCGGCGAATCTGTTGCAGAATATGCGGCGGCGGCGGCAGTGATGCGTGATCGCTGCAATCCCGTGAAAGCCCCCGCAGGTGCGATTGATATCGTTGGAACCGGCGGTGACGGAATGAAAACGCTTAACATATCAACTGCGACGGCCTTTGTTGTCGCTGGTGCTGGTGTCCCTGTGGCCAAACACGGCAACAAGAACCTATCTTCCTTGTCAGGTGCCGGCGACATCCTGACCGAAATGGGCGTGAACATCATGGTTGGCCCAGAGGTGGTTGAAGCCGCATTGGCCGAAGCAAACATCGGATTTATGATGGCACCAATGCACCACCCAGCTGTGCGTCATGTCATGCCTGTACGCCAAGAATTAGGATGCAAAACGATCTTTAACATCTTGGGACCACTCACAAATCCCGCTGGCGCAAAACGTCAACTGACTGGCGCATTTGCCCCTGATCTACTATTTCCAATGGCCGAAACCCTAAAGGAACTGGGATCAGAAGCCGCTTGGTTGGTCCATGGTTCAGATGGCACTGACGAAATCACGATTGCGGGCACGTCGCAGGTGGTCATGCTTGGCACCGATGGCAGTATTACCAACAAAGAGATCCATCCAGAGGATGCCGGTCTTGCAGAGCACCCCTTTAGCGAGATTCTAGGCGGCACCCCGGCCCAAAATGCCGATGCTTTCCGGGATTTGTTGGCTGGCACGCCAAGCGCTTACCGCGACGCTGTTTTGTTCAATGCTGCCGCGGCCTTAGTGGTTGCGGATAAGGCGAATTCCTTATCAGAAGGTATTGAAATTGCATCAGAAAGCATTGATAGCGGCAAAGCAAAAGAAGCCGTGGACGTGTTGGCACGCGTCACCTCTGCCGCTTAATGTTTGATCTGTCACGTCTTGGCGATTGGGCACAGTTGGATTTTTTCACATCGGATTTGCCTGGCATTGCGGATGCGCTGGCAGATCAAGGCATTCTGCCACCTGCGCATCAAACGTTTCGCGCGCTTGAATTAACCCAAGCCGGGCAAACCCGCGTTGTGATATTGGGGCAAGACCCTTATCCAACGCCCGGTCACGCACACGGACTGGCATTTTCAGCAGAACCGGACACGCACTCTCTCCCGAAGTCTTTGTCAAATATCTTCAAAGAGATGCAGTCTGATATTAATGTCACTCCAAGCTCGCCCGATCTATCCCATTGGGCCAATCAGGGCGTCCTACTATTGAATTCAGCACTTAGCGTTCCGCCCCATCAGGCCGGCAAACACGCGAAACTTGGCTGGTCCAAATTGACGCAACAGGTCGTCGCACACCTATCAGATACCCCGCGCGCATGGATCCTATGGGGCAAACATGCCCAAGGGTTTGGCAAAGATATCGGCGCGGGACATCTAAAACTCGAAACCCCGCATCCATCCCCATTGTCAGCCTATCGCGGATTTTTCGGCTCTCGCCCATTTTCAACGGTGAACCAGTGGCTTATTGAACAAGGTAACTCACCGATTGACTGGGCCGGACCATGACAGACACCATTCTAGACAAGATCAAAGCCTATAAGCTGGAACACGTAGCCGCCTGCAAAGCCGCCACCCCCTTGTCCGAGGTTGAAGCACGCGCCAACGCGGCCACTCCGACCCGTGGATTTCACCAAAAATTGGTTGAAGCCAGCCGTGAAGGATACGGTCTGATCGCTGAAATCAAGAAAGCCAGCCCCTCTAAGGGCCTGATCCGCGAGGATTTCAATCCACCGGAACTGGCCAAAGCCTATGAAGACGGCGGCGCGACATGCCTGTCCGTCCTGACCGATGGACCAAGTTTTCAAGGTGATGACGAATTTCTGGTACGGGCGCGCAACGCTGTGAGCTTACCAGCCTTGCGCAAAGACTTTATGTACGACACCTATCAGGTGGCCGAGGCCCGTGCTCTGCACGCCGATTGCATTTTGATCATTCTAGCCAGCGTCAGCGACGCTCAGGCCCAAGAACTTGAAGATGCAGCCTTTGGATGGGGCATGGATGTTCTGCTGGAGGTCCATGACGCAGAAGAATTGGAGCGCGCCAGCAAGTTGAAATCCCCTTTGATGGGGATCAACAACCGCAACCTCAAAACCTTTGATGTCACCTTGGACACGACGCGAACTCTTAGCCGTCAGGTGCCCGCGAATCGCATGATCGTATGTGAAAGCGGTCTATTTACCCCTGACGATTTGGCTGACATGGCACGCTATGGCTCACGCACGTTCCTAATCGGTGAAAGCCTGATGCGGCAGGACGACGTTGCCACTGCCACGCGCGAGCTGTTGGCCAACCCGCTGACTGCTGGGGGGCTCTGATGACGCTCAGCCACTTTGATGCAGCCGGTAAGGCCCAAATGGTCGATGTCTCGGACAAACCCGAAACTGCACGGATTGCCGTGGCTGAGGGTTATATTACGATGACAATCGAGACGCTGGCATTGATCACAGAAGGTCGTGCAGACAAGGGCGACGTTTTAGGCATTGCACGGCTGGCCGGCATCATGGGCGCGAAAAAGACCGCCGACCTTATTCCGCTATGTCATCCGCTGCCCATCACTAAGGTCAGCTTAGACCTAATCCCCGACACAGACCTGCCCGGTATTCGCATCAGCGCAACCGTCAAAACTGCGGGTAAGACCGGCGTCGAGATGGAAGCGTTGACCGCCGTGTCGACCGCCGCGTTGACCGTCCATGACATGGTCAAGGCCGTGCAAAAAGACATGGTGATCGGCGGCATTCGTGTCACCCTAAAAGACGGCGGCAAATCTGGTCGCTTTGAGGCCGAATGATCTCGGTCGATGAAGCCTTAGACGCGCTCTTTGAGCGGGTATCGCCCGTCGATATCGAACATGTACCACTAACCTTTGCCGCAGGGCGCGTGTTGGCCACTCCCCTTACCGCGAACCGCGATCAGCCCCCATTCGCCGCCTCCGCTATGGATGGTTATGCTATTTTTGGCACCGAGGCAGAGACGGGACAATGCTTTGACGTGATTGGTGAGGCCGCCGCAGGCCATGGGTTTGATGGCTCTGTCGCAGCGGGCCAAGCGGTGCGCATTTTCACAGGCGCGCCGGTTCCAGTCGGAGCTGGTCGTATCATCATTCAAGAGGACGTGGCGCGCTCAGGCGATCAAATCACACTGTCCGGCAACCTGGACACAGCCCTTTATATCCGCCCTTCTGGCGCTGATTTCAAAACTGGTGATGTATTCGATGCCCCGCGCATCTTAACCCCGAGCGACATTGCTCTGTTGGCGTCAATGAACCACGCCAAGATCCCTGTGTATCGCAAGCCCGAGGTCGCGATCATTGCGACGGGCGATGAATTGGTGCAACCGGGCGAAACACCGGGGCCCGATCAAATCATTGCCTCCAACAGCTATGGCCTAAAAGCGCTGATCGAGGCCAATGGCGCAATCGCGCGTCTATTGCCAATTGCGCGTGACAACATGCCTGCCCTCAAACTGGCCTTTGATCTAGCCAAAGGCGCGGATCTGATCGTAACAATTGGCGGTGCGTCTGTTGGCGATCATGATCTGGTGGCCACTGCGACAGCTGATCTGGGGATGGAGCGCGCGTTTTATAAAATCGCAATGCGACCGGGCAAACCTTTAATGGCCGGAACCCTTGGTGATGCGACGATGATCGGCCTTCCCGGCAATCCTGTTTCGGCGATGGTGTGTGGGCACGTATTCTTATTGCCTGCATTGCAAGTGTTGCGTGGATTGGATGCATCGCCTGCGCCGCGTGTAACAGCGCCTTTGGCCAAAAACATCGGGTCCAATGGTCCGCGCGAACATTACACCCGTGCGTTTTTTGATGGTCAGACTGTAAATCTGTTTGAGCGACAGGACAGCGCTTTGCTCACCGTTCTATCGAAGGCGAATTGTTTATGTGTACGTCAACCTCATGCACCAGCAGCAAATGCGGGCGATACAGTTGAGATTATCCACATATAGGGCAGCACGTTGACACAAAACGAGAACATGTGTAGAACGTAAAGAAAACGTACGAGGTTTTCGATGCTGACCAAAAAACAACTCGACCTGCTGGAATTCATTCATAAGCGCGTGCAGCGCGACGGTGTGCCGCCTTCTTTTGACGAAATGAAAGAGGCGTTGGACTTACGCTCAAAATCAGGAATCCACCGTTTGATCACGGCACTAGAGGAACGTGGATTTATTCGCCGTCTCGCCCACCGTGCACGCGCATTAGAAATTGTGAAATTACCCGACAGCATGAGTGGCTCATCCTCAACTGGATTTACCCCGCGCGTGATTGACGGTGATAAACCGGATGAAACCCCTGCCCGCGCAATGTCGGTCGAAGCGTCGTCAATTGAGATCCCTGTCATGGGTAAGATCGCCGCCGGTGTCCCGATTGAAGCGATCCAAAACCAAACGCATAACGTTGCCGTGCCCGCTTCGATGTTAGGAAACGGCGATCATTACGCGCTAGAGGTTAAGGGCGATTCCATGATCGATGCTGGGATCAACGATGGAGATATCGTGATTGTCCGCGAAACTGTTGTGGCGGATGATGGAGATATCGTTGTCGCTTTGGTTGAAGGTCAAGAAGCCACGCTTAAGACGCTCCGCCGTCAGGGCACGTCCATCGCACTTGAGGCAGCGAACCCAGCCTACGAAACACGTGTGTTCAACTCTGATCAGGTCAAAGTTCAGGGTAAATTGGCGGGACTGATCCGCACCTATTAGGATCCGTAATTTTGCGAACGCAGGCAGCTAAGGCTGCCTGTTTTCGTTTGTTAGCTCGTAGTATGTTGGCAATTCAGGTTGCAGGCCTGTCTTGTTCCATGGGCGTTCACCCGCAAAATGGCGCGAGGATGTTATTGCAATACCATTGGGTGTTTGCGAAATGGCCAGAGCCCCCAAGCCTCGCAACTTTCTTTGGTCAAATGACAGGCACGGCCGGTCTCCAACCTCGAGCTGGTTTGAAATCAAGATATCTGCGCCTCCACAATCTGAGAAAGTTTCAAGCTCCGTCTTTCCGGACACTTGCAAGACCCGCAATCCACTCAGGTCTGTTGCAAATCGACGCCCGGATATGTCGATCCCGTCGCGGTTGGCGGCAACATCTTGGGTGACTGGCGCACCGTCATTTTCCAACCAAATGCCTGCAATGAACCCATGCCCAGTTGCTCGCGATAGATCACGCCCTTCTGGCGTCATGACCCCGATGAACCCACCTGTGTCCGCAATCAGAATGTCCGGACGCTCGGCCATACCCCACGCCCCAAAGCTCGCAGTCACCAACGCTGCACCCAGCAATCGCCCGCGCCCCTGCCACAACAGCCATGTGAGCAAGCCAATGCAGAGGAGCGGCAGCACAATCGCGCTAGGTGCAGGCACATGGCTAACCGCGCCTGGTTGAGACGCGGTGACCTCAGCGACATTCAAGATCCACCGAAGGCCTAGATCCATGACCCAAAGCCCCAGCTGGTCGCCCCCAATGGGTGTTAGGCATAGGGCCAATACAGCGGATGGCATGACCACAAACCCCATAATGGGCACGCTAAGTATGTTGGCCAATAGCCCATAGTGCGCCATCTGGTTGAAATGCGCGGCGGCAAAGGGTGCAGTGGCGAACCCCGCAATCGCTGAGGACATAACCATATGAAACAGCCACCGCATGTATTTGTTCTTTGGGCCCCATTGGCGATCACGCAACATCGCAAAGACAGCCACCAACGCCGTTGTCGCCGCAAAAGACATCTGAAACCCCGGCCCTGTCAACGCCTCGGGGCGCAGAACCAACACCAATATCGCTGCAATCGCCACGGCGCGCAGAGTGAATGCACGGCGGTCCAACATGACCGCGCAAAAAATAACACAAACCATTATGAATGCGCGCTGCGTCGCAACATTCCCACCCGAAATTGCCAGGTAGGCCGCGCCTGCCGTTATCGCACCAAGCGCAGATAATTTTTTCGTTGGAAACGCCAACGCGACACGCGGCACCAAGGCCAATCCAATCCGCAGCAGCGCAAAAACAAACCCCGTCAACAACCCCATATGCAATCCTGAAATCGCCAAGAGATGCGCAAGGTTCGAGACACGCAAATTATCTAGATTCTCTGACGGAATTTCGGATCGATCCCCTGTAGTGATAGCTATCGCAATGCCAAAGGTATCTGCCGGCATACGTTCCTTCAGCGCACGAGCCATTTCTGTTCGTATACGAAAAATCGCCAAATCGGCGCTTTGCTCAGGATGCATTAAGCGCAGCGCTGGTTTGCGCGTATAGCCAACGGCCCCCAGTTTAAGAAACCAAGCATGTCGCTGAAAATCGAAACCACCCGGCTCTGCCGGGCCAGAGGGCGGTGACAAATGCCCCGTCATCATCATCGTGTCGCCCGGTTCGATCCGCGCTATCGGTTGGTGGCCATGTATTGAAACCCGGACACGCGTTGGCGTTTGATTAGGGGCAACATTATAGAGTACGACGCTGTCGAGCGTCAGGCGCACAGCCTCGCTTGCCGAACGGTCGATATTGATCACGCGCCCTTGGATTGGGCCGTAATATCGAAATTCCAAAACTGGTCCTTGCATGGATTCAGTACGAAGTTTGCCAAGAGACAGACCAGCCCCGACGAGAGCAAGTGCCAAAAAAATTGGCCGCCCCACCGCATCTGAGCGCCAAGCCAGGAAACATAAGAATGCGATAAAAAATACGATAGCGATCCAGATCTCAAAGGCGGGCTCAAAACGTAGCGAAAAATAACCACCAATCCCGATTCCCAAACAGACCGGCACCCAGCCAAACATGTGCCCGCGCTGTGCCAGTATGGTTTCTGTAATAAATCGGGCGGGCTGCACTTGTTCTTGCCCCCCGTCTTTCGTATTCCCGTGGCTCACGCTCAACTTGCCGCGCCAAGGTAAATCAAAGGTTAATGTCACATGACCGTCGTCACTCGCTTCGCCCCATCTCCGACCGGTGCTCTTCATATTGGGGGTGCACGGACGGCCTTGTTCAACTGGCTCTATGCGCGCGGACGTGGGGGCAAATTCTTGCTGCGGATCGAGGATACGGATCGCACCCGGTCATCAGAAGAAAACACCCAAGCGATTTTAGACGGGCTTTCTTGGCTTGGGCTCGACTGGGACGGCGAGCCGACCAGCCAGTTTGAAAGCGCAGCACGTCACGCTGAAGTTGCGCGTGAGCTATTGGTGAACGGCAAAGCCTACAAATGCTTTTCTACACAGGATGAAATTGAAGCGTTTCGTGAAAAAGCGCGTGAAACCAAATCCTCAACGCTGTTTCGTTCGCCTTGGCGTGATGTCGCAGAGGCCGATCACCCAGACGCGCCGTTTGTCATTCGGATAAAGGCCCCACGCGATGGCGCGACGACGCTGCACGATGAGGTGCAAGGCGATGTCACATGGCAAAACGACCAGCTGGATGACATGATCCTGCTGCGGTCGGATGGGACCCCGGTCTATATGCTGGCCGTGGTTGTAGATGATCACGACATGGGTGTCACACACATCATTCGTGGCGACGACCATCTGGCCAATGCGTTCCGTCAGAACCTTGTCTATGAGGCGATGGGCTGGGATAAACCGACGCTTGCGCATATCCCGCTGATTTTTGGGCCTGATGGCAAGAAACTATCGAAGCGCCACGGCGCAACTGGGGCCGCAGAATACCAGAAGTTGGGCTACCCAGCAGCAGGCATGCGCAATTACCTCGCACGTCTGGGTTGGAGCCACGGCGATGATGAGTTCTTTAATGATGAACAAGCGAAGGAATGGTTCGATCTGCCCGGAATTGGCAAATCGCCAGCGCGGTTCGACTTCAAAAAGCTCGAAAACATCTGTGGGCAGCATAATGCCGTTACGGAAGATGCTGCACTGCTGCATGAAATTGAGGCTTTTCTAGCAGCAACAGGCGCTGATCCCCTAAATGAAACACAACGTCACAAGATGATGACTGGAATGTACTGTCTCAAAGATCGCGCAAAGACATTCCCGCAACTTATTGAAAAAGCACACTTTGCAATCACTTCACGCCCCATAGTTCCTGATGAGAAGTCAGCGAAGGCGCTTGATTCAGTATCCCGTGGTATACTGAGTGAATTGACGCCGCAGCTGCAAACTGCTAGCTGGGACCGAGACACACTGGAGGGTCTTGTGACCAGCCTCGCAGAGGCCCACGAGACGAAACTAGGTAAGCTTGCGGCGCCCCTACGGGCAGCCCTGTCAGGCCGCCCTGCTTCGCCTTCGGTTTTTGACATGATGCTTGTCATCGGACGCGACGAAACCATCGCCCGTCTGGAAGAGGCATCCGCCTGACACGCGACTGTAACGTAGGTTCGTTAAGTCCATCAAAGGCTATGAATGCAACACCGGCCCGGGCATCCGTCCGCGCCGCGCTATGAGGTAGAGAGATATGTCTGACGCAACCAAAACCGCAACGCTGACCATTGATGGGCAAAACTACGAATTGCCGATCTATTCTCCGACCGCCGGCCCAGATGTCATCGATATTCGAAAACTTTACGGCCAAGCGGGTGTGTTCACATATGATCCTGGCTTTACGTCAACGGCGTCTACTGACTCGACCATTACATTCATCGACGGTGGCAAGGGCGAGCTCTTGCACCGCGGCTATCCGATTGATCAGCTGGCCGGCAAATCACACTATCTCGAAGTCTGCTATTTGCTACTTTATGGCAACTTGCCATCCGCAACCGAGCTTGAAGAATTTGAGGCTTTGGTGACAAACCACACAATGCTCCACGAGCAGATGATGAATTTCTTCCGTGGGTTCCGTCGCGATGCACACCCCATGGCGATTATGGTCGGTGTTGTCGGCGCAATGTCTGCCTTCTATCATGACTCAACCGATCCGAACGATGAACATCAGCGCGAAGTTGCGTCGATCCGTTTGATCGCGAAGATGCCAACAATCGCGGCGATGGCCTATAAATACCACATCGGTCAGCCGTTTGTTTATCCCCGTAACGATCTTGACTACGCATCAAACTTCCTGCGCATGTGCTTTAGCGTTCCTGCAGAAGACTATGAAGTCGATCCAATCCTTGCCCGCGCAATGGACCGAATATTTACCCTTCACGCGGATCACGAACAGAACGCGTCGACATCGACTGTACGTTTGGCATCATCTTCTGGTGCAAACCCATTTGCGTGTATCGCTGCGGGTATTGCGTGCCTTTGGGGTCCTGCACATGGTGGCGCAAACCAAGCGTGCCTTGAAATGCTGCGCGAAATTGGCAGCGTTGATCGCATTCCAGAATTTATCGCCCGCGCCAAAGACAAAGAGGATCCGTTCCGCCTGATGGGCTTTGGTCACCGCGTTTATAAAAACTTTGACCCGCGCGCGACTGTAATGAAAGAAAGCGCGGACGAAGTCCTTGATCTGCTTGGCGTTGAAAACAACCCGGTCCTGCAGGTTGCCAAAGAATTGGAAAAAGCTGCATTGGCTGATCCGTACTTTGCAGAAAAGAAGCTGTTCCCGAATGTGGATTTCTATTCTGGCATCATCCTTGAGGCGATGGGTTTCCCGACGTCAATGTTCACGCCAATCTTTGCGATGTCACGGACTGTTGGTTGGATTTCGCAGTGGAAAGAGCAGTTGTCAGATCCAAACCTGAAAATTGGTCGTCCACGCCAGCTGTACCAAGGCGAAACAGCGCGCGATTATGTCGATATCGAAAAACGCTAAGAATTCGGGCCGCTTAACAGCGGCCCTTTCGCTATGCTGAAGACCGAACGCCTTATTCTACGCCCTGCCCGCCAATCTGACCTGTCGGATCTTTTTGCGATTTACGGCAACGCGGATGCGATGAAGTATTGGTCGACTGCCCCCCATGCCTCAGCTGAGGTAACCCAAAAAAAACTCGACAAGCAGATTGCTGAAGCCGAGAAACGCATCATCTATTTTGTCATTGAAAAGGACGGTCGTGTTATTGGCCAATGCGGCATGCATGCAGTGAACGAATACGGCTTCATTCTGCATCCCGATTTTTGGCGACAGGGGATCATTTCAGAAGCATCTGCTGCAATCATCCCATATCTATTTGAAACGAATGATTTCGATCACATCATTGCCGATGCTGACCCACGAAATATTGCGTCGATATCAGCGCTTAAGGGTCTTGGTTTTGTGGAAACCCACCGCGCTAAAAATACATTTTATATCAATGACGTATGGTCTGATAGCGTCTATCTAAAACTAATGCGGTCAAGCGTTTAGCGTGTCACATCTCGATCATAAAGCCACGACAACCGTCGTATAAATGCGTTAGGTGCCAAGCGACCGATCGCTTTGAGAGCCATATGCGACGCAATGCGCCGTGCACCCGATAGATGGTAATTTTGCGCATTGGCATTCGCAGCTTTTATAGCCCTTTGGACGCGTGCACGACGTTGCCCCTGATATCGGGACAGGCCATCGGCAATGCCATCTTCGGAGATCATCCGCGCCAAGACATAGCCATCCTCAATTGCTAAGTTTGCGCCCTGCGCAAGGAACGGAAGTGTTGGGTGCGCGGCATCGCCCAGCAGGACTATATTTTCTGAGTACCAGCGTTCCGCAACCTCGTGGCGAAACAAACCCCATAAATTTGTATGATCAACACGTGCCAATACATCCCGGATCGTCGGTGCAAATTCAGCAAATGCAGCCTGCAGGTTCTCAGGGTTATCGGGCACGTTCCACCCCTCGGCGGCCCAATCATTGCGTTCTTGTACTGCCACAATATTCAACTCGGTCTCGCTTAACGGATAGATCACCACATGACGGCCAGGACCCATCGCAATCTGCGCTGACTTAGGGCCAGTTCCCGGCACAATCGCGCGCCAAGCCACCTGTCCGGTAAAAAACGGTTCGCTTCTACCGTTGATGAGCGTGCGACCGATAGAATGGATTCCGTCTGCAAACACGATCAGATCATGTTGGGCTTGATGAGGCGCCGTGTCACCGACAACATAACAGAGCGCACCGTTGGGCGATGCGTCAACGGCTTTGACACCATTACGCATTTGAACCCCGCGCTCGCGACACGTCTCAACCAAGAGCGCGATCAGTTTTGCGCGATGCACAAACAGATATCGCGGCGTTTGCGCGCGCAGATCGAACACTGTGATGGCTTTGGCTGTCAATCCATCTACAGGCACTACGGCCTCAGATGTTACAGCCACCTGAGACAGATCATCAAGAATACCAAAGGCGTCGAGAACCCGACCCGCGTTAGGTGTGATCTGAACCCCTGCGCCCACTTCTGAAAACTCAGCCGCCTGTTCATAAACAAAAACGCTCGCCCCGCGTTCAGCAAAGGCAAGCGCTGCGGTTAGACCGCCAATGCCACCACCGACAATGCCGATGGATAGCTCAGATAGATCAGTCGTCGCGATGAACTTTTTCCCGACGCTCGTGACGTTCTTGGGCTTCAAGGCTCATTGTTGCGATTGGACGTGCATCAAGGCGTTTCAATGAGATCGGTTCGCCTGTGATTGTGCAATATCCGTATTCATCTTCTTCGATCCGACGAAGAGCAGCATCAATTTTGGAAACCAATTTGCGCTCGCGATCGCGTGTGCGAAGTTCTAGTGCGCGGTCTGTTTCTTCTGACGCACGGTCAGCAACATCCGGAATATTGCGGGTTTGGTCTTTCATTCCAGCAACCGTATCGCTGCTGTTGTCCAAGATATCGTTTTTCCAGTTCACGAGCTTGCGACGGAAATATTCAACTTGGCGTTCATTCATGAACGGTTCATCTGCGGCAGGACGGTAGTCATCGTCCAAGAAAACTTCGGCTTTCATACGTCTTCCCTTTACTGTCCTATTTCAGGGCGGTTACGGACCCAAAACAGGGTTCACCCCCAAAGAATTAGGCCTCATCTACGCCTTTGGTCCAACGCTGTCACCCCCCAAATTTACGCCTCACGCTGTTGTTGATGACCACCTTCGAGACGCATAAGGTGGCGCGAGCATTAATCACGAGGCAGACATGCGATTCCAAGGCACTGACGACTATGTTGCGACCGACGACTTAACAATGGCCGTTAACGCGGCGGTAACCTTGGAACGCCCTTTGTTGGTCAAAGGGGAGCCAGGCACCGGCAAGACCGAGTTGGCACGACAGGTTAGCGCCGCCCTTGGCGTGCCGATGATTGAGTGGCACATCAAATCAACGACTAAGGCCCAGCAGGGTCTATATGAATACGACGCGGTCAGCCGTTTGCGCGACAGCCAGCTTGGCGAGGAACGCGTCCATGACGTCAAAAACTATATCAAAAAGGGCAAGCTTTGGCAGGCCTTTGAGGCCGGGCAAAAGGTTGTTTTGCTGATCGACGAGATTGATAAAGCTGACATCGAATTCCCGAATGACCTATTGCAAGAACTCGATCGGATGGAGTTTCATGTTTATGAGACCGGCGAAACAATCAAAGCTGACATTCGCCCGATCGTGATCATTACGTCAAACAACGAAAAAGAGCTCCCAGATGCGTTTTTGCGACGGTGCTTTTTCCACTATATCCAATTTCCTGACGCAGACACGATGCGCAAAATCGTTGAGGTCCATCACCCCGGGATCAAGACGGCACTGTTGACGACTGCCCTGACCCAATTCTACGAAATACGGGACACCGCAGGTCTCAAGAAAAAACCGTCAACATCGGAAGTGTTGGATTGGCTCAAATTGCTTTTGGCGGAAGACTTGGATGCCGAAGACCTGAAACGCGATGGCGCAAATGCACTGCCAAAACTACACGGTGCATTGCTCAAAAACGAGCAAGACGTCCATTTGTTTGAGCGATTGGCGTTTATGGCACGCGGTCAACGCTAAATCTGAGTCTTCCTTGCAACGTGCCTCCTTTTTTGCGTGTTAACCACGCGATTAGCGGATGATTTACCTCTTTGATGCAGTGTTAATGGGGGCGACCTCATTGATGAAGGTCCGTAGCCGCATCGCGGTCGGCTGACGCATAAAGGAACGCACGCAGTTGACGACAAGTACACCGATCGCAATACGTCCGCTCGCCCGATCCGATCGTGACGAATGGCAGGCCCTTTGGACAGCGTATTTGGAGTTCTATGGCTCGCAAGTATCCACTGATGTCTATGACACAACATTTGAACGGCTCTTGGGTGACGATCCACAGGATTATACCTGCCTTTTGGCTGTCGTGGACGGTAAGCCTGTCGGGCTAACGCACTACTTGTTTCACCGGCACAACTGGCGCGTTGAGAACGTCGTTTATTTACAGGACCTTTTTGCTGATCCATCAGTCCGCGGCATCGGTGTCGGACGGGCTTTGATCGAAGCTGTTTACGCCGCAGCGGATGCCGCTGGATGCCCATCGGTTTATTGGCTGACGCAGTCTGACAATACGACCGCACAACAGCTGTATGACCGAATTGCCGACAAAACAAATTTCATCAAGTATCAGAGACCGTCGTGATCCGTCGGTGTGCCATAGGAGCGCTTTGCCTATTGATGGCTTGTGCACCAGTTCAGAACCGAGCTGTTCCGGCTACGCGTGCGATTGGTCTTGCGCAAGACCTGCCGCCGATGAAAGCATTTGCGACTGTAAACGCCCCGCAAGCTGCACGCGCCAATACCGAAATCGCGCAGGACTTTATGGATCTTAGCTTTCGGATGGAAAGCGGCCGCGAAATTCCATTTATGACCCGATTTGAAGGGCCTATAACGGTTCGTTTTTCAAACCCTCCCTCAGAGAGCTTGCGTCGTGATTTGGATGGCCTACTCACACGGCTCCGCGGAGAAGCGGGTATCGACATCCTTTTTACCAATTCCGAGACTGCCAATATCACAATCGAGACGGTGCCTTCGCGCAAATTGCAACGTGCTGTGCCGAACGCCGCGTGTTTCGTTGTACCGCGGGTATCCTCTTGGAAAGAATTCCAACGCGCGCGCAATTCGGATCAAATCGACTGGACGCAACTAACCACCCGCGAAAACGCTGCGATCTTTCTTCCTGAAGGTGCAGCACCACAAGAATTACGCGATTGCTTACACGAAGAATTAGCACAAGCGCTTGGCCCCCTTAACGACCTATATCGCCTGCCCGACAGTGTATTTAATGACGATAACATTCACACTGTCTTAACCGGTTTTGATATGTTGATTTTGCGCGCCTATTACGCTCCAGAGCTTTCCAATGGCATGCGCTCTGCCGATGTGGCGCAGCGTTTGCCCGCCGTTTTGCAGCGCCTAAATCCGGCCGGACGGTTACAGCAGGACGCTCCGGTTTATCAAACAACATCTGATTGGTCATCTGCGATGCAAACGGCGTTAACGCGTGGCACTTCAGTGCGCCAACGCCAAAACGCGGCGCAAACAGCAATCCGATTAGGATCAGAACAAGGATGGCTTGGTCCACGGCAAGGCTTTGCTCACTACGCCCATGGTCGATTGCAACTCGGAAGCGATCCGCAAAAAGCACTGCAATCCTTTGTTACTGCGGATGCCCTCTACCAGCGCGAACCGGAAATGCAGATTCATAGCGCGCATGTCGCCGTTCAAAAGGCCGCTTTTACGATGGCCCGAGGAGACGCAGAAGCTACGCTGTCACTAGTCGATGCCGCAATTCCTGTTGCCTACAGCCACCAAAACGCAGCCCTATTGTCGACGCTCATGATGTTCAAAGCTGAAGCATTGGACATGAAAGGAAATGAGAATGCCGCGACAACGGTCCGGCTGGACAGTCTTGGCTGGGCAAGATACGGGTTCGGCTCAGATCGTAACGTCCAGGCGCGACTAGCCGAAATCGCGGCATTGCGCCCCTTTTAAGGGAGCCATCCATGATCTTTCCAACTATTGGCTTATTGCTTGGTGCACTCATCGGGGTGCTACGCGCGAAACAACGCGGTGGTAAGATGCTTGATATGCTACAATGGGGCGCAGTCTTTGCACTAATTTTCGCACTGATCGGCTTGTTTGTTTTGATTATGATTGAACGCACATACGTCTAATGTTCCTGCCCTTCTTCGAAAATTTACGTCGCGCCAAAGTACCAGTGAGTTTGCGCGAGTTCTTATCTTTTTTGGAGGGCATGAAGGCCGGTCTCGCCACCTATGACATCGAGGCGTTCTATTTTTTAGCGCGCACGATCATGGTCAAGGATGAACGCCACATCGATCGATTTGACCGAGCATTTTCTGCATCTTTTTCTGGGCTGGAAAGTATCAGTGCCGCTGATGTGATCAACGCCGTCGATATCCCGCAGGAGTGGATCGAAAAACTCGCAGAAAAGCATCTGTCCGAAGAAGAGAAAGCCGAGATCGATGCGCAAGGTGGCTTTGAAAAACTCATGGAAACGCTGAAAGAGCGGCTGAAAGAACAAGAAAAGCGCCACCAGGGCGGCGGCAAATGGATCGGAACGGCGGGCACCTCACCTTTTGGGGCCTATGGTTATAATCCGGAAGGCATTCGGATCGGCCAAAAGGAAAGCCGTCATCAACGCGCGGTCAAAGTTTGGGACAAACGTGAATTTCGAAATCTGGATGGCGACGTTGAACTGGGGACCCGTAACATCAAAGTTGCGCTGAAACGCCTTCGCCGTTGGGCACGAGATGGCGCCGCAGAGGAACTCGACCTGCCAGAAACCATCCGCGCCACCGCCGAAAGCGGTTATATCGACGTCAAAACCCGCCCCGAACGGCGAAATGCCGTAAAGGTTCTTTTGTTTCTCGATATTGGCGGGTCCATGGACGCACATGTAAAGATTGTCGAAGAACTCTTCAGCGCCGCAAAAGTCGAATTCAAACACATGGAACACTTCTATTTCCACAATTGCCTCTATGAAGGAGTGTGGAAAGACAACGCGCGGCGTTGGAATGCGCAAACGCCAACATGGGACGTATTGCGCACGTATGGATCTGATTACAAATGTATTTTCGTGGGTGACGCCAGCATGTCCCCCTATGAAATTGCGGTCCCCGGCGGCGCCAACGAGCACTGGAATCAAGAATCCGGTCAAACGTGGTTAGAGCGTGCGCGAGAGCACTGGCAGAACCACGTCTGGATTAATCCGGTGCCAGAGAAATATTGGGGCTACACGCAATCGATCGCTATGATCCAGCAGATCTTTGGCGCTGAGCGTATGGTGCCCATGACCCTTTCTGGAATTGAAAACGGGATGAAAGCGCTAGGACGATGAAGGTACTCGCCATTTGCACCGGAAAGCTCCAGGCTTTCTCGACCAAATCTGGTCAAACCGGCTATTTCAAGCATCCCCAATCCGGGCCCGTTCGCGTGACCAAAGACGGAGTGCAGGGAGACGAAATCGCCGACCTTAAACACCATGGTGGAATTGACCAAGCGGTGTACCTGTTCGGCGATAAAGATCGTCAGGCATGGGAAGCGCGATTGAACAGGTCCTGCCCCGCTGGGTATTTTGGCGAAAACCTTTTGATCAGCGAATTGGCGTCTGCCGACTTGTACCTGGGTGACTTGCTAACCATCGGCGATGTCGTTTTGCAGATCACATCACCACGGATACCTTGCGCGACTTATGCTGCAGTCACTCAAGACAAAACGGCGCTCAAGGACTTTTACGCAGCAAAGATGCCAGGCGCTTATGCGCGTGTTTTAAAGGGCGGATCAATTACCGCTGACGATACCTGCATCCAAGTTTCTTATGAAGGCGAGCGAATTTCTGTCGTTAAAAATATGACCGCCTATCATTCAAACTTCATCGATCAAGATTTTCTAAGACGCGCCTTAACGGTTCCTGCGCATTATAAATTGCATCTCGAAGCGAAAGCGCGTCTCGCTTCCACTTGACGAACCTTGCAATCAGAGCAAACGTCACGGCATGACATTTCATTTCGACCAAGACGAATACAATTCTCGCCACAAACGCGCGACGCAGGTCGTAAATGATGCTGGACTTGATGCCCTGCTCATGTTCGCGCCGGAAAGCCAATATTGGGTTTGCGGGTACGACACCTTTGGCTTTGCGATGTTCCAATGCCTCGTTCTGACGGCCAAGGGTGACCTGCACTTACTTACCCGGATGCCAGATCTTCGGCAAGCGCAGCTAACCTCCACCCTGCCCGAAGACCACATCCACATTTGGCCCGAGTTTGAAGGCGCAAACCCAGCCGCCGACCTCGCCGCGCTTTTGTCGGACTTAGGTGTCAGTGGCATTATTGGATTTGAAAGTGATACCGTCGGTCTTTCTGACAAGAACGGCCAAGCTCTGCGTCGAGAAATCAAAGGGTTAACCGATGCCTCTGATCTGATCCGCAATCTCAGGCGAGATAAATCGGATGCGGAAGTCTTAATGCATCGCAAAGCAGCAGCTCTGTCCGATGACGCGCTCGATGCGGCGCTAGACACAACAAAAAGCGGCGCTTTCGAGGGCGACATCCTGGCTGCAATGCAGGGCGCCGTGTTCAAGGGTGGCGGTGACTATGCAGGCAATGAATTCATCATCGGATCAGGCGCCGGCGCTCTTCTGTGTCGATATTTTTCGGGACGCCGGCATTTGGACCCATCAGATCAATTGACACTTGAATGGTCGGGCGCATACGCACGCTATCATGCCGCGATGATGCGGACCATCGTGCTCGGTGAGCCATCAGATCATCACACACGTCTTCATAGTCTTGCCCAAGAAGCCCTGATTGCATGCGAAGAAGCCATTAAACCCGGCCAGCCGATGGGTGACGTCTATCAAGCGCATGCCGATGTCTTTGATAAAGCTGGCATGTCAGACGCGCGCCTACAGGCCTGCGGTTATGGAATGGGCGCAGTATACAATCCGATCTGGGTCGACTTCCCAATGTTTTACCAAGGCAATCCGCTTCTGATGCGCAAGAACCAAGTGTTTTTTCTGCATATGATCCTAATGGACAGCGACAGTGGCCACGCGATGACCTTAGGACATTCAGTTTTGGTGACAGAAGCTGGATGTGAACGCCTTTCGCGGCATGACACTTCTTTGTTAACCCGGTGACATTCGCGCCAAAGGCCCCATATAAGTCATATGTTTAAATTCACCCCTATTCTCCTCGCCGTTCTCTATAGCTGGGCCATGTACCGGTTTTCGGTTTGGCGCACGTCAAAAGAGCTCGATGCGCAATCAACTGAGCTTGCCGACCCGATGCTGCGTACGCTCATGGATCGCATGGCGCGCGCTTTGGATATCGAGCGGATCAAGGTCTACATCTACGAGATTGAACCCGTGAATGGACTCGCCGCACCAGACGGGCGCATTTTTATCACCCGCGGGTTTTTTAACAAATACCGCGCTGGCGAGGTTTCTGCCGACGAGATGGCGAGCGTGATCGCACACGAGCTGGGGCACGTGGCTTTGGGCCATTCACGACGGCGGATGATCGACTTTTCCGGACAGAACGCCATGCGGACAGCTTTGGCCATGGTTTTGGGGCGTATTATTCCAGGCGTTGGACAATGGATCGCGGGCATTTTGATGCGTCTGCTCGCCGCGCGCCTATCGCGAGAGGATGAATTTGAAGCTGATGCCTATGCATCGGCCCTATTGGTAAAGTCTGGGATCGGGACTGCACCACAAAAAACGCTTTTTGAAAAGCTAGAGCACTTGACCGGTGCTCGTGGCGCTGCAACACCCGCTTGGATCATGAGCCATCCTAAAACCGAACAAAGGATTGCAGCCATTGAGTCCAATGAAATCAAATGGAACGGTCAATAACCACTTCGGTCCTTAATTCGATCGAATTGATCCGCCGCTGCTGCTTTCCCGACTGCTGATCTCTGCACCGCCGGTGACGACCACCGATGCACCTGAACTCGCTTCAATCGCAGCCGATTTCGTTACAAAGCTCCGCAAAGTCGATCCGCTAGACGCTTCCAAAGATCCGGTTGCGCACTTCAAATCTTCGGCTGCGATCGTTGAACCCGAGCTCGTTTCGGCTTTAAGATCAACACAGTTTCCCGATACGCGAAGGGTCGCCCCGCTACTGGCTTCGAGATCGACAACGCTAAATTCGCCAGCTTCAATGTTCAAAGTTGAACCCGAAGCTGCATCAGCCTCCAATTCCGAAGTAACGGCGCCCAAGATGTTTAGCGTCGCCCCAGACGAGGTTTCCATTCCCGTGATCGTCGGCATCGTTACCGTTACAATGAAACGATCAGTATTTGATGAAAACAGGCTCCATGATGATTTTCGGGAAATTGAGAGCGTGCCGCTCAAAAGGTCAACTTCAAGTCGATCAATGTCACCTTCTTCGACCGTCGCAGACACACTAAAGTCTGGACCAACCGTCACATTGGCGATTACCCCTGCGCTGCCTTCAACTCGGTCAAATCCAGCCAAATCATAAGTTCGATCTTGCGCTGATGAAGCGGTGGCAGCGATGCTAAGAGCTGCGGCAAATGCTGTTGTTGAAACTAGTCTCATCGAATGCCCTATATGTAAATAGCTTTTACATACCTAGGGACGAACGACGACTTGTGAAGGGTTGCACCGAATTATTCTGCAGCAACCTTCTTTGGCTTGAGCATTGGCTTAAGGTATTTTCCTGTGTAGCTCTCTGCGACCTCAGCAACTTGCTCAGGTGTACCTTTCGCCACAATCTGTCCACCGCCATCGCCACCTTCGGGCCCGATATCGATGATGTGGTCCGCGGTTTTCACGACATCGAGATTGTGTTCAATTACGATCACCGAGTTGCCCTGATCGACCAATTCATGAAGAACTTCCAATAGCTTACGCACATCTTCAAAATGCAATCCAGTCGTTGGTTCGTCTAGGATGTATAGCGTGCGCCCAGTGGATCGTTTTGCCAATTCCTTTGACAGTTTTACGCGCTGCGCCTCGCCGCCAGACAATGTCGTCGCTTGCTGACCGACCTTTATATATCCAAGACCGACACGCATCAGCGCGTCCATCTTATCGCGGATTGATGGCACCGCCTTAAAGAAGTCTTGGGCGTCTTCGACAGTCATATTCAAAACGTCAGCGATAGATTTGCCCTTGAATTTGATCTCAAGCGTCTCGCGATTATAGCGCGCGCCTTTGCAGGTTTCGCATTCGACATAGACGTCCGGCAAAAAGTGCATTTCGATCTTAATGACACCGTCACCCTGACAGGCTTCGCAGCGGCCACCTTTAACATTAAAACTAAAGCGACCGGGTTTGTAACCACGCGCTTTTGCCTCAGGTAGCCCGGCAAACCAATCGCGAATTGGGGTAAACGCCCCGGTGTAGGTCGCAGGGTTAGATCTGGGGGTGCGTCCAATCGGGCGCTGGTCGATGTCGATGACCTTATCGAGGTGTTCCAGCCCTTTGATCGTCTCGCATGGCGCTGGCGTTTGACGTGCACCATTCAACTTCATCGATGCTGTTTTAAACAGCGTTTCAATCGTCAGCGTGGATTTGCCACCACCGGACACGCCAGTAACACAGACAAACTTAGCCAGTGGAAAATCAGCGGTGATGTTTTGTAGGTTGTTGCCTGTGGCTTTGACCACTTGCAGCTTTTTCTTGTTGCCCTTGCGGCGTTCGCTGGGGACAGGGATTTCGCGCGTGCCAACCAAATACTGACCCGTGATCGAGTCCTTATTGTCCATAATTTGTTGCGGCGTGCCCTCGGCCACCACCTGCCCACCGTGAACGCCAGCGCCCGGACCAATGTCGAAAACATAGTCTGCTTCGCGCACGGCTTCTTCGTCATGTTCAACAACGATTACGGTGTTTCCCTGATCACGCAGGTTCTTCAACGTAGTCAGCAGGCGATCGTTGTCCCGCTGGTGAAGACCAATTGAGGGTTCGTCCAGAACATAGAGAACCCCGGTCAGACCCGAGCCAATCTGGGAAGCCAAACGAATTCTCTGGCTCTCGCCACCGGACAAAGTCCCAGAGTTGCGCGACAATGTTAGATATTCGAGGCCGACGTTGTTTAGGAACCCGAGCCGTTCGCGAATTTCTTTGAGGATCGCCTTGGCGACAACGTTCTTCTGCTTGGTCAGCGCGTCAGGGACCGTCAGGCACCAATCATAAGCCTCTTTGATCGACATCTGAACGACCTGCCCAACGTGCAGCAAAGCATCTGGTTGACCGATTTTGACCGCCAAAGCCTCGGCTCGCAGACGGTAGCCATCGCAGGTGCCGCAGTGGCGGTTGTTTTGATAATTTTCGAACTCTTCACGGATCCAATTGCTATCCGTTTCGCGATAACGACGTTCCATATTCGGAATGACGCCCTCAAAAGCGCGCTCGACTTGGTAAACGCGGCCGCCTTCGTCATAGCGGAACTTGATCTCTTCCTCGCCAGAGCCGCGCAGGAAAACATTTTGGATCTTTGGATCTAGATCTTTCCAGCGGTCGTTTTTGTTAAACCCATAATGCTTGGCGATGGCTTCAATCGTTTGCAGGAAATATGGGCTCTTACCCTTGCGCCATGGCGCCAAAGCTCCGTCTGCAATTTTCAAAGTCACATCTGGCACGACAAGCTGCTCGTCAAAGAACAGTTCAACCCCCAAACCATCACAGGCGGGACACGCTCCAAAAGGCGCATTGAACGAGAATAAGCGTGGTTCGATTTCTGGAATCGTAAAACCTGACACTGGGCATGCGAAATTCTCAGAGAACGTAATGCGTTCTGGATCACCCTCGCTCGGAGCGGTTTCAAGGATGCAAATACCATCTGCCAAATCGAGCGCGGTACGGAAGCTATCAGCAAGTCGCGTTTCTATTCCCTCGCGAACGACAATGCGATCTACAACCACATCGATGTCATGGCGGAATTTCTTGTCGAGTGTCGGCGGCTCATCGAGTTCATAAAACTCACCATCGACTTTTACTCGTTGGAACCCCTGTTTGCGCAGCTCCAGAAATTCCTTGCGATATTCGCCTTTGCGGTCGCGTACGATTGGCGCGAGCATGTAGCCACGGGTGCCCTCTTCCAGCGTCATGACACGATCTACCATGTCTTGGACTTGCTGAGCCTCAATCGGCATTCCAGTCGCTGGTGAATACGGCGTACCGACACGCGCAAATAGCAAGCGCATGTAGTCGTAGATTTCAGTTATTGTACCAACCGTTGACCGCGGGTTCTTTGACGTCGTTTTCTGTTCAATAGAAATTGCTGGTGAAAGGCCTGCGATATGATCAACGTCAGGCTTTTCCATCATGTCCAAGAACTGACGCGCATAAGCCGACAAAGATTCGACATAGCGCCGTTGCCCTTCAGCATAGACGGTATCGAAAGCGAGCGAAGATTTACCCGACCCCGACAAGCCTGTGATAACCACAAGTTTATCGCGCGGAATGTCCACATCGATCGACTTCAAATTATGTTCGCGCGCGCCGCGCACTTCGATGTTCTTTAGCTCTGCCATGTGGCCCCCCAAAGGCGTGTTGACCTACAGATAACGCACCGTTTTGATTTCACCAGTCAAAATACAGAACAAATAAAGAACATGCGAGGAATAATTTTGTTCAGAGGTCACCTATTACTGACCTCTGCTGACAAAGCCTTTGAAGAACACTGAAGCTGTGGTTTGTGTGTGGCAAATATATACGGGACGTTTGAAAACGAGATTCACATCAGTTTGCGCAGCCTCAATTATCGTGGCGACTTCCTCCATCGCGCAAAGCCGCCCAAGGCAATCCTTGATATTGACGTTTTACGTTCTTTAATCCGGCAAAATTGATGACGTTTCAAATATTTCGATTACACGGCACGTGTTTGGGGCCCCAAAATATGCCCGTTGAAAAAGCGCTCACTTCAAGCGTTTAGTGCTTCCGATAGAGTAGCAATTGCGCTGAAATTGAAAAGGATGTGACCACTGCCCCAGGCACCGCAGACACGATTCATCGTGCAGTTACTGGAACCAAAATGTTATTCAAAAAGGGCGGATCGGACACAGCGTACTGTCACATTTTCAACCTCGATTTCACACATTTAGCACCGCAATACACCCTTTTATGACTCAGGCGCATTGTCGTCATCTTTTTGCCGGAACTCATCGCTAATGTGCAGGGGAGTGCAAAGAGGGCATGCTAAATGGAAGTGGCTAATGAGCTAGCATTACGGATAACAGGGAATATGTTCCTGATCTATCTAGCGATCCCAGCATTCTTGACGGTCATCTGTTTTACCGTATTCCGAAAACGGGCTGAATTCAGCAAACTTGCAATCATGAATACCTTTGCAACCCTTGTTTTGGCAGGGGCTAACATCGGTTTATTGGTTTGGTTCGTCGAAGACGTAAACACCCTAGCCCAAGCGGCCTATGACAGCCTCTATATTCCAACGTTGCCAGCCAGTTTTTGGGGAAGCACCCCGCTTCTGCTAACTGTTGTGTTTGGCTTGGTCGCACGTGACTTTTGCGACTATTGGAGTCATCGACTGATGCACACCAGGATCGGATGGGCGACGCATGCGGCACATCACTCAGACACGCATGTGAACGCCTTCACGTCTTTTCGCGTCCACATCCTCGAATATCTGCTAATGAATTTCAGCTACATCATCTTGCTAACATGGCTGCAGATCCCTGAGACGCTGCCATTTGTCGTTTTGCTAGCCTTTCTTCACAACATTTACGTCCATATGGATTTGCCGTTCCAGCATGGTCGGTGCAAGCTTTTGTTGGCATCACCGGTTTTTCACCGCTGGCATCACGCAGACACACCCGCAGCACATGGCAAGAACCTAGCCAATATGTTTCCAATCTTTGACTTCGTTTTTGGCACTTACTACGAACCGGGACTTTGCCATGAACAAATGGGGGCAACGAAAAGTAAGGTGAATGATACCAACCCGGTAGCAATATTTATTTACCCCTTCACGTACTGGGGTCGCATGGTCCGCCGTGCCCTATCAAAAAGCACAGCGAAACCTTCAGAAAACAGCGGTGTGAAACAACCGGTTCCTACATATGAATGACTTGACCGTAGGCGTCCAAAACGCTTTCGTGCATCATTTCTGACAGGGTTGGATGCGGGAAGACCGTTTGCATAAGGTCTTCTTCCGTTGTCTCCAATTGGCGACCGACAACGTACCCTTGGATCAATTCCGTGACCTCTGCGCCGACCATATGGGCGCCGAGCAATTCGCCGGTTTTCGCGTCAAAGATCGTTTTGACCATACCCTCAGGTTCACCCAACGCGATCGCCTTGCCGTTGCCAATGAATGGGAAACGGCCGACTTTGATGTCTAGCCCCTTCTCTTTCGCTTGTGCCTCGGTAAATCCAACAGAAGCGACCTGCGGATGACAATAGGTGCATCCCGCGATGCTTTCTGGCTTGACCGGATGCGGCTTTTTTCCCGCGATTAGTTCGGCGACCATCACGCCCTCGTGGCTCGCTTTGTGGGCAAGCCATGGCGCCCCAGCGATGTCGCCAATCGCATAGAGACCATCAACGCCGGTGCGACAGTATTCATCCGTGACAATATGGGTGCGGTCGATTTTGACACCAAGCCCCTCAAGGCCTAGGCCTTCAACATTGCCAACAATCCCAACGGCAGAAATCACGGTGTCGAACTCTTGCTTTTCGACTTTTCCACCTGTTTCGATGTGGGCTGTGACCTTGCCCTTGCCGCGATCTAGTTGTTTGACCATAGATTTCTCCATAATCTTCATGCCTTGTTTGACGAACTGCTTTTTGGCAAATTTGCTGATTTCTTCGTCTTCTACTGGCAGCACACGGTCCATGACTTCGACCACGGTCGTATCTGCACCCATCGTGTTGTAGAAACTGGCGAATTCGATGCCAATCGCACCAGAGCCAATCACCAATAGTTTTTTCGGCATCCGCTTTGGATCAAGCGCGTGTTTGTACATCCAAACCAAATCACCATCTGCCTCGAGCCCGGGCAATTCGCGCGCCCGTGCGCCGGTCGCTAGAACGATATGCTTGGCCGTTAGCTCTTCGGTGCCTTTGTCCGTCTTTACCGACACCTTGCCTTTGGCAGGCAGAGTTGCCTCGCCCATGATTGTAGTGATCTTGTTCTTTTTCATCAGATGACCAATGCCACCGGACAATTGACCCGCAACCTGACGCGACCGCTTAACCACAGCGTCTAAATCAAAGTCCGGTTTTTCAACCGATAGTCCGAATTCCTTTGCGCGGTGCATGAGGTGAAAGACTTCTGAGGATCGCAGCAGCGCTTTGGTTGGAATGCAACCCCAGTTCAAGCAGATGCCGCCCAAGTGCTCACGTTCAACAATAGCAACGTTCAAACCCAGCTGTGCACCGCGGATCGCAGCAACATAGCCGCCCGGTCCAGCGCCAATCACGATTAGATCAAATGTCTTCGCGGCCATGCTTATCTCCTCACCGAAATCATTTTGTTTAGTGTTAAACTATTTTCCCGAGAACCGCCAGTGACGCTAGGGAATGGCTGCTATCGACTACGTGCATTGCTAGGTTCCCGTCGTTTTCTCTATGCCGCCCCGCGTGACTCTGCCACTATATCGCCAACAGGAGCGAAGTGTGCATGGCGTATCAACCCAAAGATATATTGACGAAAGAGGACGAGATCCGCGCTGTCGTTGATGGGATCCACCCCACTCAAACATCAAAGGTCTTGGATCATATTGACGCGTTTTGCCAAGCATGGATTGAAAAGTCGCCCTTCTTGGTGATGACAACTGTTGACGCGGCGGGAAACCTGGATGCTTCCCCCAAAGGCGATCCTGCGGGTTTTGTCCGGGTTATTGACGACAAGACGATGGCGATACCAGATCGTCCGGGCAACCGGCGCTACGACGGGTTTCGCAATATCCTACAGACGGGACGCATTGGCCTAATCTTTCTGGTTCCAAACCGTAACGAGGTGGTGCGGGTCAATGGTTCCGCTTTAGTGGTGCGGGATCAAGAACTACGCTCAAGCATGGCCATCAAAGACCGCATCCCTGAATTTGCGATCGTCGTTAATGTCGAAGAGGCGTTTTATCATTGCGGAAAAGCCATCATAAGATCAGGCCTTTGGTTACCTGAAAACGCCGCCTCGACTTCTGGGCTGCCGACATACAGTCAAGCGCTCGATCAGCATTCATCGACAGATCTATCGCTAAAAGAGATCGAAGAGCGGATGGCCCATAACGATGCTAACCGACTTTACGATGAATAAACTCTAAGCCGGTTCTTTCTCAGCCTGAATTTCTCGGACGACGGCACCATAGGCCCCATTCTCCATAAATTCTTTTTCGGCGGGGCTGGACTTACGGCCAAGCACCTCATTGCGGAAAGGGAACCGACCAAAACGTCGGATTATTTCACGATGCGCCCGAGCATGATCCATATGCATACCAGCAGATTTTGGCATGCGTGTCAGAAACAAACGCACAGCCCGATCTTGGTCGCACTGATTTTCTGAGTGCATCAAAGGCATATAAAAGAACTGTCGCGCAGGCTCATCGATACGCATATCCCATTCGCGTTTGATCGCCATTTTGGCAGCCGCGCGTGCGGCATCGTCCATTTTGAAGGATCTGGGGGAACCACGGTGCATGTTCCGGCTGAACTGATCTAGTAAAATGATGTAAGCTAGCGTCTCGGAAGGACACGTGAGCCACATTCCAAGGGCTCCTTGCGACGCACGCTCCCACAACGGCAGAAACTGTTCGCGGATCTTTGAGTCTAGTGCGGCTTCGCCACTGTACCAATCTTTCGGACCGTGATCGTCCAACCAAAACTTCAACACATCTTGAGGCGTCATAGCGCTCTTAACTCCACAAACCCGTCCCCACCTGAATCAAAGCGAAGCATGTTAACGAATCGTTAGCAATGCCTTTTGCGCTAACGTTCACAAATCTTCTTCTTCTGTTTCAATATAGACTTCTTGCGCGATCTCCGCGACGACCTGCGTCGTGGCCGCAGAGACAGGAACATAGGACACTGCTTCGAAATCTAAATCGCCACGTGGACGTTGAATCATTCGGAACGCCGCATAGGCAGAAACACCCATCATCAAGGCCGCTGTAAAGAGCCAGAACCCTTCAGCACCTAGGTTTTCCATCATCCAGCCGACAATCAATGGACCAGCGATTGCGCCCACGCCATTAATCATGAGCAAGCCACCCGCTGCAGCCGCCATGTCTTCTTTTTCAAGGTAGTCGTTCGCATAGGCAATCAACAGCGCATAAAGCGGATTAGACGTACCACCGACGAGCGCTGCAGAGATCAGGATCACGCCAAAATTTCCAGTCCAGAAAAACGCTATCAGCCCACCAAAGCCGCCAATGGCTGTCGTCAAAATAATGAGAATGCGGCGGTCAATGCGATCTGACAACCAGCCAATCGGCCATTGTGCGACCAATGCTGAAACATAGATCACCGAAACGAATAGCGAGATCTGACTGACGTTCAATCCTGCTTGGCTACCATACACCGCACCCATTCCGAACTGCGCCGAGAAAATTCCACCCAACAGGAACATCCCGACACAGGCGAGCGGTGAGGCTGCGATCAGCTCACGGATTGTCATGCGTTTTGCTTGTGCAAATGCTGGCGTAGGCCGGATCGACAAAAGGATCGGCGCAAACGCGAGTGAAACGAAAACAGACGGGATAATAAAGAGAATAAAGCCTGAAATATCACCGCGAGTGATAATGTATTGCGCGGTCACGATCCCAGCCATCTGAACCATAAGGTAAATGGATAGCGCCTTGCCCCGCGTTTCATTGCTAGAGGCGTCGTTCAACCAGCTTTCCGCAGTGATATAGACGCCGCAAAAACAAAAACCGACGATGACACGGCCAAGCGTCCAGGCCCAAGGTTCAGCAAGCACCGGATACAGGATCAAAACGGCAGAGACCGTCGAACCAAGCGCCGCAAAGACACGGACATGGCCGACACGTTGAATCAGTAAGGGCGTGGTGCGCGAACTAAACAAAAAGCCGACAAAGTAAGCCGACATCACGACGGACAATTCAAACGTGGTAAAACCTTCAATCTCTCCACGCAGACCCAGCAACGTCCCTTGCAGGCCATTGCCGATCATCAACATGAACATGCCCAAAAACAGGGCCCAAGAAGCATTGAAAACCTGAAACATTTTTGTCCCTTTCACGGGGTCTAAATTCTAAGTGAAACGCTAGTTTTATTGTATCTGCAAGATCACAAACGACGTATCTGTGTCGCGTCTGGTTCTCATGCGCCCTTTGGCAGCAAAATAGACGCGTCACCATACGAAAAAAATCGGTACTTGTTCGAAATTGCGTGTTCGTAAATTTCCATGATCCTGTCCCGACCTAATAGAGCGGACACCAGCATCATGAGCGTCGATTTCGGCAAGTGGAAATTCGTCATCAACGCATCTGCGACATGGAATTTGAATCCCGGCGTGATAAAGATATCCGTCGGACCTTCCCAGGGCGCAATTTCGCCGCCGCGCGCCGCACTTTCAATCAGTCGCAGTGCGGTAGTTCCAACTGGAATAACGCGCCCACCTGCAGATTTCGTGCTAGCGACTTCTGCTGCTGCGGTCTCGGTCACCTGCCCCCATTCTGCATGCATTTTGTGATCTGAAATATCGTCAACTTTGACCGGTAAAAACGTTCCGGCCCCAACGTGCAATGTTACATGCGTAAACGTAACGCCCTTGGCTTCTAACGCCGCCAAGAGAGCACCGTCAAAATGCAATGAGGCCGTGGGAGCCGCGACCGCGCCAGTGTGTTTTGCCCAATGAGTTTGGTAATCAGATTTGTCTTGTTCATCCGCAGCCCGTTTGGCCGCGATATAAGGCGGCAAAGGCATTGCGCCCACGGTCGTGAGTGCTTTGTCAAAATCATCACCGGATAGGTTAAACTCCAACTCGGCCTGACCATCTGCCCGGCTGACAACTATGGCCTCTAAATCGTCAGAGAACCAAATAACTTCACCATCTTTGACTTTGCGCAACGGTTTGACCAAAGCGGACCAAGTTCCAGACGCCTTAGGCTCTAGAAGAGTGACTTCGATCCCCGCCTCAGTTAGCCCAAATTCTCCGGCGCGACGGCGCACGCCGCTTAGGCGCGCCGGTATGACCTTGGTGTCGTTCAATACCAGACGATCACCAGGGCGCAGCACATCGACGAGGTCCGCAACGCGTTTGTCAGAAATACTATCAGGTGTGGCAACCAAAAGTTTTGCTGAGCTGCGTGGTTTCGCTGGACGTGTCGCAATTAGTTCGTCAGGTAATTCAAAATCAAAGTCCGACAGTTTCATTGGGATACCTGAGGCGCAGGGCGCCGGAAAATTTCACGGAACATGCCGGGCGTCAAAGCGGAAAGAGGGTTCACCAAGACATCGGGCTGTGCAACGTCGCCGCGCAAATTGAAATTAAAGCCAATCAAACCTTCGCCCTTTCGCGTCAACACAGATCCGATGCCATTCAGCAAGTAGATCGGTGAGATCACACCCTGAAAGTCGACTGTTTTGCTGGCGAGCGTGTAGACGCCATCAAGCGAAATGCCAAGACCCGGTCCGACCGCGCTGGATTGCGTAACAACAACTTGGGTTGGTGATAATCGGAATTGCGCGTCAACTTCGTCGAAGGCCAATCCCTGACCATCCAATTGCTGCAATAGTCCGACAACACTTACTGCATTCAACAAGGCCGCAATGGATGGTGCATCTCGAACACGCAGCCCGCGAATTGCGAGCGTCCCATCAAAACTGCCCGCTGCATTTGCGGGAAGTAACGTGAGATCGAGACTACCGCCAATTCCATTGCGCAAGAATCCAGCAGCAGCCACAGCACCGCCAGCATCGTCACTTTGGATCCGCACGGCTGACCGCCTGTTTTGAGGCACCACTGATCCGCGAATTGCGGCCTGGCCGTTCACCTGACCACGAAAATCGCCAGAAAACCCACCGGAACCATCAAATGTACCGCTGAACCCAGTCAGCGCAATTCCTTCAGTCACCTGAAGCCGATCCAGTCTGACTTGCATCGGACCGCCATCACGTTGATCACCGCCTAACCGTGCCTGACGCAGATCCAAGACCCCACCACCAAGCTCAACCGCCACCGGTTGCCCCGCGCCTCGACCGCGTAACGTGATCGGCGCATTCAACCAATCGGCCAAGCGCACCTGCGAAAACCTTGCCTGATCCAGCGACCCGTCGGCACGCAACCGCACCGCGCCAATTGCCGATAAACCTCCTCCAGACACTTCGATTCGATCGATGCGTGTGGGCTTAGCAAACGCGCCTTGAACCAACAATCCGCCAGTTGTTGACGCAGCCTTCGACCATCCAAGGGGCGGAATCGCCAAGCGCATCCCCTCAAGATTTGATCTCAATTCAAACTCTGGGGCACTGCCATCGGGCAAATTGATGTCAAAGTCCGCGCTGCCACGACCGGAAACCGATCCGGGTGGCAAAGCGATCTTGAAGGTGTCAAAAAAGCGATCCGACACTTCCATTGTCCCGAATAGACGTCGCGATGCATCCGGCCCAAAGGTCTGTTCGAATGTTCCATTCAAGGGCACGCCGCCGACGCTTGCTGGGCCTGAAATTTCGACACCGCTGCGATCGACTGAAACTTGCAGAGACGACGCGGTGAGCGTTTGTCCGGGGATCAGTTGATCACTCGCAACCCGCCTGAGGTCCGCCGAAAATCTGAAATCAACCTCTTCCGGGGTTATCTTTCCCTTGATTGGAAATCTGAGCCAACCATCGACATTCGAAATACCATCAACCTGATCGACGGCCATCGACGCCTTTTGCATGAATTCGAAAGGTTTAAGGTCTAGCGTCGCAAGTGTTGCCGTAATCGAACTTTCAAACGCCAATTCCATTTCCATTGGACCATTTTTGACTCGCAAATCAGGAATCCAAAGTTCAGACCCGGCAAAATCTAACACACCCCCCTTTGGTGCCACCAAGGTCCCTTTTGAAAGCGATAGTGCAAAGCTATTGTCGGCAAAACTCGCATAGCCATCGCCACCACTAAGCGGCGGCATACTGCGCATGAATTTGACGTCGACGCCTTGGAAATCGAAACCAAGTCCATAGCGGAACGGCATTCCTTGTTGGGCGCGCACGCCACCTGCAAGATCGGATATAACCCCACCGTTAATTTGATCGACGAGCCATGTGCGTGCGCGTGGCTTTAGCCCGTTTGGCCACCACTTAATCAATGTTTCCTGCTCAATTTCCGGGATGGCAAAGTCAAATGCGAGATCCCAACCATCGGACCCAGCTTTGATCCTTCCATTTCCCTCTAATGGAAGATCAGCATCGTCAAAATGTATTTGCCCGATATCGACCTGAAACGGATCAAGCGTAAGACGGAAGTCAGCATGCACCGTGTCGATGACATGAGGTTCATCAAAAAAATCAGGCGGGTTCAAAACCACTTCTGATAACTTTAGCTGAGTTACGATGTCTTCGGGCAATCCAGTCGACGTATCCCCCAACAACGCCTGCCCCGATGCCGTCAGGCCGCCCCAAGCCGAGACGACGCGCACGTCATCGAATTCAATTGACTGATTTGTTGGATCATACCGGAGATCAATCCGCGCCTCGTCAAATGCCAATGGTTCGCTTGATGGTGTTGGCCGCAAGACACCTGCATCAAGGATCACACGTGACCGGATGATACCCAGAGATCCGGTATCAGCCATAGACGCCGTGACTTCTACGCTAACAGGAGCATCAACAGCCTTTAGCCAGCTTAATTCCGGCGCTTGCAGCGCGATATCGCCAGACACGGCATTGCGGATCGAAGCGTTAAGATCTGTCCCCCCGCTAACCCGATTACGAGACATGCCTAGATCGATCAGCGCGTCGCTGCGGTCGGGCTGTCTTACCGCCAATGCAGCACTTGCACGCGTTAGGTCGCCACGCAAATCCAAGCGAATTCGGCCGTCCTCTAACTGCCATGCCTGTTGAGCACGAGCATCTTCGAAATCCACACCAACGTTTTCAAAGGTTACTTGCTCTAGCGCGACCAGAGCCGGGCGCTCAAAAAAAGCATCAAATTGTGCCACCAAACCCGACAGATCAGGCGCGGTGTTCACGATTTGCGACTGACGGTCAAAAGCAAATGCGAGACTCCCGTCCTCGTTCCGCTTTAGCGAAACGGCTGCTCCACTTACAGTAAGTTCCTGAATCAATGCCGACTGTTCAAGGACAAATCCACGCGGTGACAATAAACCGGACATCTCGGACACATTGGCCAACAACGCGCCTTGCGCATCCCACAGCTGGGTATTTGTTAACGAGACTGTTGGGTGAAGATCACGGCCAACACGAACAGAGATTTCGCCAAAATCGATGGATCCTCCTGCCAAAAGTTCAACTGCACGATCTTCGACAGCGTTGCGAACCCAACTCGGCGCTGTAATATCTCGGTCGAACATCATTAGGACACCGATCACCAAGAAAAGCAGCGGCAACCCCAACAACAGAAGGATGGTTCGCGCGCCGAACCAGAGGCTGCGTTTCGACGGTCGTCTCACCTTTTTCGTTTCTAAAACAGGTTCGGTCATAAAAGCCCTTTAACTCGACCTTTTGTGCCCTAAAACAAACTAAGACGGTACGAGAAAAACACGAAAGGCCACTCAAATGTCAGAACTTTCTATTGGTGACCCAGCCCCGGCGTTCGAATTGCCCCGTGATGGTGGTGAAATTGTTTCATTGGCAGGTCTATCGGGTCAAAACGTCGTGCTCTATTTTTACCCACGCGACGACACACCGGGCTGCATCAAGGAATCTATCGCTTTTACTGATCAGGTTAGTGATTTTGCAGCCTTGAATACCGTCATTTTGGGGATTTCCAAGGACTCGGTTGCCAAGCATGAAAAATTCGTAACAAAGCACAACTTGGGTGTCGCGCTGTTATCTGACACCGACGGACATACCTGCGAAGACTATGGAACGTGGGTTGAGAAATCTATGTATGGCAAAACCTACATGGGTATTGAACGCGCCACCTATCTGATTGATAAGCAAGGCAAGATTGCGCAGATATGGCGCAAGGTTAAGGTGCCGGGTCACACTGACGCAGTGCTTGAGGCCGCAAAAGCCCTATAGGAGCGTTCCGATGCTGGCCTTACGTGACATGGCAATCGATGTTTTAACAACAGCAAGCGGGCGCGAAAAAACCGCGCGCTCGCGCCGTTATGCTGCCGAATGGCAGGCCGCGCGCGCTGATGGAGACATTCCCGAAATTGGAAACGCGACCCCACCAGAATTTCCGGCAAGGCCAGACGCACCGGAATTGCTAAATCCACGGGACGTTCCAAAGCGCAAACCGGGCACCGATGCAGGGCGCATTGCATTGTTGCATGCAGTTGCGCACATCGAACTTAACGCCGTCGATTTGCATTGGGACATGATCGCGCGGTTTCCAGATATCGAATTGCCGATCGGATTCTACGACGATTGGGTCAAAGCTGCCGACGAAGAATCGAAGCATTTCAATTTGATGTGCGACTGTCTTGAGGAATTGGATAGTCACTATGGTGCACTGCCAGCGCATGCGGGCATGTGGCGTGCTGCCTCAGATACGACAGAGGATATTCTTGCCCGCCTCGCAGTTGTACCCATGGTTTTGGAAGCACGCGGACTGGACGTAACACCTGGGATGATCAAACTATTTCAACAAGCTAAGAACACCAAGGCTGTCGAAGCGCTGGAAACGATCTACGCCGAAGAGGTCCATCACGTTGCCTATGGCTCCAAATGGTTCAACTATTTGTGTGGCCGGGATGGGTTAGATCCGACCCCTGTTTTTCATGATCTTGTACGTCGCTATTTCCACAGCACGCTTAAACCACCGTTCAATGAAGAAAAGCGGGCCGAGGCTGGCCTGCCACCTGATTTTTACTGGCCACTCGCGCAATAGGAGTGCGGAAAGGCTCAAATGCACCTCCTTTAGTTGGGCGGTAACCCGCCAACCATTCGAAAACTAGGCAATTTTTAAGTAATTTCATTGCAGCAAGGTGTCGCTGCCGCTAGAAAAACCGGGGGCGATTTGACCGGGACGTCAAATCTAGGGTGCGGGATAAGAGAACGATCGTGAGACCAAGATTTTTACAGGGCCTGCATGCAAGGCTGGAAAAGCACTTTCCTGAGAAACGTCTGTTTCTTCGGTCAGACGAAGAAACTCGTTTTATTCGTCTAAAATCTGAAACACAGCTGATCGCGTGGACCGGTGCCTCTTTGGTTGTTGCTTGGACAATCGTGGCGACGGCAATCCTACTTATGGACAGTATCGGCGCAGGCAATTTTCGTGCCCAAGCGCAGCGCGACCAACAACTATATGAAAGTCGTTTGAACGCACTGTCAGCCGAACGCGATTCCCGCGCAGAAGAAGCCGTCGCCGCCCAACAACGATTTAGCTCTGCCCTTTCCCAAATCTCTATGATGCAAACTGAGCTTTTGCGTACCGAAGAACGCCGGCGTGAGCTTGAAACCGCACTTGATACGGTTCAAGTCACCTTGCGCGATACGATGAAAGAGCGAGAGGCGGCCCGTGACGAAGTTGCCGTTCTCGCAGAAGCAACCGATGGCAATGGCGCTTCCATTGCAGCAGCTGATGGCTCAAATGGAACTGTTGATCTGTTGGCCTCGGCCCTTGCCGATACCGCCGCGGAACGCGATCAGATCGCATCAGACGCTGAGTTTGCACTTGATCACGCAGCGGAACTCGAATTGGAACTACGCCTCCTTGAAGAAAAGAACGACGAGATTTTCCGCCAATTGGAAGAGGCAATGTTGGTCTCTGTTGAACCGCTGGAAAAAATGTTTCGCAATGCCGGCCTTAACCCAGATAGCTTGATCTCACAGGTCCGCCGTGGATACTCAGGCACGGGTGGCCCATTGATGCCTTTGCAATTCTCAACCAAAGGCGGCGAACCTGATCCCGATGCCACACGCGCGAACCGCATCATCGATCGCATGGACGAGATCAATCTTTACCGCATCGCCGCAGAACGCGCACCATTTGATATCCCAGTCAAATCTAACTTTCGTTACACATCTGGCTTTGGGCCCCGTTGGGGACGCATGCATTCTGGCACAGATTTCGCAGGTCCGGTTGGAACGCCCATTTATTCCACAGCAGACGGTGTCGTAACCCATGCAGGCTGGTCGTCCGGTTATGGACGCCTGATCAAAATTCAACACGAGTTCGGTATTGAAACACGTTACGCCCATTTGAACGTTATTCGGGTCAACGTTGGCGAAAGAGTCTCGCGCGGGGAACGAATTGGTGATATGGGGAATTCTGGACGGTCCACTGGACCACATTTGCACTACGAAGTTCGCGTTGGCGGCAATGCCGTCAATCCCATGACCTACATAAGAGCGGGACAAGATGTTTTCTAAATCAAAAATCAATGAGCCTGGCCCAAGCACGGACACTGCCGCAGCAAAGCCAGAAGGCAAACCTGCAGCGCCTGCCCCGACTTCGGCACCTGCAACGCCAAAAGCAAAGCCACCCGCATCGACATTGTCGTCTGACCTACTGGTGACGGGAAACATGAAGACAACCGGCGACATTCAGATCGAAGGCCAAGTCGAAGGCGACATCCGCGCGCATCTTTTGACAGTCGGCGAAGGCGCCACCGTCAAAGGCGAAGTCGTTGCAGACGATGTTGTGGTAAATGGGCGTATTGTTGGCCGTGTCCGCGGCCTAAAGGTTCGCCTAACATCGACTGCGCGTGTTGAAGGCGACATCATCCACAAGACAATCGCGATCGAAAGCGGCGCGCATTTTGAGGGTTCGGTCCAACGCCAAGACGATCCACTGTCCACCGGCGGCGGCGCGACCAAGGCCAAATCAGCCGATTAGCTGAATTTTGCATCGAAGCGAAAGGCGGGCGACTAGCCTGCCCTTTGCGGGCGATTTAGAGCATGCGATGCCATGTTTCAGAAATTTGAAGCAGCTTTAGATCCGTCCCACGTCTTCCAAATATTTGAAGCCCAATCGGCCTCGGCTCTGCGCGCGTCGGCACTGCGATGCTTGGCAATCCGATTAAACTCACAGGAATGACGACTTCCATCCATCGATGATAGCTGTCCATTTCATAACCAGAAATTTCCTTTGGCCAATCGAGTTCGATCGGAAAAGGCCAGCACTGCGCGGTCGGCAACACGAGTGCATCGTAATCCGAAAATAGTCGATCAGCCGATCTGTACCATTTAGATCGAACGGCACTCGCTCGGTGCACGTCCATGGCCGATAATGAAAGACCCCGCTCGATTTCCCAAATCGCCTCGGGCTTCAACCCGTCCCGCGTTTTGGGACTGGCCAACAATGGCGAAAGACTTCCAGCAATCGCCCATGACCGGAGCGTAATCCAAGCCTCCCATAAGACGGCGGCGTCGAACGGCGCAGCTACATCTTCAACATGGCACCCTGCGTCCTCAAATCGCTGCACCTCTTTGGCGCAATGATCGATAAGGCCTTCTTCCATCGGAAATGCGCCGCCCCAGTCAGACAACCACCCGATCCGCAAGCCATCACACTCTTTCACTAAGCTGCCAATCGTTGCAGATCCATCGAACCCATGAGGCTGACGGGCATCGCGTCCTGACTGCACATCCAATAGCAAGGCGATGTCTTGTGGTGAACGGGCCATCGGGCCATTCGTCGATAGCTGGTGCAAGAAGCTTTCACCGTCAGGTTCAGATGGGACACGCCCCCATGTTGGACGCATTCCATATACACCATTCCATCCAGCCGGATTGCGGAGACTGCCCATCATATCCGACCCATCCGCCAATGATGTCATGCCGGTCGCAAGAGCAACAGCAGCGCCGCCAGATGACCCGCCAGCGGATTTTCCAGGCATCAATGCATTCTCAGTCGCGCCGTGCACAGCGTTATATGTGTGACTGCCCAGTCCAAACTCCGGCGTGTTGGTTTTTCCGATAATGATTGCACCCGCGTCAATAATCCGCTGAACCATGATATCCGATTTAGGGGCGATCGTTTCTGCAAACAAAGGCGAGCCTTGCGATGTTACCAAGCCCTTAACATTCGCCAAATCTTTGATCGCGATCGGTAACCCATGGAGCGGGCCCTTTGGAGGTGACTTATCCGCCAAACCTGCTTCCGCCAGGAGTTCCTCAACAGATCTCAGAGACACAATTGCATTTGCGTGTGGGTTTAATGCAGCGATCCGATCCAAAGTTGCAATCATCAAATCAGTGGCAGTCGTCGCCCTCGTTGAAATTTTGCGCAGTTGCTCGGTCGCATCAATTTTTAATAGATCGTCCATGCCTAAGTTTGCACTGTGGATTCATTAATGTCCAAGCCCGCGTCAGGTATCGCCCTGCGCGTCGGCTCTACTTTTACCAGACACTTCCATTGCCAACGTTGAAGCCATGAAGCCGTCTAGATCGCCGTCCAGAACGCCTTTGGTGTCTGACGTCTCATGATTGGTCCGTAGGTCTTTGACCATCTGATAAGGTTGCAATACATAAGAACGGATTTGGTTGCCCCATCCGGCGTCGCCTGCATTCTCATGGACTTCGTTTACCAATGCGGACCGTTTATCCAATTCGATTTGGTACAGGCGTGATTTCAAAGCCTTCATCGCGATGTCGCGGTTTTGGTGTTGGGATTTCTCTGAACTCGTCACGACAATATTCGTCGGCAAGTGCGTAATCCGAACAGCTGAATCAGTTGTGTTCACGTGCTGTCCGCCCGCGCCTGATGACCGGTAGGTGTCCAAACGAATGTCGGAAGGGTTCACCTCAATCTCGATGTTGTCGTCAACAACTGGGTAAACTTTCACAGATGTAAATGATGTATGGCGCTTTGCTGCGCTATCAAATGGGCTGATACGCACCAAACGGTGCACGCCGCTTTCTGATTTCAACCAGCCATATGCGTTGTGACCGCTGATCTTATAGGCAGCAGACTTAATACCGGCCTCTTCGCCAGCTGTCTCTGATTGCAATTCAACCTTATAGCCTTTTTTTTCCGCCCAGCGGATATACATTCGCGCCAACATCGATGCCCAATCACAGGACTCTGTCCCACCTGCGCCCGAGTTAATTTCGAGGAAAGTGTCGTTGCTGTCCGCTTCACCATCTAGCAGGGCTTCCAGTTCTTTTTTGGCTGCCTTTGCCTCAAGCGATTTCAGTGCAGTTTCGGCTTCGCCAACGACTTCCTGGTCTTCTTCCATTTCCCCGAGTTCAATCAGGTCGATATTGTCCTGTAACTCGGTCTTAATCCCCTCGTAACTGTCCAAAGCATCGACCAGCATCTGACGCTCGCGCATCAGTTTCTGAGCGGCATCTGGGTTGTCCCACAGGTTGGGATCCTCGACGCGGGCATTGAATTCTTCAAGCCGGTGCGCAGCAGTTTCATGATCCATGCGTTGCGCAAGAAGGTCCAAAGACTTTTGGATGGCCTCAACCACATTCTGTGTCTCTGCGCGCATATTGGGATCTTTCTATCAAGCGACTTCGTTCAAACGTTGTGATATAGCGCTGCTGTTAGATGGGCAAGCGAGGCTTAGTACTGGCCGCCGGTTGAGAGAGATCCGAAAGTTGCTTTGGGGCCAACGGTCGCTGTTTCACCGGTTGAAGTTGTGACCTGCCGTGCGGTTGTAATAACTTCGTCGAACAGCGGCAAATCTGACCCCATCGCAAAGCCGCCATCAAAGGTTATACCAAAGATCGGTTCTTCACCGGCGCGAAAGCACTCCGCGACAACGTTCTCGCCGAATGTTCCATCTGGCAAGCGCGCGCCTGTAAATCGGTCAATACTAATAAATTGGCAATCTTCTGGCGCACGGAACGCGCTACCGCCGTAGGTTTCAATCGCCTTAGACATAAAGCTGTTGAAAACAGGCCCACAGATGCCACCACCTGATGCCCGACGTCCAAGAGTACGCGGCGTATCAAAGCCGATGTAACAGCCCGCAACGATATTCGAGGAAAAGCCAACGAACCATACGTCTTTTGCGTCGTTTGTTGTTCCGGTCTTACCAGCAATTGGCACCGGCAAATTAATAGCGCTGCGCGCTGTTCCTCGCTGAACAACGCCTTGCATCATCGACGTTAATTGGAACGCGGTTATTTCATTCATCACGCGCTCGCGGTTCGAGGTGATCGTCGGCGCTTCACCCGCAGGCAATGCGCTGTCACAATCCACACAGGTTCGCTGATCATGTCGGAAAATCGTCTGACCGTAGCGGTCCTGCACACGGTCCACAAGCGTTGGCTCAACCCGCTCACCACCATTGGCAAACATCGCATAAGACGCCACCATTTGATATAATGTGGTTTCATCGGACCCTAGCGCGGTTGAAAGCACCTGGCTCATACGGTCGTAAACACCAAAACGCTCTGCGTAGCCTGCGACGATATCCATGCCCACTTCTTGTGCCAATCGGATGGTCATTAGGTTTCGCGATTGCTCGATTCCAGTGCGTAGCGGCGTCGGCCCATAAAACTGGTTCGAGGCGTTTTGAGGTCGCCACACACCTTGGGCCGTGTTAATTTCTATTGGGGCGTCAACCACGATTGTTGCAGGTGAATAGCCACTGTCTAAGGCAGCGGCATAGACGAATGGCTTAAATGAAGACCCCGGCTGACGACGAGCCTGCGTTGCGCGGTTGAATGAAGAATGCTGATAGCTAAAGCCGCCTTGCATCGCCAATACACGGCCCGTGTTGACGTCCATCGCCATGAACCCGCCCTGCACTTCTGGTACTTGGCGCAGGGTCCAACCCTCATCGAGCTTGCTAACGTGGATCACATCGCCAACGCTAAAATTGTCGAACAGATTGCCTGAGAACCAGCCAGTATCTGAGCGTGGCACAACGTTCCCACGCGGATCGTCCTGCGCCACACCTTCGACGCCAATAATCAATTGCTGATCCTCAACGGCAAGAACGACGGCCGGATACCAAACCCCGCCAAGCGCCACATCACGCGCGACATCTGCGCTGGACAATGCATCCCGCCAAGCCGCTTCATCCGTAACAAAATTTGGATCAATCACCTGTCCTGTCCCGCGCCATGCTCCGACCCCTCGGTCGTATTGTTCAAGCGCTCGCTGCAAAGCAAATGCCGCTTCGGTCTGTAAGTCAGGATCGACAGTCGCACGGATCGAGTAGCCCGCACCCGAGAAATCAACGGAATCCTCATCGAATTGATTGGTCAGCTGTCGCCGCACTTCGGCGGTAAAATAGTCCCGGTCAGGTCGCTCACTTTGGAAACTAGGGAAATCACCGTTTTGAACCGTGCGCAGCGGGTCGGCCAAAGCTTCTGCGTATTCTTCATCGTTCAGATACCCATTTTCAAACATCTCTTTGATGATGAAGTCACGCCGTTCTAACGCATCCTCACGGTCGTTCACTGGATGATAGCTGTACGGAGCCTTTGGGTGCACCGCCAAAAAAGCTGCCTCAGCCGGGCTCAATTCAGCGAGTGTTTTGTTAAAATAGGATAACGCCGCCGCGGTCACGCCAAAGCTGCGGACCCCCAGATCAATCTCTGTCAGGTAGAGCTCTAAGATCTGGTCTTTGCTCATCGCGCCCTCAATACGGGCAGCAAGAATGATTTCCTTGATCTTACGCTCGGCAGTTCGGCCACCATCTAGCAGAAAGTTCTTCATAACTTGCTGTGTAATGGTCGATGCACCGCGCAGATTGCCACCGCGCGAAACGATTGCCTCATACCCAGCAGCAGCGATACCGCGGATGTCATAGCCCGCGTGCGTATAGAAATTCTTATCCTCAGCCGAGATAAACGCCTGTTTGACGATGTCGGGAATTTCCTCAGCGGGGGTGAACAACCGTCGCTCGACCGCATATTCGTCAATGATCCGACCTTCACGGTTGTAAATCCGGCTGATCGTCTTCGGAGTGTACTGCGATAGAACCTCATATGACGGGAGATCGCGGCCATACATGTAAAAGATTGCGCCAATGACCAAAGCGATCATCGCAAGTCCAAGCGTCAGCATCGAGAATATCGCGCCGAAGAAAGAGAAAATAAATCGCAACAAGGGACTGCCCGCACTCTTTTGATATGTCGGTCTTTATACGCTTCGATTGTCGGGCGGTCAAAGGAACAAAACAGCGCAATCGGCCAAATTACGCGCGTCTTTTCAGCAGTTTTCCTGCACAGAACTTAGTTGCGCGCCTCTTCTTGTAACGCCCAGAAGGTCACAGCTGAAACGATGGCCTCGACAATAACCGCGCGTTTAGCAGCATCTTGTAGAATTTCACGATCGCTTGGGTTCGATAAATACCCAACCTCGAACAGAACAGATGCGAAATCCGCTGCGTTCAAAACTGCAAAGGGCCCGTTGCGCAGCGCATTTCGGTGCATCCTGATATCTTGAACGCGCAGCTCTGCCACGAGTGCAGCTGCAAAACGCATGCCCTTGGGACCAGTTTCAGCGCGTGCTAAATCCATTAGCACACCGGCGACGCGATCATCTTGATTTGCAAGATCAAGACCAGCAATCAAATCACCACGTTCGTGACGCTCGGCCAGTCTTTGTGCTGCACCAGATGCGGCCTCTTGTGACAGTGTATAAACTGATCCCCCGCGGGCTTGCCCCTCAGCCAGTGCATCCGCGTGCAGCGAAATCATAAGATCCGCATTGTTTTGGCGCGCGATCGTAATCCGCTGTGTCAGGGGTACGAATTGATCCCGATCACGGGTCAGTATTGCCGTGACGCCTTCAACTCGGCTCAATGCTTCAGCGACTTCAATACCCAATGCCAAAACGACGTTCGCCTCCGTCTGTCCGCCATGTTGCGCGCCGGGGTCAATCCCACCGTGGCCCGGATCGATAACAACTATGAGGTCATCATTTTCAATCGCTGGTGCAATTTCAACAGGATCTGGGAGTGCATTTTTCCAACCCAGATTATCAGGCTGACCAGCTAGATCAAAAAACTCTTCTGGATCAACTGGCTCTAGATTGAGATTCAATTTGGCAATACCTGTATCCGTATCGATATTCGCAGCCACTTGACGCACGGCAAAAGGACCAGACAGTTGCAAAACCATGCGAGACCAACCGGGCCGCAACGCTCCAAAATTCACGCTTTCAATACGGGCAGCTTGGTCGAACGCTTCGCTAGACAGGCCAGTCCAATCGACCTCACGAAAATCCAGAACCAAACGCTTAGGCTCGGCCAAGGTAAACACACGGTAAGGAACTATTTGGCTTAGCACCAACTCGATATCGACCCCATCCGCGCGATCAACAACACGGCTATTTTCAACGTCCACACGCGCAATACCCGCTAAATCCTGGGCAAACGCGGTGCTGACCAGCATCAGCCATATGAGCACAACCCTGATCAAAGGCTCCTTTGCTCCATGAAGGTTTTTAAGCGCGCCAGCCCTTCGATCATATCCCCTGTCGCGCCAGCATAGGAAAATCGTATCCACTTGTGACCCTCAACGGGATCGAAATCCAACCCCGGCGTCACGGCCACTCCGGCCTGATCCAAGATCTCTTTCGCGAATTCTAGTGCGTTGTCCGTATGCGCAGACACATCCGCATAGACATAGAACGCCCCGTCCGGCGGCGCGATCTTGTCAAAACCCGCCTTTGGCAGTTGAGCCATCATCACCTGACGATTTTCCTTATAAACCGAAAGGTTGCCCTGCAATTCGTCATCACACTCCAACGCGGCCAATGCCAATCTTTGCGAGGCATGCGCGGGACAAATGAACATGTTCTGCGCCAACCGCTCGACCCGGCGCACATGATCCTGTGGCACGATCATCCACCCCACGCGCCACCCCGTCATCGAAAAATACTTCGAAAACGAATTGATCACATAGACCTCATCCGTGACCTGCAAGGCCGTCACCGGTTTCTTGTCATAATCAATCCCGTGATAAATCTCGTCTGATATGAATGCAGTCCCCTGCGCCTGACACGCATCTGACAACGCACGCATTTCATCAATGTCCAACATCGTGCCCGTCGGGTTGGCAGGCGACGCAACAATCAACCCGTCCAAACTATGATCCGCGACATCCCCCGGAACAGGTTGGTAGCGCGCTTCATGCGTCGTCGGCATCTCGATTGCCTGAACGCCCATCGCTTTTAGAATTTGGCGATATGACGGGTAACAGGGCAATCCCAAACCAACCTTCGCACCGTTGTCAAACAATGCCGAGAACGCCAACAAAAACGCCCCCGAAGCCCCCGACGTGACCACGACACGGGATGGATCAATCGTCACACCATACCAATCCAGATAGAGCCTCGCGATCCGTGCGCGCAATTCGGGCAAGCCCAAACCAACTGTATAGCCTAATGGATCAGAGAGCGTTTTCGCCAGTACAGCGCGCGCCGCAGCCGGTGCACCAGTGGCCGGTTGCCCGACCTCCATATGAATAATGTGACGACCTGCAGCCTCAGCCTGACGCGCGGCCTCCATAACGTCCATCACAATAAAGGGATCAACGTCCCCACGGGTTGAGCTTCGCATACCCTGCCTCATATAGTTTCGCTATAAATGCCTTTGTCTGGCTTGTGACGTCAATGCACCTTGGCACCGCACGGCGGATATGTTTTGCAGTTCCTGCAGATCTTTTGTGAAAGTAATTACCTATGCGCCTTATCCTTGCCGTTCTTGCCCTATTCGCAACACCCGTAATAGCGCAAGACATGACCCAAACCGAACGCGAAGCGTTCCGCGCCGAGGTTCGCGCCTATCTACTGGAAAACCCAGAAGTCATCATGGAGGCTGTGGCCATACTAGAACAACGCGAGCAAGCTGCTCAGCTCAACGCCGAGGTGGAAATGGTCCGTGCAAGCGCAGATGCGTTGTTCAACGATCCAACGTCCTTTGTTGGTGGCAATCCCAATGGCGACATCACAGTGGTCGAATTCATGGATTACCGCTGTGGTTTCTGCAAACGCGCCTTTCCCGAAGTTAAAGCACTTCTCGAAAGAGATGGAAATATTCGTTATATTATCAAAGAGTTTCCAATATTGGGCGAACAATCCGTTCTCGCCTCGCGCTTCACCCTAGCCGTCCGCGAAGTCGCCGGTGATGAGGCCTATGAAATCGCGCACGACACGCTGATGGAATTCCGTGGAGAGATTAATCAGACCAGCCTAACCCGCGTAGCCGAAAGCCTTGCGCTAGATTCACAAGCTGTCTTTTCCGCCATGAACAGCGAATCTGTTTCGGACGTCATCAATGCAAACCGTGCATTGGCGCAAAGGCTGCAAATCACAGGCACACCGACCTTTGTGGTGGAAGATCAAATGTTGCGCGGGTATGTCCCCCTGCCGCAGATGCAACAGATCGTCGGCGCGATCCGTGGCTAACGGTCTATTCAGCAGCTTCTGCAGCACGCGTCGCTTCTAGTTCGGCGGCCTTCTTTTCAACCTGCTCGACAATGTGCTCAATCATCGTGTCGTTGTCCTGTTTGTGGCTTTGCTGACCAGCTAAATAGATCATTCCATGCCCGGCACCGCCGCCGGTAAAGCCAACATCGGTCATCAACGCCTCACCCGGTCCATTCACAACACAGCCGATTATACTCAGCGACATCGGCGTTTTGATGTGCTCCAAACGTTGCTCCAAGGCTTCAACGGTCTTGATCACGTCAAAGCCTTGTCGTGCGCAGGATGGGCAAGAAATGATGTTCACACCCCGGTGCCGCAGACTCAAAGACTTCAGGATCTCGTAGCCAACTTTCACTTCTTCCACGGGATCAGCTGACAAAGAAACGCGTATCGTATCCCCGATCCCCATCCACAACAGATTGCCCATCCCAATCGAGGATTTAATCGTACCAGAAGTCAGCCCACCAGCCTCAGTAATCCCAAGGTGGATCGGCGCGTCGGTTTGTTCCGCCAATTGCTGATAGGCAGCCGCTGCCATAAAGACGTCGGATGCTTTGCAGCTGATTTTAAATTCGTGGAAATCGTTGTCTTGCAGGATCTTAATGTGGTCTAGCCCGCTTTCGACCATCGCGTCTGGGGTCGGTTCACCGTGTTTTTCCAACAAGTGTTTTTCCAAGGACCCGGCATTCACGCCAATGCGGATAGAGCATTGGTTGTCGCGCGCGGCTTTGATCACCTCTTTCACGCGATCAGGATTGCCGATATTTCCCGGATTGATCCGAAGACACGCGGCACCGGCTTCGGCGGCCTCGATCCCGCGGCGGTAATGAAAATGAATATCCGCCACGATTGGCGCGTCCACCTCTGGAACAATTTCTTTCAAAGCGCGGCTTGATGCCTCGTCCGGTACCGAAATGCGGATAATATCTGCACCTGCATCGACAGCCCGCTGGCATTGTTCAATCGTCGCTTTGACATCCGTGGTCAGCGTGTTGGTCATTGTTTGCACAGAAATCGGTGCATCGCCTCCAACCGGCACACTCCCAACCATAATTTGACGCGATTTACGACGATAGATATTACGCCATGGACGGATATGGTTCAGCGACATGAGCAAGCCTCAATTGACGATATAGGTGTTATGTAGCCCTGACACGGTTAACCATCAACGGCACAATCCCGTCTTTTTCAGATTACTCAGCGATCGAAAGCTGTGCGAGGATAATATCTGCCAAATCTTGGTCTTGAAGCGTGTCAGCGGGCTCATAGGACGCCATAAGGCTGACGCTATCCAACCGAACGTTGTCCGTTATAGTACCCTGAGGGCCAGCCGGACCATAGTGTTCGCCATTAACGGCAAAATACAGCGCACCGCTTGCCCCAACACGCAACGTCGCGGGTTCTTCGGATTGAGGCAGTTCAAATGTTTCACCAGCATTCAACGTTCGGTTCAACAGTTCTGTCCCATCAGCAGCGGTGACACGAACCCAAGCCGGACGCGCAGCAACCAATACCACCTCTGGAATAGGAGCTTCATTCACTTGAACCGGTGTTGGCAATGGAGCAACCGGATTTGCAACGGCCTCAGCCAATGCAGCTTCGATCCCAGTAACGGGTTCGATCACCCCAAATGAGCCAGGGTTCAAAGTTGAAATCGGTGCATCTCGGGCCACGAGAATTGGGACCTCAAGGGGCTGTGGGCGATATAGCCGATCAAGCGCGTCGGACGAAGGCGCATTCAACGCCAAACGGTCCTCTTCGGGCTCTACCAGTCCGGCACCGCCAGCCAATGGATCAAGTGATGAAATCACCTGAGGTGTTTGCTCAACCGGCGCAAGCTGCACTTTTTGCACTTCTTGCAAAACAGCCCAGCCGCCGTAGCCAAGGCCACCAATCAACGCGACCAAAATTGCAAGCGAACCAATCGCCATGGGTTCAACGCGGCCAAACATCGCATCACCCGCAGGCAAATAAGGAGTCGCCGACGATGCAAAAATGTCTTTCCCAGGCGCAGCAACTGCAATCACATCAGATCTATTTTTGCTTGATGATGCCTCGGCGGACATGCCGTGGGCTGTGGCAAAACCACTTTCCGAACAGAACGTATCAAACGCCCATTCCGGATCCATCCCAAGGTATCGCGCATAGGATCGCACATAACCGGCAATAAATCCGGGGGTATCAAATGCAGAGGGATCTGCATTTTCAATCGCTGCAATGTAACCCGCTTTGATTTTTAGCTCACGCTGAACATCAAGGAGACTCTTTCCAAGCGTCGCTCGTTCACCTCGCATCAGGTCGCCCAAACGCAAATCGAACGCATCAAATCCTTTGGATTCGACGTCCCCAGCCACTTCCGTGCGTCTGAAGCTTTTTCCGATCATCATGGTCCCGTTTAACGCTGCCCTAACGCCGCGATCTCGAATCGAGCCGCTTAGTCTTTTCAAAGTTTTATCACAGGTTTACAGAAAGTGCACCTGTGGAAAACTTAGCCGGTAAGTTCGGCACGATTCAGCGCACAATGCGACCATAGTGCGTCTAACGCTGAGATTAGTTTGTTCATTTCACCCGTCGCGTGAACCGGAGATGGCGTGAACCTAAGCCGCTCAGTGCCACGTGGTACCGTCGGAAAGTTGATCGGTTGTACGTAGATTCCATGCTCTTCTAACAGCATGTCAGACAGCTTTTTGGTGTGTACCGGATTGCCTACCATGACAGGCACAATGTGCGTCCCATGGTCGACAATCGGCAGCCCAAGACCCTTTAGACGCAGCTTCAAAATGCTTGCTTGTGTCTGATGCTGCGCGCGCAATTCTTGATCCTCTTTGAGGAACTCAACACTTGCACATGCTCCAGCGGCAACTGCCGGTGGGATCGATGTCGTAAAGATGAAGCCCGGCGCGTAAGACCTTATGGCATCACACAATTTTTCGGACGCGGCGATATAACCACCCATAACACCATAGGCCTTTGCCAGCGTGCCGTTGATCATATCAATACGGTGCATCAAACCTTCGCGCTCGGCGATACCACCACCGCGCGGCCCGTACATACCCACGGCGTGCACCTCATCAAGATAGGTGAGTGCACCAAACTCTTCTGCCAAGTCGCAAATTTCCGCAATTGGCGCGACGTCACCATCCATCGAGTAAATCGATTCAAACGCGATCAGCTTTGGCGTGTCCGGATCATCCGCTGCCAGCAACTCACGCAAGTGATCCATATCGTTGTGGCGGAAGATGCGTTTTGCGCCACCATTGCGGCGCACGCCTTCGATCATGGAAGCGTGGTTCAGCGCATCCGAATAAATGATCAAGCCCGGAAATAATTTTGGCAACGTCGACAACGTTGCGTCATTTGCAATGTAAGCGCTGGTGAACAAAAGCGCTGATTCTTTGTTGTGAAGGTCCGCAAGGCACGCTTCGAGCCGATTGTGATAAACCGTGGTACCTGAGATATTGCGCGTTCCGCCAGAGCCAGCACCGGTCGCATCAAGTGCTTCGTGCATGGCAGCCAGGACTACTGGATGCTGCCCCATTCCGAGGTAATCGTTGCCGCACCAAACAGTAACCGGCGCCTCTGATCCATCTTCTTTGCGCCAGACAGCATGCGGATACTGACCTTTGGTGCGCTCAATATCGATAAAGGTGCGATAGCGACCTTCTTCGTGAAGTTTATTGATCGCGTGATCCAAATGGGCGTCGTAATTCACCACAATGTCCTATTCGTACTTTCAAGCCTTGCGAACAAGGCATCTGTAATCGTTCTAATCGTCATATAGGGCGCAGTCCCTTCGAGCAACATGGTACAAGTTGACGCTACCCATAATTAGCTCGAAGTGATGCAAATTCGATCTTAGTTTCGTAAGAATACCTTAAAATTCTGATACGAACATTGACCTCGATCAAAAACGCCGCGACGCTCAGTTAAATTTTTCATTCAGGTGGACCTATGACCCTCGACCCAGTTCTCGACAAAATCGATGCAAACCTGCCTCAAGCAACTGAGCGTTTGCTGGACCTTTTGCGTATTCAATCCATATCAACGGATCCAGCATATAAGGACGCTTGCGCCGATGCCGCTGACTGGTTGGTTAAGGATCTACAAAGCATAGGCTTTGATGCAAGCAAACGCGAAACGCCGGGTCATCCAATGGTCGTGGCGCATACCGGCGGCGATGGACCACATGTTCTGTTTTACGGTCACTACGACGTGCAACCTGTTGATCCACTTGATCTTTGGGATCGTGACCCGTTTGATCCGCAGATCGAAGATACCGCCAAAGGCAAAGTCATCCGTGGCCGTGGGTCCTCTGATGACAAAGGTCAATTGATGACATTCGTCGAGGCCTGCCGCGCATGGAAAGAAGTGCACGGCACCCTGCCCGCGAACATCACGATCTTCTTTGAAGGCGAAGAGGAATCAGGTTCGCCGTCCCTGATCCCGTTTATGAAAGAAAACGCAGAAGAACTGACCGCGGACGTCGCATTGATCTGTGATACGGGATTGTATGGCGATAGCACGCCAGCGATCATCACGCAGCTTCGCGGCCTTTTGGGTGAGGAAATTACCATCAAGGGCCCCGACATCGACCTACATTCAGGCATGTATGGCGGGTTAGCCATGAACCCTGCCCGCGTCTTGGCCAAAATCATCGCGTCACTTCATGACGAAAACGGCCGGATCACCGTGCCGGGGTTCTACGATGGTGTTCCCGAGCTTTCGAATGAGCTCGCTGCGAGCTGGGATGACCTAAAATTCGATGAAAAGGACTTTTTGGGCGAAGTTGGCCTATCGGAACCCGCAGGCGAAGTCGGACGTCGTCCGCTTGAGATGATTTGGTCGCGCCCGACGTGCGAAGTCAACGGCATGACCTCTGGCTACACAGGCGAAGGGTTCAAAACCGTTCTGCCGTCGCTCGCTTCTGCTAAAATCAGCTTCCGCCTCGTCGGGACCCAAGACCCATTCGCGATCCGTGAAAGCTTCCGCAAGATGGTCAGCGATATGATTCCGCCAGATTGTACTGTTACATTTGGCGATCACGGCGCAGGCCCCGCCAGCCAAATGACCACTACCCACCCTGCCTTTGATCAAGCACGTAAAGCGCTATCCGATGAATGGCCAAATGCCGCAGCTTTTGTCGGCTGTGGTGGTTCGATTCCGATCGCGGGCCACTTTAAGACATACCTAAATATGGATGCGTTACTGGTCGGCTTTGGCAAAGACGACGACGCCATCCACAGCCCGAACGAGAAATACGACCTATCCAGTTTCCACAAAGGCACCCGCAGCTGGGCGCGGATTTTGGCCGAGATGACGCGTTAAGCGTCGCTCCAATAACTCTCGACCCTCGATGGCAACGCCTTGAAGAGTCGTGCAGAGGCTGACACCCACTACCAATGATATTTGATCAACGATCGACGAAACACATTTTCGGAACAAACGGCCGCCTGTTTAAAGGGAAAGTCCTAGCAACCTCGAAGTTAAAACAATTGGAACGGCCACGCCCAATAATGAAACCGGGTAACTTGTTGCAACTTCAAGGTTCCGGGACATTCGAAAAAATGAATACCTTAACAGTCGGTAGCTCAATTTTTCTTTGAGCAATACGCGTTGTAATGAGTTCCAACGCGCTCTTCAATGCGCATGAGCGACAGCAGGCTCTTGCTGCGTCGCGATAAATGCTCAAACGAAATTTCGGTCGCGCCGAAACGACAACAGACCCGCCAGTCGTGATAGCTGGCATGTGTTTAAAATTTAGGAAAGTGGCGCGGTTGACGGGGCTCGAACCCGCGACCCCCGGCGTGACAGGCCGGTACTCTAACCAGCTGAGCTACAACCGCGCGTAGGGGCGGAATTAGGCTATGCCTGCGGGGGCGTCAAGACAGAAAGTGTGCAAGATCGACGACAAAATGAGAAAACTTCATTCGACAACAAATTATCTCCTTTTGAACTCTGGAAATAGGTCATGCCGCTTATTGGCTTTACCGGATTTGGTCAGGAATTGAGATTGTTTACCAAATTTGCAGTTGGTGCGACAGGACGCGACGAAAACGGATTTAAGCCGCGTCCTGCCTCAACTAAGGAACTGTCGTTCCGAAACTCAATAACAACCCAGTTTCGGCTACAACTCTCTGAAGTGATACCATTAAAAATCGCCTCCTCCTGTTTACCCGAAGGTAAGCATCATTGAGAGCGTAATTTCGGGAATCAACCATATTCGTCGGGAAAGTGCAGCTTTCAAATTACACCTGTACAAAAGGACATGTACTTTACGATAAGCAGCGATGAAAAAGCCTCAGCGCGCACGCAACCCCAGCTAATGCAATGCAAAAAACGGATAAAATCAAAAATTGAAACGCAAGCAATCATGGGGGAATGGTGGGTCGTGAGAGGCTCGAACTCCCGACATCTTCGGTGTAAACGAAGCGCTCTACCAACTGAGCTAACGACCCGTTGAGAGGCGTACTAAGCCAACAATTCGCGCTTTGCAAGCATCAAACAATCTCTTTTTGCACACCGTCTTTTAGGTGGAAGAGATTGCCCTGCCCGCCCGCTATTTTCCCGAGCTCTGATCGGCCCAAACCAAGGACAATCGTCCTTAGCATTCGCGACGTAATTCCATGTGTCACGACGACAGTCGGGCCCGTTAGGTCGCCAAGAAATGACCGACAGCGCGCTTCTAATGCGTCAAAGCCCTCGCCGCCAGGCGCTTGCTCATATAGTCCAATTGGACCGTCCGGCCCTTCATCGAGGTTTCCGTCATACTTCAGGTCCGATCTTCGCATACCAGACCATTCGCCAACTTCGATTTCTCGCAATCGATTGTCTGTATGGATACGGTTGATGACAGGCGCGATTGAATAGCCGGCTGTTTGGATCGTACGCCCTAAGGGGCTGCAAAAGGCAACCCAATCGTCCAGGACGAACCCACGAAGCAGTTCACCCTGACGCTTTGCCTGCGCAATTCCTTTATCGGTAAGTCGCGAATTAAGGGCGCCCTGCATGCGATTCTCGCGATTCCACTCGGTTTCTCCGTGCCGAAGTACGATCAATTCTTGCCAATGCTGTGTCATGTCTACTTCGCCCAAACAGATCGGTTATTCCGTACGGTTTTTGGCATTCCTTAGCTTGAGCGTAAAGACACGCACGCCCGTCGCAAGTTCCTTTGATTTTACCTGACGGATCTTTCCCAAAGGTGCGAGATTTAGATCCGCCCCATCATGCAAAGCATCCCCCATTTGATCGAGCGTCGCTTCGACAATTGCTTTCACTTCTCGTTTCTTGAGATCTGTTAGCTCAGCAACCTTGGAAATTAGGTCTGACTTTTTGAGCGCTTGCACTTCGGATTTCGCAGAGTCTTTTGCCGCATCCGTCATTGGTTTCGGTGCAGTAGTTCCGGATTTGACGACTTTTGGTGGGCGCTTCATTGTCGTTGTTACTTTGATATCTCTTGGTGTTTTGCCCACTTGGCGCCCCTATTCTGTGTTGTTTTTCTATCGCACATTCGCTTTGAGTCACTGAGATTCACCGAATCCGCACCTTGCGAACTTGTATGCTTGGGATGCATCAATACCATGAGCTTACCTTCTCAGGGGAATTTCTTTCGGCAAATTCACCGAACCTGAAGATGGCGGTATAATAAGATCAAGGAGATCAAAATGAATTTTGTCAAACTCGCAGCTGCTGCAGCGATCGCTGTTTCCGCAACAACCGCGACAGCTGGTGGCCTAGCCCCAGAAGTTATGGAGCCAATGACTATGGAAGTCATGGAGCCTAAAAGCTCACTCGGCGGCGTTATCGTTCCAGCGATCCTGTTGGCTCTACTCGCTGTTGCTGCAACAGCTGAATCAGACAGCGGTTCCTAAACAAAGGTCTTTGGACCAATAGCGCTCTTGCGTTGGGCTGCATTTTGCCGCCCAACGCACTTTGGTTGTTCTGCGCAAGCTAGTGTAAACGCCTTCAAACGCTGAATGTTTTAGATACCTGTGATTTGAATGCCGCACCTACGCATTCGTAAGCAAAAACCCGCGGGATTAAGCAACCAGCGCTTGTTTTTCCAACAAATGCCTATAATAACCGACTCAACTGATTATGAGGCCCCAAAACCGTCGGCTTGGTGTCGACACCCTCGTAGTCAAGTTGCGACTCGACTATCAAGGAGATCAAAATGACTTTCGTTAAACTCGCAGCTGCTGCTGCAATCGCTGTTACAGCAACTACTGCGACTGCTGGTGGCCTAGCCCCAGAAGTTATGGAAGCACCAGTTGTAATGGTTGACACACCTGCTGCAACATCTTCACTGGGCGGCTTGATCGTTCCAGCGATCCTGTTGGCTCTACTCGCTGTTGCAGCGACTGCAGAATCAGACAGCGGTTCCTAAGCTATATTCTAGGTCTTCGGACTTAGCGAAAAGGGCACGCTTTTGCGTGCCCTTTTTTATAGTCTAATTGTTTGGACCAGACGTTCTAATGAACGCCTGCCCCAATTCCACCGTTTCCTTCTTTCAAAGCAGCTAGGCGTGCCTCTTCCGCAGCCTCATCCCACTCGATCGCTTCAGGTGTTGAAACGAGTGCGTGCTTGAGAACTTCAGAAACGTGTGACACCGGAATAATGTCCAGACCAGCTTTGACGTTGTCCGGGATCTCGGGCAAGTCCTTGGCGTTTTCCTGCGGGATCAGTACTGTTTTGATCCCACCACGTAATGCGGCCAACAATTTTTCCTTCAGGCCACCAATCGGCATCGCATTCCCGCGCAAACTTACTTCGCCCGTCATGGCGATGTCTTTGCGCACAGCAATACCTGTCATAACGGACACGATTGATGTCACCATCGCCAAACCAGCGGATGGACCGTCCTTAGGTGTTGCCCCGTCAGGCACGTGTACGTGAATATCAATCGTATCGAACTTTGGTGGTTTCACACCAATCTCTGGGGCGATCGAACGCACATAAGAAGACGCTGCATCAATCGATTCCTTCATGACGTCGCCAAGCTTACCAGTCGTTTTCATGCGACCTTTGCCCGGTAAACGCAGTGCCTCGATATTCAAAAGCTCTCCACCAACGGATGTCCAAGCAAGTCCGGTGACAACACCGACCTGATCTTCTTTCTCGGCCAAGCCAAAGCGATGCTTCTCAACCCCCAAGAAGTCGTCCAAATTGTCTACCGTCACTTCGATTGAGGTGGCGTCCTTCTTGACGATTTGGGTGACGGCCTTCCGCGCGATTTTGGCGAGCTCTCGCTCGAGATTACGCACACCGGCTTCTCTGGTGTAGACACGAACCGCCTTGGTCAAAGCCTCATCCGAGATCGAGAACTCTTTGTCCTTTAAGCCGTGGTTCTTTAGAACTTTCGGCAAAAGGTGCTGACGGGCGATTTCACGCTTTTCGTCTTCTGTGTAACCAGACAACGAAATGATCTCCATTCGGTCCAAAAGTGGGCCCGGCATGTTGTAAGAGTTCGCCGTTGTCAGGAACATCACGTTTGATAGATCGTATTCCACCTCAAGGTAGTGATCGACAAACGTATTGTTCTGCTCTGGATCAAGAACCTCCAACATCGCGGACGCTGGGTCACCCCGGAAATCTTGCCCCATCTTGTCGATTTCATCGAGCAAGATAAGCGGGTTCGTGGTTTTCGCCTTTTTCAGTGCCTGAATGATCTTACCAGGCATCGAACCAATATAGGTCCGACGGTGGCCACGAATTTCGCTTTCATCGCGCACACCACCGAGGGAAATACGGATGAACTCGCGACCGGTGGCTTTGGCAACTGATTTGCCCAGCGACGTCTTACCAACACCCGGAGGGCCAACAAGACACATAATCGGGCCTTTCAACTTCTTTGAGCGTTGCTGAACCGCAAGGTACTCGACGATGCGTTCTTTGACTTTCTCAAGACCGTGGTGGTCATTATCCAACACTTTTTGAGCGCCATTCAGATCTTTCTTGGTACGAGATTTTACGCCCCAAGGAACACCCAGAACCCAATCAAGATAGTTGCGCACAACCGTTGCCTCAGCTGACATCGGTGACATGTTCTTGAGCTTTTTCAGCTCAGCATCGACCTTTTCTTTGGCTTCTTTGGAAAGCTTTGTCTCAGCAATCTTAGATTCAAGTTCTTCGACCTCGTTCTGGCCTTCTTCCCCATCACCGAGTTCCTTCTGAATGGCCTTCATTTGCTCATTCAAATAGTATTCGCGCTGGGTTTTCTCCATCTGCGTTTTGACACGGGTCTTGATCTTTTTCTCGACCTGCAACACTGACATTTCGCCTTGCATCAGGCCAAATACCTTCTCAAGACGATCGGTAACTGAGAGCGTTTCCAACAGCTCTTGCTTCTGATCAACTTCAATTCCGAGGTGCCCAGAAACTAGATCGGCAAGTTTGTCAGCCTCTGTGGTCTCACCGACCGCTACCATTGCTTCTTCTGGGATGTTCTTTTTGATCTTTGCGTAGCGCTCAAATTCACTCGCAACGGAACGAATTAAGGCATCGACCTCATCCAAATTGCCTGGAACTTCTTCCAGGCGTTCTGCCGTCGCTTCAAAGAAATTCGGATTCTCGACGAACTCGGTAATCCGAACGCGCTCACGGCCCTCGACCAGTACTTTGACCGTACCGTCGGGGAGCTTGAGAAGCTGCAAAACATTCGCGACAACGCCTGTACGGTAGATGCCGTCTGCTTGCGGATCGTCTTCGCCCGCGTCCATCTGGCTGGACAGCAAAATTTGCTTATCATCCTGCATCACTTCTTCGAGTGCGCGGACTGATTTTTCGCGTCCGACAAATAGCGGAACAATCATATGTGGGAATACGACAATGTCTCGCAATGGCAGGACGGGGTAGGATGAACTCAATGGTTCTTGCATGCTCTTTTTTCCTTTTTTGGCAAGATGTCAGGTCCCGCTTTGCGGCAACGTTAACATCTCCATCTTGGACTCAATATCTGGGGGGCGTTTGATCGATTTCAACCACACCTCCGCGCTTTGAGCGACAGTTTTGCCCTTCATTGCTTGGATGAGCAAGCGCTCAACTACAAAATAGCTAATTTTCAGCGTCTGCTCGAAATTGTTTACCCAATTCGAGCAAGATTATCCGGCGATCCGGGACAAAGAAGATGCAATAAACTCGGATTTTGTTAGCCCAACATCAAAACGGCGATGCCGGCGACAGTGGACCAGGATATGGTAATCATAAAAACAGGCATAATAGACTCACAAAAACTACACCCCTTTATAACCTAAGATTGTGCAATTTTTATGGTGGTTTTCCTGACCCTGCCCTCAGATTTATAGCGGGTCAATATCGCCCTGGGCCCTACCCCCATGGAAACTAACTTCCCATTTTGCAAATTGACCTTTGGCGATTGCTGCGCGCATGCCCTGCATGATGTCCTGGAAATACTGCAGGTTATGCCACGTCAACAACATCCCTGAAATCATCTCTTGGGATTTAAAGACATGATGCAAATAGGCGCGCGAATAATTAGAACAAGCTGGGCACGAACAGTTTTCATCCAAAGGTCGAGGATCATCCGCGTGGCGTGCATTCTTGATGTTTACGACCCCGTTGCGGGTAAAACACTGCCCCGTCCGCCCAGACCGAGATGGCAGAACACAGTCCATCATATCAATGCCGCGCTTTACTGCACCAACGATATCATCTGGCTTACCGACACCCATCAGATAGCGTGGCTTGTCTTCAGGCAGTTGATCGGGCGCAAAGTCCAAGCAATCAAACATCGCCTCTTGGCCCTCGCCAACCGCAAGACCGCCAATCGCATAGCCCTCAAACCCAATCTCGCGCAGCGCTTGAGCGCTTTCCTCGCGAAAGTCTTTCTCTAGACCGCCCTGTTGGATACCGAACAACGCGTACCCAGGCCGATCGCCAAATGCTTGGCGCGACCGATCCGCCCACCGCATCGACATCCGCATACTTTCTGCAATTCGCGCCCTATCCGCTGGTAGCGCAGGGCATTCGTCGAAACACATGACAATATCTGACCCAAGCAGTTTCTGGATCTCCATTGACCGTTCAGGTGTTAACTCATGTTTTGAGCCATCTATATGCGACCTAAACGTTACGCCTTTTTCCGTCAGGTTTCGCAAGTCGGCCAAGCTCATCACTTGGAAACCACCACTATCTGTCAGGATCGGCTTGGACCAATTCATAAACTTATGCAGACCGCCAAGGTGCGCTATGCGCTCGGCTGTTGGGCGCAACATAAGGTGATAGGTATTCCCAAGCAGGATATCAGCACCTGTTGCAGCAACGCTTTCAGGCATCATCGCCTTAACAGTAGCGGCCGTACCGACAGGCATAAACGCCGGGGTTTGGATATCGCCTTTTGGTGTTTTGATCACACCTAGACGCGCTTTGCCGTCCTGGCCGAGTTTTTCGAACTGAAACTTAGACATATGTCCCTCATTCTTCGCGCCCCCCTATGCCCATTCCTGAGCCGCGACGCAATCTCCGTGCGAATACACTTTACGCGAACCAACACACTTCCTATATCCTCGCTTGTAGGATGAAGGACCATCACAATGACGGATGACACTGCCCCAATGGAAGGCATGCCCTTAATTGCCCCCTCGACAACGGATCACCCGCTGTACGAGAGCATCGTGATGGCCTGTAAATCTGTCTATGACCCCGAAATTCCAGTGAACATCTACGATCTTGGCCTGATTTATACCATCGCGATCGACGAAGACTCGGCCGTGCGTGTAACTATGACGCTCACCGCGCCGGGTTGTCCGGTTGCAGGTGAAATGCCAGGCTGGGTCGCCGATGCCATCGAACCTTTACCAGGCGTGAAACACGTCGATGTAGAAATGACGTTCGAACCTCAATGGGGCATGGAATACATGTCAGACGAAGCCCGCCTCGAACTCGGCTTTATGTAAGCGTTGCGGCGACACACTCGCACCAAATCAACACGCCCTCTTGAGCAATTGCCCCAGCACGCCTATTTCTAAGAACGAAGGAGACATCCACATGTTCGGAATTCCTGGCAAGCAAGCCGTTTCTATCACTGACAAAGCTGCCGCCCAAATATCAAAGTTGATGGCCAAAGACGGTCATGAGGGCCTACGCATTGGCGTCAAAAAGGGCGGCTGTGCAGGCATGGAATATACCATGGATTACGTCACCGAAATTGATCCGCTTGATGAGGTCGTTGAACAAGACGGCGCGCGTGTGATGATCGCTCCAATGGCCCAAATGTTCCTCTTTGGCACCGAAATTGACTATGAAGTCAGTCTGTTAGAAAGCGGTTTTAAATTTCGCAATCCAAACGTCGTGGATGCCTGTGGATGTGGTGAATCGATAAAATTCGATGAAACAATCGCGGCAAAGTGAGCGTCACCGAGGCCGATATCGCCTTTGCGCTTGAACTGTTTGACTCAATGGGCTCCCTGACCCATCGCAAAATGTTCGGCGGCATCTGCATCTATCACGATGGAACGGTCTTTGCGCTCGTCAGCGCAGAGGGTACAATTTACCTTAAGGCGAAAAAAGACGCAGCCGACGCATTGATCGCTGAGGGCTGCGAACGCTTTCACAATATGCCCTACTGGGCCCTTCCAGACGCCGCACTGGACGACCCCGAGGTTGCCCTTTCATGGGCAAAACGCACCATTGGATCGCTTTAATCTGCGTCCTTTAGGTGGATGTACGTCTCTTTATAGCGCTGTTCTAGATGATCACCCGCTGAAATTGGGTCAGCACCCTTTGGGGCAACATTCGCATCATGATTGGGGTTAAAGAATAGCGGGATTGAGATCCGCTCATCCAAAGTTCCGACCACGCGGTGCGGCGTTGCTTTGACTTTACCGCCTGTCCAAAACTCTAGCATTTCCCCGAAGTTGATCACGAATTCACCCGGCGGCGCTGAAACAGGAATCCAACCGCCGCCACGTTTACGCACCTCTAGCCCTGGCGATCCATCCGTTGCCAACAGCGTAAGGCAGCCGTAATCCGTGTGCGTCGCGATCCCAAAATCATTTTCTCCTGCCCATTCAGGGCGTTCTGGGTAAAAATTACCGCGCATCAAAGACATTGGATAGGTGAATTGGGTTCGAAAATAATCAGGATCTTCTCCGATTGAATCTGCAATTGCACAGAGTAAATTCAAAGCAAAACCAGTGCTTTCATAATAATATGAACGTAAGGCATCTGAAAAGCTCTCTGGCAAATCAGGCCAAATGTTGGGCGCATAACACAGCAGACCCTTTGCGCTTTCGGGTGCACCCTCAGGCAAGATCGATCCAATATCGAAAACCTGTTTGTAATCTGGGTTTGCGTTTGGATCGACTTGTTCGGATCCAGGGGCACCCCAGCCTCGATTGGATCCAGTTTTTGCCATGTCATACTGCGACTTTGTCGCTGCGGGCTGTTTAAAGAAATCGCGATACAGTTCGATCAGCCCGGCGACTGTTTCTGCAGCAATTGGCGTATTATGGATCGTCATAAAACCAATGTCGGTCGCGGCGTCTAAGACTGCGGAGCGCGCAATTGAATGTTCGGGATGCTGTGTATCCAATAGTGCTTTGGCGTCAATACGCGGGATCATTTTGGTTTCTCCGTCTTTTACTTGGGTCACCACATGCGGGACACACACACGAAAAGCAAGCGGTTCCGCTCATCCGAAAGACTTGGTATGAGGCCACCAACGCTTGGAAAAAGGATTTCAAAATGCCGCGTAAAATTGCCGCTGGAAACTGGAAAATGAATGGCTCGCCCTCCGAGATCGCGCAACTTCACGCGCTCATTGACGCACATCCAACCCCTTCGGTTGAAATCCTTTTGTGCCCACCAACCACGCTGATCGCAGCGTTCAGCGCGGCATCTGGCCCGGTTCGGATTGGCGGACAAGATTGTCACACAAACACAAGCGGCGCGCACACAGGCGACATTTCTGCAAATATGCTGGCAGACGCCGGCGCGTCCTCGGTCATTGTAGGTCACTCAGAACGTCGCACAAATCACGGCGAGACCAACGCGTTGATCGCTCAAAAGGCTCAGGCTGCTTATGACGCCAATCTCGACGCGGTCATCTGTATCGGTGAAACCCTTGAAGAACGCGAAAACGGCACGACCCTGTCAGTGATGGACACCCAACTTGCAGGATCAATTCCGGATACAGCGACCGCGCAAAACACAGTCATCGCATATGAACCCGTTTGGGCTATTGGAACAGGCAAAGTTCCCTCAATCGAACAAATCGCGGAGGTTCACGCGCATATCCGCGCAGTTTTAGCCAAACGCTTTGCGGATGGCGCTGAATTTGCGCTGCTCTACGGTGGGTCCGTCAAAGGCAGCAACGCTGCCGAAATTTTCGCAGTGGCCGATGTGGATGGCGCATTGGTTGGCGGCGCAAGCCTCAAAGCGTCCGATTTCTCGCCAATCGTCGCAGCCTTGGAATCCGCCCAATCCTGACCATAGCGACCCGACATGAAAAGGTCCCGCAATTACGCGGGGACGCTTCCCATTTGCAGGCTTGCCAATTTCGCACCTCAGCGGCATCAAGATCACATGATACGCGCCAAACAATCCCCCACTGATCCCGCCTTCGTTCAAAACCCTTATCCGTTCTATGACCAAATGCGCGCTGAGGCGGGCGATCTCTTCTATTGGGATGACTACGCGATGACCTGCACGGTTTCCCACCGCGCAACAACCGCAGCCCTGAAAGACCGCCGCATGGGGCGCGAGGCCCCCGCAGAATGCGCAGCCCAAACCCCTGACCACCTACAACCGTTCTACGATGTCGAAGCGCATTCCATGCTTGAACTAGAACCACCTCGCCACACACGGTTGCGCGGCCTTGTTCTGCGTGCGTTTACCAGTCGGCGCATTTCAGGCTTGGAGCCCGAAATCGAGGCCCTCAGCCGCGATTTGATGTCTAAGACCCCAAGTAAAGCCTTTGATTTGCTGACCCACTTTGCACAACCTTTACCTGTCACCGTCATCGCGCGTTTGCTCGGTGTACCCGACAGTGCAGCCGATGACCTACTGCGTTGGTCCAACGCGATGGTGTCGATGTACCAAGCCCGCCGCACCCGCGAAATCGAAGACGCCGCCGTCGCCGCCACGCTCGAATTCAAGGCGTTTTTGTCAGACATGATCGCCGAAAAACGCAAACGCCCCGCCGATGATCTCATCACGTCCCTCCTCGCCGCCGAGGAGGACGGAGAGAAGCTAAGCCGCGACGAACTAATGACCACCGTGATTTTGCTACTCAACGCGGGGCATGAAGCCACAGTCCACACGCTGGGAAACGGCGTTAAGGCCATGTTGGAAAATCAGGTTAGCACCATCACACCAACGCTCGTCGAAGAAATCATGCGCTACGACCCGCCCCTGCATATGTTCACCCGCTGGGTGTATGAGGACATGGAATTTCACGGTGCCAAACTGAAGCGCGGCGATCAGATCGGATGCCTTCTCGGGGCCGCAAACCGCGATCCAGACGTCTACACCGACGCACATGTCTTTGATCCAAATCGCAACGCCAAAGCACACGCAGCCTTTGGCGGTGGCATCCATTTCTGTGTTGGCGCCCCCTTGGCCCGTTTGGAACTGCTGGTTGGGCTTCGCGTACTGTTCGAACAGGCCCCGAACCTGAAACTGGTCGACAAACCCGAATACGCGGACGTTTACCACTTCCACGGGCTTCGCAGTTTGATGGTCGAAACGTAAGCGATTTCTAAAGCGGCAACGCCACCGTCGATTTAATCTCTTCCATCGACAGCAACGCAGTAACATTGTGCACCCGCACCTCTGAGATCAGCGCCTGATAGAACTGATCATAGGCCCGCGCATTCGCGACGCGCACTTTTAGAATGTAATCTATATCCCCCGCCAAACGGTGAGCTTCTTGCACTTCGGGTCGTGCTTTCAGGGCCGACAAAAACTTAGCCTGCCAATCGCTTTCGTGCTCTGACGTGCGGATCAAGACAAAGAAACACGCCTCGAATCCAAGCGCCTCAGCATCCAACATCACGGTTTGTTGCCCGATGATCCCAGCATCACGCAATTTCTTGATCCGATTCCACACTGGTGTCTTCGAACTGCCTACGTTTTTGGCAATTTCGTCCAAAGATTGCGCTGCGTCGCGTTGGAGCTCTGCGAGTATTTTCCGATCTGTGTCGTCTACGCGAAATGCCATCCCAAAATCTCCATAAGTATAGAAAAACCGGCTTATATCGACCGATTTGCAGAACATTTGTTCTTACTTATCTTGAGATATGGGCAAAATACAGAACTTTATTCTATATATGGGTCAACAAAACGAAAGAACCGACCTATGGATCACTTTCCAGTCTTTATGGCCGTTGCAGGCCGACGCATCATTCTCTCTGGTGGTGGCGACGCCGCACTGGCGAAACTGCGTCTCGTTCTCAAGACAACAGCCAAGGTCACTGTCATCGCCAAAGAAGCCGCGCCAGAGATCCACAACTGGGCCGCCGAGGGCAAACTGACCTACATCCCACGCGCAATGGAAGTCGGCGACGCGATGTGCGCAGTTCTGTTCTATGCCGCGAATGAAGATGACGCCGAGGACGCACGTGTCGCGGCACTTGCTCATGCGGACGGCGCAAAAGTGAACATCGTCGACAACCTCGCCGACAGCCAATTCATCACGCCCGCAATTGTGGACCGTGACCCGGTGACCATCGCCATCGGTACCGAAGGCGCAGCACCCGTCCTTGCCCGAGCGATCAAAGCCGACCTCGAAGAACACCTTCCGGCTTCGCTTGGTCTGCTTGCGCGCATCGGCAAAACCTTTCGCCATGCGGTTGATGTGCTACCCATGGGGCGCAAACGTCGCGAATTCTGGTCAGAATACTATTTCAAGAGCGGTCCTGACGCTGTTGAAACCAACGGGGCCGAGGGTATTCTTCCGGCCCTCGGCACCCTGTTGGACAAACACATCATGGCAGACACCAAAGCAGGTCACGTTGACCTTGTCGGTGCCGGCCCCGGTGATCCAGAACTTCTGACGCTCAAAGCGCGCAAAGCTTTGGATTTAGCCGATGTTGTTATTCACGACCGTTTGGTCACAGGCGAAATACTAGAACTCGCCCGCCGCGAAGCCACGATCATCGACGCAGGCAAAGAAGGCTTTGGCAAAGCCATGAAGCAATCAGACATTGACGCGTTGATTGTGAAACACGCCAAAGCGGGTGCACATGTTGTCCGTCTCAAGGCTGGCGATCCAACCGTGTTTGGCCGCTTGGACGAAGAACTCGAGGCCTGCGAAACCGCGGGCATCAGCTGGCGCGTTGTTCCCGGCATTACGGCGGCCTCGGCCGCTGTGGCATCAATCGGCCAATCGCTTACAAAACGCGGTCGCAACTCGGCGGTGCGCCTGATCACAGGTCACGACACCAAAGGATACGCAGACCAGGATTGGCGCGTTCTGGCCGAGGACGGTCAGGTTGCCGCCATCTACATGGGCAAAAAGGCCGCGCGCTTTATTCAGGGCCGCTTGCTGATGCACGGCGCGGATCCCGCAACACCGGTAACGATCATCGAAAACGTCAGCCGCACAGATCAGCGCGTAATCGCGACAACCTTGGTCGAAATGGAGCCAACGATCTCACACTCCGGCATCACCGGCCCTGCCCTCACATTTTATGGCCTCGCCCCGCGTGACGCGGTGGCCGCCAACTACGACTTACAAGAACAGGAACTTGCATAATGGCCCGCGCCTTTACTCCCAAAGTGATCACAGCCAACGCGTTACTAGAGGGCGACGCGATTTGGTTCACAGAAACCAACGAATGGTCCCGTGACATCGCAGATGCAGAGTTCATCACAGATGAGGCCCACGCAGAACTGCGCATGATCGAAGCCCAGTCGTTCAAAGACCAAATCGCTGGCGCCTACCTCGCAGACGCAAAACAGTCTGAAAACGGCCCGGTCCCAACTCACTTCCGCGAAGACTTCCGCACGCGCGGACCATCTAACTATCCCCACGGCAAGCAGGCAGAGGCTTAGACCATGTATACATACAATGATTTTGACGAAGCTTTCGTGCGTGAACGTGTGGCCCAATTCCGTGGTCAGGTCGAACGCCGCGTTGACGGGTCCTTGACAGAAGACGAATTCAAACCATTCCGCCTGATGAACGGTCTATATCTACAATTGCACGCCTACATGCTGCGCGTCGCGATCCCCTATGGCACGCTTAATAGCCGCCAAATGGACCAACTCGCCTATATCGCGGAAAAATGGGACAAGGGCTACGGCCACTTTACCACGCGCCAGAACATTCAATACAACTGGCCAAAACTGCCAGATGTTCCAGATATGCTAGACGCGCTGGCCGATGTTGAAATGCACGCCATCCAAACATCCGGCAACACGATCCGCAACGTCACCGCAGACCACTTTGCCGGTGCTGCGGGCGATGAAATTGCAGATCCACGCCCGGTTGCTGAATTGCTGCGCCAATGGTCCACAGACCACCCAGAATTCCAGTCCTTGCCACGCAAATTCAAAATTGCTGTGTCCGGGTCCGAAAATGACCGCGCTGTTCTGCGCGCCCATGACGTTTCGGTTCAGGTTGTCGAGCAAAACGGCGATATCGGCTATCGCATCTTTGTTGGCGGCGGTTTGGGCCGCACGCCCATGATCGGCAAAGTCCTGCGCGACTTCCTCCCTGCTGCTGACCTGTTGCCGTATACCGAGGCCGTCGTCAGCGTTTGGAACCTACTTGGCCGTCGCGACAACAAATACAAAGCCCGCATCAAAATCACCGTGCACGAAAACGGCATCGACAAGATTTCTGAATTGGTCGAACAGCGTTTCGCCGAAATTCGCCCTAGCTTTACAGGCGTGGATCAGAAACTGCTGGCGCAAATCGAAACACATTTTGCTGAGCCCGCCTATAAATCAAACGGCACAGACGCCTTTGACGCCTATAAAGCCGCGAACCCTGCGTTCCGGTCATGGGCAGATACAAACCTTGCTGCGCATAAAAACCCGGATTACGCGATCGTTTCGATCTCGCTCAAGGCACACGGCGCAACGCCCGGTGACGCAAGCGCGGACCAAATGCGCGTGATGGCTGATCTGGCCCGCCGCCTTGGGCATGATGAATTGCGCATCAGCCACGAACAGAACGTGATCCTGCCCTACGTCCATAAATCAGATCTGCCAGAGGTGTATAACGCCCTGCGCGAAAGCGGTCTGGCCACAGCCAACATCGGTCTGATCAGCGATATTATCGCCTGCCCCGGTATGGATTACTGTGCCTTGGCAACCGCGCGCTCGATCCCAATCGCGCAAGAAATCGCAACACGTTTTGACGAGTTGAAGCTCGAGCACGAAGTCGGTCCGCTTAAGGTCAAAATCTCAGGCTGCATCAACGCCTGTGGCCACCACCACGTCGGCCACATCGGGATTCTTGGTCTCGACCGTGCAGGCGTTGAAAACTACCAGATCACGCTCGGCGGCGACGGCACACAAGATGCAGCCATCGGCGAACGCGCAGGTCCGGGTTTCACAGCGGATGAAATCATCCCAGCGATTGAACGCCTTGTCCTTGGATACCTCGACATCCGTGCAAGCGATGACGAAACATTCATCGAGACGTTCCGCCGCGTCGGCATGGATCCATTCAAAGTCATTCTTTACCCAGCAAAGGCCGAAGCAAATGCCGCTTAAGGAACTCGCAGATCGCAGAAACCTTCTGCACCGCAAAAGCGATGCAGAAACGGTCTTGAAACACGCTTTGGACGACGTCCAAATCGGTAAAATCGCTATGGTCAGCTCATTTGGTGCCGAAAGCGTCGTCTTGCTGCATATGATCGCGCAGATCGACCCAGCCACGCCTGTGATCTTCCTCGACACTGAAATGCTGTTCGAAGAAACGCTTCAATATCAACGCGATGTGTCAGAATTCCTCGGCCTGACCGATGTGCGGGTCATCCGCCCTGCACGCGCCGCTGTCTTTGAACGCGATGTCGACGGGCTCTTGCACCAGGCCGACGTTACGGCTTGCTGTACCCTGCGCAAAGTCGAACCGCTTGAAAACGCGCTCAAGGACTTCAACGGCTGGATCACAGGCCGCAAGCAGTTCCAAGGCGGGCAACGCACTAAACTTCCGCTTTTCGAAAAAGATGTCAACCGCCGGATAAAAATCAACCCGCTGGCCAATTGGACGCCAGAGGATATCGCCGCCTACATGACGGCGCACAATCTACCGCGCCACCCATTGGTGGCACAGGGTTATCCGTCTATCGGCTGTGCCCCTTGCACAAACCGCGTTGGCGATCACGAAGATCAACGCGCAGGCCGCTGGAAAGGGTCAGAAAAGACCGAATGCGGCATTCATTTTGAAGGCGGATCTGTCCGCACATCCGAGGTAACAGCATGAGCACGATCGTCACTGACACAGGTTTTGCGACCGATGATTATTCTGGCAACTTTGTTGCGTTGTCAGACTGCGCTGCCAATGACAGCGCATATGCGATTGATTTGCCCTCAGACGCTACGCCTGATGTTTTGTCCGGTCTGACCAACGCGCCCATGATCCGCATTGATTTTCCTTCTGCGGCTGATGGGCGTGGATTCACTCTCGCAGCAATGTTGCGCCGCGCTGGGTTCCAGGGCCGCTTGCGCGCACGCGGGCATGTCCTAGCGGATCAATACGCAATGGCGCGTCGCAGTGGGTTTGACGAAGTCGAAATCGACGACGCCCTCGCCGCGCGCCAGCCTGAGGACCAGTGGCTGTTCCGCGCTGATTGGAAAGCCCATGACTATCAGGCCCGCATGCGCGGATAACGCCTCTTTAATCCTCTCCCCAAACCGATTAACCGTAAGGCGCAGCTGAGAGCAGCTGTGATTGAAACTGATGACAGAGCAAACTCCAGTGAACGAAGCCACCGCCAAAGCCGTCCCGACCCTGCCCGATGCGCAAACCGTGACAGAAGTGAAACACTATACGGATCGTCTGTTTTCGTTCCGCGTGACACGCCCAGCCTCTCTGCGGTTTCGTTCAGGTGAATTCGTGATGATCGGCCTGATGGGCGACCCTCATCCCGAGACCGGCAAGCAAAAGCCGCTTTTGCGCGCCTACTCGATTGCATCCCCTGCCTGGGACGAAGAGATGGAATTCTATTCTATAAAAGTACCCGACGGCCCTTTGACCTCAAAGTTACAGCACATCAAACCGGGTGATGAGATCATTTTGCGTCCCAAACCTGTTGGCACTTTGGTGCATGATGCCTTGTTGCCCGGTAAACGGCTCTATTTCTTTGCGACCGGAACCGGTTTTGCACCGTTCGCGTCTTTGCTACGCGAACCTCAGACATTTGAAGACTATGATGAAGTCATCATAACTCACACATGCCGCGACGTCGACGAATTGACCTATGGACGCGAATTGATCGAAAACCTCAAAACCGATGAGCTGATGACCGAACTCATGGGCGAAGGCTTTGCTGATAAGATCAAATACTACCCTACGACAACACGTGAAGAGAGCCCAAAGATGGGTCGCATCACGACACTCATCGAGAACGGAGAACTGTTCTCTGATCTCGGCGTGCCGCCACTCAACCCTGAAACGGACCGTGCGATGGTTTGTGGTTCATTGAATTTCAACCTAGATATCAAGGCGTTGATGGAAAAGGCAGGTCTAAAAGAAGGCGCAAATTCTGACCCGCAGCAATTCGTGATCGAAAAGGCTTTCGTGGGCTAACGCCACCGCAATCGAGACAATAAAAAAGGCCGCGTGGTACGTCACGCGGCCTTTGTCGTTTCAAAGTCGTTTAGGCTTACATGCCAAGCGCAGACTTGACCTGATCCAGAACGCCCGCAAGCGCATCAGGATTATCCTTTACGCTATCAAGCAATGTTGTCAGCGTCGTTTTCTGCAAATCGCCAAGATCTGAACCAGCGATCATTTCGCCAACTTTACCAGCGTCAAAACCATCTACGGACAACAGTTGCTGCATCATGCTGTCAGAGCCTTCGGCAGCAGCGTCAGCCGCCGCTTCTGCAGTGTCCGCAGCCGCATCTGTCGCGGTCTCAGTCGCATCGGAAGCTGCATCTGTCGCCGTGTCGGCGGCTTCGGTCGCAGTGTCCATCGCATCAGAGGCAACGTCTGCCGCCGTATCTGCAGTATCTGCAACCGTATCAGCTGCATCAGTCGCCATTTCAGTTGCGCCTTCTGCAACGTCAGCAGCCGTATCAGTCGTCGCATCAACGATATCACCTGCAGCTTCTGTTGCTGTTTCCGCAGCATCAGTGGCCATCTCCGTTGCACCTTCGACCGCATCAGCAGCGGCATCAGTCGCAGTATCTGCTGCATCAGTCGCCATTTCAGTCGCACCTTCTGCAACATCAGTTGCTGCATCCGTCGCTGTTTCAACCGCGTCTGAAGCGACATCAGCAGCCGTATCGGCAGCATCTGTTGCCATTTCAGTCGCAGTATCCGCTGCATCACCTGCAGCTTCGACAGCGCCTTCTACCGCGTCGTTGGCGGCATCTGCTGCGCCTTCAACAGCGTCAGTTGCCGCCTCGACGGCACCTTCAGCTGCGTCAGCAACGCCGTCAACAACACCTTCAACGGCGTCCGTAGCGGTTTCGACCGCACCCTCAACAGCATCAGTCGCAGCATCAGTAGCGCCCTCAACGGCGTCGGCCACACCGTCGGTAACACTAGAAGCAGCGTCAGATGCACCTTCAACTGCATCACCAGCCGTGTCTGCAACGGCATCGGCTGCGTCGCCGGCCATTTCACCCGCGCTGTCCGCCATATCGGATGCTGCATCAGTCGCTACTCCGACAGCTTCGCCCGGCGCTTTGCCGTTAACTGCATATTGGTAGCCAAAGAATCCAAGCACGGCCGCTACAGCCAGAATTATAATCGCTCTCATCGAGAGTTCCTTTCAAATTTATCCCAAGCAGCCGGGAGGCGACCGCTTTTCACCCTATGTCAGTAAGATGGGAAGAGTTGAATGGCCGAATAAGGGGAAAACTACTTGCATCGGCTCTTTTTTGCGGGTTGAAGCCACAGCGTTGTCTCACTAGTTTGTGCCAACAACTAAAATTGCAAAAGGACGAAAACCATAGCACGCAGACCACACAATGCGCCTCCACAGCGCGACACCGGCCCCCGCGTAAACGAACGTATCCGGGCAGATCAAATCCGACTTATTGGCGCCGAGGGCGAAAATGTCGGTCTTATCACGCCTGAAAAAGCGATGGTGATGGCAGAAGACGCCGGATTGGATCTGGTTGAAATCTCGCCCAACGCAAATCCGCCAGTCTGCAAAATTATGGATTTTGGCAAATTCAAATACGAGACTCAGAAAAAAGAAGCTGAGGCACGTAAGAAGCAAAAGATCATTGAGATCAAAGAAGTGAAGTTCCGTCCAAATACGGACAACCACGACTATGATGTGAAAATGCGCAATGTCTATAAGTTCCTTGAGAACGGCGACAAAGTGAAAATCACACTGAGATTCCGCGGTCGTGAGATGGCGCACCAAGAATTGGGTCGCCAGCTACTGGAACGCGTTGCCGAAGACACAAAAGAGACCGGTAAGGTCGAGAACTTCCCGAAGATGGAAGGCCGTCAGATGGTTATGTTGATCGGTCCCCTACCAAAGTAGGGCAGTAACCAAATTAATCGAAAAAAGACCCTGTGCCCAGCGCAGGGTCTTTTAGTATCGGAACCTTCGTGGAATGTTCGTTTGCATTATGATTTGAACATCTGAGCGTCCGACGTCTTTTGGGGTGGGCAAAGCCTTATGAAATCCGCACAAATGACGCATCGCTTGGGTCATGTCTTGTTCTAGATCGTGGTAAAGCACATGCGATATCGTCCCAGCCTGCAACAGGGCAATGTTATCAGTATCCAAGTCATGGGCGATATAGACTAATGGCTTCGGACCGAACCGATCAAGCGCTGCAGTGATCGCACGATTCCCGCCACTCATCGAATAGACTGCGTCTATATTTGCACTGCCATCCAGTAAATCATCGACGGCGCGACCAGTATCTGCGTTCAGGCCAGCCCCTTCACGCGCCAATAGCACCTCAAATTCATCTCCAAGACCACTGCTGAATGCAGCCCAGCGCGCATCTTCTCCCTCAAATGCATGGTTGCTGATGGTCGCCAGAACAGTGCCGCGCTTGATCTCGCGCTTTACGATTACTGCTGCAGTCAGTCCTGCTTGCACATTATCAAGCCCTGCGTAGGCAATGCGATCTGAGCCAGGCACATCGGTGACTAAGGTTACCACTGGAATCCCGCGCGCATGCAGATCAGCGACACCCTGACGGATGCCAACTGTATCGCGCACCTTAAGGCAAACGCCATGACTTCCCCGCTTTGCTATGCGGCGCAGCACTGCCAAGACTTCTTGATCGGTCATCGTTTCTTGCCCTGCGAACCGAGCACGCAAGTTCAAGGGCGCAAAGTTTGGCAAAATAACTTCGGTTGCGCGACGCACTTCGCGCGCAAATCGTTCAGGGGCCTCAACGACAACATCAAAGAACAACCTGCGTCCTCTGGCTGACAATTGCTGTTCTTGCGCCACGAGTTCGGTGATCGCGGCCTCCACACGCGCCTGCGTTTGTGCACTCACATGGGCACGCGCGTTCAGTGCACGGTCGATGGTCGCCGTCGACAAGCCTGCCTGAGCGGCAATCTCTTTAATTGGAAAGCGATGCGTCATTGATGTGTTTTTGATGTATTTTAAGACAGACCGCCAGATCAAAAACGATCAGTGTCGCCTCAAAGGGAGAACACTATGACCGCCTATTTTGATCAAAGCCATTGCGACATTACTGAGTTTGCATCCCATGTGGACCAAACTACGACTGCGCAAAGCGTTCCATTCTCGCACGATATTCAAAGCAATATCCCGATCTATGATGTCCCCAGCCTGACCGATGTAATGTCCGGCCCAGCGCGACGCGACCTAATGGCAGAATGGGCGCAGGTGATGATGAAAGGGGCTGGCGTTGTTGTTTTGCGGTCTGCCTACACGGATACGTCATGCATCGATAAAGTGACCGAGATCTATAACGAGATCATTGCTGAAGAGAGAATAGCGTTCGGACAAGGAGGTGACCACTTTGCCGCCGCTGGTAGCAATGATCGGGTTTGGAATTCATTGCAAAAGCTTTGCATGAAAGACCCGAGCCTGTTTGCAGAATATTTCGGAAATGTCGCCTTGCAAACCGTAAGCGAGGCGTGGTTGGGTCCGCATTTCCAAATGACAGCACAGGTCAATCTGGTACATCCAGGCGGTGCGGCCCAAACGGCGCATCGTGACTATCACCTTGGCTTTCAGACAGAAGCAATCGCGGGGGCCTTTCCGGCACATGTCCATGACCTATCACCTGTATTGACGCTACAAGGGGGCATTGCACATGGTGAAACCCCGATTGAAAGTGGTCCGACAAAACTGTTGCCGTTTTCCCAATCCTATCGCCCGGGATACATGGCCTACCGTAAACAAGAATTCCAAGATTTCTTTGAGGAGCACTTCGTGCAAGTTCCCTTATCCAAGGGAGACATGTTGTTTTTTAACCCGGCCTTGTTTCATGCGGCAGGCGAAAACAAATCCAGCGACATCCACCGTTTGGTAAACTTACTGCAAGTTGGATCTGCCATGGGGCGGTCAATTGAAACAGTCGACCGCGCGGCGATGTGCAAGGCGTTGTATCCTGTCATTAGTGACATCGAACAGTCCGAGGCCGAACGTGCTGCAGCGATCGCTTGTTGCGCAGAAGGTTATTCCTTCCCGACAAATCTCGATAGCGACCCACCGATCGGCGGGCTTGTCCCAACAACGCAAGCCGACCTGTTCCACAAAGCGTTGAACGAACAAATGTCGGGCGCGGACTTTAGCGCCGCTATTGATGCGCTCGCGAAAAGACAGCGCGCATAGCATTTGAGCGCCCTACTCGCCGGCGCGAAGCGTCTTTACGATTTCCGCGATAATGCTGACTGCTATCTCAGCGGGAGTGCGCCCGCCTATTGCCAACCCCACTGGGCCGTGAATCCGGTCCAGTGCACTTTCCTCAACGCCTAGCGCCCTTAAATGGCCTTTGCGTTGGGCCTGAGTTCTGCGTGACCCAAGGCTACCGATATAGAAGGCATTTGTTGCTAACGCCTCTACCAGCGCAGGTTCATCTAGCTTTTGGTCATGTGTAAGTGTCACAATCGCCGTTCTTTGGTCAGGCGCAAAGTTGCGGATCGCTGTGTCCGGCCAATCATCGACCAAAGCGACTGATGGAAACCTTTCCTCTGTTCCAAATGCGGTGCGTGGATCGATGACGGTCACATCGAACCCAACCGCTTGAGCCATCGGTACAAGATGTTGTGCAACGTGCACGGCCCCAATAATTCCCAAACGCAAAGGGGCGTTGTGAATCCGAACAAAGGTATTGCCATCTTCCTCTATCCCAGAGCGGTCCAACCGAAAGCGTTCTGGGAACTCATCCGGTCTTGCGATCCGACGCGCACCACTGTCCATATCTACAACATAAGCGACAGGGCTCTTTGCGACGGCAAGCGCTACTAGCTCTTCTAACAAATTTAGCGGCAAAACTGACCCGACAGGCTCAACAAGAATCTTAATCTCGCCGCCACAGGCCAAACCGACACCAAAAGCTGCGTCATCAGCCACTCCATAGGTTAGCATGCGCGATGTACCGATGCTGATTGCATCTATAGCTTCAGCGACGACGGCGCCCTCGACACAGCCACCAGACACGGATCCTTCCATTCGAGCATCTTCATCGATGATTAACAAGCTTCCGGCTGCGCGTGGAGCAGAGCCCCACGTTTCGACAACACTGGCGATTGCAATGCGCTTTCCAGCACGCGACCAAGATAGCGCAACTTCCAAAAGCTCTTTTTCAGTTTTGCTCATGCAAATACTCTTTCACTGCGATGCTCATTTTGGGCACATAGGGTCTGTGTAGCAAATTGACACCATTTGAAAGCAAGGTTTGTAAAACATATCAGTGTCACCAAGCTTTGGTCCCGGTGTGGACATAGTGATTGTTTCTCTTTTTGGTAGTCATAGGTGGTTTTTGACGCCATTGTGGACGATATCAATCGGGTATCCTGTCTTTGTCATTGTAAAAGACGAGATTCTCCTTGGTTACGTCGTGACGACCTCCCACTTTCGCCGTATTCGGCGGGGAATAAGAAAGCCAGTTGTTTGCGAGTTGTAATTGGAATTTAAAATGGAAGACATTCTGCTGGACTTCGAACCCAAACTGAAGGGACTTTCCGTCAGGGATTGGTCAAATCGCATGCACGAAATCGCGCATGAGTTTGGAAGCGTCGAACAACTGGACACAAACCATACAGCCTATTTTCTAAAGGCCGGACCAAAACTTCTTGTGACTTTTGACAGTGTCGATGGCATCCGCAACTCGCGACTTGCTGCTGAACCCCGTGGCTTTCTGTATGCCCGCGAAGAAGGTTGGTCTTGCCTAACAATCGTATCAAACAGCGATAGCTGGTTTCGTACGCCGGATATATTCGCGTATTTTGATGATCTGATCGACGAGGGCTTCTTTGAAAACTTCGACGATGTTCTTTTTTACGGATCGAGTGCAGGCGGATACGCTGCCGCTGCCTTTAGCGTGGCAAGCCCTGGCGCGCGTGTTTTAGCTATTCGACCGCAAGCCACGCTTGACCCCAAGATTGCCGGATTTGACGCACGTTTCAAAAAATTCCGAAGATTTGATTTTACAAGCCGTTATGGGTTTGCGCCAGAAATGGTGGACGCAGCTGAACAGGCCTACATCGTCTATGACCCTACGCAAACACTGGATGCGGCGCACGGTGCACTATTCTCTCGACCCAACGTATCGCTGCTACATGCACGCAGTATGGGCCACAATATTGAGCACATATTCGATAGCTTGGGCATTCACGATGATATGCTTTTGGCCGCGATGGATGGCCGCTTGAGTTCTGTTAAGTTCGCTCGATTAATGCGCGCAAGACGGGCTCATGACCGCTATTTACGCCGGCTGTACACGCGTGCAATCAACGCCGGCCACCCACAATTAGCCGCTAACCTTTGTTTTTTCGTCCTGCGTGACCGAGAAGATTCCTTCTTTGAAACCCACTTGGAAGACCTGAAAACCGAAGGTATCGTCCCTCACGACATACAAGTGCCGAAAACAGCGGCACAGTAGACTGTTATGATTCTCGACGACCGTCGATTGCATCCTTTACCATTTCGAAAATACGCGTTCCAAAGAAGCCAAGCGCAGCCCCGATAACGAGACCAAAAGTGCTTCCGGCGTCTAGTGCCGCGCAGACAATGGCTGCGAGTAGCAGAGCAATCATAAAGCTAAGAACAGGCAATTCAGTCTGGCTAATGTTAATTTTGCCTTCCAGTGCTTTTGCCACAGGTTCAGCCAACGGTTTCTGCAAATGTGGCGCTGCATATCCAAATGCGGCTGAAATCAAGAACCCAAGCATCTAAGCCTCCTGCAAATTCAATTCGATTTATGATGCTAAAAACGCCAATGGGCCGCAAGGGGGCATTATCTGCCTATGGTCACCGCTGAAAATGCGGTGTAGTTCACAGATATGCCAGATAAGATCATTACCGAACTCACTATCCGCCGCCCAGATGATTGGCACCTACACTTACGTGATGGCTCCATGATGCAAGCGGTCTTGCCTGAGACCACGCGCCATTTCGAGCGTGCGATCGTGATGCCAAACCTCGTACCTCCGGTGGTCACCGCGGCAGATGCAAAAGCATATCGAGAGCGTATTGATTCAGCCCGCCCCGATGGCAGCAATTTCACGCCGCTGATGATGCTTTACCTGACAGAAGAGACAGACCCGAATGACGTCGAGACTGCGTTTGCCAGCGGGATTGCGACGGCGGTTAAACTATACCCTGCCGGTGCCACAACCAATTCTGCCTCTGGCGTTCGCGACTTCGACAAGGTCCGCCCCGTCCTTGATCGTATGGCTCAGATCGGGATGCCCCTCTGTGTCCACGGCGAAGTGACGGACAGCAACATAGACATCTTCGATCGCGAAGCTGCGTTTATTGATCAAGTTCTCAAGCCAATTCGCAAAAAGAACCCAGACCTCAAGGTCGTGATGGAACACGTCACCACTGAGGATGCGGTGGACTATGTGCGCGACAATCGCAAAAATCTGGCGGCGACGATCACAACACACCATTTGATCATCAACCGGAATCATATCCTAGCCGGGGGTATAAAGCCGCACTACTACTGCCTACCCGTCGCGAAACGTGAAAAGCACCGTGTTGCATTAGTTCAGGCCGCGATCTCGGGTGACAAGAGATTTTTCTTGGGGACTGACAGCGCGCCACATACGGATGCCAACAAACTTCAGGAATGTGGCTGTGCCGGTGTCTTTTCGGCCACCAACACGATGTCCTGTCTGGCGGAAGTCTTTGACGCTGCCGGTGCATTGCGCAAACTAGAGGCCTTCACATCGCTAAACGGCCCAGCATTCTATGGACTAGCCCCGAACGACGCGATGATGATCCTGCGCAAAGGCGACCCTGTACCCTATCCCGACCGAATTGAGACTGCTGACGGTCCCGTCACAGTTTTTAACCCCGGTTTCCCGCTCCACTGGCACATTGATCCACACTAAAGAAAAGGCACACGCATGATCCCCTCTTCCTTTCCCAGCAAAGAAGAAATCGCCCGTCTCACCGCAGGTATGCTGATTGAAATTGGGGCAATTGATTTTAATGCGAAAGAGCCATTCACGCATGCCTCCGGCAAACAGGCGCCAACCTACGTCGATTGCCGTAAGCTCATATCATTTCCGCGGATCCGCAGTACATTGATGGACTTCCTAGCGGTCACAATCATGCGCGAAGCCGGCTTTGAAGCCTTTGACAATGTCGCTGGCGGCGAAACCGCGGGTATCCCTTTCGGCGCGATGATCGCAGAACGTTTGGCATTGCCAATGACTTACGTGCGCAAAAAGCCCAAAGGCTATGGCCGTAACGCGCGCATTGAAGGTGTTATGACTGAGGGCCAACGCGTGATTTTGGTCGAGGACCTCACTACAGACGGCGGGTCAAAACTGTCCTTCGTAGATGCAATCCGCGAAACGGGCGCGACCTGTAACGCTACGGCTGTGATCTTTTACTACGGTATTTTTGAGGGCGTTGAAAAAACACTGGGCGACCATGGCGTACAGCTCTTGAGTCTGTGCACTTGGTGGGACGTCCTAGCCGAGGCCAAGGCGCGCAACGCCTATGACGCGCAAACCCTTGATGCTGTTGAAGCTTATCTGAACGATCCAAACGGCTGGTCGCCCGCCTAAGTTTTTTTCCACAGAAAACCACGCGACTAGATGTCACGAATCGCGGCTGATCCTGTTATTTTGTGGCTTTGATGCAGTCACCATGCTACATCTTGAGTCCAGGATCGGCCCCCAGGGTTATGCACACAGGCTTAGGGCGGCTTATCCCCAGACTTACTCAGATAGCCCTGCGCGGTGTTCTTGGATAAGACATCCCTAGGCCAATCAGGACAAAGACGATGAACGAGATCACGCAATTCAACGCCACTGGAATCGAAGCCGCAGAAGGCGAAACCATGCCGCATTCGGTCGAAGCCGAACAGCAGCTGTTGGGCGCGATCCTGACCAACAACGACATTTTTGACCGAATTGCCTCAATCGTTGGCCCCCAACACTTCTATGATCCTGTCCACGCGCGGATCTTTGAAACAGCCTCTAACCGGATCGCAAAAAACGCACTCGCCTCGCCAGTGACGCTAAAAGCATTCTTAGAAGACGATGAGGGTCTCAAAGAACTCGGCGGCCCAGCCTATTTGGCCCGTCTCGCAGGCGCCGCGATCTCAGCCTTTGCTGCGCGCGACTATGCCCAGATGATCTATGATTTTGCGATCCGCCGCGAATTGATCCAAGTTGGCCAAGCCATTGCGGAAAAAGCAGGCCGTGTCGCTGTAGACAGCGAACCAAGAGAACAAATCGTCGAAGCCGAACAAGAGCTCTATCGCCTTGCCGAGCAAGGAAGTTCGGAAAGCGGATTCCAAAGTTTTCTTAAGGCTGTAACAGACGCTGTTAATGTCGCCAACGCTGCTTATCAGCGAGATGGTCAGCTGTCAGGTGTTTCTACAGGCCTCATTGACATGGACCGCAAATTGGGTGGCCTTCACAAGTCAGACCTTTTGATCCTGGCGGGTCGTCCTTCTATGGGGAAAACGTCCCTCGCCACTAACATCGCGTTCAATATTGCAAAAGTTTACCGCAAAGGCATTCTGCCCGATGGCACCGAAGGCGCAGTTGATGGCGGCGTTGTTGGTTTCTACTCACTTGAGATGAGCGCCGAACAGCTCGCCGCACGTATTCTATCAGAAGCCTCCGAGGTTCCCTCAGAACAGATCCGACGCGGCGACATGACAGAACCTGAATTCCGTAGGTTTGTTGAGGCCGCCAAAGCACTCGAAGCTTGTCCGCTATTCATTGACGACACCCCTGCCTTGCCAATTTCTCAGCTGGCAGCACGCGCGCGCCGTCTTAAGCGGACCCATGGCCTCGATGTCTTAATCGTAGACTACTTACAGCTCGTGCGCGGCACCGGTCGCTCTGAAAATCGCGTCAACGAGATTTCTGAAATCACCATGGGTCTAAAGGCGATTGCGAAAGAATTGCAAATCCCGGTGATCGCGCTCTCCCAGCTATCGCGTCAGGTGGAGAACCGCGAAGATAAACGCCCACAACTATCTGACCTGCGTGAATCAGGCTCGATCGAGCAAGACGCCGACGTCGTCATGTTCGTGTTCCGTGAGGAATACTACGCCGAACGAGAAAAGCCCGGTGATCACGAGATGGAAAAAATGGCTGAATGGCAGGAAAAGATGGAACGCTTGCACGGCAAAGCCGAAGTCGTCATCGGCAAACAGCGCCACGGCCCCATTGGCACTGTCGAGCTCAGCTTTGAGGGCCGCTTCACACGCTTTGGCAACCTTGTGAAACCGTGGCAGCAGGACGGTGACCAAGAATTCTAGGTCGCCGCTGACCCCAACAGTAGCCGCTGTGGCGAAACACCCTCTGCGCGCACAATGTCGCCTGCGACTTCCATCTCTAACTTTACGGTCGTGGTGTGCCAGCCTATCGACCCTAAATTCGCTTTTTCGTCGTCGCTCAGACGATCCGCAACGGCGCTATTCAACTCAGAAAAAGCAAACCCGCCCTCTGACGCCCCGCCGACGAGGTCTAAGATATGCTCGCGAAGCATTTCAAACTTCCACGTCGGAATATTCGTAACGCCTGTTTTGCCCGCTGCGGGCGTCCGGCACGGGGTCCTAGCCTGTGCTTGCATGTGTTTTCCTCCCCTCAGCATTTCCTTGAAATTTAAGGCCGTTTCCCGCTTGTGCCAACACTCATACCCTCACGAAGTGCGATATCCCCCTTGCCGCGCAATCCGCGCCCTGTCAAAACGCTGGAATGAGTACGGGACACCTAACTATTGATCTGGCGGCGCTGGTGGCAAACTGGCGCGCTTTGGATGCAAAGACGAATTGCGAAACCGCCGCAGTGATCAAGGCTGATGGCTATGGTCTAGGATCGGGTCGCGTGGCGACAGCATTGGCGCAGGCTGGTGTCCGCAAGTTTTTCGTCGCCGTTGCAGAAGAAGGCGCTGCGGTGCGTCAGGCGCTCGGCCCTGGCCCAGATATCAGCGTGTTTGGCGGGCATATGCGCGGTGACACCGATACGATCTCTGATCTTACGCTGACCCCAATGCTCAATTCGATCGATCAGGTCACCCGCCATCTCGAGGCGTTGCCCGGCCATCCCTTTGGACTTCAGCTTGATACAGGCATGAACCGTTTGGGCATGGAATGGGATGAATGGGCCGCCATCGCCCAAATTGCCCTCGCACAGCGCCCAACACTGGTGATGAGCCACCTCGCATGTGCCGATGAACCCGATCACCCAATGAACAGCTATCAACTGGACGTCTTTCATCAAATGACGGACGGCATTTCAACACCGCGTTCGCTGGCGGCGACCGGTGGCACATTGCTGGGCGCAGACTATCACTTTGATCTATGTCGCCCGGGGATCGGCCTTTATGGCGGTATGCCCTTTGAAGAGGCCCGCGACGTCGTCCAAATCGATCTGCCTGTCATTCAAATCCGCCATCTAGAGGCCGGAGAAGTCGTCGGATACGGCAATGCATGGCAATGCAATCGCCACTCAAAAATCGCAACGGTATCAGGTGGTTACGCTGATGGTCTCATCCGCGCGATGTCTGAAAAAGCAACCTTTTGGTACGGCGATCAACCCTGTCCGCTTGTTGGGCGCGTCTCGATGGATCTGATCACAGTCGACGTCACCGACCTCAAAGAAACGCCCGAGGCCCTGACACTGGTGGGCCCGCAACAAGGCGTTGATCAATTGGCCGATGTCGCAGGCACAATTGGATATGAAATCCTTACATCTCTGGGCTCGCGGTATACGCGCCGATACAAGGGGCAATGATCCGGTTTCTGGCCCTTTTCGGTGCTGCGGCCCTCTCTGGTCTGGCTGCCATCGGTCGGGTCGGTCTTTTTGCGGTGGACACTCTCAAACACTGCGTAACGCCGCCCTTTTATGGGCGCGCCTTAGGACAGTCGATCTTTCAGATCGGATTTTTATCGTTACCTGTCATTGGGTTAACGGCCCTTTTTACAGGGGGCGCGCTTGCGCTTCAGATCTATTCAGGCGGCGCTCGCTTCGAGGCCGAAGCCGCCGTTCCTCAAATCGTTGCTATTGGGATGGTGCGCGAATTGGGTCCGGTTCTGGTCGGGCTGATGCTCGCCGCGCGGGTCACATCCTCGATAGCCGCCGAAATCGCGACGATGAAAGTCACAGAACAGATCGACGCTTTGATCACTCTTTCAACGCACCCGGTTAAACTCCTGACCGTGCCAAGGGTTCTGGCTGCAACCATCGTGACCCCTGTCTTGGTGGCGATTGGGGACATTATCGGCATTTTGGGCGGCTATTTGGTCGCCACAACGCGCTTGGGCTTCACCAGCGCGCCTTATTTGCAAAACACCCTGTCTTTCCTTGAAACGCCCGACATCGTTTCATCCTTGACCAAAGGCGCGGTATTTGGATGTATTGCCGCCCTAATGGGCTGCTATTTCGGGATGCGCTCCTCGCGCGGCGCAATGGGCGTTGGCCACGCAACCAAAACAGCGGTTGTTGCGGCGTCTGTTTTGATCTTGGCCGCGAATTTCCTCCTGACAGAGGCATTCTTTTCCCTATGATCGATATCCGCGACCTCCACAAAGCCTTTGACGGCACCCCGGTTTTATCCGGCGTGACGCTTGAGATCCCAAAGGGTCAAAGCCTTGTGTTGATTGGCGCATCTGGCAGCGGAAAATCTGTCCTGTTGAAATGCATCCTTGGTCTGGAAACCCCGGATCGCGGGACACTTACGGTGGACGGCGCGCCCGCGCACCCACCGCAATTTCTGGATCGCTTTGGCATGTTGTTCCAAGGCGCGGCCTTGTTTGATGGGATGCGCGTTTGGGAAAACGTCGCCTTTCAGCACCTTCAGTCTGGAATGCCCCGCGCCCAAGCCCGTGATCGCGCCTTGAACAAACTGGACCGCGTGGGATTGGCCAACAAAACCGCCGACCAATACCCCTCCGAGCTGTCAGGCGGTATGCGCAAACGCGCAGGTTTGGCCCGCGCCATCGCCGCCGATCCCGAAATTATCTTCTTTGATGAACCCACAACCGGCCTCGATCCCTTGCGCGCCACGCAGATCAACACGTTGATCCGCGACATCGTCGACGAATTGGGCGCAACGACCCTCACGATCACCCATGATATGTCCTCCGCCCACGCCATCGCAGATCAGGTCGCGTTCCTAAAAGACGGCGTCATCCGCTGGCAAGGTGCGCCCTCCGACATGGCCGCCACAGATCTGCCCGACTTACGTGCTTTCATAACCGGGCAACCAATCGAGACGGATCCCAATGACCACCACCCTTAAATTCGCCAATCTCGCGCTTTTGATCCTCTTTCCAATGGCTTGGTTCGCCCCCTTGATGCGCGCTGGCTTGCTCCCGCTCTTCGGTCTCTCCGAAATCAGCGTCATTTCCGGCCTTCAGGCCCTCTGGCAAAGCGACATCATACTCGCGCTTTTGGTGACGGTGTTTGCCCTGTTTGCACCCTACCTAAAAACGATCGGCCTTGCGCTGGTGCATTTTAATCTTCTCAAAGAGAAAACGCTGCCAGTCTTGTCTTGGATGGGAAAGCTGGCAATGGCAGATGTCTTTCTCATTGCGCTCTATATCGTGGTCGTCAAAGGCGTCGGAATTGGCAAAGTCGAGACCGCTTGGGGTCTCTATTTCTTTAGTGCTTGCATCATCGCCTCGATCTTCATCTCCGCTTTGACAGAACGCACTGATAAAAGCACCAGATAGCTCGCGCCCATTGCGGCTTTATCCGCGATAAGGCACAAGGCAATATGGCTAAAGATATCAGTTATTCATGTAGCAACTGCGGCGCAGTGACAACGAAATGGGCGGGTCAATGCGACACCTGCCAGTCGTGGAACACAATTGCCGAGCTCAAAGCCCTTTCCAGCGGCCCCAAATCCAAATCTCTCGGTAAGCACCGCGGGACGACAATTGAACTAACGGACCTCGCAACTCAGGAAAAAGACCCACCGCGCACCTTATCAGGAGTGGCAGAGCTTGACCGCGTCTTGGGCGGCGGCTTGGTCAAAGCCTCAGCCCTGCTGGTGGGCGGTGACCCCGGCATCGGCAAATCGACCCTCCTGCTACAGGCCGCCGCACGCTTTGCTCGCAACGGGCTAAAGGTCATCTATATCTCGGGCGAGGAATCAAACGCCCAAATCCAAATGCGCGCGCGCCGTCTGGGCCTCACCGAAAGCCCTGTGCAACTTGCCTCTGCAACCAACCTGCGCAACATCCTCACAACACTCGAAGCCGAAAAACCCGACTTCGCGATCATCGACTCAATCCAAACCATGTGGGCCGACAACGTCGAAAGCGCCCCCGGCAGCGTCAGCCAAGTGCGCTCATCCGCGCACGAACTCACAACCTTTGCAAAGCAGCATGGCATTGCCATCGTCATGGTTGGGCATGTCACGAAAGAAGGCGCGATTGCCGGACCACGCGTGGTCGAACATATGGTCGATACTGTTTTGTACTTCGAAGGCGAGCGCGGCCATCAGTTCCGCCTTTTACGCGCCGTGAAAAACCGATTTGGGCCCGCAGATGAAATAGGCGTCTTTGAAATGACAGGTAAAGGTTTGGCTGAAGTCAAAAACCCCTCTGCCCTATTTCTAAGTGATCGCGGCGATCCCGCACCGGGATCTGTGGTCTTTGCCGGCATCGAAGGCAGCCGACCGATGCTATGTGAGATCCAAGCGCTTGTGGCACCTTCGCCACACAGCCAACCCCGCCGATCAGTCGTCGGATGGGATGGCGGACGCCTTGCTATGATCCTAGCTGTCCTTGAATCTCGCTGCGGTGTGCCGTTCACAGGATTGGACGTATATCTCAACGTAGCAGGGGGTTTGCGCATTACAGAACCAGCAGCAGACCTTGCCATCGCAGCGGCGCTTGTCTCAGCGCGCGAGGACGCGGCGCTACCAAAAGAAGCCGTGATTTTCGGCGAAATCTCACTGTCCGGTGCACTTAGACCTGTGTCCCAAACCGAAAATAGATTGAAAGAAGCCGAAAAACTTGGTTTTACGTCCGCAATTTCGTCGCACACTCCGAAAAAAGGAGCGGCGACAGGGATGGCTCTGCGCCAAATGGCGGACTTGGCCTCCTTTGTAGAAGACGTATTCGGCGCCCAGTAACGGCCCCATTGGAGTATTAATATGGACGGTTTCACCCTTGTCGACGGCGTAGTCGCCGCAGTGATCGTTATTTCAGCACTGTTGGCATACAGCCGTGGCTTTGTGCGCGAAGCGATGGCAATTGCGGGCTGGATTGGTGCGACAATACTCGCGTTCATCTTTGCCGATCAGGTCGAGCCGTTGATCAAACAAATCCCTGTTTTGGGTGATTTCATCGGTGACAGCTGTGAATTGTCGATTATCGCCGCGTTTGCTGCTGTCTTTGCGGTCTCTTTAGTTGTCGTTTCGATTTTCACCCCACTCTTCTCGACTGTCGTACAACGCTCAGCACTTGGTGGATTAGACCAAGGGGCCGGATTCTTATTTGGCGTTTTGCGCGGGATCCTTTTGGTCGCAGTTGCTTTCTTCGTTTACCAAACCGTTCTTTCGACACAAGAAATTGCAATGATCGAAGATAGCCGTTCTGCAAAAGTATTCGCTAGGTTGACCGGCCAGCTTGAAGGGCAAGACCCAGAAGCGACGCTAAGCTGGATCACAACACAGTACGAACAATTGGTTGGTCAGTGTGGTGCACCTGTTGAAGAAACAGAAACGCAGTAAGCTAACATCGAAAACAATGACATAAGAGCGCCATATTCCTAGCAACATGGCGCCTTAGTCCTCTCATATTCATCCGTTTAAGTTTTGGATCCGAGGACCACGTATGTTACTTCGCAAGAGCCTTTTGGCTGCCTTTTTCGCTGTATTTGCCGCATCAGCAAGTCATGCTGCAACGATTCTATATGACTTTGAAGAAAACCTAGGAAACAACTCGACTTCGCTAAGCTACTCAGAGTCAGGCCTCGGCTTAACTGTCACGGCTGCTGGTGATCGTATCAACAGGGGCAATAGCGGTTTGGGTGTTCGGGGAAACCCTGAAGGCGGACGCTTAGGCCTTGGTGAGTCATTGACATTCACTTTCGCTCAGGGCGTTTACAGCTTTTCAGCGCGTATTTTCGAAAGCGGCGCCGAGGATGAGCTTTTTCGCTTTGCAGGTTTCGGACAAACGCTCGACCTGACTGCTGAAGGCGGTGGTTCTGCTTTCACGACGGTAACTTTTACATCTGACACACCGATGACGACATTCACGATTTCAGGCTTGGAACCAAATGCGTCCGGCAACCGCGGCGTTCGCGTGGGCAGCGTGGAAGTCAGCACAACGCCTGTGCCCCTGCCCGCAGCAGGCGGGTTGATGTTGCTTGCAATCGCTGGGCTTGGTCTGCACGCTCAACGCAAGAAGCCATAGTCTAACATCAAAAAGTTTCAGAGATTGGCATGCTTTTGGTGTGCCAATTTTCGTATTTTACGTTTTCAATTTAACAAAGCTGCGACTTCGACATGACATGCCGAAGCGAAGCCGCTATCAAGATGGCATCTGTTCATTGGATTCGGAGCTGTCGCCTTGTCCACACATACTCTGCCCACCGATCTTGACGCCGAAGAAGGCAAATTGCGTGAAGAATGCGGGGTGTTCGGTGTCATTGGTGTATCAGACGCTGCGAACTTTATCGCGCTTGGGCTTCACGCCCTGCAACACCGCGGACAAGAAGCTGGCGGAATCGTCACCCACGATGATGAGACCGGCTTTAACCAACAGCGCCGCTTTGGCTTTGTCCGCGATAACTTCACCTCAGCAAAAAGCATCTCAGCCCTTCCGGGACAGCTTGGCATTGGTCATGTTCGCTACTCAACAGCCGGATCTAAGGGCCAAACCGCGATCCGCGATGTTCAACCCTTTTTTGGCGAATTTTCGATGGGCGGCGCGGCCATTGCCCACAATGGCAACCTAACGAACGCACTGGCATTGCGCCGTATGCTGATTGAGCGCGGCTCGATCTTCCAAAGCTCATCAGACAGCGAATGCATCATCCATCTGATGGCACGTTCAATGGGCCAAACCATTCCAGATCGTATGAAAGAAGCGCTCCGCCAGGTCGAGGGCGCCTTTTCTATTGTGGCACAGACACGCTCTAAATTGATTGGTGTGCGCGATCCTCTGGGCATACGCCCTTTGGTGATGGGCAAGTTGGGCGAAGGCGTAATACTTGCCTCGGAAACGTGCGCACTGGACATCATTGGCGCAGAATTCGTGCGAGAGATTGAGCCTGGCGAGATGGTTGTGATCTCTGACGGTAAGATCGACTCTTCATTCCCGTTTGACCCGGCATCTCCGCGACCATGTATCTTTGAATATGTGTACTTTAGTCGCCCAGATTCAGTCCTTGGCGGCAAATCCATTTACGAGGTTCGCCGAGAAATTGGTGCTGAGTTGGCTCGCGAGGCCCCGATTGACGCGGACATGGTTTGCCCAGTTCCCGATGGCGGAACGCCCGGTGCGATTGGCTATAGCCAGCAAAGCGGCATCCCATTCGAAATGGGCATCGCGCGCAATCAATACGTTGGTCGCACTTTTATCGAACCAACCGATCAGATCCGAAACATGGGTGTGCGCCTAAAGCTGAACGTGAACAGCGCGTTGGTCAAAGGCAAACGGGTCGTTCTCGTTGACGATTCAATCGTGCGCGGCACGACATCGCGCAAGCTCAAAGATATGTTCCTTGAGGCTGGCGCGTCCGAAGTACACTACCGCATCGCCAGTCCGCCGACGATTTGGCCCTGTTTCTTTGGCGTCGACATGCCAACCCGCGCTGAGCTTCTGGCCGCGAACATGAGCGAAGAAGAGATGTGCGAGTATCTTGGTGTTCACTCACTCAAGTTTATCTCCATCGATGGTCTCTATCGCGCATTGGGTCATCCAGAAGGTCGCGATCCAAAGGCGCCCGCTTACTATGATGCAGTTTTCACAGGCGACTACCCAATTGAACCAAAAGACGTCATGGAACAGGGTTTTCAGCTTAAGACGGCTGCCGAATAGCCCTCTTGACCGCACCTGACACAGGGTTCAAAGACCGCGTATGACCAAGACTGCACTCATCACTGGCGCCTCCCGCGGGCTTGGCGCCGCTTTTGCCAAAGCATTGGCACCGACGCACCATGTGATCGCCGTGGCCAAAACCACCGGCGCATTAGAAGAGCTGGACGACGCGATGCAAGCCGCAGGCGGTCAAACAACGCTGGCTCCTATGGACATCACCATTGACGGCGCGATGCAGCAACTGTGCAGATCTATCTATGATCGCTGGGGTGGATTGGACCTTTGGGTTCATACCGCCATTCACGCTGCCCCCTTGGCGCCAGCTGATCACATTGGTGAAAAAGACTTTGAAAAATCAATGTCGATCAACGTCTCTGCGACCAGCCGATTGATCAGATACGTCAGCCCGCTTCTTGGGACGGACGGTGATGCAGTGTTCTTTGACGACCCCTGTGTCGGCGACAGCTTTTACGGCAGCTATGGCGCCAGCAAGGCCGCACAGATGGCACTAGCGCGCAGTTGGCAGGCCGAACACCGCAAATCCGGCCCGCATATCCACATCCTAACACCGCAGCCAATGCCAACCGCCCTACGGGCGCGGTTCCACCCAGGCGAAGACCGAAAACCGCTAGCCAATATCGACGCAGAGGCGCAGCGGCTGCTCGCATCACTGCCCAAGCGCGGCTGAGTCTTCGCGGTCACAACACCCTAGAAGCACGACAGCGCCTCTTGTCGCCTTGCCCGATGCTGACTAACAGCAAAGGGACAACAGTTTGAATGGGCCCCCCAATGCGCATATTGATCACCAACGACGATGGCATCAATGCCCCGGGCCTAGAGGTTCTTGAACAGATCGCGACAGAGGTTGCAGGTCCCAATGGCGAAGTTTGGGTCGTCGCACCTGCCCTTGAACAATCCGGTGTCGGCCATTGTATCAACTACACACGTCCAATAATGATTGCTGAGCATGGACCCCGTCGCTTTGCGTTAGAAGGATCGCCGGCTGATTGCATCCTTGCCGGATTGCACCACGTAATGAAGGGCTTACCGCCCGATCTAATCTTGTCTGGTGTGAACCGTGGGAACAACGCTGGTGAAAACACGCTCTATTCCGGCACTGTCGGCGCCACGATTGAGGCCGCGCTCCAAGGTATCAACTCCATTGCTCTATCCCAGTATTTTGGACCGGATAACAGAGAGTTGAGCGACACATTTGAAGCAAGCCGCAAGCATGGCGCGTCGGTCGTTCAGCGCCTTTTAGAAGATGGTGGTTGGGACGATGCCGACTATCAGCTATTTTATAACGTGAATTTTCCGCCTGTTCCGGCCAACGCCGTCAAAGGTGTCAAAGCCGTCGCCCAAGGGTTTCGCCACGACGTGACGTTTGGCGTAAAAGAACAGATCGCACCGACCGGCCGCAGTTTTCTTTGGGTCACTGGCGGCCCTCAAAATGTGCCAGCGAATCTCGGTACGGATGTGCACGCAAACCTAAATGGTCATATTTCGATCACGCCAATGCGCGCCGATCTAACGGATCATAAACTCCTAGAAACCTTACAGGAGCGCTTTGGTGACCTTTGACGCCGAAACAAAAATGCAATTCTTGTACGCTTTGCGCAGCAAGGGCGTTACTGACGCACGTGTGCTGAATGCAGTCGAAAAAATTGACCGCGCCAAGTTTCTACAGGGAATTTTTGCAGAACGCGCCTATGAGGATACACCCTTGCCGATCGCCTGTGGCCAGACAATCAGCCAACCGTCAATCGTCGGCATTATGACACAAGCCTTACAGGTAAATGAACGCTGTAAGGTTCTCGAAATAGGCACAGGCTCTGGATATCAGGCTGCTATCCTCAGCCAGCTGGCCCGGCGCGTTTATACGGTTGACCGCTTCCGTCGCCTCGTTCGTGAAGCGCAAGCAGCCTTTGACGCACTCTCGATCCCGAATATCACGGCAATGGTCGCCGATGGCAGCCATGGATTGCCAGACCAAGCCCCCTTTGATCGCATTCTTTTGACCGCAGCCGCCGAAGACCCACCCGGCCCCCTCTTGGCGCAACTGCGCGTTGGGGGTATAATGGTGTTACCCGTTGGACAGTCTGACGCAGTGCAAAGCTTGATAAAAGTGACCCGACATGAAACAGGGTTCGACTATGAAGAGCTGCGCGATGTGCGATTTGTCCCCTTGATTGATGGGCTCGGTGCAGACTAAATCAAATGCGATAGACCTCGGACAACAAGAGGCATCGTAATGAGGAGCAGTAGAATGGCAATGACCCGCATTTTAGCGTGTGGTGTGGCCACATTGGCTTTGACCGCATGTGACGGCCTTCCAGATTTCGATCTTCGTGATCTCGGCAACGGTTTTGACACCAGTGAGGCCGTGGCAAACTTGCCAGCGCGACCAACACCTGACGAACGGGGCATCATCTCATATCCAAACTATCAAGTCGTCGTTGCGCAATCAGGCGATACGATTCAAACAATCGCCAGCCGCCTCAATATCGACGCCAATGCACTCGCCCAATTCAATGGAATCGAACAAGACGTCCCGCTACGCCGTGATGAAGTGGTTGGCCTACCAAACCGTGTTACGGAGCCTGCCGGCGGCCCAATTCAAACGTTTGACATTACAAACGTTGCGACCACAGCGCTTGATCGCGTGGATAGCCAATCCCCAACCGTCACGACACTTCCGGCATCACCGGCACCTGCGCCCGTCACGCCAGCAGAACCGTTGCAACACAAAGTACAAGCTGGCGAAACAATTTTCTCGATCAGCCGGCTCTATAACGTTCCGGTCCAGAATATTGCGGAGTGGAATGGTCTACAATCTGATCTAACGATCCGCGTTGGATCGATTATCTTGATTCCTCAGTCAGCAGGCGCGCCGCCGGCGCAGACACAAACAGCAGAACCCGGCGTTGGTACAGTGACGCCTGTGCCGCCAAGCGCATCAGCGCCGCTACCAATTGATGACACCGCGCCGGCGGCAAATACGCCAGAGACACCTGATGCACCTGACTTGGGAACAGCAACACCAGAAGCGCCGTCAGCCGCCCGTTTGGTTCGCCCAGTCAATGGCAGTGTGATCCGTGCCTATGCACCGGGACGTAATGAAGGCATTGATATCGGCGTGCCGGCTGGAACGTCGGTAAAGGCCGCCGACAGCGGATCGGTCGCAGCAGTGACAACAGACACGAACGGGATTGCAATTGTGGTCATCAAACACCCGGATAACCTGTTGACGGTCTATACCAACCTACAGGATCTAACTGTGTCCAAGAATGATAGCGTGACGCGCGGCCAAACGATCGGAGCAGTCAGTTCTGGCGACCCAAGCTTCTTACACTTTGAGGTAAGGCGCGGCCTGCAATCCGTTGATCCTTCAGACTTTTTGCCTTAATCGAGATAGCTCAAATTAAACACCTGAGTGCGCTTGATTTCTCGAACTAGTTGGCGTTTTCCGTTGTCGCAAATGCCTTCACCATAGCATCCGTGGGACCATTTTGTTGCATTCGCTCCAATTGCGCAGCTTTGATCGATCTCGCTCGCTTGATCTTTTGAACTGCCTTTCGGCAACGTAGACGTCATTCAAACTGCCAGTTTCCATCATTCTTTTTGAAATCTGCAACTATCACAAGCCAGGAAAATCGTCTGATCCGAGACTACGGAAGTTTGATGCCACTGCGGCCCGCAAGATCTAGAAAGAACTGCCATGCTACGCGACCAGACCTGCTGCCGCGTGTCGCTTGCCATTCAATCGCTTCGGCTTTCAGCGTTTCGGGATCCACTTCGAGACCATGGGCTGCGCAATACCCACCAATCATCTCGAGATATTCGTCTTGCGTACAAGGATGGAACCCAAGCCACAAACCAAAACGGTCTGACAAGGACACCTTTTCTTCGACAGCCTCGCCCGGAGTGATGGCAGTTGAACGCTCATTCTCGATCATATCGCGTGGCATCAAGTGACGTCGGTTCGAAGTCGCATAAAGGACTACGTTCTCAGGGCGCCCCTCAATCCCACCATCCAAAACAGCCTTAAGCGATTTATAATGGGCATCATCATGGCTAAACGATAGATCATCGCAAAACAGGATAAACCGCTTATCCGATGCGCGTAGAAGGTTGAGACACCGACCGATGCTTGGCAAATCCTCGCGCTGAATTTCGACAACTTTTAGCTCGGACCAATCCGCACAAAGATGGCCGTGTATCGCCTTTACAAGACTGGATTTTCCCATCCCGCGTGCACCCCACAAAAGGGCGTTGTTAGCTGGCAATCCCTTGGCGAATTGTATGGTGTTTGCGAGCAAAGTATCGCGAGATCGGTCAATCCCGACCAATAAATCAACATCGACACGATTAACGGTTTTCACCGGTATCAAACAATCCGGATCGGCGTGCCAAACAAACGCTGTGGCCGCATCAAAGTCAGGCGCCTCTGCTGGCGCCGGGCTGATCCGTTCGAGCGCGTCAGCGATCCGATCTAGCGGATCACTCACTTTGCGTCATCCGCAGCTGTCGCATCCTCAGCGGCTTCATCTTCATCCTCTTCATCGTCGATATCATCAAACAAGCTCTCGCCTTCTCCTATGATACCCTCGGCGCGCGCCTTACGATCTTTTTTGCGTTCAACCGCGGCCACCAAATGGATCGAAATTTCATACAAACCATAGACAACAACAAACAAAATCACCTGCGTGATCACGTCCGGCGGCGTTACCAAGGCCGCAACCATCAAGATCCCGACAACTGCGTATTTGCGCGTATTGCGCAGGCCGCGCGAGCTAGCCAAACCAGCGGTTCCCATCAAAGTCAGCAGAACCGGGAGTTGGAAACAAAGCCCAAACGCCACGATCATTTTCAGAGTGATATCAAGGCTTTCGTTAACCTTACCGTTAAAGACAATATCAATGCCGTCATCATCTTGCAGTTGGAACGCCTCAGGCAACGCCGCACCACCACCAGCGGACGGTAGCAAAGCACTGCCATCGTTTACGGGCTGAAAATTCTCGTTAATCAGTGCCTGAAACATCGACGGGATGTCAGCAAAGCCTAGAAAAAACGCCATGGCCAACGGAACAACAACGAAATGCGCAAAGGCGGCACCGATGATGAAAAGGAATGGGGATGCGATCAAAAACGGCAAAAACGCGTTCTTTTCGTTCTTATAAAGCCCGGGCGCGACAAACCGCCAAAGTTGATGGGCAATAACCGGAAATGATAGGCAAAGGCCGCCAACAACCGAAATACGAACAAGCGTAAAGAAATACTCCTGGGGGGCGGTATACTGCATCACTGGGTTTGGATTGCCGAGCGAGCGCATGGTGTTCTCAATCGGCACCAAAAGGAAATCCAATATTCCGCCTGCAAAGGTAAAGCAGATAATCATCGCAACAAGAAAAGCCCCGACTGAGCGGATTAACCGCGTGCGAAGTTCAGCCAAATGCTCAATTAATGGGGCCGAGCTGTCTTCGATGGAGTCTGCAGTGCTCATGATTTAGCCTTTGGTTTGGGCTTTGATTTTGCTTTTGGCTTTGCCGCGGTTGGCTCTGCCTTTGCAGCCGCCGGTTTTTTGGCCGCTGGTTTTTTCGTCGCGGGTTTCTTCGCCGCGGGCGCCTTTGCAACCTTAGTCGCTTCAGCTGCAGCCTGTTCTTTGGCTTTGCGCGTTGTGGCAGCCTTGGCCATTGCCGCGTCCATCTTGTCCTTCTGTGCTTGGCGCTCAGGTGACAAGGTTTGCTTGGGTACATCAGTGCTGGTCGCCGAGGACACGCTTTCGCGAATTGCGTCGGTTCCAAACTTGGTCGGATTGGTTGCAGCACGGAGCGTCTTGTTGATGTCTTTCACGCCGGAATCGTCCGCCGCCTGCTCCATCGCGCGGCTAAACTCACGCGCCATACTGCGCGCTTTACCAGTGTATTCACCGATGGTGCGAAACAGCGCCGGCAAATCTTTTGGTCCGATTATGATCAGGGCGACAACCCCCACGATCATAAATTCACCCCAGCTTAATCCAAACATCTAGGTTAAGCGTTGTCTTTTTCTTCGGCCGGCGTGACGTCTTTGGCATCTGCCAAACCGTCTTCGATCTCTTTCTTGCCGTCATCAACACCTTTCTTAAAGGCTGTGATCCCTTTGCCGACTTCGCCCATCAAAGATGAGATCTTACCGCGACCAAATAGAACCAAAACAACGACTGCGATCAGTAGCAAGCCAGGTAAACCGATATTATTGAGCATCTATACTCTCCTTAGTGGGGCCATCCGACCCGGAAATCCGAGATCTAGACTTAAGCACGATTTTGCCCTCTGAAAAGAGAAAACTCTAAGATTGCCCCGATCTATCGCCCTTTTTTTCTTGAAAATTCTGGTTTTGATGACAAAATACTGTCAGTTGACAGAAAAATGACAAAACATTGTAGAAAGCCCCCGCATGCGTCGCACAGATCGGTTGATGAGTTTGATTCAGATCCTACGTGACGGCACGCTTCACAAAGCCGAGGATTTGGCAAAACGCACAGAGGTATCGCTGCGCACCATTTACCGGGATATGGAAACGCTAGCCGCGTCCGGCGTGCCGATCGAAGGCGCGCGTGGGATTGGCTATCGTGTCACTGCTGCGATCACCCTGCCCCCATTGAACCTCACCCTGACCGAGGTCGAGGCGTTGCATCTTGGCCTTATGGCTGTGTCGCGATCAGAGGATCCCGACCTGAGCCAGGCCGCGCAATCGCTGTCCCAAAAGCTAGACGGTGTGATGCCAGAGGATCGCAGTCGCGCGCCCGAGGGGTTTAACCTTGCGATTTATCCATTCGCTGAGGCCTCAAAAGGGTTTCAACATTTGCCGCTGTTGCGTCAGGCCATCCGAACACGTCAGAAATTATCTGCTGCGATTGATGGTAAGACCCAAACGCTGCGTCCTTTGCAATTGGATTATTGGGGGCGCTTGTGGACCTGTATCGCTTGGAGCGAAACAACAAAGGGCTTTACCCAACTCCGAGTGGATCAGATAACCGGATTGCGCGTCTTGCCGGGGCTGTTTGTCGAAGAACCCGGTAAGTCACTAGACGCCTTCCTGGCATCAAAACGCGATGACCATCACAACCAATCGGTTAGCTTCGCCACCAAAGGTCTGAAATAGGCCACCTGCCGCCCCTCGGGCACCGCCGCACCTGACCACGGTGCGACACCGTGCACCAGATGACGATGTAGCAAAACCGCCTGCCCGGGCATCAATGGTACCTCCGTTCGCTCACACAGATCAAACACCTGTTTACGAACAACCTTGTAGGCGTCCGAGACATCCATATCGCCCCACTCAGCGGGCGGAACGTCATTATAAAGTTCCTTAAATGCCGATTGCATGATGGTGTGGCTGCCCGGCCAGACCACCAAAGGACTCGCGGCAACTTGGTTCAGGGGAAAGCCAACGATAAACGCATGCGCCTCGCGCAAATGGCGACCCGGTTTTGGCCCCTCAGGCAGCAAGCCATCCATATGAGCCGCATCGCGTTTCAGGCGAAATCGGTGCGCGGCATCGCTCTCGTCTTTGTCTTGTCGCGGATAACCTTCATAGACAATCGAAACTTGCGCCGCATGAAGCTCGATATATGCCGGATGATCCTCAAGCGACTTCATCCATGCCCCCGCCAATGGTACGCCGTTCACCGATCCATCAGTGGCATTTGGCAATGCATCCACACCCACAAACCACGTCTCACCGTGTCGCCGTTCGCTGGTATCTAGATGCGATGCAGCCTCCGCAGCTGCTTTTACCCATGCCAAAACCTCTGGTTCGGCATCAAAAACGTGGTAGCCCTCCTTCAATAGCCAACCGCCTTACGCAGCATATTGAGCGCGACCAACAACAGGAACACCCCAAACACCCGCTTCAAAGGGGCTGGATCCATCCGGTGCGCCAAAGCTGCGCCCCAGGGTGCGGTGAACAATGTCATCGCAATAATCAAAACGAACGCGACCAAATTGACCGCGCCAATGGTCAGCGGCGGCGCAACGTCAAGCGGGACAAGTAAGAAACCAACGACTGACGGCACAGCGATCACAACACCAAAGCCTGCGGCAGTCGCCACGGCGCGGTGAATGGGAACGCCATAGAGACTCATCGTTGGGACACCAAATGATCCGCCCCCGATTCCCATCAATACGGACAAAAAACCCAATACTGGCGAAAACACCCAAGTAAGCGGCCCCTCGGGCATCTTTTCAGCCAAACGCCAATGGCTTTTGCCAAAGGTCATATAAAGGCCCACAACAATGGCCAGCGTCCCAAAAATCGCCTGCAACGCGGTTGAGCGTAGGTTCGACGCAATCGTAACGCCAATGATCGCGCCCACAACAATACCCGGCGCCCATGCGCGCAGGATATCCCAATCCACGGCACCTTTTTTGTTATGTGCCATGACTGAGCGGACAGAGGTCACGATAATCGTCGCCAAAGATGTCCCAAGACACAGTTGCATCAACTGCGGGCTGTCATATCCGAGAACAGAAAACGCGTAGAAAAACGCTGGCACCAAAACGATTCCACCACCAACGCCTAGTAATCCAGCCAAAACACCCGCAAAGGCGCCGATGACCAACAACAATGCGCCCATCATGAACAGCAATGACATATCCATTACGCAGCAACCTTTGTGATATAGTTTAAAGCAGTCTGAACCTCTGCCACGCCTGCACCATCTCGATGCGCCGTTTCGGACAAATGCCGTCGCCACATACGCGCCCCCGGACGCCCTTGGAACAGGCCCAGCATATGGCGCGAGATATGGTTTAACCGGCCGCCCGTCGCGATATGGTTTTCGATATAGGGCAGCATTGCAATCACAACATCCTCTGCACTTGGCCCAGACGGCCCGCCAAAAAACCGACGGTCGGCATCTAACAATATCTCGCTCGGCGTATGATAGGCCGCACGCCCAATCATCACGCCATCCAGCGCATCCAAAAATGGTTCCGCCTGATCAAGCGTTTCGACCCCGCCATTCACGGATAAATGCAAGCTGGGAAAAATCGTTTTCATCTCATGCACCAGATCATAATCCAATGGGGGGATGTCGCGATTTTCTTTTGGACTCAGCCCCTTAAGCCACGCCTTTCGCGCGTGTATTGTAAAGCGTTCAACGCCCACACTGCCCACACGCGCCAAGAAATCCGGCAGCACGGTTGCAGGGTCTTGATCATCCACACCGATCCGACATTTCACTGTAACAGGCACATCGACGGCATCGATCATGGCGCGACAACTTTCGGCCACCAATCCCGGCGTTTCCATCAAAACAGCCCCAAAGGACCCCGATTGCACGCGGTCTGACGGGCAACCGCAGTTGAGGTTCACCTCATCGTACCCATAATCCACCGCGATCCGCGCGGCCTCGGCCAATTCCGCGGGATCCGATCCCCCAAGCTGCACCGCAACCGGATGTTCCGTGTCGTCAAACCCCAACAACCGGTCCCGATCACCATTAATAACCGCGGGGGCCGTCACCATCTCAGTATACAGCAACACCTGTTTGGACATCTGCCGATGCAGATACCGGCAATGCCGATCCGTCCAATCCATCATAGGGGCGACAGAGATACGCGCGGCTTTGGTGACGTGGCTTTTCATAACTCGCATATAGGACATGGATTTGAGGCTGACCAGCCTCTCGCCAAGCGCGTTCGAACCAGATAGGCAGCGTGTATGAGCAAGCCCTTTGAAATATTCGCCGTCACCCTCCCCGGTTTGGAAGACGCCCTGCAACAAGAAGCGGTCGAGGCCGGTTTCCCAAAGGCGGTGGTTGTGCCCGGTGGCGTGACCTTTATGGGGCATTGGACCACGGTGTGGAAAGCAAACCTGCGCCTGCGCGGAGCGACGCGTATTCTAGCCCGCATTGGCCAGTTCCGTGTGTTCCATTTGGCCGAATTGGACCGCAAAGCGCTTGAATTTCCATGGAAAGAGACATTTGCGCCCGGTGTTGCGATCCGTGTGGATGTGACATGTAAATCATCGAAAATCTATCATGAGGGTGCTGCGTTAGAGCGTATCGAGCGCGCCATCAACACGGTGTTGCGCGCACCTGTAACCCGCGATGCGGACGTGACCCTAAAGGTGCGGATCGAAAACAACATGTGCACTTTGTCGGTCGATACCTCGGGTGAGCCGCTGCACAAACGTGGCTTCAAACAATTTGTTGGCAAAGCCCCGATCCGCGAAACCATGGCCGCGCTGTTCCTGCGTCAATGCGGGTACGCGGGTCAAGAACCGGTTTTGGACCCGATGTGTGGGTCTGGCACGTTTTTGTTAGAGGCTGCGGCTATGGCCACGGGGCAAACGCCTGTGCGGTCACGCGATTTTGCGTTTCAAAAGCTGGGCAGTTTTCACAAAGATCGCTGGGCCGCGTTGAAACGCGAGATTGCCGACACCCCGACGGATTTGCGATTTTATGGCAGTGACCGCGACGCTGGGGCGATTGAGGGGGCACGTCAAAACGCCGAAAAGGCCGGGTTTGCGGATAACATGACATTTACGCATCAAGCCTTTAGCGACGTTGTACGCCCAGAGGGTCCGCCGGGTCTGATTATGATCAACCCGCCCTACGGCGACCGAATTGGGGACAAGAAAAAGCTATTTGGTCTTTATGGATCGCTTGGAACGGTTCTGATGGAACGTTTCTCGGGATGGCGCGTCGGCATGATCACTTCCGACCGACAACTGGCCCAAACAACGAAGCTGCCGTTCCTAAAACCTGCTTCCCCGGTACCACATGGTGGGATTCGGATCACGCTTTATCAAACCAAACCACTGCCTTAGCGGGTTATTGGGTGGGGCGATTTGTCCTGTTAAAGAAAACAGCGACGACCATCACAACGTGACGGCTTGCCCTGTTTCTGCGCTTTTCTGAGCTGCAAGACCAATTTCAACTGCGCGCATGCCATCTCGTAACGTGACTTCAACCGATCCAGCGCCGCGAACTGCTGCATTAAATTTCATATGCTGATAATAGGTCGACCCATTATGATCGCCCGCATCAAGCAAAGTCGGGTCCACAGGAATTTCACTAACCAGCGGCCCCTTTGGCGCGCGCGGCGAAATAACCAACTGTGGAACTGGTGCATCGCCCAGCGCCTCTGGCCAGAACCGCCCAGGTCCAGGTACGAAACACTCTATTTTGCCTTTGGGACCAACGGCAGAGATTTCTTCTTGGTAGCGAGACCCTTCAGCGAACATGCAGAGTTCGAGCATCGCCCGAGCACCGCTTTCAAAATCTATGATCACATAGCCGTTGTCCCATATGTCGGGCGTGCGTCCGTCATACCGTTCATCCAAGTGGTTCATCGACTGACCGGCGGAGGCCATCACTCGGACGGGTTCCGACTTTAGGATAAGCCGCATCAAATCAAAGAAATGGCAGCATTTTTCGACCAATGTCCCGCCTGTGTTTTCATTGAATCGATTCCAGTCACCAATCTTTGGCAGGAATGGGAAACGATGTTCCCGCACTGTCAGCATTGCGATGCCACCAGTGGCCTGTTCTGCTTGTTCAATCAGGGCAGCGACAGGGGGCATATAGCGATACTCCATCGCCACCCAAACCGGATGCGGGTATCCCTCAAACAATGCATCGAGTGCGGCTTTGTCGTCAGGTGTGGTGTACAACGGTTTCTCGCATAGGATTGGCAGAGGTCGCTTCTCAACGATTTGCTTGAGTTGACCGACATGTTCGAAGTTTGGGCTAACGATGACCAAAGCATCTAATTCCTCAACACCAAGCAAGTCATCCAAGCTACGCGTCACGCGCGCACCACCCGCCAATTCTGCAGACACTTTTGCCAGCTCGGGATGTGGGTCATAGACAGCAACAACATCACCTTGCGGAAGTAGGTTGATGTTTTTGATGTGCTCTTGGCCCATCATGCCGCATCCGATCAAACCATACTTTACATTTTCCAACTTTTTAGCCTTTTCCCATGCGCGATATGTATCGCGACTTTTCATAATCGAACCAAGTACGTGAAAACTCAACAGGATTGCCCAGGCTGTCCCAGCTCACCCTTTCAATAAATCCACAGGGCGCAGCGGGGCGCATGTCAAATCGAGGGTCAGCCCACTCAGGGACTTGAGCCACCGTGATTTCATCTGCAACCGAAGCAATCACCAGATTTAAGTTTTCGCGATAATAGAGATAAAGAGAGTCAGAAAGCGCCGAGACATCAATCTCGTCTTTGACATTTCCATCCAACCAAATTTCTTCAACAGCGATTGGCGTGTCATCCAGCCAACGCAACCGGCGAATCCGATGCCCATCTTTTGAAGTGCCAAAGGCTGGCGCACCCTCGGGTTTTGGCATGCGCGCCACCGACAAAACTTCTGCGGTTGGCAACCCACCCCCATCCGTCTTTTCCAATCGGAAAAAGGCGTAGACTGAGGCGACCTGCGGTTTATGGTGCACATAGTTTCCAGAGCCCTGTATTCGCTCCAACATGCCCTTGCTTTCCAAATCTCGTAGAGCCTTGCGCAATGTGCCCACCGCAACACCCAATTCAACGGCCATCTCTCGCTCTGGCGGTAAACGCGCACCATCGGCAATGTGACCTGCTGCTATTTCTCGTATTAGCCGCTCGCTGATCTGCACGTAGATTGGCAGTGCTTGTGGGGTTGCTGATTTGGCCATGACATCCACCCCTCCCGCGGCAACATCAAATTGATACACTATTGCTGCACATAAAAACCCGTGCTACGAATTTGGCAAGAGGATTCTTTGTGGGGGAACACATGAACCAAGTCGTACCAGTCACAAGTGCTGATCTGGATGCTGCCGAAGTGAGCTGGTTCTCTGCCCTTTGTTCAGATGACTACCAATTTTTGGGGGTGCCTGACGGCGACCTACGATCTTCTTGGGACCACTGCCGCGACATCGCACTAACAGCTGAAGAACAGGGTTTTCGCAATATTCTTGCGCCTTCTTCCTATCAGGTTGGTCAAGACACTCTTAGCTTCGTCTCTGGCATGGCGCCTCTCACCAGCAAGATGAATTTTCTTGCGGCCATACGATGTGGCGAGATGCAGCCCATCATGTTGGCGCGCACCGTCGCCACACTCGATCATATGCTTAAAGGTCGACTGACACTAAATGTGATCAGCTCGGACTTTCCGGGCGAAGTCGCGGACAGTGCCTTTCGTTACAAGCGCAGCCACGAAGTTGTAGAGATTCTGCGCCAAGCGTGGACACAAGACGAAATCAACTTCCAAGGTGACGTTTACAATTTTGAAAACATTCCGACAGGCCCTGCGCGTCCTTATCAGTCCAACGGTGGTCCGCTTTTGTATTTTGGTGGCTACTCCCCCGCGGCTCTTGAGCTATGTGGAGCGCAATGCGACGTCTATCTGATGTGGCCGGAAACCAAAGACATGCTCGCCCAGCGCATGAAAGACGCCAACGCAGCTGCAGAACGCCATAACAGAACACTTGATTTCGGCTTGCGCGTGCACATGATCGTTCGTGACACAGAACAAGAAGCCAAGGAATATGCCGAATACATCGCCTCTAAGCTGGACGATGAGTACGGGAAACTGATCCGCGATCGTGCCCACGACAGCATTTCGCTCGGCGTCGCCCACCAAGCCCGCGCGCGCGAATTGGCCGACAAATTCGGTTATACCGAACCGGGCCTCTGGACAGGTGTTGGCCGAGCACGCTCTGGATGTGGTGCTGCACTCGTTGGTTCAACTGACCAGATCCTCAGCAAAATCGAAGACTATCAAAAGATGGGCATCCGTGCTTTCATCTTCTCAGGTTACCCGCACATTGACGAAGCTAAACACTTCGGCAGCCGCGTGATGCCACACCTAAAGACATGCTCGCTGCCGCACGCTTATGGACGTGTCCCAGCTGAGACCCCCGCAACCCCTCTGGGCACAGGACCACGTACGTGAAGCGCATATCAATTACCAAAGACCTTTCTTTCAGCCAGATCATTTATGGGATGTGGCGCCTTTCAGAGGCCGAGGACACCTCACCAGCCCACGTCCAAGCCAAGATCGAGGCCTGCCTTGAGCAAGGCATCACGACGATGGACCAAGCAGATATCTATGGCGGCTATGAGGCCGAAGAGGTGTTTGGAAATGCGCTTAAAGTCGCCCCGCATTTGAAAGATAAGATCGAAGTTGTCACCAAATGCGACATCCTGATCCCCGCTGGACGTTATTCCGGTGTCAGCGGAAAATTCTATGACACCAGTCGCGAACATATTGTCGCGTCGGTCGATCATTCGCTCCGCCTGATGAACATTGATCGGATTGATACACTCCTCATCCACCGCCCCGACCCTTTCATGGACCATCATGAGACCGGCGCAGCACTTGATGAGGTCGTCGCGTCGGGCAAAGTACGCACCGTCGGCGTTTCAAACTTTAAGCTGCACGATTGGACATTGCTGCAATCTGCAATGAAAAGCCAATTGGTCACGAACCAAATCGAGTTGTCGCTCTCGGCGCATCAAGGGTTCACCAACGGCGATGTTGCCTATCTACAAGAACGCGGCGTGCCGATCATGGCGTGGTCTCCGCTTGGTGGTGGTGAACTGATGACTGGCAAAGGCGCGGTTCAGGACGCAATGGCGAAAGTAGCAGCTGAAAACGGCGTAGATACTGGTGCCGTAGCTGTTGCATGGCTCCTTGCCCACCCGGCAAAAATCATGAGTGTCATGGGCACAAACAATCTCGACCGCATCGGCAAGCTCTCGGATGCGCTCAAGGTCAAAATGGACCGCGAGACGTGGTACGAACTTTATACAGCGGCTTTGGGAAATGAGGTGCCATAATGGATGTAGGAACAATTGCGACTTTTGATCCAAGTACAGATGCGAACAGCTTTCGTGGCGCGTTGGGATCCTTTGTTACGGGCGTCACGTTGGTCACAACTGACAGCCCAGAGGGACCTGTTGGCATTGTCGCGAACAGCTTTGCGAGCGTTTCACTGGATCCGCCGCTTGTACTTTGGTCACCCGCCAAATCGTCGAAGCGGTTTGAACACTTTGTTGGATCTCGCAGATTTGCGATTCATGTTTTGTCGGCCGATCAGCGCGATGTCTGCGCAGCGTTTGCAAAATCTAAAACAGCCTTTGATAGTTGCAGCTGGGAGAAATCCCATTGCGGAATGCCGTTGATCAATGGAGCCCTCGCTACATTCGAATGCACGCTGCAAGCCACACACGATGCCGGCGACCACGTTGTCGTCGTTGGTGAAGTTACGCGTTGCAGCCATACCGATGGCACCCCGCTCGTCTTTCACGGTGGCAAATACGGGGAGTTCACCGAAACCTAGCGACACGACCGCACTCATTGAGACGCCGTCTCAACCAGAACAAGGGAGGAGCTGACAATGTCAGTCTTGTTCGGGGCCCTCTGGCCCCTCGAGAAACTAAACAGCATTCTGCTGGCGATTGGCAAAGTCATCGCTGTGGCCGCGCTCGCGATCATGGTTTGTTTGATCTTGGGTCAGGTTTTCTTCCGTTATGTCTTAAACGATGCACCGAACTGGACCGAAGAAGGTGCACGGTTCGGTATGCTCTGGATGACAGGACTTATGGCGCCCCTCGCGCTGCGTATGGGTGGTTTTGTTGCGATCGACATGCTGGAACGCGCGCTACCGCGGATGCTAGCAGGCGTTCTCACCTTGCTGCTACTTGGGATCTCTCTATGGGTCCTGATTATTGCTTGGGACAAGGGCTTGAACAATCACGTCGACAGTTTGTCTGGTCGTGGCAAGTCAGCGTCGCTGCGTATCCCGCTTGAGATTTTCGGCGGCGAGAACATCAAATTTCGCAACAACTGGCAGTACGCCTCGCTCTTTGTGGGGGTAAACTTAATGATCCTAGTGACCGTCGAACTGATACTTCGCCAATTGATCACACTTGGCGGACGTGGGCATGAATTGACCCAGTTTGGCGATGACGATGCAGTGAGGGCCGACTGATGCTTATTTGGTTCCTACCCGTCTTTCTGATCTTAATTATGATCGGCCTGCCGATCGTGTTTGCGCTTCTTGCGGCGCCCGGCGCGCTTTTGATCCTCAATGGTCAAGAACGCGATCTATCTGTGCTCTACCGCAACCTCTACAACGGCATGGATAGCTTTCCACTGATGGCGCTGCCCTTCTTTATGCTCGCTGGTGAAATTATGAACCGCGGCGGTATCACGATGCGTCTTGTTGAATTTTCGCAGGCGTTCATGGGTCACCTGCGCGGCGGCCTTGCACATGTGAACATCTTGTCTTCGATCCTTTTCGCGGGTCTGTCTGGCTCTGCCGTTGCGGATACCTCAGCGCTCGGTTCAACCTTAATCCCTGCGATGGAAAAGAACGGCTATACCCGGAAATTCGCAGCGGCCATTACGGCGGCCTCTTCCGTCATTGGCCCAATCATTCCGCCCTCTGGCATCATGATCATCTACGCCTATGTCATGGGCGAAAGCGTTGCAGCGCTTTTCCTAGCAGGCATTGTACCCGGTGTTATGGTCGGTGTCGGCCTGATGGTCATGGTGCGTCTGATGGCTGATCGATATGACCTGCCAAAGGCCGAGCGGATCGTAAACAAAAACCAAACGATTACACCGCTGGAAAGCGTCGTCAGCTGGGCCTTGATCCGCATCAACATTGCTGGACTGCTCTACGCGGTGTCTGGCTTGATCACCCAGTTCTTTGCAACACCGCCCAGTAACTGGATGATCTTCTTGATTGCCCTGCCCATCGCGCATGCCATCACCCAAATTATAAAAGCGCGCGTCAGCAATGATTTCCGCCTCGTGTGCAAAAAAGCCGTTGCACCATTGCAAACACCAATCATCATCCTTGGCGGCATCCTTGTCGGCGTCTTTACCCCGACCGAAGCATCCGCAGTCGCCGTCGCATATGCGTTGATCGTCAGTTTCTTTGTCCTGCGCTCCATGAACGGACGTGACCTGATCGAAGTCTTGACGAAATCGGCGCTCTCGACATCTGCGGTCCTTTTGCTTGTGGGCGCTGCTGTCGCGTTTAAAACCGTCGTGTCGCTGTCTTACGCACCTCAAATCCTCACGGACATAATCCTTGGTCTGTCCGAAAACCCTCTGATCCTCCTGTTCCTCATCAACATCCTGCTGTTCATCGTCGGTATGTTCCTTGATGCGGGTCCCGCGATCATCATCCTCGGCCCAATCTTGGGACCAATCTTTGTTGAGCTTGGCGTGCACCCGGTTCACTTTGCGATCATCATGTCCGTGAACCTAACCGTGGGGCTGGCAACGCCCCCCATGGGACTGGTCCTTTTCGTCGCTTCGACGGTGTCGAAAGAAAAAGTCGAAACCATCGCCAAGGCGATCCTACCGTTTCTTGCAGTGGAGATTTTCGTGATCTTCCTCATCACCTATGTCCCGGCCATTTCGATGACCGTGCCATATCTTACCGACTTCTTAGGCTGTGCGCCTGACGTCGGTTATTCCGAATGTATCAGCCCTACGCCGATACGAAACTAAGCATGTTCCATAGGGAGGTTTATATGCTCAAGACTCTAACCAAAGTGGCAGCAACCGCCGCGCTTTTGGCGACACCGTTCGCTGCATGGGCCGGTGGCCACACGGAATTCACAATCCGCGCGACTGCAAACTCAAACGAAAACGACGAAGACTATGACGGTCTGGTTGTTTTCAAAAACTACGTTGAATCTGCATCCAACGGCCGCGTCGCTGTTGAGCTTTTCATCGGGACACAGCTGTGTGGTAACGGTGCGGAATGTCTCGAAGGTGTGGCTGAAGGTTCCATCGACGTTTACATTTCAACATCCGGCGGTGCTGCTGGCATCTTCCCATATGTTCAGGTTCTTGACCTACCATATCTGATGGCTGACGACCGCGTTGCTGAGTCCGTGCTGACTGGCGACTTCACACGCAAAATGCGTGACATGGCGCTGGAAACATCTGACGGCGCGATCCGTTTGATGACAATCGGTAACACTGGCGGCTGGCGCAACTTTGCAAACACGCAACGTCGTGTTCAGGGTCCAACAGACATGGAAGGTCTGAAAATCCGGACTGTTGTGGCTGACTTGCCGCAGGAATTGGTCCGTGCCCTTGGTGCGTCCCCGACTCCGATCCCATGGCCAGAGCTGTTCACATCGTTCCAGACGGGCGTTGTTGAAGGCTCCAAAAACGGCATCACCGACATCATGGGCATGAAATTCCCAGATGCGGGTCTACAGTACGTCACACTTGACGGCCACGCCTACATGGGTGCGCTCTGGTGGATGTCAAACGAGAACTTCATGGCGATGCCAGAAGATCTGCGTCGCGTTGTTGTCGACGGCTTTAGCCAGCTACAGCAGGCAACATTCGCCTCACCAAAGCGGAAATCAATCCAAGCCTATGCTGACTTTGTTGCAGGCGGTGGTGACCTTTACGTTCCAACACCTGACGAGAAAGCTGCATTCGCAGAAGCAGCTGCCCCTGTTCAGGACTGGTTCCGTGGCAATGTTGACGGTGGCGACGAAATCCTCGACGCACTGATCGCAGCTGTCGCAGAAGCAGAAGGCGCATTGGCCGCTGATTACGCAAAAGACCTTAACTAATTCACAGGTCTTACTCCCTGAAAGGGCCGCTCTTTTGAGCGGCCCTTTTTGTTTTCAAGGATCCATTCTACTGTTGATTAAGCAGGTATCGAAAGGCCCCGTAAATGGAAAACAGTAGCGCGCATCCCGACGACCCACATTACATCACCAGATCCGGCTGGCTAAGGGCTGCAGTGCTTGGCGCGAATGACGGCATTGTGTCAGTATCAGCGTTGCTTGTCGGCGTTGCCGCAGCGGATCCAGAGCGTACAACCGTACTAATTGCAGGTGTTGCAGGGCTTGTCGCAGGCGCGATGTCGATGGCCGCTGGCGAATACGTCTCTGTCTCTTCGCAATCTGATATCGAACAAGCAGACATCAAGCGCGAAGAAATCGCGTTGCGTGAATCCCCCGAAGAAGAACTCCAAGAACTTGTCGAAATTTATCAGGGGCATGGTCTTAGCGAAGAAACTGCGCGCACCGTCGCCGAAGAACTTACTGAGAAAGACGCATTGGCAGCCCATATCCGCGAAGAACTGGGCCTGTCCGATATCCATGCAGCAAACCCAATGCAAGCAGCTGTCACCTCCGCCATAGCATTCAGCTTGGCAGCATCCATCCCTGTCTTGGCCGCGTTTCTTGCCCCCGCCACCGCAATTATTCCTGCCGTATTAGTGGTCACCGTTCTCGCGCTCGCGATTTTAGGTGCACTTGGGGCAAAGGTCGGCGGTGCTCCCCTTGCTCCAGCCGCGTTTCGCGTGGTCGCGTGGGGTGTTTTCGCAATGGCTGTAACAGCTGGCGTTGGTTGGTTGTTTGGGATTAGCGTCTAGCGGATCTTGCTCGAATTCATTAGCTTGGTTAGGGTTCACCCAACAACAATGCGGAGAGCATGAATGCGTGGTGCAGGCGGTACAGATGGTGGAACATTCCCCTTTTTCATAGGTATGGCAATGATGATTGCGGGTGGCTATCTCCTGCTTAGCAACATTGTTATTCGACCCGTATTTGGGTTTCGCACGGCAGCGTTCAACTTGAACGGCTTTAACGTCACAACCGGAATGATCTTGATCCCTTTCGTCTTTGGCATTGGAATCATATTTTATGACAGCCGTTCAAAGATTGGATGGTTCTTGGCCGTTGGATCGGTAATTGCGCTGATCGCAGGTGTAATCTCGAACCTTACGCTGCAATTTTCCGCGCTCAGCCTGTTTGATCTACTGGTCATTCTAATCTTGCTCTTTGGCGGGATTGGATTGTTCCTGCGATCACTGCGCGGATAATCTCGTAGATGACCGATCAACAGGGTTTCGCCCGCTTAAACAACGGCTACAATCACACTTTTCAATTTGGGCGGCTCAGCCTCGGTATCATTGCCCCTGTTGAAGCCTATCAAATCGGTGAAAAACCAAACCTGGAGCGGCATATTGAGCGGATCTGCCTGGCGGATGAGTTGGGTTTTTCTGCCGTTTGGTTGCGCGACATCCCCTTTGATGTGCCAACATTCGGTGATGTTGGGCAAACCTTTGATCCATTCGTTTACCTCGGCGCATTGGCCGTCAAAACACGCCAAATCTCTCTCGGGATTGGCAGCGTGATCCTACCTTTGCGCCACCCTGCACATGTGGCCAAGGCCGTGGCCTCAGCGGATGTTTTGTCCGGCGGGCGGATGATCTTGGGCGTCGCCTCTGGAGATCGCCCAGAGGAATACCCTGCCCTTAACATGGACTATGAATCACGCGGCGAGAGGTTTCGCGACAGCATGGCATACATGCGGGCCTGCTTTGGAGATTGGCCGCAACTGGTTAACACACAAGGCGTGCTCAACGGCCGATTGGATATGTTGCCAAAACCAACAGCCGGCCAGATCCCAATGCTGATCACAGGCGGTTGCCAACAATCCCCGGAATGGGGGGCAAAACACGCCGATGGCTGGATCACCTACCCGCGCAGCGCCGCAGTCCAAGGACAGATGGTGTCAGACTACCGCCGGCGGGTGCTTGATGCAGGCGAACCGGCCAAGCCAGTGATGCAGTCGCTGTATATTGACCTGATGGAAAAACCTGACGCCCCAACCCGACCCATTCATCTGGGGTTCGCGTCTGGCACAACGTATTTGTTAGAATATCTGCAACAGGTCGAAAGCCTTGGGGTTAACCACGTTTCGCTCAATTTGCGGTTTTGCAATCGCGGGGTCGAGGATGTCCTGCACCACTTAGCGTCAGACATCCTCCCCCACTTCAAACCAACATCTTAGCCAGCCCACAGTTCAGTTCCCGGGTGGAATTGTGACCACGCAAACCAAAAGGCTTGGTGACTACCAAGATCTGCACCACTCACATCAACAGCGCGAATGCCACCTGCGTCGAGTTCAAGACGGACGTTCTCGACCGTGATCTCTTCACCATTGGTCAACGCGATAAACGCCGCACTTCGTTGGAACGCAACGGGTTTGCCAGACGCTGTTACAACTCCGATAATATCCTCATGGATCGGCAAACGCGGATCAACATCCCCAACAGGAAAAATTGGACCGTTGGCATCGCGCCCATTTCGGAAATCAGGGTTACGACCCAGTGCGAGCTCTTCAACCAACACTGTTGTTTCTGGGTGCGCCTCTTTCCAGGTTTTCCAGTCTGTTGTAATAACCGTCGCTTGTTCCAGTTGGATTCCTTTGTCAGCCAGTGGCCCCGTCACGGCGTTGCCCAGGAACGTATCAAAAACCGAATAGGTCGTCAGATCGTACATGACTTTGTTTGAGCGGATCAGCAAACCTGAGGTCCTCAGGATTGGACGCTCTACACCCGCAGGCAAACCGTCGGTGAAGTAAGCCTGAGCAGCACCACAAAGCGTGCAATATGGGATACCCAAATCGCGACCACCCAACGTATCATTTACCATCTCACGAACTTCCATGATCTGGCGCGGATAGGCGCGGTATTCGCCATTCACTTCAACACCAAACACGATGTCATCGTCAGCCGGCCATGTCGCGTCAGCGGCGGCGACGACCTCGGGATTGTCGGCTGCCGGAATGCAATTACAGGGATCATCGGTCGTATCAAATGGGCGCGCATCGATCAGAACCCCGCCCCAAGAGACGTGCCGCCAATCAATATCACCTTCAACAAAGATCTGTTCCCACCCCGGAACAACATTTGTAAAGATCGCGCGCTTCGCGACCAAATAGTTTGGCGGTTCAGGGATGTCCCAAGCAATCAAAATGTCCGTGACAGCACCCCAGTAGTTCGGGCCAGTTATTTCTGTCCCAAGAACGCGCGACGCGGTCTCACCCAGAAATGCATTGAGCTGATTGTTCGAAACAAACCGCAACAAATCGCTGATCAACCATACGACGCGAGGATCGCCAGATGTCGCAATTGTTTCCAACCCTTCGATTTGGGCCTCACCCCATTGGTTCTGCTCCATCGTATCGACAAAAACCGCTTGGATCGCATCTGCTAATTCTGGCGAGACCGCGCCTGTGGGAATCTCAGGAGGGGCACCAAATTGTTCGATAGCATAGGCAGAAACTGAGCGATTTTCTTCCGTTTGTGCGACGGCACAAGATGACAACAAGGCAATCCCAAGTGTTGCTGCGACTGACGTCGCTTTGAGGGCTTTGGTGAAGTTCATAAGTGTTCCGTCCTTGTGCTAACGCGAGTTTAGCCGAAGGTTACCCAATCTCACCAAGATTACAGAATCACAACTGGTTCACGTTTCGGTGCCAAACCATGTCAGTCTAACGGAACGGGTACATCCACACGCGATAATCATCGATCATTTTTTCTGCTTGGGCGCGTTGTTCGGCGGTCAGTTTGGGCGTGATTTCTTCCAAACTATCAGGGGCATCGACGTCGCCACCTATTGCCGAAAGAGCATACCAAAGATACGCTCTTACCAAATCGGGTTCTGGCATTCCGCGCCCGACCTCGTAATACCAACCGATACCGGATTGAGCACCTGCATGACCCTTCAAGGACGCCCTGAGATACCAGTCAAATGCCCGGATATCGTCCTTTTCGACACCAAGTCCCAGCGCATACATGACACCAATCAATTCTTCAGCATCCGCGTTGCCAGACCGGGCATAGATTTCAAAAAGCGCTTTGGCCTCAGCAAACTCTCCGGCTTCCATGTGATCTTTGGCTTCTTCCATCGTTGCCTGCGCCGGCAGAGCCCAAAACAACAAAATCGCAAGAGTGTATGTACAGGTTCTGTACGCTTTCTGTACGCAGTGCATACGGTCATTTTCCTTGTACTTGCAGGGGGCGCACAGGCCCAAATTTCTGCCGATGATTACATCCCTGCGGACCCGGCTCAAGCCCGTTTGGGGCAACTTTTATTCTACGACAAAATCCTATCGGGCAATCAAAACATCAGCTGCGGCACATGCCACCACCACGATCACGCCGGTGGTGACGGGCTAAGTCTTGGGATCGGTGAAGGCGGTGTTGGCGTTGGACCAAATCGCACGCCGGGCAGCGGTCGCGACCAGATCAAAAAACGCATTCCGCGCAACGCCCCTGCGCTTTGGAACCTTGGCCATAAAGACATTCGCGTCCTGTTCCATGATGGCCGTTTGATTGAATCTGACCTTTATGGAAATGGGTTTGATAGCCCGGCAGAGGAATGGCTGCCCGCGGGTCTCGATAACCTTTTAGCGGCGCAAGCACTGTTCCCGATGACCGCGCAGTTTGAAATGGCGGGTAACCCCGGTGAGAACGAGGTGACCGGCGCCGTTCATGACCGAATTGACAATGGCTGGCCAATCATCGCCAAGCGTGTGCGCATCATCCCAGAGTATGGCCAAATGTTTGTCGATGCTTTTGATCACATCGACGAACCCACCGATGTCACGATCGTTGAAATTGGAAACGCGCTAGGCGCCTTCATCGCCACCGAATGGCAAAGCTATGACAGCCCCTATGACGCATGGTTAAATGGGACGCCGTTGAATGAAACCGCCGAACGCGGGCGTGATCTTTTCTTTACATCAGCGCGTTGCGCAGCCTGTCATTCCGGCGATCTTTTCACAGACCAAGAGTTCCATGCGCTGGGTCTGCCAGCGTACGGCCCAGGACGTACGCGGCGATGGGATCAAGTGTCGCGCGATGTTGGGCGGATGGCGGAAACCGATTTACTTTCCGATGCCTACAAGTTCCGCACGCCGTCGTTGCGGAATGTGGCTTTGACCGGACCCTATGGCCATAACGGTGCATTTGCGACCCTAGAGGGCATGATCAAACATCATTCAAACCCTATGGAGTCGCTGGCCAACTGGTCTTCGGATCAAGCAAATCTGCCCGAGGTACCGTGGCTAGAAAAAGTCGATTTTGCCATTGCGCAGGACCATCGCGAAATGGCGCGGCACGTCGCAGCGATCGAAGTCGAGCCATTTAACCTAACCAATCGCGAAATTGCGGACCTTGTCGCATTTTTGAACGCGTTGACTGGTGAAACCGCGCTGACACGTCCTCTCGGGCGACCAGACACGGTCCCAAGCGGCCTACCCGTCGATTAACCGCGGATCATAACACCTAGGTCAGCGACATTGGTGCCAGTTGCATCCGTCATCAGCAAGTCACCCGCAAGCTTGAGCGCATGGTAGCTATCGTTGTTTGCCAAGAGCTGATCAATGTCACCGCCAGCAGCCGCGATCCGCGATAGAGTTCCCTGGTCCACAATACCCCCAGCGGCATCGGTTGGGCCATCGCGTCCATCACTGCCCCCTTGCAGGCAAGTCCATCGATCCCATCCACGTGCATGTGCCTCTAACGCGATCCGCAGCGCGAGCTCTTGGTTACGCCCCCCGCGCCCGGTCCCTTTTATCACGACCGTCGTTTCCCCGCCCCACAGCGTCACACCTGTGTCGCACGCATCGCAAATCAACTTGGCGGCCTCTTCGACGTCACCTTCCACGGCCTGAGGGATTACACAGGCCTCTGATAGCATAGCACGCATGGCGGCGACGCTCTGACCGTTGGATCCAACTAGATGGTTCTTATGAGCCGGCAAGCTCTTGTTCATGGTCTTGAGTGATAAATGATCTTGCACGGGCTTTGGCAAATCATCCCAAAGACCCTGCCTTTTCAACACATTGCGCGCATCTTCCACAGTGCCCAAAGGGGGGGCCGTTGGTCCGCTTGCAATGGCAGACAAATCATCGCCAATCACGTCAGATAGGATCAACGCGGTTACAGGATGCGGCGCAGCAGCCCGCAGCATTCCACCGCCCTTTAGGTCCGACAGTTGCTGACGTACCAAATTCATTTCAGTAATTTCGACACCTGATGACAAAAGCGTCTGATTGACGAGCGCTTTGTCGGCAAGGGTTAGGTCTGCCGAAGGCGCAGGCAGCAAAGCAGAGCCACCGCCCGAAATAAGAGCCAAAACAGGCCCCGTCGCCGCGCGAAGCGACGCCATCACCGCCCGCCCTGCAGCCAATCCATTGTCGTCGGGCACAGGATGACCCGCTGCCATCACAACCGCACCATCGAGAGGTTTTGCATTCTCATAATTCGTGACAACAATCGTCGGTGTGCCCGGAAAGGTCTCAAGTGCAGCTTGGGCCATTCTTAAAGCAGCTTTTCCAACAGCAACGATTTGTGTTGGTTTCTCTGCTATCCGCGAAAGGTTATTTTGAACAGCCTTGTAAGGATCTGCTGCATTTACCCCGGCTTGAAAAAGATCTCGTGCGAATTTGCGTTCTTTTGACATGAGCCCTCTCACCGACAGTTTCTTGTGCCGATGTGAATGCCAAAGGGTTCAGCAAAGCACAAGTTGACGCGAACCTATTCGCTTAAAGGATTTTGAAAAGGTCTCGTATCAGTCGGTCCTGTGCAGAACTCAAGTATTCGGGATTGTGTTCCCGCAATATCTGTCGTGCGCGAACGTTCGCCCGTGCCCACGCGTCTTCTGCCCCTGCATCTTCCCAAGTTTTCGGGTTCTCGCGATCCGCAAGCGTTGGGTAAAAGTAGTCGCGCTCCATCGCGGCAAGCGTATGTGCCCCACCCAAAAAGTGCCCCTCGCCCAAAACCGCATCACAAATCGCATCAAAGCCAAGGTTTGACTCGTTCACCTCACACCCGCGGAGGATCCTATACGTGTTTGCGTGCATCTCGTCGTCCAAAACAAATGCCTCAAAACTTGCCCCCAAAAGAGACGCCGTCATCCCAGAGCTTTCGTAGATCAAGTTCCCGCCTGCCAGCGCGGCGGTAACTGATGTCATGGCTTTTTCTATGCCTATCTGAGCGTCGATCGCCTTGGCGTCGCCCATCGAGGCCGCGACACCAGACGGCAAACCCAGCCAGTTGGATAGCTGCGCCGATGCCGCATTTAGCAATGCGGTCTCTCCGCCACCTCCAGCAAATGCACCTGTGCGCAAATCAATGACCAAAGGCCAATTGGCAAACACCATTGGGTAACCAGGTTTGATCGTATTGACCATAATCAGGCTTGCCAGAGTTTCCGCCAAAGACTGCGCCAAAAAACCGGCCATCGTCGCAGGCGCAGTTGCCCCAGCTTGTGCTGCTGTGATGCAAGACACAGGGATATTGTGTTCGATGCACGCGAAAGTCACATCAACCGCGTCCTCGCCAAATCGCATTGGTGAAATAACCGGGCTGATGTGCGCTTTGACAAAGGGGCGTTTGGAAAATTCTCCTTCGCCGCCGGCGGCGATATCAAACATCTTAACAATCGGTGCAACGGTATCAGCGGTCGTAAACGCCGTTGCAACTGGCCGCGTCGTATTGCGCATGAGGGCATAAGCTGTGTTGATATCAAGATCGTCGTTATCGGGGATATCTGTCGCAATGCAACAACGAGTAAACCAACTGACATTGTCCAAACAATCTTGCAGACGCGTGAAGTCGTGCAAGTCTTGCAAGGTCGAAGGACGGTAAAGCCCACTGTCCAAGTCAAGCGTTTGAACGGCTGCTCCCCCGGTTCCAAAATGCACAGATCGACCGCCAACCTCAAAAGACCGCGCCTCATCACGTCCGTGAAATACGAAAGACTTTGGCGCAATCGCGATTACATCCTCAACCATCGTATTCGAAAAACAAATCCGATCGCCTTTGCGTGTTGCACCATTTGCCAAGAATAGATCCGCCAAGCGTTCGGGGACTTCTCCCATCCCTAGCTCGGCTAGCAACCTTAAGGCAGTCGCGTAAATTTGTTTAAGATCATTTTCGCTAAGTGGGCGATATTGGCCGCCCAATTGACCTGGTGGTGCGGGATTTAACTCGGGCTTTGCCGCACGTTTCGCTTTGCGGGCCTTCCGACCACTTCGTGTTGGTTTGTGTGCCATGTGGTCAGCAATGCACTTGCAATCAATTGACGCAAGCCTGCAACGTGTATTTTCGCCTTCTCTAAACGGGTCGTTTCGAAATGCGAAAGCGCTGGCAGCCGATCTTGACGACAAGCAGGCAAACGCAAAAGCTATGTCAAAGTTTTGATTTGGAGAGCGTCATGAAAAGCAGAACCAAAGTGGTCGTAATTGGTGGCGGTATCGCGGGATGCTCGACCTTGTATCATCTGACCCAAGAAGGCTGGAGCGACGTAGTGCTTGTTGAACGTGATGAATTGACCAGTGGCACGACGTGGCATTCTGCAGCTCAAGTGACAAATTTTGGCATGAATCAAACGATGGTCGGACTCAAAACCCATTCGATCAATCTATATCAAGACCTCGCCAATGACCCTGAATACCCGATCAATTACCACCATGGAGATGGCGGGATCCGATTGGCCAACACCCAAGAACAGATGGATGGCTATCGCCATTTTTCGTCTATGGCACGGGGTATGGACGTCGACTTTGAAGTCATTGACGCACAAGAGTGCGCGCGGCGTCATCCTCTGATCTCGACAGATAATTTGATCGGCGGACTATGGGATCCCTCCGATGGCGACATTGACCCCGCGCAGCTGTGTCAGGCTTTGGCCCGACGCGCACGGTTGGCTGGCGCAGAGGTTTACCGACACACCGAGGTGTTGGGTCTGAGCCAACACAAAGACGACACATGGACAGTTTCGACGTCAAAGGGTGATATCGACTGCGACATCGTCGTCAATGCCTGCGGATACCGAGTGAACGAAGTGGGTGCAATGATGGGCGTTCATCACCCGGTAACTTCAATGGAGCACCAGTATTTTGTGACCGAAGAAATCCCGGCGATCCGCGATGCCGGCCACCGCATGCCGCTGCTAAGGTGCCCGATTAGTGATTACTATTGTCGTCAAGAAAAGAACGGTTTGCTCTTGGGGTTCTATGAGCAGGATTGTAAAACTTGGGGCATGGACGGGATCGATCATGGATTTACCAACGCGCTGTGTCCCGATGATTTAGACCGCGTCACGGACGTTCTTGAGGGCGCATTCGAACGCATGCCCGCATTAATGGAAGCCGGCATCCACACGATCGTGAACGGGCCAATCACGTATACAATTGATGGCGCACCACTTGTTGGCCCGATCCCTGGCAAGCGCAATGCATTCTGCATCATCGGTTTGCGCGCTGGTCTCGGGGAAGGCGGCGGACATGGTTGGCTGTTGGCCCAACAAATCGTGCACGGAGAGGCATGTTATGACACATGGATCATTGATCCGAGGCGGTTCACCGGACACGGGAATGTTGAGCTTACCGCGCTTAAGGCCATCGAAGATTACCAAAACGAATTCAGGTTCCATTTTCCGCATGAGCACCGCCCAGCTGGCCGGCCTGCAAAAACGACGCCCCTCACCCCAATCCTTGCAGCAGAAGGAGCGGCCTTTGACGTTGTGAATGGCTGGGAAAGGTTAGCCTATATCAAACCGAGTGCCGATTTCGAAGAAGAGCACAGCTTTAAGTTCAACAATACCTTCGACATCGTAAAGAACGAGGTGCTGCACGTTCAAAACGCGGTTGGCCTTACGGAAGTCAATGGATTCAACCGATTTGAACTCACCGGCGACGGCGTTCAGACATTTCTAGATCGAATGATCTGTGGGTTTGTACCAAAGACCAAAGGACGTATGGCGCTAGGTTATATGCTGAACCATGATGGCATGGTGAAATCAGAGGTCACCGTCGCTAACCTGCCTGATGGCCGCGTTTGGATCGGTTCTGCTGCAGCGGCGGAATGGCATGATTGGGATTGGCTCCATAACAATTTGGAACCGGGCGAAGACGTCCAGATCAAGAGCCGCACAAATTCCGATACTATTTTGCTGGTAGCTGGCCCCAAGGCCCGCGAAGTCATGGCAAGCGTCAGCCGCGCTGATTGGTCGAAAGACGCTTTTCCTTGGCTCTCTGTAAGATCCTGTTTTGTTGGTATTGCGCCCGCGATTGTTTTGGCTGTCAGTTTCTCTGGCGAACTCGCTTACGAAATTCACGTTCCGAACGAACAATTGTACGCAGCCTACCTTGCTTTGCGGCAAGCTGGTGCTGCTCATGATCTAAAACTCTTTGGCGCCCGCGCAGTCGAGTCGATGCGAATTGAAAAAGGCTATCTGCATTGGAAAGCCGATTTGTTGACCGAATTTGATCCATTTGAAACAGGCTTGAAGCAATTTGTGAAACTAGGGAAACCCGCTTTCATCGGACAAGAAGCGCTTCGAAAACGTGCCGGTTCTGCGCCACAAAAAACGCTCGCGATGCTCACGGTTTCTGGCCAAGATGCGCCGGCGCATGGCGGCGCAAGTGTCGAGCACAATGGCAAAGTTGTTGGCACTGTCACCTCTGGCGACTACGGGCACCGTGTTGAGCGAAACATTGCATTTGCATACTTAGACACCGATCTTTCACCAGATGCAGATTTAGTGATCGACATAATTGGTCAAAAAATTCCCGCAACGGTGTTCAATGACCCAGCATATGATCCGACAGGGCTTAGATTTCGGTCGTGAGCATTGATCGCTTTCGAATTCGTAGAACATTTTCGACCCTAGTCTCGAACGGCCAATCGTAACTTTGTTTTGGCGTCGCCCGAGCCCAACGCTTCTCGTCAGCTCTCTAATTCAGCTCTTCGCTTTGGCTTTTTGTAAATAGGAATCCATTGCAGGTTTGTAGTCTGCTAATTCATCATTGACTGCTGGGAATTCTTCCAGTCGTGCCCGATACCTAATAACAGATTGGGGCCATTCAACGCGCAAACCGATCGCGTTCTCAAACGCGCGTATCCAGGCAAATGTTATCGCGAATCCACAGTCACACAACCAGAGCCTACTGACATCCAGGGGGTTTGATGCAAGCAACAGTGCCAACGCCGCCAATGACTTTGAAATTGTTAAGCCGATAGTTTCAACTGCGGCCGGGTCGCGAGTGTTAAAGTCGACATGAGGATAAAGGCTACGAACGGCGGGCTCTAAACGCGTGTCATGTAAACGACCAAATTCCCGCGCCTTTGCTCGATGTCGAATATCTTCAGGAAGCATGGGGACGTTTGGAAATGCCTCATTCAGATACTCTGCGATCGCTTCGGAGTCGGCGAGCATGAAACCATCATGGATCATTGCCGGTAAGTTTCCTGACGGTACAATCGATCGGTATTCATCAGACCCATAGCCGCCAGGCGGCGCCAATTCTTCCCAAACGAGGGATTTATGCCGCATCATCACGCGAAGTTTGGCACAATAGGTCGCAACCGGAACCGTATAGATCTGCAGCATCTGTTACCCTGAGGATTTCAAAAGAATACGCCCAACCGCTGTTGCGATTGGGCGTATTTAGTTCACAATTTGCGACTTACTCGGCAAGCAGCTGCCATTTCTGGCCGAGCTCATCAAACAGACCTTGCTCTTGCTTTAGGGTAATCCACGTATTGACGTAATTGATCCACACCTGATCTGCTTGTGGCAGCAACATAGCAATCGGCGTTGGTGCGCGGCCTTCGGCAACAGGGACAATCATAAGCTGGTCGTATTGTGCAACCAATTTGTTGGCTTCCACGTTTGACGTGATATTGGCATCTGCCCGACCAGCGAGAACCTCTTGGAAGTCACGCGCTGGTGCCTCAACGATGCGGTGCTCTGCATCAGGAAAGAATTGCTTTACTTGCGTTTCTTGCGTCGTTCCCAAAGTTGCAGCAACCGAAACATCCGCTTGGTTTAGGTCATCCCAGGTGCTGAAGCGATCAGCATTTGTCTTCAGCGTCAATGGTACTGTCGCCAGAGAAAAATAGCTGTCAGAATAGCCGGCAGCTTTTGCTCGGCTTGGAGACACCGATGCGGACCCAGTAATATGGTATTGGCCAGACGTCACACCACTGACAAGCGTTTTCCAATCCGTCGGAACGAACTCAACCTCGACGCCAAGATCGGCAGCTAGCGCTGTCATCACGTCGATATCGTAACCTTCATAGGTATTTGTTGCGATGTCACGCATCGTCATTGGGTTCCAGTCGCCTGTCGTGCCGACCTTTAGAACACCTGACGAAAGAATGTCCTGCAGCGCTGACTGGGCAGTTGCTTGAACGGTAGAGAATGCCAAAACAGCTGTCGCTGCCGCAATTTTAAAGAGTTTCATGGGTTTCCTTTCCATCGTATGCGTTGCTATCTAGTTTGACGTATTGAAAAGGGAATGCAAACAGCTGACATTTCCCGACACGACGTGATACCTCTAACGATCGCGTGATTTAGAAGCCGAAAGCTCGACCACAATGAAAAATCCCCCTCTTCCGATAATTTCGATGCGGAACGTATCCAAATACTTTGGAGACTTTCAGGCGCTCAATAACGTATCGATAGACGTACCGTTGGGTGAGCGCGTCGTTATTTGTGGGCCCTCTGGTTCCGGAAAATCCACACTTATTCGATGCATCAACCGGCTAGAAACCCACGAAACTGGTCAAATCATTGTCGACGGAACTGAATTAAACAATAGCAGGCAAAGCCTTGAAACCATTCGCGGAACCGTCGGCATGGTTTTTCAACAGTTCAATCTATTCCCCCATCTAACAGTGCTTGAGAATTTGACGCTTGGGCCGCGCCGCGCATTAAAATTGCCAGAGGCGGAAGCAAACGCTCGTGCAATGGAATACTTGGAGCGTGTTCAAATCCCAGACCAGGCGCAAAAATATCCACCTCATTTATCGGGAGGACAACAACAGCGCGTGGCGATTGCAAGGTCGCTGTGTATGGAACCCCGCATATTGCTGTTTGATGAGCCAACATCGGCGCTTGATCCTGAAATGATCGCCGAGGTTTTGGACGTGATTACGGAATTGGCATCAAGCGGAATGACCATGATGGTTGTGACCCATGAAATGGGTTTTGCCAGAAAAGTCGCTGATAAGATGGTATTTATGGACAAAGGTGAGATTGTCGAAATCGGCAAACCCGAAGACGTCTTTACAGCGCCCAAGAGCCAACGCTTTGCCACTTTTCTTGAACAAATTTTGAACCATTAGAGGCTAACAATGAAGCGTATTCTTACTTTTGCCTCTCTTGCCGTTTTACTTTCTGGGTGTTCTGGAAATTGGGGGTGGTACGTCGTCGACCCGCGCACAGCGAATGGGTTTACAAATCTAAAATTCATGGCGACTGGTGCATATTACACCATCGTTCTGTCACTCACGGCAATTTTGATATCGGTCGTGGTTGGCCTTTTGGTTGCCTTGCCAGGCCTATCGGACAAGAAAGGTTGGCGATGGTTCAACAGATCTTATGTAGAAGTGGTGCGTGCTGTCCCAATCCTAGTGCTGATCTTATGGGTGTACTATGGCTTGCCGCAATTGACCGGGATTACGCTAACTGTCTTTTGGGCCGGCGTCTTTGCGCTTGCGCTGTCTGACAGCGCATTCCAAGCAGAGATATTTCGGGCGGGCATTCAATCGATCGGCAAAGGCCAATATGAAGCCGCCCAGTCTGTTTCACTGAATTACCGCGATACAATGCGCTATGTTATTTTGCCCCAAGCTATCCGACGAATATTACCTGCACTCGGCAACCAATTGGTTTATATGCTTAAAATGTCGTCCCTAGTCTCCGTGATTGGGATGCAAGAATTGACGCGCAAAGCAAACGAATTGGTCGTGTCTGAATACCGTCCGCTTGAGATCTACACGGTTTTGGTATTGGAATATCTTGTCTTGATCCTAATCGTTTCGGCGGGTGTACGTTGGTTGGAGCGCCGTATGCAGAGTGCCGACACATGAGTGCCAAAGATGATCTGACCACAGGCCCGCTACTTCGGCATTTCAAAAACCTTGCCATCCCTGCAGCGTTGGGGATGCTTTTTACAACGTTATATAACGTCGTGGACGTCTATTACGCCGGGTTGTTGTCAACCGACGCGCAAGCGGGTTTGGCAATCGGGTTCCAAGCATTTTTCATTCTGATGGCGTTGGGGTTCGGTCTAAGCAGCGCGATCAGCGCGTTGGTCAGCAACGCAAAGGGTCAAAAAGACGAAAACGCGACGCGAAGATATGCGGCGCAGGGTCTAAGTTATGGCTGCATCATTGCCGGGGCTTCGATGATTTTCGGCATGTGGATGGGCCCAGAGGTGATCAAGATCGTCTCGACACCGGGCGCTTATCGGGATGCGGGATCCGGGTATTTCACCTGGCTAATCTTCGCGTTGCCGGGGTTCTTGCTAGCGTTTGCGGGCAATGGTGTTTTGCAAGCGCATGGTGACACAGCCTCAATGCAACGTGCGATGATGTTCGCGTTTTTGGCCAACATTGGGCTGAACCCTTTGTTTATATTTGGGATTCCCGGGGTCTGGGGCGGGCTTGGTTTTAATGGGATCGCGTTAGCCACGATTGTGAGCCAAACCTGCGTAATGGGATATATCTTGCTTCAAATATCACGTTTGCCTGTGATGGCAGGGATTGCAAAATCTGCATTCAGGCCAGATTTGAGCACCATCAAGGAACTTACTGCACAGCTATTGCCCGCAAGCACGGCGATGATTGTGATGTTTATCTCGGGCTTTGTCGTACAATTTGCATTGAAAGATTTTGGCGGTCACGCAGTCGCGGCCTACGGCATCGCATTGCGGATCGAGCAGATCCTACTCCTGCCTGTACTTGGGATGACTGGTGCCCTGTTGCCAATCGCTGGGCAAAACTTTGGCGCAGGTTTGAATGATCGTGTACGAGACGCGCTTTTCACATGTTGGAAACTCGGTTTCGCGATGAGTGTTATTGCAGCCCCCTTGCTCTGGTTCGGAGGTGGAATTGCCATGGCACTTTTCACGAAAGACGCAGACGTGATTGCCGTTGGCCATAGTTATCTCAAGGTCGATAGTTTTCTATTCGCAATCTATATGATGCTGTTTTCGATCAATTCGTTTTTACAAGCCCTCAAGAAACCAATTTGGACATTGTGGATTAGCATCTATCGCCAAGGCTTTGGTGTAGCATTCTTTATTTGGCTGTTCATTGGCGTTCTTGAATTCGACGTTTGGGGCGTCTGGCTCGGAATCGCTGTGTCAGTTACCACTGGCTGGGTTATTGCATTATATGTCGCAAACCGAGTGGGTCGCCAAAACCTGCAAAGCAATTCGTGACGTAGTGTAACCTCTTGTCGTTTCGCGACTAAGTCGCGACGTTGGCTCAGATCAAGAGATGAAGAAGACTGGGAAGCGATTCAATGCACATTTGGGACATTGCCATTGAGGCTCCGACAGGGAGCATCAATGCCACTTTGAAGATCGACACCAGCTTCGCACCCATAAAAGGTCACATGAACGGCAAAGGTGGTTCGGGACCGATGGAGAAACTTGTATTCGATGGTGGCAAAATAGCATGGTCGACTAAGATCCAAAAACCAATGCCAATGACATTGTCTTTCCGCGGAAATATTGAAGACGATACGATCACGGGCAACGTTAAGTTTGGCATATTTGCTTCTGGAACTTTTTTGGGCACGCAAAGAACCTGACTGCTTGTGAACTTAGATTCCAACTTCGAACGAACCAGCAAAGTTTCCTCACGAAATCTCGAAAAGAATGGTCCGCGAATAAGGGTGGATCTCAAGGCCTCTTGTGCGCCGAAGAAAGCGCTCGGCTGATTTGACGACCGTTGCAAGGTAGTCGGTACATGATCGGCAGAGGCTGGTATGTCCCGTGTGACACTATTAACGTTCTAGCGAATACTGTTCGGGGGCAATTGAAATGGCGAAGATACGGATCGTACTTAACGGCTTTGGCCGTATCGGTCGCACGGTATTGCGTCAGTTGCTGACAGTACCAGCAAACAGCGACATAGAAGTTGTCGCAATCAACGACATCGCTGACTTAGACACGTGCACATATCTTTTCAAATACGACAGCGTTTATGGCCCCTGCCCGTTAGAAGTTCAGGCGGGCGACGACGCTTTGATTGTTGGCGACCATTCGATACCGCTTTGGAATAAACCGGATTTGGCACAGGCGGATTTGACCGCGGTCGATGTTGTCTTGGAATGTACGGGGCGTGCGACTTTGCGCGAATTTGCACAGGCCGGTATCACAGCGGGAGCGAAAGCCGTTCTAATCTCGGGCCCGTCACCTGCGGCTGATGTCACTGTTGTTATGGGCGCAAACGACGATGCACTCGGCGACGCACAGATTGTGTCAAATGCGTCATGCACGACAAACGCGATTGCACCACTTTTGCAGTCAATTGATCAAAGCCTCGGGATCGAGATGGCACACATTACAACGATCCACTGCTACACAGGCAGTCAACCGACCGTCGATGTCCCAGGGCCGTCTTTGGAAAGAAGCCGCGCCGCAGCCGTTTCGATGATTCCAACGACAACAAGTGCTGCGGGTCAAATCACTCAAGTTCTTCCCAGCTTCAACGAACGCCTGAGTGTTTCTGCTGTGCGCGTTCCAAGTTTGTCCGTGTCCGCTGTAGACGCCGTCCTCCAGATCAAGCAAGGCCAGTCAAAAAATCTTGCCGAACTTGCGCAAGACATCTGTGAACATTCACCGGTTATGGGCGTAACCCATGATGCCTGTGTTTCAACTGATATGCGCGCAAGATCGGAGTCGTTTGTACTCTCGTCGCGTGAGAGCGTCGCGCTTGGTGATCGGCAACTGCGGCTATTCGGTTGGTATGACAACGAGTGGGGATTTTCGTCGCGTATGATCGACATGACGCGACGGATCGCAAAAAGAAAATAACACCCAAGCTCTCCCATCCAAGTCTATTTTCCGAGCAGTACCTGACATGTCCCAAACGCCGAAATGGTCGTCCGAATGCTGCGTTCTAGGGCGATATCTCGACCCAATTACCAAACTATCCTCATCTACCGCCAATTTCTGAAGGGCTATAGGAGTAATGGGTAATCAACTATCAATTAAGACGCCCTGCATCATTCAGTCTGTAGAAATGCGTCAGTGCACTTAAGGTTGCTTGATCTGGATGATCAGATTGCCATGCCATCATTGCAAGTCCCAACATGCGGGGCATCAACATTGGCCACATCTGGCTGTCTAGCGTTGTGAATTCGGACCAGAATGCGCCTTGCACACCGATAATGCGATCCGCCACTTCAGGATCCGGAACTGGGTCCCATGCAATAGTGTCAGGAAGATCAATGAAGGCCGCCCAACTGGCACCCCAATCGTCAGGATCAGCTGTGTGCGCCATATCGAGATAAGCGTGCTGGCCGGGCGTCATAACAATATCATAACCACGTCGCGCAGCGTCAATCCCCGGTCCCTGCCCAGTCCAGCTGAACAGAACGGAGTTGTTGCCAATGCCGCCATTTGATCCTTGGGCGGCCTCTTCCCAAGCAGCAGGGCGTTTGCCAAGCTTTGCCGTGTACGCCCCCAGTTTTTCGATGGTCCAACCTTGCAGATCGTGGGTATTCTCGAGGCCATGTTCGGCCATTAAAACCCGGGCACGTGGGCTGCTCATCCATGTATCTGTCGGCAGTTCGTCACAGCCAAGATGCAAAAACTCGAACGGGAACAAGTCACTGATTTCAGAAATGATGGTTTCCAAAAGGTCCCATGTCTTTGGCATCGCGGGGTTTAGCGCATTCCGGCTATATCCCTGAACAGACGTTTCGAGTCCATTGTCGCCAGGATCACGTGTGTCAGGATAGAGCGTCGTCAAGGCCAGCGCATGCGCTGGTGTTTCGACCTCGGGCATAACCTCGATGTTCAGCTTAGCAGCATGAGCGATAACATCGCGCACAGTAGCTTTGGAATAGGTGCCGCCTTCACAAGGCGTGCCTGCAAACAATGCTGGCAGGCGCTGTCCTTCACCGCGCAACGCTGTATCACGCGCCAATTCCGGTAATGCGTCAAGTTCGATCCGAAAGGCCTCATCATCGGCGAAATGCCAATGAAAGCGGTTGAGTTTAAGCATCGCCATCAGGTCAAGTAGCGCGGTGATACTCTTCGGCTGGTAAAAATGGCGTGCGGTATCGAGATGTTGCCCACGCCATGAAAAACGCGGCGCGTCATAGATTTCACCGCACTGAAGCGGCCCCTGTTGTAACAACGTCAACAGGGTGATCCCCGCATAGAATTGCCCGCCATACCCCGACGCCGTGATTGTTATGCCGTCTTCCGAAATTGTCAGACGATATGCGTCCGAAGGCAGATCTTCGGTTGTGATTGAGATAGGAAAAGAACCCGCGTATTTCATATTCTGACGCGTGGCCAACGCCGCGACGGCCGTCAAAGCATCGCCTTTAATCTGAATACCCCCAACTGCAACAGTTGCGCCAGTCGGTGACCATTCTGTCGGTTGTGGCGCGATCGGTAGACCAGTTAGTGCGGGTGCTGGATCGCGCTTTGGTTCGACGCGGCCCAATTGACCCGTCGGCAAAGGGGTGATCTCCCCGTCATGGCGTAAATACGGCCCCATCGGAAGCCAGGCACGGTTCGCTGGCGTGAACCCCCCGCTATACGCAATGCGGAATTCATGTGGTTCGTTGGCAATCAAATCGGGCAACGCAATTTCTGTATAGCTGCCCAAGGCTCTGACGAGCGTCCCGCCGGAAACCGGCGACAGGGGTGCCATTGCGGAACAACAAAAGATCGCTCCGCTCAGTGTTTGGTTTGGTGTCAGTTTGCACACCAAATGATCGCCGTCGATCCGGCTGGTATAGTTCATGTCAGTCGAGCCTTAGTTCAGAGACAAAGTCATAAATGTCAGATCGGTAAAATCCGCTGGTGAATTCAATCGGACGCCCAGAGGATAAATAGCCAGTGCGTTCAATCTGAAGGATTGCAGCGCCTTCTGCCAAATCCAGGTGCCGCGCGATCTCAAGAGGAGCGTTCACAGCCGTTACCCTTTGCATTGCACGCGTCGGCGCCTTGCCACGGGCGCGCAACAAATCATAAAGCGACACGTCGATCTTATCAGGCCGTGGCAACACGTCTTCTGGCAAGGACGAATGTTCAAGTGCCATTGGCACCCCATCACCGCGGCGCAAACGATGCACGCGCGCGACTTGATGATGCGGAGATAACCCCAGCACCATGGCTTCGGTCGGGGTCGGGCGAAACACGCCATTTAGAATAACTTGGCTAGTTGAAGCGATCCCGCGCGCCTGTAGGTTTTCAGTAAAAGACACCAGAGACGAAAGCGATTGTTCGAACCGCTCACCCCCGCCCCGTACAAATGATCCAGCGCCTTGGCGTTGGTCGATCAACCCATCAGATACCAATTCCGCAATCGCCTTGCGCACGGTGACTCGGCTTACGTCTGCAATCTCTGCGATGTCTCGTTCAGATGGCAATTGATCGTCCGCAGACAGGGTACCGGCTGCGACTAAGCCACTGATATGGCGACACAACTGCTTATAACGGGGTCCGCGACCATCGCGGTACCACTTGCTTTGATCGAGCTCTGTTAAAAAGTCAGCCATGGAGTTCCCGCAATTGCTTTGGAATCTTTGGTATCAAAAAATAATACCAATGCAAACCAATTTTTGGATCCCTCCACAATAAAAGAGTGTGAACTTATTGTAATTACAATAAAAAATGTCACTATTTCACTTTGGTATTATATTGGTAGCTAAATTGGATTTCTGCAGTAATCTATTTGGTATCAGATGATTCGAGATCATTCACCGGGGGGTTCGATGACAGATACAACGCAAGCAGCGCACATGGGTGTTACACAGAAAAAGGCAAAGTCACTGCCAGAGTCTGTGTTTGCTTGGTTGCTGGTTGGCCCCGCAATGTTGTTCATCGCTGTCATCGTCGCATGGCCATTGGCCGAAACGATCCGCCTGTCCTTTATGGAGGCCGGTCTGGGCGGTGAAGAGTACGTTGGTTTTGCAAATTACCAAGACTTGATCGATAGCCGCAAGTTCCACCAGACCATTATCCGCACCTTCTATTGGATGTTTTTGTCGGTTGGCTTGAAACTGATCCTCGGACTGATCGGGGCGACTTTGTTGAACGCTGCGGTTCCAGGCCGCGCCTTGTTCCGCGTTTTGGTTATGCCACCCTGGATTATTCCGATGGCGATTGGGATGATCGGCTGGCTCTGGCTCTATAACGGTTACTTTGGCGTACTGTCGGGCACGATGATGTCCCTTGGGATCACCGACGGCCCTTTTGAGTTTCTCGCCTACAAGCAATCTGCGTTTTATTCCGCTGTTGTTGCAGACGTTTGGGTCGGCACACCAATGGTAACACTGTTCTTCCTTGCCGCAATGCAAGGCGTCAGCCGCGATCTCTATGAGGCCGCATGGGTTGATGGTGCAGGTCGTTGGTATCGCTTCCGCCGCATCACGATCCCGCAGATTATGCCCGTCATCGTTTCGATGTCCCTACTCTCTGCGATCTTCACTTTTAACAGCTTTGAGATCATCTGGATCCTGACAGAAGGTGGCCCGCGCGGCGCAACGACCACGCTAATTGTCGACACTTACAAGACCGCAATCAGCAACTTTAAGTTTGGCGAAGGCTCTGCTCGCGCTGTGATCATTGTGATCCTGCTGGGTGCATTCTCACTGATTTACCTGAACGTACTCAAGTACGTGAACCGCAAGTACGGAACCAAGTAAGATGATGGACAAGTACACCAAACTTCAGACGGTTGGGATCTACGCCGCGATCATCGTTTTCCTGATCTTTATCCTGCTGCCCTTCTTTGAAATGTTCATGGCTTCATTGCGCCCTTTAGAGCATCTGTTCCGCAGCCCCTATCAGTTCTGGTCCGACGACTTTAGTTTTCAGGCGTATTCCGACATGTGGGAAACGGTGCCACTGCTTGGACGCTATATCTTTAACTCGGTCTTTATCGCTGGCGCGGTCACTTTCTTGACGATGATCTTTGTGATCCCGGCGGCATATGCCTATGCGCGGCTCGATTTTCCCTTCAAAAACGGGTCCCTCGCGATCTTTCTCGGTGTGAATATGTTCACAGGCGCGGTGCTATTGATCCCGCTCTACCGTGTTCTACGTACGCTTAGCTTGCTTAATACGTATTGGGCGATGATCATTCCGGGCGTCGCGTTTTTGATCCCGACGGGTATCTGGCTGCTACGCTCATACCTCGAAAAGATCCCAAAAGAGCTGGAAGAAGCCGCGTTTGTCGACGGTGCGAGCCGGATGTACACCTTACGTCGCGTCGTCCTTCCGCTCGCGACACCGGGTCTGATTGTTGTTGGCACAGCCGTCTTTATCGGCGCCTACGCCCAGCAGTTCCTATTCGCGATCACGTTCAACCAGCAACGTGAACTACAGCCTTTGCCAGCCGGATTATTTGAATTCATCGGCTACCAAGACGTTACTTGGAACCAAATGATGGCCGCCGCTTTGACGGGCGTGCTGCCTGTCATGGTCATCTTTTTGTTCCTCCAGAAATACCTCGTGGCGGGTCTGACGGCGGGTGCCGTCAAGGAATAGCCACCACACGAAACGAACTAAGAAACCAAGGGAGACTATCAAATGAAACTTATGAACATCACACTTGGCGCGGCGTTGTTGTCGGGCACAGCGATGTCAGCAATGGCAGAGAGCCATGCGACAGAACTGCACTTTATCATGTGTGGCGGCGAAGTCCGCGCGGCTGATCAGGCAGTTGTTGATCAGTTTGAAGCTGACAACGAAGGCGTCACTGTAAACCTAGAGGCCGTGCCTTGGGGAACATGCCAGGACAAATCACTGACACTCGCAGCGGCTGGTGATCCACCATCGATCGCTTACATGGGCAGCCGCACACTGCGTCAGCTGGCCAACAACGATCTGATCGTGCCAGCTGAAATTTCCAGCGACATTATCTATCAGGAAGGTGTTCTGAACACTGTGACGATCGAAGGCGAAACATGGGGTTACCCACATGCTTTCTCGACAAAGGCACTCTACATGAACTGTCGTTTGGTTGAAGCAGCAGGCGAGCCGTGCGTTGCACCAAAGACCTGGGAAGGCATGTATAACCTTGCCAAGTCAATCAATGACAACACAGACGCTGCTGGTGTCGGTCTTGCAGGCAAAGACTTTGACAACACGATGCACCAGTTCCTGAACTATCTGTATTCAAACGGTGGTGTGGTTATCGACCCAGCGACTGGCGAAGCACAGTTGGACAGCGACCAGACACGCGAAACGCTTGAATTCTACGGCAAGCTTGCGAGTGTTGCTCAGGAAGGCCCAACAGCTTGGGAACGTGACCAGCTCAAAGACCTATTCAATGACGGCAAAATCGGTATGTACATTCAGGGTCCATGGGGCGCTGGTCAGCACAATTCCGATATTCCACAGGTTATTGCACCTGTTCCAGCCGGTCCATCAGGTGTCAGCGGCACGATCTTGATCACTGACTCCATTGTTGTGTTCAAAGGATCTGGCCACGAAGAACTGGCGCAAGACTTGGCCCAGCGTATCACTTCTGGCGACAGCCAGTATGATCTGGACAGCAGCTGGGGTCTCACACCTATCCTTGATTATAAGGCGATGGGTATGGAGAACGTCTACTACGAAGACGGCATCTGGCCAAACTTCACTGCTGGTATCTCAACAGGTGGTCCAGAGCCACTGGTTGAAGACTTCAAATCATTGCAGTCCGTGTTCACCAACATGATCCAAGGCATCCTTCTTGAGGATGACACAGTCGACAACCTCGTCACCATCGCTGGTGAAGAGCTGAACGACGCACTGTAAGAACTTCCTCCCTACTCCGGGCGGCTCACGAATTTGGGTCGCCCGGGGATTTCATCCCCCTCCCCCTTTTTGCGACGATAGGACGGACCCATGGCGACGCTTTCACTGAATGCCATCAATAAATCTTTCGGCTCAGCCAAAGTACTGCACGACATCAGTCTAGCGATCGAAGACAAAGAATTCGTGGTCTTTGTTGGTCCATCAGGTTGCGGGAAATCGACCCTGTTGCGGATTATCGCGGGTCTTGAAGAAGCCACATCAGGATCCATCGTCATTGGCGGTGAAGACGTGAGCAACGCGCCACCCGTAGAGCGCGGGATCTCAATGGTGTTTCAATCCTACGCACTTTATCCGCACCTAAGTGTCTACGAAAATATCGCTTTCCCGCTGCGTGTGCAGAAGTTGGAAAAGGCTGACCTAGATGCGCGGGTGCAACGCGCTGCCGATATTCTACAACTCACAGACAAATTGCAGCTGAAACCCGGACAACTGTCGGGCGGTCAACGTCAGCGCGTCGCGATCGGTCGCTCGATTGTCCGCAATCCCAAAGTATTCCTGTTCGATGAACCTTTGTCAAACCTCGACGCTGCCCTACGTGGAGACATGCGCGTTGAATTAAGCCAGCTACATCAGAGCCTTGACGCGACGATGGTCTACGTCACGCACGACCAGATCGAAGCAATGACAATGGCGGATCGCATTGTGGTTTTGAACGGCGGTCGTGTTGAACAGTTCGGCACACCGATGGAGCTTTATCACCATCCAAAGACGAAATTCGTGGCCTCGTTCATTGGTCAGCCGAATATGAATTTGATCCCGGCCACTGTTGATGGCGTGGATGCAAAAGGAATCAAAGTCACTCTGTCCGGAGGATATCAAATGGTCCTGCCCGTTGAATCGCAGGGTGTCACTGTCGGTGACAAAGTCGAGGTTGGCATTCGGCCAGAGCATGTGGCGTTGGGCAAAAAAGGTCTTGAGATTTCAATCAATGTTTTGGAACGCCTTGGCGGTGTTTCGATCACTTATGGTACCGTTGGTGATGGCATACGGTTTTGTGCCTCACTGCCTGGCGATGCCGTGATTAAAGAAGGCGCCCCAATGATCCTGAGCGTTTCGCCTGAAGACTGCCACGTATTTGACGCGGCTGGTGACGTTCTGCGTCGTAAATCAGCGCCAGAACTGGTCGCGTAAGGATAGTTCGATGCGAATAGTCACCGCCGGGATCGGATTGCGTGCCGCCCACGTCTTATCGATATTTAAAGAAGCGATGCCAGAGGCTGAGATTGTCGGTTATTTTGACCCACAAACCGACTCTTCGTTGGATGTTGGCGGGACAAACCTAAGCCCTGACGAAGCTGTTGCGCTGGTCGGTGATCAAACCTTTCCTGGCTACCCTGACGCACCCAAGATCAGACAATTGCAAAATGGCTTTGCAGCATGTGCTGCTCTCCGCCGCGACACGCCTCGTTTTGGAACGGTCGAGGACATGCTCGAAGAAACCAAACCCAACCTTTTTTTCGTTGGATCTCCGAACAGCTTTCATCTGGAACACATCAAGCTTGGATTGAACGCCGGCGTTCGAATTTTCACCGAGAAACCTGTGGTGACGAGCAAAGAAGACACGATGGAATTGGCGCGTTTATTGTCTAAACACGGCACGGATCGCGTTATGGTTGGTCTTGTCCTGCGTTATTCGCGGCACATGGTCGATCTGCGGGCTATCTTGGACGATCTGGGGCCAGTTGTCTCGCTCGAGGCGAATGAACACATTGCCCCCTATCATGGTGCGTTTTTTATGCGCGATTGGCGTCGAATGACGTCATGGTCGGGCGGTTTCATGCTCGAAAAATGCTGCCATGATCTCGATATATACAACATGGTGACACGTGCGCGCGCTACCAAAGTGGTTAGCTTTGGCGGACGCAAATCTTTTGTGCCCGGCAATGCGCCAACCGCTAATGTCGAAAATGACATCATGCACCACAAACCGTCGGTCTGGAACAATGTCGATGACGCGTTCCATTCAGATGGCGATATCATCGACTATCAAACGGCTCTTGTGCAGTATGACGGCGGCGCATCGCTTGCGTTTCACACCAACTTGAATGTCCCAGACGAACACCGCCGTTTCTGCGTTATGGGCACCCACGGCATGGCCGAAGGCGATTTTGTCCGCGGCAATCTAAAGGCAACGGCGCGTGATGGTTCTGTAATTGCAGAGCACGACTATACGCAAATGAGCGCCGAACATGCGTCGGCCCATTATGGCGCGGATCACATGATGGTGGATGACATCGTTGCGTTCTTGCGCGGCGATGCTGACAATCTGCCAGTCGGCGTCGTTGATGCGCTTGAGGCGGGATTGGTTGCGATGGCTCTGGATGAGGCGCGCGTCACGGGTGGAATTGTCGACATGTCCGAGACATGGCGTGAATTTGATAAATATGGATTGCGGACATGATGAGCGAAAAGAAAACACCCGGCGCATTGATGGCCGCTGAATCCGCGGACTGCATGACCGTGTTTTCTGCGAGTGCCGCGCAATCTGTAGATCCGGCAAAAATTGGAAGGCCAAAAGCGCTTTATACCATTGCGCGCGGATCTTCGGACGCCGCAGCCAACATCCTGTCCTATGAATTTATGCGCGAACTTGGTGTACCGGTCACGTCCCTTCCCCCATCGGTCTTCTCGCTTGGAAACGGTGTCGCACTTGAGGGTGCGGGTGCCATGGTAATCAGCCAATCTGGCGCCAGCGATGACCTTGTTCAATCTGCCAAAGGCGCGGCAAAAGCCGGTGCAAAGGTCCTTGCGATAACAAACCAACCAGACAGCCCTGTTGAGGGCGTTTCAGATGCGACAGTTTCCATCGGCGCGGGCCCTGAACTGGCTGTGCCCGCAACAAAGTCAGTCGTAGGATCGGTGGCTGCTGGCATCGCAGTGCTTGGTGCGATGAAGCCTGAATATAGTGATCGCGCAGCGAAATCGATTAATGAGATCGCTGGAAAATCCACGCAACATCCCCATGCTAATCACATCCAAGCCGCATTCCTGCGCGCGCGCCATATCTATGTGATTGGTCGTGATACAGGTTATGGGGCTGCACATGAGGTAGCGCTGAAACTTAAAGAATGCTGTGCACTTCATGCCGAAGCATACTCTAGTTCCGAGGTTCTTCACGGACCGCTGCAACTTGCTACCAATCCGCTAATGGTGCTGATGCTTGACTCCGGATTGGATGACATCCAAGACAGTTTGGATCAGGCCGAGGCACGGTTCCGCGCAATCGATTGCGATGTATATCGGGTACGTCTGTCAGATCTTGGCATAAACGATGTGACACCAGCGACCGCGGCAGCAGTTTTGTTGGCAATGATGTACCCAATCATATTGAATACCGCACTTGCATTGGGGCATGACCCAGATCAGCCAGAAACCCTTTCGAAAGTGACACAAACCACATGACCGCAACGCTTAATCACTGGGCGACGTGGCGCGAAATTCACAGCCAGCCAGATGTTTGGCGCAGCTGGGGTGCGTCGTTGGATGTTGCAGGTTTGCGCGCGTGGATTGCAGATCAATCCTTTGATGAGGTTTGGTTTTGTGGCGCCGGCACCAGTGCCTATATCGGCGACATCATTGCAGCCGCGATCAAAGGGACGCGGTCAGTGCCCAGCACCGATCTTGTCGCAAACCCAGCGTACATTCTATCCGGCGCACGACCGCTGATTGTGAATTTTGGACGCTCCGGCAATAGCACAGAAAGCGTCGGCACCTTGGATGCGTTAGACGCGCTTGCACCCGATGCGCCACGCCTGAATATCACGTGCAACAAGGACGGAGCGCTGGCCACACGGACCTCGGACGCGCCAACAAAGGTGATCCTTCTCCCCGATGCCACGCATGACGAAGGCTTTGCGATGACGTCGAGCTTTTCAACCATGTTGCTGACCGCGTTGGCCCTGTTTGATGCGCCGTGCGATGTGCCTGCGCGCCTCAATGCGCTTGCCGATCAGCTCGAGCCACTACTTGCAAAATTCGCCCCAACTGGGCGACCCGAACGCGTGGTCTATGTCGGATCGGGGCCGCTGGCATTTGCCGCTCGCGAGGCCGCGTTGAAAGTCATGGAGCTGTCAGCGGGGCAAACCCCTGCCCTATGGGACAGCACACTCGGGTTCCGTCATGGACCTAAGGCATTTGTCACCGACGCCACCGACATCACCGTGTTTACCAGTCCAAATGAACCTACCAAACACTATGATGCAGACCTCGCAAATGAGTTGCGGGCGCAATTCCCCAAATCACAGGTCGAAACGATTGGTCCGAATGGCGACATTGATATTGCGATGCCATTTGGCCCAGCTTGGGCCGCGCCCTTGTGTATCGCAGTGGCTCAGATCAGAGGCGTGACATGGTCGCAATCCTTGGGACTGAACGTCGATAATCCATTCGCGGGGCAATCCACACTCAGTAGGGTTGTTTCGGGCGTCAAACTTTATCCGGTGGCATCATGACTGCAATTGGGATCGATCTTGGCGGCACTAAAATCGAAACGCAGGTATTCGACGACGCCTGGTCAGTTATTGCCCGACAACGTGCCACGACACCGAAAGACTATGCCGACCTTGTTGACGCAGTGGCGGATCAAATTCTTTGGGGTCAGGAACAAGCGGGTGCAGTTGTTCCCGTTGGGATTGGGGCTGCTGGGTTGATAAATCCACTTACGGGATTTGCGCTCACCGCTAATCTACCCGCAACCGGGCAGCCCTTTCCCACTGACATTGAACAAACCATCAAACGCCCAATCACATATGTAAATGATTGCCGCGCACTTGCCCTGTCAGAGGCCGTTTTTGGACAGGGCAAAGGACATCGTTCTGTGATGGCTCTGATCCTCGGAACAGGCGTTGGTGGAGGGCTATGTGTTGATCAACGAATTCTACAGGGGCCAACCCTAACAGGTGGCGAATTTGGCCACACCTCCGCGCCCGCGCATTTGGTTTCAAAACATAACTTGCCGATCACGCAATGTGGCTGCGGCCGTATCGGCTGTATTGAGACATATATCGCGGGGCCTGGTATTGTTCGGCTGGCCAAACATTTGACCGGGCAGGACGTAACACCGCCGCAGATTGCGGCTGATCGCGCAGGCGCGATGGCGTCTGTCTGGCAACTTTGGTGTGAACTAACCGCTGACCTGTTGCATTCCTTGACGTTAAACGTTGATCCTGATGTGATTGTTCTGGGTGGGGGCCTTAGCCAAATCGAAGGCATCATAGACGACCTATCAGCCGCGACGTCTGCCGCCCAGCTCGGTGATTTTGGCACATCGCGATTGGTGTTGGCCGAGGGGGGCGACACAAGCGGTGCGCGCGGCGCGGCCTATGCCGCATGGCAGGCACATTCTGATGACTAATGCGCTGCGGGATATTATTTCGCGCAACCGCGCTGGCCAAACCGCAGCAATCCCGTCCGTGTGTTCAGCGCAACCCGACGTGCTGCATGCCTCCCTCGTGTTGGCCGAACGTCTGGACCGCGAAATCGTGATCGAAGCGACGTCTAATCAGGTAAATCAAGACGGTGGCTATACGGGCATGACACCTTCGGCGTTTATAAAGTTCGTGAACACAACGGCGGACAGCGCAGGCGTTGACCGGAGTCGCATCATTTTTGGCGGTGATCACCTTGGACCACAGGCTTGGCGTGCACAGGACGCTGAAACAGCGCTGGCCAAGGCTGATGTCATGGTGCGTGCCTATGTATCGGCGGGCTTTGGGAAAATTCATTTGGATTGCTCTGAGGGATGTGCAGGGGAGCCTGCGCAACTAGGCGATGAAATCACCGCAGAACGTTCCGCCAGATTGGCGCGTATGTGCAACGAAGCTGGTGACGACGTGTTGTTCGTAGTTGGTACTGAAGTGCCCCCACCAGGCGGCGCTCGCGTTGACGAAACCGGCGACATCCCCCCGACATCACCGATAGCAGCACGAGACACACTATTGGCCCATGACGCGGCCTTTGGCGATATGGCAGGTCAAATTGGTGGGCTGGTTGTCCAACCGGGCGTCGAGTTCAGCCCAACTGCCGTTCATGCTTTGCCGCTTGATCGTGATCCAGGTCTTTTGGACGCGCTCCACGACCACCCGCATGTATGCCTTGAGGCACATTCAACCGATTACCAAGATCCAGCCGTTTTTCCGCGACTGGCTGATCTGGGGTTTGCATTTCAAAAAGTCGGCCCTGCCCTCACTTTCGCTTATCGTGCGGCGCTTTATGCCCTGGATAGGCTCGGGTCACCTCAGGGTGCTCTTGAGGCCGAGATGGACGCCGTGATGTTGGCAAATCCAAAGAATTGGCAAGGTCACTATAGCGGCGATGATGAGGCGCTTTATCAGCAACGTCACTTTGGGTTAGCAGACCGCATTCGCTATTATTGGCCTAACGAACGGGCTCTAGCTGCGGTTCAAACCTTGAAAACCAGCATTGCTGCGCCGATTCCAGATGCCCTACTCACGCAGGTGTTTGACACCGATGTGCTTGACCGTGCAGAAGCCCTGACAGGCAGTCAAATCGACCGGCTTATTCATGCGCAAATTGAATGTGCACTGGCCCCGTATTTCATTGAGGATACGCTATGACAGAGACTTGGATCGCACCCGCTCAGTTATTTGATGGCCAAGATGTCATCTCAGGTCAGGCCGTCCGGATTGCCGATGGCAAAATTACAGAGATCGATGCCGCTCCGCAGTCGGCCCGCAAGATCGCCGGTTGCCTGACACCAGGTTTCGTGGATCTCCAGGTCAATGGCGGTGGTGGCGTGATGCTGAATACGACACCAACACGCGCAGGGATGGCAGATATTGCTGCCGCGCACCGCCACTTCGGGACCGTGGCTGTAATGCCAACACTCATTACCGACGCGCCCGACGTGTTAGATTGCGCAGCAGAAGCTGCGATCACGGCCAAAGGCGATGTTGGCATCGTTGGTCTGCATATCGAGGGCCCGCATATCTCGGTTGCACGACGTGGAACGCACAACAGCGAGAGCATTCGCCAAATAGACGACCGTACATTGGACGTCGTTGCGCGTCTTCGAAAGAATGGCGTTGCTGTAATGATCACCGTAGCCCCCGAGGCCGTGCCAAACGATCAGATTTCAAAACTCGCGAAACTGGGCGCTGTCGTGTCGATTGGTCATACCGATGCCACCTGTGAAGATGCGGAAGCCGCAATAGCAGCCGGTGCGAGCTGTGCGACCCATCTGTTTAATGCGATGTCCCAGATGAGCAGCCGCGCGCCGGGTGTTGTTGGAGCTGTTCTAAATTCTGAAATCCCCTCAGGGATCATTTGCGATGGGCACCACGTTGATGATCGGATGATCCGGTTTGCCCTGCGTGCCCGTCCGCGCGACGATCTGATGTTCCTGGTATCAGACGCAATGGCGACAGTCGGTGGACCTGATCAATTCGATCTTTATGGCAACCAAGTTCGACTGGAAAATGGCCGGTTGATCAACGCCGAGGGTAATCTGGCAGGCGCGCACGTGACTCAAGCGGAGGGCGTTGCCCGAGTTGTTAACCATGTTGGAGCCTCATTGGATCAAGCTTTGCGTATGGCAATCACAACCCCTGCCCGCGTTGTTGGGCAAGCAGACCTTGCCACACTTATCGGACGAGATGTCCGCGATCTTGTTGTGTTGTCTGATGATCTGAAACAAGCAAACAGCTTGGCAGTGGCACATGCAGCGATGATGGCGCATGACGCCGCAGAATAAACGCGCGACACTGGAAGTTTGCGTCGATACTCCTGACGCGATAACCGCTTGCGCCGTTGTCGCGGATCGGATCGAGTTGTGCAGCGGTTTAGACGTCGGTGGGCTCACGCCTGATTTTGGCATGATGGAACATGCGGCGAACGAAAGCATCGAAACACACGTCCTGATACGCCCTCGCAGTGGTGATTTCATAATGTCGAACGAAGACATCTTGGTCGCTCAAACCAACATCAAAACGGTGCGGGATCTCGGCCTTAAGGGTGTTGTGATTGGCGCGGAACGACATGGCGTGCTTGATCGCATAGCGCTCGAGGCAATGGCTTTGGCTGCTGATGGTCTCGACATCACGCTTCACCGAGTTATCGACGTCGTTGATGAACCCGAAGAAGCACTCGAATTCGCAATCGAGATCGGCGCCAAACGGATCTTGACTTCAGGCGGCAAGAAGTCGGCTGCCCACGGCATTGAAGGTTTGAACCGATTGCATGCAAAGGCAGCCGGTCGCATCGAAATAATGGCTGGAAGTGGGATCAACAGCGCGAATATTGAATCACTTATGAACGCGACACAAATTACTTCATTTCACGCGTCTTGCTCTAGAGCCGATGCGATTGAGGCAAAATATGGGGATTTCGGTTTTGGGCGTTCAAAGCGCGTTTTTGATGCAGTTGAGGCCGGAAAACTCGCAACCCTCATACGAAAAATCACCGTCTGAATATACCAACAAAATTTCTTTCATTTAGTTCACTATCGCGCACCTAAAATCCGTCGACAAGCGCGCTTTCAAATTTCTGCCGTCACATACTGGATTATTCCAGTGCCTTTCGGGACCGTTCTGCAAACACTACTGTTCGATCGTAGGCGCTGTTTATTGGGCGAATTTCGCTCTAACGCTGTGAGCGCTAAGCGTGGGTTCCTAAATGAAATGCCGGGAATCGATCGATGAACTGGGTATTGTCATCTCTGAAGCAAATCGGTTCCCCATACCAGAGCATTTAGAACGTCAGTTGGCGCGAGGCGGGCAGAGCGAGTCCGCCAGTTGAACTAGGCTCTGAAGTTCGTGAGATTTTCCTTCGCACCGATTTTCTACCATGTTGACAATCTCAACTGCGGCGCAGCGACCCATCTCCGCATGTGGAACGCGGACTGTCGTCAGCTTTGGCGCCACAACGCGCGCTAATTCAATTCCATCAAAACCGGTCACAGATACATCAGCAGGAACATTCAGCCCCATATTCTGTGCACATTGGATTGCCCCGACGGCCAAGACATCGTTACCACACATCACAACAGTCGGCCGATCAGGCAAAGCCATCAGCTGAGCCATCGCCACCGCTCCGTTTTCGATACCAAACGGTGTCTCAAGAACTGGTGCATCGGTGATACCCTGTAGCTTCAACCTCTCAAGGATGCCCTTCAAACGGTTGGCAGCCCGGTCGTTGCCGGCAACGGTCCCCGAGATGATACCAAATTTCTGATGTCCTAAGCTGAGAACTTCGCCACATAGCCGATACATCGCAGCCCGATTGTCAAAACCAATTGCAGGCATGGCATTATTAGCCGCAAAGGCCCAAGACAGTAAAAATGGGATTTTGCGTCTCCGCAAAAAGTCATAAATGCTTTCATCTCGACGATAGCCAATCAGCAAGATTCCATCCGCACCGCGGCTTACAAGAGTTCTGATTTGGTCTGCTTCTAGGTCCGGATCGTATGAATTGCTGGAAACCAACAGCGTGTACCCGAGTCTGCGCAGTTGTTCCTGAAATGCCTGGATCCCTTCAGCAAAGATTGCGTTTTCCATTGTGGGAATGATGGCGCCGATTGTCATCGTTCGCTTTGCCGCCATAGCCCGCGCGCCAAAATTTGGAGTGTATCCAAGTTTATCGACAGCCGACCTGACTTTAACCAACGTATCCTTTGAAACCATCTCCGGCGTGTTCAGCGTGCGCGAAACCGTCGCGGGCGAAACACCCGCTGCCTTGGCGACGTCATCGAGCTTCGGAACAGAGAAAGGTGATGTCATACAAAGCTGCCTTTGCCAAATTCTGGATCAAGGTTAATCCAGAACGCCCCCTAAAGCACGAAGAAATGCGCAGATGATCAAATGTAATGAAAGCGCTTGCAACGACTCACTGAAAGCGCTTTCATGGGTGAACAACATAGCATTGAGGGCCACCATGTTCCTGTTCGCATCTCTGATCGTTTTCCTTGTCTACTTCGCGAATGTAGCTGCAGGGGCGTTACTTGATCGCGTTTACTTAGGGGACGTGGGGGAAATGCTGGTTCTTTTCGTGGCGTCGATCTTGTTCGTCATCGCGATCTTAAAAAAAGAAGCCGACCGCAAAAATCGAGATGGCGGCTAAGTGTTCAACCGGGAGGAAAACCACATGAATGACGAACAAAAGATGAAGGCGACGGCAACGCGTCGTAATTTTCTAAAACTTTCTGCGGCGGGCGGGTTTACCGCTGCGTTGGTTGCTGGCGCAGCTGGGACACTTTGGTCCACAGAAGCTGCAGCGCAATCTGCAAACGAAGAACGTGAGCGCGAGAATGCTGCTGAGCATGTGATGACAATTGCGACAGCTTATGTACTTGGCGCATCTCGCAGCTATCCGATTATGCAGCTCGACCTAAAAGAAAACATCCAGAACGCAACGAACGGCAAAGTCTACGTTAAGCTTGCGCCGGGCGGTCAACTTGGTGCCGGTGGTGCGTTGGTTCAGGCTGTTCAAGGCGGGACTATTCAGGCTGCTCAGCACTCTCTGTCGAACTTTGCGCCATTCGCATCCACCGTTGATTTGATCAATATGCCGTACCTCTGCGGTTCCAACCAGCGCTTCACAAACCTTGTGAATTCTGACTTCTGGAAGGGCAACGTTGAACCAAAAGTTGAAGAAAATGGCTTTAAAGCATTGTTCTATATCAACATCGACCCACGTGTCGTCGCGGTACGCAAAGGCGGTGCTGGTGCTGTTATCACCCCGTCTGATCTCGAAGGCGTTAAGTTCCGCGTTCCTGGATCCAAGATGCTACAACAGTACTACCGTTTGGTTGGTGCAAACCCAACTCCTGTGGCTTGGGGTGAAACACCTTCAGCGATCAAACAGGGTGTTGCAGACGCACTTGACCCATCTGTTGGCGCGCTCTTCGTGTTTGGCTTTAAGGACATCTTGTCCCACGTGACATTCACGCAGGCCGTTCCCGATTCTCAGGTCTTCTCTTGTAACCTCGAGTGGTTCAACTCAATGCCAGCCGACATCCAAGACGGCATCATGTGGGCATCAGAGATGACATCACACCAGAACCTTGCAAAAGTTCCTTCGGCACGCGCCTACGCAATGGCCGAACTTGCAAAGTCAGGCGTTCAATTCCACAGCCTCAGCGATGATCAGCTGGGCGAATGGAAAGCCGCCGGTGGTTATCAGCGTCCTGAGTGGGATGAGTTCAAAGTTGAGCTTGCAGGTTCCATGGATAATTTTGCTGCGATGGAAGAAGCAGCTGGGACGCAAGGCAAGTACTACGTCCACGACGCTTAATCATGGTCACGGGCGTAGGCTTAAGCCTGCGCCCGTTTCTAAATTCCAAACGCAAATGGCAAAGAGTTGGCTCAGCTTTTGCGTGATTTTCAGGGAGGGGCACGAAATGAACTTTTTTCGGAAAGTTGACCAAAACGCTGAGCGTTGGCTGCTTTTGGTGTTTTACGTGATGCTCGTCATCACGATGGCGATTGAAGTGCTTCGCCGCGAAATATTTTCATATTCAAGTATTTGGGGTGAGGAAATCGTTCGATTTTCATTCATTTACCTTGCTTGGGTTGGGGCTGCTGCTGCGGTCAAAGAACGCGCCCACATCCGCATCGACGTAATCATGCATTACCTCCCTCAGCGCTTGAAAGCGCTGCTTTATATTTTCGGTGATCTGATCATGCTGATCGTCGCCCTCATTGCCCTTTACTGGTCGTGGGAAGCTTTGCACGTCTCTTACAAGTTCGGATCCGTGACCGATGGTCTGCGCATCTCAAAGGTATGGTTCCTCTTCTCGGTACCCCTTGGGTTTGGGCTAATGATCTGGCGCCTTGCGCAATCATTTGCCCGTGATTTCAAATCCCTTCGCGACGGTACACCCGTCTACGAAGGCGACACGTTGTTTGAATAAGGACACCCGATATGCTTTGGACTACGGTTGCTCAAACTGTTGAGTTGGGTTGGGATTTTTACCTCCCAGTTCTTATTTTCGTCGGACTAATTGCTCTCGCCGTGCCGGTTTGGGCTGCGATTGGTAGCTCTGCAATATTGATGTTGGTCATGTCAGGTGATCTTCCGCTCAGCCTCGTCGGTGAGCGATTGTTCACAGGGATTGATGCCTTTGCTCTTACGGCGGTTCCGCTGTTTATTTTGACGGGTGACGTTCTTGTTCGAACAGGCCTTAGTCGAAAGTTTCTGGATGTCGCAGAGGCCCTAACCTGCTTTACCAAAGGTGGATTTGGGTCTGCGACCGTTCTCGTCTGCGGGATGTTCGCTGCAATTTCTGGTTCTGACGCCGCCGGTGCTGCTGCCGTTGGGCGGATGACAATCGCGCGATTGGTCGAAAGCGGATACCCACGGCCCTATGCCTGCGCTTTGGTCGCTGCAGGTGCCTGTACCGGCATCCTGATCCCGCCCTCAATCGCCTACATTATTATTGGTCTCGTCCTAGGTATATCGGCATCGACGCTGTTCCTAGCTGCTGTGATCCCCGGTCTGGCGATCCTATTTGCTATCTTGATCACGAACCTGATCATGAACCGCATTCACGATTACGAAGGTGGTGGCATGATGACATTCAGCGAATGGTTCGCTGGATTGCTAAAGGCACTTAAGTCGGGTTGGTACGCGTTCATCGTACCCGGGATCATCTTCTACGGGATTTTCTCAGGTCGCCTAACTCCAACGGAAGCCGGCGCGACCGCAGTTGTCGTTACGATCCTAATGGGTTTCCTTCTGCGCACACTTAGCTTTGCGGATTTCCCGGCAATGTTGGTCAGTTCCGCTAAAGTGAATGGTGTGATCCTTCCAATCATCGCGTTCTCAGTCCCCCTTGCCGAAGCTTTGGCAATCATGGGTGTCCCACAAGGGTTTGTGACGGCAGTGACAGGGTTAACTGATGAGCCTTGGATTTTGATCCTATTGATGATCGGCATTTTGATCGCGGCGGGCTGCGTGATGGAAACGACACCAAACATCGTGATCCTTGCGCCGATCCTTAAACCTTTGGCAGACAACATCGGCATGAATGAAATTCAATTCTGTATCATGATGATTACTGCGTTGGGTGTTGGGTTTATTACACCGCCACTGGGACTAAACCTCTTTGTGGTTTCGGGAATTACGGGTGAATCGATACTCAAGATCGCCGCGCGCGCTGTTCCCTTCGTTTTGTGCATGTTTGTGGTGGTTTTGTTCATCGCTTACGTCCCAGCAATCTCAACCACTTTGCTGCCGGAGATTTATAAATAACATAGCCGTTTTCAACTGACCAAATGACCTAGCTAGAAAAGCAATTCGCAGCAGTGTTCTAGTTCTGACCACGGATGTCTTTGTGCGATCGTTTTGGCGATCATGTATGAATTTATTCTTTGGCTCTGCAAGCTATCGGCCAGCAGCCCGACACCTCGGCCATTGTGCGGCCCGCGGTAAATGACCCAACCCTATTCAAACGCATCCTCGACATGGGCGCGCAAACATTACTGGTGCCTTATGTACAGTCGGCACAAGAAGCCGAGGCTGCGGTTCATGCCATGCGCTATGGACCTCACGGAATGCGCGGAATGGCTGGGATGACGCGCGCGACACGCTACGGGCAGGTCGATAACTACTTTGTTGAAGCCTGGGATGAACTGTGTTTGGTTGTACAGGTCGAGACACTTACGGGTCTAAATCACCTTGAAGACATTGCAAAAACTGAAGGCGTCGACGCAGTCTTTATTGGACCTGCAGATCTTAGCGCGAGCATGGGATTGGCAGGTCAGATGAACCACCCCGATGTCAAAGCCGCTGTTTCTGACGCGATCAGAAAGCTTGTCCGGATAGGAGTTCCTGCCGGGGTGATGGCCTTGGAAGCTGACGATGCCGATAGTTATCTTAGGTGCGGCGCGACATTTGTCGCCGTTGCCGTAGATCTGGTTCTGCTGGCTGACGCTGTTGCAAAGGTAAGAAAGCGGTTAGCGTAATTCGTGGAGACCAGAGCGCCCAATTAGCGTCGGAACAACTATCATGACAACTTTGTTCGCAGAAAGCCTTTTTCCCACGCAAAAGGAATTTGTAACAAGGTCTTGGAAACGCCAGCGGACCGCATCACTCCTGTCGAATTACTTTGCATTTGTTACCCAAACATTGCTGGATCAGGCTTTAGAAGCAAGCACGGCAACGCGCTTTGCTTACAACCAGAACTGACAGGACAAACATGCCTACAATAGGCAAAGTCCGCCGAAAGCAAACCTATGTGTCGCAAAAGGCAGAACTATGTGTCGTTTCACAGAGGTGTGGAGCGACACATAGTTCTTCCTTTCTTATATCGCTAAGTCATTGAATTTGCACATCCCGCAAAATGGGCGACACACCACTCTTACCTTTTGCGACTCATTGCCTTGCCTGCGTCGGCAAAGCGGCCGTTCATGGATTATGCAGCTAACGGCGGCAGAGAGCCCAACATGTGAATTGGATTTTTATGTTGTGTGCGCTCGCGGCCAAATTTTTGCTGCAACAGCTTAATTTCTATTCGGCGGCACGGCATGAAAAGCGGTCGTTCCAAGATTCTGCTGCGACCAGAGAGCACCCAAGGACCACGCTGCGCACGAAGCTGCCAATTGGCAATTGACGCCAGATCGACGCTTCCGATCGAAACCCGTCACTCAAAGGGTGTTGAGATCCCTAGTTTCGGTTTTCTTTTTGCCGTCATTGGAACATCTTGCTGAGTTTTCAGGCCCGCATCGAACCAATTGCGGAACTGTTCAAACCCTCTCTCGAAAGGTACAAAAACATCGCGGATACTTGTTAAGAACATATAATCTATAAGTAATTTTTCTGAACTACACCACTAATTCGGCCGTCCAGAACCTGCGCCAGCGCGAAGATCTCCTCAGAATTTGCAATGAGCCGCGGAAGAAAGGGCAGAGGCGTCAGGTTTTTGATCAGAGTATACAGAGGCAACCGGCTTATGAAGAAATACTGCAAAGCCATGCGGAACCCGTGACACCAATTCCCGCGGGAAATGCAGTGCCCAGTCTCGGTTCGCAGCAGGTGGCGCGATTTTTCCAAAGTATCCTGTAAATGGTCCACACCTGCGCCCGTGGACCATGTGAAGCACAGCAACTCGGCAAGATCGCGTTGCGGAGGGCCAATCGCCGCGATTTCCCAATCGTAAAGGCACAGCCGGGGTGAGTTTCCAGTGTGGCGCAAAACAAAATTCCTCGGATTGAAGTCATTGTGGATAAGCGTACGTGGCAGTAATTCGTACTGCAGCCACCAATCGGCCAGTGACCCAAGTATGGACTGATTGAGCACGCCCGCTTCGGTGCCACCAAATCGCGCGAATGTCGGGGCAGCGACCTTGGCCAACTCCTCCCAAAGCGGCAGCATCTGCAGCATTCGTTGCGCATTGGGAGTGGTCACTGGCTTGATCTGCTTTTCAAGCGTGTCTTTCTGAGCAAACCCCGCAGCATGCACGGACGCCATGCCCTCGATCACATCTGTAAACTCAGGATCTGTTGAGCGAATCCAGCTTCTATTTTCGTTGCAATCAGCGGCAGGAAGATATTCCATGACCAGACAAGACTGCTCCAGCGCGCCCAGCCCATCCGTGGCACCAACTTGAGGCAAGAACTTGCGCAGGCCGACAGGCGGATTTTCATAGAAAGCTCTCTCTCTCAGGCCACACTGCTCAAGCTCGAACGGATCACCGAACCGGCGAAACAATTCGCCCAGTTTCGGTGACACCGTCGAAGCCAGAACCGCGCTTTGATCGCGCAGAACGCCCGGTTGCGCCGCGACCTTGACCACCTGCCGGGCGCCGCCCGACGTATTGCCAAAAACCCACACGCCCGCGCTTTGCTGCTTCTGCGTCGCGGCAAGCTGGTTCATGATACCACTCTGTTTTCCGATGCGGCGCGCATTATTTGTGGCCAGAAACGCTTTGACCTCAAGCGCGTCAGCCGCGTCGCGATGCGCCGGGCCGCGTTCAGGCAGCACACCGGCCCGGCGCAGATCCCGGAAGTATCCATACAACACGTCGATATTGATGTCCGGGGCTTCGATCCCCAGCCCTGCCAGCAGGCCCACCGTCTGATCGCCGTCAACAGTGGCATAGCTGTCGGCCAGATAGGCCTCGAACGGTCGAACCCATGCGCTCTCACCCGCACGTGGCGGGCGCCCAGCAAAGTACTGTCGTTGCGAATACAGCATCAGGCCGCGCGCCACCGCGTCCCCAAACAGGCTTTGGATCCAGGCATCAGTTGCAACGCGTCTGACGCGATAGCCATGCAGGTTGATCCAGGTCAGCAGATTTTCCCAGCTGTGCGCGTTGCCTTGCTTGAGGTTGAGTACCTGCCAGGTTTGCCGGCCCTGCGGTACATCCGTGAGAACCTGCGCCACGTAGTCGACCGGCGTGATGTCAAAAATCCAATCCGTGTCGGGGCCTTGCCCGGTAACGATGCTGGCCTCAAGCAGAGCAGCAAAGATATCGCTGGGATTGGAGTGGCCGCTGATCGAATGGCCCGAAATGAGCGGCGGTCTGACCACAGTGACCGGAACGCCGCGGTCTGCGCATTGGTGCAACAGGCTTTCCGCCACGGCCTTCGATCTGGCATAGCCCAGCGGCATGTCGGCGATATGCGGAAGCACGGGGGTGTATTCCGACATCTCACCATGCGGGGTGTTGAACATACACACCGCAATGCTGGATGAAAAGACAATACGCTTGCGACGTGCCGTACACGCGAACCGGATCATGTGCCTGACGCCTTCGACATTGACCCGCCGAAGCCTGCCGTAATCGCGCACCCAATCCACCGCCGCCGAGCAATGATAAATTGCCGCCACCGCGTTTGCGCACGCCTGATAGGTTACGGGATCAAGACCGAAATCATCCTGTCCCACATCTCCCTCGAGGATCTGCACGCGGTCGCCGTAATCCCCCAGATCAATGTCGATTTCCGCAAGGATCGACTTTACCCGATCTTGCGCTGTTTGATCTGCTTTGCTGCGGGCCAGCAGGATGAGATCCTGGTCCGTATGCTGCAACAGACGGGCGAGAACATACCTGCCGAGGAACCCGGTCGCACCGGTAATCAAGGCTGTGTTGGATGGCCCGGAGGCGATGTCAGGTGGTGGGTAGATGTCTGCGTCGAGGACTGCGTCCGCGTGAATCTGCTCAAGACTGCTTAGCATGTGGACCCTCAGCTCCGGCTTCAATCCGGTTTTTCCAGTCCACATACATGTTGCGCACCTCTTCTTTGTTTTGTGCGGCGTCTTCTGGTCGCCAGTGCGCAGTGTCGATCACGTCGCCAACCCAGATGCGCACAACCCCCGGCCCGGCATTCCAGCCAAAACCGGGGTTTGCATCACCGGTGATGTCGATGAACAACGGGCGCATGGGGGCCTGCAGCGCGGCGGCGAGGTGGAATGCCCCCTTGTTGAACGCCCCGACTTCACCGCTTACCACGCGCACCCCTTCGGGGCTGAGTGCCACGGACTGCCCCGTTCGTTTCAGCGTCTCGCAGGCATTGTGAAAGATTTGCGCGCGCTTTTCCGGGTAGTGCTGTCTGACGGTCCAGAAAATCCCGGTCAGGTAGCCCAAAATGGCAAACATCGGATTTTTCCGAAGAAACCCGGACAGAAAGAAACGCGTATTTGGCAGCCCAAGCGCGGACAGCGCAAAGATATCGATTGTCGAGGTGTGATTGAACACAAACACTGTTTGCCGGTCAGGCACAGGCAACGCGGGAATGACCTCCAACCGCAATTTCCAAAACCAAAGGATTAGACGCCCGCATGGCGCAAGAAACCAGACAAAGTTCTTGCGCAGGAATATCCCCACCGTAAGGATTGTGAACCCCAGCATCAGGATGGCAAAGACCGCCAGTACCAAAAGCGTCAGCACAACACGCACGTAAAAGACAAACTTGCCCATCATGCCTGCTCGCACACGACGGTCTGCATCGCGAGGTTCAGTCGCTTTTCAAACAGAAAGACAGGCAGTGTCAGCACCTGTCCCAGAAAATAGGGATAGATCACTGAGTTGAAGTTCAGCCCCTTGCCTTTCTGGACTTTGAAAACCGACCCGAGGAAGAAATAGAAATAGGCCGGGAACGCGCCATAGCTGTGATGCAACGTCGACCGAAGACCCGCTACGTTTAAAAGGGTGTTCAGATGTGCCTTGTCCAGCAGCATGGTGTGCTGGGGCGCCTGAAGGCCGGGCCAGCGATCCCCGAATATCCTAAACGACAGGCTGTCGAGCCGAGGCACTTCGATGACCAGTTTCCCACCCGGTGCCAGCATGTTCCGGCAGGCTTCGAGCGTCGCACGGGGTTCATAATCGTGTTCCAGAAAGTGCCACATGGTGATCAGGTCGAACTTTTCGTCACCGAAGTCCTGCGCGCACAGCGTGCCGTGCCGGTATTCGACCCCCTCCAGCCATGGCTGCCCGGACATGTCCTCGAAATCTACGCCCGTGCATTTGGCTCCGGTGCGCGACCGCACCATGGCCAGAAACGAACCGGCACCGCAGCCCACATCCAGAACCTTTGCGCCGGGCCCAAGATCGGCCACCTTGCCCACGATCGCCATTTTCTCGCGGTCCAGTTTGCCCATCGCCCACTCATAGAACGATGTAAGGACGCCCCAGTTCGATTTCTTGCGGTGGGCGATGTATTCTTCGTCGTAGTAGGGCTTGATCGCGTCTATTGTCAGCCGGGGCGATTGGTAAACTAGCCCGCAATCGGTGCAGGTCACGAACGTGAAACGCCCCGGATTTCCACCAAGGTCGTCTTCACCCTCGATAAAGGCTGCGTTTCGCCTGCTTTCGCAAATCGGGCAGTCCGGCGTTTCCAGAGTCGCAGCGTCTGGCAGGCTGATGTGTGAATTCATGGTGTCTCCTGAAATATGGGAGCCGGGCCGCTACGCCAGCTGCTCCTCGGCAAAGGGAATGGCGTAAAGAACGGTTGCGAGAACAAGGGTCGATACCTGCGCGGGCTCTTTGGCCATCAACAAGATCAAGGCGGGGTATTTCAGCAGGACGGCTGCGGCGATGAACGCGCGATGTTTGACGCCCATCCCATAGGCCATGCCAAGCGAAAAAAGGGCGACCGCCAACGCCAGCATCGCAAGGCCTCTCACGGGGCCAAGCCAATACGCAGTCAGAACACACAGCACAGCAACAAGACAGGCAGCGATGACCCGAAATCCACTAACATGGCGCGTTTGCACAAGGCGGCGTTCGGGATGGATCGCGCTGTCATGCGCCCGATCCGCCAGATCATCCATCAGCCGGAACGCAACCAAGCCCAGTCCTGCGATCACCGGCGCACTGGCAACATGCAGCAATTGCTCGTCCGCAACGAACCACATCGCAGCGGATAACAGCCCCCAAAGCACACCGATCTTGGGGATCAAGACGCGTTCGCGCGCGTAGCCCACAAAGTCACTGAGCATGGATGCGCACCTCGCCGGTATCGGCCAGAATTTCGACCCGGTCGCCCGACTTGATTGCCGTGGTGGCACCCTGAACGCCAATTACCGCTGGGATGCCGTATTCGCGGGCAATGATCGCGCCGTGCGACAGTAACCCGCCACGTTCAATGACCAGCCCCTTGACCAGAAAGAACACCGTGGCCCATCCGGGATCGGTCTGTCGCGTCACAAGAATCTGGTCCTTCTGGATGGTTCCGATTTCCGAAACATCCAACACAACCGCAGCCGTGCCATCGGTCTGTCCTCCACAGGCCGACGTCCCGCACAGGTTACTGGCGTCACGGTCCTGTGCCGGGGCAATAACCGCGTCCTGACGGCGAAACATCTGCCCTTTTGCAAGGGTGAAGACCGTGGGTGGCGACCACGACTGATCGTCGGCCATTTCCTGCGCGCGCGCAACAACTGTCCCGTCTACAAGCGTGCCACCCCTCAGGAGACTGGCCAGTTCATCCACACCCAGATGAAAGACGTCCTCTGGCTGCGACAGACGCCCTTGATCTGTCAGCCTCTGGCCCGCCGCCAACGCCACCTGACGCAACCGGGAATAGAGCAACGCCTGTTTCATCCGCGCCCGTTCACGCAAGCCAATGGACTTTTGCGTCGCCCAAAGAACCGCGCGAAATCTTTGCCGGGGCCAGATCCCCATCGCGCCTATGGCTGCACGCGTCTTTTCCTGTCTGATCCCGGCCTGACGCAGGCTCTTTTCCATCGGTCCTGCATCGTCAGACAGCAGATAGGCGCGTAAAAGACGTAGCACGCTAATCGGGTCTTCCCACGGCGTCGGGCGGATCAGCAACAGCTCTCCGGATGACCGAAACCCCCATGTTTCAAGGTAAGCCCAGATCTTGCGCCCCGCGTCCTGCAACGCGCCACTGTGCAACTGCGTCAGTACGTCCTCGGGTGTGTCTCGACGGATCAGGTCTGCGGCCTCGGACCCTTTGAGATCTTCGGACAAGGCCCACAATGCCTCTACAGGCCGTGCGCTGGCCAGACCGGGCAAGCCCTGCAACAGCGTGTTTTCGTCAGTTTCCGACGTGTCGCGCAACAAGGACCCAAGCAGCCCATAGGAAATCATCGCCGCTGCATCCGACAGCGCAGCCGGGGTCCAGTGATTGAGCCGGATATCCAGAAACCCTTCGACCAATCGGGCAAGTTCTTCAGGCGTTTTGGCGGCCAGACCGTTTGGAGTGCTGGCACGGGCATAGGCGTCGACCCTATCCTCGAAGCCTCTCAGGCGGCGCGACAAAAGACAATATTGAGACATGACCTGCAACGGCATGCGCGCCAGTTCCAGCGCCTCGCGCAACATCGGTCTGCGGGCATCGGGCGGCGGCTCCAACCCTTCAACCCCAGTGAACGTGTTGAAATACTCTGCCAGACGTCGCCCACCGGGCACCGCGTAGAGAAGCAAATGGATGTTGGACACGTTGTAATAGAGCCTTCCACCATGGCAGGCGACAACTTCGTCAAACCTGTCTCCCAGCCCCACCACACGCGACCGCGGCACGCCAAACGCCAGCGCCAGGCTGCGGAAGTAAGCGCCATAGCCCCGCGCAACAAAGCTTTGCAGCATGCGGCAAACCGGGTCAGGAAAGTTTTCGGCGATGTTGGCATTGCTCCATGACACCATTTCCGTTTCAGCGGCAGGGCCAGAGGTGGTGATCGGGCGCGATTGCAAAACCACGATCTGCCCGTCGGCATCAATGCTGAATTCGATGTCCTGCGCACAGCCAAACGCGCGCTCAAGCGCCAGACCAAGATCGCGAAGCCCGCCAGCAGCCCCCTTCAGCCTTGGGGACCACGTGGCATCCGTGTCGGCGTCGCGCTCGTGGTCATAAGATCCGTCGGTGCGGTCGATCTGTCCGGCGGCGGGCGTTATTTGCCCCGACACCAATTGCTCCCCTAAACCGTCGCAGTATTCGACGATCATTTGTCCGTTCTGGGGTGCACGCGGATCAACCGTAAACAAAACCCCCGAGGCGACAGCGGCCACCTGCTCTTGGATGACCACTGCCATCCTGTCCAGCATATTGCCGTTGCGATCCGCATAGGCCAGCGCGCGCGGGTTCAACAGGGACGACCAGACCTGACAGATGGCATCGCAAACCTCGACTGCCGTGCGGCACCCCAGAACACTGTCAAACTGCCCGGCAAAAGATGTGGAGGTTCCATCTTCGCCCACCGCAGAACTGCGCACCGCATAGACGCACCCCGGCTCAAGTGCGCAGACCACCTCATCGCGCAACGCATCCGACAACCCACCCTTCCGGATCGCGGCGCGCAGGAACTCACTGATGTCTTTTTGATCAGACCCCGCTTGTCCAAGGGCCGCAAGCCGGTCTTGCAACCCCAACCGCACAAGATTGTCCTGAAGCACCTGTGCTTGCACAACAAACCCGTCGCGGGACGACAGGCCAGTGCCCATGATCCGCGCCAGATTGGCTGCCTTGTTGCCGTAGATCGCCTGATCATGCGCGGCGCTCAGAGGCAAAATCATCCTGTCGCTCACAGGGCACGCTCTTTCAGACCTAGCCGAAACATCGCGAAACTGAACAGCGCGTGCTGGCCGGTGCCCAGCACCAGCACCCACGCCCAAGTGGCCAGCGATACCGGCACGAAAAGACCTGCAACAATCAGGCAACCAATCACGGAATCAAACCGATCAAGAACCGTAGAAAACACGCGGAAGACCGACGCACGGGGCGCGGCACCGGGTGCGACGTCAAACTGACGTTTCACAAACGAGTTCGGCAGTTCCGCGAGCAGGAACGCAAAACCGCAGGCCAAGCCGAGAAGACAGTATTGCAGACCCGACAACGGCCAAATCATCGCCGGCAATGATCCCGGCAACATTGCCCACAATCCGGCCAGTATCCAGAACGACAGGCCAGCCGCGGGTGGCAAAGCCACGAACCCGGCCAACCTTTTGTTTGCGCCAAAGATGCGGCGGCCGCGCAGGGTCAAACCACCATCGACAGGCCAGCCCATGCGCCGCGCCGCATTGCTGCGCAGCCAAATGACATGCGCCGCGCCGGGCCCTGCCATGGCAAGCACCAGAAACACCGCCCGGCAGAAATCCGTTCCCGTCATGATGACTTGGACAAGCCTTCAGCTGTTCCGAACAAAAATTGCGTTCCCGACATGACTTTGACCTCGCGCACCCAACGGATCATGTTCACTTCGTTCGGCGGATCATATTCGATTTGGCGCAGACGGTATCCGGGCACGGCCGGATACAGATGATGCAGCTCATGCGCATCGAAATGCAGCAACATCCATGACAACCATCGCGGCAAGCGAACCGATCGGGTGAATTCTTCCTGATGCGACGGCGGAAACGGGTCGACGTGGTGCCCGTGCGACAGGTTTGTCGGCATGCCCGTGTGTTGGCTGAGGATCAGCAGGTCCTGCCCCATCAGCGACAGAAACAGCCCCGGCCCGACAAGGAACAGCAACTGGCCGAACCCGACATACCAGATCAGAACCCCGTAGCCTGCCAGTTGCAAAAGGATCATGAGTTTCAGACGCCGCTGATCTACCTTGTCAGGCAGGAACGGTGCAATCCGCCCGACCCGCCAATAGTTCTGCACCCGGTAGATGATCGAAAACAGCGGCAGCCAGAACCGCCATGCGACGTTAATGGCTCCCTTTTCAAACCCCGACAATTCGCGCGGCGTCAGGGATTCCGTCGTTGCATCCAGATCCTGCCATCCGGTGAACCGATGGTGCCGATTGTGAACCGGCAGCCACGTCGCATAAGGGATCAATGCGCAAAACCCGGAAACGACGCCAACAACGTCGTTCAAACGGCGGTTATCAAACATCGTCCGATGCCCCGCCTCGTGCAGAATAACGAAGGATTGCGCGAACGCGACCGCCAGAAAGACCTGCCCGGCAAGATAGGTCAGCAAACCGCCGCCCGAGGCCGCCAGCAGCACACCTGCGACGAAGATTGCAAAGTTCAGACCGACATGGATCCAGCCCATGCGATCAATCGGATTCAACTGCCGATACAGGGACGCATGTGGCGCCATCAGACAAAACTCCATTTCATCGAAATTGCATTCCAGGACCATAAACTTATGAAAAGAAGTGCCAGAATAGCGAACAAACCATAAAAAACACCGCGCGGCTTGGGCACCGTGACAGGCGTGACAAACAAAACCGCAAGGCTCAGGAAAACCGCGCCAAGGAGAAACTGGAACGCCGCTGGCCCCATGAACAACATCGGAAACAAGACCACAGGGAGCACAAGCGCCGCATAGGTCACTGGGAGGCCAAGATGACTGTCCACCGCGCCATGTCCCGTCCCGACATCTGTGTTGAAATGCGCAAGCCGCACAAGACCCGCCAGCATAAATAATACGATGCAGACAATCGCCCAAAGACTGCCGCCGGAAATCGCAAAGCCAATCACTGCCGGCGCCGCCACAAACGACACAACATCAACAACCGTATCAAGCTGAACGCCAAAAGCCTTTTCAAAGTCGTTCACATCAAGTTTGCGAGCAACGTAGCCATCGAAAAGATCCGCGAGCCCAGCCAGTATGAGCGCAACGAGTGACAAGCTGAACAGTTCCGATACTGACAAGCAGATCGAAACACAGCTCGCAAACGCTCCAAACATGGTGATCAGGCAGGCAGGGTTGTAAATCCCGTGAACGGTCTGAAGTTTGGCCACCTCAAGGCAAGAAGTTTAAGAATTTTGATCGTCGGTCAGTCAATCGCGGATCTCCTGTCCAAAAGGAAAAAATATACTTGTTTCAACAAGTACAAGCTAACGTGACCCAAAGCCACAGATTTCTATAGTCAATAAACAAGGCCGCAGCACAAGTAATGTATTCATTACCTTTTTTGCCTTTGTATGCTGCCCCTCAGTAAGACCTTTCGGACGGAACTGGATCATGGTTTCAAACTGCACCGATGGGTGGCGGATTCAAAAGGTGGTTTCGGTTTGGTCACTTTTGACGGGCCTGAACGACTGCTTCGGTGATGTGAGCCGACATGTGGCGAAACATGTGCCGCAGGTGCGAACGGATGCTGCGTTAGCGAAGTCGGGAAAACGAATGACCGGAAAGCGGCCCAAAGCCGACATTCATCCATCTTTGGCCATGCTGCAATCGCAGCCCGCATTGCCGACATTCGCCGCACCAGCAAAGTCAACAATACTCAAACACTCAATCAATGTGCTCAAGCCGCTGCCGTTCAGTTCCCTTCTCAGGTACCGCAGAGTTAAAGTTTGCAACGTCGATTTGGCAGGTTCTCCCTATGATTGCAGCAAGGACCAGCTATAGAACAGGGTCGCCAAGAGCGTGTACAGCGCCAGAATGGCAACATTAACTGGGTTGCCAGAAAGTTTGGGTGTCTTGATTTGAGAGACGTTCAACGCCGCAAGGCACAAGGCGCAGATTGCGAGAATAATCGCAAATGTCGGGCGCTCAAAAAGACCTTCAAACATAACAATTAAGACAAGACTGATGCTGTTGTTATCAATCGCAAGCCCCGTGTATTTCGCATCATTCGACAGCCCAAATGTGCTGAAATAACTCAGACGGATTACACCAAAGACCATGGTGACGAACACGACGGGCAGAAACCAAGGGCTGAAATCAGCATAGCTCAGGATCAATACCGCAGGTGTTACGCCGTAGCTGACAATATCGATCAACAGATCAAGCGTACCACCAAAGGCGCGATCATCGCCCGTGCGCCCCTTCATCCGACGGGCAATCAACCCGTCCGCCCAATCAAATCCCACGGCCCAAATCATGCCTATCATCGCCGCAGGATAGAGCTCAATTATTGCAAAATAGATTGCCAGCAAAGAACACCCCAGCCCCGCGAGCGAGCAGATGTTTGGTAGATCTTTGATGTATGACAAGATCGGTGGCTTGGGCGTGGCAGCGTTTTCGATTGTCATGAGACATCCTTTGAGTTAGTTGAAGCGACGCCTCGTCAACATTTGACAGGCAATCTCTGCTTTCCATTCTGAGTGCATTTGAAACGCGCAGTTTCAAAACGTGAACTGAATCCGGACGTCTGAACGGCCGGAGAACTCTCAGCTTAATTGTTTGAAAAAACTGAACAAATACGCACACACGCATTCAGATGCCTCGTGCTACCACCAATAATGAGTGGGCAAAAGGATAAAGCAAGAATGATCGTCTATACCGTTGGCACCTTCGACCTGCTTCATGTTGGCCATTTGGCCCTGTTAAATCACTGCAAATCATTGGGCGACACTTTGGCTGTTGGCGTCGCCTCTGATGAGGTCGTGCATCTCTACAAGCCAAACTTACCGGTTATCCCATTAGAACAAAGGGTTGAGATGCTTGAGGCGCTCAGCTGTGTGGATATCGTACGTCCCTATTATGAACTGGAATATGTTTCAGGATGCAAAGCGGTGGATGCCGATATCTTTGTGATCGGCGAGGACTGGGGCAGTAAACCCCACAATCTTGATGTTGATGCTTTCCTAAAAGACACCGGCAAAAGGATAGCGCAGGTGCGTTACAACCCGCGCACATCATCCACAAGGATCAAACAGATGGTCATGGCGCAAACCCATACGACAGTGGTCGAATGATTGCCGCAATTTTAAATAGAAGACGCCCGAGATGACGGCACTCTATTCTATCGCAGAAGCGTTTAGCCCGACTGAGTGCGTGCGTATCATTGCGGCCGTAACCGCAGCCCCATCCAAAGAGGCCATGCTTGTCGGTCAAACAAGGAACGCTACCTTTCGCACGGCGCATTTGGTCTGGCTTGATGATGTCGACGGGCTTGGCTGGGTCATGGATCGCCTGATCGAAATTGTCCGCAAATCCAATGTCGATCACTTTGGCTTTGATCTGCAAGAGTTTGCCGAAAGTCCTCAGGTCGCCCGCTACGATGCGTCTGACTGCGGCCATTTCGCGTGGCATTCTGACATTGGCGACGGCCTTTTGGCGCGCAAACGCAAACTCACTCTGGTGCTACAACTTAGCCTGCCAACCTCTTACGAAGGGGGCGACCTCGAGGTGATGCCAAGCGCCCAAATCCTGTCGGCCAACCGCGCCCAAGGCTGTGTGAGCATCTTCCCCAGCTATACTTTGCATCAGGTGGTTCCAGTGCAATCGGGCCTGCGCCATTCGCTCACTCTCTGGGCGCATGGGCCAGCGTTTAGATAACGGATCAAAAATCATCGAATTCTGGCACATTGCCATTGCAACAACTTCCTCAAAACGACGTCATTCAAGTACATGCGGCAATGAAACTCGCGACCGTGTTTTGAAGCTGGATGACTTGGCATTCGTTTAATCCGATTTACCCGAGACGACCTCACTAATTTCCTACCAGCTGTTATATCCAAGATATTTTCCCGACATTTCAACCTTTACACGGTCTCCTTTAGCGTTCTCGATCCGTGTGACAGACATGTCGAAATCAATCGCAGACATGATGCCGTCGCCGAATTTTTCCTGGATCAGCGCCTTGAGGGTCGGGCCATAGACACCGACGATTTCATAAAAGCGGTAGATGCACGGATCGGTCGGCACTGCCTGTTCCCAGATCTTGGTGGGGCTATCGGCCAACACGCTTTCGGCCTCTTGGGGCAGGCCCATGACCTTGACCATCAATTCGGCTTTGTCGGCTGGAAAGGCATTCATGCCCATGGCCGCCGAATGGGTCCAGACAGGTGACATGTCGATTTTCTCGGCAATACCTTCCCATGTCAGCCCGGCCGTCTTTTTGGCCGAAAGGATCATCGCTGTGACGTCTTCTTTGGTCATCATGTCGTTCATCGGTGTGGTGTCCTTCTTGTGTATTGAATTCTCAAAGCCCGAGTTCCGTCAGGCCGGGGTGATCATCGGGGCGCGGCCCGGGGGCGTCCCAGTGAAACAGGCGTTCATCTTCGGTGATGGGCACATCGTTGATTAAGGCGTGACGCTGCGCCATGTAGCCAAGCGCATCGAAAGCCCAGTTTTCATTGCCTTGGGCGCGAAACCACTGCCCATCGGCATCGTGGTATTCATAACAAAAGCGCACGGCGATCTTGTCATCGCTGTGGGCCCAGATTTCCTTGATTAGGCGATAGCCATTCTCTGTCGCCCATTTACGCGTCAGAAAGGCCTCAACCTCGGCGCGTCCGTTCAGAAACTCTGACCGGTTGCGCCAATTGGTGTTATGCGAATAGGCCAGCGCGACTGTGGCGGGGTCGCGGCCATTCCAAGCGTTCTCGGCCATGCGGATTTTTTGCACGGCGTTATCAAAGCTGAAGGGTGGAACGGGCGCGCGCGGCGGTTGGTCTGTCATGTCTTGACCGCTTGCAACAAAGGCTGCTCACCCGCATCAACTGTTTTGTCGATGCGAACGGTTTCGGGCGAATGGGTCTCGCCCTCAAGACTTACATGGCCAGCCAGCTCCACCGAGCGTTTCCCAAGGAACTGCACCAGATGATTGCGAATAGCGTAGTAGTTTGGATGCTCCACGATGTCTGTCCGCACGCGGGGTCTTGGGATTGTAATCTCAACGCTTTCTGCGACACGGGCCAGCGGTCCGTTTGTCATCAACAAGATACGATCGGCCAACAGGATCGCCTCGTCGATATCGTGGGTGATCATGAAGACTGTTTGGTCTGTCCCACTCCATACTTTCAGCAGCTCTTCTTGGATTGTGCCGCGGGTCAGCGCGTCCAGTGCACCAAAGGGTTCGTCCAGCAACAACAGCTTGGGTTCATTGGCGAAAGCGCGGGCAATCGAGACACGCTGACGCATGCCGCCAGACAATTGACTAGGTTTGCGGTGAATAGCATCGCCCGACAACCCAACCTTTTCTAAGAATGCAATCGAGTGATCTTCGACTTGCTGCTTGGTCCAATCAGGGAACCGCGCAGCCACCCCGAACACCACGTTTTTCAAGGCCGTCAGCCAAGGAAGCAGTGAATAGTTCTGGAAGACCACACCTCGATCAAGGCTAGGGCCGGAGATTGCAAAACCGTCCATTTTCACGACCCCCTTGGTTGGCTCCGAAAGCCCCGCAAGAATGTTCATGATCGTTGATTTCCCGCAGCCCGAATGACCCAGAATGCAAACAAACTCGCCCTTTTCAATGCCAAAGCTGGCGTTTTCAAAAACCGTGAATTCGCCGCCTTTGCCGTCGGGATAGCGCTGGGTCAGCTTCTCGATGCTTAGAAATGAATTTGCCATGGGACTACCTTATTCAACGTAGGCAACGCGCCGCTGGAGCAGGCCAAAGGCCGCGTCCAGCAACATGCCGACAACGCCGATCATGAGAATTGAAAAAATGACGGAGGTTAGGTCGAGGTTGTTCCACTCGTTCCAGACATAATACCCAATCCCGGTCCCGCCGACGAGCATTTCAGCAGCGACGATAACCAGCCATGCGATCCCAATAGAAATCCGCATACCTGTCACGATGGTGGGCGCGGCAGCGGGCAAGACGACCGTAAACGCCGTTTTGAAAGCCCCAAGTTCATGAGTACGCGCCACATTCACCCAGTCTTCACGCACGCCTGCCACACCAAAGGCCGTATTGAGCAACATTGGCCAGATCGAACAAATGAAGATCACGAAAATCGCAGAAGCTTCAGAGTCTTGAATGATGAACAGGGCCAGTGGCATCCACGCCAGCGGGGAAATTGGTCGCAACACTTGAATAAACGGGTTGAGCGCTTTGTAGGCCACCGATGACATGCCGATTAGAAACCCAAGAGGGATCGCAATGATCGCGGCCAGAAAATAGCCAGTCAGGACGCGGTAGATTGAGAAACCGATCTGGATGCCAATGCCTTTATCGTTAGGCCCTGCATCATAGAAAGGGTTGGACAGTTCTTGCCACGCCTTAACGGCAACCTCACTTGGAGGCGGGACGCCCGCTTTCGCTGTGCCGGCGCCTGTCAGCAATTCATACTCAGTCAGCTCACCCGTGTTGATCGTTTGTGCGGAAATCGAAATTTCCCACACAAACAGACCCACGAAGAGCAATGCGATCGACCAAATCGCTGCGCGCTTATTTTCTGACAATAGATCCATCAGCCGCCTGCTTTGATTGCAAAGCTGTTGACATAGGCCTCAGGCTGATCAGGGTCGAAGGTCTTGCCCATGATCGTGTGCGATTTGTAGTTCTCTGCCGGCGCGTCATAGCCGAGATCAGTCATGACTTTACGTGCATCGGTGGCCAGATAGACCTGCTCTGCGATGCCTTTGTAGTCTACCTCGCCTTCGATATAGCCCCAGCGCTTCATCTGCGTCAGGATCCACACGCCCATGGATTGCCACGGGAAAGGGTCAAAATCGATCCGATCGGGCACCCGTTGGACTGCGCCCAGACCATCGGCATAAGTACCGGTTAGCACCTGTTCAATAACGGTGACCGGTTGGTTGAGGTAGTTTGTTGGCGCAATCGCCTCCGAAATTTCGGACCGGTTCTCGGGGTTCGACGCGTATTGCGTCGCGTCAATTATCGATTTGAGCAATGCCCCGTAGGTATTTGGCAGTTCAGTCGCAAATGATTGAGGTGCAGCGAAAGCACAGCACGGGTGACCTTCCCAGATTTCCTTCGTGAGAATGTGGATGAAGCCGATACCTTCATAGACAGCGCGCTGGTTGAACGGGTCGGGCGACAGATAACCGTCAAGATTCCCAGCCCGTAGGTTTGCGACCATCTCTGGTGGGGGAACTACACGGATCTGAATGTCAACATCTGGGTCTAGCCCGAATTCGGCCACGTAGTAACGCAGTAAGAAATTATGCATGGAGTATTCAAACGGAACACCGAAAGTGAAGCCCTTCCATTGACTTGGATCGCGCTTGTCGAGGTGTTCATTGGACAGAACAATCGCCTGGCCGTTAATATTTTCAACGGCGGGCATGATGTAGGGTTCAGCAACAGACCCCGCACCCATTGTCATCGCCAAAGGCATCGGCGTGAGCATGTGACTAGCGTCGTATTCACCCGATAGCGACTTGTCGCGGGCCACGGCCCAGCCTGCGGTTTTGATGACCTGAGCATTCAAACCGTAGCGATCATAAAAACCCAAGGGCTGCGCCATGATGATCGGCGTGGCACAGGTAATTGGCACAAACCCGATGTTAAGATCCGTCTTTTCTGGTGGGCCGAGGTCATCTAGAATATTAGCGACCGCCTGTTTGACTGGAAAGACAGAGGCAAGCGCTGCTGCAACAGACGTTCCGCCTAGCATCCCCATGAAAGAGCGCCGCGCGATATCGTTCTGACCGAACATCGACCGGACAACCGCGCTTTCGACCGCGCGCTCCATCATCTGCTCTGACGACATCGCCGCTGGCTCAATGTGGGTCTTGTTGTGCCCATGGCCTGCGTGACAACTGTCACATCCGCAGTCTGCACCATGTCTAAGGTCGGTCTTGTCGGAATATGGATTTCCAAGGCTCTTGATCGTCATGTCCGTCTCCTGTCATTGGTTAAGAACATGGTTTCACGGCATGCTGCAGTGCAGAAGGTCATTCGCCAATTGCCTCGTAAGTGACTAGCGATTGAATTTATTGGTTAATTTCTGAGCAGATGTTACGAGCTTTCGTAAATTACGGGATTTCGTAATTTGCAAAGCTCTTTCGATTCCCCATCCTCGACCCAATGCTTGATGAAACCGAATCCGCACATCTGATCGCCCATCACCCGATGCCAACGATCGTGGTCGACACCCGTAACGACAGCGTCGTCGCTGCGAATGAGGCAGGATGCGTCTTGCTGGGTGATGCACTTCTGTATGCACCTCTGTCCAGAAGCATGAAAAATGACTTCGCCACTGCCGCGGTGTTCTTCGATGCAGTTGCCCATTTCGGCACCTACGTTGACCGCAGCTTATCGCTGAAGGGCGCAAAGGGCGCGGCTTTACGCCTTCAAACCTATGGTGTGCAACTTGAGCCAGGCTTAGTACTGCTCAACTTCCTCGACCTCGACGAGCACGATCGTCGCAACCAGAAAGCAGAACGAGAAGCACACCAGAACGCGGGCCTGTCTCAATGGCAAAACATCTATGGCTTCTTCCGGGAGATTGAAGCCCAGAACCATCTAATCCTCGAGGCCGCTGGTGAAGGCATCTACGGCATCAACTCGAAAGGGCAAGCCACATTCGTGAACCGCGCGGCACAGGAAATGTTGGGATGGTCATCGGACGATCTAATCGGGCGCGAACTGCATCCGATAATCCATCACAAACATCTGAGCGGCGACCACTTCCCCGCCCATGAATGCCCAATCTACAAATCCTTCCGCCGCGATGAGACTATGCGTGTGGAAGATGACGTGTTCTGGCGCAAGGACGGTAAGCCGATCCTGGTGGAATACGTCTCAACCCCGATTTACGATCATGATGTGCTCGCAGGAGCCGTGGTAATTTTCCGAGACGTAACTGATCGCAAAGAAAACGAACGCAAGCTGCGCGATGCTTTGGCGCAGGTCGAAAACCTGAAAATAAAGCTCCAACAAGAAAACGAATACCTTCTCACCGAAATCCGCTCGGCGCGATCGCACACGGGAGTTGTCGGTGTCTCGCCCGCCATCAAATCGCTGAACGCCCAAATCGACCTCGCTGCGCGAAGCGGTACCCATGTACTTGTTTCCGGCCCGTCGGGGTCAGGCAAGAGCATGACAGCCTCGGCGATCCACGAAGCAAGCGACCAAAACCATCGCCCGCTTGTGCGCATCAACTGCGATCAAAAGAAGGCGTCGGATTTGGAGGCCGAACTGTTCGGTTATCGTCGCGGCGCCTTTCCTGGCGCGGCGCGCGATGTGACTGGAAAATTATTGATGGCCCATAATGGGACCCTGCATCTGGACGAGGTTGCAACCCTGCCGGCCAGGGTGCAAGCCAGCCTACATGACGTTTTTCAGGCAGGCCACTTCCGGCGCCTTGGCGACAGCATTGATACTCCAGTGGCCGCCAAGGTCATCGCCACCACGAGCTACGACTTACTGGCTGAGGTACGCGCCGGGCGATTTCGACAAGATCTGTATTTTGCTCTGAACGTGTTGCCGATCACGTCCGAACCCCTAAGGAATCGACCCGAAGATATTCCATACCTTGCGCGGCATTTTCTCGATCGGACCACAAAACGGCTACGGCTGCCAAAGATGACCCTGACCAAAGCCAATATCGAGACGTTGCAATCTTATGACTGGCCTGGAAACGTGCGGGAACTTGAAAACGTGATCGAGCGGACAGCGATTCTTGCACAAGGTGGAGGATTGCATTTCGACCTCCAGAGTGAGCAAACCGAAACGCCCACCGAAACAAATCCTGTCCTGACCCAGAAAGAATTACGCCAATTCGAAATCAAAAACTTTGAGGCGGCTCTTCGTCGCGCAAAAGGCAAGATATCCGGAAAGTCCGGCGCAGCAGCGATCCTTGGACTTGCCCCCACAACGGCCTATTCAAAAGCCAAGTCGCTTGGCGTCCAGATGGATCAATTTTCCTAGGAGGGAAATGAAGGAAGACTACAAAGGTGTAAGTCTGCAGGACAAACCCAAATGACCGCTTTCGCACCTCCGTCCCAACTACATAGTGCCTGCAGCGAATGACAGCTTTCCGCCCCTCCTGTCAAAGTTCACTCCCGGCCCATACCAGACAATTGCTGCGATAGCGAAGGCTTTAAGCCTGTGAATGGAAGAGACGCGGACAAAGCGCCATTTCACTGCGGTTGCACCAACAGTTGCATCCTGGTGATAGCGATTGTTTTGGGGGAGGTCTTCTCTTCCCTTAGCCATGAATACTGCGTTCACATTCTGGACAAGCAAGACTGTCGTGACGTCTTAATGTCAGGCTTTTTCAAGAACCTTTTTGGCAACGCGAAAGCACTCTAACGCTTGCGGTACGCCGCAATATATGCCGATGACGTGGATAATTGCGCGGATTTCGTCTTGGCTGACGCCGTTTCTGATCGCTCCACGGCAATGAATTTCCCATTCATGCATTTTCCCCAATGCCCCGATCATCGAAAGGTTCATCATTGAACGCGTCTTGGCATCGATCACATCGTCGCCCCAGCCAAAGCCCCAGCACCACGCTGTCATCGCCTCCTGAAAGGGGCGGGTGAAATCATCCGCGGCGGCAAGGTTCTTTTCAACGTATTCAGCGCCTAAAGTGGCTGTGCGTTGCTCCAAGCCTTTCAGAAAAAGATCTTCGTCGAATGCACTCATGGCTTAGCCTTTCAATTTGATGGCAACGTTTTTGGTTTGCACATAGTTCCAGAGGGCTTCACGGCCTTTTTCACGGCCGTAGCCTGATTTGCCATAGCCGCCAAAGGGCGTTTCAACCCCACCTGCATACCATTCGTTGACGAACACCTGTCCGGCCCGCAATTGGCGAGCAGCTGTTGTCGCGCGGTCAAGATCGCGGGTGAAAACGCCGCCGACAAGACCGTAGGGTGTTCCATTGGCTATCTTGATCGCACCTTCATCGGAAGAGAATTTCAGGACGGATAGAACAGGCCCGAAGACTTCCTCATTTGCGATCTTCATGTCAGGAGTGACGTTCGTCACGATCGTTGGTTCAAGAAATGCGCCGGGGATGTTCATTCTTCGGCCACCCGTGGCAATCTCTGCGCCTTCACCTTGTGACGCCAGGACCATGTCGGCGGCGCGGTCGCGTTGTGACTCAGATACCATTGCCCCCATTGTCGGGCCAAATTCGGGTTGATCGATGCCGGGTGCCACCGTCAACGACCGCGCCACGCCGACCATGCGCTCGACCAGCTCATCATGGACACTCTCGTGCACAATCACACGGCTCATCGCCGAGCATACCTGGCCTGCGTTGAAATAGATGCCCCACCTTACGTCGTTCTCAAACGCTTCCAGATCGGCGTCGTCATGAACGATCGCCGCGGACTTTCCGCCCAACTCCAGCACGCACGGCACGACATTCTTTGCGGCGGCGGTTGCGATTGCGACGCCAGTTGGAACGGATCCTGTGAACACAATTTGGTTTACGTGCGGGTGGGCTGAAAGTGCCGCGCCTGCTTCGCCTCCAAGTCCGCAGAGAATGTTCACCGCGCCTTTGGGCAGGCCCACTACCTCGGCGGCATGGGCGAACCATGCATTGCTAAGCGGCGTGAGTTCGGGCGTTTTGATTACGCAAGCGTTGCCCGTGGCGAGCGCTGCCGACAGAGACCGCGCCGTCATCTCAATGGGGTAGTTCCACGGGATGATCTGGGCAGAAACGCCGAATGGCTCATAGGTGGTAAAGTCGAAATAGCCTTTGCCCAGTGGGATCGAGCGCCCCTCAACAGTTTCGGCCTGATTGCCATAGTATTCGAAGTACCGTGCAGCGCCTTCAATCTCGATCCGCGCTTCCCACAAAGGTTTGCCTTGCTCAAGCGTCAGAACTTGCGCGATCTCATCGATATGATCGAGCAAGTAGCGCCCCATCGCTTGCACCATACGTCCGCGTTCTACGGGGCGCAGATCGGCAAGTGCTCCAGAGAGGTGTACACGTTGGGCCGCCATGACGGCGCGGTCTACGTCGGCCGCATCGGCCAAAGCCTGCTCCGTCAGTTTTTCCCCCGTGCCGGGGTTGAAAATGTCGAGCCGTCCTGCGCCCCCATCGACCCATGAGCCGTCAATGTAGTTTTGCCAGTAGGTCTTCATTTGGGTGTGATCCGATATTGGTAAAGGTGATCGTAGTGCGGCTTCATCCGGCGATGAACGCGGCGTACCCGTTCTGGCGCATCTGCGACCTCGACATAGCGGCGTTGTTGCGGTTTGAGCCCCGTGGATTGGGCAAGGTTCGCGTGGAATGATCCGCCATCCCACCAACTATGCGCGGACGGATCGCCACCAGGCTCCCAACTCATAGCATCGGCAAGGAAAGGGATGCCTACAGCGTCGCAAAAGGCAGCAACCATGGCGTCTGGGTCTTCCAGCAAATCATCGCTGTCGATGATGGGCGGCGGTGCTCCGTTTAACGCAGTCAGCAAATCAAACAGGGCGCGCTGTTCAGGAAATCCAACCTCAAGTTCATCGAAGTTAGGCCATTTATTATAGATCGACGAGATCGTCTTGGCAGGATCGCGGATCAGGAATGCGTGGGTAAAATGGCTCAGAAATTCTGGTGTCCACATGTGATTGATGTAGTGGGGGAAGTCCTTTAGAAACACGGGCCCCATTTCGGCGCGCGCTTGGATGTCTTCCCAAACGCTTTCGATGGTTAGACCGGGCGTGGTTTTCTCGCCGTCTTTATAGCGCGGCCATAGCGGGTCTTCGCCTTGGTACCACGCCTCTCCAAAGGGTTCGTGCTGGCAGTCAAGATCACCGCGCTGACGCATCATCCATTCAAATGCTGTCGAAGTGGAACGGGGGATCGCCCAGAGGGCTACAATCTTATGCATGGAGACTCTCCAGAAGTTGACATTGCGGGGTCGTCGGCGCGACGCCAAGATCCTTCATGATCCGCCAATAGAGTGCCGTGTCATGACCGATCACTGGTTTGCCCAGCTTGACCTCCATCGCGCGGGCAAGATGGAGGGGGCGTTGGGGCAAGCCGTTCGGACCAGAGCGGAAGTTGCACATGCCATTGATCAAATAAGCGTCCGCATCGGGTGCCTGCTCTGCGACATATGTAAAACTGCGATCAAACAGATCGCCTTCAAAAATCCAGCGTTTGGCGTTGACCGTGTCCTGATCAGGGAACCATCCTTGATCGACAAAGTTGCCCGCCCACAATACATCGAATCCAGCCTCACGCAGAAATCCTGCAGTTCCTTGCCACCAATCGGGCCAGTGATAGGCGCCGTTCAGCGCTACCTTTTCGACGTTCATTGTACGTAAGGCTTCGACCATTGCGTAGCCTGCCATGTGAAAGCGGGTCTCGTATTTGTCCGACAGATCGGCACAGTGTTGGCGTATCCCTTCGACGCCCAGACCACTGGCATGGACCCAATTCGATCCAACCTGTCCGCAGACATCAACACCATTACGCGCCATGCAATGTACGAAGTCGTCCATCATCCCGAAGTTCGCTTTGCGCTGGTCCAGCCCGTGGGCGTAGTCCGGCACATGCAACATCCAGCCGTGAACGCCAACGGTTTCCGGCGACATACGCAAGAAGTCAGAAGGTGCAGCATCATAGTCAAACGGCGGGCACGTGAAGCCAACCTGATGCGGGAACAGCTTTTGGTCGGTACTCCATTCTTCAGGCATCGCAAATTCAGTCATCAATCGCCTCCTTCATCCAACGTTGAAGGTACATGACGGGATGCTCGGAATTGACGCCACCGCAGGGATCCACCACCAGCGGCCCGGGCTTGTAACCCCGCGACAGAAGTCCGCGTTGCACGCTTTCAACAAGGTGGATGTCTTCTTCTACTGTCGTCTCGCGGTCCTGCACCGCCAGCTGCCGCACCTTTGGATCGTCCACACCGCCAACAGAATACCAGCCGCGCCAAACTACGACGTGATCCGCGTCAATGGCGCGCCAGTGATAGGTGTTCAGCACATTCCCTGGGTAAACCTGAAACGAAAACATCGGCCAGAGGAACCAGCTGGAATATTCATATTGATGGGCAAAGCCGGAATGAACGTCATAGGTCATGTCCTCAAGGCTTTGGCATTCGGTGGTGTGGCGCAGACATTTGCCTTGGGGTTGGATGTCATAGGTTTCAGGCTTGACCACACCATTGGCGAAGGTCGGGTGGTTCAATGAGCAGTGGTAGCACTCGGAATAATTCTCAACCGAGACCTTCCAGTTGCAGTTTTCCGGAATATCGACCCATTCGAGCGGCTTGAGGGCGGCCCAATTGGGGACCCATTCTTCAAGCTCGGCACGTGCACCCGGAAACCACTTCTCCATCGGGTCTGCGTTCGGGTCGAGATTGACAAAAACGAAACCGAGAAATTCCTCTACACGCACCTCTGTAAGGCACACAGTCGATTTATCAAAGCCTTCCACGGCCTTGATATTTGGTCCGGCGCGCAGCTCGCCCGTCAGCTCATATGTCCAAGCATGATAAGGGCAGACAACAACTCGGGTCGTGCCCGTGCCTTGCACCAATTGATGCGCCCGGTGCTGGCAGACGTTGTAGAACACGCGGATCTTTTTATCGCGCCCTCGGATTGCAAACAAGCTCTCTCCTGCGATCTCAAAAGTGGCGTAGTCGCCGGTATTCGTCAGCTCAGATGCGTGGCACCCGAATTGCCATGTCTTGGCCAGAAGCCCAGCGTTCTCGACCTGAAAGACCTGTGGGTCGGTATAATAGTGCGCCGCCAATGATCGGATCGGTTCGTTCATTCGTCCTCCGCGTGATACAAGCCAAGTTCGTGACGACGCGCGTGGAATGTCGCTACACGTTCAGGGATTTCATCGCTAGCAACAGCAATGACAAAGGACAGCAACGTTTCAAGCAACGCAATGATGCTGACCGAAGACGGAAAGAACTGCGGGGTGTCGACTGACACGATAAACCCATGGTTTGCCAATCGAATAATCGGGCTGGCTGGGCTGTCGGAAAGGGCCACGATGGTCATGCCTTGCCCATGCGCGATCCGCACCGCCTCAACCACTTCGGATCGATAAGGTTTGCAGGTAATCGCAATCAGAACATCTTGCCCGTCAGCCCATGCCAAATCATCCACGGGTGTCGAGCCGGGGCGCGGGATGGCGTGAAATTCGGTCATGCCGGTTGATGCAAGGTAAGTAAAGTTGCGTGCAACAGAGTTGTTGACGCCAACCCCAAGCGTGAAGACACGGCGTGCAGCCCAAATCGCCTCGGCTGCGGCTTTCAAGTCTTCGGTCGAAATACCGGCAAAAGTCTCTTCGATGTTGGCGAGTACGTCATGTACCATATCAGCGTAAAGCCCGCCAAGGTCGCCCGACTTGCGAATGTCTTGCAGCCAGCGTGCCCGGTCAGGAAAGTCGGCGGCCCCGCGTCTGATCGCCTCGCGGAACGGCGCGCGGAAATCCTCGTAGCCTTCAAAGCCAACCTGCCGAGCCATACGCACGACAGTGTTGGGCTTTACCTTCGCGGCCTCGGCAATCTCGCGCACTGTGGATACCCCCACGTCACGCGGGTTCTCCAACACATAGGTTGCCGCCTTGCGCGCCTCTGGTGTCAGCTCGGGCAATTCGCCGGCAAGACGCTCGAGAATCGTATTTGATACATTTGTCCCATTCATGATTGACGATGGTACTTTTGTCCGATTAGCCTGTCGAGCGAAAAACGACTCATAAAAGGACATTCCCTTGACGCATGAATTCCCCAACCACGCCCGCGTTGTCATTGTCGGCGGCGGCGTCATGGGCGTTGGCCTTGCTTATCACCTCGGCCACGAAGGATGGGGCGCGGACACTGTCTTGTTAGAGAAAGCAGAGTTGACGTCCGGAAGCACGTGGCACGCGGCGGGGCAGATTACACACTCTACCTCAAGCTTCGGGCTCGGCAAATGCGTCGATTACAACATCGGGCTATATTCTGGTGGATTGGAAGCAGAGACGGGCCAACCCGTAACATGGCATGGCTGCGGGTCGTTCCGCTTGGCCTATACCGAGGATGAAATGGACTGGTTGCGTCACACCCTTTCGGTCGGGCGTTCCCTTGGTTTTAACATCGAACTGGTCGGACCAGAGAAAGTCGCAGAGCTGCACCCTTTCTATAACCTTGATGGTGTGCTCGGGGCGTTGCACACGCCTGACGACGGCCATGTGGATCCAACCAATGTCACTATGGCGATGGCCACGGGTGCGCGCCAAAAAGGTGTTAAGATCGTCCGTCAATGCCGCGCATCGAACATCACACAATTGCCCTCAGGCGAGTGGCAGGTTGAGACCGACAAAGGCACGATCGTCTGCGAACATGTCGTCAACGCAGGTGGAACCTATGCACGGCAAATGGGGGAATGGTCCGGCCTGCAACTGCCCATGACCTCCATGACGCACCATTATTTTGTGACCGAACCTGTGCCGGAATTCGAGGCGCTGGACACCGAACTCCCCGTCATCCGCGATGACAAAAAGGTTTCGGGCTACATCCGCATGGAGCAAAAACGCGGGCTGATCGGGATCTACGAAAAAGAGAACCCGAATTCAGTTTGGCACGATCATTGCCCATGGGACTATGAAAATTGGCTGTTTGATGCCGACTATGACCGGGTCATGCCTTACCTTGAGGAAAGCCTGAACCGCATGCCTATCTTCGCGGAGCTTGGCATTCAGCGCGAAGTGCACGGTGCGATCAGCCACCCCCCAGATGGTAACCCGCTGATTGGGCCTGCACCCGGCGTGCGCAACTACTGGTGCTGCTGTGGCACGCAAATCGGAATCGGCTGGGGGCCCGGTTTGACGCGGGAGTTGGCCCGTTGGATGGTGCATGGTGCAGCTGATATTTCCATGCGCGACTACGATCCACGTCGCTTCGGAAGCTACGCCACCAAAGACTGGCAAGTCGTGAAGGCCGAGGAAGACTATTGCCTGCGTCACGAAATCCCGTTTCCGCATTTCAACCGACTGGCTGGGCGGCCAATCAAACCCTCACCCTTGCATGAATTGCTAAAAGCCAAGGGCGCAGTGCACGAAGAAGTTTATGGCTTTGAACGCCCGCGCTGGTTTGCCCGCGATGGCATGGCACAGGAAGATCACTATTCCTTCAACCGCACCCCCGTCGACGAGATGGTCGCCGCAGAAGTCCAAGCCGTACGTGAAAACGTTGGCATCATGGATGTTACCGCCTTCACCAAAGTCATGGTCGAAGGGCCAGACGCCTATGCGCTGCTGGATCGCCTGACCGCGAACCGGATGCCGCAAAAGGTGGGGTCCATCACGCTAACCCATATGCTGAACCGCGCAGGCCGGATTGAGCTAGAAACAACCATCGTGCGGATGGCTGACGACAAGTTCTATCTCGTGTGCGCTGCGTTCTTTGAACAACGTCTACTGGATCACTTGAACCAGAACCGCGCAGATGAAGACACCAAAGTCACTGCACTGTCCTCTGACTGGTCTGCCCTGTCGTTGAACGGGCCAAGGGCGCGTAACGTCTTGCAGCAATGCACCGATGCCGACCTGACAAATGCAGGGTTCCGCTGGCTATCCGCGCAGGAGATCACTGTGGCGGGGCATCGCATCTGGGCCTTCCGAATGTCCTATGCAGGTGAGCTCGGTTGGGAATTCCACATGCCAAACGCGGCTTGCCTTGATGTCTACAACGCGCTTTGGGCTGCGGGCGAGGCTCATGGGATCGCGGACTATGGCAGCTTTGCTATGAACGCTATGCGTATGGAAAAAGGGTTCAAAGGCGCAGGCGAGCTGACCAACGAGGTGACTTTGGCCGAGGCAGATGTTCTGAGATTTGCCCGCACTGACAAGGAATACCTTGGGCATGACAAGACACTGAATACCGATCTGCCGTGGGTCTGTGCCTATTTGGAAATCGAGCCTGATGGGAAAGCCGACGGCCATGGCGGCGAGGCTGTGATGTTGAACGGGAAAGTTGTCGGCTCAACGGCGTCGGTCGCCTATGGACCGACCGTCGGCAAAATCCTTGCCTTTGCCTACATCGCACCGGATGCGGCCAAGCCTGACACCGCCCTAGAGGTGGTGATCCACGGCCAAGCCCGCGCAGCCCGCGTTTTGGGTAAACCCGCCTATGACTTTGAAGGCCTGAAGCCGCGATTGGACGCATCATGACACTCCCAAAGACAATGCAAGCAATGGTCACAATGGGCCATGGCGATCTCGACCAAATGGTCATGCATGATGATTGGCCATGCCCAACCCCCGCTCAGGACGAAGTGCTGATCCGCGTTGGCGCATGCGGCCTAAACAACACCGACGTGAACACGCGTTCGGGTTGGTATTCCAAAACGGTGACGGATGCGACGACCGGTGGCGCGTTTGAAGAGGTCGGTCAAGACGACCCCACGTGGGGCGGTGCCCCGATTAGTTTTCCACGTATTCAGGGTGCGGATGTTTGCGGAAAGATCGTTGCTGTAGGTGAAAATGTTGACCCGTCACGTATCGGAGAACGGGTCATAACCGATGGTTGGTTGCGCAACGCAGACGACACTGAAGATATGAACAAAACCGGATATTTTGGATCGGAACGCGATGGCGGGTTTGCGGAATACACAACGACGCCTTCGCGCAACGCGCTCGCCGTGCAGTCAGATCTGAGCGATGCGGAACTGGCAACCTTTTCTTGTTCCTACTCCACCGCCGAAGGCATGCTGACTCGTGCTGGGGTCGAAGCAAATGACACAGTCCTGGTGCCCGGTGCTTCGGGTGGTGTTGGTGGCGCGCTGGTCCAACTGGCCAAGAGGCGCGGCGCACGGGTGATTGCGATGGCGTCGGAAGCGAAGCATCCAGAGGTTGAAAAACTTGGGCCGGACATGATTGTGTCGCGCGCGCCTGACGACTTGAGGGCGACCCTTGGGGATGAGAAAATCACCGTCGTCGCGGATATTGTTGGCGGACCAAACTGGCCAACCCTGATTGACGTTCTTGAACGTGGTGGTCGTTACACATGCTCTGGCGCGATAGCGGGGCCAATGGTCGCGCTTGATTTGCGCACATTCTACCTGCGCGATCTGACTTTCACCGGCTCGACAGTGATCACGCCCGAGGTCATGCCAAACTTGATCCGCTACATCGAGAATGGCGATATCAAGCCTGCTTTGGCCGCGACCTATCCATTGGATCAATTGCGCGAAGCCCAGGCCGCCTTCATCACAAAGAAGCACACTGGCAACATTGTAGTGATCCCATGAAAATCACGCGCATTCGTATCTTCAAAACCGATTTGCCCTACGTCGGTGGTACTTACGTTTGGGGGGCCGGCAATGCGATTGCCACGGCAAAAGCCAGCGTTGTCGTCCTTGATACGGATGCAGGGTTACAGGGATGTGGCGAATTCACGCCCTGCGGCGAGAACTACATGGTTGCGCATTCCGAAGGCGTGGAGGCCCTTGCACGCCTCGCGGCGCACAGGCTGATTGGCGAGGACCCGAGACAGGTCGCGCGTGTCGAACAGCTGATGGATCACACCGTGCAGGGGCACGGCTATGCGAAAGCGCCCTTTGATGCGGCGTGCTGGGACATTCTTGGCCAAGCCTGCGACCAGCCGGTCTGGATGTTGCTTGGCGGAAAACTCACAGATGGCGCGCCCATGTATCGGGTTGCTCCCCAAAAGGGCACAGATGAGACCCTTGCTGAAATGCGGCGCTATCGCGCAGAAGGATACCGGCAATTCCAGATCAAAGTCGGCGGCAATTGGGCGGCTGATATCGACCGGATCAAGGCAGGAGTTGCACTGTTGGAGGCGGGTGAGAAAGCGATGACAGACGCCAACCAAGGATGGCGTGTGGATGATGCGATCCGAGTTGCAAAGGCCACAGCTGAACTTGATTACATTCTAGAACAGCCCTGCAAAACGTATGAGGAATGCCAGCAAGTACGTCGCGTGGCGCAGCAACCAATGAAGCTGGATGAATGTGTGACGGGCATGGCCGCCGCCCAGCGTATCGTTGCAGACCGCGGTGCAGAGATTTGTTGCTTGAAAATTTCAAATCTTGGGGGCTTGTCGAAGGCCCGCCGCGTCCGCGATTTTTTGGTCGACAACCGCATTCCGGTGGTCGCTGAAGATACGTGGGGCGGTGAAATCGCAAGCACAACCTTGGCGCATTTCGCGGCATCAACGCCGGCCGATTTTCTTCAAAACACGACGGATCTGATGAACTATAACACGCGTTCCACAGGGGTTGGTGGCGCTTGGGCCAAGGGGGGAAAGCTCTACGCGCCCGACACACCGGGGCTTGGCGTGACACCTGATTTTGACAGCCTTGGCGCACCAGTTGCGGAGTATACAGCATGAAAATAACACGAATTTCTGTTTTCCAAGTCGATCTGCCGCTAGAGCATCCTTACTGGTTATCGGGCGGTCGGCTTAAGTTCGAAATGTTGGACGCAACATTGGTTAAGGTCGAAACCGATAGCGGCATCACTGGTTGGGGCGAAAGCACGCCGTGGGGACACACTTACGTTCCTGCCCATGGGCCGGGCATCCGTGCAGGTATCGAGACAATGGCACCGTTCATCTTAGGGCTGGATCCACGCAAGGTCTTGGACGTGGAACGTGCGATGGACCTCGCGCTACCCGGCCACCTCTATGCAAAAAGCCCGATTGACATGGCGTGTTGGGATATCGCCGGCCAAGCTGCGGGCCTTCCCATCGCTGATCTAATGGGCGGCGGATCTCGCACACCGCGCCCCATTGCGTCGTCTGTCGGGGCCAAAACGGTGGAGGAAACCCGCGCAGTGATCAACCGCTATCGCCAGCGTGGCTACATCGCCCATTCGGTCAAGATTGGTGGCGATGTGACGCGTGACATTGCCCGCATTCGCGATGTGGAAGACATCCGCCGCGACGGTGAGATTGTGCTTTACGATGTGAACCGCGGGTGGACGCGCCAGCAGGCATTGCGGGTCATGTCAGCAACTGAAAACTTGAACGTCATGTTCGAGCAGCCCTGCGAAACGCTGGATGATATTGCGGCCATTGCAGGCAAACACGCCTCTCCCGTTTCGGTCGATGAAGCACTGGTGACGTTGCAAGACGCAACTCGCATCGCACGTGACGGCTTGGCTGAGATTTTCGGCATCAAACTCAACCGCGTCGGTGGGCTGACCAAAGCAGCGCGGATGCGGGATGTCGCTCTGGCCCACGGGATCGACATGTTCGTCATGGCGACCGGTGGTTCGGTGCTTGCCGATACCGAAGCGCTGCATTTGGCGGCAACGATACCTGACGCCAATTGTCACGCGGTTTGGGCCTGTCAGGATATGCTGACCGTTGATATCGCTGGTGGTCGTGGCCCGCGCAACATCGACGGACATCTCCACTTGCCCGAGGAAGTAGGCCTTGGGGTGCATCCTGATGAAGATGCGCTTGGTGATCCTGTCGCCGTTTACTCATGAAAGTCACCGGCATAACCCTTTGGTCCGTCGATCTGACCAGTCACGACGCTTACTACATGGCTGAAGGGAAGACCTGCGACACGGTCAAAACTCACGTGCTTCGCCTAGACACAGACACTGGCCTGAAAGGCTGGGGAGAGGTCTGCCCGATCCCACATTACTTGCCCGCATTTGCCGATGGAGTGCCGAGTGCGATTGGAGAAATGGCACCGAAAATCCTTGGCGTTTCTCCGTTTGGCGTTGATGCACCCATGCGAAAGTTAGACGGGTTCCTACAAGGCCACCTGCACGCAAAATCCATTGTCGACATGGCGCTTTGGGATCTGTTCGGCAAAGCAACCGAGCAGCCGCTCTATGCCCTGCTTGGCGGGCGCACACGCGCCGACATGCCGCTTTATCATTCGATCACTTGCGTCGCCCCCGATGACATGGCGCGTATCGCACGTGACGCCTACGCGTCTGGTATCCGCCAATTTCAGGTCAAACTTGGCGCGGATGCTGACTGGCAGGCTGATACGGAACGACTCTCCAAAGTTCGAGAGGCAGTGGGTCACGGACCACTAGTCTATGGCGACTGGAATTGTGGCGCCACTAAGCTACAGGCCACGCGCACCGGCCGTGCGGTTGCCCATCTTGATGTCATGTTGGAACAGCCGTGCAAAACCCTTGAGGACTGCGCGGCTGTGCGCCAAGCAACTGGGTTGCCGATGAAGATTGATGAGGGTGCGCATGACCTTGGCTCGTTGATGCAGGCCCACAGGCTTGGCGTCTTGGATGCCGTTGCGCTGAAACTGTCGAAGTTTGGCGGGCTGTCGGCCATGCGCCGCGCCCGTGATCTTACTGTCCACCTCGGCGCGGAGATTTGCGCCGAATGCACATGGGGGTCTGATATCGTGACCGCCGCATCATTACACTTCGCAGCTTCGACCCCGCAGGGCGCGTTGCTGAACACTTGTGATTTGTCGTCCTACGTCAGCCCGCGTGTCGCACCTGATTGCCCTACACGGCAAAATGGCCGTATCGCGCCGCCCGACGGTCCAGGGCTCGGGGTCACACCCGATATGGACACCCTTGGAACCCCCATACTTGAACTGGCCTGACCATGCACAAACTGACCTCACAATCTGATTGGATCTCCCGCGCCAGCGCCGTTTTGCCTGCGGGTGGTTTTGGCAATTTCGACCCCGGCATCGTGATCGCCCGCGGCGAGGGCAGCCACGTCTGGGACGAGGACGGCAAGGAATATATCGACTATCTGATTGGCTCTGGCCCAATGCTTCTTGGCCACGGCCACCCCGAGGTTATGGAAGCCGTTTTGGAACAACTCCCTAAAGGCATGACATTTTTCGCCAATAACGCCAGGGGTGTCGAGCTTGCCGAGGCGATTGTCGGTGCTGTCCCATGTTGTGAACAGGTACGCTTTGTGGCTTCGGGCGGTGAGGCCGACATGTACGCCATGCGCCTTGCGCGCGCTTACACCGGTAAGACCAAGATCCTGAAGTTCGAAGGCGGCTACCACGGCATGAGCGCCGAGGCCCAGATGAGCCTTGCCCCCGACAAGCGCATGAACTTTCCCCAAGCTGTGCCTGACAGCGCAGGCATCCCGCAGGGCGTTGCAGATCAGATGCTGATTGCACCCTATAACGATCTTGCCGCTGTTGAGGCCTTGCTGAGCGAACACGACGACGTCGCTGCCATCATCGCGGAACCTCTTCAGCGGATCATTCCTGCAGCGCTTGGGTATCTGCAAGGACTGCGCGATCTGTGCGACAAATACGGCGTTCTTCTGATCTTTGACGAAATCGTCACGGGGTTCAGGCTGGCCTATGGCGGTGCTCAGGAACGCTACGGCGTGACACCTGACATCTGCACGCTGGGCAAGATCATTGGCGGTGGATTCCCGCTTGCCGCCCTTGGGGCCAGTTCCGAAATCATGCAGCACTTCGACAGATCCATCGTAGGCGGTGACAAATGGCTGATGCAACTTGGCACACTATCTGGCAATCCGATTGCCGCGGCGGCGGGCCTGAAAACGATGGAAGTCTTGAAACGTGAGGGCAGTTACGACCGCCTCCGCGATATCGGTCGGACGTTACAAGACATGCAAAGCAGTGCACTCGATGCAGCAGGTATTCCCCATCAAATCTGCGGGGATGAGACCTTATTCGATATCTTCTTCACAACCAGCCAGTGTCGCGACTACCGCTCCGCCAGGCATGACGATCCCGCACGCAATGCTACCTATAATAAGGCGCTGCGCGAGCGCGGGATATTCAAGTCGCCGGGCAAGCTCTATCCGTCACTTGCGATCACCCCAAATGACTTGGAACAGACAAAAGCCGCTGTCGAACATGCTGTGCGATCCATTTCCACTTTCTGAGAGATACTTCTTGTCCAGTTTTCAAAGTGCCTACGGAATCGCAAAGTCTCACAACTGACAGGGTGAAGCGAGAACTTCGGCCGCCGGCAGTTCTCCAGCATTGGCGCACCGCGTGGTAATGGTCGAATTGGACCCTTTGGGGACCTTAAACCGATTGCAGTACTCTCGGTTTCGAACTCACGTTGCACGGCGGCTTTCGCACAATCGCCCTTGAGACCGCACACCCGCAGCGAATGACCGGTTTCCGCCCATCTCACAAAGAAAAAAGGATGTGGGCCCCGCGCGCCAGCAACATCGTTAGACCAGACCGCTTTACCGGCTTCGTGGGCGGAAAGCACCTACACAGTCAAATTGCATTGTACCTGCTGCCCCAAACATCCCTAGGTACAGATCCCGGGGTAGGCGCAGCAATGCCCTATGCTGAAACCTTGAATTGATCGGGAAAAATGCAAAGCCGGAAGAGAAAGGGTTTCCCCTGAAGAAGGTATACCTATGCGTCGCAAAAGGTAGAACTATGTGTCGTTTCACAAGAGGGAAAATGGCGGACTGGGGAGGATTCGAACCCCCGACCCCTTGATTCGTAGTCAAGTACTCTATCCAGCTGAGCTACCAATCCGCGTATTGAGCGATCTAGACGCTGTCGCGAGATGATGCAAGGGGGGTCTTTGAGAAAGTTTCAGCTATTCTGAAATTGCTAGTGCAAGATCAGCCTTTGGCAATTGGATGACAAATGCCGTACCCGTTTCATCCGTGCGCTCAAGGTCGATACGCCCACCATGCCCACGCACCAAGTCCGACGAAATTACCATTCCCAAACCAGTTCCACCCTTACGGACTCCGCCTTGAAATGGTTGGAATAGATGTTCTTGCGCCTTTGGTGGCAGACCTGGGCCAGTATCAGTGACGCTTAGATACCAAGCGCTGTCATCTTCCCAGCCTTTCACGGTTATATTTCCAGGTTTATTGGTCGCCGCGATCGCCTGGCGTGCATTTCTAGTCAGGTTATTCACAACGCGAAAGAGCTGCTCTTTGTCGCCTCGAATTACCATACTGGCGGGAACTTCATTTTCGAACGTGATTTCCGTTGCATCCGCTGATAGCCGTTCGCTGTCGAAAACATCAGAAACGACCGGACGAAGCTCCATACGATTCAACGTCGGCCCAGGCTCATCAACACGGCCGAATGCGAGGGTCGTTTCGCACAAATGGACGGCCCGCGTGATCGAATTTACAAGCTTCGGTGCCATCCGCTTAACCAAAGGGTCATCAGAGGATTCAATTCGATCCGTGAACAGCTGAGCTGACGTGAGAATATTCCGCAGATCATGACTGACCTTGGCAACAGCGCCACCAAGTTGCGCCAAACGTTCCTTTTGTTTCAGCGCGCCAGTCAATTGGTTCTGCATTGAGGCCAATGACTCTTCTGCGTCGCGCAACTCTCGCACACCGGCAGAGGGCTCAATGATGCGGCGCGCATCCTCCGGTGAGGCCGCATATTTTTGAATATGATCGACCACACCTTTGATTGGCCGGACCAAAAAAAGTTGTACTGCTACGAACAAAAGACTCGCGGTTATGATCGAAATGACAGCGGATAAAACCAAGATGTTCTGACCATAATCAATCATTGCGTTACGCAACGGTCTTTGCATCATTGTTACTTCGATGAGTAGCCCACCGTCGCGGACCGGATTACCAATCACACGGACTACGCGATCTTCGGGATCAAGAAGCGTCGTAAAGGCATCTTTGATTAGCGTCATCGCAGTTGGATCGCGCATATCGTAGCTTTTGTTGATCGGCTGAGGAATTGGCGAAGACAATGCAAGACGGCGAATTTCGTCACGACGCAGCACCACGTTAAAGACTTCTGCATTTTCAAGCAGCTCTGCCTCAAGAGCGGGGCTGATCATGTCATCAACTTCCAATGCCAAAGACGCGATCTGAGCCCGTTCCAACCGGTCCAACATATAATCGGCGCGAAAGCGCGACACGGAAGGCACGAAAATGAACACTTCTGCCAACATCACAAAGATGATGGTCAAGATCAGGAAACGCCCCGAAAGTGAATTCATGTCCGCCCTCCCCCGACGCTTAGCTTATGGCAGCCAGCGCTGGACGAACCCAACGACAGACTTCACACGGTCGCTTTCAAACAACTTAGGACTAAAGTAAGCACCTGCGGCCCGTTTGTTAACCTCACTTATCGTTGGGTAAGGAAGAACCGTGTTCGCAATCGCTGTCATTTTCATTTTGTTAGCGATCGCCATCGCCCACATGCCGATGAGCTCGCCCGCCAAGTGACCGACAATCGACGCTCCGACTGGGCGGCCCTTGACGACCATTACCTTGATCAATCCGACGGTCTTTCGCTCTGCAATCGCTCGATCGTTTCCATCGTAGTTAAATCGAACCACCTCGAGCGAGCCGCCGAACTTTTTACGTGCGTCTGCCTCGGTTAGACCCACATGAGCCATTTCTGGATCGATGTACGTCGCCCAAGGGACATGATCAGTGCGCTGTTTACTCGGCAGACCAAACAACATCGAGCGGATCAGGACGCCCGCATGATAGCCCGCAACGTGAGTGAATTGCAGGCCGCCCGCGACGTCACCCGCCGCGTAGACCTTTTTATTGGTCGTAGAGCGCAGATTTGGTCCAACGGTTAGCCCCCGCCGATCGTGTGCGATTCCGCCAGCGTCCAAATCAAGCTTATCGATATTCACTTTACGGCCAACAGCCATCAACAGATGTGACCCTGTGAATTCGCCTGAAGGTGTGTGAACAGTGATCGTCTTGCCTTTACCACTGATCTTTTCGGCTTGCGCATCCTCAATAATCTCAATGCCCTCAGCGCGCAGGTTTTCAAGCGCAATCGCCGCGAGCTCAGGATCATCTTTGCCCAACGCTTTCATGCCCTCAATAACGGTGACCTTTGATCCCAAACGCGCATGCGCCTGCGCCATTTCCAGACCGATCGGCCCGCCGCCAATAACGATCAGGTGCTTTGGTTGTTCGCGAAGCTCAAAAATATTTTCATTTGTATAGTAAGTCACAGTGTCGAGGCCCGGGATTGGCGGAACAAAGGGACCGGACCCGGTCGAAACCACAAACCGGCGTGCCTCAATGATGTTGTCGCCTGCTTTCACCTCAGTTTTTGAGATAAACGTCCCAAATTCTTCGATGACTTGAACACCGAGACCTTCAAATCGTTCGACTGAATCGTGAGGTTCAATCGTCGCGATGACGTTTGCGACGTGATCTTTGGCAGCCGCATAATCGACCTTGGCCTTGGTATCAGCAACGCCCAGTTCACCACCATGGCTCATCGCATAAGCCTTTTTGGCAGATGCAATCAGCGCTTTGGATGGGACACAGCCATAGTTCAGGCAATCACCGCCCATCTTATGACCTTCAAGCAGAACAACCTTGGCGCCCATTTGCGCTGCACCTGCTGCGATTGACAGGCCGCCAGAGCCACCACCAATGATGCAAATATCTGTTTTGATGCGATTCATGACTTAGGCGCCTTTCTTGCCACGGATGGCGTTGATAACGATTGGCAATGCGGCGAGGACGCAAAGGCCGAGAATTGGGAAGATAATTGCCGGCTCAAAGATAATGCCGAGGTTTGGTGTTTCACCGCGGGCAAACACTTCGCCAAGGCCCGCACCAACGGAAGTGTAGACCACGGATCCCGGTAAGATCCCAAAGAAAGTCGAAATAACAAAGCGGCGCAGCGGAACTTCCAGAAAGGATGGAATCAGGTTCGCCATAAAAAATGGGATCGCTGGCACAAGGCGGATCAGGAACAGCATCGACCATTGGTTCTCGTCGATCCCATCTTTGATCTTCTTCACGACACCTTCGGAACCTTCCAGTTTTGCGCCTAACTTTTCACCAAAGCCCCAGCGCGCGGCTTGGAAAATCGCTGTCGCGCCTATGGTTGCGCCGATGATGTTAAACAGAGCGCCCGGGAATGTCGCAAAAAGAAAGCCGCCTGTCAGCGTCGCAATTGTTGCGCCCGGGAGCGAAAATGCAACGATCGCAACATAGGCAAGGATAAAGAGCGCGACGGTTAAGACGTAGTTTGCGTCTCGAAATGCCAACAATGCCTCGCGGTTTTCGCGTAATGCGTCGAATGTTAAGTAATCGCGCAGGAAAAACGCACCAATGACAGCAACTGCGACGATTATGATTAATGGCAATCTGCGCAGAAAAGCGCTTTGGTTCGGTTCACTCATGGTACTCATCTTTCCGTCCTCGGGAGGTGTCTCGTTGGATCTTAGATGGACTGGTCCTTCGTCGCAGCATACCCCCATCACGGGCGCTTGATGATTGTGTGAGATCTGTTTCAAGTTCATAAGGGGATTGATCACAAACTGTAACATTTGACAGAAGCTATTTGTGTCGATTGTTGCAAATTTAGGGGGTCATCCGCGTTGACAGCACATGTTTGCGCCTCTAAACGACAGATCTGAAATGTAGATCGGCCTCGAATCCCTTTGGGTTCGGCCCACGAACCGGAGACACGCTATGAAGCGCACGTTCCAACCTTCTAACCGGGTTCGCAAGAACCGCCACGGTTTCCGCGCCCGTATGGCGACAAAAGCAGGTCGCAAGATCCTGAATAACCGCCGCGCCAAAGGCCGTGCGAAGCTGAGCGCGTAAGCGCCCAACTGGTATTTGAGATTTGAAACCGCCGGCAGCACCCATCACAGGCGCTCCGGCGGTTTCCGTTTGTCTAACGGTCCTGACCAAGCGCAGCGACTTTGTCGCCTGCAGCTTTGCGCAGCGACAAGGCACCCCCGGAATACATCTGCAAGCGCGCAAACGGCGTGAGAACGAACCAGACGGGATACGTGTTGGTTTCACTTGTTCCAAAAAGGTGGGGAATGCGGTTGCAAGGAATCGTGCAAAGCGCCGCTTACGCGAAGCCGCGCGACTGGTGTTGCCGATTCATGGCCAAGCTGGGTGGGACTATGTGCTGGTTGGCCGAAAAGACTTTACTGCGACCCTACCCTTTGACCGGCTACAGGCGGATTTAGTCCGCGCATTGTCAAAGGTGCACGCATGAGTCCTTTCGCTTGGATCATGCAACGCCCAGTAAAGGCCTATAGGCTGTTGCTCAGCCCATGGGTCGGACATGGCTGCCGATTTCAACCGACATGCTCAGCATACGCTCTTGAGGCCTTGGAAAAGCATGGAGGCATTAAGGGCAGCTATCTCGCAGCGCACCGGATATGTCGATGCCACCCGTGGGGTGGTTCCGGCGTCGACAATGTTCCCGAATAAGCTTTGATTTGCTTCTAAGTTAGCAATTCAAATTTTACGCTCAGCTTATTCAGATTGAGATTCGAGCGCCCCTCTTAAAGAACGCAACTCATCCAATTCCTGGAATTCGCTCATATTCAAAGGCTTCGTTGCAATTGATCGAGCCTTTTCATGCGTAAACCGCGTCCGGACAGGAATGTCGCGAACAAAACTTGGCGCTGATTTCGTTGATGTAGTTCGCGTTCTGATCATCTCAAAAACGCCGGATGACACAGGGCCCATTTCAACAAATGACATAATAACCTCACTAAAAATAAACCGGGGTCAAAAGGGCGCCTACAAACCAATGTATGCGTCCCTCATTCCCATTACTTAGCATCGCAACTTAGTGGTCGGCATTGCGTTAAACCAACGCTTTTCCTGCCACTATCACTCGTAAAACTGAGGTCCAAAAACGCGGACATCACAACAAACAAACGAACCAATTAACTTTCACAAAAAAAACAAATCGCTACTCATTACGTATCATTGATTTACGTAAGGGCAGTTCAAATTGCTATTGTCTAAAAAGGTAGTTTTCATCGAATTTTTGAGAACAAATTGTTTCCAGAAAGCCCGACTTGGGCAAAATCGTCGCAATTTCCCTTAAAAACGCGGTTTATTTGTCAATCTGATGCCGGAACAATCAACCTGAACACAACTTTGTCCGGATTGATTTCTGCTTATACAACTTTCAATTTTTCTTTCCGCCAACGGTTTGGGGACCTTCGCAATAATTACATCATTTCTCAAAAGAGATAATAACGTCCCCAATATCCACTCCGAAACGCTTAACATATGCGCGGTTAAGCAAGCGGTCGTCTGACAGCAGCCACATCCAATCGTCGAATGTCACACGAAGAGTTTCGACCGTCCCATCCGCAGATGGAATTGGTAGGTCAATTTCATATTGCCAGTTAAAGCGATTGTCTTGTTCGACGCCCTGCGCAATCCCGATAACACCGGGGGCTGTGCCCTCCCAACTATCGGGTCCTGTCTTGGACAGCGTCCAGATGCGTTGCTCTGTCGCGCCATCTTCATAAACGAAATCTTCGACCAACCGAAGGCGTTCACCGTCCCAGTCACCATTCAAGGTCACTACAAAACTGCGTCTAACCGTCCCCAAGATGTCTTGAAACTGACCATAGGCAATCAACTCACCATCAAAGAACTCTTCCAAATTCAGTTTTTTATCGCTCAGGCTCGCATCATTAAACGAGGGCTTGCCAGTACAAGCGGCCAAAAACAAAAATGAAAAGGTAAGTATCTGACGCATAGTTTTCCCCTGATTACGACTTTCATACGGATCAGTGTGCCAAAGCGATCATTTTCTTCTTGGCGCAATTGCAATCAGACTTTAGGCCAACGCCATGCTGGACGAAAAATCAAACACACACCCCTTGCTGCGCGATGCACCGTCAACGACGGAATTCAAGAAACTGCGCAAACGTATCGTGCGCAACACCCAAGAAGCTCTGTCAAAGTACGGAATGGTTGAACCCGGTGCAAAATGGCTCGTTTGTTTGTCCGGCGGCAAGGACAGTTATACGCTCTTGGCGGTTCTCTTTGATCTCCAACAACGTGGCGATCTGCCGGTCGAATTGATCGCCTGCAACTTGGACCAAGGCCAACCCGGTTTCCCGGCGACGGTGCTGCCTGCCTTCCTAGAAGATATGCAGGTCCCGCACCGGATCGAATACAAGGACACCTACTCTATCGTCATGGACAAAATTCCAGCTGGCCGGACCTATTGCGCACTTTGTTCGCGTTTGCGTCGCGGAAACCTCTATCGCATCGCCCGTGAAGAAGGATGCAATGCTATCGTCCTTGGTCATCACCGCGACGATATTCTCGAGACGTTTTTTATGAATATGTTTCACGGCGGCCGTCTTTCGACAATGCCACCCAAACTGGTCAATGAAGACGGCGACCTGTTTCTTTATCGCCCCCTCGCTCATGTCGCTGAGACCGATTGCGAGAAATTTGCGAGCGCTATGAATTACCCCATAATTCCATGCGATTTATGCGGTTCTCAGGACGGGTTACAACGCCAACAAGTGAAGCAAATCCTAGACACATGGGAGAAAAACAGCCCCGGACGTCGGCAGGTGATGTTCAACAGCCTTATGAACGCACGACCAAGCCATTTACTCGATACGGCTTTGTTTGATTTCGCTGGACTTGAATTGAACGGAAAAACCCCCGAAAGCCCTTGACCTTTTGCCCATAGACAGGTTGAACCGAGCTCACTGTTTTCATCAGATGGGTGGTTCCTTTTATGGACGAGCAGAATAGAAACCTGATCCTCGCGACAGCTTTGAGTTTCTTGGTTATTTTAGTTTGGTTTTGGCTATTTCCGCCAGAAGATATCACACCCGTTCCCGAGGCTGCGGAACTTACTCAGCCTTTGAGTGACGAAGCACTGCCAAGTGCCGGCTCATCTGCAGCTGTATCGACAACAGAAGTTTCGACCCAGACCACTGACGTTGCCGTCGAGGCAGGTCGCGTTGATATCGAAACTGAAAAGCTGTCTGGCTCAATTTCACTGCAAGGCGGTCGTATCGATGATTTGTCGCTGACCACCTACCGTGAAACGCTGGACGAAGGTGCAGAAACCGTCACATTGCTAAAACCCGAAGGCGAACGCGGAGCTTATTTCGCGGCTTTCGGCTGGATCGGCTCTGATGGCCTCGACGCAGCCCCGACCCCTGACACTATTTGGTCAGTTGAAAGCGGTGATACTCTGACAACATCCACACCAGTGACCCTGGTTTGGGATAATGGCGCTGGTCAAACGTTCCGCCGCGAAATCGCGATCGACGACGAATTCATGTTCTCGATAACGCAATCGGTTGAAAATTCTGGTGCAGACGTAAGCGCGACGCCTTATGGCATACTCCGTCGCCACGGCGAACCTGAAGACATGAAGAACTTTTTCATCCTGCACGAAGGTCTTGTGCGGATGAGCGATAGTGAACTGGCTGAAACTGACTACGACGACATTGTCGACTACACGCCCAATGAGGGCCGGATTGATGTTGCCGAACGCGGTTGGATTGGCTGGACCGACCACTATTGGATGACGACTCTTATTCCAGATCAGGCGCAAGGGTTCCGGTCTGACGCGCGCTACATTGGCGATCGTGACATCTACCAGGCAGAAGCTGTCATGCCCAAGATGGCAGTGGCAAGCGGCGCGACTGTTTCCGTCACTACACAACTCTTTGCGGGTGCAAAGGAATGGGAAGCGATCCGTAAATACGAAGATGCTGGCGTCCAGGGTTTCCTTGATAGCATTGATTGGGGTTGGTTCTTCTTCCTGACCAAGCCGATGTTCTGGCTTTTGCACACATTGAACGTCCTGATCGGCAACATGGGCTGGGCAATTATCGCACTGACTGTCGTGATCAAGCTAATCGTGCTGCCGCTCGCCTACAAATCCTATGTATCTATGGCCAAGATGAAAGAGCTTCAGCCAGAAATGGAAGCCTTGAAAGAACGCACCGGCGACGATCGTCAAGCGATGCAACAAGGCATGATGAAGCTGTATAAGGACAATAAGGTTAACCCGGCGTCAGGCTGTATGCCGATCTTGATCCAGATCCCAATCTTCTTTTCGCTCTACAAGGTTATCTTTGTCACGATCGAATTGCGCCACGCGCCTTGGTTTGGCTGGCTCAAAGATTTGTCGGCGCCAGATCCATCGTCGATCTTTAACTTCTTTGGCCTGCTCCCTTGGAACGCACCTGAGCCAACCTCTCTATTGGCGTTGTTATTCATTGGTGTGTTGCCAATCTTCCTTGGTGTCTCAATGTGGCTTCAGCAGAAACTGAACCCATCGCCGACTGATGCCACTCAAAAGATGATCTTTGCGTGGATGCCATGGGTCTTTATGTTCATGCTTGGTGGGTTCGCGTCGGGTCTGGTTGTTTACTGGATTGCCAACAACATCATCACATTTACCCAACAATACCTCATCATGCGGTCTGTTGGGGCAAAGCCTGATATCTTTGGCAACATCAAAGCCAGCTTTAAAAAGGCATCTGAGCCTGATGCTGCAAACGATAACAAACCCAAAGGTAAGTGATGATTACGGTCGATGGTCTTTGGCGGTATCCGATCAAGAGCCATGGCCGGGAATCTGTTTCCAACTTTAGCCTGTCCGCCGGGCAGACGATCCCTTGGGATCGTCACTGGGCAGTGACGCACGAAGCGACAAAGTTTGACCCCACTAACCCCAAGTGGGAAAAATGCCGAAACTTTATGATCGGTAACCTCACCCCGTCCCTTGCTGGCATATGGGCCACGTTTGATGAGCCAACCGGTCAACTATGTCTGCGCCATACAGACATCGGCGAAATCACATTTCACCCAGATCAGCCAAGTGACGTCCAGCGATTCCTGACCTGGGTGACGCCAATCTGTCCGGCCGACAAACGACGCCCAACAGGGATCGTCAAGGCGCCGGGCCGCGGAATGACAGACACCGATTTTCCATCGGTTACGATCATGACCCACGCCTCTCATAAGGCCGTAGAAGCCCAAATTGGGCGTCCGCTTGAATTGGAACGCTGGCGTGGAAACATCTGGCTTGACGGCGCACATGCCTGGCAGGAAAATGATTGGATTGGTCGCGAGATCCAGATCGGCACGACAGAGATTGCCGTCATCGAACCCGCGGTTCGGTGCAACCACACCATGTCAAACCCAGCAACGGGCGTGCGCGACGCCGATACGCTAAAGGCACTACGCGACGGATGGGGTCACCAAAACTTTGGCGTTTATGCTAAAGTTCTAACAAGCGGCGACATTTCCCTCGGCGACACAGTAAAGGTAAATTGATGGAACTCCCTTTCCCAGAGGTCGAAGAGCCTGAAGCAGACGCACTTGAAAAAGGGCGCTTACTTTTCGCCGGCGAAACCGAATTTCTAAAAGGCGTTGTCGCGATGGACGGCCTACCCGATGCGGATCGCATGGAGGTTTGCTTTGCTGGTCGCTCCAACGTTGGTAAGTCATCTTTGATAAATGCCCTAACAGGGCGCAAAGGCCTCGCCCGCGCGTCGAACACCCCCGGGCGTACACAGGAGATCAACTTTTTTACCGCAGCAGATATTTATGTTGTCGACCTCCCTGGTTACGGCTTTGCCAATGCGCCAGTGGCAGTCGTTGAAAAATGGCAGCGTTTGCTCAAGCAATACCTATCCGGGCGTCAAACATTGCGCCGTGTCTTTGTGCTGATCGACGCGCGCCACGGAGCTAAAGCTGTCGACGAAGAAATCATGGCCGTCTTGGACAAATCCGCCGTGACGTTCCAAGTCGTGATGACCAAAATCGACAAAGTTAAAAAAGGGGCTTTGGACGACGCCTTGGCCAAAACTCGAAAGGCCCTGTCGAAACATCCAGCCGCTTTTCCTGAACTGATCCTAACCAGTTCCGAAAAAGGTATCGGCATCCCAACCCTGCGTGCGATTATCGCAGGTATCGAAGCATGAGGACCCAAGACATGGACCGTGACTGGGCTGAAACCGCAAAAACCCTGAGCCAAGCCCTGCCCTACATGCAGCGCTATGCAGGTGCGACCATTGTGATCAAACTGGGCGGCCACGCCATGGGCAGCGACGAGGCCATGCAAGTCTTTGCCCGCGACGTCGTTCTGATGCAACAGGTCGGCTTGAACCCGGTGATCGTCCATGGCGGCGGACCAATGATCAATGCGCTGCTCGACAAACTCGATATCAAATCCGAATTTGTTAACGGCAAACGTGTTACCGATCAAGACACAATGGACGTGGTTGAAATGGTCTTATCGGGCCAAGTGAACAACCGTCTCGTGCAAGCAATCAATGAACAAGGTGGCAAAGCCGTAGGTCTATCTGGCAAAGATGCCAATATGATCAAATGTGACATCGCGGATCCAGCACTTGGTCTAGTCGGAACACCCAGCGAAATTGACACGACGATCCTTCAGGACCTGTTCAACAGTCGTGCGATTCCCGTCATCGCACCGTTGGGCGTTGGCCCATATGGCAAGACAATGAACATCAACGGCGACACCGCCGCCGGTGCCATTGCAGGCGCACTAAATGCTGACCGCTTGTTGCTGTTGACCGATGTAGAAGGCGTCAAAGACAAAGACGGAAAAGTCTTAACAGAGATCAATGCGTTGAAAATTTCGGACCTCATCGCGGATGGCACAATTGCCGGTGGCATGATCCCCAAAACCGAAACCGCCACCAAGGCGATTAAGGAAGGCGTACGTGCCGTCGTTATCCTAGACGGGCGCGCCCAAAACGCCTGCCTTCTCGAACTGTTCACCGATCACGGTGCGGGGTCCTTGATCCGGTGAGCCTGCAGCAGATCACTGCAAGGCTCGAGCCGCTCGGGCTCATGATTAGCGGCATTGCTGCGGTTGTCGAAAAAGATGGCTTTGGCCCAACCGGCAGCATCCTCTTGATAAGTCCGGAGGAACCAAAGTTCTGGGGCATCTTTTCGCGCTCACCAGAATACCTTGACGGACGGGTAAACCCGATGGATCGATGGTCCAAGCGGGTGCTAAATGCACTGGCCATCGAAACGGATGCGCGGGCGCTCTTTCCCTCCGATGGACCTCCGTTTGCACCATTCTATACGTGGGCGGTGCGCTCCGGTCGGTTTTGGGCATCGCCGATTTCATTCCTTGTGCATGAAAAGGCCGGATTGTTTACTTCGTTTCGCGGGGCTTTGCTGGTCGATGATACGATATCAGTCGCGAACACGCCAAAACCCTGCTCAACATGTGCAGCACCCTGCAAAACAGCATGCCCCGTCAATGCCTTTGCCAATGGCTACGACGTTGACGCTTGCAAATCCCACTTGGCCACACCTGAGGGCGCAGACTGTATGACCCAAGGTTGCCGTGCGCGTCGCGCCTGTCCTGTCGGCGCTGGCAAAAGGCTACCATCTCAGGCACAATTCCATATGGAGTCTTTCCTATGACAAAGCGTCTGATCCTGATCCGCCACGCCAAATCCGGCTGGGATGATTTTGAAGCCGACGACCACGAACGCGTTCTAACCAAGCGTGGTCGTGAAGCCTCGACCACGATTGGCAATTGGCTTAAGCAAATGGATTACATCCCTGACCGGTTTCTGGTCTCAGACGCGGCACGCACCCAGGAGACATCAAACCTGCTGAAGAATGCACTGGGCTCTGATGCCCCGATTGAACTCAAATCGTCCCTATATCACGCCAGCCCGGACACCATTTTGGATCAGGTGCTGCAGTATGAAGGGGACGATGTTCTCGCGGTGATCGGTCACAACCCCGGACTTGCCATGTTAGCGCATGGTTTGGTGTCAGTGCGTCCGAAGCACCGCCAATTCAGCGACTATCCAACAGCTGCGACCACAGTGATCGATTTTGAGATTGGTGTGAAAATTGGCCAAGGGGCGTGTGTAGATTTTGTCGTTCCCAAAGACTTCGCGTAATCAGTGCAGTCTAAGGCGCAAAGTCTCTAGTGCGCGATGACCTGGTCGCTTCAAGTACTTTGGCGCGCCGTCGATTAAACTTAGTCCCGGATCATACTGATACAGCGCCCTTAAGGCCTCTTGCAATTCAACGCGGGCAAGTTGCATCCCAAGGCAAAAATGCGCACCTGTTGAGAACGATAGATGTGGATTGGGAAAACGATCTAACTTAAGAACCTCAGGATTTTCAAAAACTGTAGGATCATAGTTGGCTGCAACGGGCAGTGCCATTACGCGCTCCCCCGCTTTGATCGTTACACCGTCGATAACGCAGTCCCTTGCAGCAATCCGCGGCTTGGTGCCTGAAATAGAAGACACATAACGGATGAGTTCTTCCGTAGCAGTTTCGATCCGACCGTCAAAATCTTCGAATAGCCAAGCCTTTTGATCTGCGTTTTGTTCAAGCGCTAGAACAGAGCCGGAAATCAAATTGGTCGTCGTTTCGAAACCAGCAAACAGAAGTAAGAAAACCATCGAAATCAATTCTTGCTCCGCTAGGCGATCGCCTTGATCCTCAACCGAGATTAATTCAGCGATAAGCCCCGGCTGCGGATCATCTCGCATATCGTTCACCATGCGCCCTAAATAGCGATGCAGCATTGTCATGTTGCGCATGAGTGGGATCATCGAGAAGACGCTGGTGATCTCCCCGAGCGAGCCACCAAATTTCGCAAATGTTTCTCTTTCGGTTTCTGGTATCCCTAAAAGCTGTGCAATGACCTCGAGCGGCATTCGACGGCAAAAGTCAGGGACAATATCAACCTCACCTGCCCCAAGCGTCGTAACGCGCCGTGCCGCCTCGGACGCTATCTGCGGGCGCATTTCACGGATCCCCCGACGGGCGAAGGCCTTATCAACAAATTTCCGTAGGCGGCGGTGTTCGGGGTCATCAGTTCCCAGCATATTATTGGCGATTGATCGAAATGTCCGTGGCATCCACCATGTCAGGCTTACGTTTCCCTTTTTCTTAAGCCCGGCACCTACCCCGGTTACGAAAAACGTGTCTTTGCCTTTTGCTACCTGCGAAGTTGCAGAGTGGGTCGTCGTTATCCACATCTTACCAATAATGGGGATCTTAGTTCGCACCAGTGCCCCCTCGGCGCGCATCGCAGCCAACGCCGGACTTGGATCCATCAAAAAATCTGGGTCAGCTAGATCATAAGTCATTTGATGCCTCGCGAGCCGGGACCGAACGTGTCTAATGGAAATTTGGCATATTTTTTTAGAACACACAAAAAAGGCGCCAAGAGAAACCTCTTGGCGCCTTTTTTAGAGTATTTGGTGCGACTTAGTGACCCAAAATCTGGCTCAGGAACAACTGTGTCCGCTCGGACTGTGGGTTGTTAAAGAACTCTTCGGGTTCGTTCTGCTCCACAATCTGACCTTGGTCCATAAAGATCACGCGGTTAGCAACCTGACGGGCAAAACCCATCTCGTGCGTTACGCAAAGCATTGTCATGCCTTCCTCCGCAAGTTCGATCATCGTGTCGAGCACCTCTTTGATCATCTCAGGGTCAAGCGCGGATGTTGGTTCATCGAACAACATGATCCGTGGCTTCATGCAAAGCGAACGGGCGATTGCCACACGTTGTTGCTGACCACCGGACAACTGTCCTGGATACTTTAACGCTTGGTCAGGAATCTTCACCTTTTCAAGGTAGTGCATCGCAATTTCTTCGGCTTCTTTCTTGGGTGTCTTGCGTACCCAGATCGGCGCCAACGTACAGTTCTCAAGGATCGTCAGATGCGGGAAGAGGTTGAAGTGCTGAAAGCACATGCCAACTTCTGAACGGATCTTGTCGATGTTCTTAAGGTCTGATGACAGCTCTGTTCCGTCAACGATGATATCGCCCGCTTGATGTTCTTCCAAACGGTTGATGCACCGGATCAGCGTGGATTTACCTGACCCCGAAGGGCCACAGATAACAATCCGCTCGCCCCGGTTGACGGTAAGGTTGATGTCCCGCAGCACGTGGAATGTCCCGTACCACTTGTTCATCTGGTTGATCTGGATCGCGACTTCGTCGGAAACCTGCATTTGTGATTGTGCCATGATGATTACCTATGATCTGTCGCAAGCTGGCGTTCGAGCCACTGCGAGTATTGAGAGATGCCGTAGCAGATTACGAAAAAGAGAAGCGCTGCAAAAATGAAGGCCTCCCAATAGATGCCGGTCCAGCTGGTCGAGCTGAGGATTGGTCCTCGGATCGCGCCAACAAGGTCGAACATCGAAATCACTGATACAAGCGTTGTGTCTTTGAAAAGCCCCACGGCCACGTTCACAATCCCCGGAATGGAGATTTTGAGCGCCTGCGGCAGGATGATCAAACGCATCGATTGGGAATAGTTCAGCCCCATCGAGTCGCCCGCTTCATACTGACCTTTTGGCAATGCGGCCAAACCACCACGGATCACCTCGGCGATATAAGCCGCCGAGAAAATTGTGATCATGATGATAACCCGCAAGATCAAGTCAGGCGACGCCCCTACAGGGAAGAAGTAGGCCAAGACCACGTTTGCGATGAACAACAGCGTAATCAGTGGGACGCCGCGAATAAACTCGATGAAGATCACACAGATACCTTTGATGATCGGCATTGATGACTGACGACCAAGCGCGAGCAAGATACCCAGTGGCAACGATAGTGACACACAAACAGTCCCTAGAACCATGTTGAGCATGAAGCCCCCCATGTCACGGCTTGCGACCTCTGGCAGTGCGATGAACCCGCTAAGTGCGCTGGTGATGAAACCACCAATGAACATCAATACAGCCGCTGTTGCGACGCCCGCAACGAGCCCCATGAAGAAACCTGATGCGCGCTCTGCTCTTAGGAAAGCGAAATATCCTGCAATCAAAGCAATCATTGTGATGATCGGGCTCAGGATCGTTCCGCCCCAAATCAGCCAATAGGCCAAGAATGGGAAGATTGCGGTCGCAATCAAGAACTTGCGCGGAATCCGTGCAAACAGCGCAGGTGCCACACAAGGGAACAACAGGATGAATGCAAGCGTCGGACGCCAGTAACCGTCCGCCGGGTAACTAATCCCATATAAGAGCTGTGGCCAGCGTTCGACAAGAACAGCAAAGCAAGCCCCAGTCGCACCATCAAGGATGGTCCGGCATTCTGCTAGGTTGTCTGCGTCCCAAACTCCATTGGCGAACCAAGGGAAAACCCCAATAACAATCCGAACAATGATGTAAATCGCAGCTACGGTTAGAAGCGTGTTCAACCAACCCGAGAATAGGTTCTCACGCATCCATTTTACGGCACCCGTTTCAGCCGCAGGCGGCGGCGATTCAGGGATCGTATCGTGACGTACGAATGAAATATCAGATGACATCTTAACGCTCCTGCAATTTCATACGGTTGTTGTAGACGTTCATGATCGCGGAAATAGATAGCGATACCAAGAGGTAGAACAACATCAACAACAAGATGGCTTCGATCGCACGACCTGTTTGGTTCAGCGTGATGCCGCCCAAAGTGCCCGTGATATCCATATACCCCACAGCAATCGCGAGAGAGCTGTTCTTGGTGATATTCAGATACTGTGAGATCAGTGGTGGAATGATAACTCGCAGTGCCTGTGGTAGTACAACAAGGTTCATAATCCGACCCGGGCGTAGGCCTAATGCGCCGGCCGCTTCGGTTTGACCTTTGCTAACCGCTTGGATGCCCGCACGAACGTTCTCAGCGATAAACGCACCGGTGTAGATCGCCAAGGCGAACCAGAGTGCGATAAGTGAGAGCCGCAAGTGAATGCCGCCACTAAAGTTAAAGCCTTTGAGTGCAGGGTATTCGAGCGACACCGGGCGACCAAACACGAAGAAAGCAATTAGCGCTGGGATTATCAAGATTCCTAGCGTTGGCAGAAACGTCGGTAACAAGCGACCAGTATCATACAGCACTTTTCTCGCGTGACGCCGATAGACAAATACACCAACGATTGAGGCCAAAACGACCAACCAGAATGCCAATGACCCTGCCCCATTTACAAACGACGGGATATAGACACCGCGGTTGGTTAAGGCGAAAGCGTCAAACAGCATCGAAGCTGCTGGGTCATCACCTCGGAAGTCTCGTGGCTGCGGGAGCGCATTCGACATTGCCAAAAAGATGATCAGGATCCAAATGAGGACCGGCACGTTGCGGAAAGCTTCGACGTAAAAGCTCATCAACTTGGACACGATCCAGTTGTTGGAAAGCCTGAGAACACCGGCAACCACACCAATAATTGTTGCGGAGATACAAGCAAGGACTGCAACGATCAGCGTATTAATCGCACCAACAACGGATGCACGCCAATGTGTAGACTGGCTGTCATATTCGATTGGACGTTGGTTGATATCATAGCCGGCCGGTTCCCCAAGGAACTTCCAAGAGATATCAAGGCCATTGCGCTCGAGATTAGCAGCAAGATTCGACATCAAATAGCCAATGCCAAGGATCAGCAAAGCCAGCGCTATGAATTGAAATGTGTAGGATCGGTATCGCGTATCATTGAGCAGCATTCCGAGACGGAAGCCGTCCGGACGCGTACCCGGATCAGTCGTTGACGACATGGTTGCCCCCTGTTGGCAACGGTCCCATTTTTAGTGCGCATAAGGGCGCGGGACCAAATTCTTTTTTGTGGATAGAAAGAAAGAGGGCGCGGAAGTTCCGCGCCCTCTTCTATCAGCCTCTTACCGGAATGGTGGAGAGTAGATCAGACCACCGTCAGTCCACTGCGCGTTTAGACCGCGAGCTAGACCGATGTTTGTGCTCTCACCGATGTTGTTTGCGAAGACTTCGCCGTAGTTACCACCAGCAGCAATCGCGTTTTTCGCCCAGTCAGCTGACAGACCAAGCATTTCGCCCAATGTGCCTTCTGTACCCAACAGACGGTTAACTTCTGGGTTTGCACCTGGAGCAGAAGCAAGCTCGTCGATGTTGTCTGAAGTCACGCCCAGCTCTTCAGCTGTGATCAATGCATTCAAAGTCCAACGAACAATGTCGCCCCATTCGTTGTCGCCGTGGCGAACAAGTGGGCCGAGTGGCTCTTTTGATACGATTTCTGGAAGAACAACGTAGTCACCTGGGTTTGCGAAGTTTGCACGCTGAGCAGCCAAAGCAGATGCGTCAGTTGTGTAAACGTCACATGAACCAGCTGTGAACAGCTGAACAGCTTCTGAACCAGTTTCGATAGGCACAGGCTCGTAAGAGATGTTGTTTGAACGGAAGAAGTCCGCCAAGTTCAGCTCTGTTGTTGTACCAGTCTGGATACATACTGTTGCGCCGTCGAGTTCAGCAGCTGAGTTAACACCCAATGCTTTTGGAACCATAAAGCCCTGACCGTCGTAGTAGTTTACGCCAGTGAATTCGAACTTAAGGTCGACGTCGCGAGAGAATGTCCATGTCGTGTTACGTGCCAACATGTCAATTTCGCCAGCTGCAAGAGCTGTAAAGCGTGTCTTACCTGTTGTTGGTACGAATTCAACAGCAGTTGAATCGCCAAGAACAGCAGCAGCAACAGCGCGGCATACACCAACGTCAAAACCCTGCCATACACCATTCGCATCAGGCTCCGCAAAGCCTGGAACGCCGGTTGTAACACCACAGTTCAGCTTGCCGCGTGCTTGCACATCTTCAAGTGTGCCAGCATTTGCGCCAGCTGCTGCTAGACCTGCTACGGTCAGCGCACCGAAAAGTACGGTTTTTTTCATAATTACCTCTTCCTGAGTTTTCGACCAGAGTGACTCGGTCGAACATTTTTTTGGCCTTGTGATTAGGCCTTCCCGATAACGGAGGGTTTCCCCTTCGATTACGACAGACTGCTAGGAATCACCTGCCGACGTCAAGCGTTCTATGGCCGAAACGGACCTTTTCGAGCTAAAAACTTCAGTGGTAATACAAGGTTTAGTGTTGGCGCCCAAAGGTTACGCTAGGTCACAGACGCTTTGTAGAAAATGGCAGCGCTAACAAAATCTGATTCCTTTGAAAGCGCCAAATCCTCAGCCTCTTCGTCCCTGCCCCATTGTTCGATTTGCCATTCGTCATCCAGACGAGAAAGAGACCACGCATCTTGTGGGGTTAGTCGACCTCTGATGACAGCAAGAGCAAGGATCAATGACCCGGAAATAGAAACCAAATCGTAGAAGCCAGTGAGTTGAAAATTATCAAGTCCATGGACCAATTTGGAAAGGGTTTGGATGGCTTCATCCGATTGCTTGATGTGCATCACACCTTGTGTTGTCGTCAGTTGCGCATCAAGCTCACTTGCGGCCCACTCTAACAACGGATCCCAGTGCTCTGTCTGGCGGGCGACCAATTCGATCGGCCCTGTGGCGCGGTAACATAGTAAATCGCTTTCACCGTATTCGGCGATCATTGCTGCGACCTCTGCGTGCTGGCGCGCAACCTTATCCAATGCTGCATTTGCTCTGCGTGTAACTGGCATAGTGAGCGGATCAATCTCGTCGACCTGAGCATCCCATTCCGCTGCGATTTGTTGCGCTAATTGTTCAGTTGGCACAACCAAGGGTGTCTTGGCCGGCGTCTTAACTGAACGACCGTCAAGAACGACAGCGAACCCGTCATCTTCCTCTACAACGCTCGCCTCTTTCCAAAACCGCTTGGCTTTCCAGTCGCTCATCGACTCACTCCGGCATATTAAAGGGGTCGACAGGTGCGTGCGTCACATCCCAGCCTAAAAAGTCCCATGTATTTTGCATGTGCTCTGGCAAAGGAGCAGTGAAATGCAACGCGGAACCATTTTCCGGATGCTCGACCATCAATGTCCGCGCATGAAGATGCATCTTACGGCCAATTTCGCTGCCCATGCCTGATCCCCAACCATCGCCAAGATTCTCTTGATGAGACCCGCCATACTTACCATCACCAATGATTGGGTGACCAATTTCTGCCATATGTGCGCGTAACTGGTGTGTCCGCCCAGTGATTGGAACCAAAGCAACCCAGGCCCCGCGATTTGCAAGCGTGGTCATCACCGCATAATCAGATGTCGCACGCTTCGCGCCCTCGACAGCCGAAATGTCATTAGGGTGTACGCATCGCATTTTTTCGTTTTCGCCACTACGCCCATGTCCAGGCGCTTTGACCAATCCGTATTTGATCGTTCCAGCGCGTGGGTTTGGAACGCCAGCAATTGCCGCCCAATAGATCTTGCGCGTATCCCGGTGTTTTAAGTTCTCGGTTAGCTTTTTGGCGGCCATGCGCGTGCGCGCCAACAGCAACACACCTGATGTGTCCTTGTCCAACCGGTGCACCAATCGCGGTTTTTCATCCATTTCGAACATGAGCGCCTCAGCCATGCCATCGACATGCCGGCTCGTCTTGCTCCCACCTTGGGTCGCTAAACCTGCGGGCTTATTTAATGCGATGATATGATCATCTTTGTAGATTACGCAGGATTGAATGAGTTTTGCATCTGCTTTGGTGACGCCATAACGTTGCAAGTGGCGCGTCGCGGCAACGTCTTCTTCGGACGGCAACGGAGGAATGCGAACGATTTGACCAACATCCAAACGGGTGTTGGATTTTACTCGGCCACCATCGACACGTAGTTCACCTTTGCGACACATCTTTTCGATGCGTCCTTGGGTGAGATGAGGGAAAAGGCGACGCATATATCGATCAATGCGCTGATCACCGTCATCCGGCCCAATTGTACGGGTTTGAACACCGCTCATGAGAATACTCCTCTTGCTAGGGCAACTCCAGCGGCTAAGCCCAAAATCGATAAAACGACCGAGAGGCCAACGTAGCCCGCCGCCGCGCCGACCTGACCTTTTTCAAACAGTGTATATGCCTCAAGCGAAAATGCGGAAAACGTCGTAAACCCACCAAGGATGCCTGTCATTACAAACAAATTAAGATGATCCCAACCGCGCTGGTACGACAGAACTACAAAAACGCCCATCAAGAATGAACCAAGTACGTTCACAGATAGGATCGCCACTGGAAAACCCGTCGTGAAGTTGCGGCTGATCGCAAGGCCAAGGCCAAACCGGGCGCTCGCGCCGATTGCGCCCCCGATTGCTACTGAAAGTAATGATCCAAACATAAGCGTGCCTTCGCGCGTCTTGAACGGCTTGTCAATTCGACTGTGATTTCCGTTTTGCCCGAAGCTTTTTGAAATAGTCGACGCGCTTCTTCAAATCCCGCTCAAACCCACGATCAACGGGTGCGTAAAAAACTTCGCGCGTTTGACCGTCTGGGAAATAGTCCTGCCCCGAAAACCCATCCTCGGCATCATGATCATAGGCATAGCCAGCGCCATATCCCTGCTCTTTCATCATCGATGTTGGGGCGTTCAATATGTGTTTCGGTGGGGGCGCGGACCCGGTTTTCTTGGCCAAGCGGCGCGCCGATTTATAGGCAACATAGTTTGCATTCGATTTCGGTGCCAAAGCCAGATACGTCAACGCTTGAGACAGGGCGAGCTCCCCTTCTGGCGATCCCAAGCGTTCGTAGGTTTCCCATGACTGCAAACAAATGGCCTGCGCTTGAGGATCGGCCAAACCAATGTCCTCAACAGCCATACGCGTGATGCGGCGGGCTAGATACCGAGGGTCTTCACCACCCTCAAGCATGCGCGCAAACCAATAGAGTGCAGCATCAGGATCGGAGCCACGGACAGATTTGTGCAACGCACTGATTAAATTGTAATGTTCATCACCAGATTTGTCGTAGACGGCTGCTCGTTTCATCAACCGTGTAGCAAGCGTTTCTGACGTAAGAACGACATCGTCCTTCCATGCCGTCACCTGCTCGATCAAGTTCAAGAGTGCGCGGCCGTCTCCATCTGCCATATCCAGCATTGCGAGCCTCGCAGCTGGATCTAATGGCAGACCGCGACCGATTTCCGCCTCCGCACGCTGTGCTAAAAGTTCCAGATCTTCGGATGACAAACGCTCCAAGACCAATACTTGCGCACGACTTAATACCGCTGCGTTCAATTCAAAACTGGGGTTCTCTGTGGTCGCGCCAACCAATAAAATCGTGCCATCTTCCATGTGTGGAAGAAACCCGTCTTGTTGGGCCTTATTGAAACGGTGGATCTCATCAACGAACAATAATGTCCCCTCCCCGTTCTGACGTCTGATCCTGGCGGCCTCAAAGACCTTACGGAGTTCGGGAACGCCTGAAAAAATCGCAGAAATCTGGACGAAATGTAGATCTGTTTCAGAAGCGAGCAGACGCGCAATTGTGGTTTTCCCAACCCCAGGCGGACCCCAAAGAATGAGCGAGGATAACGAACCCGCGGCCAACATCGCCCCAAGGGGCGCATTTGGCCCTATCACCTGCGATTGCCCAATGACTTCAGACAATTTGCGCGGGCGCAAACGGTCAGCCAATGGGCGCGTCCCAAGCGTAACGTCGACAGGTTCAGTGGTAAAAAGATCAGCCATGCCACACCCTATGATAGGGTCGTCGCATTGGAAAGAAGTCGGACGCTAAATCTATGGGCAGGTAAGCAAATGGGCCTGGAAATCACGGCCTCGAGTCCGCCAAACACGCCCAGCAACATCCGTTCCAAACTCGCTTTCTTCCGCCCAACGTTTCCACGTTTTCGGAAGCAGAGAAACCAGACGTTTAATATTCTCAGTTTCTGTCGTCTTGAGCAGTTGACGGACAATATTCTCACGCACCTCGGAGCGGTGGGCGTTAGAAAGGCCGCGTCGAACATATGCTCGCGTCATCTCCCAAACATCTTCTGAAACAGGGGCGTCTTCAAAAAGTAGATCATTTGGAACTTCTGACAGCAATCCGATCTGAGCGTCACGCATCAAATAGCTATAAATGCCGCTTTGTGCAGTCGTCGGGGTCAGCCGCACGCTGGCGAGAATATCGCCATCACCATCGTAAACAGCAAGCCATCGAGACTGTGGTGTATCGTATTGGTCAAAATCTTGGTTGCCCGTGGCAGTCACGTCCCAATCTTCAGGAAGTTGGGTGGGCCTGCGGGCCTTCATAATTTTCTCGAACAGCTCACCATGATGGTGGATATTCTGGAATGATAAGGTCGTACCTTGCATGCATAACTCCGATATGCGTCAGATGTTGACCCATTCGGTAAATTGAAAAAGCAAGAGCGTCAGAGCAGACGATAATCCCGTGCGCGTTGAATGGCTTCGGCAGTCGTTCTGGCAAGTAAGCTTGACCTAGCAGAGGACAAACGCGCCTTGAGAGCACTTTCCGATATATTCAACCGCGCGGCAGCGGCAGCATGACGATCCCCTTCAGCAATACACCTAAGGGCCTCGATTTGAGCATCCGTTAGAGCCTCGGGAGGCTGCGTAACATCATGGAGATGGTTCACTAACTTGGAGAATTCGAACATCTCTTCATTGGTAAACTCTCTGTCTGTACGCGCGCCAGAAGCGATCGTACGAGACTTCATTGGCCCACAAGATACGGTAACCCCATAATTCATACCGAACTTGCGGGCCTGACCCAAAATGTCAAACGGATCAGGGATATTTATTGCGCTCCATCTTTGTACGCCGGTCTCGCTAAACCCCCAAGCGATCATCGGATCTCGAAGCGCGTATGCCTCCTCATTATATATTTCATTCCATTCGGCCGGATAAGCCTGCTGGCTTAACAGCGGCGTCGCAAAGCGTATATGCAACAAATAGCCAAAGCCAGCGGGTGCTAACGCAGCCAACTTACCCATATATTGCTCGATGCCGAACTGCAAAGACATATCTTTTTAGACAGGTTCGGGAATTTTAGGTCAACCCTAAATCGAGTGGCTTTCAAACGCTTCTCGGGCGGCCCAAAAGAACCAACATTTGAACAACACATGCGCGTCATATCTCGACCTTAATGAACCCTGCTGCAAATAGTCTCCGCCACAAATCGGGCAGCATACTAAGGAGGATTGATCATTATAAAATCTTACGCCGTTTAAGGAACAAAAAAGGGCCCCACTCTTTAGCAGGGCCCTTATTATTATACCAAAAATGGAAACAGTCTATTCAGAAACGTCTGCTACTTCTTCAGCTGCAAGACGCGCTTTGTCGGCTGCGCCTTTGGCGTCGACGTCGCGTTCAACGAATTCAATGATCGCCATCGGAGCCATATCGCCGTAGCGGAAGCCCGCTTTGATGACGCGGACGTAGCCACCTTGGCGATTCGCATAACGAGGTCCGATAACGTCGAACAATTTTGCAACATGCGAGTCTTGTTTCAAACGCGCTACTGCCTGGCGACGAGCGTGCAAATCACCACGTTTACCTAGCGTTACGAGCTTTTCGATGATTCTCTTCAGTTCCTTCGCTTTTGGCAAAGTTGTCTTAATCTGCTCATGTTCGATGAGCGAGCCTGCCATGTTCGCGAACAGCGCTTTGCGGTGTTCATGTGTGCGGTTGAGGCGGCGGTATCCACGTGCGTGACGCATTTTCTAGTCTCCTAAAGTCTTATGCTTTGTCTGGCGGTAAGATGCGTGTCTTCCGCTCTCCTTGGGGCATTATTGCCCAGATGTTCCCAGCCGACGCTGGCATTGTCGTGCGGATGGGCCCGAAGGCCCATCCTGAATTCTTAGAACTGATCTTCGAATTTCTTCGCAAGATCTTCGATGTTGTCTGGTGGCCAATCCTCGACGTCCATGCCGAGGTGCAGACCCATGCCTGACAACACTTCTTTGATCTCGTTCAAAGACTTGCGGCCGAAGTTCGGCGTGCGGAGCATTTCTGCTTCTGTCTTTTGGATAAGATCGCCGATATAAACGATGTTGTCGTTCTTTAGGCAGTTTGCTGAACGCACAGACAGTTCCAGTTCGTCCACTTTCTTCAAAAGAAGTGGGTTAAACTCGAGACCATCATCTTCCTGACCTTGCTGAGCTGATTCAGGCTCATCAAAGTTCACGAAGATCGACAATTGATCCTGTAGAATACGCGCAGCATAGGCCACAGCATCATCAGGTGTGATCGAACCGTCGGTTTCGACCTTCATTGTCAGTTTGTCATAGTCCAAAACCTGACCTTCACGTGTTGGCTGAACGTCGTAAGAGACCTTCTTGACAGGTGAATAGATTGCATCGATGGACATCATTCCGATCGGTGCATCTTCAGGTTTGTTCTTGTCTGCGGACACATAGCCTTTGCCAGTGTTAACAGTCAGCTCGATATAAAGATCAGCGCCATCATCAAGGTGACAAAGAACGTGATCCTTGTTCAAGATCTCAATTCCTGCAGTCTCAGAAATGTCGCCAGCAGTAACAACTCCAGGGCCTTTGGCCTGAACGCTCAACCGCTTTGGTCCTTCGACTTCCATACGGATTGCGACGCCCTTAAGGTTTAGGACGATGTCTGTGACGTCTTCACGCACACCAGAAACGCTGGAAAATTCGTGCAGAACGTTATCGATCTGCACGGCTGTAATTGCAGCCCCCTGCAAGGAAGACATCAGCACACGGCGAAGCGCGTTACCAAGTGTCAAACCGAAGCCACGCTCAAGCGGTTCAGCAACAACAGTCGCCTGACGCATTGGGTCATTGCCCGGCTTTACTTCCAATTGAGTTGGTTTAATCAACTCAGCCCAGTTCTTGTGGATCATGTGTCCCTCCATTCCAGTCTGCCTTTCATGTCCAAAAGGCAAACGCCCGAGGTTTCAAAATGACGGATTGGGGCCATGCACAAACGGCAGGACCCCAAGGCGTTCGGTAGATTAGACGCGGCGACGCTTTGGTGGGCGGCAACCGTTGTGCGCCATTGGTGTCACGTCACGAATAGATGTGATGTTGAACCCAACAGCAGCAAGCGCACGAAGTGCACTTTCACGACCAGAACCTGGACCCTGCACTTCGACTTCGAGCGTCTTGACGCCGTGGTCTTGTGCTTTTTTGCCAGCATCTTCTGCAGCCATCTGAGCAGCATAAGGTGTGGACTTACGTGAGCCTTTGAAACCCATCGTACCAGCAGACGACCAAGAAATGGCGTTGCCCTGTACGTCAGAGATCAGGATCTTTGTGTTGTTGAAGCTAGAGTTTACGTGAGCAACCCCAGCAGCGATGTTCTTGGAGACCTTCTTTTTGCCTCCACGACGTGGATCACGAGCCATGGTTCAGCCTCCCTATTTCTTCTTACCAGCAATGGCCTTTGCAGGGCCCTTGCGAGTACGTGCGTTTGTTGAAGTCCGCTGACCGCGAACCGGTAGATTGCGACGGTGGCGCAGGCCACGGTAGCAACCAAGATCCATCAGGCGCTTTACGTTCATCTGAACGTCGCGGCGCAAGTCACCCTCTACGGTGACATTTGCGTCGATGAATTCACGGATAGAAACAACTTCAGCATCAGACAGTTCGTTCACACGACGTGTCTCTTCGATTTTTGTTGCTTCGCAAATTTGCTTGGCGGTCGATGGACCGATACCAGCAATATATGTAAGGGCGATTGGTACCCGCTTTGCAGTCGGGATGTTTACGCCGGCAATACGTGCCACGTGTGCAATTCCTTTTCGTTGCGGGTCCGTCATTCCAGACCCTTTTTTCACAACGGAAGCCCGGACCTATCGGCGCCGGGCTGCGTCATATCGAGGTGTTCAACTGCGCCCAGGAGCGACCCATTAACAGTTAAGCGATTCCCGCTAGGGATGAGGGTATCTATGAACGATAGCAAAGTGCGTCAAGTGCCAATTTTCATTGGCACATGACACGATCAATCTTTGTCACGCTCAGAGGTCAAAAGTTTGTAGAGTTTATAGGTTTCACGAGGAAGAAAAGCGATTACCACAAGAAACCAAAGCCACAAGATAGCCGTGCTATCGAACGTCCGAAGAAACATAAACATGCCGAGCGCGAGGATCCATCCACCGCCAACAGCCAATGCCGCACCAAGTCTAGCACCCATGTTGATTAATCCAATATCGCGTTAATCGAAGCGGCAACATCGTCCATAGATGCAAGCCCGTCGACAGATTGCAAATCACCTTTGGCATAGTAATAGCCAAGAAGTGGGCTTGTCTGTTTGTAGTAAGCCATTAAGCGAACTTTCAAACTTTCCTCATTGTCGTCTGCGCGAACAGGTTGACCTGCGGCGGCCGCTTCTTTTGCACGGCCAACGATGCGATCGACCAATACTTCGTCGTTCACTTCCAATTCGATGACTGCGTCTAGACCTTGTCCCAACTCAGACAACAACTCTCCCAATGCATCTGCCTGCGGCAAGGTCCGTGGGAACCCATCAAAGATGTAGCCGCCTTTGGCACCACCAGCTTCAAGCTTTTCGCGGATCAAACCGATGACGATTTCATCAGTCACCAAATCGCCCGCATCCATAACGGCGGCAACTTTCTTGCCCATCTCCGTCCCAGATGTCTTTGCTTCGCGCAGCATGTCACCTGTAGAGAGCTGCATCATATCGCGAGCCTCCACTAGGAAACCAGCTTGGGTCCCCTTCCCCGCACCAGGCGGTCCAAGCAAAATAATGTTCATCGACGCGCAGGCCCCTTTTTCTTTGCACCTCCGCGACGGCCGCGCAGCTGTGATTTCTCGATCAGACCTTCATACTGGTGCGCCAGCAAATGCGATTGGATCTGTTGGATGGTATCCATTCCGACAGACACGATAATCAAGATCGACGTCCCACCAAAGTAGAATGGGATTGAAAGTTGCGCACGGAGGATTTCCGGCAACAAAGCAACAAGCGCAAGATAGCCAGAACCCAAGACAAGGATACGCGTTACAACATAGTCGAGGTATTCCGCAGTCCGTTTACCCGGACGTATGCCCGGAACAAAACCGTTTTGGTTTTTCAAGTTGTCGGCAACGTCATCTACTTTGAACGCGACTTCTTTGGTGTAGAAATACGTGAAGAAAATAATCATCGCTGAAAAGAAGATCAGGTAAAGCGGTTGGCCTGGGCCAAAATACGCCAGGATCGTTGCCATGACCGGGCTTGTTGAACCGCCTGAGAATGTGCTGATCGTCGTCGGAAGCAAAAGCAATGCGGATGCAAAGATTGCTGGAATAACGCCAGCCGGGTTCACCTTGATCGGCAAGTGGCTTGAGGAACCGTCATAGACCTTCATCCCACGCTGCTGTCGCGGGTATTGAATGTGCACTTTGCGCAAACTGCGTTCCATAAACACGACGAACGTCAGCACGACGATTACCATCAATATAACGCCGACAATGACAGCTGGGCTGATAGCGCCAGAACGCCCCTGTGACAAGAATTGTGCCAAAGCTGCTGGGATTTCAGCAATAATACCAACAAAGATGATCAACGAGATGCCGTTGCCGATACCTCGTGCAGTGATCTGCTCACCAAGCCACATTAGGAACATACAGCCCCCAACAATGGTCACGATGCAAGAAACTCGGAAGAATAGACCCGGATCTGCAGCCAAACCGCCACTTTCGAGGCTGACAGCAAGGCCATAAGCCTGCGCGGTCGCCAAAACGACAGTCCCGTAACGAGTATACTGAGCTAGCTTGCGGCGTCCCTGCTCGCCCTCTTTCTTCAGTTGCTTTAACGGCTCCCACATGGAGCCAAGCAGCTGAACAATGATCGAGGCGGAGATGTAGGGCATGATGCCCAGCGCAAAGATACCCATTCGGGCCAATGCGCCACCGGTAAACATAGACAAGATACCACCGATACCGGCTTGTGCTTGCTCCATAAATGCTTGGAGTTGCTGCGTATCGATGCCCGGCACAGGGATGTATGTCCCGAGGCGGTAAACGATCAAAAGACCGATGGTGAACAAAATTCGCTGACGCAATTCAGTGGCTTTACCGAATGCGCCCCAGCTCATGTTTTGTGCCATCTGCTCTGCTGCTGAAGCCATATCTGTCTCTTCTCATAAAAAACGCCGCTGATCGGTTCCCCGATAAGCGGCGTTTGGGAAAACTTTGAAGGATATGTAAGCGACGTATCCGCCGCTCACAAGGTCTTACTCAGCCGCTGCCGCTGTTGTGACAGTGAGTGAGCCGCCAGCTTTCTCAACAGCTTCGATCGCGCCTTTGGATGCGCCAGTCACTTCGATCGTGACTTTGGACGTCAATTCGCCCTTGGCAAGAACACGGATACCGTCCTTTTTACGACGGATCAGACCGGATTCAATCAGCGCGTCTTCTGTAAGTGGCTTTTTGATATCGATCTTTTTCTCATCGATGAACTTTTGGATCAACCCAAGGTTCACAACTGAGAAAGATTTGCGGTTCGGCTTGTTAAAGCCACGCTTTGGAAGGCGTTGGTACAATGGCATCTGACCGCCCTCGTAACCTTTGATCGCCACACCTGAACGGGATTTCTGACCTTTGATACCACGGCCACCCATCTTACCAAGACCAGAACCTGGACCACGGCCAACACGCTTTTTGCGCTGTGTTGCACCGGGATTATCACGGAGTTCATTAAGTTTCATGTCGCTGTCTCCTTGCCGGAAGACTTGACCCAGCGAAGATCAAGCACGCGGCGTTAAAATGAATCGGCAATAGCGCCGACCAGCGGCGTATAGACGGGGGTGAGAAACGGGTCAAGAAGGTTGTGGTTTATAGCAAAGGATCGTCTGTTTAGCGGACCAAGCTGCAGTTCCCAATACAATTATCAATGACGGCTATGCTAAATCACACAAACTCATTTTATTGGATGGCGCTTGGCGAATGTTCCCTGTTCTGGTTTAGGAATGTTTAATCAGCTGAACTGACCTCGAAAGCAGAGCGACAAATGCTAACAAATCTTGACTTAATGGAACTAACTGAATTTCGCCGTGAACTTCACCGCCATCCAGAATTGTCTGGAGAAGAAGTAGAAACAGCCAGTAAAATTGCAAATGAACTAAAAGCGTTGTCACCAACTCGTATCTTGACTGGATTAGGTGGTCATGGCGTAGCTGCGGTCTTTGACAGCGGTAAAGCTGGGCCGTCAGTTCTTTTTCGGGCCGAGCTCGATGCGTTGCCAATTGAGGAGCGCAATGACATCGCTTGGTTGTCGCGGACCCGCGGAAGGAGCCACGTTTGCGGTCATGACGGCCATATGACAATGCTTCTCGCGTTAGGACGCTTGATTTCTCGCCGGCCGGTTGCGCAAGGGCGTGTCATTCTTATGTTCCAACCGGCTGAAGAGGATGGGAGCGGCGCAAAGGCAGTGGTCGCTGATCCTACTTATCAAGAAATTCAAGCTGACTGGGCCTTTGCCATTCACATCGAACCCGGACGACCTTTCGGATATGTTTCCACCTGTGCTGGGTTGATTAACTGCGCTTCAATGGGGCTTAAGATTAAGCTCACGGGCAAAACTGCCCATGCTGCCGACCCTGAGGACGGTGTTTCTCCGGCGCAAGCTATTGCTGAGTTGATCCCTGTCCTCGACGCGCTCGGACACGGTGGATCACTTGATGATGGTTTCCGTTTGGTTACGATTACCCATGTAAAAATAGGCGAGCCTTCATTTGGTGTGGCTCCCGGAGACGGCGAGATTTTTGCAACTTTGCGGACAGCAGGCGACGAGGGCATGGAAAGCCTAGAAACAGCAGCCCGAACGCTTGCCAAAACAGCGGCAGAGAACTTCGGGCTTACGGTAGATTTTGAGGTATGCGATAACTTCGCAGCGTCCATCAATGATCCAGATGCATATCGCGTGGCAACAGCAGCTATGGATGCAATCGACGTCGTCTATGGCGACGCAGGTGTCCCTATGCGCGCGTCAGAAGATTTTGGCGTGTTTGGCTGGGACGCCAAAGCTGCAATGCTTTGTCTAGGACCGGGTGAAGACTATGCTGCGCTCCACAATCCCGACTATGATTTTCCTGATGACTTGATCCCCATCGGGAGTGCTATCTTTGAGCGGATCGCACGTGACTTGTTGGGAGCCGTTTAACGCTGTCACCACTTTAGTAGCCCAAAAACCGACATTCGTTACTACGCAGAAAACATGTGACTCTGAGCTCGAATCTGACATCTGGCGCTTCAAACACCGTTATCAGTGCGCAACCTGAAACCAGCGTTGCGCAGTGTTGCCACCAGCGTTTTTACATGATCCAAATCTCGCGCTTCGATAACAACATCCAGCTCTGCCTGTTTCAATGACACCGATTGCATCATGCGCTGGTGAATGACTTCGACGACGTTGGCACCGGATTCACCAATGATCCTTGAAATGTCTGCTAGCTGACCAGGCGTGTCGTTGATTTCAAACGTTAGCCTCGTAATCCGCCCATCCCGTACCAATCCGCGTAGGATCAGGGTCGATAGTAAACGGCTATCGATGTTTCCACCACAGACGACCAAGCCGACTTTCTTACCCTGAAACGCCGCTTTGTTTTTTTTGATAACGGCAAGACCAGCCCCTGGGGCACCTTCGGCAACTAGCTTTTCGGATGAGAGCAGATCAAAAACACCTTCTTCGATTTCACCCTCTGTCGCGACTTCGATCCGGTCGACATTTTGACGAATGAGTTCGATATTCGTCTGCGAAGGCGCTTTAACCGCAATGCCTTCAGCAAGCGTTGCAGGACCAAAGTTGGTATCTACCCCATCGTAGGCGGCCTTCACTGCGTCAAACACTTCGGCTTGTGCGCCTATCACTTCAACACCGGGATTAAGCGCTTTAATGGCAACGGACATGCCCCCAATCAGCCCACCACCCCCGACAGGAATGACAATCACATCTAAATCTGGCTGTTGTTCTAGCATCTCAAGGGCAACGGTGCCTTGCCCAGCGACGACGTCCATGTCGTCGAATGGGTGAATGAATGTCAGTCCGCGTTCTTCGGCCTGTTGATGAGTAAATGCCACGCCTTCATCAAACCCATTGCCATGCAGCACAACCTTGGCACCAAAATCTTCAGTACGCTTAACTTTATTGAAAGGCGTGCCGAAGGGCATCACAATTGTTGAGGCAATACCAAGACGGGTCGCGTGGTAGGCTACACCCTGCGCGTGATTACCAGCACTGCAGGCAATGACGCCTGCCGCGCGTTGTTCATCTGTTAGCGTAAGCAGCTTGGCCAAAGCGCCGCGTGCTTTGAACGCGTTGGTGTGCTGCAAGTTCTCAAGCTTAAGATAGACGTCAAATCCCAGCTGTAGTGATAGGCGCGCAGCGTGGACTGTTGGCGTGCGCAGGGTTGCCCCAGCAATAGCCTTGGCCGCCGTTTGGATATCGTTAAGTGTCAATGTCATCGATTATCCCCTGATCATCGCTGTTTAGTCTAGGTGCGATTGCGCCCGGGCGAAAGCTCATACGCTGGTAGATATGTTATTCGCAGTATGGCGACGTGGGTTTGGCCGCGTCACATGAAAAGGTAAAAAGAGACGGATTGACTTTGACCCGTTGATCAATGGAAATCACGACTTGGGAACAACCGTTTTGCCTGATCCCTTGGATGCATTGCACGTGCGGGATACCGGGACGTTTTAGGTGTGTCATCTGTACGCAACCCTTCCGTGGTTAAGGCCTCAGGCATTGGGTGGCCGAGCTCAAAAAGCTTATAGGACACGTCGTAAATTTCTTGTGCGATCATGTGAACCACGATGCCTTCACGCTGCAAATACCCCCGCACATGAAGCAACCGCCCCCCCATCACGATCCGTCGGAACTGCTCATAAACTTTGGGCCAAACCACAATATTACTAACCCCTGTTTCGTCCTCAAGCGTCAGGAAAATCACCCCAGACGCCGTTCCTGGACGTTGTCGAGTGATCACCAGACCGCACACTTCATGCTGACCTAGCGGGACCTCACTAAGCGCGTTATGAGGTGTCAAATTCGCAATGCTCGGGCGCAGTAATTCCATTGGGTGAACACGCAGCGACAGACGGGTGGAGACATAGTCTTCGACCACCTCTTCCCCCAGGTGCATTGTTGGTAAAATGACCTGCGGCTCCTGAATGCTTTCGCCATCAATCGGGTCATTGAACAAAGGCAAAGGTTTCTCACTGCGGATCGCTTTAACCTGCCACAACGCGTCGCGGCGCGTCAGGTTCATGTCTGAGAACGCATCCGCCTCGGCCAAACGCGTCAGCGCACTTGGGCTAAGTCCAGCGCGTAGCCATAGAGTTTCTGGCGACGGGTAACCGTTGCCCCGAGCAGCTACGATCCAGCCTGCGTCTTCTTCTTTGAACCCTTTGATGTGACGAAATCCCAACCGCAACGCCAAAGCACCATCTGGACGACGTTCCAACGTGTTGTCCCATTCAGAATAGTTCACACAAATCGGACGTGTTTCCACACCATGCTCACGAACGTCCCTGATGATCTGAGCAGGTGCATAAAACCCCATTGGTTGAGAATTAAGTAACGCGCAGGCGAAAATCGCAGGGTGATGGCACTTTAACCAAGCAGACACATAGGCCAGCATCGCAAAAGCAGCCGCATGACTTTCAGGGAACCCATAATCCGCAAAGCCTTCGATCTGGGAAAAGCAACGTTTCGCCACTTCTAGATCATAGCCGTTTTTCAGCATACCATTGACGAACTTATCCTCAAAGGCGCCAATCGTGCCCATGCGTCGGAACGAAGCAAGCGATCGTCGCAGGTGATCAGCCTCTTCTGCTGAGAACCCTGCCCCGACCACGGCAATCTGCATGGCCTGTTCTTGGAACAACGGGACGCCAAGTGTCCGTCTCGTGACTTCTTCCAATTCACGGCCAAAGGGTTCTGGCTGCTCAAACCCTTGCCGACGTCGAACATAGGGCTGCACCATTCCGCCCTGGATCGGCCCTGGGCGCACGATCGCCACCTCAATCACCAAGTCATAAAACGTCTGCGGTTTCATGCGTGGCAGGAAATTCATCTGCGCCCGGCTTTCGACCTGAAACACACCGACAGCATCCGCCACGCAGAGCATATCGTAAGTGGGTTTATCCTCTTGTGGGATGGTTTCGATGCTGTGGCTTATACCCTCATATTTTGACATCAAATCAAAAGCTTTGCGCACGCAGCTCAACATACCTAGCGCCAAAATATCAATCTTTAGAATGCCCAGCGCATCGATGTCATCCTTATCCCATTCAATAACAGTGCGATCCTCCATCGCAGCATTAGAAATTGGAGACAGTTCATCCAAACGCCCCCGCGTGATGACAAACCCACCGACATGCTGCGACAAATGCCGAGGAAAGCCGATAATCTCACCGATCAAGCGCAGTGTTTGCATCAACCGTCGGTCTTCGGGATTTAGCCCAATCTCTCGGATCCGATCTAAATCAACACCACCGTCGCTCATCCCCCATATCTGGCTGGATAAACCTGCAGTGACATCTTGGGATAATCCCATAACTTTGCCGACTTCGCGAATGGCCGCGCGCGTACGAAAATGGATAACCGTGGCGCAAAGCCCAGCACGATGACGGCCGTACTTCTGGTAAATCCACTGGATCACCTCTTCGCGTCGCTCGTGTTCGAAATCAACGTCGATATCCGGTGGTTCGCCTCGGTACTTTGAGATGAAACGCTCAAACACCATCGAGATCATATCAGGGCTGACATCAGTGATCCCCAAAAGATAACACAGGATCGAATTAGCTGCTGACCCGCGACCCTGACATAAAATACCTTGGGATTTCGCAAACTGAACAATGTCATGAACAGTTAGAAAGTAGGCTGGGAACTCCAGTTCTTTTACAACGGCGAGCTCTTTATCCAGCAACTCAGTTGCGCGTGCTGGCGCGCCATCGGGATAACGACGCACCAAGCCTTCGCGGGCCAGACGTTCTAGGCGGTTCTGCGGTGTTTCACCGTTCACGTCCTCATGCGGATACTCATATGACAACTCACCCAAATCAAAGCTGCACCTATCTGCAATCTCGAGTGTGCGGCGCAACGCCCCCAGATGATTGCGAAATAGGCGCGCCATATCGCGACCCGATTTGATCCTACGCTCGGCATTGGCCAGTGCGCGCGTACCGATGTCATCAATCGAGATATGATCCCGCATACAGGTCAGCACATCAGCCATCTGTCTGCGGCTGGCGTGGTGCATCAAGACATCCCCCACTGCGACCATTGGGGCACAAGCCTTTTGCGCAAGTTGTGCGCAGGCCGCAAAATAGGCCTGATCACTGCCATCATAACGAGGCGCGGCACCAAGAAAGACATGATTTGGAAAATGCCGTCGCATGTTTTGAATATCGGCCACAGCTGCGCCTAACCGCTTTTGCGGCAAGGCGATTAAGATCATACCCTCACACACTGCGATAAGATCACTGGCATAAAGCACACAATCGCCTTTCTCCGCACGGCGTTTGCCCAATGTCAGCAAACGCGTCAGACGTTGATAAGCTGTTCGATTACGAGGCAAAGCAACCCAATCGACAGAGCTATCGCGCAGAACCAAACGACAGCCGACAATCAGCTTAGGTAGTGTGACGATTGGTGGCTTTGCAATCGCTTCGCCTGTTTCGACTTTTTGGCGCGACGATGCATCAACCTGTTGTTGTGACCGAATTTTGAGTGCTTCATCCGTATCGCGTCGCAATTCTTTCAACGCACTCCAAGCGCGCACAACACCCGCCAATGAATTGCGGTCTGTGATGGCAATCGCTGATAGGCCCAGCTCTGCCGCGCGTACGATCAGTTCCTCAGGGTGCGAAGCCCCTGTGAGAAACGTAAAATTACTGGTGACACACAGTTCGGCGTAGCTTTGATCCCGCAAGCCAAGATCTAATAAATCCTGGCGGAAACCGTCGCCATGTTGAGGTGCGCGCGTAATCTGCATTACGCGAACTCCCCCTGAACAAACCATCCAGGGCTTTGCGGGGTATAGAATAACCACAACCGCCGCCCCTGCTTGGTCTCAACCCGCCAGTAATCACGCATCCCTGATCGCCAGTTACGATCCTCAAACCACCATTCAGGCGCGATACGTTCGGGCCCCGTCACCCGCCCAGTGGTCAAAGGCATCCGTCGCCACCGAAATCGCGCCGGTGGATGTGGCCCCTTGGCAGCAATCGGTTCAGGTGGGAACAAGCATAGGGGACGTGGATTGACACAGGCCCAACCATCACGCGCCGGTTCTGAATAGGCGGCGGGTGCGATGATGAAACTACGCTCTGGGATATGGCTATCCGCAGGTAGAAACCGTTGGATATTCTCTAATCCGACCCGCGTCCCAATGCGGGTGATTAGGTCATCCAATTGTCCTTTATGTCCCGTTGAGACATGACTAATTTGCTGGGCTGGTAAGGCCTCGGTTTGGGTCGCCTCAAGGCGCAGTTGATCAATGCCGAAACCTGCATCAACTTCCCCCAAACCACGCTCAAAAAGTGGTAGGATCCGATCCGGGTCATACAACGGGCGCGCTAGACGCAGCTCCACCATCTGATGATCCTGATCGACCCGTCGCAACGTGACGCGCAGTACCCGCGCACCTGTTTGTTGGGCCTGCAACTTATCACAAAGCTGGTGCAACAACCGCTCGACCCCAGCCATAACGTCCCCGATCAATCCAATCGGATCTGGCAACGTCATGCGCACGCCGTAATGCGGTGGATCGGCAAGCGGCATGATCTCTTCTGGTTGCGCACCAAGGGTTTGATCCAAACGCATCAGCACATCAGGTCCAAACCGGCGGGTCAGTGGCGGCCGTGGCGCCGTCGCGAGTTCATCAATCTTACGCAGGCCCAACCTCACCAGCGTGGTTGAGGTTTTTTCGTCCAACCTCAGCGCAGATACAGGTAGGTTGCGCACAGCTTCTAATGTTTCACCCGGCTCTGCCATTCCCCCACCGTGGTGCGCTAACGCCCACGCTGCTCCACGCGTATCAGCCACACCGATTTGCACCGATAACCCTGCCCGCATCAGACGCGCGTACATATCGCGGATCATCGCGTCCTCGCCGCCAAAAAGATGCGTTGATCCACTGACATCCAGCACCAGACCATCGCGCCCTTCTACCCCGATCCAAGGGCAGTAGCGCGTCGCCCATCGCCGCAAAATATGCAGAAACTGTTGATCTTGGTCCAAATCTACAGGTGTCGTTTGCAAGTTAGGGCAAAAGGCACGCGCATCAGCACACGACATACCTGGATGTAATCCCTGATCCGTGGCTTCTCTATTCAAGCAGTATAGTCGATTGGCTTGGCCTTGCTCATGCGTCAGCGCAAACGGGCCATCCAATGGACAGCGACGCAGAACCCGGTCACTCGATAGCCGGGGAAACCACAATGAGACGACGCGACGTTGGTTCCCATCGAACATGCCAAGACCCTAATGTTCCCGTTTTGTTCTTTATAATTTCCCAATTTTGCAGAGTCGAGTCCCCCGCCCCAAAAACAGGCGTGCACCGCCAACGGGTTTCGGCTGCATTACTCCCCATTCCTTCAGGAATAATGGCCAAACCTGTCGATTTCCCCTCGCGTGCCGCCAGTTGCAAGCGCCGCCCTTCGATCAGCCCCAAAGGTTTACCGAGCGACATCACAACTAAAGAAACAGCCCCCGAACGCAGAGCTTCTTCTGCCACAGCAAGCGTCTGCATTTGATCTTTAGAATTACAAAACACTAAATCAGCCGGAGAAATGAATTCCGCAAACCCATTCGGATTAATCTGCTGTGCCTCCCACCCCTCGCGCACCCACATACACTGTCCACCAAGGGTGGCTGCCAGCACAAAGGCAAAGCTATGCGCACCGGGGCCGCACACCTCATGGGTACGGGATTTCACTGGTGGAAAAGACTGTAAACCTGTTGCGTACATTCTCATTGTTTAACACGACAAAACAGCAATAGAAAACATGAGCGTGTCACATCAAGACAAGCAAGGATCATTCTAAAATCTCAAAATTCATCGAATGCCGTTTGTAAACTTCTTACGCCGCTCTCGAATCTTGGCATCAGATTCAGCTGTGCCATCATGAAAAGATCCAAACCACTTGTCCCAAGGCAGCTCCAATGAACCGTAATTACATTCAAAATAGCGGTGATGCATTTGGTGATGGAATGTCCCTAGATTCAGTCGGTTTTTATCCTTGATCACCATCCCCTCAAACCCAGTGTGGGTCGTCGCGGCGGTAAGGGCGTAATATTGCAAATGAAACAAAATGTGCACTGGATGAGCAGCAACAATAAAATGTACCAACACAGATCCCAGAAAGATCAAATGTTCCACCGGATGCATCGCCAAGCCTGACCAGGGTCCCACGTTAATATTACGATGATGCAAAGCGTGCACATGTTTATAAAGGAACGGGATGTGCAAGAACCGGTGAATCCAATAGAAATAGAAGCTTTCCCAAATCGGGATCAAAAAGAATAACGCCACAAACCAGATTGGGTTCGCAGCCCAGGTAAGCATCGGCGCATATCCATTGGCCAAAGCCCAGAACATCAGAACTTCGTAAAACGTCCAAACCGTAACACCGCTCGCAATCGTCCAAAAAATGTTATCTCGGATCTGCCCACCTAGAGTGAACTGGCGCCCATTCTTCATAAGCGGGCGCGGATCGTATTTCAGTTCTTGGCCCTGTTTGGTAAAGCTATAAAAATAAAGGTGCAGCCCGCCGGCCACCAACGTCATCAAAACCACATTGCGGACAAACATCTCGGCAATCCAACCCACCGCCAGCGTTCGAGTTTCTTCCAAAGGCGGTTGAAACCAATAAAACGAGATCGCCGCTATCGCGACGATAATCAGCTTCTCCGTGAAGAAGAACCAAGAGTTCCAAAACCATGCCAATACGTCCCTCGGTCGTGGTGGCCAGCTAAACACCGGCGAAACCTGCAAAGGAACATCCGGGGTGTGGTTCCACCCTTTAAGCGGCGCATCGGTCATCCTTGACCTCCAAAAATAAGTCGTCGGCCATTTGTGCCACAGATCATTCAATCAGCAAATTAGTAAGATGAGTGAACTGTCGAAAGAGTTTATCTCTAAGACATTAAAACAAAGGACAGCGTATTTATGGCCAACTCAATTCATAAACTAACCGTTCTCTGGCAGCCGAGTGGTCCAGCCAACTGTGGCACATACTAGCCTATCGATAGAAAGCGAGATTCACTGACAGCGCAAAACCCCTCTCTACGATAACTCAAAAATTGCTTCCAAATCGCACCCTAAGAACATTGTGACTTACTCAGCGTCCAATGTGTTTCCACGGACTTCCGTCGCGTCTGCATGTTTTCCAAGTCCCAATTCATCGCCACAAGTCGCAGCCAAATTCACTTGTATGCGCCAGATTGTCCGTCGCAAACGAGAACCCAATTTACTGTGCAAGGCGTTAGAAAAGCGAGTCTCCTCGCTCAACGGCGGCCATAACCTCTTCGATTTCTGCTTTTGATAGATTGTAATCCTTGATTGCGGTCGCTGCAGAGATGTACCCACGTGCCAAATCACGTTTGACTAGGTCGACAGACCGCTCGGACGGGTCGCCATAGCCGGCACCGCCAGGAAAAGCCATGACGACGCGCCGCCCATGGGCCACGAACTGTTTGCCTTTACCGTTCATTGGAGTGCCATCGTCTTGGACGATAGTTGTCGGCGCACCGGCGCCACCACCGCGCCTGCCGCGTGCAGGATGATCCACACGGTCAAACATGGCTTGGATGTCAAACTCATGCCCTTCCTGAGCGCCAACTTCCATATATTGGCCCAAGCCCCCACGCGTTTTGCCAGCGCCGCCAGAATCAGGGCGCAGCTCTTTGCGCCAAATGATGACAGGGCCTGCATGTTCCGTGGCTTCAATCGGCATCGTCATTACCCCGGACGGAAAAGCTGTGGCGTTCAGACCATCATGTTCGGGCCTCGCACCTGATCCACCTGAATTAAAAGTCAAAACCTCTGATCGGCGCGCATTTGCTGGGGCTGGTGCGTCTGTGCGTGGGCGCAGTGAAACTTGGAAATTGCAAAGACAGCCAGCGCCCTCTGCAGGCACCAAACCCGGTATGATCTTGTCGAATGCGTCATAGACCGCATCCGGTACGAAGTGCCCGACGATATGGCGCAGAGCCACTGGCGCTGGATGCAATGCATTCACTATTGAGTTTTCTGGCGCTTCAATCTCGAACGGCGCAAGCGAAGCTGCATTGTTAGGAATTTCGGGCGCAATTGCGACCTTCAATGCATAGCACGCATAGGCCTTTGCATAAACGAGCGGACAGTTAATACCTTTCTTGTCCAAACCAGACGAGCCGGTGAAGTCCGACACGATCCTGTCGCCAGCTACAGTGATTTTTACTTTCAACGTAATGGGACGATCAAAACCATCCATCGTCATCTCGCCCGTTGCTGACTGCTGCGGCAATGCTGCAATCCGCTCAATCGTGGCGCGGCGGGAATTGTCGAGGATGAAATTGGCAATACCGCTCAGATCATCGAGAGAAAACTCTTCCATCATATCGACAAGGCGGCGATGGCCGATCTCGTTACAGGTGGCTAATGCATAGACGTCGCCGATCAATTGATCCGGCTCGCGCACGTTACCGCGGATAATGCGGGTTAGCGTTTCATCGACCTTTCCCTTGTCCGCGAACTTCATGATCGGGATGTACAGACCTTCTTCATAAACGCTGTGCGCATCTGCGCCGAAACCGCGCCCGCCAATATCTACGATATGGGCCGTGCAGGCAAAGAAACCTACCAGCGATTCCTTATGGAACGAAGGCGTGACCATCGTGATGTCATGCAGGTGGCCAGTGCCTTCCCAAGGATCGTTGGTAATATAAATATCGCCGTCATGGATGTTTTCCCGCCCAATCCGGCGGATGAAATGAGCGACGGCATCGGCCATCGCGTTCACATGGCCCGGCGTACCAGTAACGGCTTGGGCCAACATGTTCCCTTCGACGTCATAAACCCCTGCGGACAAATCACCTGCTTCGCGCACCGATGTCGAAAACGCCGTGCGCACAAGGGCCTGAGCTTGCTCTTCTACGACCGAAATCAGACGATTCCACATCACCTGATAGGCCACTTTTGAATGTTCTTTGGTCATTGCCCTACCCCTTCGTCACAATATCAATACAGCCGTCGGGTTGGCTAATTGCATCACGGCTTGCCGGAACAATGATCGTGGTTTCGTCTTCTACAATCGCCACGGGTCCAACCGCCTTCTCGCCTTCAGACATGTCAAAGCGGTTAACAACAGTAGCATCCAGAAACTTTGCCGCAGCCGCGTCAAACACCTGGCGCGTCCCCACAGGTTTTGCCGTAGCATTGCCGCTTGTTTCATCCATACGTGCGACTTTTTCTGCCGGCGTCGTCGCGTTCACTGACCAAACGGTAATTTCGATATCCATTCCCGCAACTGGACGACCGAACAACTTGGAATAGTCCTCGATAAAACGCGCCTCGAATGTCGCCACATCGGGATTCATCGCTTGGCTTTCTGTCAACGCAATTGGGATTTCCCACCCTTGCCCAGTGTAGCGCATATAGACCTTGAACTCTGACAATATCGGGCTGACTTCGTCGCAAGTGCGCACGAAACCTTTGGCTTCAGCCTTTAGATCAGACAGCAAGGATTTGATCCGCGCTGGGTCAAAATCGCTGAGCTTCAAATAAACTGACCGGTTTGCTTCAAAACTAAACGGCGCGCGAAGAAAGCCGATTGCAGAGCCAACCCCCGCTCCCGGCGGTACCAGCAATCTCTCCACGCCGAGTTTTTCCGCCAACCGACCCGCATGCAACGGGGCTGCGCCACCAAAGGCGATCATGGTGAATTCTGAAAGATCTTCGCCGTTTTCGACCGCGTGGACGCGAGCGGCGTTGGCCATGTTTTCGTCAACGACCTCTGCGACACCGAACGCCGCTTCAACGGCGTCCATTTCGAGTGCCTCACCGACATCGCTATAGAGCGCTGATTTGGATTGTTCCGGGTGAAGTTGAATGGAGCCGCCCGCAAAATTGTCCGGATCAAGTTTACCAAGTACAAGATCAGCATCCGTAACTGCTGGGTGTTCGCCGCCCCGGCCATAGCAAGCAGGGCCCGGTTCTGAACCTGCGCTTTCAGGGCCAACTCGGATCTGACGCAACGCATCAACATGCGCCAAAGAGCCGCCACCTGCCCCGATTTCAACCATATCAATTACAGGGATCGAGATTGGCATGCCTGAGCCCTTCTTAAAGCGGTAAGTTCGCGCCACTTCAAACACACGGCTTGTCTTGGGGGTCTGGTTCTTGATCAGGCAAATCTTGGCAGTGGTGCCGCCCATGTCGAACGATAGTACTTTTTCCAATCCATACCGTGCAGCGATATGCGCTGCAAAGACTGCGCCGCCCGCGGGACCGGATTCGACCAGCCGCACAGGAAACTGTGCCGCGTTCTCGATTGAAATGATCCCACCACCAGAATGCATCAAGAAGATGCGACAGGAAACGCCCTGGTCTTTCAAACGGTCTTCAAGACGACCCAGATAAGAGGCCATCAAGGGTTTGATATAGGCATTTGCTACGACGGTATTGAAACGTTCGTACTCTCGCATTTGCGGAGAAACCTCAGCGGAGATCGACACCGCCACATCAGGCAATCTTTCAGCCAGAACATCTCGTACCAACAGTTCGTGATCGGGGTTCAGGTAAGAATGAATCAAACCAACGGCAACACTTTCGAAACCACCTTTTGCGATCTGATCAACAACCGCTTCAACCTGTTCCCGATCGATTTCGACCAACACTTGCCCATTGGCATCAACGCGACCGTCTACGGTAAAGCGCATCTGTCTGGGTAAAAGCGGGTCGGGAAGGTTCAAGTTAAGATCATATTGCTCGAACCGCGACTCGGTGCGCATTTCGATAACGTCACGAAACCCTTCCGTTGTGATGAAGGCCGTCTTTGCGCCCCGCCGCTCAATCAAAGCGTTGGTGGCGAGCGTTGTGCCGTGAATAATTTGGTTTATCTGCGAAGGCGTCACTCCTGCCTTTGCGCAAACTTGGTGCATCCCGTCGATGATCGCATTTTCAGGCGCGGCATAGGTCGTCAAAACCTTTGTTGAAAATGGCACGCCATCCTTTTCCAGAACAACGTCTGTAAATGTGCCGCCGATATCGACACCAAGGCGAACGTTAGGTGCTACCATTTTGTGCTCCTGCGATAGATTACCGGCGTAGATGGCCTAAAAACCTCAGAATAATCAAATCGATTAAATTTCTTACCCTGATAAATTTTATTGATCTAAAAGTGCCGCACCGCCTGCTTTGCGATCTGCGCGGCTTTTTCAACATAGAGTGCTGCACGTGCTGGAGCGTAACGAGCATAAAAGGATAAGGGTTCTGGCACCCAGTCCGGCGCTATTTGGTGCAATTCTCCTGATGCAATTTCAGTCCGCACCAACCTTTCAGGCAACAGCGCGACTCCCAATCCTTCTAGCGCCATTGGCACACATGCGGACAAAGCACTAGAATGGACAATCCTTTCGCGCCTCAATCCGCGCTCGCTCGCAAGTTTGTGCAATGCAGCGCAGGCCTGCGTGTGTTTCGCATGCGTCAAAATCGTAAGATCAAATAGTTCAGTTAACGATGGCTTATCGCTGATCTGGCCGATCAGGTTTGAACTTGCAATCCAACAATATTGTTCTTCGCCGAGAGCCGTGCTTGTGAAGGACTTTGATTTAAACGGCCCGGTATGCAGCGCCAAATCAAGTTGCCCCTCCATCAACCGTGCATCAATCGCCGTTGACAGATCGACCTCTAACTGAATGCGGAGCTTGGGGTAGACTTCTCTCATCATCCGTAAGAAAATCTGCAACCAAGTACAGGCCACGAGTTCTGTCACGCCCAATCGCAAGGTTTCTTCGATCAACTCTTGACGTCCCGCTTCTTCGATCAAAGCCTCACTTGCCCTTATGACTTCTCGCGTACTTTTGAGTAACTTCTCTCCATCCGCGGTTAAACGCACCGAACCCGCATCGCGTATTAACAAAGTGACCGCGAGAGTTTCCTCAAGCGTGGCGATCCGTGCGGAAATATTTGGTTGCGTCGTCCCCAAAGCAGACGCTGCAGCACGAAACGTGCCTGTATCAACCACGTAAGCAAACGCTTCCAACTGCTTCAGGGTGATTTGACTTTTGATCATTGATCATCCGTTGATAAAAAAAATAGATCCTCAGACTATCTGCTTAACTTGTCTAAACAAGCGGTTTCGGAGCATTTGAGCTGTAGTATTCCTTGAGAACACGAAGCACTCGAAAGAAGCCGACCTGTAAAAGCGATGTATATGTGTCGCTGAAACCCTACGAATGCATCAACAACCACTTCCGTTCTCACTAGATCAGCCTCACATTCCTTTGCTGTTCGATACTTGAGCCGAACGAAATTCGCCGATTTCGACCGAATACATGTTCAATCCACATTCATCCCCCACCCAACGCTGCACGCCTCGACAGGTCTTGATCCGATTCCCGCGCTCCCCTAGCGTACCCACAGGGGAAGAGGACATCTAAATTGAGCAAGAAAATAGACACGCGCGCTGTGGGCCTCGACATCGGGCTGGCGGCGATTAAGTTTCTGACCGGCAAGGAAAATCTGCACTACGGCATTTGGGACGGCTTTGACGTTTGCGCTGCAAACGTTGGCCCCGCGCAAGACGCCTACACTGACAGGCTTTTCAAACTGCTGCCCAATGGTCCCCTCACGATCCTTGATATCGGCGGCGGCGCTGGCGAAACAGCGAGAAAACTCATCGCTCTCGGCCACCAAGTTGACGTCATCGTCCCCTCTGCCTACCTCGCCGAACGCTGCCGCGAAAACGCCCCCAAGGCGGCCGTCAACGAAATGATGTTTGAAGATTTCCAAACAAAAAAAACCTACGACCTCTGCCTTTTTTCTGAAAGTTTTCAGTACATTCCGATGGAATTCTCATTTCCCCGCGCAGCCGAACTTCTCAAACCAAACGGCCACATGATCATCGCCGATTGCTTTAGAACTCCGGCCTATTACGCCCCTGACCGCACCAGCCGCGTCGGCGGCGGCCACGCTCTAACGGCTTACCGCGACGCCCTCAAAACTTGCGCCTTCGACGTCCTCCGCGAAGAAGACATCACAGCCTCCGTCGCCCCCTCCGTCCAAGTCGAACAAGATCTGTTTCACGTGATCGGTCTTGGCGTCGACCGCTTTGATGAAGAGATCCACTCAAAACGACCCTTGGCCCGCAAAATGATTCACGGCGCTCTAGGTTTGATCCTCTCCAAACGACGTCGCGCAAAGCTATATGAACGCCTAACCGGCAATACGCGCACAGCAGAACAATTCGAAAAATATAACTTTTATCTAATGACCTCCATGCGGCTAAAACCCTAACGTAGGACCAGACCGCCATTCGCCATCCGGTTCACACTGTCGGTGATGTCGCAGTCGCATGACATCGCCAAACAAATCAAACGCCCAGATCGCGCTTGTTGCCCGCGTTGATGCCAAAGCTATTGGAAGTAATGGTGCCCCCACACGGACTCGAACCGCGGACCTACTGATTACAAATCAGTTGCTCTACCAGCTGAGCTATAGGGGCACTGCGCGCGATTTAGCGCAGCAATTTCGACCTTGCAACCCCTAACGATTAGTTCTTGCCAAAAGAGTGACGGCAACCAGCCCAACCATGACAATTATTAGCGCGGCTGGGGCGGCTTCTGAGAGTAATTCTAGCGATGCTTTTGAGTGGACGCGTGTCGCGAGCGTAGGCTTAAATGACAGCATAATTGTTGCCGGCAATTCTTTGACACAGTCAACAAATACAAGCAAAAACGCAGAGCCCAAAGACGCCCGCATGAGCGGCGCATGAACACGGCGCAACGCACCGCCCGAGGTTTCGCCCAGTGACCTCGCGGCCATCGGCAAGCTATCTGGTATACGACCTAGGGCCGCATCAGCCGTCCCCATCCCGATCGCAAAAAATCTAACTACATAAGCGAAAACCAAAATTCCGCCACTTCCCAACAACAACAAACCGGGATCCGAACCCGTAATCGCAAGAATCAGATCTGCAAATGCGTTGTCGATAGTCGCAAGTGGCACCAATATACCGAGGGCAAGCACGGCACCGGGCGCGGCATATCCTAGCGCCGTAAGCGGCATCAGATACCTTGGCAACCATCGCCCTGATATGCGCACGCCGTACACCATAAACAATCCAGCGCTGATCGTTATGCCAGCAGCGATAAAGGCGATCGTAATGGTGCGCACCATCGCAGCCAAAAGGCCCGGCGCGATCCATTCAGAGGCCACCAAAGCATGGCTCGCCAAGACGAGTACTGGGAAAATAAAACCAATCACAAATGGCAATAAACAAATCAACGTCGCCGCCCACGCCTTTGGACCATATAGACGCATCGGGACAATTGGGCTTTGATTTCGACCGCCGCCGGCGTGCCGGATCTTGCGGCGGCTCAACTTTTCAAAGCTAACCAACACGGCGATCAAGATGAGCACGCAGCTCGCGATCTGAGCCGCGCCTCCAAGATTCCCGCCTTGTTGCCACGCGGTAAAAATGCCGGTTGTTAGCGTTTGAACCGCAAAATAGTCGACCGTCCCAAAGTCGTTGACAGTTTCCATCATTACGACCGCGGCGCCGGCGGCGATCGCCGGGCGGGCCAAGGGTAAACCAACCCTAAGAAAACGGGACCATGGGCCCGCTCCTAGCGTTCGGGCGACATCAAGCGCGGCCCCCGATTGTTCGCGGAAGGCTGCGCGCGACAGAATATAAACGTAAGGAAAATATGCCGCGCTCAGAACAACAATCGCGCCACCCATGCTCCGGATATCGGGGAACCAATAATCACGTGAATTTTCAAACCCGAAAGTTATGCGCAACCATGTTTGAACAGGACCTGCATATTCCATAAAGTCGACAAGCGCGTAAGCTCCAACATAGGCCGGCATCGCCAAGGGTAATAATAAGGCCCATTGCAACCAGTTTCGTCCAGGAAATCGATACATCGCCATCAACCAACCCGTGCCAGCGCCGACAACCACAGTCACGATGCCCACGCTGACCATGAGGATAAGTGTATTTCGGACATACCTTGGCAAGACTGTATCCCAAAGGTGTGGCCAAATATTCTCGGTTGGGGTCAAAGCAAACCAAATGACTGCAACTACCGGCGCGACCACGCAAATCGCGATCAGCACTGCGCCAAGCGACCAAAAGTCAATGCTGGCCTGTGTCGTTGGCTTAGAAATGGCATTGGTTTGTTCTGACATTGTCGATCCACGTATCGGAAACCGTTTCAACTGTCTAGAAACCCGCTTATGCTAAGTGATGAGAAACCAAACAATCGAATGATCCTATGAAAATCGCCCTGCACATTGGTGCAAATTGCACAGATGACGACAGACTCCTAAAGTCGCTGCTGAAGAATGCTGATGCGTTGGCGAAGTTAGGTACAAAAGTACCCGGCCCAGGTAAGTATCGGCGCCTCTTGCGAGAAACGATTCAAAATCTCGACGGCTCGAATCCCGAAGCCAACACTCGTGAAATCTTAATCGATGCCATTGTCGATGGCGATGAACCTGAACGGCTCGTCCTGAGTAACTCCAATTTTGTATGCATTCCGAACCGGATTTTTGAACGGGGTGTGTTTTACGAACAAGCCGAACCAAAACTGCGCGGGCTGAAGCGTCTATTTCCAGAAGATGAGTTTGAAATTTTTCTCGGCGTACGCAACCCTGCAACGTTCGTCCCCGCGATTTTCCACCAAAGTAAAGCCACTGCGCTGGAAACCTATTTAAAAGGGTTTCATTTGACCGATATCAGGTGGTCCGATGTCGTTCGGCGCATTCAGCATGTATTGCCAAATGCCTCGTTGACCGTTTGGTGCAATGAGGACACTCCGCTAATCTGGGCCGAGATTGTTCGCGCTATGGCTGGCATCGGATCTGAGCAACGTATCACTGGCGGCTTCGACCTTTTGTCGTCGATCATGGCGCCGGAGGGCATGAAACGTTTCTTAAGCTACATAAAAGCACATCCACCACAGAGCGACGCACAAAAGCGTCGCATCATCTCGGCATTTATGGACAAATACGCGCTAGACGAGGAAATCGAAGAAGAAATCGACGTCCCTGGCATTGACCAAGAGATGATCGAAGTACTTACCGAAATCTATGAACAGGACATCGAAATGATAGGTCAAATGACCAATGTCCGGTTAATCGAGCCTTAACGCTACATGCCCAATGCCGATTTATACATTTCCAAAACTGCTTCTTCTTCAGCCAGATCATTGGTATCGCGTTTGCGGATCGCAATTAGCTTGCGCAGAACTTTGGTGTCATAGCCCCGACCTTTCGCCTCGGCCATAACTTCCTTCTGAGCTTCCATGATGTCCGCTTTTTCGGCATCCAAACGCTCAATCCGTTCAACAAACTGACGAAGCTCTTGTGCGGCAACAGTTGTCGTTACGGAAGAGTCTGGATTTGTTGTCTCGTCGGACATTGCTGGCTCCTTTTGAACAGTTGATCCCCTCCCTAGCCTCAGGCACGGCCCCTTGCAAGCAGTGCTTTGGCGCGTTAGGCGATCATCAGAATATAGGAGAAGATCATGGAATATCTTATATGGATCGGAGCCATCATTTCGGTCATTGGCCTGATTGGAATCCTTGTCAGCATCGCGCGCGTCGTCAAAGCGAAACGCGAAAACCTTTCTGACGAAGATCTTCGGCAGCGGATGTCAAAAGTTCTTCCACTGAATATGGGTGCGCTTTTCCTTTCGGTCATCGGATTGATGATGGTAATCTTAGGAATTGCGTTTACTTGACGGCGTCGGTTTTTTTCGGCTTCAATCCTGAACATCTAGAATTCATAAGCTAATCATGAGGTCGCCGATGACACCTTTCGTAAAAGCCTTTTTCGATGATGCCACGAATACGGTGTCGTACATCGTAAAAGACCCGACCGGTAGCGCATGTGCGGTGATCGACAGCGTCCTTGACTATGACGCCGCTGCTGGGCGTACCAGCACTGCTTCTGCAGATATCTTGATCGAATACATCACCAGTAATGATTTGAAATTGGCGTGGATTCTCGAAAGCCATGTACACGCCGATCACCTATCTGCAGCCCCCTATATTCAAGACAAGCTCGGCGGAAAAATCGGCATTGGCGAAAAGATTGTTGCTGTCCAAGATACGTTTGGCAAAATCTTTAATGAGGGCACCGCCTTTCAGCGCGATGGTTCGCAGTTTGATGCGCTATTTTCAGAAGGCGACAGCGTACATATTGGTCAATTGCGCGTCGATGTCATGCACACACCCGGGCACACGCCCGCATGTTTAACCTACGTGATCGGCGATGCTGCATTTGTTGGTGATACGCTTTTCATGCCTGATTTTGGGACAGCTCGGTGTGACTTTCCGGGAGGATCTGCTGAGGACCTCTTTGAATCGATCCAAAAGATACTCGCCCTCCCTGACGAAACGCGCATTTTTGTTGGACACGACTACAAAGCGCCTGGCCGTGATGAATATGCGTGGGAGACCACCGTTGGAGAACAGAAAGAACTCAACGTTCACATTGGCGCAGGCCGCCCGTTGCAAGATTTCGTTTCGATGCGAACTTCGCGAGATGCTACACTAGGAATGCCAAGGCTGATATTGCCGTCACTTCAAACGAATATGCGCGCCGGCAACCTACCAGAGGCCGATGAAAACGGCCAAAGCTACTTTAAAATCCCTATTAACAAGATTTAGGAAAATCCATGCCCACAGATTGGCTCTATGGTCTTCTTGGAGGAGGCCTCATCGGACTTGCAGCCGCACTATTTTTACTCGCCAATGGTCGAATTATGGGTGCCTCTGGCATAATTGGCGGACTAATCGACGGCTCTGGTCGATCCTCTTGGGTCGAACGCTCTGCACTGCTGCTCGGGCTATTTGCTATCCCTGCCCTTTTGTCGCGCTTCCAAACTGAGCCAACAACATTTGCAACCTCCAACCTATTCGTCCTCGTAGTAGCAGGATTGCTAGTCGGGGTTGGCACACGGATCGCAAACGGCTGCACATCAGGTCACGGTGTTTGTGGCATCAGTCGTTTGTCGCTGCGCGGCATTGTCGCCAGCATTATCTATATCGGTGCAGGTGCCATTACCATTATCGCCCTACGCCAGATTGGATTCACACTATGAAACGCGCGATATTTGCATTTATCACGGGATCCCTCTTCGGAACCGGACTGTTAGTTTCTGGTATGACGAATACGCGTAAGGTCCAAGGTTGGCTCGATGTCTTCGGGGATTGGGACCCGACTCTTGCCTTTGTCATGGGCGGCGCGATTGTCCCTATGGCCATCGCTTGGAGTTTGACGCGGAACCGTCAACCCATTCTTGGCGGGCAGTTTCCAACTCCAACTGATCCAAAGATCGATCGCAAGATTGTCTTGGGTTCGGTTCTTTTTGGTGCCGGTTGGGCACTTTCAGGTCTTTGCCCGGGACCGGCCGTTGCTTCACTTTCCTTCGGCGGGACAAGCGGGATTGTTTTTCTAATTGCAATGCTACTTGGAATGCTACTTGCCCCCTTTATCAATCGTCGGCTGGACGACACAGCGGTGGAGATTAGATCGTGACTATGGAAATTAGACGACTAAGCGACAGTTTTTCTGTTTCCCCGCAGATAGACCCAGAAGATGTAATCGCGATCAAAGAAGCTGGATTTGGTGCAATAATTTGCAACCGTCCTGATATTGAAATCCCGAGCACGCATCACGCTAGCGTCATACAGACAGCGGCAGAGGCTGCAGGGCTGCAATTCGTCGAGTTTCCGATCACCCATCAAACGCTCACTGTTGATGCCGCAAAGGCTCAACGCGACATTATGGATCAATTTGATGTGCCCATTTTCGCGTATTGCGCGTCCGGTACGCGATCGACAATCGTTTGGGCGTTAACACAAGCAAAAGACTGTTCATCGGAACAGATCATTACTGCGGCTGCCGGCGCTGGCTATGACGTTGCTGGCATGCGAACTACTTTAGACGACCTGCACGCCGGCTGACTTGCTCGCTACGCCCACAATCGCATTGGGCAACGTAACTCGAAATGCACTGCCCCCTTGCCCTGGCAAATAGGTAATTTTGCCGCCCAGCCGGTTCATGATCTCAGTGGATATCGCAAGCCCAAGTCCGGCGCCGCCGGCTTTTGATTGATCCGTAACGCGCGCAAATTTCTCGAAAATCATCGTTTGCTTATCGCGTGGAACGGGCGTTCCGTTGTCCACAAAGTCAACAGCGACCTCTTCGCCAACACGATGCGTGAAAATTTTCAAGACTGGCCTATCGGCATCGCAATACTTGCCAGCATTGGTAATCAAATTGATAAAAACCTGAACCAAACGGTCACGATCAGTTGTGACATCATAGACTTCTTCGGAAAGACGCCGTTCAATTTTTAGCCCCGAGGTTTCGCCTCCCGCGGCTCCAATGGCCCGATCTAAGAGCTCCGATATCTTAGCCTTACCTATATGTAGATTGACCTGACCGTTCTCTAGCACCGAAAGATCCAATAGGTCGTCTAGTAGCCTTGTGAGACGTATTGTTTCATCATGGATAATTCCTGCGTATTTCGTCTTTTCTTCGTCTTGCATTGCAGTATCACGCAAGATCTCAGAAAACGCTCGAATCGATGTCATTGGCGTGCGCAACTCATGACTAATCTGGCTCAAGAATGCATCTTTCTGTTCAGAAATCGCGGTAAGTTTCGTGTTGGCATCCCACAGCGCTCGTGACGTGCGCTCTTGTTCCGTCGACTTGGCCTCAAGCTGGTTCGAATATTCCAAAATTTGCGCAGCTTCATCCGCAACAGCGATCAAGTCTTCGACAGAGACATTTGCCCCCTGCGTCAGTTGGCTGATCATCGCATGGGAGGTCGCCGCGCCGACCGATCCCGCCAATTCTTTTTCTAAACGCTCAACGAACACTGGGGTCACATCCGGCAAATATCCATCTTTGCCTTGTTCTAAAGCCTCTGTACGAAACACCCTTTGCGCCTGAGCTCCCCCTAAGATCCGTTGCGACATAACCAACAGATCTTCTGCATCGGCATTCCCCTGTGTCCAAGTGGTTGAAGGGGTGGAATGTTCAAATACATCAACGAACTGCGCACCCTGCAATCGTTCGAGCGGCGTCGGAAAGCTCAATACCGAACCTAAAAAGAACATGATCGTATTTAGAAACATTGACCAAAAGAAGCCATGAACCAATGGGTCCATACCCTCGATCCCAAACAGCGCTTGGGGGCGCAGCCACCATATTGAGAAAGGCCCATTTTCAAATACAGCCGCGGATAGGGCTGCGCCCTCACCAAAGCTCGGTAAGAATAGGGTCCACATCCAAACTGTCAGCCCGGTCAATAGGCCCAATATTGCCCCAACGCGGGTCGCCCCGCGCCAAAAAACTCCGCCCAACATCGCGGGTAAGACTTGAACTGCGCCACTAAATGAAACCAGCCCGATCGCGGCCAAAGCTGTGCCGCCGCCCGAAAATCGAAAATATAGGTACCCTAAAGACAGCACACCAGCGATTGAAAGCCTGCGTGAAATCACAATGACCCTGCGGACATCGCCTGATTGCATTGCCCCCTCACCACGGCCTGAAGACAACCAAATCGGAACAACAATTTGGTTTGAAACCATTGTCGCAAGCGCAATCGTTGACACAATTACCATCGACGTTGCCGATGAAAACCCACCTAAGAATGACAGCATTGCCAATCCGTCGCGGCCCTGGCTGAGCGGTAATGTCAAAACGAATAGGTCCGGGTTTGAACCTGCAGGCAGCAACTCAAGTCCGATGACTGCAATCGGTAGTACGAATAGGCTCATCAACATTAAATACAGAGGGAAAGCCCACCCAGCGACTGAAAGATGCGCTTCATCGGAATTCTCGACGACAAGAACCTGAAACATGCGCGGCAGACACAAGAATGCCGCGGCAGACAATAGAATAAGCGTCGCCCATCGGCTTCCATCTTGTGACCAAGTAGAAAGTGGCGAACTTTCAATCTGCTCCAACATTGCAGTTGGACCTCCAGCGAGGCCCCAAACCACAAACACGCCGACAGCCAATAGAGCGACAAGTTTGACGACCGCCTCTACGGCAATCGCCATAACAATCCCGTGGTGGCGTTCATTGGAATCCAAGTTCCGGGTTCCGAAACCAACCGTGAAAATCGCCAATCCAAAGGCGACCCAAGCCGCCGCCGCATTCAAATCCGAGAAGTCCCAAACCTGTGAATCACGCTCAGCAAAAACAGAGAATGAGAGCGTCACGGATTGGAGTTGAAGGGCGATGTATGGCGTTGTCGCGATCACTGCGAGGATTGTTACGATAACACCGAGCTGCGTTGATTTGCCGAATCTACTTGAAATAAGGTCTGCAATTGTTGTGATTCGTTGGCTTTTTCCGATGTGCACTAACCGACGTAAGATCGTCCACCAACCGATTAGCACCAGCGTTGGGCCCAAATAAATCGTCACAAATTCGAGACCCGAGCGTGCGGCGAACCCAACCGCCCCATAAAAGGTCCAGGCAGTACAATAGATCGACAGTGACAGGGTATAGATCCAAGGCGACCTTAGCCAACTTCCGCGCCCTTCAGTCGCGCGACGCTCAGCAATAAAGGCAACCGTGAACAAGAAAGCGACATAAGCCAACGCAACCGCAATGAGCAAATTAAACGAGACCATTATTCACCCCGACCGGTTTGGTCCTTTTCAAGCGATAGTCTGTTTGAAACGATTCCAGTTAGCACTATTAGAACGATCCAAATGCCAAAAATATACTGGAGCGCCGAAGCATTGCTGATTCCGTCAGTCTCTGAGTTTGCCCAAGCAACAGGGATCGCGCACAGGACACCCCCAAACAGAGGCAACATCCGCACCCCGTCGCGCAGTCTGCGTTGCCGGTAGCTCTTGCGCTCAAGAAATATACTTTTGGATTTAGGCGCACTCACGGCTCAAGTACTGCACGAACATACTCTCGTACCTCACTGTTTGAAAAAGGTTTTGCCATAAATTTATCTGCGCCTAGTCGTTCAGCCAACTCGCGATCTTTACTTTGTCCTCGTGCGGTAAGCATCAAGACTGGAATTGATTTAGTCGCCATATCAGAACGCAGATCTCGTAAAATATCAAAGCCGCTGCGACCGGGCAGCATCACGTCCAAAATGACCATATCAGGCGGCGTTGAACGCACTTTGTCCATCGCGCTTTGACCGTCTTGGTGAGTATGAACAGTGAACCCATCGCGAGATAGGATGAAACTGATCGCCTCGATTATGTTTGGTTCATCTTCTATCAGAAGCACTCGTTTTCCCATAGCTTGCGAATCCTCCCCAAATTCACAACGCGGTCTCCCGCCCGCTCATTCGCGACTATCACGAGAAACAGACCAGCTGTCAAAACATCAGATTAATTTGTCTTGCCGAGGACTGACGGTTCGCGCCGTGCCTGGCAACCTTCGCGAATGCAGATACGACAAGTCGGCCCGACCGCAAGCGGTTCAATTGGCCCTAGCGACTGGTCAGATATCGCGAGCATGGTCGCACGCACTTTCGGCGGTTCGTTTAGTGTCGCGCCCTCTTCTTCTGCAAATGCATAGCACATGAAACGAGTTTCTGGCGTACCAGGCATTGAAACCTCGCGCATCAATGGGCGCATCGGTTGACTCAAAGACGCAAATAGAGGCCAGCGTGGACAGGCATTCCCAGCGCGCGGCAGGCCAAATTCTGGCGTAGACTTTTGAAACAAAATGGCGCCCGCGCCATCACAAACTGTCAGCCCCATCGATGGGTGTCCTTTTTCGGGCGATAAAGAAGATAGTCGCCGTAGGATAGCGGGGAATGGCACAGCGAATTTCTCGCTTAGGATTGCAGGGTCATAGTTGTGCTGGATTGCGGCCTTAGCAAAACTTGCTTCGGGGAGCTGATCGGCGTCTGCGAGAGTTTGATCAAGATGCCGCTCCAGCAGCGACCTTGCAGCATCGCTCATCGCAGCGGATTTTATGAGATTGCCAGGTGACTTCGCATTTATTTCCAAATTTCGAACATCATCAACGTTCAGTTCCAACCAATCTTCTACCTCTTGCGCGGGCAGGATCCCGACGGATGTGTCTTGTGGCGCCTCTAGGTAACCAATTAGCGCGTCGCTATCGCCAGCTAACTTGATCGCATCCTCATATATGTTCTTGTGGAATCGTCTCTGCCAATCACTATCCAAGTCTTCGCTGCTTGTTAAGATTGATGCTGTGGATCTAATCGATGTCACCGACGAAATAACCGCATGAAGAGATGCAGACAAAGCTGGGTCATGGGATAGGCGATCTGACAATTCTTGCACCTGGCCCCCCAGGAGATGGATCTGCTTTGCTTGATCGACGACCATGCCGGCCCACCCTGGGTAACGTTCTGCAAACTCCTCAACCCGGTCCAATTCTACAGCCCCCTTCGCGTGTGCGGCGGCGGCCTGCATTTTCTCCAAAATTTCGCGATCTGCGCCCTCAGTCAACGTGACCGCATCGACTTCTAAAGCGCGAGCAATATTTCCGAGCAATCGGCCTGCGATTCTTCTTCGGTTGTGTTCTATTAGGTTCAAGTAGGACGGAGAAATGCCGACAATCTCGGCCAAGTCGGCTTGCCGCATGCCCCGATCCAAGCGACGTTCGCGGATGCGTGTCCCCGTAAGAGACGGTGATGGAGTCGCCATTTCTGGTAGCCTTTTCAGGTTGTTTCTGCTGATGCGAGCACACTAATTTACAGTACACCATCGCATTCAGTGCATTAATTTACAAAAAATGACGGCGAAAGCAATGGCCTACTGTGCAAGCCGCATGCGTAAACCCATGATCACCATAGCGCTAGAATGCGTATTTCGTCTTGGGCGGGGAGGCTCAAAGCGATCTATAACCCAAAGGGAGGATATTTATGTCCAATAACAACGTAACACGTCGTGGTGTGCTAAAGTCAGGTACCGTTGCTGGTGCTGGTCTGGCGATCCCAACGATCTTTACGGCTTCATCAGTCGCAGCTTACACGAACGAGCCTGGTGCTGGTTCTGTAAAGTTCGGCTTTAACGTCCCACAAACTGGTCCATATGCTGAAGAAGGTCTTGATGAGCTTCGCGCGCAGGAACTCGCTGTTGAGCACCTCAACGGTATGGGCGACGGCGGCATGCTGAACACGTTCTCTGAAAAGAACCTCGATGGTACCGGCGTTCTTGGCCGCAAGGTCGAATTTGTAACTGGCGATACGCAGACAAAATCTGACGTGGCACGTGCATCTGCACAGTCCATGATCCAGAAAGACGGCTGCATCATGATCAACGGTGGTTCATCTTCTGGTGTTGCTATCGCTGTTCAGGGTCTATGTCAGGAAGCTGGCGTGATCTTCATGGCTGGCCTGACGCACTCAAACGACACAACTGGTAAAGATAAGAAAGCCAATGGCTTCCGTCACTTCTTTAACGGTTACATGTCTGGTGCGGCGCTTGGCCCAATCCTAGAGCAGGAATATGGTCGTGAGCGTAATGCATACCACCTGACTGCTGACTACACATGGGGCTGGACACAGCAAGAATCTATGCAGGCGTCTACGGAAGCAATCGGCTGGAACACACAAGAAGCTGTTCTGACACCGGTTGGTGCTGGCGACTTCTCAAGCTACATCGCGCCAATCTTGAACTCTGGTGCTGATACGCTGATCCTGAACCACTACGGTGGGGACATGGTGAACTCGTTGACACAAGCTGTTCAGTTCGGTCTGAAGGACAAGCAGGTTAACGGCAACGACTTCAAAATCATTGTTCCACTATACTCAGAGCTTATGGCTGCTGGTGCGGGTTCAAACATTGAAGGCGTGTTCGGTTCCATGAACTGGAACTGGCAGCTTCAGGATGCGGGTACTGCTGCATTCGTTAAGTCGTTTGGCGAGAAGTACGGCTTCCCACCATCCGGTTCTGCGCACACATGCTACGTTCAGACGTTGCTATATGCTGATGCGGTTACACGTGCCGGCACATTCAACCCATGTGGTGTTGCTGAAGCTCTTGAAGACTTCACTTTCGACGGTATGGGCAACGGTGAGACATTCTACCGTGGCGCAGACCACCAGTGCTTCAAGGACGTGTTGGTTATGAAAGGTTCTGAGAACCCAACTAACCAGTACGACACGCTTGAAATCGTGGAAGTTACTCCACGTGCACAGGTTGAGTATGCACCGGACCACCCAATGTTTGCTGGTGGTGACTTGGGCGAATGTAACCCAGGCGCATAATTTCGCGACAAAACCGAACCGGCAGCCTATGCTGCCGGTTCACTCACCCCACCGCTGCACTGGGGTTCAACAGGCATAACCAGCGATACCACACGGGGAGCGTGGATAATGGACGCATTTCTTCTTCAAATTCTGAACGGTTTAGACAAAGGCTCCGCTTATGCGTTGATTGCCCTTGGACTAACCCTCATCTTCGGCACCCTGGGTGTTGTGAACTTTGCGCACGGCGCATTGTTTCTGATCGGCGCGTTCTGCGCTGTTACAATGAATAACATCCTTGGCCTCAGCTTTGAGGTCATCGACGAAACTCAAAAAGACTTCTTAGGTAACCCATTGGCGATTGATACGCCTTATGTTGTAGCGTGGTTTGGCGAGAATGTCGGGAATACGATCTTGGATTGGGCCGTGCCGCTGTCACTGCTACTCGCTATTCCGTTTATGGTATTTGTGGGCTTTGTTATCGAACGAGGACTTATCAAACACTTCTACAAGCGTCCGCACGCTGACCAAATCCTAGTGACCTTTGGCCTCGCGATCGTGATCGGTGAGATTATCAAGGCGATTTACGGCGCTAACCCAATTCAAACCCCTGCCCCCTCAGTGTTCATTGGTACCGTTGATATGGGATCTTGGCTTGGTTTTGCGGAAGGCGCTGTTGCTTACCCAGCCTGGCGTTTGGTCTACTTCTTCTTTGCTGCGGTCATTATTGCCGCTGTATTTGCATTTCTTCAATTCACCACGTTTGGCATGGTCGTTCGTGCCGGCATGGCTGATCGTGAAACGGTTGGTATGCTTGGCATCGACATTGATAAACGCTTTACGATCATGTTCGGGATCGCGGCAGCCGTCGCTGGCGTCGCCGGGGTCATGTATACGCCAATCCTATCGCCACACTACAACATTGGCATGGACTTCCTCGTCCTGAGCTTTGTTGTGGTCGTCGTTGGCGGAATGGGCTCGCTACCAGGAGCCGTTCTGTCAGGTTTCTTGCTTGGAATTTTGCAAAGTTTTGCTTCGATGAACGAAGTTAAGGCGATTATCCCAGGCATCGACCAAATCATTATCTATCTTGTCGCAATCATCATTCTATTGACTCGTCCTCGGGGCCTTATGGGCCGCAAGGGCGTGATGGAGGAATAATTCCATGCTTGGCTTAAGTTCACGCGATTTCCGCTTATTCCTCTTTGTTGTGATCATCACGCTTTTGGCGCCGATCCTGCTGAACCCATTCCCTGTCGAAAGCGCAATGGGGCAAAGCTTTAACGCTGGCTATCCTGCATTGATGCAACGCTTCGTGATTTTTGGATTGCTTTTGATAGGGTTCAACATTCTCTTTGGCCTGACTGGCTATCTTTCCTTTGGTCACGCCGCATTTTTAGGAGTGGGTTCCTACGCCGCCGTTTGGATGTTCAAACTGCTTAGCTACAACGTGGTTCCCGCAATCATCTTATCCGTAATTGTGGCTGGCCTTTTCTCGGTCGTGATTGGCTATATCGCTTTGCGTCGGTCAGGCATCTATTTCTCGATCCTGACGCTGGCCTTTGCACAAATGATGTACTCGATTGCCTTCTCTGACCTTGCAGGTAAGTTGATGGGTACGATCATCACGAATGGTGAAACCGGCCTACAGGTCTATAATGACGATCCTCAGTTCTTAATGGGCGAAGGAGACCCAGTGGTCCCCCACCTCTTCGGTGCTGAAATGAACTCTGCGTTTACATGGAAAGTTGGTGGTTGGGAATTTGTGTTCCAGAACGGCTATTACTTTGCAGGTTTATTCATGATCATCGGTTTCTACGTGGCGATCCGTATCTTCCGTTCACCTTTCGGCGTCATGTTGCGCGCGATCAAATCGAACCAAACGCGGATGAGCTATACAGGCCTAAACACGAAACCATATATGCTCGCGGCATTCGTCATCTCTGGCATTTATGCTGGTCTTGCTGGCGGCCTCCTAGCTGCGATGGATCCGCTTACTGGCGCGGAACGTATGTTCTGGACAGCATCAGGCGAAATCGTAGTTATGGCAATTTTGGGTGGTGTTGGAACTTTGCTTGGCCCAGTTCTTGGCGCAGGTTTGATCAAATACCTCGAAAACATCGTCTCCAAAATCAACGATGGCATCTTGCATAACTGGTTCGCCTTTATGCCAGATTGGCTCGACAACCTGTTGGTCACCATCATTCACCCATTCGTGGGTAAAGGTTGGCACCTGACGCTTGGCGTCTTGTTCATGGCTGTCGTGATTTTCCTTCCGGGCGGCCTTGTGCAACTGGGTGAGAAAATCGGTGGTCTCTTCCGTCGCAAGAAAAGCTCTGGTGAGGCCTCTGGCTCCACCGAGCCCGCAGAATAAGGAGCCTGGCAGATGGGAATTCTTGAAGTCAAAGGCATCAACAAACGTTTCGGCGGTCTACAGGCGCTTGGGGACGTGAACCTCAGCGTCGCCGAGAACTCGGTCCATGCGATCATTGGACCAAACGGTGCTGGAAAATCTACACTATTGAATGTCCTCGTGGGAAAACTGATCCCTGACAGCGGATCGGTCATGTTCAATGGACAATCTGTTCTGGGACGAAAGCCGCACGAGATCAACCAGCTCGGCATCAGTCGTGTGTTCCAGACGCCTGAAATTTTTGGCGACCTCACGGTCTTTGAAAATGTAATGATCCCTTGCTTTGCAAAGCGTGACGGTGCCTTCAAGCTGCACGCGATCGGTGACGTGGCTAAAGAAAAAGACATTACAGAAATGGCTGACACCATTCTGGAAGACGTCAATATGCTGGACAAACGCCACATGCAGGCCTCGTCACTTTCGCGTGGTGATAAACGTCGGTTGGAAATGGCCATGTGCTTGGTGCAAGAACCGAAACTCTTGCTACTAGATGAGCCGACTGCAGGTATGGCGCGTGCCGATACCAACAACACCATCGATCTTTTGAAAGAGATCAATGAGAAGCGCGACATCACAATGGCGATCATCGAGCACGATATGCACGTCGTATTCTCGCTTGCTGAACGGATCACTGTATTGGCACAAGGTATGCCCTTGGTCGAAGAAACGCCTGAAAACATCAAAGGGCACCCAAAAGTTCGCGAGGCTTACCTCGGCGAAGCTCAGGTGTAAGGAATTATCATGAACGCACCGTTCAATAAAAACCAAAACAATGCTGCCACTCACCCGGCTTTTCTGAGCGTTTGGGAGCTAGAGGCCTACTACGGCGAAAGCTACATCGTCCAGAATGTCAGCTTTAACATCCACGAGGGCGAAATTCTTGCGCTTTTGGGACGAAATGGCGCTGGCAAGACATCAACGCTCAGGGCGATTGCGCGGCTTGATGACCCACAGCTCAAGCACGGTGAGATCTGGCTAGACCATCAGCCGCTTCATACAATGAAGAGCCATGAAGCTGCTGCCAATGGAATCGCGTTGGTGCCCGAAGATCGTCGGATCATCGCAGGCCTTACCGTTGAAGAAAACTTGCAGCTTGCACAGATTGCGCCGCCAATCGGTTGGTCGCTTGAACGTATCTACGAACTATTCCCGCGCTTAGGCGAGCGTCGCAAACAAGAAGGCGTCACGCTTTCAGGCGGTGAGCAGCAAATGCTCTCGATCGCACGCGCCCTCGCCCGTGACATCAAAGTCTTGTTGCTGGATGAACCTTACGAAGGCTTGGCACCGGTTATCGTTCAAGAGATTGCGAAAACGCTAAACATCATCCGCGATCAAGGTATCACCACAATTATTGTAGAACAGAACGCCGTTGCTGCTTTGAAACTAGCGGATCGCGCTGTAATTTTGGACACTGGAACCGTTGTTTATGACGGTTCTGCCAAAGAAGTTCTCGATGACGAGCAGCTTCGCGCGAAATACCTCGCTATCTGACCAATAATCCTGCCCAATTCACAGCAATTGGGCAGGAATTACTGCTTTGGCTTTTCACCTAGCGATCCTTACCATATATAAAAGAAAGCGTGACGTTACGTGACACGCAGAAAAAATATATGGGCAAGGGACCAAGGCGGATCATGAGCAACAAATCCACCCGAGACAGCGACGTCAGCTTCATCCAAGCACTCGCAGAAGTTCTTCGTGAAAACGATCTGACTGAAGTTCAGGTTAAACGTGAATATGGCGAAGCGGACAGTCTGAATGTCCGCGTGAGCCGGAAGCAACCACAAGCAATCGTTCAGGCAGCGGCGCCTATAGCAGCGCCCGCTTTGGCCGCATCACCTGCCGCTGATAGCGTTGCAGCAGCAGCACCGGCTGCAGGTGGATCTGATGACCCTGCCTCACACCCAGGCGCTGTTACATCGCCGATGGTTGGAACAGTCTATATGGCTGCTGAACCGGGTGCCGCGCCGTTTGTTACCGTTGGGACAACCGTCAACGAAGGCGACACAATTCTCATCATCGAAGCGATGAAAACGATGAACCACATCCCTGCCCCACGTGCGGGAACGATCAAGCGGATCTTGGTCGAAGATACTGGCGCCGTTGAGTTTGGTGCACCCTTGGTCATCATCGAATAGGTCATACACATGTTTGACAAAATCCTAATTGCGAACCGCGGTGAAATTGCACTGCGCGTCGTGCGTGCCTGTCGTGAAATGGGCATTAAATCTGTCGCGGTTCACTCCACGGCCGACTCAGATGCAATGCATGTGCGCATGGCTGATGAGGCGATTTGCATTGGACCGCCGTCCTCAACCGACAGTTATCTGTCATTCCCGGCCATCATTTCAGCCTGTGAAGTCACCGGCGCTCAGGCGATCCATCCGGGTTACGGATTCTTGTCCGAAAATGCGAATTTCGTACAGGTCGTGGAAGATCACGATCTGACATTCATTGGTCCAACTGCCGAGCACATTCGCATAATGGGCGACAAGATCAGTGCCAAAGACACCATGAAAGCTCTTGGCGTACCTTGCGTCCCTGGATCTGATGGTGGCGTTGATACGCTGAAAGACGCCCAACGCGTCGGCGAAGAAATTGGCTATCCGGTTATCATCAAAGCCACTGCAGGCGGTGGCGGACGTGGTATGAAAGTCGCGCAAACGGCTGCAGATATGGAACAAGCATTTCATTCCGCCCGCGCAGAGGGCAAAGCCGCCTTCGGCAACGATGAAGTCTACATCGAGAAATACCTGACGACGCCGCGCCATATCGAAATTCAGGTTTTTGGCGATGGTAAAGGCAACGCGGTTCACCTCGGAGAGCGCGATTGTTCACTGCAACGTCGTCACCAAAAGGTGCTGGAAGAAGCGCCAGGACCATCAATCACCCCGGCTTTACGTGAAAAAATCGGTAAGGTCTGTGCGGATGCGGTTGCCAAGATCAACTACATCGGTGCCGGAACCATCGAATTCCTATTTGAAAACGATGAGTTCTACTTCATCGAAATGAACACGCGCCTACAGGTGGAACACCCGGTGACCGAAGCGATCTTTGGTGTCGATCTGGTCCGAGAACAAATCCGGGTCGCTGCTGGCTTGCCAATGTCGATCACGCAGGATGACCTACAAATCAACGGTCACAGCATCGAAGTGCGGATCAATGCCGAACGGTTACCTAACTTCGCACCTTGCCCAGGAACAATATCGCAATACCACGCACCCGGAGGCCTCGGCGTGCGTATGGATTCGGCCCTTTATGATGGATATCGCATCCCGCCCTATTACGACAGTTTGATTGGCAAGCTCATCGTACATGGCCGTGATCGTCCAGAGGCACTTGCGCGCCTAGCCCGCGCTTTGGGTGAATTGATCGTTGATGGTGTTGATACCACCATACCGTTGTTCCACGCGCTTCTCGCAGAAGACGCGGTCCTTTCAGGCGATTACAATATCCACTGGCTAGAACGTTGGTTGGAAGACAACCTCAACTGAGCCATGCGTGACGAAAATCCACCCCTGACGCCAGAACTGTTATTGCAGGCTTACCGCGTTGGGGTGTTTCCGATGTCGGAGGGGCGAGATGATCCAGAAGTGTTTTGGGTCGACCCCAAATTTCGCGGTGTGCTGCCGTTGGACGGCTTTCATGTATCAAAAAGCCTGGCAAAGTCTCTTCGAAAAGGTGCGTTTCGCGCAACTGCCAATACCGCCTTTTCAGAGGTGGTCCGCGGATGCGCAAACCGCGAAGAAACATGGATTAACGCGACAATATTCGAACTATACGAACAACTTCACGCAATGGGCCATGCCCACTCGGTTGAGGTTTGGTCAGATGAGCAATTGGTTGGGGGCGTTTACGGCGTCGCGATCGGCTCTGCTTTCTTTGGAGAAAGTATGTTCTCGACTGCAACCAATGCTTCAAAAGCCGCTCTTTTGTTCCTAGTCGGCCGGTTAAATTCTCAAGGATTTCAACTGTTTGACACGCAGTTTATCACCGACCACCTTAGCACACTTGGTGCGATTGAGATAACGCGTGATCAATATCGAAGTGCCTTAAAAACAGCACTGCAAGCGAACGCGACCTTTGGGGCGAGCGGCCCCATGGCCGATGTTTATGAGGCGTTGCAGCGTAACACCCAAACATCGTAACGCGGGTGATCCATCGCGTGCAATGCTGGCGCCGATGCTATTAACCAACCCGCAAAGGCCGGTGAAATACTATCGCCATAAACCACCGTCACTTGCGCATAAGCATCGCCAGTGGGGTTCACGCGTGGCACACGACAATCATCCAGCGCGATGTTCAAAAGGCCAACTGCGGCGGTTTCACCAATTTGAAGTGTGACATCTTCGACTTTGCCGGTCACTTTATCAAGGACCCGCAGCTCGCCGCCTGTTCCATCAATTGCAGCCTGTGCAAAGACGGGCGAACCAACACAACACAGTATAACGCTTAGCAATCGGATCATCTGTCGCCCTCGCCTGTGACAAATTTCAAGAGCAGCGAAATCAAACTTACCGCGCCCTGCGTATCCAAAATCTCGTCGCCAGCAGCATAAATATCGAATGACCCACCGGGAACGATCTCGACGAAGTTGCCACCCAAAACGCCCTCTGAGGCGACAACTGCAGCACTGTCGTTCGGGATTTCAACACCATTTGCGATGGCCAAAGTAATATCGCCGCGAAACGTCTCAGCATTCAATTCGATGTCAGCAACGGTTCCGATTTTTACGCCAGCAAGTCGGACGTCTGTACCAACGGATACGCCCTCAACTGAACGAAAGCTCGCAGTTAGGTCATAAGATCGACCGAGCCCGCCGATTCCCGCAGCTTGAAGCGCATACAACAAAAAGCCAATCGCAGCCGCTAGAACCAAGGCACCCGTGGCCACTTCTGCGCCATTCTCGCGCATTACTCGGGCGTCCACGCCTCATAGTCGGACCGCTTGGCGGGCGCGCTCCGGCGTAATGAACCAGCAGGAGCATAAGCAGCGGCCGTACCCGTGAGGTTCTTTTGATGCGGTTGCTCCCATTCTTTATGTACCAGTGGGCGCTCTGTTGGCGGCTCATCCCACGTATGGTGCAGCCATCCATGCCATTCAGGGTTCACACGCGACGCTTCAATGTCACCGTTAAAGATAACCCAGCGACGACTGTCGTCGGCATTCCGATAGAAAACATTGCCGGCAGTATCCTCGCCGACTTTTTCGCCCTTGCGCCACGTCCATAGTTGCGTGCCAAAGGTTTGGCCGTCCCACCATGTAAAGATACGTTTGATAAAATTCAGCATGCCGCAACTCCGCGATAGTTGATGCCTTATGTGCCGGAAATCACAGAAAAGGTCCAGCGGTGATCGATCACATCAGCGCATCGCAGCCCACCGTTTATGTGGGCACCCGCGCGGTGACTTCAATCTCGATTTTCATGTCTGCGTTCTGCAAGTTTGCACAATACATCATCGCCGCAGGACGCGCCGTTGCAAATGCTTTTGACGTGATTGGCCAACACCTTGGCCATTCGGACGCGTCCGGCACAATGTAATTCACGCGCACAACATCATCGAGACTACACCCCGCCTCTGCCAGCGCATTGCTAATCGTCGCAAAGGTGTTTTCGCATTGCTCTTCGATGGTTTCTGGCATCGTCATGGACGCGTAGTCATACCCCGTTGTTCCCGCAACAAGGACCCAGCCATCCACAACGACAGCGCGGCTGTATCCAATGTCACGCTCAAACGGCGATCCTGTTGAGATGTGTTGACGTTGCATTTCTGGCCTTCCTTCGTTTGAGTCGTTTCGCATTGTGATGAATGCTAACGTAGGGCTCGAGTAGAGAACACAAAAAAGCCCGTTCTGCAGAAGCGCAGAACGGGCTTTTGAAACAAAGTATTAGCTTAGCTCGCTGTTGCGCTTTCTTGCGCCTTGGCTTCGTCGTGGATCATCAACGGAGCAGCGTCAGACATGACAGCCTCTTCGTTGACGACAACTTCTGACACCGAATCCAAACCAGGCAGCTCAAACATTGTATCAAGCAAGATTGCCTCAAGGATTGAACGCAATCCTCGCGCACCGGTCTTCCGCTCAATTGCACGTTTCGCAATCGCACTCAGCGCATCTTCGGTGAACGTGAGTTTTGTCTCTTCGAGCTCGAACAAGCGCTGGTATTGCTTGACCAATGCGTTCTTTGGCGCAGTAAGGATTGTGACGAGTGCGTCTTCGTCAAGATCCGTAAGCGTCGCGATAACTGGCAAACGACCAACAAATTCTGGAATCAGTCCGAACTTCAAAAGGTCTTCGGGTTCTAGATCCGTAAAGATTTCACCGATGCCGCGATCATCGTCTTCGCGTACATCTGCCCCAAAGCCCATCGCAGATCCCTTGCCGCGTTGTGCGATAATCTTATCGAGGCCCGCAAAAGCGCCGCCGCAAATAAATAGGATGTTCGTGGTATCAACTTGCAAGAATTCCTGTTGCGGATGCTTGCGACCACCTTGCGGTGGAACGGAGGCAACTGTGCCCTCCATGATTTTTAAGAGTGCCTGCTGTACACCCTCACCAGAAACATCGCGTGTGATGGATGGGTTATCAGATTTGCGCGTGATCTTATCAACTTCGTCGATATAGACGATGCCGCGTTGTGCGCGTTCAACGTTATATTCAGACGCCTGAAGCAATTTAAGAATGATGTTTTCTACGTCTTCGCCAACATAACCAGCTTCGGTCAATGTCGTCGCATCAGCCATCGTAAATGGTACATCAAGAATGCGCGCCAATGTCTGGGCCAGCAATGTCTTACCACAGCCCGTCGGGCCAATCAGCATGATGTTGGATTTAGCCAGTTCTATATCTGATTTCTCAGAATGGTTCAGGCGTTTGTAGTGGTTATGAACAGCCACAGACAAAACGCGCTTAGCGTGGACTTGACCAATTACATAGTCATCCAAAACGCCGCAAATTTCTGTCGGAGTCGGAACGCCTTCGCCTGCGTTCAGGCCTGCAGACTTTGTTTCTTCGCGAATGATATCCATACACAGCTCAACGCACTCATCACAGATGAACACCGTTGGACCAGCAATGAGTTTTCGGACTTCATGCTGACTTTTACCGCAGAAACTACAGTAAAGTGTGTTTTTGCTATCGTTTCCGGAAGAATTTGCCATGCTTTGTTCCTTGGCGCGTGCCACTTAAAACGTAAGGACTGCCCTAATACCTAAACATTAGGACAGCCCGTCGGGGTCTACAACGTCAAAATGACAACTTTAAGGTCACTTTGCGTTAGTCGTCAGATTTGGAACGGTTTTCGACGATTTCATCGATAAGGCCCCAGTCTTTCGCTTCTTCTGGCGACATGAAATTATCGCGTTCTAGGCCGGCTTCGACCTTCTTCAAAGTTTGGCCTGTGTGCTTGACATAAATCTCATTCAAGCGTGTTTTCAGTTTTTGCGTTTCCTGCGCGTGGATCATGATGTCTGTTGCCTGCCCTTGGTAGCCACCTGACGGCTGGTGCACCATGACGCGGCTATTGGGCAATGAGAAACGCATGCCTTTCTCACCCGCCGTCAAAAGAAGTGACCCCATTGATGCTGCTTGCCCAATGACCAAGGTTGAAACCTTTGGTCTGATGTATTGCATCGTATCGTAGATCGACAAACCAGAGGTAACGACACCGCCCGGGCTGTTGATATACATTGAGATTTCCTTTTTCGGGTTCTCAGCCTCAAGGTGCAGCAACTGTGCGACAACAAGTTGGCTCATCCCATCATGGACAGGACCGTTCAGGAAAATGATCCGCTCTTTCAACAGGCGAGAGAAGATGTCGTAGGCACGTTCGCCGCGGGCTGTTTGCTCAACAACCATCGGAACGAGGTTCATATATGTCTCAACAGGATCTTGCATTTTGATTGCCTCAATTGGGGGACGTGGACGTCCTTACAGTAAATGTCCTGACAGAGTCTTAGTATTGACCAGCAGGGGCTTCAAGGGCACCGCGACTGCGAACAGACGATGTTCTGGTATTTGAACCTAGGGTTGACATGTATGTAAGTCAACACTTACGGTAAGTCATGAACTACGAAGATGCAATATCAGCGCTTGCGGATCCGTCCCGGCGCGCAATTGTCGAACGATTGCGATCTGGCGCCCTCCCTGTCGGCGAAATTGCCGATGGTCTTCCAATCTCGCGCCCAGCGGTTAGCCAGCACCTGCGCGTCCTTTCTGATGCTGGGCTTTTGTTCTGTGAAAGTCACGGCAATCGTCGCCTATATGCCATTTCACCAGAAGGCGTCGCGGCTCTGCGTGCATATCTTGATAGTCTTTGGGATGACGCACTGACGTGCTTTGAAACTGCGGCAAAGGATTTGAAAGGAAACTCATGACCGACCCGATCCAAAAGACATTACATATTCCTTTACGTCCAAAGACAGCGTTCGACCTATTTACAAACAATCTCGACAAGTGGTGGCCAACGGAAAGTCATTCTCTATCGGCTGGTGAAGGCGAAACACCAAATTCCGTGACGGTTGAACGACATACGGGCGGTCACATTGTTGAAGAAAAGCACAATGGTGAGGTCGCGAAATGGGGCACAATCACCAAATGGGACGATGGCCGATCTCTGAGCGTCAGCTGGTATGTTGGGCGCGACCAAGAAGAAGCGACCGATCTAGAAGTCGTCTTTATCCCAACAGATATGGGTACGCGGGTCCAGTTGACCCATTCAGGCTTTGACCGTTTGGGCAAAGACGCAGTCGCTATGCTCGAAAACTATACGAAGGGCTGGGATTTGGTCCTGACCGAACGCTTTGGTACCTATTGCTTGCGCCAAAAAGTTACGATGTCACAGGCTTGAGACCAAAAATTTCCCAACCCAATCGCGGCTGGCAATCTAGACCGCCTTCAGACTTGCCTTAGGCAGAGCTGTCAAAAGCTCTGCTCTGGCCTGGTCGTTGCGCCAATCATGCACAGCAGTCCCAAACGCCTCAAAAAGCGGACGCGATACCGGATCCAAGCCAGCGTTCCATTCTGGATGCCACTGGACGCCCAGCGCAAAACCACGCGCGTCTTTAACGTAAATGGCTTCGGGCGTCCCATCAGGCGCATGCCCATCTACGATAATTCGCTCACCGGCAACTTTGATCCCCTGCCCATGCAGCGAATTGGTCATCACTTGTGTATTGCCGAATACGCGGTGAAACGGGCCACCATCGTTAACTGTTACGACATGACGCATCGCGAATTTTTCATCCATCGTACCATCTGGTGGCATGCGATGGTTGTCTCGCCCTGGTAGTTCCCTGATTTCCGGATAGAGTGATCCACCAAATGCTACGTTCAACTCTTGAAAACCGCGGCAAATCGCTAGGACTGGCAATCCCGCCTCAACACATGCGCGGATCAGCGGTAAAGCGACGCCATCGCGCGCACGGTCAAAGTCGCCGTGCGCAGGGGTTTCTTGTTCGCCGTATTCTTCTGGGTGAACGTTTGGGCGACCGCCGGTAAAAACAAACCCGTGACAAACTGCCATCAACTCTTCAACTGACACGTATTTAGGGTCGCTTGGTACGATCAGCGGCATTCCACCACAGACCTCGACCACCGCATCAGAGTTCATGGTACCCGCAGCGTGTGCTGGGTATTCATCATTGATCAAATAGTGATTGCCGATAATGCCAATAATTGGACGAGTCATAGGTTATCCTCTCCCGTCCAATCTAAGGGCTTCTTCTGGGATGAAAACCCGCAATCTGCGCGCACTTAGGGTGCAGATTATGCACACTGCGCTTCGTTATGCGCAGTGTGCAGTTTATTTAGCCTTTTCCGGTTAGGCCTGCGGCCTCTAAACCCGCCATTCCAGCAATCAAGTCATTGTCAGATGTGTCGCCAGTGACACCCAGTGCGCCAATCACATTGCCACGCTTGTCGTGCACAAGGATTCCACCCGGTACCGGGACAACTTGGCCGCCATAGACCCCGTTTACAGCATTCATAAAGTAATCTTGCTGTTCAGCGCGTGCCATTTGCGCGCTGCCGGGCATTCCGAGCATAACCGCGCCGTAGGCTTTACCATGCGCGATCGCAAAACGGCCAGGCGCTGCACCGTCTTCGCGTTCGAATGCCTTGACGTGGCCCCCTGCATCCAAAACAACAACTGACAAGGGCTTTAGCCCCATTTCTTTGCCTTTAGCGAGGGTCTTGCGGATGATCGTGCGCGCGCGATTTGATGAGATTTCAGCCATGTCTTTGATCCTTAGTGATTGCTTTGTGCTTTGAGTTCCAAACGACGGCGATGCAATACCGGTTCTGTGTAGCCTGATGGCTGCTCACGGCCTTTAAAGACTAGGTCACAGGCTGCTTGAAACGCGATACCGGAAAAATCAGGCGCCATTGGTCGGTAAGATTGATCGTTCTCGTTCTGACGGTCTACGACTTCTGCCATTTTGCGCATCGCGTCCATCACTTGGCTTTCTTCGATCACTTCATGGTGTAGCCAGTTGGCGAGAGCTTGGCTCGAAATGCGGCAGGTTGCGCGGTCTTCCATGAGCCCAACGTCATCAAGATCTGGAACTTTCGAACATCCGACACCTTGGTCAATCCAGCGCACGACGTATCCAAGGATACCCTGTGCATTGTTCTCGACTTCGCGTTGAATTTGTGACGGCGTCCAGCGTTGGAACGTCGCCAATGGAATATCTAGGATCGACGACACATACGCGCGACGCCCGCCTGCCCGCAACTTGGCCTGAACCGCCATCACATCAACTGCATGATAGTGCAGCGCGTGCAGAGTAGCTGCTGTTGGGCTAGGCACCCACGCACAGTTCGCACCAGATTTTGGATGCCCGATCTTTTGCTCCAACATCGCCGCCATCATGTCAGGCATTGCCCACATGCCTTTGCCGATTTGCGCCTTGCCAGAAAACCCGCATTCCAAACCGATATCGACGTTCTGGTCCTCATACGCTCCGATCCACGCCTTACGCTTGATAAAGTCTTTGCGGCTAAATGGTCCCGCTTCCATCGAGGTGTGGATTTCATCGCCCGTACGATCAAGGAAGCCTGTGTTAACAAAAGCAACACGATGCTTTGCAGCACGGATACATTCTTTGAGGTTCACCGTCGTTCGGCGCTCTTCATCCATAATGCCGATTTTGACGGTGTTTGCTGGCAAACCGAGAGTTTTCTCAACATGGCTAAAGATTTCGTTCGTGAACGCGACTTCGTCGGGCCCATGCATTTTTGGTTTTACAACGTAGACTGACCCGTGGACAGAATTACCGCTTTCGCGTTGCAGGTCGTGCATTGCGATCAGCGTCGTGACCATAGCATCGATGAGGCCCTCATATGCCTCTTTGCCATCTTTGGTCAGGATCGCAGGGTTCGTCATCAAGTGACCGACATTGCGGATCCAAAGCAGCGCACGACCTTTCATGCTCGCAGCTTCACCGTTCGGTGTCAGATAGGACACGTCATCGGCCAAACGACGCGTCATCGTCTTACCGCCCTTTTCGAAGGAGCTTTCAAGGTTGCCCTGCATCAAGCCCAACCAATTGCCATAGGCTTCGACTTTATCTTCTGCGTCGACACAGGCTACTGAGTCCTCACAGTCCATAATGGCCGACACGGCGCTTTCGATACGTACATCGGCCAATAGCGCTTGATCGCGGCTGCCAATCGGGTGCGCACGGTCAAATATCAGTTGCACATGCAAACCGTTGTTGCACAACAAAATCATGTCCGGCGCTTTTGGATCACCAGAATAGCCAACAAACTTCTCAGGCGATTTCAGTGGCTGATCATCCACCAACAATGCGCCCTTCTCGACATGGTAGCGACGCACATCGGCGTGGCTGGTCCCTGCAATCGGGAATGCGTCATCCAAAAAAACGCGTGAACGCGCGACGACACGACTGCCATGCCCACGGTCATATCCACCTTTTGGTGGCAAAATACCCATCGCATCGGTGCCGTAAAACGCGTCATATAAACTGCCCCAGCGTGCGTTCGCAGCGTTTAGCGCAAATCGCGCATTGGTGATCGGGACCACCAATTGTGGTCCAGGCACTTTTGCAATTTCAGGATCGACATTTTGGGTTTCAATTTCGAAATCGTCGCCCTCTTCCACCAAATATCCGATTTTCTCAAGAAAGGCTTGATACGCGTCACGATCATGCGGGCCGTCGCGGTTCGCAACGTGCCAAGCGTCTACTTCTTGTTGGATCTCATCGCGCTTTTGCAAGAACGCAAGATTTTTCGGGCCGAACCCCTCTAACAAATCAGAAAGACCTGCCCAAAATACATCAGCTTCCACACCTGATCCCGGCAACGCCTGAGCTTCAATAAAATTCGCCAAGATGGCATCAACCTGAAGCCCGTGTTTTTCAATGTATTCTGGCATCGACAAATCTCCTGCGTAACCTGCGTGTTCATACTGGCATTAGAACAAAAGTTTCCTATAGGCAACACGGGTGGTAATATTTATTTACCAATTTCTTTTTGAAGGTGTTTATTGGATCTACAGCGATCCGAACAATACAGAACCTCATCCCACACCTTTGCCCACTTCTTGCGCCACGTGAACGGTTTGCCGCAGGTTGCACAGGCCTTCACCGGAAGATCTTGTTTTCTGCGCATTTTCGCCAATGAAAATCCTCCGACCTGCTGAACAAGAGATAGTACGCATTTTACCGTGGCAACGACCAGTCGGCATACCACCTAGCGCTTGCCCCCGAATTGGCGTTGCCCTAAACCCAAATTGAAACGCACATCTATATGGTTATGCCCTATGCTTGATCTCACTTACGACGCCCCCACTCCGAAAGTCATCGCTGGTGCCACTTCTGATTGGGAATTGGTCATCGGACTAGAAGTCCACGCACAGGTCGCGACCGCTGCGAAATTGTTCTCGGGTGCATCGACCTTGTTTGGCGCTGAACCAAACAGCAATGTTGCATTCGTCGACGCCGGGATGCCTGGTATGCTCCCCGTCATCAATGAAGGTTGTGTCGAGCAAGCTGTTCGAACAGGGCTAGGCCTCAAAGCTGAGATCAATCTATTTTCCGCCTTTGACCGCAAGAACTACTTTTATCCAGATCTGCCGCAGGGCTATCAGATCTCACAGCTATACCATCCAATCGTTGGCGAAGGCGAAGTCCTCGTTGAAATGGGCGACGGCACAGCACGCCTAGTCCGCATCGAACGTATTCACTTAGAACAGGATGCCGGCAAATCGATCCACGATATGGATCCGCATATGTCATTTGTAGACTTGAACCGCACAGGCGTTGCGCTGATGGAAATCGTCAGCCGCCCTGACATCCGCGGGCCAGAAGAAGCGGCAGCCTATGTTGGCAAGCTGCGCCAGATCTTGCGCTATTTGGGTACCTGCGACGGCAACATGCAGAACGGCAACCTGCGCGCAGACGTGAACGTCTCAATCTGCAAACCGGGCGACTACGAGAAATACCAAGCCACACAAGATTTTGGGCATCTCGGCACGCGCTGCGAAATCAAGAACATGAACTCTATGCGTTTTATCCAGATGGCGATCGACGTCGAGGCACGCCGTCAGATTGCATTGCTTGAAGACGGCAAAGAGGTCGTTCAAGAAACGCGCCTATACGATCCGGATAAAAACGAAACACGGTCCATGCGCTCTAAGGAAGAAGCACATGACTATCGCTACTTCCCAGATCCGGATCTTTTGCCGCTCGAAATTGAACAGTCTTGGGTCGATGACATTGCCTCCACCCTGCCCGAACTGCCTGACGCCAAAAAATCGCGCTTTATCGCTGACTTTGGTTTGTCCGATTACGACGCCAGCGTTCTAACAGCAGAGGCCGAAAATGCCGCCTACTTTGAAGAAGTAGCAGCGGGCCGTGATGGTAAGCTTGCCGCGAACTGGGTGATCAACGAACTCTTTGGTCGCCTTAAGAAAGACGACGACAAAGGCATCAAAGAAAGTCCAGTGTCCGCCGATCAACTCGGCAGCATTATTACACTGATCAAATCTGGTGACATTTCTGGTAAGATTGCCAAAGACCTGTTCGAGATTGTCTACACCGAGGGCGGTGATCCCGCACAAATCGTAGAAGAGCGTGGCATGAAGCAGGTTACAGACACTGGCGCGATTGAAACGGCTCTCGATGAGATCATCGCGGCCAACCCAGCACAGGTCGAAAAGGCCAAGGACAATCCAAAGCTAGCGGGTTGGTTCGTGGGTCAAGTGATGAAAGCAACGGGCGGCAAAGCGAACCCAGCAATCGTCAACCAACTGATCCAAGCGAAGCTAAGCCAATCCTAGGCCGACATTCACCAAAACACTAAAAAAGGCGCCCTCAGGCGCCTTTTTCTATTCTTAGATCGAAGCCTATTAGGCTTTCTTACGGCGCATTGCGCCGAGAGCACCAACGCCAGCCAGCAACATCAAAGCAGGGGCAGGAAGTGGGACAGCTTCAAGCGAAACATCGTCAATGAAACCACCCAATGTGTTACCACCATTCAAGCGCGGCGCCCAAAAATCTAGGTTGTATGCCCCAGCAGCGGCAACTTCGAATGAAGCCGTGACCTTGGTCCATTTTCCATGAGGATAAGTATCATTTGGAGCGCCGAGAATTGTACCCAACAAGATATTTGAGTCGTCCTGTCGAACACGGAACTTAACATCGTTTGTGTTCGTCGGCGTCTCATCAACACGTGGACTATAATAGAAAGTCAATCGATATGACCCGACTTCAAGTTGAACCTCTTGCCGGATACCAGCATTTGGGTTTCGCCCGTGAGCATCAAGCTCTACGTAACGGCTTCCGTCTGGCGCATCTATAATTCCCAAAGCAGTCGTTTGGATTTCGAATGCGTTGTCTCCGAATACCGTCCAACCTGGGATGCTGGAGTATTGCAGCCAGTTCCCGCCACTATGTGAGGAAACTAAACCCGCGCCCTCATCGTAGCTTTCTTCGAAGCTGCCGTTTGTAAGGATCGATGCCGCATTTGCACTAATCGCTGAAAAAGCGGTTAATACGCCTGCTAATATAATTTTTTTCATAAGGTCACCTACTAATTTACAATTCGCAGTTTTCTAAAATACCCGCCACATTCTAGTCAAATTTCTGCCCAATTAGCGCCTCATTACTGCCCATTTGTCGACAATGTTTGCACAGACCTTCCATTACTCGCGATCCATTGATAAATCGCTCACCAAACAAGCCAGAAAGTTTCGAAATGCCAATCCAGTACAAAGTGATTCCCGCCCCAAAACGCGGCCTCAAATCACGAGGGATCAAAGGATCTGACGCGCGATTTGCGCATGGCATAGAGAAAAAGCTAAATGAGCTTGCTGCGGAAGGGTGGGAATTTGTACGCGCGGAAACGCTTCCATCCGAGGAACGTGACGGGCTAATGAACAAAACGACCGTGTTTCAAAACGTTTTGGTGTTTCGGAAGACCATTGATGAAATAGTCAAAGAAGAAGCGATAATTGACGACTTTGAAGAAGATTCCGAAGAAGAAGTCACCGACGCCAAGCATAGCGACGAAACAACGAACGACGACTTACTTGATACCGAAACGCCTGAAGCTTCCTCAGAAGATAATTGACCTACTACGGCGCCTTAATGTCCAGGGCGAGCGCGTGGAGCGTCGTCATAACCTTTTTGCCCAATGCTGCGTGAACAGCCCGGTGGCGCGCTAACCTGCTTAGATCCGCAAACGCGTCGGCAACTATCACGACACGCCAATGGCTTTCCCCCGAACCGTCATCGCCAGCGTGACCAGCATGCAAATGGCTTTCATTAATAACGTCCAGATGGGTTGGCGTGAAACTTTCTTGCAAGCGCGCATGAATTTCATCTTTTAATTTCATTATTTCGCTCCAGCCTCTTCTATCTTCTGACAGAGGGTTTATTCTCCATCCGCCGAGTCGTGAAGGGAACATGTGACATGGACAAAAAAGATCCGTTTGGTTTCGATATGTCGGTTTCGACTTCTAAGAAAAAGAACCCACGCGGTCGTCGTGGGATGTCAGGTGCGTCTGAGACCTCAACACGCGTTTGCGATCATGAAGGATGTCAAGAAGCAGGAAAGTATCGTGCGCCTAAATCGCCCGATATCTTGGATGATTTCTTGTGGTTTTGCCAAACCCACGTCCGTGAATATAACCTTAAATGGAATTTCTTTGATACAACGTCCGAGGCCGAAGCGATGGCCCAGATGGAGCGTGACAAGACATGGGAACGGCCGACAAAACCCTTTAAACGCACCGTTGAAGAAGCCGCTTGGGCCCGTCTAGGCATCGACGACGCCCATCAAGTTTTGGGTGAGAACGCGACGCAGAACCCGGGCAAAAACGGGGGCGCCAAACGTCGGCTGCCGCCAACTGAGCGACGCGCAATGGATATCCTTGAGGCGCAGGATGATTGGTCAAAACAGCGCATCCGTAAAGCCTACAAAGCATTGATCAAAGTTCTTCACCCAGACATGAACGGTGGCGATCGCAGCCAAGAAGAGCAGTTGGCAGAGGTTGTATGGGCTTGGGATCAGATCAAAGACAGTCGCAACCTTCGCGAAACAGATTAAACCTTAGGGTGTTATCGGGCGTTGATCCAAAGGCAACGTCCGAAAAATACTGTTACGCTCTTGGAGGTAAAGCCCGTGAGCCATGTGTGCGTTGTACAGACAAACGAACCAAATAATGGTCAGGATCGGGTAAGTTATCAACGTACCAATCAGCGCCAGAGGCCCAAACATCGTGCCAAAGAAGGGCAATGCCAAGGTTCCAGAAATCAATGCGGCTATAAAGTTTATCGAAATCAATCCCAAAGCCAACTTTGCGAGACCTGAAATCCCTGGGTGGCCCAAATATCTGCGACCAAGGTAGATTCCAAGAATGGTACCAACACCGCCAGCGATGAATGTCCACAATTCGTAATATGTCGGAAACATCAGCGGTAGATCGCCATTTGCCAGACGTTCAGTAGCGACATAGGATAACCATCCACCAAAGAGAGCGGCAATCGCATAACTCACTAACACGGCCCGCTCGCCCTTGGACAAGCTGGACCAACCAAAACTCTTCAAAACACACTTCCGATCGTAACTCTGGAAGCTCTTAGGTACGAAGTGCGGCGCTCCTACGCAAGCACGCGGAGCCTCAATTTCATGGACACACTGTTTCCTATGCGGAACGGAACACCAAAGAAACACCGTTTAGACAATGACGTTTCCCGGTGGGTGCAGGGCCGTCGTCAAAAATGTGCCCAAGATGGCTCCCGCAGCGTCTGCAGTGAACCTCTGTGCGTGTTCGAAACAATTTGCGATCAGGTTTGGTGCGAACAGCATTTGGCAAAGATTGGTAAAAACTTGGCCAACCTGTCCCACTGTCGTATTTGGTTTCGGACGGATACAACGGCAAATCGCAACCGCGGCAAATATATGTGCCGGCAGCATAGTTTTTATCCAATGGACTTGAACCGGCGCGCTCGGTTGCCTCTTCGCGCATCACGCGGTACTGAATGTCCGTCAGCAAAGCACGCCATTCTGCGTCTGTACGGGTGACTTCGAAATTGCCCTCAGCAAACCCGATGCTTGGCAGGGCAGTTGCAGTCAAGATGGATGCAGTAAACTGGCGGCGGTTCATATCGATCTCCTATTTCTGCAATATCTCTAGCAAACGGGCCGTCTGATTACATAGAGCGAATGCAATTTTGCACGCGCTTGTGAAGTCAGCGTGAGACTCCACCTGAAAGGGGTTTCAGGATATAAATTTCCAGCCCTTCCCCTTGCTCCTCTCCGCGTTATGTAGCATCCAAAGACCAAGCAATATTATTACGCAGAGAAAGACAGTAGGATGGCCGACGGTATGATCGATATAGATGCAAAACCAACCGAAGAAATCTCGGTTCGTGAAGTTTTTGGCATTGATAGCGACATGAAAGTCAAAGGCTTTGCCGATGGTTCGGATCGTGTTCCCGAAATCGATAGCACCTACAAATTTGACCCGGACACGACGCTCGCGATCCTTGCTGGTTTTGGATACAACCGCCGTGTCATGGTTCAAGGATACCACGGCACAGGTAAATCTACGCACATTGAACAGGTCGCGGCGCGTTTGAATTGGCCCGCCGTACGTGTGAACCTCGACAGCCACATCAGCCGGATCGACTTGATCGGTAAAGATGCGATCAAACTGCGTGACGGTGTCCAGGTCACTGAATTCCACGAAGGCATCCTGCCTTGGTGTCTGCGCAATCCAGTTGCGATTGTTTTTGACGAATATGATGCGGGTCGTGCAGACGTTATGTTCGTGATCCAGCGCGTACTCGAAACAGACGGCAAGCTGACGTTGATGGATCAGAACAAGATCATCGAACCGCACCCGTATTTCCGCCTATTTGCCACTGCAAACACTGTCGGTTTGGGTGACACAACGGGCCTTTACCACGGCACGCAGCAGATCAACCAAGCGCAGATGGACCGTTGGTCGCTCGTCGCAACGCTGAACTATTTGTCCAACGATGCAGAAGCCGCAATCGTTCTGTCAAAATCACCACACTTCAATACCGAAGTCGGCCGTAAGACAGTCAGCCAGATGGTGACAGTCGCGGATCTAACCCGCACGGCGTTCATGAACGGCGATCTGTCTACCGTGATGTCACCAAGAACCGTCATCGCATGGGCCGAAAATACCCGCATCTTCCAAGACGTGGGCTACGCCTTCCGCCTATCGTTCTTGAATAAGTGTGACGAGCTAGAGCGTCAGACAGTTGCCGAGTTCTATCAGCGTTGTTTTGATGAAGAATTGCCGGAGAGCGCAGCGAGCTTGAGCTTGGGGTAGTCTAGCTTCAGATACTTCAATCATTGGCCTCACATGAAATTTGAAATGTAAGTAAATGAGCAAACCGAACGACAACCCAGCCGATCCGTTCAAAAAGGCGCTCGCCGAGGCGACCAAAGTCATGGCGGACGATCCTGAGTTGTCGGTCAGCTATTCGATTGATCCTGCGGGGCAAACATCTGAGACGATCCGATTGCCCCAGGTCAGCCGTCGCATGACACGGGAAGAGGTTTTGCTTGCCCGTGGAACAGCGGACTCATTTGCGCTGCGTCACAAATTCCACGACGAAAAAACCGCTGCTAAATACATGCCACAGGGCCAAATGGCCAAGGATCTGTATGAGGCGATGGAAACCGCACGGATCGAAGCGGTGGGCGCGCGCCACATGCCGGGCACAGCCGGCAACATCGACGCCAAAATCGGCGATGAGGCGATGCGCAAAGGCTATGATCAGGTCAAACAATCCTCTGATGCCCCGCTGGCGACAGCGGCAGGTTATCTGATCCGGCATTTGGCAACAGGCCGCGACCTTCCGCCGGGCGCAGAAAACGTCATGAACCTATGGCGTGGCTTTATTGAGGACCACTGCGGCGGGACGCTAGAAACGCTCCAAGACGCTTTGTCCGACCAGCAAACCTTTGCCAAGTTAGCGCGTCAGATGATCGCTGATATGGGCTATGCAGACCAGCTTGGCGACGATCCAGATACGAGCGACGAGGATCAACAGGACGAGGCCCAGGAAGGCCAAGACGAGGAAGAAGAACCCGATAGCACCGGCGACGACGACAGCGAAGGCGATGAAGCCGAAGCAAGTCCAGAGCAAAGCCAAGAAGATCAGCAAGACGCGTCCGAAGCGCAAGTCAGCATGGACGACATGGCTGATACTGAGATGGGCGAAGAAACCGAAATGCCTGATGGCGAAGCCCCTCTCGAACCACCTGCCCCTCAACCGATTTCTGACGCCGACCCAGATTACCGCGTCTATTCAACTGAATATGACGAAGAAATTTCAGCAGAGGATTTGGCAGAACCCGCTGAATTAGAACGTTTACGAAGCTATTTGGATCAACAGCTAGAACCGCTTAAAGGCGCAGTGAGCCGCTTGGCCAACAAACTACAGCGTCGCCTCCAGGCAAAACAAAATCGCAGTTGGGAATTCGACCGGGAAGAAGGCATCTTGGATGCTGGCCGTTTGGCACGTGTTGTTGCGTCACCTACCACACCGCTGTCGTTCAAAGTCGAGAAAGACATGGAATTCCGCGACACGGTCGTGACCATGCTGCTCGACAATTCGGGCTCGATGCGTGGACGCCCGATCTCTATCGCTGCGATTTGCGCAGACGTCATGGCACGTACGCTTGAACGATGTGATGTGAAAGTCGAAATCCTGGGTTTTACCACGAAAGCCTGGAAAGGTGGTCAAGCCCGCGAAGATTGGCTGAAGGAAGGGCGCGAAGTCACGCCGGGGCGTTTGAATGATCTCCGCCACATCGTTTACAAAGCAGCTGACGCGCCTTGGCGTCGTGCTCGACCGAACTTGGGCCTAATGATGAAAGAAGGGCTGTTAAAAGAAAACATCGACGGTGAAGCGCTCGAATGGGCAAACCGCCGTTTACAAAACCGCCCAGAGCAACGGAAAGTACTGATGGTCATCTCGGATGGTGCACCGGTCGATGATTCAACTTTGTCCGTTAACCCTGCGAATTACCTAGAGAAACACCTACGCGACGTGATCGCCATGGTCGAAAAACGCAAAGCCGTGGAACTGGTCGCAATCGGGATCGGTCATGATGTGACACGCTATTATGACCGCGCCGTAACGATAACAGATGTGGAACAATTGGCCGGTGCCATGACCGAACAATTGGCAAGTCTTTTTGATAGCGATCCGCGCAGCCGCGCTCGCGTCTTGGGAATGCGCCGCGCAAGCTGACCGGCCAAAAACACATTTAGGAGGGCCATCATGTTTCAAACCTTTGAGGCACCAACACGCCCCGAACAGGGTCCGCCGCGCCTCGCGGCGTTGCGCAAATTGATGCAAGCCAAATCCGTCGATGGCTTTCTTGTTCCGCGCGCTGATGCTCATCAGGGCGAGTATGTCGCCGATCGCGATGCGCGCCTCGCTTGGCTAACGGGATTCACCGGATCCGCAGGTTTTTGCGCAGCATTAGCGAATATTGCAGGCGTGTTTGTTGATGGTCGTTACCGGTTGCAAGTTCGCGACCAAGTTGCTGATGAATTCACACCGATCGATTGGCCTGAAGTTCAGCTCGGCGACTGGCTCAAAGATCACTCAGAAAGCGGCTCACGTATTGCCTACGATCCATGGCTTCACACCGTTGACGGCATTCGGCAACTATCCAAATCCTTGACTGATACCGGGATCGAATTGGCAGCGACTGAAAACTTGGTAGACGCAATCTGGCAAGATCAGCCACCAGCTCCGGACGCAAAGTTCACCGTGTATCCTGATGAATTTGCTGGCGAAACATCCTCGGCAAAGCGTGTTCGACTTGGCGCAGATCTCAAATTCCCATTTGTTCTTACAAAACCAGACAGTATCGCCTGGCTCTTGAATATCCGTGGACGCGACATTGAACGCAACCCAGTACCCCACTGCTTTGCCATTCTTCAAACAGATGGATCTGTCGATCTGTTTGCAGAACCTGGCAAGACGTCCGATGTTTCCGACCACTTAGGGACCGACGTCCGTATCCACGCCGTTGATACCTTGTTGGCTCGCCTTGAAAAACAGGGCGACACAATTGGCCTTGATCCTAAATCCTGTCCCGCAGCGATCGCGAGCGCCCTCTCTGGTGCAAAGATTGCGATCCATCATAGCGATGATCCATGCGCATTGCCGAAAGCTTGCAAAAATGAAGCCGAAATCGCAGGCTCCAAAGCAGCGCATCTACGGGATGGCGCTGCGATGGTGCGGTTTTTAGCTTGGATCGATGCAAATGCGCCGCAAGGTGGGCTGACGGAAATTGACGTCGTGCGTCAATTGGAACAGTTCCGCCGCGATACCAACCAACTACAGGATATCAGCTTTGACACAATTTGCGGCGCTGGGGCCGACGGCGCGATCGTACATTACCGCGTTACGGAAGGCACAAACCGTCAGGTGAAGCCTAATGAATTACTGCTGGTCGACAGCGGCGGGCAGTACATTGATGGGACGACGGACATCACACGTACAATTATCGTTGGGGAACCCTCGGAATTGCATCGCGCCTGCTTTACCCGCGTTCTACAGGGTATGATCGCGATCAGTCGTGCGCGTTTTCCTATTGGCGTCGCAGGTCAACACTTGGACGCCTTAGCGCGCTATCCGTTGTGGACCGCCGGGATGGATTATGACCATGGAACTGGCCATGGTGTTGGCAGCTATCTTTGCGTCCACGAGGGCCCGCAGAACCTGTCACGCCGCGGCGCTGTCGCTTTGAAAGATGGAATGATCTTATCAAATGAACCTGGATACTATCGTGCAGGTGAATTTGGCATTCGCATTGAAAACCTAATTGTTGTGCGTCCGGCACCGCACTTAGCAGGTGCTGATGACAGGAAAATGCTAAGTTTTGAAACCTTAACATATGTCCCAATCGATCGACGCTTGATTGATCTAACACTTTTGTCCGAGCCTGAGCGCGACTGGATTAACGCTTATCACGCTGATACGCTCGCTAAAATTGGGCCATTGGTTGATGGCGCGGACCTTGAATGGCTAATGCAGGCTTGCGCTGCTTTATAGGGCCAGTCTTGGCAGCATCGCTTGACGCGAAAGGAATACGTTTTGACAGATCACATTACCATCAGGCCCGCCTCCGGGACTTGGGTTGTTCGTGCTGGCGGGGCTGTCTTGGGGGAAACCAAAGCATCGCTTGAATTGAGCGAAGGCAACAACAGCCCAGTCATCTACGTTCCGCGAAATGATATTGCGATGGCTTTTCTCGAAAGGACAGAGACGAACTCAAGCTGTCCTTTCAAAGGAAAAGCAACGTATTATTCGATCATCGCCAAAAGCGGCGAGATCAAGGACGCGTGTTGGTCATATGAAGACCCCATCAAAGGGGTCGAACAGATTAAGGGATATTTCGCCTTCTACGCGAGCAAAGCCACTGTTGAAGAAGTCTAAGAATGTTCCTCAGCCGCTGTTTCGGCTAGGGCTTTGTTCATCACCTTAAGCGCATCCACCTGAAATAAAGCGCCCCACAATTCTGGTGGAGAATCTTGCGCCCCGAGCGTGACGACAGGAATAAAGGCATGGTTCCCTTGCTCGAAAAGCGGCATCGCCTGTTCCAATGTTGCATTGCCGTCAATATACACCCCATCCGAGATCAAATCCCAACACGCGTCTTCTGAAGCGGCATCTTCCGCTTCGGTAGCCCGCATGACATTTGCAACTTTGAACGTGGCGAGCAGATACGCTTGTGGTCCCGCAGCCAAGTGCACATTTCGACGCTCAAGTTGCGTCAAGAAGAATGACCGATCAACCAAACGCGATGCGAGTGAAATGGACATGGAAACTGCAACCATCACAGCCAATCCGGTCTGCCAGTCGCCTGTTAGCTCGAATACAATCAATGTGGTTGATATTGGCGCACCGAGCACCGCTGCAGCAACTGCACCCATACCAGCAAGCGCATAAAGCGTTTCCTCACCCGACACCGATGGAAAAATGCTTGTCGCAACAACGCCAAATACAAGTCCGGTCAGCGCCCCCACCATCAAGGATGGTGAGAATACACCACCGCCCATCCGGCCGCCCATTGTGATCGCGACGGCAATAACTTTCAGCGTGACCAAGACGATTGCTTCGTACCAAAGAACCTTACCAGTCAGAGCCGCTGAAGTCGTTTCATATCCAACGCCGATGACGTGTGGCCAAAAGATCGCCAAGCCGCCAAGCGCTGCACCAGCAATCGCTGGACGTAAGAAAGCAGGCAATCGTGTGCGCGATTGTACCAGATTGCCAAAATCTTCGGCCCAGAAAATCGCTTTCATCAGAGCGACAGCAACAGCGCCACAGACTAAACCAAGGATCAAATAAGCTGGGAGTTCGGCATAGAACGCCAGTGAATTCGCAACAGGAAGTGTAAACTCGGTTACGTCACCGAACACCGATCTACTAACAACTGTTCCCGCCACCGAGGCGATCACAATGGGTGCGAACGCGTGTATTGCAAAGTGACGCAACACCACTTCCATCGCGAACAAAGCGCCCGCAATTGGTGCATTGAAACTGGCGGATACAGCAGCTGCTACCGCGCAACCCAATAGGTCACGCCCCGTAATTCCATCCGCACGAATGACGCGGCAAACAACAGTCGAGATCATCGCAGCAAGGTGGACAACTGGCCCCTCACGTCCGGTCGATCCACCTGTCGACAAAGTAACTAAACTTGCGGCCGCTGAGGCGACCCCTTGGCGCACCTGAACTCTTCCGTCGTGCAGCGCTGCGCCTTCGACCACATCTGCAACCGACCTCACACGTCCGTCGCTCGTAAATCGATCAAAGATCAAGCCAACAACCAGCCCTCCCACAATTGGAAGGCCCAAGAGATGATACCAAGCGAGATTGGCTGCAAAGCTGTGCAGCGTATTCGGATCGTCGGTGCCATAGGCAAAGCCCTGGAGCCAATCGATTGATAAGCGAAAAAGAACTGCCGCAGCGCCAGCAGAGCACCCAATCATCAAGGCGATAAACCAAAATTGAACCTGGCTTGGGCCCCGCGACTTTAACAGTGCAAACCCATGGGCACATTTCGACGCGATACGAGCGCGTTCGCTTCCTAGCCTTGACCTAAACGAGGCACTCATTCGATTTGTTCCCTAGCATCCGTATAGTGCTCGTCGTAGTTTACGCGGCAAAGACGGCAAATGGAAACCTCACTCATGTCAATTGAATCCGCAATTTCAGCACTTGAATCGGTCCTAAGCGATCGCGTTACTCGGTCCAAGTCTGATTTGGCATTACATGGGCAGAACGAAACGCACTTCGAAACCGTATTGCCCGACGCTGTCGCCTATCCTGCGACCACGCAAGACGTTTCCCAAATCGTTACGATTTGTGCCGAACATGGTTGTCCAATCGTGGCCTGGGGCACAGGGACATCGCTCGAAGGGCATGCGTTGGCCGTTCGAGGCGGGATAACAATTGACATGTCTCACATGAACAAGGTTCTAGAGGTCAACGCAGAAGACATGGACGCGCGCGTTCAACCCGGTCTGACCCGCATCGCGCTGAACGAAGAGTTACGCGCGACGGGCTTGTTCTTTCCAGTTGATCCAGGCGCGAATGCATCGCTCGGAGGCATGGCAGCCACGCGCGCAAGCGGCACAACCACAGTGCGGTACGGAACAATGCGCGACAATGTCATCGGGTTAGAGGTCGTTCTGGCAGATGGTCGCATCATTCGGACCGGGACACGCGCCCGTAAATCCAGCGCGGGGTACGACCTGACCGGCTTGTTTGTCGGATCCGAAGGAACGCTGGGGATCATAACTGAACTGTCGCTGCGCCTGCATGGCCAACCGCAATCCATCGGCGCCGCCGCCTGTGCCTTTGAAACTGTTGATCAAGCAGTCGATGCCGTCATCGCAACAATCCAGATGGGTGTCCCGATGGCCCGCATCGAACTGCTCGATCGTGCGAGTGTTGACGCCGTGAACGCACATGGCGGTTTAGGCCTACCCTCACAACCCCATCTATTGGTCGAATTCCATGGAAGTGAGCAAGCCGTCAAAGAGGATGCCCAAACCTTTGGCGAGATCGCAAAGGACTACGAAGCGCAAAGTTATGACTGGGCCACGAAAGCCGAAGACCGTAACAAGCTTTGGAAGGTTCGCCATGACGCCTATTATGCCATCACCAAAAGTCGATTTGGCGCAACGGCTTTGGTCACTGACGTCTGTGTGCCGATTTCCAAGCTCGCAACCGCTATTAAGAAGACCCAAGAAGACATCGCAAAAAGCGGTCTACCCGGACCAATCTTGGGCCACGTAGGGGATGGCAATTTCCATGCTATTCTGTTGATCGACCCGGAAAGTACGAGCGAAAAGGCGACGGCAAAGGACTTGGCAAATCGAATGGCCGAACGCGCCTTGGAACTTGGCGGCACCGTCACAGGTGAGCATGGTGTCGGCATGGGTAAACTAGATTTTATGGAGGCGGAACACGGGGCTGCATGGGGCGTCATGGGCGAAATCAAACGTGCGTTGGATCCGAATTCCTTATTGAACCCTGGAAAAATGATTAAGCAAAATTAATAACTTATGCTTTGAATGCTAGTCATTCATCAAGGCACGCGCAGCATTACGTGCTGCATCCGTGATTGTATCTCCAGAAAGCATCCTTGCGATTTCATCAATCCGATGATCATTCGACAAAGGAACGACTGTCGAAGTCGTTTCCGTTGCGGTTTGCCGCTTTTCAACGCGCCAATGATGGCCAGCCAATGCCGCGACTTGCGGTGAGTGGGTAACTACCAAGATTTGTCCGCCGTCCGCCAATTCGGCAAGACGCCGTCCGACCGCATCTGCAGTTGCGCCTCCAACCCCGCGATCAATCTCATCAAAAATCATTGTGGTTCCGCCAGTGCCGGCCTTTGATAAACAGACCTTTAACGCCAACAAGAACCTACTCAACTCACCACCAGACGCAATTTTGTTCAGTTGTCCTGCGGGTGCGCCCGGGTTTGTGGCCACAGCAAAGGCCACGTCATCCATTCCCTCAGGTCCCTCAGCAGCCGATGTCAGTTGCGTTTCGAAAACAGCGCGATCCATTTTCAAGGGAGCAAGCTCTTTCGTAACCGCTTTATCCAATGCTTTGGCCGCAGCAAAGCGCTTGTCCCGGATCTTCTCTGCCGCAGCGCGATAGGCTGACTGCGCTTTCGTAACAGCTGTGCGCTGTGTCGCGAGAGCATCCCCACCACTATCAATCACCGAAAGGCGCGTACGGAAATCTTGCGCCAATGAGTGAAGATCGTCCGCCAAAATGTTGTGTTTTCTCGCTAATCCTCGGATTGCAAACAACCGTTCCTCAGCATCATCTAGGTCAGAGGGGTTGAATGCTAATGCATCCAAACACCGCACAACTCCCTGCTGCGCTACATCCAATTCGACGAGCGAGCGATCGATCGCACTTAAGGCTTCGTCCAATTGCCCATCTGCATGATCTGACGCATCACCTAGCCAACGCGCTGCATCGGATATCATACCTTCTGCACCATGGAGTCCTAGCGCTTCAGCTGCCTTTACAATGTCTTCGCGGATTTTTTCGGCCCCTTGCATCAAGCGCCGGCGGGCGTCCAACTCTGCCTCTTCACCTGCAACGGGCGCCAAAGTATCGAGTTCGGCCACCGCGTGGCGTAGGAAATCTTCTTCTTCTTTGGCTGCGGCGATTTTGTCCTCGAGTTTTGCTAGCTCGGACTGCGCTAGCCCTAGATTACGCCATAGGTCGCGCAATTTCGCCAGATCACCTTCTAAGCCAGCGAATTCATCTAAGATTTGACGGTGCCCTCGTGGGTTTAACAGCCCACGATCATCGTGTTGACCATGCAATTCCACCAGCGTCTCAGATAACCGACGCACAACTTCACCGCTAACACGTCGATCATTGACCCAAGCAGTCTTGCGTCCATCTGCCGAGTTTACACGACGCAGAATGAGCTCATGTGAATCTTCTAAACCCAGATCCTCGAGGACTGTACGCGCTGCGTGCCCTTCGGGCAGATCAAACCAGGCAGTCACCTCTCCCTGTTTGGCGCCTTTGCGCACCAATTCGGCACGACCACGCCAACCCAATACGAACCCAAGAGAGTCCAACAAGATAGATTTGCCTGCACCCGTTTCGCCAGTCAACACATTCAAACCAGCTTGGAACTCTAGCTCCAGCCGGTCGATGATGAGCATGTCCCGGATATCAAGTCCGCGCAGCATGTCAGGATCGGATCACAGCCATTCGCCGCGAACGACTTGGCGATAGATTGTTGACAACCAATTTGTGCCTATGGATCGCGCTTCAAGGCCCTGCCCTGTAAGCAAGGCATAGCTTTCTTGATACCATTCTGTGGACTGGAAGTTATGACCTAGAATGGCACCTGCAGTCTGCGCTTCATCAGTCAACCCAAGTGAAAGATAACTTTCGACCAAACGGTGGAGCGCTTCGGCCGTGTGCGAAGTCGTTTGGAAATCCTCAACGACAACTCGGAACCTGTTCACAGCGGCTGCATAGTGCTTGCGCTTCAAATAATATCGGCCAACTTCCATTTCTTTGGCTGCGAGATGGTCAAACGCCAAATCAAACTTCAGAACAGAAGACCGCGCGTACTCGGTTTCCGGGTACTGCTCGATGACGGTGCGCAGCGCCTGCAATGCTTGGAAGGTCAGGCCTTGATCGCGGCCGACTTCATCAATCTGATCGTAGTACGATAAAGCTAAAAGGTATTGCGCGTATGCCGCATCCTCTGACGCCGGGTAAAAATCAATATAGCGTTGTGCCGACGAACGTGAATTCGGATAATCCTGGTCGCGATGATAGGAGAACGCCTGCATGATCAATGCGCGCTTAGCGAACTCTGAATAGGGATAAAGGCGCTCGATCTCACCAAAGTAAAACGCAGCATCATCACCTTGCCCGCGTTCCAGTTCATATTCACCGCGCTCAAAAATTTCTTTGGCGCTGTATTGCTCCAACGCACCTTGAGTACGCGGGTCAAAAGCGCTGCAGGCAACCAATAATGTGATCGCTGAGAGACCAACCGTGGCCCGAAGTCCACGTTCTATGCTGAATTTCCGCTTGCCTGACATTGCCAGCCCTCGCATCACCGCTGCTCATCCCCAGAAGGCATTGATCGCCTCTCGTTGAGACATTGTTAGCATAGAAAAAACGGGGGCAAAATGCCTTTTATACTGAGCAGCGGTGCAATGACGATCCTGTGTTTAAGCGACAGCGATCAAATCGGCCTCAGTCACACCGACACCAGGTAAACGCGCCGCTATTTGTGCATCGCACTTGACCCACCGCCAAGCAGAGTCGTCCGCAAACAATGCATGTAACAGCGCATTCGTAACAGCATGACCTGAACGAGTCCCCACGTAACGCCCCAAAATTGGCGCACCAGCAGTCAGAAGATCACCTAACGCGTCCAACATCTTGTGACGCACAGCTTCATCGGAGTGACGCAAGCCACCAGGGGTCAAAACAGCATCGCCATCAACGACAACTGCGTTCTCGATAGACCCACCCAAGGCAAAGCCATTTGCATGCATCTGCTCAACATCAGACTTCCGGCAGAAAGTACGGCTGTCTGACAATTCTCGCACGAATGCCCCATTGGCCAAGTTCAACGATTTTCTTTGATGGCCAATGGCCTGATCTTCAAAGTCGATTGTAACTTCAATTTGAAGCGTCGTAGCCGGGGTCAATGTCGCTGATGCGCCTCCAACTTGCACAGTTACCGGTTTTAGGATTTCAATCGCATTCAGAGGTGCGGCCATCTTTACGATACCTGCGCCGACGATCCCACGGACGAACTCAGCCGAACTGCCGTCCATAATCGGTACTTCTGGGCCATCGATTGCGACAATCGCATTATGAACGCCACAACCGGCAAGCGCAGCCATGATGTGTTCAATCGTGGAAACGATCGTACCAGCATCATTGGATAGGCGCGTATTCAACGGTGAAACGATCACTTTGTCCCATAAGGCTGGCAACCAAGCTTGATCTATCGGTAAATCAGTGCGCAAAAAGACAATGCCGGTATCCGCTGCGGCCGGGCGCAACTCAAGACGCACGGCTTCGCCCGTGTGAAGGCCTTTACCTTCAAATACAGCTGCGGAATTCAACGTCGTTTGCAATGCAATCGCCTAACTAATTTCTCGCCCAGATCTAGTCCCACAACCCCGTGCTCTCAACTCACTCTTTATAACAAGCTGAAACAATCATTTCATACTTAGAAATGCTTCACTTAAGTCATTGGTTAATAGATAAAAAGCCGCCCCCGAAGGAGCGGCTTTTCAAGAGTTACGTGACGTCTTGCGTGAGTAACAAGCGTTGAAGTTAGGGCGCTAGTTCGCTTGACGGCGCAAAAACGCAGGAATCTCGATGCGCTCTTGGTCTTCATCCAACTCTGCAGCCGGCTCCTCACGCAAAGTCGAGACCTGCGGTTGTTGGCGCGGTGCAGCAGGCGCCTCGCTTGCAGCAGAACCCGTCATTCGGTTGATAAGAGAATTGATCCCAAAACGAGGTTTCTCGGCGTCGTCGGCTTCGTATTCAGCTGCTGGTGCCGCAGCTGGGGCACGCCCGACAGCAGCTTGCAAACGAGCCATCGCTTCTGGCGTTGGTGTCCCCGGTGCGGACGCGCGTGGCGCAACATAGGCGGCTTCAGGCGGCTCAACCGCTTCTGCGGCTGGTGCTTGATACGCAGGTGGTGGCAAATCGTCCATCACTGGCGCCCGTGGCTCCGCGACTGGTGCAGATTCAATCTCTTGAAACAACGAAGGCTCTGGAGTCGGCTCTGGCTGATATGCCGGCGCTGCCTGAGCAGCGATCGGTGCGGGTGCTGCTTCTGGCGCTGTTTCGATAGCAGGCTGTGGCGTGAGTGGCGCAGCCATTGACCGGCGCGGTAGCGGAACATCCGATGTTTTCGCAATCGCATCGATCCCTGTCGCAACCACTGAAACGCGCATCTTGCCTTCCATGCCCGTGTCTAGCGTAGAACCAACAATAATGTTTGCGTCGTTGTCGACCTTTTCGCGTATCTTGTTGGCCGCTTCGTCCAGTTCGAACAGCGTTAGGTCGTAACCGCCTGTGATGTTGATCAGAACGCCTTTTGCGCCTTCCAAAGAAATCTCGTCCAACAATGGGTTGGCGATGGCTTTTTCTGCCGCTTGAACAGCGCGGCTTTCGCCCTCTGCTTCGCCGGTACCCATCATCGCCTTGCCCATTTCGTCCATAACGGCGCGAACATCAGCAAAGTCGAGGTTAATTAAGCCGGGACGGACCATCAGGTCAGTCACGCCTTTAACACCTTGATACAACACATCATCAGCAAGCGAGAATGCCTCCGTGAATGTGGTATTTTCATTCGCAAGACGGAAAAGGTTCTGGTTGGGAATGATGATCAGCGTATCGACAACCTTCTGAAGGGCTTCAACGCCCTCCTCAGCTTGCTTCATGCGCTTACCGCCCTCAAACTGGAACGGCTTCGTGACAACACCAACCGTCAACACGCCGAGCTCACGAGCGGCTTGTGCGATGATTGGCGCAGCGCCAGTACCGGTGCCCCCACCCATACCTGCTGTAATGAAACACATGTGCGCACCGGCAAGATGATCAACGATCTGCTCGATGCTTTCCTCGGCAGCAGCTGCACCAACTGTTGCGCGCGCGCCTGCACCCAAACCTTCGGTGACTTTCACACCCATCTGGATTTTGGCTGCCGACTGCGATTGTTGCAGGGCCTGCGCGTCGGTGTTCGCGACAACGAACTCCACTCCTTCGAGCTCTTGCTCGATCATATTATTTACTGCGTTACCACCAGCACCGCCCACGCCAAATACCGTGATGCGAGGCTTCAACTCTTCCTCTTGTCCAGGAATGGATAGGTTCAATGTCATGCTCTGTCCGCCTGTTACTCAGCCCGTCCCGTTGGGCAGATTCTGTAATATTGCCGCGACATTAACGAATTGACGTAGTTTCGTCACGCCCAAACCGCGAAAAAACCGCAAAATATGGTGCTTTTATTGGGACGATCGGTAACATTTCGCCGATGGCACAACCTGTCGTGGTTTACATCGAGCTGTCCACTATTGGTTCCGCAAGTTGATAGCGAATGAAGACGTCGTTTGGTTTCAGCAGCTTGCCCGGCGTTGTTGACGCAGCACGGGCGAATATGATTACCAATTATCTTTAAACCACTTCACAGCGCGCTTAATCGACCGCGCGGGGTATGTTTCGGCTGGAATATCGAAATCCCACCATTCATCTTGTGGATGGGCTGCAAAAAGACTGAGTCCGACGGCCCCAGAGAAAGCCGGGCCAGTCGCAGCTTGCGGCAAACCTTGCACGCGCAGTGGTTTGCCCAGTCGAACTTGTTGACCCAGAATCTTGCTCGCCAATCCGTCGAGTCCCGGGATCTGGCTTGCGCCGCCAGTCAGGACAATTTTTTGGCTCGGCAGATGTTCGAAGCCAGCAGCATCAAGACGTGCACGCACCTCTTCCAAAATCTCTTCGACACGTGGGCGCATAATTCCGATCAGTTCTGCGCGGCTAACTGTGCGTCGATCATGTTCCCAGTCGCCAGTCTCACCACCGACTTCGATCATTTCGCGATCATCCATACCGGTGGCCAGAACGCCGCCATAGAATGTCTTGATCCGTTCAGCTGTCGCCATCGGCACCTGTAGACCCATAGAAATGTCACCGGTGACGTGATCGCCGCCCATGCGCACCGCGTCACCGTAAATCATATGCTTACGCATAAAGATCGAAACGCCCGTGGAACCGCCGCCAAAGTCGATACATGCCGCGCCCAATTCTTGCTCATCTTCCACCAGCGAGGAAATTCCAGAAACATAAGCCGACGAGGCCAGCCCCGCCAATTCCAGGTCGCAACGTTTAATACAGAAAAACAGGTTTTGCATTGCGACACTATCAACGGTCAGCATGTGCATATCAGTCGTCAGTTTGTTGCCAATTTGGCCGCGCGGGTCGGCCATAGCACTGCGATGATCGAGCGAAAAGTTTACGGGCTGCGCATGCAAAACATCGCGGTCGTGGCCATAGTCGGGCACGTCGCAAGACGCCATTACGCGAGCGATGTCATTATCGGTTACCGTACCGCCATCAATCTCCGCCACGCCATCAAGACCATATGATCGAGGCCTTGCACCGCTTAAGCAGGCAATAACGTGATCCACACGGACATTCGCCATTTTTTGTGCTGCCTGAACAGCCGTTCGAATAGCGCGCTCAGTTTCTTGCATCGCATCAACTTCGCCAAAACGCACACCGCGCGAGCGAGTGGTCGCGGCCCCAATAACACGGAACTGAGATTGGCCGGCAAGTGACCCTATTCCGTCACCTTCGCGGATCTGTTGAAGGCCATCGAACCGAAGCACCAAACAAGCGATTTTTGACGTACCAACATCAAGGATAGCAATCACACCACGCTGCATCGCTGCTTTGCGCATATGGCGCATCGCGCGCTGGCTCTCGTAAACGTCCTTAATCACTCTTCTATTCCTCTTTCACTCACCCGTCGCAGCGCGGATGCGGCTTCTGTCGTCATTTGCACTGTTGCCCGATTGCCGTTGCGCAGATCGATCGCGACGACATCGCGGTCCAATAAATTGTTGGTTTGGTGCAAGGCGATCACTCGGTCGAGTGCGCCAATTGCGCCCTCTGCTGGCAATTTTATCCGCTGACCGCGATCCAAAACAATGTCCCAGCGCCGCTCCCCCATCCGCACAAGGCCGCGAACCCGCGGCGCCAACGGCCCTGCATTGCGATAAAGCGTCAATGCTTCGGCGATAAAACCATGCGCACCATCGCCCGCGATGAGTGGCAAATCCAAACGGTCGTTTCTCGTTGCAACAGCGCCTGCAAACACCCCATCAGCATCAAGTAGATGGAGATTATCCTGAGCCCGCCAAAGCGCGACAGGGATCCGTGGCGCCACTTCAACCTGAAGAGCCCCGTTTTCACCGAGCCGGACACTCGCCATTGCGACCGCATTGAGCGCGGCGACTGTTTCGCGCATTTCTTCGAGATCAAGGTCAAACGAGGACACAGGAAAATTAATGGGCAAAACGCGACGAACATCTGCCTCGAGCACTGGACCAGCACCCTGAACATCAAGCGATGAAATCATGAACTCAGGACGTTCTTGAACGGCTTCCTTGGCTTCGGCGATCCGCTGATTAAATGCGTCAACGCGCGTATCGTCGGAAAACCACGTCACCGTTATGATCCCCAGCAACAGCATCGGAATCCCCACGCGCACGGACGTGACAAACATCGGCGTCAGCATCAAGCGTTGCAGACGGTAATCCCATTTCGATGGCGCCGGATCACGCAATGATGCGCGGCGGCTACGGCGGATCAGCGGTCGCATGATGCGTCCTCCACCAGTTGCCGGCACAGATCAGGGAATGAAATGCCGCAATACTCTGCTTGCTCTGGGGAAAGCGACGTTGGCGTCATCCCCGGTTGCGTATTGGTTTCTAAAAGGATCAACCCACCTAAGCCACCGGTTTCGTCCCAACGGAAATCCGTGCGGGACAATCCGCGACATCCCAATGCCTGGTGTGCACGCACGGCATAATCCATGCACGCATCAAAAATCTCGGTTGGGATATCGGCAGGAACAACGTGGCGTGACCCGCCAACTGCGTATTTTGCGTGATAGTCATACCACCCATCGGTAATAATATCCGTCACAGACAGCGCCCGATCACCTAAAACAGAGACGGTCAAATCGCGACCTGGCACATAGGTTTCAACCATCACATCCTGCGGCATCTCGCGGGCGAGTTGGGGTGGTCCGTTTGGATTTTCGCCAACGATATAGATCCCGACGGAAGACCCTTCGTTATAGGGCTTCACGACGTAGGGAGGATCCATCACATGCGCCGCCGAAACATCGTCAGACTTTGCGATAATCGATTGCGCAAATGGTAAACCAGCGGCGCGATACACATCTTTCGTGCGTTCCTTATCCATCGCGGTCGCGGACGCCATAACACCAGAATGCGTGTACGGGATATTGAGCCATTCAAGGAGACCTTGAACACACCCGTCTTCACCCCAACGACCATGCAGTGCATTGAAAACAGCGTCTGGGGATATTTCGGCAAGACGCGACGCGAGATCGCGGCCAGCGTCGACCTCGATCACTTCGCATCCTGATGCCCTCAATGCCGCTGCACATTCACGCCCAGAGCTCAGCGAAACCTCACGCTCAGCAGATGGACCGCCCATCAATACAACAACTTTGGGGTTTGTCCCGCTCGACATTCCCGTACCGCCTTAATGCAGGTCTTTTGACCTGTCTTTATTTCGATGATCCTTGCCTCGGATCAGGTCCAGTTTTCTGAACCAATTTTTGTTATTTTGCAGTGTCTGGCGCTTCGCGCTCACCGACCCGCATAATTTCCCACTCTAGCGTGATGCCGCTATGTGCGTAAACCGCTTTTCGCACGTCTTCGCCTAAATCTTCGAGGTCAGCGGCACTCGCACCGCCTGCATTTGTCAGAAAGTTCGAGTGCATAACATTCATGACGGCTCCGCCGCGTGTAGCACCGCGCATTCCCGCCTCATCAATCACCTTCCAAGCTTTAAGATCATGCGTGTCATCCGCCTGCCCCGTTGAGCTAAATCCCGCCGGGTTCCGAAAAGTTGAGCCTGCAGTGCGATCTTTGGTCGGCTGGGTCTCATCTCGTTTCGCCAATTGCGCCGCCATACGATCCGCCAAATCCTGAGGGTCGCCAGTCGGAGCCCTAAACGTCGCTGACACCAAAACCGCGCCGTCTGGCATTTGAGATCGGCGATAGGCAAATTTTAGATCTTGTGAAGTCAACGTTACCCGCGATCCGTCGCGCAGAATAACCTCGGCTGATTGAAAAACATCCGCCGTGTAGCTGCCATAACATCCCGCGTTCATACGCACCGCACCACCGATGCTGCCGGGAATGGTACGCAAAAATGTAAGGTCCAGCCCGGCCTCGGCGGCCTTGCGCGCAACATGGGCGTCTAGCGCGGCTGCGCCAGCCGTCACGCAATCCCCGTCAATGTCGATCCCATTGAAACCACGGCCCAAACGGACCACGACACCGCGCACACCGCCATCGCGGACGATCAGATTGCTGCCAACGCCCATAGGGAAAACCGCGATACTAGGTGGCAATTCCTTCATGAATGCCTGTAGATCCTCAATATCAGCTGGTTGAAACAAAACATCCGCAGGGCCGCCGACACGCAACCATGTCAAGCCATCCAAATCTCTATTTTGTGTAATCCTGCCCCGTACTTGCGGCATCTCAAACTTCATTTTGCCCCTCTGTCTTCTTGAACCATTAAATGCCGGAAACCCACGCCCGATGCAAAGATCGATTCACCGCGGCCCGCGTTCATCGCGATGTCGCAACAGCCAGCCCAACAACCCGCCGGCCCCAGCACCCAAGAATGCAGGTAGGAAAAATAGCAACGCCCAGCTGATCGCTTGTACTGGTGTCAAACCTATCGGCGTCCTTATACCAAAGAACAAGATCACCAATGCCGCACCAATAACCGACATGATCGTCATCGCCGCGCCAAACTTGCCGCGTCGCACGAGGCCCACCATCACCGCAAACGGGATCATCGCACAAGCTGTCATGGCACCAAATACGATGATTTCAGACATCAATCACGACCTCACTACGACCTTGCGAACCCATCGATAGAGATACAACATTGGCCAACGCAGTACCGAACACCCTGCGGCAAGAACCATCAGACCAATCCAAGGACCGTTCTCAAAGGTCACCCACCCAATTAGCGGAATACCGACAGCAATCAGAACATAAGCCCGTCGCCAATGGTGATCATTTGACGGGATCGCGGCCAGTATGGCTGCAATTACAAACCAAAGACAGGCACCCGCTAAAGAAAGCGTCATCATTTCGGTAACTCCACCTTTTCGCCTCGCGCGCGCCGCCAAAAATAGCGCAAAGGGTTTCGAAACATTGAAACAAACGCGCCAAGCCCCAACACACTCACCCACCAGCCATAGTCATAACCCAACCACAAGATCAGGATCGGCGCAGCAATAAGCAGCGCAACGCCTGGCACGTACTGACGTCGCATTGGCAAGAACGCGACAATCGTAGAGGCGATGGCCCAAAGACATGCAAGAATGAGAGATAGAGACATAGAGTTTAGTTCGATCCTGGTTCTAAGATTTCTTAAGTTGTTCCGGCAAAGCATTCGCCCATGTGCTGATCGTACCAGCACCGAGACACACGACCATGTCCCCTGGCGAGGCTTGTTCGCGCACCAAACGGGTCAAATCGTTTTGGTCAACTACGGATCGCGCATGCCGGTGCCCATGTCGGACGAGGCCTGCAACCAGATCATCGCGGGATGCGCCTTCGATGGGGTCCTCACCAGCAGAAAACACTTCGGCTATTCCCACGACATCAGCGTCGTTAAAGCAGGCACAAAATTCATCAAAATGGTGATGAAGACGCGTGTAGCGATGCGGTTGGTGAACAGCGATTACACGCCCCTCGGAAGCCTGTCGCGCAGCCTTCAGCACCGCGGCGATTTCGACCGGATGGTGACCATAGTCATCAATAATCGTGACGCCATTCACGACACCGACTTTTGTAAACCGCCGATTGACCCCGCCGAACCCTTTGAGCGCTGCTCGGATTTCATCCTTTTTCATTCCCAAGTGGCGCGCCACAGCGACAGCCGACAAGGCGTTTGACACGTTGTGATCACCCGGCATCGGCAATTCACAGCCCTCAATCACTTGGTCCTCGCCCTGCAAGGCGATGTCAAAATGCGCCACACCGGCTTTGTAAGTCAGGTTCGTCGCCCGCACATCTGCTTGGGCGTTGAATCCAAAGGTCACAACGCGGCGGTCGCTAATTTTACCGACCAAGGACTGGACATCCGGGTCGTCTGTGCAGCACACAGCCAAACCATAAAAAGGAATGTTCGACACAAAATCAAAGAACCCTTGATGAAGTGCCTCTTCAGTTCCCCAGTGTTCCATGTGTTCGGGGTCAATGTTGGTCACAATCGCAATGGTCGCGGGCAGCCGGTTAAACGTGCCATCGCTCTCATCGGCTTCAACAACCATCCATTCACCCTGCCCCATACGGGCGTTGGAACCATAGGCATGAATGATACCGCCATTGATCACGGTCGGGTCAATCCCGCCTTCATCCAAGACTGCAGCAACCATCGTCGTCGTCGTGGTTTTGCCGTGCGTTCCAGCAACTGCGACATTGGATTTCAAACGCATCAGCTCGGCCAGCATTTCGGCGCGCCGGACAATGGGCAAACCTTTGGCGCGTGCTGCATCATATTCTGCGTTGCCCGGCTTGATCGCAGATGAAATCACGACGACTTCAGCGTTTTCGAGGTTCTCAGCTTTCTGACCCTCAAAGACAATCGCACCCAGTTTTTCCAAACGCTGGGTAATCTTGGTCGCCTTAAGGTCGGAGCCCTGAACCGAATAGCCATGACTCAACAAGACCTCGGCGATCCCGGACATCCCAATTCCGCCAATACCAACAAAATGGATAGCGCCGACATCAAGTGGCAGTTTTGTTGCGGCGCTCATGTTGTTTTCTCCATCTTGTGAACCCCGGGGCCATCTGCCAATTCCTCTACAAGGTCAACCAAGCGATTTGTTGCATCAGGTTTACCGCACGCTAGTGCACTTTGGGACATCATTAATGCAGCTTCTGGATTTCCCAAAATACGCTCGATCGTATCGGCCAAAACTTGCGGCGACAGCTGAGATTCAGGCATCAGAACAGCTGCATTTGCTTCAACCAGCGCGCGCGCGTTTGCAGTCTGTTCATCTCGGATCGCCTGCGCCAAAGGGACGAAGATCGCGGGCCTGCCAATCACACTCACATCGGCAACAGTCGATGCCCCGGATCTCGCAATCAACAGCTGCGCCTCGGCCAGCCTGTCAGGCACATCCGTAAAAAACGTCTGCACATCTGCGCTTACTCCTACTTGGGCATAGGCAACCTCAACACGACCCACATCTTCTGGGCGGGCTTGATGGCTTATCCGGATATTCTGACGCAAGTCACTGGGAAGTGCAGCGATTGCAGCAGGAACCACATCGGATAAAATGCGCGCACCCTGTGAACCGCCTAACATCAAGATCGACATTGGATAGTCGCCAGGTGGGATATAACCCGCGCCTGCCCTTTCTAAGATCGCACCGCGTACGGGGTTACCGACATCCACCCCTTCTACACCGTCAGGCAACTCAGTCGGCCAGGTACCGCAGGCCACGCGATCAACGCGCGGTGCGAATAATTGGTTCACGCGCCCCAAGACACCGTTCTGCTCGTGGATCATACGCGGTTTACGCAAAAGCCAAGCTGCGACCATTGCTGGAATTGCGGGATAGCCGCCAAATCCCACAACAATCGCTGGCTGTTCGCGCCGCATGCGAAGTGTGGCGGCGATCGAACCGGTTAAGATCCGAAAAGGCACCAAAACTTTTTGCAAAAATCCGCCGCGTGCAAAAGTCGACGACGCTACTTGCTGAATTTCGACTGCTTCTGGAAATCCGCCAGCATAACGCGCACCGCGCGCATCCGTGCTAAGCCGAACGCGCCATCCTTTTGCGATCAATGCCTCAGCAAGCGCTTGCGCTGGAAACATATGCCCGCCAGTGCCACCGGCGGCTATTACAGCCAAGGGCGCACTCACCGCCCTGCCCGCCGCATCAAGATATCTTCCATCCGTCCTTGCGGCCGTGATCGTGTCAACGCCAGCAACATGCCCATTGCGATCCCGCTCGCGATCAATGACGAACCGCCATAAGACACAAACGGCAATGTCATACCTTTCGCGGGCAGCAACCGCACGGCGACACCCATGTTGATCATCGCCTGCACACCAAACGCACAGGCCAAACCTGTCCCCGCAAGGCGAATGAATGGGTCACGCTCGTGCATCAAACGCATTAAGCTGCGTACGACCACAGTTGTATAAAGCAAGATAATCGCGAGGACACAGATCAACCCATACTCTTCTGCAGCCACTGCAATAATGAAATCTGTGTGCGCATCTGGCAGAGACCACTTCACTTGTCCCTCCCCGACGCCAACACCAAATAACCCACCTTCACGGATGGCCGTCGTCGCATATCCAAGCTGTGTCGTCGGATCGACGTCAGGCGACAAAAAGCCATCAATACGGCGCGCGAAATGCTCTGAATTAGAATATGCAAATGAACCCACCAGAACGACCGCGCCAGCTATGACAATCAACAAGAGCATCGGCGCGCCGCCAACAAAATACATCACACCCCATGAAAATAGGATCAAGCACGCCTGCCCAAAATCAGGCTGCATCGCCAAAAACGAACAGATTATTACGGTCAAAACGAATGAATACGTTCGCCCCGGTGGTCCGCCGATGTCTTGACTGGCCGCCAGCAACCAAGCGGTCATCACAATAAAACCTGGCTTTAGGAATTCTGATGGCTGTAGCGATGCAAAGCCCAGCGAATACCATCGCGTCGCACCTTTTCCAAAGTCTGTTCCAAAGATTGGCAAGAGCATAACTGCCACAAAGGCCGCGACAAAACCCACGACCGCCAACCGACGCACCACGCTTGGTGACATCATCGATACGACCAACATCGCAAAGAGCGCGATGCTTCCAAACACACCCTGTCGCGCAACGTAATAGAATTGATCCAAACCGTTTTTACTGGCTAAGGGTTGCGAAGACGCAAGTCCCAACAAAATGCCAATCGCGAACAGAACCAAAATGGACGTCAGCGCCCATCGGTCAACAGTTCGCCACCAACGTGGAATAACTGGATCCACCGTTGCCACGGGGATCGATCCATAGACCATTTCTGTCATGGTGCTACCGCCAATTCTGCCTCTATGCCCCGGTTCTCCAGGATCTATTTGTCATTCATATCTCGAAAGAGCTTCGGATTCCACAACTTCTTTTGGCTGAAAATACCTCCGCCGGAGGCACCCGAGACTTGCCAAATCTCACAAAGCTCGACAAGGAAGGACCATGCAGGTCAACACTCTAATCCTAGGCGCCGGGGCAGCTGGCATGATGGCCGCCGCACATGCGGGACCGAACACGTTACTTGTCGATCACGCCAAAGCACCAGGTGAAAAAATTCGCATCTCGGGAGGCGGTCGCTGCAATTTCACGAACCTGTATGCTGGCCCCGAAAACTTCCTGTCCCAGAACCCACATTTCGCGAAATCAGCACTCAGCCGCTATACACAATGGGATTTTATCGACCTCGTCGCACGGCACGACATTGTCTATCACGAAAAAACGCTGGGACAGCTATTTTGCGATATCTCGGCCAAGGACATCATCGCGATGCTGCGTGCCGAAATGCAAAAGGCAGGCGCGCAACTTTGGCTTGAAACCGAAATCAAGGACATCCGCAAATCAGATGCATTTGAAGTCGACCTTGTCAAAGACGGGAAAACGCGCACGATTGCAGCGCAAAACCTAATCGTCGCAACTGGCGGGAAATCGATCCCAAAGATGGGTGCGACGGGAATGGCCTATACAATCGCAGAGCAATTTGGCCTAGCGATTGTGCCGCCGAGGCCGGGGCTGGTACCCCTGACATTTACCGACGAACGCTTCAAGCCGCTCGCTGGCACCGCCCTGCCCAGCAAGGTCGCAAGCAATGGTCCTGTGTTCGAAGAAGCCACATTGTTCACTCACCGTGGTTTGTCGGGTCCTGCGATCTTGCAGGCTTCATCCTATTGGTCAGAGGGTGACACGGTTACATTGAATTGTACGCCAACTGGATCGCTATTCGGCACACTCCGAGCACACCGCCAGACAGACGGACGCAAAGCTCTCCACACAGTTCTAGCCCGACACATTCCCGGCAGGCTTGCGACCTACCTTGCCGAAATTTGGAATCTCAACGGAAACCTTGCGGATTGCTCGGACGCAAAACTAGCCGAGCTGTCAAATGCCTTGGAAAATTGGGTTGTGACGCCTTCTGGATCTGAAGGATATCGTACCGCAGAGGTCACCCTCGGCGGGATCGACACCGCCGGGCTCAATTCCAAAACGATGGAATCAAAGACCCAAGAGGGGCTTTATTTCATTGGAGAAGCTGTTGATGTCACGGGCTGGCTTGGTGGATACAACTTCCAGTGGGCGTGGTCATCGGGTTGGGCTGCGGGTCAGGCAATCCAAGACAAAACGAACGCTACCTGATTTCCGCCCGTACCAAGTCCACAAAATCATCACCGCGTTTTTCAAAGCTATCGTATTGATCAAAGGAAGCCGCCGCAGGTGCAAGCAGAACGACATCACCCGCCTCAGCATCGGCACAGGCCGCTTTAACAGCGGCCTCCATCGTGCCGCAAACATTGCTTTCGACACCGATCAATTGACGTGCAAAGTCAGCGGCCTCGCGACCAATAACATAAGCCTTTGCGACTGACCCAACATGTGGCAACAAGTCCTCGAACCCACCCTCTTTTTGCAACCCACCACAGATCCAACGGATCCGCTTGAACGCTTGCAGGGCCTTGGCCGCGCTATCGACATTGGTTGCCTTGCTGTCATTCACAAACTGCACACCATCCTTTTCGCCAATCACTTGTGAGCGATGCGGCAGGCCCGGATAGCTGTTCAAAGCGGCCTCAATCCCGCGAGGTCCGATGCCCAAAGTTCGACAGGCTGCAAAGGCGGCACAGGCGTTTTGGTGGTTATGGGCGCCAGGCAGGCCCGCGATTGGGCGCAGGTCAATCGAGGCAACCTGACGACCTTTGCGCACTTCAACCAAAAACCCTTTTTTCGCAAAGACATTCCAACCATTTCCGCCAAGTTTGCTAGCGGCCGAAACACGTAAAACACGATCATCGCCTGCCTCGGATAGTTGGTTGGCCAGGTAGCGTCCTTCATCCTCATCGACACCAATGATTGCACGATCTGGGCCGCCTTCTGCGAACAGGCGTCGCTTGGCAGCAAAGTAACCGCCGTGGCCTGCATGACGGTCCAGGTGGTCGGCAGAAAGGTTGGTAAATACAGCCACATCCGGCGTCAAAGCGCGCGCCAGATCGGTTTGGTAGGATGACAGCTCTAGCACAACAACGTCACCATTATGCGCGGGTTCAATGTCCAAAACGCCGCGCCCGATATTGCCCGCAAGTTGCGCCGGACGGCCATTTTCGACGAGGATATGATGGATCAGCGCAGAGGTTGTGGATTTCCCGTTGGATCCGGTAACGGCAATGATCTTTGGTGTTGTTTCAAAGTTATCCCATTCCGTCGTCGCAAAGGATCGGAAGAACAATCCGATGTCATTATCAACTGGAACACCCACAGCCCAGGCTGCTGAAACCACAGGGTTCGGCGCTGGGTAAAGGTGCGGAATTCCCGGAGAAACGATGAGTGCAGCAACGTCGTCAAACGCACCATTTTTACGTAAATCTCGCAGTTCAAACCCGTCATCCGTTGCGGCCGCTTGCGCCGCTGCGCTATCATCCCAACACAAAGCACGTGCGCCACCAGCCTCGAGGGCGGCGGCTGTTGCGCGGCCCGATCGACCCAACCCAAGCACGGCTACAGTTTGTCCCGAATAGCCTTGAACTGGAATCATGCCCGCGTCTCTTTCTTGTTCAGATTTATTGCGCAGAGTGCCGCCGAAACCCTGCGAACGCAAGGCCTGCGAGCGATAGGTTTATACCGTAGTCTTAAGTATTTCACGCGTACAAAAGCGTATGTACATTGGAGCTGCACGCGCGTGATGATTAACGCGAACGTATTCCTAGAAACCTTTCACATGTTGACAAGAAAATCGAGACAGTTCCAACTAGTCCTGCAAACGAACGACGCACTCTAGGTGATCAAAGCACAAAAACGAAAGGTTGCCCGATCGATGTTGCATGCTGACTTTGCTGTTATTGGTCTTGGAGCAATGGGCAGCTCGATTTTATATCAATTGGCACAGGCGGGTCATTCCGTCATTGGAATTGATCGGTACGATCCGCCGCATGAAACGGGTTCTAGCCATGGAGAAACCCGCCTCACGCGGCTCTCAACTGGTGAAGGCGCAGAATTTGTACCGCTCGTTGCCAAGTCGCATGACATCTGGCGCGACCTTGAGCAACAAACAGGTGAAACGCTGCTGGTTCAATGTGGCGGACTGATCATCAAGCCGGAGGCGCCGACGGGCGTGGTTCATGGCAAAGCTGACTTTGTCCGGCAAACGATTTCAATCGCACAAGATCATCAGATTCCTCATACAATTTTGAACGTTGATGAGATGCGATATCGCTATCCAGTGCTGACAGGGTTTACGGGCGGCGAAACTGGGTATTTTGAGCCAAGCGCGGGCTATTGTTTTCCTGAGCGTATCATTGCGGCGCAATTGACCCGAGCGCGCACGAAAGGCGCACGGGTTCTGGTTAACACCCGCGTCAGCGCCTTTGTTCAAAGCGCGAATGGGGTCACCCTGGAAACCAGCCAAGGGGAAATTAGCGTGGACAAGGTTGTCGTCGCTGCCGGCCCATGGAGCGGTCCGTTTCTTGGCGGAGCTTATGAACGGGCGTTAAATGTGCACCGACAGTTGCTGCATTGGTATGAATGCGATCCAAATGCAGTATCTGCCTTGCGCGATTTGCCCGTCATGGTCTGGCAACATGGTCCGAGCGACGAAAATACGTTCTATAGCTTTCCGGTTTTGCCCGGTGAAACGACCCTGAAGGCAGCGACAGAACAATATGACGACAACGGATCGCAAGAAAACCTGGACCGCGTTGTTCGCCCAGAAGAGCAGGTTGAATTTTACGACAGACACTTGCGCGGCCGGATTTCTGGCGTCAGTTCAAGCGCGCAAAGGAGCGTGGCCTGTTCCTACACAGTAACGCCAAATGCTGGGTTTATCATCGACACACACCTCGACCATGACCGAATTCACGTGGTCGCAGCATGTTCCGGACATGGGTTCAAGCATTCCGGTGGGATTGGTCACCATGTTGCCCGTGCGTTGCAGGATCCATCCCAACAAAACGAAGCCTTTGCGATGGCACAGTATATCTAGACCATGACCGGCATTCTGCTACGACTGCCCTTAACGCACCTTTAGGGTCGCCAAGCCGATCACTGCTAAGATCAGGGAAACGATCCAAAACCGGATCACGATTTGGGGCTCTGCCCAGCCCTTTTTTTCATAGTGGTGGTGTATTGGGGCCATGAGAAAGACGCGTTTTCCTGTGGCCTTAAAGTAGAGCACTTGGATGATGACCGACATGGCCTCGACCACGAAAAGGCCGCCAACAATCGCTAGAACAATCTCGTGCTTGGACGAAACGGCGATTGCGCCGAGCGCACCGCCAAGTGCAAGGGATCCAGTATCGCCCATAAAGACAGCTGCAGGGGGTGCGTTGTACCAAAGAAAGCCCAACCCACCGCCAATTAGACCAGCGACAAAGACCAAAAGCTCACCCGTACCGGGCACATAGTGCAGACCAAGCGACGCAGTAAAATCAACGCGGCCCACGAAATAAGCAATAATGCCCAGCGCGCCAGATGCGATCATTACCGGCATGATAGCGAGGCCATCAAGACCATCCGTGAGGTTCACCGCGTTTGCAGCCCCGACAATCACGATGATCGCAAAAGGAATGAACAGCACGCCGAGATTGATGAGGAGATCCTTGAAGACCGGCACAGCGAGTTGATTAGCGAGGTCTTCGGGGTGCAATTGCGTTGCCCAATACGCCGCAATCGCCGCGATCAACAGACCCACCCCAATGCGGACGCGGCCAGAGACGCCAGCGGTGTTTTGTTTGGACACCTTTGCGTAATCGTCCGCGAAACCAATCGATGCAAAAGACATCGTGACAAACAGCGTCAACCAGACAAATCCGTTGTCCAAACGTGCCCAAAAAAGCGTACTGGTGAGCAAGGCCCCAACGATCAAGAGGCCACCCATAGTTGGGGTTCCGGCCTTTGATTTGTGGCTTTCAGGTCCGTCTTCGCGGATCGGCTGGCCTTTGCCTTGCCTACGGCGCAGCACGTTGATCAGCGGCACACCAAAGAAGAATGCAAACAAAAGCGACGTAAAAAACGCGCCGCCCGCCCGGAAAGTGATGTAGCGAAACAAGTTGAAGAAATCGCCACCGTCCGAGAATGCGGTCAACCAATATAGCATATGCCTGTGCCCTTATTTTTATTGCCGTTAGGCTTGCCCGAGTTTGCGGATGGCGTCAACGACCAAGCTAACTTTTGACCCCTTTGAGCCCTTCACCAGCACAACATCCCCTGCGTCAACCAAAGCATTTGGCTTCGCTGCAAGTTCTGCCGCGGTTTCGGTCCAGAAGCCGCGCTGTTCTTCGGGGAGTGCATCAAATAGATGGCGCATACGAGGCCCAGAGCAATGGATAAGGTCTAAGGACTGCAAAGAGTCGTCTTCCGCCAGTGCTGCGTGCATTGGAAGCTCATCGGTCCCAAGTTCCAACATGTCCCCAAGGATCGCGATGCGACGACCTTTGATCACGCGCCCGATATTGTCGCGCGGTGTGCCTGCCGCAAGAATTTCTAGCGCTGCAGTCATCGACGTTGGGTTTGCATTGAAAGCATCATCGATAAGATCGAGTGTCTCTTCAGTCGTTGCAGGATCGAGGGTAATCACCTCGCGCGTGCCGCGCCCTGCGGGTGGCACCCAATTGACGATATCAAGTGCGGCTTGCATCGGGTCTGCGCCGAGGCTGTCAACAACAGCCAATACGCCGACAGCATTGGACGCAAAGTGGCGGCCGGCGACCGAAAGCTTAAACAGATAGCTGTCCTCGCCATGGTCGGCCTCAATCACTGTGTGATCCGTGGATAGGTGGACACTGCCAATGCGCCAATCTGAATTTGTGGATGTACCAAACCAACACGTCGTCGCGCCAACTGCGATGGCTTTCGCGGCCAGAACTTGTGCCGTTTCGATGTCCGCGTTCAAGATTGCAATGCCGCCCTTTTGCAAACCATCCATTATCGCCGCTTTTTCATCGGCTATGCCAGTGATGCCATCAAACGCTTCGAGGTGCGCGGCGGCAACGGTGGTGATCATCACGACGTCAGGTGCGGCCATGTCTGCCAATGGCGCGATTTCGCCTGGGTTGCTCATCCCGATTTCGATGATCGCGAATTCAGTTTCGATCGGCATACGTGCCAATGTGAGCGGGACGCCCCAATGATTGTTGTAGGATGCCTCGGCTGCATGTGTCCGCCCCTGCGGCGTAAGCACTTCGCGGAGCATCTCTTTGGTCGAGGTTTTCCCGACTGAGCCCGTAATCCCGACAACTTTCGCCGCTGTTCGCGCACGCGCCGCGCGACCCAGTTCGACAAGCGCATTTAAGACATCATCTACAATCAAGAGCGGCGCATCTGGTGCAACACCCTCTGGGCGGCGGCTAACAAGAGCTGCAGCTGCACCGCTTTCCAAAGCCCGCGCAACAAAATCGTGACCGTCACGTACGTCTGTCAGTGCCACGAACAAATCGCCAGGTTGCAATGTGCGCGTATCGATTGAAACGCCTGTTGCGATCCAATCGCCTGTCAACTTACCGCTCGTTGCAGCAGCGGCATCCGATGCGGTCCAAAGCGTCATAGCCGCCCCTCAAGTGCAGCAACTGACATGCTGGCCTGTTCCACATCGTCAAACGGCAAAACGCTATCCCCGATCACTTGCCCACTTTCGTGACCCTTGCCCGCGATTAACAATGCGTCGCCAACTTCGAGCGTTGCAATGCCGCGCAAGATCGCCTCGGCACGGTCCCCAACTTCCGTCACTGTCGCCGTCGTATCGGCAGAGACTGCGCCCGCCATGACAGCTGCACGGATCAGACTCGGGTCTTCGGATCTTGGATTGTCGTCGGTGATGATGACGGCATCTGCGTGCTCAGCTGCCGCGGCACCCATCAATGGGCGCTTGGTCGCGTCGCGGTCCCCGCCTGCACCGACAATGGCGACAATCTTGCCCATCACATGGGGGCGCATCGCTTGTAATGCGGTGGAAACCGCATCTGGCGTATGCGCGTAATCCACAAAGATTGCCGCACCGTTTTCACGCGTCGCCGCAAGCTCCATTCGGCCTCGGACAGTCGTCAATTTCGAAAGCACGTCAAAGACATCAGCGGGCGCTGCCCCAGCGGCAATAACAAGCGCGGCCGCAAGCAAGACATTGTCTGCTTGAAACCCACCCATTAGCTCAAGCCGTGTTTGGTAGGGTTGCCCCTGCCACGTAAAGCGAATGTCTTGACCCATAGCATCAAAGCGGCGCGCAGTTAGCCGCAGGCGCGCGTTCTCTGAGCAACCGACACCAATCACCTCTTGTCCGCGTGCTTCGCAGATTGCTGCTACCTCTTTGCCTTTGGGATCATCAAAATTGATCACTGCCACGCCTTCAGGCGTCAAAACACGGGTGAAGAGGCCCATTTTGGCATCAAAATACGCTTCGAACGTTTCGTGGTAATCTAAATGATCTTGGGTGAAATTCGTAAACCCGGCAGCGGTAAGCATAACACCATCAAGCCGTCGTTGATCTAGGCCGTGACTGGACGCTTCCATCGCTACATGCGTCACGTCTTCGTGCGCGGCCTGAGCCAACACATCGTGAAGCTTAATCGGTTCGGGTGTTGTGTGTCGCAAAGGATGGGCCCAAGCCCCCTCAACACCCGTAGTTCCAAGGTTGACGCCAGCGATACCGAGGGCTTCCCAAATTTGGCGGGTAAAAGTTGAGACCGAGGTTTTGCCATTCGTGCCGGTCACTGCAACGACCGTTGCGGGATGACTTCCAAACCAAAGCGAAGCAGTTTGGGCCAAGGTCTGACGCGGGTCCTGTGCGATAATCAGCGCGGCAGTAGACGTGCGCAGAGCGGCATCGGCCATTTCGGCACCTTCTGCGTCCGTCAAAATCGCGGACGCGCCTGCAGCTAAGACCGCTTCAACGAATGTTGCGCCGTGGACATTCGAACCCGGCAAGGCAGCAAAAAGCGTGTCCTTGGTCACTTGGCGGCTATCAACAGTGATGTTGCGCACGATAGCCTCACGCCCAAACTGAGCTGTCAGACCAAGTGCCGCCAGTGAAGATGATTTGCCCATGTTCGCCCTGCTGTGATGAGGCCTAGTTTGAGGTCAGTGTTATACCGATGGGCTGTGCAACTTCAACGTCTGGTCGCATCCCCAAAAGCGGTGAGACGCGTCGGATCAATTCTGCGGCTATCGGAACGGCAGTCCAACCCGCTGTCCGACGCGGTTCATCACCGGATGTCTCAGTCGGCTCATCGAGCGTGACGATTAGGACGTATTTGGGATCGCTCGCCGGAAAGACGCTGGCGAAGGTGGCGATGACCTTGTCTTCGTAATAGCCACCTCCCGTTTCGCGAGGCTTGTCAGCGGTGCCGGTTTTACCCGCAACCTCATAGCCTGGGACCTCGCCAAACGAGGCTGTTCCGCGTGTTACAACTGCGCGCAGCATATCGACCGAACGTGTGCTGATTACATCGCGAACGATCCGTTCGCCATCTTGTGGACCATCTTGGCGTTGCAACGTCGGCTGCACCCGCGTCCCACCATTCAAAAGAGAGGCGTATCCTGCCGCGAGGTGGAGCGGCGACGATGACAGGCCATGCCCGTAAGAGATTGTCATCGTTGAGATTTCGGACCAATTGCGGGGCAGCAACGGGCGTCCAGTTGGCGCCTCGACCATTTCGACAGAGGTTGGTTCAAGAAAGCCAAGACTGTCGAGGAAAGCGCGTTGGCGTTCAGCACCAATCATCATCGCGATGCGCGCCGTTCCAATGTTTGAGGACTTGACGATTATGTCTGTGCTTGAGAGCTCATCTCCATAATTGCGGAAATCGCGGATCTTGAAACGGCCCCAAGTGAGCGGGCCCTTGGTATCAATCAATGTATTGGGATTAACCAAGCCAAGTTCCATTGCCTGAGCAACAGCAAAGATCTTAAATGTTGAACCGAGCTCATAAACCCCCTGCACCGCGCGATTGAACAGCGGACTGTCTGATTGATCTCCTGTAGTCAGGACGGCTGGGCGGTTGTTCGGGTCAAAGTCAGGGAGAGAAACCATCGAAATAATCTCGCCCGTATGAATGTCCATGAGGACCGAGGTTGCGCCTTTGGCGTTCATCAGTGCCATACCACCAGCGAGAACCTGCTCCGAGGCGGCTTGAACAGACAGATCAATAGAGAGCTCGAGCGGCGCGCCTTCGTTTGATGGATCACGAAGGTAACTATCGAAATAGCGTTCAACACCTGCGACACCGATCACTTCTGCACTCGACACCCCTTCCCGGCCATAGCTGGCACCGCCAAGGATATGCGCCGCAATTGGTCCATTAGGATAGAGACGCATTTCACGTGGTCCAAAAAGCAACCCGGGGCTACCGATGTCGTGAACGGCCTGCAGCTGTTCAGGGCTGACTTGCTTTCGGATCCAAAGAAATTTGCGGTCACCTGTGAAGTTTTCGACCAGCTTCTCTTCATCAAGCTCAGGGAAGATATGTGCAAGTTCGGCAGCTGCATAAACCGGGTCAACCATATCCTGTGGATGCGCGTACAACGAATGAGTCTGTAGGTTGGTCGCGAGTATGCGGCCATTTCTGTCAACAATATCAGATCGTTGCCCGATTATTGGATTGCCGGAAACGGCAGCGCGCGGTTCTTCTGGTTCGGATGACGCGATCGTACCCATGCGCAGACCAATTGTAATAAAAGCACAAAAAAACATTGCCGCCAAAACCAGCAGACGACCCTCTGCACGGAGCCGTGCCTTGTCGCGCATTGCCTCATGACGGCGGCGTTTATTCTCGGCCTCGATCAGTGCGGGGTCGTGCCCTTCGTCGCGGGCATGCAAGACTGTGGCAAGCGGGCGAAGCGGTGTACGGATCATAATGGATCCTCTTCACTGGACACACCCATTGAGCTGACGCTGATAGGATTTGTGATTGGCAAGATTTCTGGTAGTGGCTCGATAATGTTGTTCACGTCGCCAAAGGCATCCGGCATCAAAGGCAGCAAACCCAAACGATCAAAGTTCAATTCCGCCAAATCGCGCAGGCGATCCGGGCGGTTTAAATATGCCCACTCAGCACGTAACATGCTCAAACGCTCATGCGCCGCGCCTATTTGACGGTGCAGTGAACGTGCCTCTTTGATTTCCTCACGCGTTTTGTGGTTCTCGGTATACGCCCAAAACCCCAACCCAATAACCGCTAACGCAGCAAGTACGTAAAATACGCCCCGCATTTACCTGCCCTTTTTTTGCACCGGCATTCCGATGTCTTTCGGTGCAACTGTTCCCGCTGCTACCGACGTCCGCCTTGCGACCCGCAATTTTGCCGAACGGCTACGCGGGTTCATTTTTATTTCGTCTTCATCCGCCGCGATCGCCTTGCGCGAGGCAAGCGTCCATGCAGCGGCATCTTGTGTGGTTTCGGGCGCGTAACGGTTGGCATTCGCCATACTGCCGCTCCGCTTTTGGAAGAACCGTTTGACCATGCGATCTTCAACCGAGTGAAAAGTTACGATGGCCAATTGCCCGCCCGGTTTGAGCGCGCGCTCGGCCGCCATCATTGCCTCGTACAACTCACCGTATTCATTATTCACCGCGATGCGCAGCGCTTGGAATGTGCGCGTGGCGGTATGCGACTGGTTTGGCTTAGCACGGGGCAAACAGCCCTCGACGATCTTGGCCAATTCTAATGTCGTGTTGATCGGGCGATTTGCGACAATTGATTTTGCGATGCGACGCGATGCGCGCTCTTCACCATAAAGGTAAATGATATCAGCGAGTTCCGCCTCATCGCTGTCATTGACCAGATCAGCGGCTGATGGTCCAGATTGAGACATCCGCATATCTAAAGGGCCGTCGCGCATAAATGAAAAGCCGCGCTCGGCGATGTCGAGCTGCATGGAGGAGACACCGAGATCTAAGACGATACCATCAAGATTAGAGGCGTATTCATCGAGCTTGGAGAACGTCCCTTCGACCAATTCGATTTTATCACCGTACTCCTTGACCCAATCAGCTGCCATTTCAAAAACCATTGGATCACGATCAACGCCAATCACCTTATCTGCGCCTGCTGAAAGCAAATCGCGCGTGTAGCCACCGTTGCCAAAGGTGCCATCAAGCCACACCCCAGAAATGGGTTGGACCGCCTTAATCAGCGGCCCAATGAGAACGGGAATATGAGGATCGGTTGAGAAGTCGTCGCGGGCAGCTGACATTGTACCCCCTAAGTGCCGAGCAGGCTAAGCGGATCAAAGTCATCCGGCTGCTCTGCCAACCAATCATTAAGTGTAGCGCCGATCGTGGCGTGGAATGTTTCCGCTTTCCAGACTTCGAAATGGTCGCCCATTCCACGGAAGAACAGCTCGCCCTCTTTAATACCCAACTTTTCGCGCTGCTTTAGAGGCATGACCACACGGCCATCCTTATCAACATCAAGACGCATCGACTGACCAATGATCAAGTGGCTCAACGCGCGTTTATTAGGATCGCCCTTCGGCATTGCATTGATATCCGCCATGGTCTTGCGGAATTCTTCGACTGTGTAGGCGTGAAGCGTTTCTTTGAGGTGGTCACCGTACAAAAGGTACAATCCAGCCTGAAGGCCCGTTGTCCAGTCCGGATCGCCAGCTTCGAGCACGCGACGAAAATCGGCGGGCACGCTCATGCGTCCCTTTCCGTCCACCTTTTGGGTGTATTCGCCTGTGAACCCTAAAGTCACGATAACCTTCCTGCCCCGCCCTTGTTCAAATCCTAAAATTGGAAAAGGCGGATCGAGCTGCTGCCACTGCTCAATCCGCCCTCCGACCCTTGCGGGTATAAAGTCCAGCTGCGCGCGCCACCTGGGGGGATGTCTGCTCGCTCGCGCGCCGGATTCCTTCGTGCGGTAATTTGGGAGCCTGTATGAAACCTGACTTTTTGCCGGTGGGGTTCTTATTCGCCCCGATTTGTTAGTGCCCGTCGTTACCGTAAGAGATTGATGCCATGAGACTGAGCACCGATCAACACTTTTTTTGGGATTTCATGGAACCGATTGGGATTTCGCGGTCAATTCGACCCAGTTACTCTAGGAGTTACCGCCAAGTCTCGACAGATATACCCTAAAGGAATCCCAACAACACAATATGTAGTGCCAAATTGGCTTTCTGATCTATTTCCCAAAAAATCCCACTTTTTCCAAATTTTCTCTCCAATTTGCGATCCAGCGTAGAGCTAACTGCTCAATTTGCCCCATTACCGATCGTATTAGCATCGACATCCATGATGATTCCATGAATTCCCGAGATCTTCTGAATGTGAAAGGAATCGCCGTTCTGCTGATTGGTGCCGTTCGGGAAACACTGCGTTTTGAACGTGCCTAAGAATTGACTTAATTTGCACATTGGCCCACAGAGGTTACGTGGGTGTTTAAAGGTAGTTAGTTTGAGAGTTATTTGGATCGTGACCGCTATCTTTGCTGTCACCGCAGTTACAATCTTCGTGAATGATACGCGTCATGCTTATGACAACATGCTCGAGAGCATGAAGCGTCATGCTGAGACCAGTCCAAACATGATTGTCGAACGCAAAGGATTCCAAGGGTCATCGCTTCAAGGCGCAGATCCAATTGGCGCCGGTTATGCGACACGTACGTCGATTGATCTCAATGGGTTGGTCATGCCGACCGAATAGCCCTAGGCCATTCCACCATCGATAAATCGTTTAGCCAATTGTGCGTAAGCATCGGCCATCGGTCCCTCGCCCGCTGCAATCGGTGTACCCGCATCCCCGGCAACGCGCGTGTCGAGGTCAATCGGCAACGCACCAAGGAACGGAATCCCAAACTTATCGGACTCAGCTTTGACACCGCCATGACCAAAGATATGGGATTCATGACCGCATTCGGGACAATGGAACATCGACATGTTTTCGATCAACCCAAGAACCGGCGTTCGAAGCGACGAGAACATATCGAGCGCTTTTCGCGCGTCAATCAGTGCGACATCTTGTGGCGTGCTAACAACGACCGCACCCGTCAGCTGAGTTTTCTGGCAAAGCGTTAGTTGGACGTCACCCGTCCCTGGTGGAAGGTCAACGATCAAGACATCAAGCTCACCCCATTCGACCTGGCCCAACATTTGCTGAAGGGCTCCCATGAGCATGGGACCGCGCCAAACGACGGCTTTGTCTGGATCAACCATCAGTCCAATCGACATCATCGTGACACCATGGGCCTGCAGGGGAATAATACGTTTGCCGTCTGGGCTGCCTGGGCGCTTATTCACGCCCATCATGCGCGGTTGGCTCGGACCATAAATATCTGCATCCAACAATCCGACACGCCGACCTTGCTTTGCCAATGCGACTGCAAGATTGGAAGAAACGGTCGATTTCCCCACGCCTCCTTTGCCGGAACCAATCGCGATAATCCGATCGACACCTGCCACTGGCGCCGGACCGGCCTGTGGGGTCGGGTGACGGCCAACTTTAAGGCTCGGCGGTTCGGGAGCTTTGGGGGCACCCGCATGAGCGGTCAGCACAACGGAAACCGTATTAACACCATCAAGTGCGCGCACGGCGGATTCAGCGGCATCGCGAACACCTGACATTTTTGATGCTATGTCTGCACTCGGCGCTTCGATCACAAACTTAACGGCGCCATCATCAACAGTGAGCGCGCGCACCATATCGCTTGAAACTAGGTTACTGCCGCCGGGCATTCCCAATTCTTTGAGAGTCGAAAGGATCTGATCTTTGGTCACGGACATTTAGCGACTCCTACGAGTTGGCTTCAAAGTTAAGTTCGTTTCTCAGTTCCGCTGCAAAATCACAAGACCCTGCGTCGACCAGTGCTCAAACGCTAATCAAATAAGCAGTTTCAGACACGCGTATGCACAAAATGCATAGCCGCATTGCAGAAAATTCCATTGTGCAACTGCAGCAAAAGACTATTTCTGGTTGGCGAGGGGCAAAGATGCACCGCGCTCAGACGCAAAGACGATGAGAGAAAAGAGATACGAAATGGCATATATTTCAAATGCACAAAATACGCTGACATTCGGTCAACGCTTCGAAGAATTCCGCACACGCATGGCTGAGGCCACTGCAAAGCGCAAAACATACACACGGACGGTTTCCGAACTGTCAAACCTATCAAACCGTGAGCTTGCCGATCTTGGCATCTATCGGTCTGAGATTAAATCCATCGCGTTTGAGTCAGCTTACGGCGCGTAAACTACGAATTTGGGGCTTACACTTCCTCCCTGAAAAGTAAGCCTCACCAGCGCGACCCGCTCCTCCTCCCTGCGGCGAGCGCACTTAAACAGACCGGCGGCAAGATCTCCTCCCTTTGACTGTCGCTGGTCTGTCAAGAACACAACATCTCTCCTCCCAGAGGTGTTCTGTCAAAATGAAAGACCCACCTCCTCCCGGGTTGGACATTTTGAAAGACGATGGTTTCTCCACCTCCTCCCGGAGGAGCCATCAGAAAAAGAAACGGCGGTGCGCACCTCCTCCCGCGCATCGCCGTTTTTTCGTTTTAGGCGGAGCTTTAGGCGCGCAGATCTTTTGGCGAGCCCATCACCATGTAGCTGGTGATTGAGCGCACATGCGGAACCGTGCCCAGAATATCAGTGTGAAACGCCTTGTAGGCCGGCAGATCGGCCACCTCGACACGCAACATATACTCAAACGCTCCTGCAACATTATGGCATTCTGTCACCTCGGACGCCTGCTTCATGGCGCGTTCAAAGGTTTCTTGAGCGTCTTTGGTGTGTTCAGCGAGACCGACCGCGACATAGACAACATAGTTACGTCCGGTTTGCGCAGGGTTTAGCCGCGCGCGGTAACCGCGGATAACGGCACGTTTCTCTAAATCCTGAACACGCCTAAGACAGGCCGAGGGGGACAACCCGACTTTATCAGCAAGCGTGAGGTTACTGATACGCCCGTCACGCTCCAATTCACGCAATATCGCAGCGTTTATTTCATCAATTTCCATCATTAGTTGTGACATTAGCCGAAACACGACACATTTGGCAATTTCATTGCGAGTTAAATGACATAAAGTGCGGTTATGACCACTGAACTCCTCATCGCATTGATGGGCTTCGCTTTTGTAAGCTCAATCACACCCGGCCCAAACAACCTGATGCTGATGGCCTCTGGTGCCAACTTTGGGTTCCGAAAGACGTTGCCGCACATGCTGGGCATCTCTATTGGTCATTCGTTTCAGGTCACGATGGTTGGTCTTGGTTTGGGCCAACTGTTCGAAACATACCCATTGGCACAAACCGTCCTTCAGGTCCTAAGCACTGCCTATCTGCTCTACCTCGCATGGAAGATCGCAAATTCCGCGCCACCCGCAGAGGGCGCAGCAGAGGGCAGACCGTTCACTTTTTGGCAAGCGGCTGCGTTTCAATGGGTCAACCCCAAGGCGTGGTACATGGCTATCTTTGCGATCACCAACTATGCACAAGGGCCCGGCATCCTATGGCCTGCCCTGCTGGTCGCGCTGGTCTTTGCCTGCACCAATTTCCCCTCGATCATGGTATGGACAACAATCGGCACGCAGGTCAAACGTCTGCTGACCCGACCCGCGTTACTGAGAGCCTTCAACTGGACGATGGCAGCCCTCTTGGTGCTGACGTTGATCCCGGTCTGGTACAGCTAGAACACTCCGACTAAGCTAGCCGCATGACCGAATATGAAAAACTGCTGGCTGGGCTGCCCTATATTGGCAACGATCCCGGAATCATGGCGCTGCAAGCCGAATGCCAAATCGCGAAAGCAAAGCTCGACAAAACACCCAGCGATGACATGGCCGTTTGGATCGAAGCGCTTGGATCTCTGTTTGGCACGATGAATGGGCCAGCTTTGATCAAGCCCCCGTTTACCGTCAGCTTTGGCCGCCACGTGCATTTGGGTGAGTGGTGCTTTGTGAACAGCGGTGCCACGTTTTTGGACGATGGTTATATTACCCTTGGAGATCATGTTGCCGTCGGCCCCAACGTCAAATTTATCACTGCAACGCATCCAATTCGGTCCGAGGACCGCTTTGAACCCAATCCCGGCGCATTCCCGCCATTCAACGTGATTAACATCGCCAAACCAATCACCGTTGGACATCATGCCTGGATCGGTGCCGGGGCGATCATTATGCCCGGCGTCACGATCGGGGCGCGCGCTGTCGTTGGCGCGGGCTCCGTTGTCACCAAAGACATTCCCGCCAACATGGTCGCCGTCGGAAACCCTGCAAAAATCATTAAATCTGTCGATGATTAACCAGCGGGATGGTGGGTGGGGCGCCTTGCCCGATAGGGCAAAAGCGTCATCCCAATCTTAGAACGGAATATCGTCTGCTTGCGCTGCATTCACAATAAAGCGCGCCACAACCTTTTTGGTGCCCGCTTTGTCGAATTCGATATCCAGCTTATCGCCTTCAATCCCCATCACTTCGCCATAGCCAAATTTCTGATGGAATACACGGTCGCCCTCTGTGAACGCGCTCACGGCATCCAAATCAATCGTCATGCTACGCGCTTCTTTCGGCTGCGACATACCGCGTTGTTGACTACGTGACTGCAATCGGCGCCAACCGGGCGAATTATAAACATCCGCCTTTGATGCCTGTTCATGCAAAGTTGACCCCATCATCCCTTGCGCTGCAGGGCTGGCACTGGCCGCCATTCCAGCCGCGCCAAACCCGCCACCATAGAGACCCGGCGGCGTTAATACCTCAACATGATCAGTCGGGAGTTCATCGATAAACCGAGACGGCATCGCACTTTGCCATTGCCCATAAACTCGCCGATTGGCTGCAAAAGAAATAGTACATATTTTTTCGGCCCGCGTGATCCCGACATAGGCCAACCGACGTTCTTCCTCGAGACCTTTCATCCCGCTTTCATCCATTGAGCGTTGCGAGGGGAACAACCCATCCTCCCAGCCCGGCAAAAACACGCACGGAAACTCCAACCCTTTGGCCGCGTGCAGCGTCATGATTGACACTTTTTCTTCGGCCTCTTCGCTCTCATTATCCATGATCAAGCTCACGTGCTCCAAAAACCCTTGCAGGTTTTCGAAATTTTCAAGCGCTTTGACCAATTCTTTGAGGTTCTCCAAACGACCCGGTGCCTCAGGCGTTTTGTCATTCTGCCAAAAGCCTGTGTATCCGCTCTCATCTAGGATCATTTCCGCCAGTTCCACATGCGTGTCGGCCTCAGCACGGACTTGGCCATGCCAGCGATCCAATCCATCGACCAAGATACCCAGCTCTTTCAAACCTTTCCCGCCCAAAAGCTTGCCCTGAACAACCAGCCGTGCGCCTTCGACCAAGGACACGCCATTCGCGCGTGCTGTGCGCTGAATTGTTTGAACCGCTTTATCACCCAAACCACGGCGCGGCGTGTTCACGATCCGCTCGAACGCCAGATCATCGTCGTGCGAAACCGCGAGCCGGAAATAGGCCATCGCGTCGCGAATTTCGAGCCGCTCGTAAAAACGCGGACCACCGATGACGCGATACGGCAAACCAATCGTCAGAAACCTATCTTCGAATGCACGCATCTGATGCGACGCGCGGACCAAAATTGCCATGTGATCCAATGAAAAGGGATCAAGCCCCCGCGTTCCGCGCTGTAACGCCTCGACCTCTTCTCCGATCCAACGCGCTTCTTCTTCGCCGTCCCAATGACCGATCAGGCGAACCTTCTCACCGTCTTCACCCTCAGTGAATAGCGTTTTCCCCAAACGGCCTTGGTTCGCGTCGATGACACCCGCTGCAGCCCCCAAGATATGTGCCGTCGAGCGGTAGTTTTGCTCGAGTCGAACCACATGCGCGCCCGGGAAATCCTTTTCAAAGCGTAGGATATTGCCCACTTCGGCCCCACGCCAACCATAGATTGATTGATCATCATCCCCAACACAGCAGATGTTTTTGTGACCCCCCGCCAGCAGCCGCAACCATAGGTACTGGGCGACGTTCGTATCCTGATACTCGTCCACCAAAATATAGCGAAACCAACGCTGATACTGTTCTAAGACGTCCGAATGGTTCTGGAAAATCGTGACCACGTGCAACAACAAATCGCCAAAGTCACAGGCATTTAGTTCTTTCAAACGTGCTTGATACGCTGCGTATAATTCGACCCCTTTGTGATCAAACGCCCCACTATCTGCAACTGGCACGGCGCCTGGAACCAACGCTTTATTTTTCCACCCATCGATGATGCCCGAGAGCATCCGAGGCGGCCAGCGTTTCTCATCGATGTTGGCCGCAACAATCAGCTGCTTCAGCAATCGAATCTGATCGTCTGTGTCCAAAATCGTAAAATTCGACTTGAGCCCGACCAATTCCGCGTGCCGGCGCAGTAGTTTCACACAAATCGCGTGAAATGTTCCCAGCCACGGCATGCCTTCCACCGCTTCGCCCAAAAACCGACCCACACGGTTCTTCATTTCGCGCGCCGCCTTGTTGGTAAAGGTCACCGCAAGGATCTCATTTGGGCGCGCAGTCCCGGTCATCAACAAATGAGCAATGCGCGTGGTCAAAGCTTTGGTCTTGCCTGTACCGGCACCGGCCAGCATCAAAACTGGGCCGTTCAACGCTTCGACCGCCTCACGCTGTGCTGGATTCAGTTCATCCAAATATGTGGCCGGCCGCGCCGCCATGGCGCGCTGTGACAAGGGAACCGCGGCTTCAAACGCGTCTTCTTCTGAAAAACTGCTCATGGGTGCAAAACTAACTTGGGACGCGCACAAAGGAAACCCATGTTCTACTTACGTTCCAACGCAACGAAAAACAATGCAGGTCGGTGGGCGGGGCGATGGCGCAACCGAGTGGCGCACAGCGTCCCTTCCCTCGCCGCCTCCTGCGGTTTAGCCTTTATTTATGGACCACCATAGCCGATTCCCTGCGATCTCCGACCTGAAAAACCGCGCCAGAAAACGGATCCCACATTTCGTGTGGGAATACCTTGATAGCGGCACTGGCCAAGAACGCACTTTGACGCGCAACCGGACCTATCTGGACCAAGTCCTCCTACAGCCTTCAATATTGCACGGAGAATTCGACCCAGATCTGACAACAGCACTGCTCGGACAAACGCACCCGCTTCCCTTCGGTGTCGCCCCAGTCGGGATGTCTGGTCTTATTTGGCCCGACGCAGAAAAACTGTTGGCCAAAGCTGCAACACAAGCAGGTTTGCCTTATACGTTGTCAACAGTCGCGACCCAGTTACCCGAGGCCGTAGGGCCGCTCACCGAAGGCAAAGGTTGGTTTCAAATTTATACACCGCGCGATCCAGGCATTCGCGATGACATGCTAATTAGGGCCAAGGCAGCTGGATTTCACACGCTGGTCGTGACACTCGATGTGCCGGTCGCATCGCGCCGTGAACGCCAAACGCGTGGTGGCCTCACCCAGCCACCGCGCCTGACCCCGCGCCTTGCGCTACAGGCAGCGCGCTGTCCTGCATGGCTCAATGGCATACGCAAAACCGGTATGCCACGAATGCGCTTGATGGACAGCTACGCCACCCAGACGACGCGCCTGCCCTCAACGCAGCACGTTGGTTATTTGTTACGTACGTCACCAGATTGGGATTATTTGCGGGCGTTGCGCGATGCATGGAACGGCCCATTAGTCGTCAAGGGTGTTTTGGATCCCAAAGATACGTCCGATTTGGAACGCGTAGGTGTTGACGCCATCTGGATCAGTAATCATGCGGGCCGCCAGTTCGACGCCGCGCCGTCGACCATTGAACAGCTGCCAGCCACTCGCGCGGCAACAGACTTGCCCATAATTATTGATAGCGGATATGAGAGTGGTCTTGATATTTTACGCGCCTGCGCCTCAGGCGCGGATTTTGTGATGCTGGGCCGTCCATTTCACTATGGCCTTGGAGCACTTGGTGAGCATGGCCCTGCGCATGTTATCGATATTCTGCGCCAAGATATGATCAGTGGAATGGGTCAGATCGGGGCTCATTCCCTTTCAGACCTGCCAAGCAAACGTATCGCCCCTTCCTAAACGCAAAAGGTCAGACTCCTGTCTAAAATCTGTTGCGCCAACACGTTTGGGAAGAAAAGGAGACAGTTCCACATCTTTACCTGTCTCAGCTCGTCTGCCCGCAAAGAAACCGAAATTCCCGAAAACGCCGCAAATCGCGAACGATTCACCCGATTTGAACGCTTTTCTACGGGTTTTCACGTATAGACCTTTTGACGCATGACGCATAGTAATGCTGCAACTGCGAAAGGACCCCCTCATGAAAGACTTTGAAAAGATCCTAATTGCCAACCGAGGCGAAATTGCAATCCGTATTATGCGTGCCGCCAATGAGATGGGAAAGAAGACAGTCGCCGTTTTCGCAGAAGAAGACAAATTAGGTCTGCACCGTTTCAAAGCAGACGAAGCCTACCGCATTGGCGAAGATCTCGGCCCGGTTGCTGCCTATCTTAGCATCGATGAAATCATTCGCGTCGCCAAAATGTCTGGCGCAGATGCGATCCACCCTGGTTATGGATTGCTGTCAGAAAACCCTGAGTTCGTTGACGCATGCGAAGCCAACGGCATCACTTTCATCGGGCCAAAGGCCAAAACCATGCGCCAGCTTGGCGACAAAGCCAGCGCGCGCCGCGTTGCCGTCGAGGCAGGTGTGCCGGTGATCCCCGCAACGGAAGTACTGGGCGATGATATGGCTGCCATCAAGAAAGAGGCTGCCGAGGTTGGCTATCCGTTGATGTTGAAGGCCTCTTGGGGCGGCGGTGGTCGCGGCATGCGCCCGATCATGTCCGAGGATGAGTTAGAGGAAAAAGTCCTTGAGGGACGCCGTGAGGCCGAAGCGGCATTTGGCAATGGTGAGGGCTATCTGGAAAAGATGATCATTCGCGCCCGTCACGTCGAGGTTCAAATCCTTGGCGACACGCACGGCGCGATATATCACCTTTGGGAACGCGATTGCTCCGTCCAGCGCCGCAACCAAAAAGTCGTGGAACGCGCGCCTGCCCCTTATCTTTCTGAAACCCAGCGCGAACAGATATGCAATCTCGGCAAAAAGATTTGCCAGCACGTGAACTATGAATGTGCAGGGACTGTTGAATTCCTGATGGATATGGACTCGGGCGAATTCTATTTTATCGAAGTAAACCCCCGTGTTCAGGTTGAGCATACGGTGACCGAAGAAGTCACTGGCATTGATATTGTGCGCGCCCAAATCCTGATTGCCGAAGGCAAGCATTTGGCGACTGCGACTGGCTGTGCGTCGCAATACGACGTCAAGCTGGACGGTCACGCATTGCAGTGTCGCGTGACGACTGAGGATCCGCGTAACAACTTTATCCCGGATTATGGTCGTATCCAGACCTACCGTTCAGCCACGGGTCCGGGCGTGCGTCTGGACGAAGGTACCGCCTACTCTGGTGCGGTGATCACCCGCTATTATGACAGCCTTTTGACCAAAGTGACGGCCCGCGCGCCGACACCGGAACAGGCCATCAGCCGGATGGACCGGGCATTGCGCGAGTTTCGTATTCGCGGGGTTTCTACCAACATCGCGTTTGTGGAAAACCTGTTAAAACACCCAACATTTTTGTCGAACGAATACACAACAAAATTCATCGATACGACGCCTGATCTTTTCGACTTTAAAAAACGGCGAGACCGCGCGACCAAGATCTTGACCTATATCGCCGACATCACAGTGAACGGTCACCCAGAAACAACAGATCGCCCGCGCCCGGCCGCAGATATCAAACCGCCTAAGCCGCCCGTGAAACCAACGATTGATGTTCCTGCCGGCACCCGCGATATCCTTGTCGCGCAAGGCCCAAAAGCCGTGGCTGATTGGATGAAAAAGCAAGACCAGTTGCTAATCACGGACACAACGATGCGCGATGGTCACCAGTCCTTGCTTGCCACTCGGATGCGCTCAATCGATATGATCAACGCCGCGCCGGCCTATGCCACCAAGATGAACCAGCTATTCTCAGTTGAATGCTGGGGTGGTGCGACGTTCGATGTGGCTTATCGGTTCTTGCAGGAGTGCCCTTGGCAGCGTTTGCGCGACATTCGCGAAAAGATGCCAAACATCATGACGCAGATGTTGCTGCGCGCCTCAAACGGTGTTGGCTACACCAACTACCCCGACAATGTTGTGCAGGAATTTGTCCGTCAAGCTGCTGAGACAGGCGTTGACGTCTTTCGCGTCTTTGACAGCCTCAACTGGGTCGACAACATGCGTGTTGCGATGGATTCCGTAATCGAGGCAGATAAAGTGTGCGAAGGCACGATCTGTTACACTGGCGATCTACTGGACCCAGCACGCAGCAAATATGACCTCAAATACTATGTTGGCATGGCCAAAGAACTAGAAGCCGCAGGTGCGCATGTTCTTGGTCTGAAAGACATGGCTGGCTTGTTGAAACCAGCTGCAGCAACTGCGCTGGTTAAAGCGTTGAAAGAAGAGATTGATCTACCGATCCACTTCCACACACACGATACGTCTGGCGCATCGATCGCAACGATATTAGCGGCGTCCGCAGCAGGAGTGGATTGTGTCGATGCGGCGATGGATTCATTTTCTGGAAACACTTCGCAACCGACATTGGGTTCTATCGTCGAAGCGACGCGCGGTTCTGAACGTGATACAGGTCTCAACATCGAAGCAATCCGCGAAATCAGCAACTATTTCGAGCAGGTGCGCGGTCACTATGCAGCGTTCGAGAGCGGCCTGCAAGCACCAGCCTCTGAGGTTTACCTCCACGAGATGCCAGGCGGCCAGTTTACCAACCTAAAAGCGCAGGCGCGTTCTTTGGGGCTGGAAGAGCGTTGGCATGAGGTCGCGCAAACCTACGCAGATGTGAACAAGATGTTTGGCGACATTGTCAAAGTGACACCATCGTCAAAGGTGGTCGGCGATATGGCCTTGATGATGGTTAGCCAAAACCTGACCCGCGATGATGTTGAGAATCCAAAAACCGACGTCGTCTTTCCTGACTCGGTCGTCGACATGATGCGCGGAAGTTTGGGGCAGCCTCCGGGCGGATGGCCGAAGGACATTCAGAAAAAGGTACTTAAGGGCGAAAAAGCAAGCACCGAGCGACCAGGTGCTGCACTAAAGCCAGTGGATTTGGACGCCACGCGTGCCGACTTGTCAGAGCAACTGGCCGGTATGGACATCGATGACGAGGATCTGAGCGGCTACCTGATGTACCCAAAGGTCTTCCTTGATTATATGGGGCGCCACAAAAAATATGGTCCGGTACGCACTCTACCGACCAAGGCGTTCTTTTACGGCATGAAGCCCGGCGAAGAGATCGTCGCCGAAATTGACCCAGGTAAGACCCTTGAAGTTCGGATGCAGGCGGTGAGCGAGGTCAATGAAGACGGTGAGGTCAAAGTTTTCTTTGAACTCAACGGACAACCCCGCACAATTCGAGTGATGAACCGCCTCGTTGAGGCCAAGAAGGTCACCCGTCCAAAGGCAGAAGACGGAAACGCCAACCATATCGGCGCGCCGATGCCCGGTGTTGTGGCCACAGTTGCTGCCAAAGCGGGCGTTGAAGTCAAAGAAGGCGATCTGTTGCTCACAATCGAAGCAATGAAGATGGAGACCGGCATTCATGCCGAGCGGGATGCGGTGGTCAAGGCCGTGCACGTCTCTGCTGGCGGCCAGATCGACGCCAAAGACCTGCTTGTTGAGTTCGAAGAATGATCGCAATCACGCCGCTGTATGCGGTCCCGCTCGTTGCGTTGTTCTTGATCCTGTCTTGGCGGGTCATCGCAGAGCGACGCAGCAATCGGATCGCATATGGCGACAATGACAGCCCGCGCGTTCAGGCCAAAATACGTGCTCAGGCCAATTGGTCTGAGTACACACCGATCACCTTGCTCTTGATACTGACGGCCGAATTACAGGGCGCTTCTGTCGTTATGTTGCATCTCACCGGTCTGATACTATTAGTCGGCCGCACCTTGCACGGGTATGGAATGTCCTTTGCGCCAAGGCAATTCACCTTCCGCCGCAATGGCATGATCTTAACGCTGTTGGCTATTCTGATTGGGCTGGTCCTCAACGTCTTCGCCCTATTCTGAACCTTCGTTTCGCTTGACATGTCTTGGTTTGCGGGAACACAAATTGACGTGACGAAAGGGAATTACGATGGGTCCACTACTCGGCGCGAGCCGCTTTATGATTATCCTCGCGGTCATCGGTGCATTGCTGGCGGCGACCACTCTCTTGGTGTTTGGCCTCATCGAAACTGTTGTGTTGATCCAAAGTACGATCAGCAGCGGCGAGGTGTCTCGCAAAGTCGCAAAAACGCTGTCGCTTGAATTTATCGAGATCATCGATCTCTTTTTGCTCGGAACGGTGTTCTACATCGTGGCCATAGGCCTCTATGAGCTGTTTATCAGCACCAACATCAAAGTTCCGGCGTGGTTGTCGATAACGACCTTGGACGACCTTAAGAACAAACTGATCGCGGTCGTGATTGTTGTTTTGGGCGTCTTATTTCTCGGACAAGTGGTTAGCTGGGACGGAGAGCGCGATTTGCTTGGTTACGGCGTGGCTAACGCATTGGTTATTGTCGCCCTCACATATTTCTTGTCACAAAAGACGAGTGCCAAATCAAAATGACAAAGCAAGATAAAGCGCCAAAAATTCCGAAACTGATCGTCATGACCGACATCCACATTACCGATATGGGTGAAGAGATTATTGGCTTGGATCCCGTCGCGCGGTTCAAATTGGCGCGCGACCAGTCAATGGGCGCTCATCCTGACGCTGATGCCATGATCCTGATGGGCGACCTAACGCACCATGGGCGGGTCTCACAATATGAACGCGTTGCTGAGTCCTTGGCAGAGATTCCGATTCCCGTGATCACGATGATCGGCAATCACGATCGACGCGATGCCTTTCTTGAGGTGTTTCCAGATGCCCCACAGACCAAAGATGGGCACATACAGCAAATCGTTGATTTCCCCGGCCACCGTGTGATCACGCTCGACACGCTTGATGGACCGCCCTACCCGCAATGGCACCATGCGGGTCACCTTGGCGAAGCACGCCTCGCGTGGCTGAAAGAAGCGTTGGAAGGTGCTGATGGTCGCATTCCGCTCGTCTTTGCGCATCACCCGCCCTTTGATACCGGCATCGTTGGGATGGATTATATTAAACTGAAAGACGGCGATGCTTTGCTGGACATGCTAGCGCAATATCCAGGTGCCCATCTGTTTTGTGGCCATGTGCACCGTACTATTTCGGGAAGCACCAAGGGCGTCAGTTGGAGCATGTTAAAAAGCACCTGCCACCATTGCCCCTTGGAACTGGTAAAAATTGATCCGACTTTGTCTTTGGATGAGCCTGGCAGCTATGGCTTGGCGCTATTGACGCAAGATGGCGTTGTGTTTCACAGCGAAGATGTCGGCCTGAATCGCGAGATAATCAGTGAGATGGATTCAATCGCCCGACATTGACCGAAAGAAAGTCGGCGAAAACCACAGATTGGTGCATTTTTTCTCTTGCAGTGCATCGGTTCTGATTATAATCCACGCAAACGAATTGGTGCGCGGGCGTAGCTCAGGGGTAGAGCGAAACCTTGCCAAGGTTTAGGTCGTGAGTTCGAATCTCATCGCCCGCTCCAAATTCTAGCTGACTTACCCAGTTAGCAACGAAAGGGTCGCTCTTGGGCGGCCCTTTGTTGTTTCAGCGCCTATTATCTGAGCGGACTTACGACAACGTCGGAATCCTATTCGGGAACAAAGATCTCGCCGCCAAAGCCAGCAGAAATGCTGCCGTTTGGTGCAATCACCGTCAAAACGCCGCCGACTTCGCTGTAATCAACACCCGCAAAAACGCCGTTTATGTCATAGTTCGCACCAGCGAAGTCCACATCCGTGAATGTATCAATGCTGACCGATGAACCGCCAGAGAAGCCTGCAGCCGATGCTGTGATCCCCTCGATCTTGATCCGCTGACCACTTGTCGAGGTGGGCGTGGTCTCAAGCAATCGCATGCCTTGAAAGCTGCCAAATTCAATGCTGCCAGTGGCGGCACCGTTCAGGACGAGCTCTAGTTTTGCATTCGCCGTACCCTCGAACACAGAACTGTTTGTGCCATCCGTCACCTTCAAGAAGCCATTGCCAAAGTAGGTTGCTGTCCCGTCCGGAACATTGCCAGATGCAGGAATATACACGAATTCCTCGCCATTCAGGATACTGACATCAGAAAGGCCCGCGTTTACGCCCGCGTCTAAGACGGTTAATGTTGCGGAATTCGTGACCGCCTGCCCTGATGATGGCATGAACAACGCAACTACATCAGCTGAATTACCGACAAAGCTAACTGATTGTACGGTGGTATCGGATGTGTCGCCAAGGCCTGAGGCCGCAGAGGGAGCGGGTGGATTTGTCACGGTCGGGGTGGTCGCAACGGGTGTTTGCGTTGACGCACCACCGCACGCGGCCATGACAACCAAAGCAATGCTTGCACAGATAGATTTGCTAGGCACACCCATCATCATTCACCCCCCAAATTCGTCAAAAATGAAATTGTCGGTGCCCAGCTCATCAAGAGCGACCCCATATAACGTCACGCTTGTTCCCGCGCTTTCGAATACAGCACCGTTAAGACCGTCTGTAAAATCAGCCAACGCGTCAGCCGCATTTGCATATCCAAACCCATTGAGCGCGAGAATGTCCTGACTGGCATCGAAGTCTTTTCCAATGATCGTTTCCTTCTCAAGATCAAATTTGGCAATAGTGTCGGTGCCTTCGCCTGCCTGGAACACAAATGTATCCTGCCCCAATCCGCCCATCAAATTATCGTCGCCGTCCCCACCGACCAACCGGTCGTTCCCGCCGAAATACTGGGAATAGCCGTCACCCGACAAAAGGTCATTATCTGCGCCGCCTTCGAGGTGATCATCATTTGTGCCACCCAACAGCACGTCCCGCCCGCTGCCACCAAAAAATTGGTTTTGCCCAAGATGTCCGACCGCGGTGTCTGCGCCACCGTCGCCAAGGAAGACATCATTGCCAGAGGAATTCACAAATTCATCGGCACCCAGCCCGCCCGTGACATAGTCATTACCGCCACGCGACAGGATTACATCGTTGCCGGCCCCCGCCGAGATCGTATTGGCCGTGTTCGTGCCGGTAATCCGATCCGCAAAGCTGCTGCCGATTGCGTTCTCAAGGTTCATATCGCCGCTCAAAAAGATCTTGGCCCCGACATCAATCAATTCATTCATATCGACCGAATGCTCAGATCGTGTTCCATTCCAATCACCGGGCGACGTGAGGTTGCTCAGATCGATGGTGTCGGTACCACCAGCATCCCAAATCGATTGAATACTGTCTTCTTCATAATCGGTGACATCATAGGTCGTATCGCCGGAATTTTGCGACGTGTTGGCCCCATACAAATATTGCAGCGCCAAAACGTCATATGGCATCACGGTCATCGGTTCTGAGTCTTCCGAGAAACCGTCGGTGTAGGACATCACCGAATATCGCGTGTTGTCTGTGCCGATCGGTGCGATAATGTCCTCAAATGGGTGCTCAAGTCCCAATGCGTGACCAATCTCATGCACCAAAACATAATATGCAAAGCTACCAGCTTCGGGAAGTTCGTAGGAAGTAGGATCATCTTGGTCATCATTGGTGAGGTAAACATCGACATCATCCAGCCAACCAAATTGCGTTGTCCCTGGATCGTTGTCCCAATTTAAATAGGTAATCCCTGCCGTTCCTGCGCCACCTGATAGTTGGCCCAAGGCGGCCGTGCCAAACTGAAGATCGGCGCTGGTTCCGCTGACAGTCTCAACAAAGGTGATGTTGGCGTAGGATTCATACATCGCCAAGATTTGTTGGACCGCCTGACGTTGGGCCGTATTCATCGCCTCAAAGCCAGCTACATCTGATCCAATGGGACGAAACGACATAAAATTATAGGTGATAGTTACAGAGGTCCCCAAAGTGTTTGTCTCTTGCCAAGAAGAGACAGCGTCAGAATAGAAATCTTGCAATATTAGAAGGCTGTCTATCCTTCTATCACCACTGATAACCTTCAAACTCTTACCCTCCGCAAACTGCCGTTACCTATTCTAAACTGGCTAGCGCGACCAAAATATGTCGACTTGAGGCCGGTTTGAGGAATTCGAAAGCAACATTCAATGTGAATTTGCGTTTGATCCCTTGGCTGGCTGCTGGTCTTGGCTATAACCCAACACGAAACCGAGGAGAATGTGCAATGCGCACGGCCAAGATTACGCGGAAAACCGCAGAGACGGATATCACCGTCGAGATCAATCTCGACGGAACTGGTGTTTACGACAACGAAACAGGTGTCGGGTTCTTTGATCACATGCTGGACCAGCTGTCTCGGCATGCGTTGATCGATATGACCGTGCGCGCAACAGGCGATCTGCACATTGATGATCACCACACCGTTGAAGATGTGGGTATCGCGCTTGGCCAAGCCTTAAGCGAAGCCATGGGCGACAAGAAGGGCATTGTACGTTACGGGTCCTGCCACCTGGCGATGGACGATGCGCAGGTACGCTGTGCGCTCGATTTATCTGCGCGTCCTTATTTGATCTGCAACCTTGATTTACCGTTTGGCAAAATTGGGACGTTTGACACTGAGTTGGTCCAGGAATTTTTCCAGGCCCTGAGCACGCACGGCGGGATCACGTTGCACATCGACAAGTTGCACGGATTTAACGCTCATCACATCGCCGAGGCTGCGTTCAAAGCCGTGGCACGCTCGTTACGCGATGCCCTGGAAACGGATCCTCGCAAAGCAGACGCGATCCCATCGACCAAAGGCGCACTGTGACCACTGTTCTAATTGACTACGACAGCGGCAATCTACACTCAGCGCAAAAAGCGTTTGAGCGGATGGCCCGCGAACTGGACGCTGGCGATGTCATCGTCACCTCCGACGCAGATGTTGTGGCCAAAGCCGACCGGGTCGTTTTACCTGGCGATGGCGCGTTTCCTCATTGCAAAGGGGAATTGTTTGGTCGCTCTGCACTCGCAGAGGCCCTTATCGAAGCGGTCGAAAATCGCGCAGTCCCTTTTATGGGAATTTGCGTGGGAATGCAGATGTTGGCCACAACTGGGCACGAGTACACAGAAACCGCCGGTCTTGGCTGGGTGCCCGGCGACATTCGCAAAATTACACCGTCAGATAAGACGTTAAAGATCCCGCATATGGGCTGGAACGACCTGGTAATTGAACAGGTCCACCCGGTTCTAAACGGTCTGGCCAATGGAGATCACGCGTATTTCGTACACAGTTATGCCATGGAAGTCGCTGATCCCAAAAACTTATTGGCACATGTTGACTATGGCGGTCAGGTCGCAGCCATCGTCGGGCGCGACAATATCATCGGCGCGCAATTCCACCCCGAGAAGAGCCAAGATGCGGGATTACGCATGATCGGCAACTTTTTGCAGTGGGCTCCTTAACTCGGTCATTCGACTGTCTTTCTGGCCTATAGTCATCTTGTATTCAATACGGAGACTTCGGTATGCGCAGACGCTTCTTCCTCTTGTCGCCCCTTGCCTTTGCGGCCTGCGGACGGCGTTCGCGCAGCGTTCCAGTCAGCGGTGACGCGATTCCGCTCTATCCGAATGAGACGCCTGAGCTGCGTTCGTTGATCAATCAATATGCTGATGTCCACAACATCCCTGTCACTCTGCTCCACCGCGTGATCATCCGCGAAAGCACGCACCGACCTTGGGCGCGTAACGGCCCCTACTATGGCTTGATGCAAATCCTACCTGAGACTGCACGAACCATGGGTCATCGCGGATCGCCGGAATCGCTTTTGGATGCTGAAACGAACCTGAAGTACGCAGGGAAATACTTACGCGGTGCATGGTTGTTGTCAGACGGCAACGAAGAAACCGCCGTCAGTTGGTACGCCCGTGGGTACTACTTTGAGGCCAAGCGGCGTGGGATGTTGGTTGAGACTGGGTTGAAGCCAGCGTGATGCGCTTAAGTGCTATGACAAACTAGGTGCTCTGCCCGCCTTGCGGACAAACCGGATATTTGCTGCGGCTGCGCCAATGACTGAAATGGGTCAGCTTGTGGCGACACCATCAATATCTGCGTAGCTAGTTCTCGGCAGCCAATTGCCCATTGTCCTGGCCAAGGCCGCATCACCGCTGAGATACAGTTGCCCGCGACTTATTTCTTTCGGTACATCTGAACGGGCCAATAAGATACGAGTCAGCGGCTACATTGAAGTTTCGACAAATAGGTCAACGTCAATTCCTGGCACCTCCGTGCAAAGTTCAACTTCCCTGCCTGGGCGCACCAAAAGCCAATAGGTATCGAACTCCAAACAAGGATCGCTGAAATGAAATCTGATGACCAACCGCCGCTGGGGGAATTGCGTCACAACCAAATCGCGGCGCAACTTCCACATCAGGACCGGCAGCTTTGTTTCACACGCTGCGATTTTCACGGTGATATTGTGCTGTGCCCAAACAGCCAGAGCATCTAGAGCAGGCTCAAGCTCAAGGGCCATCTTCGTCCTGATGTAGTTTACTTCTCCGGTGGCATCGTCTTCGACACGTTCAATGAGACCCGTACCCTGCATTTCTTTGAGACGTTTCGATAAAAGCGCAGTGGAGATACCGCCGACGCCGCGGCGAATATCGTTAAACCGACTCGACCCGGACCACATCTCGGTTAGAATTGGGATGGTCCATTTTGGCTCCAATAGGTCGCACGCCAAGCTGATTGGGCAAATCATGCCATAGGGTCTTTTTGTCATGTGGGACTCTTATCTGTCTATCGGTGCAAAAACCAGTTCACAATCTGAACTAGCCAGGGTGAACATTGCATCATTAGGTTCGACCGGACTGCAAAATTCAATGAACACACAGCGGAGTATTCGCACTATGACCAGCCGGAACCACAGCTTTCTCGATCCGAATGTTGACTTGTATCTGGTCTATGTTGGTATGGAGACAGACCTGATTTTCAATCGCGGGATGGAACTGCCAGGGTTTGCTTCTTACCCGCTTTTGGAAACACAAGAAGGGCGAGGTATTCTCGCCGAGTACCTGAAAGCCATGATCGCACTGGGCCAAGCCAAGCAAACCGGTGTCATATTGGAAAGCCCGACGTGGGTTGCAAACCGCCATCGCGCAGAAGAAATCGGCGTTGCGCCCGAGACACTGAAAGAAATCAACCAAAAGGCAGTCGCGCTCATGGCCGAAGTGCGGTCAAATTATAGCGATATACCGACCGTGATCAGCGCCAATGTTGGGCCACGCGACGATGCATACGCTCCAAGCCACCAAATGACGGCAGAGGAAGCAGAAAGCTACCACACAGAGCAGATTTCAGCATTGGCCGACACGGACGTTGACGTTGTGAGTGGTTATACGCTTAGCTATCCCGCCGAAGCGATTGGTATAGTGCGGGCCGCGCAGCGATTTGGGTTGCCGGTGGTTATCTCATTCACTGTCGAAACCGACGGAAAACTACCCACTGGAGAAACGCTGGAAGCCGCGATTGTGGCGGTAGATCAGGCAACCGATGGATATGCTGCGTACTTCATGATCAATTGCGCTCATCCTGACCATTTTCGAGCCGTCCTTTCAGATGATCATTGGATGCGAAGGGTAAAGGGGCTGGTGGCCAATGCATCAAAATGTAGTCACGCGGAGCTCGATGAGGCCGTCGAATTGGACGCCGGTGACCCGGTTGAACTAGGAAAATCACTTTTCGCCATTCGCAAACGGTTCCCACATGTCCAAGTCCTCGGAGGGTGCTGTGGCACTGATTTGAGGCATATGAATGAGATCGCGGACGCTGTCATTGCGCGACAAGCCTAAGAAGACAGTACAGACACCCATGCATCCTGGTCACTGCGAAAATCCGGGCAATCAAAAAAATGGCCCTTCGTACAGGATGCAGCATCGGTTGCCTTGGGCTCAGAGCAGACATTCGTAACCTTTGGAAAAGCAAGTCAAAGGCACAAAAAAAGGGCCCGCGCAGCGAGCCCTTTGAAAAACATATGTGGCACCAGTTAGCCAGCGCGCACCCAATTTTGGCTTGCACAGAGCAGACCGCCCGCAACGCAGCCTTTTAGTTCTAGGCGGTCGCCACTGACAGACATCTTACCGACGTAAATCTTGTTGTTAGACGGACGCCAAACTTGGCCAGCATATGTGCCGTCGCCGTTTGGTACCATGTCGATGACCAGTGTCTTACCGATGTTCTCAGATTGATACTCAACGCCGCCATCTTGGAATGTGCGTTGGATCACGCCGCAATAGGCATTGCCGCACTGTGAAATCACGACATGCGCGAATGCGCCATCGTCAGCCTCTGTCTGCCAGATGCCAACAGCCGCGTCCTGTGCAGTCGCTGCCGTTGCAAACCCAAAAACGGCGACAAGCGCCAAAATCATCTTTTTCATATTCTCTCCTCCCGTGAGTGATGCCGAACCATGCCCGCCTGCGACCGCATCGATCAAGTATGACGTTGGGTCCGTTGCAATTTCCCGCCGCCCTTGCGATAGGACTGGCATCTTAATTTGAAAGCCTACGCCATGATCCTTTATCCAGCTATCGACCTCAAAGATGGAAACGCGGTGCGTTTGGTACATGGCGACATGGACCAAACTACAGTTTTCAATGATGATCCGGCGGCCCAAGCCAAGGACTTTGTCACGGCGGGGTGCGAATGGTTGCACCTTGTTGACCTGAATGGCGCTTTTGCGGGTGAACCCGTCAACGCCGCCCCGGTTGAGGCTATTCTAAAGGCATGCCCGGTGCCAGCGCAGCTCGGCGGCGGAATCCGAGATATGGACACGATCGCGCGCTGGATCGACAAAGGTCTTGCCCGCGTCATTTTAGGCACGGTCGCGGTCGAAAACCCCGAATTGGTGCGAGAGGCCGCGCGCGAATTCCCCGGTAAAGTTGCCGTCGGTCTAGATGCCCGCAATGGTTTTGTCGCGACACGCGGTTGGGCCGAAGAGACCGATCTACGCGTTACGGATCTAGCTAAATCGTTTGAGGATGCTGGGATCGCGGCGATAATCTATACAGATATTCTGCGTGACGGCGCCATGAAGGGCCCAAACATCGACGCGACCGAAGCATTGGCAAAAGCAGTCAGCATTCCTGTAATTGCATCCGGAGGCGTGTCTTCAATGGCCGACCTTGAGGCGCTAAAGGCCACCGGTGTGATTTCGGGCGCGATCTCTGGACGGGCGCTCTATGATGGGGCGATTGATCTGTCCGAGGCGCTCACCACGCTCTCAGCTTAAAATGCGGCAGTTTGCCACTCCTCCGCGGGATCGAAGACACATATGTGTCAAAGGGCAAGGAGACAGCTATGGCGATTGTAACGAAGACCAATCATCCCAAATCTTCTAAGATTTGGGCCCTAGTGGCGCCGGGTGATTTCATCGATGGGTATCAAATCAAATCTGATTTACCCCCGAAGCAAGCCGCCGAAATTGCGTTCAAAATGCCTATTTGGGCTACAACATTGCTTCTGCTCAGGAATGCAATCGTAAAGCCATTTGGGCTTAAGACCGAAATCGAGGACGAAACCTCCGACACGATTTTCCCTACAACATTTGAAAGTGAAGATGAAATCTTACTAGGGACAGACGACAAACATCTGAATTTTCGCATCTCGGTTCTTCAACAGGATGGGCGCATTCATATGGCGACATGGGTGCATAGAAATAACTGGTTTGGCCGCTTGTATCTGATGATAGTCATGCCGTTTCATATTCTGATCGTTCGGAATTGCATGACGCGCGTTGCCCGAACGCGCATTGCATCAGAAATTGGCTAAGGCTAAAGACGGGTCATAACCTAGGATACCTATGCTAAAGACCCGCATCATCCCCTGCCTTGACGTCGCCGAAGGGCGCACGGTCAAAGGCGTTAACTTTGTCGACTTGATTGACGCTGGCGATCCCGTTGAACAGGCCATCGCCTACAACGCAGCTGGTGCGGATGAGCTATGTTTCCTCGACATTAAGGCCACCCATGAAAATCGCGGTACGATGTTTGATTTGGCGACCCGCACCGCCGAACAATGTTTCATGCCGTTGACAATCGGTGGCGGCGTCCGCACGCACCACGATGTCCGCGATTTGCTGTTAGCGGGCGCTGACAAAGTCAGCTTCAATTCGGCGGCCGTTGCCGACCCAAACGTCATCGCCGAGGCCGCCGACAGATTTGGATCCCAATGCATTGTCGTCGCTATTGATGCAAAGACTGTTGCACCCGGTCGGTGGGAAATTTTCACCCATGGTGGCCGCAAAGCCACTGGCATTGATGCGGTCGAATTTGCGCGCACTGTTGTCGCCAAAGGCGCAGGCGAAATTCTTTTGACGTCGATGGACCGCGACGGAACCAAGTCGGGTTTTAACTTACCTCTTACCCGTGCTGTAAGCGACGCCGTGAACGTCCCCGTGATTGCCTCTGGTGGGGTTGGCACGCTGGATCATCTCGTTGAGGGCGTGACGGAAGGCGGCGCCTCTGCAGTGCTTGCCGCCTCAATTTTCCACTTTGGCACTTATACCATCGCCGAGGCTAAAACGCATATGGCAAACGCCGGAATTCCAGTGAGGCTCTCATGACATTAGACGATCTCGCCGCAACAATCGCCGCGCGTAAAAACGCAGATCCAGACAGCAGTTGGACCGCAAAACTCCTGTCCAAAGGTCCAGAAAAATGTGCTGAAAAATTTGGTGAAGAGGCTGTGGAAGCGATTATAGAAGCCATCAAAAATGACAAAGCGGCCCTTACGTCTGAAGCCGCGGATGTGTTGTACCACCTGCTCGTCATGCTGACTGCGCGCGATGTGTCGCTCGCGGATGTGATGGCTGAGCTTGAGAGTCGTCAAGGCACATCTGGGCTAACAGAAAAGGCCAATCGTGTCTGAAAGTGCTGGTTAGCCGTTCAGCAACTCTGGCAACCTCGAAGACACTACACCGGTGTTAAAACCACCCATACGCAATTCTCCAAACAAACGTTGATATTCGATTTTTGGACAGCGGTTCTGGATTACCGTCACACCGCGCGCCTCTGCAATCGCAGCTGCGCTTGGATGTTTTACGCCAATTTGCATCCAGATAGTTTGTAAATTCGGCCAACGTTCTAATGTTTCTTCAACAATCGCGGGTACCGCTTCTGATTTGCGAAAAATATCGATCATATCGACATCTTCGTCTGGAACACTTTTTAGATCACGATACACAGTCTCGCCTAACAATTCTTGCCCCGCGAGACCCGGATTCAGGGGAATAACGCGGTATCCCTTTAGGCCCAAATAACGCGCAACATAGAAGCTCGGGCGCACAGGGTTCGCCGACGCGCCAACCAAAGCGACAGTTTTCATGCGACGGAGCACGGCCCGAAGGTGTTCATCAGTGTAGTTCATCGGAACGCGCTAACATTACAAAAGCGCTCGGCCAAGGGCCGAACGCTTTCATGGGAGGAAATTTTTGTATTAGGCTAGAATACCCGGCCAATTTGCATCGGCCTTTTCGATATTACCGGGGATATCTTCGGACCAAATCGTGCGAACTGTTACCGAATAGTTCAGATACAACTTATCTTCGTAAATCGTCCAAGCATCGGGTGCTGTTGTTGCGATGGCACCTTTTGACGCGGCGAACGCACAGTATCCACCGTATTGCGGCGCATAACGCTCAGGATCAGCTTCGAACATCGCCATGTTGTCAGCACTCGCAAAACGCCACTCTGCTCCACGCCACATCAGGGTGTGATCGCTAGATCCGGCAACAGGAGCGCCCTCAGTAAAGTAGGCGACGGGATCCGTACCACGGATTGCGCCATTGGCATCAGAGAATACCTCTGGGCTCGCGGCATGTGCACGGGTTGCGACAAATGGGGTTACGGCCATTAGGCCAAGTAGGGTGCGGCGGTTTAACATCTGGCAGTCTCCAAATAGATCAGTTTTCGTTTTGCTGAACCTAAGATGCGCAACCTTCGCCGAATTTCCTACCCACCTCGCTTAGGCGTGAAAACCGGCACTAAAATGTTTCAATCGAAAATATCTTCGATCTCATCCCAGAATTCTTCCCAAAGGCGCGCGCCAAACCCCTTTCTTTTCTTGAGCTTACGTTTCTTTTTACGTCCGTCTTCGTCTCTCTTTTCGCGACGTTTTTTGGGCTCTGGGCGGGTGGGTGTCGCCGCAGGCGCAGTCACCCGTTCCGGAGTTTTCGGTAACATTTTAAGCGCCTGTAACGGCGCACCGCAGCTCTGACAGCTCAATTCGTGATGTGTTTTACCCCGCAGAACCAGCGCGGCGCGCGTCCCACAATAACAACATGTCGCTATTTTTGTTGCTGTCATGTCAGCCTCTTTGCTTCATCCTCTAGAAGCATATAGGGCAACTGCCGCCGCATTTGAGACGTTGAGGGACCCTGCTGCGTCAGAAAAGTCGATTTTTACCAAAGCGTCGCAGGTTTCTTTGGTTTTATCGCGCAATCCAGGGCCCTCTGCCCCCATGACCAGCGCAATTGCGCGATCGCGTTTGCCTTTAACAGCTTCTTCAATTGTTTGTTCACCAGTGCTGTCGAGACCAAGAACAAGATATCCCATTTGCTGCAACTCAGTGATTGCATCGGCCAAGTTGCGCACACGCAAATAGGGTTGGCGTTCCAACGCGCCACTCGCCGTTTTCGCAAGCGCTCCCGTTTCGGGTGCGGCGTGGCGGCTCATTGAGACAACGGCCCGTGCTCCAAAAACTTCGGCCGATCGTAGAATCGCGCCGACATTGTGCGGATCAGTCACGCGATCGAGGAGCACCATTCGCGGAGGCATTGGCCCATCTCCGACTGCAACCTCTTCCAAACGCCCCCAATCCAGCGATTTCACCTCCAGCGCTGCCCCTTGGTGTACAGACTGTGGATCGATCGGGGCCGCAAACTTGCGTGGATCAGACATTTCGGGCGTCATGCCAGATTGCGCAACGGCATCTTCGAGACGGTTCAACGCATTCAAAGTGACCACCAGACGCAGCTTTTCGCGACGTGGGTTCATCAACGCATCATTGACGGCGTGTATTCCAAACAGCCAAATCGTTTCTGCTGCTGCTGCTCTTTTGGCCTGCTCTTTTGCGACGACCCACTTTGGTTTTTTCATTTTGACCTCTGCCTCAGACCCTCAGCAGATAGCTGAGGAGAGGTTAACTGTGAAGGGCTTGCGTGACTCGTGTTTTTTGAGGTTGACGCATCCCTGCGCCCCAAGTAATCAGCCGTTCAGTGGGCGACAGGCCGCAAGGTGTGGCAGGGGACTGTAACTCCCTCGCGGAGA
>JBELEI010000001.1:0-442087 GCA_042093895.1 Cognatiyoonia sp. | reverse complement strand
GGTGGAGCCTAGGGGAGTCGAACCCCTGACCTCTTGCATGCCATGCAAGCGCTCTCCCAACTGAGCTAAGGCCCCATTCCGGTGACGCTTCTAGGCGTCGGCTCGGGCGAGATCAAGAAAAAGATCGCGCCCGAAATAATTATTCGTCGTCGCTGGCAGGGACGTCAGCAAGCTCATCCAATGAGACAGTGTCGTCATCATCGTCATCGAGAACATCGTCTCCAAGATCCGCATCAACGTCGTCATCATCTTCAACGTCATCGTCCAGTACTAGATCTTCTTCCTCGGCAGCTTCTTTAGCTTTCTTGGATTGCGCGTCTTCCGCGTCGGCGACCATTGTACGTGTTTTTGACGTATCAACAGTAACCTCATTGCCAGTATACGGGCTAATGATCGGGTTGGCGTTCAAGTCATAGAAACGTTTGCCGGTTTCTGGGCACAGGCGTTTAGTTCCCCATTCTTCCTTCGGCATGGTCGGATCCCTTTTTTATCACATGATGCGCTTGCGGTAAGTCGTCGCCAACTGCCATAAGCATAGCGTGGTGTCAAAGGCTTTGACACCTTTGATGCACGAAGGTTGATATGGGCCGACAAATTAGCATTGGCAACCCCTCGATTACGGTAAACGTTAAGGCATCCAGCGTCGCGCGCAGGCTCAGTCTCCGGGTTTCGCGATTGGATGGCAAAGTGTCTTTGACGGTGCCGCGATATACCCCTGATCGCGAAATTAATGGCTTCCTTAAAGAAAAGGAAAGCTGGCTACAAAAACACCTTGCAGATGTTATGCCGTTGTTGCGACCGCAGGTGGGTGGATCCATCCTTTTGGGCGGTCAAGATATCCCGATCGTCGCGGGAGTTGGCAAGCGGGCAATGTTTCGTGAAGGGGTGATTACCGTACCTTCCGATGATGCTGGGTGCGCTCCGCGGATCAAAGCATTCCTAAAGCTGCGAGCGCGGGATGCCTTGGCCGCCGCGTCAGATCAATACGCTCAAGAAATCGGGCGAGAGTACACACGGCTTAGTCTCCGCGATACACGATCTCGCTGGGGGTCATGTTCCTCTGAGGGCGTGCTGATGTATTCTTGGCGGCTCATAATGGCGCCGGTTGATGTGTTGAACTATGTCGCAGCCCATGAAGTTTCCCATTTGGTCGAGATGAACCATTCATCAGCTTTTTGGGATCAAGTTGCAGAGATAATGCCTGACTATGAGGTGCATCGCCGGTGGTTGCGCGAGAATGGGAATTTGTTGCAGCGGTATGACTTCGGCAGTTGACCCGATTGGTAAATGTGATCACAAATAAGGCAATATGCTGAGTCCAAAACCCCAAGACCCCAACGCCTCCGCGCATGAACGCGTGTATCGCTCTTTGCGGACCCAAATCATGCACGGTGAGATGAAACCCGGGATCGCACTTACGTTGCGCGGTATTGGCAAAGAGTTTGGGGTATCGATGACACCCGCGCGAGAGGCCGTCCGACGTCTAGTTGCGGAAGGCGCTTTGTCGCTGTCAACATCAGGTCGCGTTTCGACGCCGGAGCTCTCAAATGAGCGGATAGAAGAGCTGGCAGCATTGCGTGCGCTGTTAGAGCCGGAACTTGCGAGCCGGGCTTTGCCAAGGGCGCATTTGGCGTTGATTGAGCGTTTAGAGCAAATCAACGAACGTGTTTCGCAGATGATCGTGCGTCATGATGCGGCTGGGTACATTCGTATGAATTTAGAGTTTCACCGGACCTTGTATCTGCGCGCACAGGCACCTGCGATCTTGGCGCTGACAGAAACTGTATGGTTGCAGTTAGGTCCTACGATGAGCGCGTTATATGGCCGTTTGAACCGGACTGAACCGCCTGCAAGTCACCGTATGATTTTGGGGGCACTGAAGGCGGGTGATGAGCCAGGTTTGCGTTTGGCCATTCGCGCGGATGCGACCAAAGGTCTGCGCATGTTAAAAGCGTAGAGGGGGCGCTGCCCCCCCGGCTGCGCCTCCCCCGAGGTACTTTTGGCTAAAAGAAGTTACATGTGGATAGCGCCGTCGCCACAGGCGAGGGCTGCTTCACGCACTGCTTCTGAATACGTTGGGTGGGCGTGGCATGTGCGGGCAAGATCTTCTGCCGTTGCTCCGAATTCCATTGCAACGCAGATTTCATGGATCAGGTCGCCAGCCATTGGGCCAATGATGTGGGCCCCTAGAATGCGATCAGTCGCTTTGTCCGCGAGGAGTTTCACGAAACCATCGCCAGCGAAATTTGCTTTGGCGCGACCGTTACCCATAAAGCTGAATTTGCCAACTTTGTAGTCAATACCCTGATCTTTCAGAGTTTCTTCGGTATTGCCTACGCTGCTCACCTCTGGGTGAGTGTAGATCACACCGGGGATCACGTCGTAGTTCACGTGCGGGTGCTGCCCTGCGATGCCTTCGGCGCAGGCCATTCCTTCATCTTCGGCCTTGTGCGCGAGCATTGGGCCGGTGATTGCATCGCCGATGGCATGGATGCCGGGGATGTTGGTTTGATAACGGGCGTTAGTTTTGATTTGGCCCCGCTCGGTCATCTCGACACCGAGTTCAGCCAACCCAAGACCGTCGACGTAAGGGCGACGGCCGGTGGCCAACAGAACCGTGTCAGCAGTCATACTGTGTTCGCTATCGTCTTTGCGCAATTTGTAAGTGATTTCAGCCTTTTGGCCTTTCTTTTTGGCGGATTGGACTGCGGCACCCATAATGAATTTCATGCCTTGTTTTTTCAGCATGCGCTGGAATGTTTTGGCGACTTCGGCATCTTGGCCTGGGGTAATCGCGTCCATGAATTCGATCACTGTGACCTCTGCGCCCAAGCGTGCATAGACAGAGCCAAGCTCAAGTCCAATGACACCGCCGCCGATAACGACAAAGGACTTCGGGATCTTGGACAATTCGAGCGCACCGGTGGAGGTTACGACGGTTTTTTCATCCACCTCGACCCCGGGCAGATCAGTGGGGGTAGAGCCTGAGGCGACAATGATATTCTTGGCCTCATGGACCTCATCGCCGACCTTAACTTGACCTGCGGCAGGGATGGATCCCCAGCCTTTGAGCCAGTCTATCTTATTCTTTTTCATCAAAAATTCGACGCCGCCGGTATTCTGACCGATGGTGTCGGTTTTGTATTGCAGCATCTGTTTCCAGTCGACGGAGGGTGCCTTACCTTTCAGGCCCATGGTTGCAAAGTTGTGCTGGCTTTCATGCAGCATTTCTGTTGCATGGAGCAGGGCCTTCGATGGGATGCAGCCGACGTTCAGGCAGGTGCCACCGAGCGTCTCGCGACCTTCAACAATCGCGGTCTTGAGTCCGAGCTGAGCACAACGAATTGCACTGACATATCCGCCGGGTCCGGCGCCGATTACGATCACATCATAGCTGGCCATCTGAGGCTCCTTTTTCGTTATTTTTCTTGTACATACTGCGTACAGACAGCGTACATACAGCGTATTTACAGGTGTGTGTTAGATCCATATCGACAGGACCATTGCGAGGGTTGCGAGAAACCCGACGAACCAGATGATGGAGCGCCACGGGCTGAGGCCGAAATAATAGGCCGGGATATAGAGAATGCGTGCGCCGAGGTAGGTCCAGGCGCAAGCCTCAGAAAAGCCTGTTGCGCGGTCGCCAAGGGTGACGATGACCACCGCGGCAGTGAAAAGGATCAGCGCCTCGAAATGGTTGTTCAGTGCGCGGTAGAGGCGGGCGGGTTTGTCAGAGAGTTGTTCGCCAAGCGGGCGACCCAGGCGCGAGTTATCGCGCGGTGACAAGGTCTTGCGGACGCCAAGGTCGAGGTTGGCTGTGATCGACATCAGAGCGAATTGAACCGCTTGGAGGACGATGGCGAGTGCGAGGACGGTGAGTTCAGGAGTCATTTGATCAATGTTCTTCCGAAATTTTGTTCATGTGTCGCGTCCCATCCGCCGACTTGATGCGGCAAGTTATCGTGCATCGCGCCCTCAAATCGAGTGCCGATGCACGATATGTGGGATCGCTCATTCGCTTACAGGTCCATCAACAAACGGCGTGGATCCTCTAGCGCTTCTTTCACGCGCACAAGGAAGGTCACAGCGCCTTTACCATCAACGATGCGGTGATCGTAGGACAGGGCAAGGTACATCATCGGCCGGATCACAACTTCTCCGTTGATTGCCATGGGGCGGTCTTGGATTTTGTGCATGCCAAGGATGCCGGACTGTGGTGGGTTCAGGATTGGTGAGCTCATTAAGGATCCATAGACACCACCGTTGGAGATCGTGAAGGTGCCGCCCTGCATTTCAGCCATGGACAGTTTGCCGTCGCGCGCTTTGGCACCTTTTTCGGCGATGGCTTTTTCGATGCCAGCAAAGGACATCTGATCGGCGTCGTTGATCACAGGGACCACGAGGCCGGTTGGTGTACCCGCCGCGATTCCCATGTTGACGTAGTTCTTGTAGACCACGTCGGTGCCATCGATCTCGGCGTTCACTTCCGGCACTTCGTTCAGCGCGTGGATGCAGGCCTTGGTAAAGAAGGACATAAAGCCGAGCTTTACGCCATGCTTCTTCAGGAATAGGTCTTTGTATTCGTTGCGGAGCGCCATCACTTCGGTCATGTCGACCTCGTTATAAGTGGTGAGCATGGCAGCCGTGTTCTGGCTGTCTTTCAGGCGCTTGGCGATTGTTTGACGTAGGCGGGTCATTTTCACGCGCTCTTCGCGCGATGCCTGATCTGCTGCGACTGGTGCGCGCGGTGTGGCAACCGGAGCTGGTGCGGCGACTGCCGCGGCAACGTCCGATTTGGTGACGCGGCCGTCGCGACCTGTGCCAGCAACTTGGTCACGGGTCATACCAGCCTCGGCCAGTGCTTTTTCAGCCGCTGGACCATCCTTGACGGCGATCGCAGGTGTCGGCTCGGGTGCCGCGGCTTCGGCTTTGGCCGCCGGTGCAGGTGCTGGAGCGGCTGCTGTCGCACCTTCGGTTACTTGGGCCAATAGGGCATCAACACCAACGGTGTCGCCTTCGGCGGCCACGATTTCTGCCAGTGTGCCTGCAACGGGGCTTGGGACCTCAACCGTGACTTTGTCGGTTTCCAGTTCGCACAGCATTTCATCTACAGCGACGGCATCACCTGGTTTCTTGAACCAAGTGGCGACAGTTGCTTCGGTGACGGATTCACCAAGAGTTGGGACGCGGACTTCAGTACTCATTTCTTTGATCCTTTTACGGTCAGCGCTTCATCGACGAGGGCTGCTTGTTGTGCTTTGTGCTGGCTTGCGAGGCCCGTTGCCGGAGAGGCGGAGGCCGATCGCCCTGCATAGATAGGCCGGGTGTGTTTGGCGTTGATCCGGGTGAGGACCCATTCAAGGTTTGGTTCCATAAAGGTCCATGCGCCTTGGTTGCGGGGTTCTTCCTGACACCAGACCATTTCGGCGTTCTTGAACCTTTCCAGCTCTTTTACGGAAGATTGTGCGGGGAACGGATAGAACTGTTCGTAACGCATGAGGTAGACGTCGTTGATGCCACGCGCGTCGCGTTCTTCGAGCAGGTCATAGTACACTTTGCCAGAACACATGACCACGCGTTTGATTTTGCTATCTGCTACTAATTTCGTGTCTGAGTTACCGTATTGTGCGTCGTCCCACATGATGCGGTGGAAGCTGGAACCGGTTGTGAACTCTTCGGTTTTCGATACGGCCATCTTATGACGCAAGAGCGATTTTGGCGTCGTGATGATCAGTGGTTTGCGGTAGTCGCGATGGATCTGACGGCGCAAAAGGTGGAAATAGTTCGCTGGCGTGGTGACATTTGCCACGATCCAGTTGTCTTGGCCACACATCTGTAAGAACCGTTCAAGGCGGGCAGAGGAGTGTTCTGGGCCTTGGCCTTCATAGCCGTGTGGCAGAAGGCAGACGAGACCAGACATCCGCAACCATTTGCTTTCGCCGGAGCTGATGAACTGGTCGAACATGATCTGGGCGCCATTGGCGAAATCGCCGAACTGTGCTTCCCATAGAACCAACGAGTTTGGCTCAGCGAGAGAGTAGCCGTATTCAAACCCAAGCACCGCATACTCAGACAACATGGAATCGATGACTTCGTATTGTGCTTGTCCTTTGCGGATGTTGTTCAGCGGGTAATAGCGTTCTTCGGTGTCTTGGTGGATGAACGCAGAGTGGCGTTGGCTAAACGTCCCGCGTGTACAGTCCTGACCCGAGAGGCGTACTGGGTATCCTTCAGTTGCCAAAGAGCCAAATGCGAGCGCTTCGCCAGTCGCCCAATCAAAGCCTTCGCCGGATTTGAACATTTCGGTTTTCGCACCCACCAAACGATTGATCGTTTTGTGGACTGGGAAACCCTCTGGAACCGTTGTTAGCGCTTTGCCGATCTCCTCGAAAGTTTCGGGTTTGATCGCTGTTTCGCCGCGCTGATACTCTTCGCCGCGTTTGTCGATGTGGGACCAGCGTCCGTCGAGCCAGTCAGCTTTGTTTGGCTTAAAGTTCTTACCTGCCTCGAACTCTTCATTCAGATGCGCTTGGAACGCAGTCTTCATATCTTCGATTTCGCCCTCAGGGATCAACCCGTCCCTGACGAGGCGTTCAGTGTATATCGTGAGCGAGGTCTTTTGCTTTTTGATTTTTTTGTACATCACCGGGTTGGTGAACATCGGCTCGTCGCCTTCGTTGTGACCAAAGCGGCGGTAGCAGATGATGTCGAGCACGACGTCTTTGTGGAACTTCTGGCGGAACTCGGTTGCGACGCGGGCGGCGTGGACCACGGCCTCTGGGTCGTCGCCGTTGACGTGGAAAATCGGTGCCTCAACCATCAGGGCGATGTCTGTGGGATAGGGGCTGGAGCGCGAGAAATGCGGCGCGGTGGTGAAACCGATTTGGTTGTTGACCACGATGTGCATGGTGCCGCCTGTCTTGTGACCTTTGAGGCCAGAAAGCCCAAAGCCTTCGGCCACGACGCCTTGACCCGCAAAGGCTGCGTCGCCGTGCAGTAGGATCGCCATGACCTTTGTGCGGTCTTCGTCGTTCTTTTGGTCCTGTTTCGCGCGGACCTTGCCCAAGACAACGGGATTCACCGCCTCTAGGTGGGATGGGTTCGCGGTGAGCGACAGGTGGACGTTGTTGCCATCAAAAGAGCGGTCGGATGATGCGCCAAGGTGGTATTTCACGTCGCCAGAGCCGTCGACGTCCTCGGGCTTAAAGCTGCCGCCCTCAAATTCGTTCAGGATCGCGCGGTAGGGTTTTTCCATCACATTGGCGAGGACCGACAGACGGCCTCGGTGCGGCATCCCAATGACGATGTCCTCAAGCCCCAACTGACCACCACGTTTGATGATTTGTTCCATTGCGGGGATAAGGCTTTCGCCACCATCTAGGCCAAAACGCTTGGTGCCCATGTATTTGACGTGGAGGAACTTCTCGAAGCCTTCGGCCTTAACCATGGAGCCAAGGATCGCTTTGCGACCTTCTTTGGTGAACGCGATTTCCTTACCGTAGCCTTCGATGCGTTCTTTCAGCCAACCCGCTTCTTCGGGGTTGGAAATGTGCATATATTGCAGGGCGAAAGTGCCGCAATAGGTGCGTTTCACGATTGCGATGATTTCGTTCATCGTCGCGACCTCTAGGCCGAGGACATTGTCGATAAAGATCGGCCGATCCATGTCGGCGGCGGTGAAGCCGTATGAGGCCGGGTCAAGTTCTGGATGCGGAGTTGCATCGCGCATTCCGAGCGGGTCGAGGTCTGCAACCAAGTGCCCGCGGATCCGGTAGGCGCGGATGATCATCAGGGCACGAACGGAGTCGAGCACGGCTGCGCGGACTTGGCTTTCGTCGAGCGCGACACCTTTGGAGGCGGCTTTGTCTTTGATCTTCTTGCCCGCGGCCTCAGGCTCGGTGGCCCATTGGCCATCGAGTGCGGCGGTCAGATCGTCGTTCGGAACAGGCGGCCAATCCGTGCGGCCCCAGCTAGGGCCCGCGGCCTCTGCTTTGGCGTCCGTTGGTGCATCGCCCAATGATCGGAAGAAGGCCTGCCAGCTTTCATCGACTGCGTCGGGGTTGTCTGCGTAACGGGCGTAGAGCTGTTCCACATATTCCGCGTTGTGCCCTTGCAGGAAGGACGAGGAATGGAAGACGTCATTGGGGGATTGGTCGTTCATTGTGATGTTCCTTCTGTGCGGTCCAGCACGACGGTGAATGTCGACAAGTAAGTAAGTGGATCAGGGAAATGATCCGAAATTTCCGCGGGCAGGCTGTAGGCGATCAGAACGCCGTCCGATGTTTCCCCACGGATAAGGCTCATCGGGCCGGTCATACGTAGGGCTGAGTCAGGTAGCATGTTTTTTGCGACCTGAAGATCCGATGCAGGGCCGACATAAAGACAGGTACTGAGGCCGGATCTGTTCGGTTCTATTGTGACAACGTGATCATCGCTGAAAAGAGTATTCGCCTCTTCATAGCCTTTGCTTTTGCGGAGGCTGGCGGCGATTTTCGCTGATTTAGCCTGTTCGGTTGCCCAGGTGTCAGGCTCAGTCGCTTTTACCCGTGACAACAAAAGCGCGTGCGAAAGGGCAACGTCTGCGATGTTGGTATCCGCTGTGCGGGACCAACCTTCTGCTTCGAGCCTTTCGGCACGCTCTTGCAGTGAAATGTCGTTGTCCAAGCAGTATTCGAGCGCCTGCGCCATATTTGCGCTCGTAGCCGTTCCCCAGCTGACAGCCAGACCGAAAGAAGCGTAGGTTACGGCTCTCGCAATCTGACTAGATAGGCTGGATCGGTTCGGACGCATCTTACTTCGCAATCGCTTCCAGAACAGCCTCACCCAGTGTGGCTGGGCTGTCGGCCACGACGATGCCGGCGGATTTCATCGCTTCGATCTTGCTTTCTGCATCGCCTTTACCACCAGCGACAATCGCGCCAGCGTGGCCCATACGGCGGCCCGGAGGCGCTGTGCGGCCTGCGATAAACCCGGCGGTTGGCTTCCAACGGCCTTTTTTGCGTTGTTCGGCGAGGAATTCAGCGGCTTCTTCTTCGGCGCTGCCACCAATTTCACCAATCATGATGATGGATTGTGTTTCATCGTCATCCAAGAACATGTCGAGGACGTCGATGTGTTCGGTGCCTTTGATTGGGTCGCCGCCGATCCCGACAGCTGTGGATTGGCCAAGGCCAAGGTCCGCTGTTTGCTTGACCGCTTCGTATGTCAGTGTGCCAGAACGAGACACAACACCACAGGATCCGCGTTTGTGAATGTGGCCCGGCATGATGCCGATTTTACAGGCGTCTGGTGTGATAACGCCCGGACAGTTTGGCCCGATTAGGCGGGATGCAGATCCTTCGAGCGCGCGTTTGACGCGCATCATGTCCAGAACTGGGATGCCCTCAGTGATACAGATGATCAATTCCATCTTGGCGTCGATTGCCTCGAGGATCGAGTCCGCTGCGAAGGGCGGGGGCACGTAAATCACAGAGGCGTTGGCTTCTGTTGCGCGTTTTGCTTCTTCTACGCCGTCAAAAACGGGGAGGCCAAGGTGGGATTGCCCGCCTTTGCCCGGTGTGACGCCGCCAACCATTTTGGTGCCATAGGCAATGGCCTGTTCTGAGTGGAACGTGCCTTGGGACCCTGTAAGGCCCTGACAGATGACTTTGGTATTTTCGTCGACAAGGATGGCCATGCGCGTGTTTCCCTTAGAAGTGTTTTGCTTGGGTACAAAGGATGTGACCTTCGACCTGTGAGAAGAATGTTGGTGAGAGTGATGCTGCGTTGCCGCGCATCATGTGTGTGTCAGTGGGTAACCTGTTTTGCTGAGACCCAGACACGACAAAGCCGCAGCCCCCGCGAGGGGACAGCGACATCATTGAGTTTTTATGTGTTTGGCTTAGCCCAGTGTGTAGGGCAATTCTGCCTGTGGACCGCAACGGTAGTTGCCGCCGGCTGTGAGCGCACTGTGAATGCCCAAATCGGCACATCCGGCGCTGACGCCCGTTTTCGCGCGCTCGACCTGAGCTGAGCTGCCCATGCAGGCTGTAAGAGTAGCCAACATCATTGCTGAAAGTGTAAGCTTTTTCATTTTGATCGTCCTTTCCACCACGTACGCTGACGTGACCGAGCACTCGGCCGGTCATCGGTACACCTAACTTGGGTGCACTTAGCCAGACGGGGGCGTCAGATTTGTGAAAGGAACGAGGCAAAACCATGACTTTCTTACTTAGCTTTCTTTAGCCTTTGACCGCGGCAACAATTTTCTGTGCGCCATCTTTGAGGTCATCCGCAGCAATCACATCAACATCCGAGTTGTTGATGATGTCTTTGCCAGCTTCGACGTTTGTCCCTTCAAGGCGCACAACGAGTGGAACTTTTAGTCCAACTTCCTTGACCGCTTCGACCACGCCCTCGGCGATGACGTCGCAGCGCATGATGCCCCCAAATATGTTCACAAGGATGCCTTTGACGTTTGGATCAGACGTGATGATCTTGAACGCCTCAGTCACTTTTTCTTTCGTTGCGCCGCCGCCGACGTCGAGGAAGTTGGCAGGTTCAGCACCGTAGAGCTTGATGATGTCCATTGTCGCCATCGCAAGACCAGCACCGTTAACCATGCACCCAATTTCGCCATCAAGAGCGATGTAGTTCAGGTCAAACTTGGATGCTGCGAGTTCTTTGGCGTCTTCTTCGGTTTCGTCGCGCAGGGCGGCGATGTCGGCGTGGCGGTAGACCGCGTTGCCGTCAAAGGATACTTTGGCGTCGAGGACTTTGAGGTCACCGCCGTCTGTGACAATCAATGGGTTGATCTCGAGCATCTCCATGTCTTTGTCCATGAAGGCTTTGTAGAGAAGACCCATCAGTTTGACGCATTGCTTGACCTGTTGCCCTTCGAGACCAAGCGCAAACGCAACTTTGCGACCGTGATACGGCTGGTAGCCCGTTGCGGGGTCAACTGTGAAGTTCAGGATCTTATCTGGCGTGGTGGCTGCGACTTCTTCGATGTCCATGCCGCCTTCAGTCGAGCAAACAAATCCGACGCGGCTGGTTTGGCGATCCACGAGGAGAGCCAAGTAGAGTTCAGTTTCGATGCCAGAGCCATCTTCGATATAAACGCGGTTGACCTGTTTGCCAGCTGGCCCAGTCTGGTGCGTGACCAAAGTGCGGCCCAGCATTTTTTTTGCTTCTTCAGCAGCTTCGGTCGCTGATTTCGTCAAACGAACGCCGCCGGCATCGCCCGCATCCGCTTCTTTGAACTTTCCTTTACCACGTCCACCCGCGTGGATCTGCGCCTTAACAACCCAAAGTGGGCCGTCCAATTCGCCGGCTGCTGTTTTGGCGTCTTCAGCCTTAAGAACGGCGCGCCCGTCGCTGACTGGTGCTCCGAATGAGCCCAACAGCGCCTTGGCTTGGTATTCATGAATGTTCATAGCGATCCCTCGACTGGTTCGATTTTTTTCTACTGAACCACAGGTCTATTCATAAAAAAACCGTCTCACGCCGACGTGATGGAAAAAACCGACATTTGTGATCACACCTACGAAAAGTGTGATCACAAATTGGAGATTTGTTGTTTTTTGCGATTCGAACTAGTTCAAAATTACCGCGAAGAGTGGGCTATTCCCTTGTGTGAGTTGATCAAAGCTCTCGATGTTTTGAAGTGAAATGAGTGGCCCGCGCTCGGCATAGGCCGCAACTGAGTAGCCTTGGAATATCCCAATCATATCCACGACGGGTGGATTTTCGAAGATCTCGGCTAAGTTTAGACCTGCTTCTGTGCCCAAGCGCCAATGTGGGATCAACAGGTCACCTTTTAAAACGGCTTCGACGTCGTCAAGAACCGCTTGCCAGCTTTTTCCAATTCCCGGAGGAAACGGGATCGGTAGCGCGCTGGTTTGGGTGTCGTTCGGAATGAATTCCAATTTATTGTCCGTCTCGCTTGCAAGGCGGCTCCAGAAGATACGGTTGTGGTCCAGTGCAGTCAGAAAATGGCGATGAGCTGAGCGGGTTCGTTCGGCGTCAACTTCACCCTCAATCGCAGCAAGGAACGCAGTGATGGCATCGAACATTGGGCGATCGTCACCGCTGAGGAACGTAAAGGCAGGTTGGCGGGATGTGTTGAGTTCGTCAATCACGGCAGCGCCAGAATACACCTCGTCAATCGCCGCAGACGGGTCGGTGGCCAAGATTAGTTCCAATGTCCCTGAAAGCATTTGGGTATACGCCGCCAGCCATGCAGCGTCCGACGTATCAAAGCGAATTACAGGAAGCTTTGCAGGTGTGTCGTCGGTGTAAAAAGCGAACTGACCTTTGACGATTGCATCGAGATCTTCACCTGCATCCCGTTGCCCATTTGCATTGGCGTCAAGCCACAAGTCACCGACATTGAGCACGACATTGGCGGTGTCCGAGTTTTCGATCTGGTTAAGTTCGGAGTGGGCGTCGGATAGATCAGCCAATGCATCGTTAAAGATTTGATTGAAAACGGCGGCATCGAAAGGTTGCGGGTTCGGATTTGGCGCAGAAGGCAGCCGTAGAAACGGGATTCCCATGTCCTGTGCAATGTCGAGCGTATCAAGACCGTAGTCATAGCGAGTTTGGAGCGTTCCTTCGATTGCGGTAAAGAAGTGCGCGCCACCAAGAGCCAGCCGATCGGAAGGCGAGGGCGTTGAAAGCGACCCGAGTTCAGCGATAACTCCAGCCGTTCCTGCGTCATGAAACAATTGCGAATAATGATTGTCGGCGAGGGTTGCCGTGCCTGTGCAAACAAGAGCGGCTGCAAGAAAAATGGATTTCATCGATACCTCCGTTGGTTTCAAGGTGTGGGTCGCGGGTTCACATTGCAATCAGAAAACAAAAAAGGGCACCCGAAAAGGTGCCCTTTGTAATCGAATGTTTTGGCGCTTAGAGGCTGCTGTCGATGCCTTTACATGCCTCAACAAGACCTTTTACGGCTTCGACGGATTTGTCGAACATTGCCTGCTCGTCTTTGTTCATTTTGATTTCAACAACACGTTCGATGCCGCCGGCACCGATGACTGTTGGAACGCCAACGTAAAAGCCGTCGAGGCCATAGGCGCCGTCAACGTGTGCTGCACACGGCAGCAGTCGCTTTTGATCTTTCAAATAGGCTTCGGCCATTTCGATGCCGGATGTCGCAGGTGCGTAGAATGCAGACCCAGTTTTCAAAAGACCAACGATTTCTGCACCGCCGTCTCGTGTGCGCTGCACGATTGAGTCGAGTTTTTCCTGTGTTGTCCAACCCATGTCCACAAGGTCAGGCAAAGGAATGCCCGCAACCGTGGAGTAACGCGTCAGTGGGACCATAGTGTCGCCGTGGCCGCCCAAAACGAAAGCTGTGACGTCGCGCATAGAGACGTCGAATTCTTCTGCCAGGAAGTGACGGAAGCGTGCGCTGTCCAAAACGCCAGCCATGCCGCAGACCATATGTGTTGGCAGGCCAGAGAATTCGCGTAGGGCCCAAACCATCGCATCCAGCGGGTTTGTGATACAGATGACGAAGGTGTTTGGTGCGTGGGCTGCGATGCCTTCGCCAACAGATTTCATGACTTTGAGGTTTATGCCCAAAAGGTCGTCGCGTGACATGCCAGGCTTGCGCGCAACACCAGCTGTAACAATGCAAACATCTGCGCCAGCGATCTCAGCGTAGTCATTTGTACCTTTTAGCGCGACGTCGATGCCCGCAACTGGTCCGGCCTCTGCGATGTCGAGCGCTTTGCCGCGACCGATGTCACCGCCCTCGGCGATGTCGAACATGACGATGTCGCCAAGTTCCTTAATCGCTGCGAGGTGGGCAAGTGTGCCGCCGATTTGTCCGGCGCCGATAAGGGCAATCTTTGGTCTAGCCATGATATTCATCCTATGCGAAGTGAATTTGCGCCTGTCCCTAATCTTTTGCGACGGGGGGCGCAAGGGTGCCGCGCGCGCTGGTAAAGGATGTAACAAATGGACGGAACTGGGTTTTGGATCATCGCCACACTGGCCGCCGTTTGTGCCGGGTTGGGCAAAGGTGGCGTCCCGGTTGCAAGCGCGATGGCCGTGCCTGTTCTATCGTTGGCCATATCACCGGTGACGGCTGCTGCGCTTTTGCTACCTGTCTTTATTGGGTCAGATATCTTTGGCGTTTACGTCTACCGCAAGCATTTCAATCGACGGGTTCTAACCATTGTCTGTGCTGCAATGCCTATTGGCGTTTTGATCGGTTGGGCGACGGTAGACTTAGTGTCAGAAGGAGCTGTGACGATTCTGGTCGGCGTAATCGGAACGGTTTTCGCGATTTCGATGTTGGCGAAATCTGACCTGGAGGGCCCGCCGCGCAAAGCGCGCGTGCTGCCGGGTTTATTTTGGGGAACGATCACTGGGATCACAAGTTTTGTTAGCCATTCAGGCGCGCCGCCCTACCAAGTCTATACGCTGCCGCTTCGGATGGAAAAAATGGTGTTCGCGGGCACCATCACCATCGCATTTGCGTTCGTTAACTGGGTGAAAGTGATTCCGTATTGGGCGCTGGGCCAGTTCAATGTTGCAAACCTAGAGATAGCTTTGATTCTAATGATCCCCTCTGTCATCGCCGTATTTGTCGGGGTGGCGCTGGTACGTTGGATCCCACCGAAACGATTCTTTCAGATTATTGTTTGGGCGCTTTTGTTTGTGTCGCTCAAGCTAATTTGGGACGGGATCGGCCGGCTCTAGGCGTCTTGGTCGAAATTCGGTAACCCCTCAGCGAGGTGCTGATAATGCTGACCTGCGGCGACAATGCATGTCGGGCCACCTGGCCTCGTCAACGTAATTGTCCATGTGCCAGATTCGAGTGAGGCAAAAACCTCAAGCACGCCATTATCACCGTTGATGGCCATGACTTGTCTGCTTTCACTAAATCCGACCGCTAGCCGTTCTACGACTGCTGCGTGAGGGCCACAGTTTGCTGACTGAGCCAGCGCAAGTGTTGCGGTCAGGAACAGGGCCGTGAAAGTTGTCATCAGGAAGAGGAGTTTGTCTTGCATAGCATGTCATCCTTTCAAATGTTGTTTGGCCGACCTCATCAAATGCAGGCGGGGTTCGACAAATCCTGACTTTTGAATAGCAAAAACTGGTTAATGTACCGTGACGGTGCGGAAATTGCCGCGCTGCAGAAAAATTTACTTGAATGATATGTTCGAATTGGGTCATTTGTGCGCAACATTATTGCGAGGTGACTATGATGAACCGTCCAAACCGATCCGCTCTTTATATTCCGGGCTCAAAATCGCGGGCTATTGAAAAAGCACGTGGGCTGGCTGTTGATGTTATCCTGTTTGATCTCGAGGACGCTGTTGCGCCGGATGAAAAGGCCGCAGCCCGTTACACGTTGGTGCAGGAATTGAAGCAGGGCAGGTTTGGATCACGTTACAAGGTTGTGAGGATCAACGGATTGGACAGCGCATGGGGTGCGGCGGATGCAGCGGCATTTGCGAACTCTGATTGTGATGCGGTTCTGGTACCCAAGGTTGGATCTGCCAAGGATGTTGATTCCGTCGTCGCATTGATGCCAAACCATCCGATCTGGGCGATGATTGAGACACCCGAGGGTGTTCTGAATGCTGCTGAGATCGCAGCGCACCCAAAACTTGAGGGGTTTGTCATGGGGACGAATGATCTGGCCAAAGATCTGTCGTCACATGGGCGCGCTGCTTTGACCACGTCGTTACAGTTTAGTCTGCTGGCCGCGCGTGCGGCGGGCATTGTGGCGATCGATGGCGTTTACAACGCGTTCAAAGACGTGGACGGTCTGCGCGCAGAGTGCGACGAAGGCCGCGGTTTTGGATTTGACGGCAAATCGCTCATTCACCCAGCACAGGTTGATGTCGCAAACGAGGTTTTCGGGCCAAAGCCAGAAGACATTGATTTGGCCGAACGTCAAATTGCCGCCTATGAAGAGGCGGTCGCGGCAGGGCAGGGTGTGGCCGTTGTCGATGGCAAGATTGTTGAAAACTTGCATGTCGAGACCGCACGCGCGACGTTGGCGAAAGCAAAAGCTATCGCAACGTTGGAGGCATCATGATTCTCATCGCAGCTGGCTTGCTCCTTTGGAGCGCCGTTCATTTTTGGAAACGTGTTGCGCTAGATCATCGCGCTGGGTTTGGCGACAAGGGCAAAGGCATTGTTGCCTTGGGAGCTGTTGGCGCGATCGTTTTGATGGTGCTTGGCTATCGCATGGCTGACGGCACGTTCTATTGGGGGCGCACTCCGGCGACGACAGGTATCAATAACTTATTGATGCTGTTTGCTTTTTACCTGTTTGCCACCAGTGGTGCGAAAACTCGCATCACCAAATTCATCCGTCATCCACAGCTAACGGCGGTTGTTGTTTGGAGCATCGCGCATCTCCTAGTGAATGGCGACAGCCCATCGTTTTTGTTGTTCGGTGGATTGGGTGTTTGGGCCATCGCTGAGATGGTCGTTATTAACCGGGCAGAGGGCCCGCGTGGGCCGTATCATGCTGTTCCAATCAAAAAAGAAACAACAGCCGTTATTGCGACATTGGTGGTTTTTTCAGTCGTTGCCGCGGTCCATATTTGGCTCGGCTACAACCCGTTTGGATAGAATATGCAACTCTACAGACTTTTGACCGAGGACGACACGTCCGCCTTTTGCCACAAGGTTTCTTTGGCGATTTCAAATGGGTGGGCGCTTTACGGGGACCCTCAGTATTCGTTCGATCATGCAAACGGCGTCATGCGGTGCGCGCAGGCTGTCGTGAAGGATGTTGAAGAAGAATATCATGCAGACATGAAATTGGGTCAGCAATGAGCAAGACGAACCAAGGTCGATTTTTCGAGGATTACGCAATTGGTGACGTTATCTGTCATGCGGTGCCGCGCACTGTTTCTGGTGGGGAGCGGGCGCTGTATCATGCGCTGTACCCGGCACGTGGGGCTTTGTATTCGTCGGATGCCTTTGCACAGAGTTGCGGTTTAGCGGCATCCCCAGTTGATGACCTGATCGCGTTCCATGTGGTATTCGGGAAATCCGTTCCTGATATCTCGCTCAATGCGGTTGCCAATCTTGGGTATGGTGAAGGGCGTTGGATCAAGCCTGTTTGGCCAGGTGATACGCTGACATCGTCGTCCGAAGTGATTGGTTTAAAACAGAACTCTAACGGTAAAACGGGCGTGTTGTGGGTGCGTACGCGCGGTGTGAACCAGCATGGCGAGACGGTCATGGAGTATGTCCGTTGGGTCATGGTGCGCCGGCGGACTGAGGGCGCGGCCCCCGAGACCGTGATCCCGGAATTGGCGCCGGTTGTGTCTGCAAATGATCTTGTGATTCCGGCTGGTTTGGATTTTTCGACCTATGATTTCACATTGGCGGGAGAGCCGCATCGGTTGTCTGATTACGCTGTTGGCGAGGTGATCGATCACGTTGATGGTGTAACGGTCGAAGAGGCCGAGCACATGATGGCGACGCGGCTGTGGCAGAACACGGCCAAAGTCCATTTTGATGCGACGAACCGCCCGGGTGGGCGGCGCTTGATCTATGGCGGTCACGTTATTTCGATGGCGCGTGCTTTGTCATTCAATGGATTGGCGAACGCACAAATGATCGTAGGCTTGAACAGCGGGGCGCATGCGAACCCGTGCTTCTCAGGTGATACGATCCGCGCTTGGTCAGAGGTGTTGGATATCGCCGAAACTTCAGCCCCCGGTGTTGGCGCTATCCGACTACGTCTGGTTGCCACGAAAGGTGAGGCTGGGGTTTTGCGCGGAGACGATGGTAAGTATGACGCCAATGTTTTGCTCGACCTTGATTACTGGGCCCTCATGCCGGTCTAAGCTGCGAGGCGCGGTTAAAGACCGTCTGTTTCGTTGAATGCGTGCATTTTGTGATCACGGAAAAAATACTCGTGATCACAAAGTTGAGAAAAAGTGCCGCACCCCCAAGTTTTCCGATCAAATAAAGCGTGTGAGGCGTGACTCTGCGTCAGCGATGGTGCAAACCTATATCTAAATGACAGCCGCGCTGCGCCTTTCGTCAGCGAGCCACACCGGAGGACGCCAAAATGGCAGATGTAAACCGGGGCAATCGCCCACTCTCTCCCTTTATGATTGGGCCCTACTACCGGCCTCAGATGACATCGATTTCATCAATCCTTGTGCGGATCACGGCTCTTATTTCTCTCGGCACTGCGTTTCTAATTGTCGCTTGGCTGATCACAGCGGCAACATCCCCAGACGCCTTTGCGTTCGTTGATGGGTGGATGCGCAGTATACTCGGCGATTTGATTATGACGATCGCTGCGTGGTGCATCTGGTATCATATCCTTGGTCGGTTGCGGCATGTGATTTGGGACATGGGCTATGCGATGGACATCAAATCATCAGAAAGCATGGGCTTTTTGATGTTTGTTGGGGCAACGCTGCTGACAATTTTCACTGTGATTGTGCTGTAGGGGGCGACGATGGGATATTTAACAGATCGTAAGCGCGCACAGGGTCTTGGCGCATCAGGTCACGGGACACATCACCATTGGCAGATGTTTGTGACATCTATTCTGATGTGCGTGCTTATTCCGGTTTTCGTCATCACCTTTGGCATTGGCCTTGGTGGGACGTACGAAGAGGTGCTGGCCTACTATAGCAGACCTTTCCCAGCGATCGTGACCGCCCTGACTCTGGTAGTTGCTGTCATTCATTTGATGAACGAAGCAAATGCGGCGATCGAAGATTATACCGGCGGACGCACACGCCAGTTGAGCATCATCGCGGTCAGCGCGTTTTCCTACACCCTCATCGCTGTTGGCCTGTTTGCGCTGATCAAGCTTGCCCTTTGACGTCCGCCACAAGGAACACCTAAATGACAAAAGCATATGAATATGAGACGCATGAATATGACGTCGTTGTTGTCGGCGCTGGTGGTGCTGGGTTACGTGCGACGTTGGGCATGGCAGAGCAGGGGCTGCGGACGGCCTGTATTTCGAAAGTATTTCCAACCCGGTCACACACTGTTGCGGCGCAGGGCGGAATTGCTGCATCGCTTGGCAACATGGGCCCCGATAGCTGGCAGTGGCACATGTATGATACGGTCAAAGGCTCTGACTGGTTGGGTGACACGGATGCGATGGAATACCTTGCCCGCGAAGCGCCAAAGGCGGTTTACGAGCTAGAGCACTACGGTGTTCCATTCTCACGCACCGAGGAAGGCAACATCTATCAGCGACCATTTGGTGGACACACGACCGAGTTCGGTGAAGGCCCCCCGGTGCAGCGTACATGTGCGGCGGCAGACCGGACAGGTCACGCGATCCTGCACACGCTCTATGGGCAGTCTGTTAAACAAAAGGCTGAGTTCTTTATCGAGTATTTCGCAACCGATCTGATCATGTCTGAGGACGGTCAGTGTCAGGGTGTTGTCGCGTGGAAGCTTGATGACGGCACAATGCATGTCTTTAACGCAAAATCCACAGTTCTGGCGACGGGGGGTTATGGCCGCGCGTATTTCTCTGCCACTTCTGCGCACACGTGTACGGGTGATGGCGGCGGTATGGTTGCGCGTCAGGGGCTGCCTTTGCAGGACATGGAATTTGTGCAGTTCCACCCAACCGGGATTTATGGCGCTGGATGTTTGATCACTGAGGGCGCGCGTGGCGAGGGTGGTTACCTGACCAACTCCGAAGGTGAACGCTTTATGGAGCGGTACGCGCCGACATACAAAGATCTCGCATCGCGTGATGTTGTGTCGCGTTGCATGACGATGGAAATCCGTGAGGGTCGCGGCGTTGGTGCCGATGGCGATCACATCCACCTGCACCTGAACCACTTGCCACCAGAAACACTAGACCTGCGTTTGCCGGGCATTTCGGAAAGCGCGCGCATTTTCGCGGGTGTTGATCTGACGAAAGAGCCGATCCCTGTATTGCCAACGGTGCACTACAACATGGGTGGCATTCCGACGAACTATTGGGGTGAAGTTTTAAACCCGACCAAGGACAATCCAGATGCGGTTGTACCTGGCCTGATGGCTGTTGGTGAGGCAGGTTGTGCGTCCGTTCACGGTGCGAACCGTTTGGGGTCAAATTCGCTGATTGACTTGGTTGTCTTTGGCCGTGCTGCGGCGATTAAGGCGGGTGAAGTGGTGGACGCGAATGCGCCGAATCCGGTTTTGAATCAAGCGTCAGTTGACTATGCGTTTGACCGCTTTGACAACACGCGGCATGCCAAGGGTGAAACCGGCACCGCTGAATTGCGTTTGGAAATGCAAAAAGCGATGCAAGCGGATGCTGCTGTGTTCCGCACGGACAAAACATTGGCTGAGGGCGTTGCAAAGATGGAAAGCATCGCAGGCAAAATGGATGACGTCAGTGTGACTGATCGCAGCCTTGTCTGGAATAGTGATCTGATGGAAACGCTTGAGCTCGGTAACTTGATGCCGAACGCATTGGCGACGATTGTTGGAGCAGAAGCGCGCAAGGAAAGTCGCGGTGCACACGCGCATGAAGACTACCCAGATCGTGATGACAAGAAGTGGCGCAAGCACAGCTTGGCCACAGTAGATGGCGCTAAAACCAAGCTATCTTACCGCCCCGTACATCTTGACCCGCTCACAACGAAGGCTGAAGGTGGTATCGATCTCAAGAAGATCGCGCCTAAAGCGAGGGTATATTAATGCGCAGCATAATTTTGATGGGATGTTTGGGGACGGCTTTGGCGGGTTGCAACCTGCCAGGACTATCAAGTTTGTCAGGTGGTAGTGCGACCATCGCGGAACAACAAACGCTTATCTCGCAATGTGCGCGTGAAATAGGGATCCCAAGCGACGGAGCATTGGTTCAAGAAGACGCAGATCGACTGCTTGTTGTTGAGGGTAGCGGTATAGATGCCAAGATGGCAGCACAGCTAAATGCCTGTACCGCTGCGAAAATTGCAGCGTCAGGTGGCGCATCAATTGATCCCACAGCGAAATTCGTTTCGGAAACGATACCAGGTTCTCGTGTCTATACGGAAGCCAATGTGTCTGCACCGGGTTGTCCGGTTCGCGCTTCGGTGTTGTTCAGTGGCAGTTCGTATTGCCCAGCCGATCTATGAAGCAGCTTTTCGCGATACCAGCCTTGATTGCAGTAGCTGCGTGTACACCGATCAGTCCAGAACGGGCTGCGGATCGATGCGAAGAGCGGGCACGTGCTTCGCAGGGCCCTGAGGTTAACCTCGGAATGGGCGTGAACAGCAATAGTGGCGCATTTGTGAATGGATCAGTAAGCTTGAGCGCTGATTTCTTGCGGGGAACGACTGACCCGTTGGCGTTGTATGAAAGCTGTGTTTTGAACATGACGGGTGAGTTGCCTATTCGGCCCCCCGTTTTAAGAGATTTGTGATCACGCCCTAAATTGGTGTGATCACAACGGGTATTAATTGCGATAGCGCGTCACGGCGGACGGCTATTGTGTTTGGAGATTGGGCCTTGGGCACGTAAGTCTGAGGTAGCAAAGAGGTTAGACGATGGTTCAACTCACACTTCCTAAGAATTCGCGTATGGTCGTTGGAAAAACTTGGCCAAAGCCTGAGGGTGCGACGAATCTGCGGACGGTCAAGATTTACCGTTGGAACCCGGATGATGGCAAAAACCCTCGGGTCGACACGTATTTCGTTGATATGGATACCTGCGGTCCGATGATGTTGGACGCGTTGATCAAGATCAAAAACGAAATTGATCCCACACTGACATTCCGCCGGTCCTGTCGTGAAGGCATCTGCGGGTCTTGCGCGATGAATATCGACGGGATCAACACGCTCGCCTGCATTTATGGCATCGACGAAGTCAAAGGTGACATTCGGATAAACCCCTTGCCTCACATGCCAGTGGTTAAAGATTTGATCCCTGACCTAACGCATTTCTATGCGCAGCATGCGTCCATTATGCCGTGGCTTGAGACCAAATCAAACACGCCCGCGAAAGAATGGAAGCAATCTATCGAGGACCGCGAAAAATTGGATGGCGGCTATGAATGCGTAATGTGTGCATGTTGCTCGACATCTTGCCCATCTTATTGGTGGAACGGTGATCGCTACCTCGGGCCAGCTGCTTTGCTTGCAGCACATCGGTGGTTGGTTGATAGTCGAGACGAAGCCACAGGCGAACGATTGGATGACTTGGAAGATCCGTTCAAGCTGTACCGCTGTCACACTATCATGAACTGCGCAAAGACTTGTCCAAAAGGGTTGAACCCTGCGAAAGCCATTTCTGAGATCAAGCAGATGATGGTTGAACGGATGGTCTAAGGACTTTCAATTTAAGTCCATCTCACCCAAGGTTCTCGCATCGATATGAATGGGGTTCCTATGACAACCAAACAACCAAGTGATGCCGCTACGCGCCGGGCGGTCAGGCCTGTCATATGTTATCCGACGGAAACATTGCCCGCACCTGACATGGTGACCTATGCGCGTTTTCGCCAAGATCTGACGTCGATCGCGACAGCGACTGCTGCGCCACGCGAGGCGGCGGCCATCCGTGTGCCCGCGGGCCATTTCTTGCGGATTAAGAGCGTTGAGGGATCGCAGGTTGGGGATCTGAACCTGTTCAATGCAAACGACCTTCAAGAACGGTTTTACTCTGGCAAGACGCGCGCATTGCATGGAACGCATATCACGACAGGCGAACAGATGTGGTCATCATTCCCGTATCTTCGCCCCATGGCGACGATTACGCACGATACGTTGAATTGGTACGGCATGGATGAATACGGCGGCAGTGTGCATGACGTGATCGGGACGCGGTGTGACCCATACACCGGAAACCTCTTGCAGGGTTCGCAGTATCACCATTGCTGTCATTCTAACCTCACCCGGGCTTTGGCCGACAGTGAAGGGTTGACGATGAATGAGGCCGAAGGTTTGGTGCACGACGTCTTGAACGTCTTTATGTGCACTGGATTTACGCGTGATACCGGTCAGTATTTCATGAAGGCGAGCCCGGTGCGGCCCGGCGATTACATCGAATTCTTTGCAGAGATAGATTTATTGGCAGTGTTAAGCGCCTGCCCTGGGGGCGATTGCAGTTCGGAGCATTCTAGCGACACGGCAAAATGCTATCCGCTCGAAATGGAAGTTTTGCGCCCAGCCTCAACCGACGGATGGTCCCCACCGCCCGTCAACGCCTATGACCGCAGCCATGGACGCGGAGAATAGGTTAATCAAAAGCCGCCTCAAGCGCGATTTCAACCATATCACCGAATGATTTTTCGCGATCCTCGGAGGGCAACGCCTCATGTGTCAAAAGGTGATCGCTTACGGTTAATACGGCCAGCGCCCGGCGATTATGGCGGGCGGCAAGGGTGTAGAGTTCGGCGCACTCCATTTCGACAGCGAGAATGCCGTGGCGTGTCATCTGTTCAGTCAGATCGGGACGTTCATCATAAAATACATCCGCTGAGTAAATACCGCCAACATGGGTCGTACTTGATTTACGGGCAGCTGCGGCATGCGCGCCTTGTAAGAGACCAAAATCCGCGGTTGGGGCAAAGTTCACTTCTTTGAACATCCCGAGTGAGGGCGTTGAAATCGAAGACGCGGTTGTCGCCAAAATGACATCGCGGATTTCAACGTGGTTTTGCATCGCGCCACAAGATCCGATGCGGATCAAGGTTTTGGCGTCGTATTCGCTGATCAACTCGTTCACGTAGATTGAAAGCGACGGCATACCCATTCCTGATCCTTGGATCGTCACGCGGTTGCCGTTCCATGTGCCGGTAAAGCCGAGCATGCCGCGCACTTCATTGATGCATGTGACATCGTTTAGGAAATTTTCTGCAGCCCATTTCGCACGGTAGGGATCGCCCGGCATCAATACGGTTTCTGCAATGTCACCTGGTTTTGCGCCGATATGGATGCTCATGAGGTCTGTCCCTTGTGTGTTCGTCGATATGCAGGCAAATGTCTTCTATATGATCCGCTTTGGCAATCGTTCAAACGGACTGATTGTTAGGGGGCGTCCATGCGCGGCAGTGTTTTGAGTTTCTTGGTGTTGGCGGCTTGTTCCGATGTGCCGATATCCAGTAAAGCCGGTGAAAATATCATCGCGACACGATCTGAACGCCCCGTGATGTCCGCCGGTCAGTCGGCGCAAGAGGTGACTCTTGTCCGCGCGCTATTTACGACTTTGCAGCCGATATCGATCCGCGAGGGTGTCGAATACTGTGGTCTAATTGGGTTTGATGCAGCAGGTCGTTTGGTTGCAACGCAGGCCGAACGTGGCGATATTGCCAGTTGTGCCATTGAAAATCAGGGCGCGATTGAGGTTGTGACCGCCTCGTACCATACGCATGGTCGTTTTACGCCTGACTATTTCAATGAATTGCCCAGTACGACGGATGTCGAAGGCGACGAAGCAGATGGGATTGATGGTTACATCGCAACGCCGGGCGGACGTTTGTGGTATGTCGATAGCTCTGATCGGGTCATGAGCCAGCTCTGCGGTGTTGGTTGTTTGCCGAGCGATCCTGGGTTTGTGCCCGGGAACAGTGGCGTGATTGCGGAGAGCTATACCTACGCCGGTTTGGCGCAGAAACTAAGTCAGTAGGTTACTGCGCTGCAATTGCGCCCGGATCGACCAAAGTTACGATGTCGGCCATGATTTTGTTTAATTCAAAGTCCTTAGGCGTGTAGACTTTGGCCACGCCCATTGCGCGCAATTTCTCGGCGTCTTCATCTGGGATGATACCACCAGCGATAACAGGGATATGGCTAAGACCTGCGGTGCGCATTTGTTCCATAAAGTTTTCGATTAGAGGAATGTGTGATCCAGATAAGATCGACAAGCCAATTACATGCGCGTCGTCATTTGCCGCCGCTTCAACCAGTTCCTCTGGTGTCAGACGGATGCCTTCATATGTTATGTCCATGCCGCAATCGCGCGCGCGCGCCGCGATTTGCTCGGCGCCATTGGAGTGTCCATCGAGGCCCGGTTTACCCACAAGGAATTTCAGGCGACGTCCAAGTGCATGGCTAACGGCGTCGACCTGTTCGCGGATCTCGTCGAGACCCTCAGTGCGATTTGATGGGTTTGCGCTGACGCCTGTTGGCGCGCGGTATTGACCAAAAGCCCCACGAACCACATCAGCCCATTCTCCCGTTGTTACGCCCGCTTTGGCGCATTGGATCGATGGGATCATGATGTTGGAACCGTCATTGGCTGCAGCGCGAAGTGCAGCAATCGCTGCCGTGACGGCATTCGCATCACGTTCGGACTTCCACGCTGCAAGACGTCGGAGTTGATCGGCTTCTGCTTCTGCATCCGCGACCATTATGGCATCTTCGCCCGACGTCAGGGGAGAAGGTTCTCCGGCTTGCCATTTGTTCACACCCACGACCGTTGTATCACCCGTTTCAATTCCGCCAATGCGATCAGAGTTGGATTCGACCAAGCGGCCTTTCATATAGGCGATAGCATTCACCGCACCGCCCATGCCATCGATCTGCTTGAGCTCAGCGCGGGCGCCGTCCTTTAGCGCATTCACTTTGCGGTCGATGGCTGGGTTTTCGTCAAACAGGTCGTCGTATTCGAGTAGGTCGGTCTCATACGCGAGGATTTGTTGCATACGCAGCGACCATTGCTGATCCCAGGGGCGGGGCAAGCCAAGTGCCTCGTTCCATGCAGGTAGTTGAACTGCACGGGCCCGTGCCTTTTTCGATAGGGTCACGGCCAGCATTTCAATCAAGATCCGGTAAACGTTGTTTTCGGGCTGCTGTTCGGTCAACCCGAGGGAATTCACCTGAACGCCATAGCGGAAGCGGCGGAATTTCGGGTCTTCAACGCCGTAGCGTTCCTGACAGATTTCATCCCAAAGCTCGACAAACGCGCGCATTTTACAAAGCTCTGTCACAAAGCGGATACCAGCGTTCACAAAGAACGAAATCCGACCAACCATCGCTGGGAAGTGTTTTTGGGGGACTTTGCCTTTGAGATCGTCGAGCACCGCTGTGGCGGTCGCAAGTGCGAAGGCGAGTTCTTCTTCTGGTGTCGCGCCTGCTTCTTGCAAATGGTAGGAACACACATTCATTGGGTTCCATTTAGGCAGATGTTCGCGCGTATAGGCGGCAACATCGGTAATCATTCGTAAAGATGGTTCTGGCGGGCAGATGTAGGTGCCGCGTGACAGGTATTCTTTGATAATGTCGTTTTGAACAGTGCCCTGTAGTTTCGAAATATCTGCGCCCTGTTCCTCGGCTGCGGCAATATAGAGTGACAAGAGCCAAGGCGCTGTCGCGTTGATTGTCATCGAGGTGTTCATCTGCTCGAGCGGAATGTCTTTGAACAACGCGCGCATATCACCCAGGTGACAAACAGGCACACCGACCTTGCCAACTTCGCCGCCAGCGAGTTGGTGGTCGCTGTCATATCCCGTCTGGGTTGGCAGATCGAAGGCTACGGATAGGCCGGTTTGGCCTTTGGCAAGGTTACCACGATAGAGTTCGTTCGACGCTGCAGCTGTTGAGTGTCCCGCGTATGTCCGGAAGAGCCAGGGGCGATCTTTCTGCGTTTGCGACATAAGCGGATCCTCGAATCTTTTGGCGTAATTTTATTTCGCTAATCGTCATTTACAGGACATTATTGGTCGCTGTCAATTCGCTGCGTTGCGGCATGACGGGATTTACCTATTGCGTAATCCCTGTCAGGGTCCGCTTTATGACGCAACCGATTATCATGCCGCTTTGGGCCTTTATCCTCTTGGTCCTCTTTGCGACCGTGACCCTAGCGTCGCATTTTCTATTTCCATCTGTGCGCTGGTTCTTTCGCAAACGTGCGGAGCGTTTGGTCGCGCGATTGAACAAGCGACTGACCCGTCCGATTGAACCTTTCAAGCTGGCGCGTCGCTACGACATGATACAACGCCTAATCTACGACCCTGCGATCACTGAGGCAGTGGTCGAGTACGCGGAAGAATTTGATGTTCCAGAGAATGTCGCGTTTGAAACGGCGCAACGATATGCGCGGGAAATCGTCCCATCCTTTTCTGCGACCCTATATTTCACCGTAGGGATGCGTTTGGCCAAATGGATCAGTCGGTCGATGTACCGCATTCGGTTGGGGGCATTTGACCGGGAGGCATTGGAAAGCGTCGACAAGGACGCGACTGTTGTCTTTGTAATGAACCACCGCAGCAACATGGATTACGTCTTGGTGACCTACTTGGTCAGCCGTGCGGGCGCGTTGTCATACGCGGTCGGCGAGTGGGCACGGATTTGGCCATTGAGCGGTTTGATCAAGATGCTCGGCGCCTATTTTATTCGACGCAGGTCGCGGGGACAATTGTATCGCAAAGTCTTGGCTAGATACGTTCAAATGGCGACCGATGGGGGGGTGACACAAGCTATGTTTCCCGAAGGCGGTTTGAGTTTAACTGGCGCGGTTGGTAAGCCAAAACTTGGTTTGCTGAACTACATTGTGACCGGAAATGATCCCGAAAAGCGTGACGTCGTGTTTGTTCCCGTCGGGTTGAATTATGATCGTGTTCTGGAAGATCGTTTTTTGGTGAATGCGGATAAAACGGGGATACGTAAATTTCGACCGCCCGTGATGACAATGGTCAATGGCGTGTTCCGGTACCTTTGGTTGCGGCTAAGTCGGCAGATGCGTGGCTTTGGGACCGCATCGGTTGGATTTGGGAAACCATTGTCGCTACGCGAATTCAGAGCCGTGCATTCATCGGGCGAACTTACCGAAGCTGTTGCGGAAGAAATAATGGAGCGTATCCGTGGCGTGGTCCCGGTCTTGTCAGCGCCTCTTGTTGCATCGGTTGTGTTAGAGCAGGACAAGCAATCTGCCGAGAGTATCACGGCGTCCGTTGCCCAAAAACTCGACGCTTTAAAAAGCCAATCGATGCCACGGCCTAGGCGGGATGCAAGTGAGCTGGTTACGGATATTCTCACGCGGTTTGAACGCCGCGAACTTATTGTTCGGTCTGATGGGCGTGTGACTGCCACTGAAGAGGGGCGAGCGGTTTTGGATTATTATGCGAATACGATCGATCATCATTTCCAGTAGTGGTTGTTTTTCTGCGGTCGCAAAGTAATTAAATTACAAAAAGACCAATCACTGGGTTGCAAAGTTACTCTTACGTCGAATATTAAGTCGTCAGCGCCGCGATTCTGCAGTGCGGCAATATTTCGAAGTAACAACGATGGTGACCCACATGGCTTTGGACCAAAACGTAGACGTAGTTTCCTATGACGCTCCCGAAAAGGCGCTGTATGAGGTCGGCGAAATGCCCCCAATGGGCCATGTCCCAGAGCAGATGTATGCTTGGACAATTCGTCGCGAGCGTCACGGTGAACCGGACAAAGCGTTTGAGATTGAAGTCGTTGATGTCCCAAAGCCAGATAGCAACGAAGTACTGGTTCTCGTCATGGCCGCTGGTGTGAACTACAATGGTGTATGGGCGGGTCTTGGTATTCCACTCAGCCCGTTCGATGTACACAAAGCGGACTTTCATATCGCGGGATCAGACGCCTCAGGCATCGTTTGGGCCGTTGGTGACAAAGTTAAGCGTTGGAACGTTGGCGATGAAGTCGTGATTCACTGCAACCAAGACGACGGTGATGATGAACACTGCAATGGTGGCGATCCAATGATGTCACCTAGCCAACGCATCTGGGGTTATGAAACGCCAGACGGGTCGTTTGCTCAGTTCACTTGCGTTCAATCTCAGCAGTTGATGCGCCGGCCGCAGCACCAAACTTGGGAAGAAAGTGCCTGTTATACCCTTACTTTGGCGACCGCTTACCGTATGCTCTTCGGTCACAACCCACATGAATTGAAGCCGGGGCAAACTGTCCTTATTTGGGGTGCTTCTGGTGGTTTGGGGTCCTATGCGGTTCAATTGGCCCGCGAGGCTGGTGCGCATGCAATTGGCGTCATCAGTGATGAAGACAAGCGTGATTTCGTTATGTCGCTGGGTGCCAAGGGTGTTCTGAATCGTCGCGACTTTGATTGCTGGGGGCAGATGCCTACCGTGAACACGGATGAATACAAGAAGTGGTTCAGCGAAGTTCGCAAGTTCGGCAAAGCCATCTGGGACATCACGGGCAAAGGCAACAACGTAGATATGGTGTTTGAACACCCGGGCGAGGCAACGTTTCCAGTCTCAACATTTGTTGTCAAACGTGGCGGTATGGTTGTGCTTTGTGCGGGCACATCTGGTTACAACCTGACCGTCGATGCTCGCTACATGTGGATGCACCAGAAACGTTTGCAGGGTAGCCACTTTGCTAGCCTCAAGCAGGCGAGCGCAGCCAACCAGTTGATGATTGAAGAACGCTTGGATCCTTGTATGTCTGAATGTTTCGCTTGGGATGAAATCCCTGCAGCGCACACAAAAATGCGCAAAAACGAGCATAAGCCTGGGAACATGTCAGTGCTAGTTCAGGCAACTCAAACGGGATTAAAGACATTTGCCGACACCCTGGCCGTTTCAAAGAAATAGGAACTAGCTAAAAGGTTTCTTCTAAGATTGCCCTCCCCATTTATGGGGGGGGTATTTTTGTGAGTTGGGAGCAAAAGATTAAGATGCTACTTTAGGTTGTTAACTATTCGTTAATGAATTCGCAGGAGTTTAGTAATGGGACAAAAGTGGATTATCGACGTGCTGACCGATCTAAGGTCCTTTGCGCAGCAAAATGATCTCCAACTACTCGCTGATCAACTCGCGCAAACCGCAAAAGTGGCATCGGTCGAAATAGCGTCGACATCCGAGAGGACGCCGTTTTTGGTGTGTGGTGACGATGGCCAAGCTGGATCAGTTTCTGAAAGACCTCGAGCAAGCTAACGAACTGAGTGAGATCCAACCCCTCGTTATGAAATTGCGAGATTGGTTTGGAGTCGATCACGTCGTCTATCACTGGGTCAGTTCAGATGGTGAACAATTTGGGTTTGGAAGCTATCCGCCAGAATGGGTTCAACACTATATTGCCAATGAATACATGAGAGTTGATCCGGTCATTCTGGCGTGCTTTCACCGGTTTCATCCAGTCGATTGGAGCAGGCTAGATTGGTCTAGCAAGGCAGCGAAAAAATTCCGCTTGGATGCCGTAGAGTTTGGTGTCGGAAATCAGGGTTACTCTGTTCCCATGCGCGGTCCAAATGGTCAGTTCGCTATGTTTACCGTTTCACATAGCTGTTCAGAAAACCGTTGGGCTGACCTGACAATGACCTATCAACGCGATATCATTTTAATCGCTCATTTCCTCAACCAAAAAGTACTTGAGCTTAAGAGTGGAAAGAATGCGAACGCCGCAAGAGCCCTCTCGCCGAGAGAGGTGGATTCGCTCACGTATCTCGCGATGGGCTACGGTCGTGGTCAGGTCGCGGATATGCTGTCGATTTCAGAACATACACTCAGGGCCTATATCGAAAGCGCGCGGTTTAAACTTGGTGCGCTAAATACCACACATGCTGTGGCGCGCGCACTAAGTGAGGGGCAAATTTTAATGGGTGGTACAGTACGCGAAAAAGAAAGTGACTGGCCGGGGAAAGACAGCCTGTCGCATGCCAAAGCGAGCTGACCTCTAAACGATCGCGCGGTGGATTAACCATCGAGTTAGATTATTGCTTCATCCTACCTGCCGACGCGATTTTGGAGGGATGGACATGATCCGGTATATCTATGGCGATGCACTGCACGAGTTTCCTACACTGCAATCCAGCATGTTTCGCGATCGCGGGGCTCAGTTCAGGGACCGACTTGGATGGGATGTCCAGGTGGACGAAGCGGGCTGGGAACGCGACGAATACGACGATATCAACCCACTGTATGTAATTTGGGAAACCCCTGAGGGTCGTCATGGTGGTTCGATGCGATATTTGCCGACCATCGGACCAACCATGGTCAACGATCACTTTTCGCATCTCAGCGAAACACAGATTGTCTCTCCACTTATCTGGGAATGTACGCGATTTTGTCTCGCGCCTTCGGCCAATGCCCGCGTGGCCGCATTGCTTTCACTCGCTGGGGGTGAATTGGTGCGGGCCTTTGGGTTAACCCATGTATTGGGTGTGTATGACGCACGCATGGTTCGCATTTACAATATGATTGGAACGGCCCCTGAGGTGCTCGGGAGCGAAGACAATGGGCGCGACAAAATCAGTGTTGGGCTGTGGGCCTATCGTGAACAGGACCGTTTGCGAGTTTTGCGGCGCGCTGGGATCTCATCTGAGCTATCGGAGGCTTGGTTCAATCGTTCATTTGGTCCCGAAATAAGTTTGCAAAAGACGGGCTGACCCACTGGTCGCGGCGAGTTGTGACAGGTAGTGTTTGGCCATGGCTCTCCCCTCGAATATCAGGTTTTCAGAAGACCAAGCTGCCGCATGGGATGACATTGCTGAGGCTTTGAGATTGTCGGGCATCGACCTCGACGATAGCCTGCTGATGCCGCCGAAATCGGATTTGTCATCGGTGTTGGCCGTCATCGGCAAAGCGGGGTCTGGCAAGACATTGCTTTTGGCCAAACTCTATGAAGAATTAGAGCAAGCTGGCGTCGATGTAATCTCGGGCGACTGGGAAGGGCGTAAGAAAAAAGATCGCAGAACGTTGGCTATATTGGCGCCAACCAACAAGGCTGCGAGTGTTCTGCGTAATCGCGGCGTTCCGGCTACAACGATCCACCGCATTCTTTATACCCCTGTCTACGACCCCGAATATGAGAAGATCGCAGAATGGCTTGCAGGGCAGGGTGATCGGCCGGAAGTCGACGGGCTCACTGATGTTGCGCTTGATCGAGCGCAAGCGTCGTATTTGCAAAACAAATCAATCCCTGCAGCGTTGGCCGCGGCTGGGCTGCGGGGCAGTGATTTCATTACTGGCTGGAAGCGACGAGAGGACCCATTGGATATCGGGTTTATCGACGAAAGTTCGATGCTGGATGAAAAGCAGTTCGAAGATCTCAAAGAGATTTTTCCGACGCTGCTGTTGTTTGGCGACCCGGCACAATTACCGCCCGTGCAATCCAGCGGTGGGATGGTTTTCGAGACGTTGCCAGAGAAACGCGTGCTGACTCTTAGCCGGGTTCATAGGCAAGACGCCGACAATCCAATCCTCGACTTAGCGCATGCGCTTGCAGATCCACAGGTGGATTTTTACGCGTTCGAAAAAATGGTGACTGAGGCCGCAGCGCGTGATGAACGGGTTGTCATCGCGCAACGGGTTGAAGCCGAAATGATGGCCCGCTCGCCAGCACTGGTGTGGCGCAATGCGACCCGTATTCGACTAATCCATGCATTTCGCGCGGCCTACGGTGCCCCAGCGGACGAGTTGTTGGAAGGCGAACCACTGATTTGCGACGGGATCGAATTGCCTGCCAAACATCGCAAAAAACGTCTCGACCTCGAGGCCCGCGGCCTGACCAAAGGCGCGCAAGTTGTTTACCTCGGGCCGGGTCGTAAACCTGGGTTTTCTCGCTTGCACGTTATGGGGGCTGAGGACCCTCAAATTAGCGCAGCCTCTATCGTAAAGATCGAACAGGACGGCGACGAAGAGCCCTTTATCCCCTTTGCGGCAAAGATGGGGGCGACGTTCTTGCACGGGGCGGCTGTGACAATACACAAGGCGCAAGGGTCGCAATGGGATACAGTGCAGGTGTTTGCCCCCGATATTTACGCCGCTAGTCGGATGGGCCGCGTTGAAGCGGGCCAACCGTTGTGGAAGCGGCTGACCTATGTGGCAATCACACGAGCAGAAACGCAGCTACGTTGGGTTGTGCGCAATCGTCTTGGGCGTCCCGAGGGACCCTTGGGAGTGACGGATTTACGCGCGCCAGCGGCGCCGTTGACTTTAACCGAGGAAGAGCCGCAATGAAGACGATGATTATCACTGGGGCAAGTGGCGGAATTGGTCGCGCAGTGGCAGAAACGTGTTTGCGCAAAGGCTGGACCGTCGGCCTGATCGCGCGTCGCGAGGATGCATTGGCTGAGATTGCAACTACGCACGGAAAAGCAATTGTCCTTCCAGGGGATGTGACGTCGGAAGCCGATGTTGAAAGGTGCTTTGATATTTTTATTGAGAAAACTGGTCGACTGGACGTCTTGTTTAACAATGCTGGGATATTCACGCCGGCTGCACCGATCGACGAAGTGTCTTTGGATCATTGGCAATCTGCTGTTGATGTGAACCTCACGGGCATGTTCCTAGCGGCGCGCGCAGCGTTCGGTCAAATGCGCCATCAAACACCGCAAGGCGGACGTGTTATCAACAATGGTTCAGTGTCGGCGCATGTGCCGCGTGAGGGGTCGGTGACCTACACCGCGACGAAACATGGGGTGACAGGTCTGACGCGCACCATTTCGCTAGATGGTCGAGCGTTCAATATTGCTTGCGGACAGATTGATATTGGCAATGCAGAGACGGATATGCTGCGGATGCTGGCGGAACGCGCAAAAGATAACGGCGAAACGCCGCCACCAATGATGGATGTCCAACTCGTGGCGGATGCAGTTCTGTCGATGGCAGAGCTGCCGCTTAATGCGAATGTGCAATTCCAAACTCTGATGGCGACGCAGATGCCCTATATTGGGCGGGGTTAGCGTCGCATCAATGTAAAGGCGGCGGACGCAAGCCAGCCGGCAGCGATCGCAATCGCCAACGACATAATGCCATACCAGAACGCATTTTCGCGCGACATGTTATAGAGCCAGCGCTCGATTCCGACTTTTTGCACTGGGATCGACGTTTCATAGCTATCAACGACTGTCCCATCGCGTGTCAAAAAGATCCGCGTTGCATAATCGCCCTCGGTCAAATTCGCAGGCAACGCGATGGACGTCGAAAAGAGTGTGCCGCGTGAAAGGCTGACGGCATTCTCACGCGATTGGTATTTATTTTCGCTGGCCCGAATGCGCATAAGTGCATCTGCAAAGCTGCGGCTGTCCAAGACATTTGCATGCACTGATCGAACCGCCTGCGGGATTGTAATACGATGACGGAGGTCTTCTGACGCGCGCAGGATATCGGCGATCGGACCGCTGGTCGCGACTGCATAAAATGAGGGCGCAGCATCAACTTTGACCTCATCGGTGTTGATCCATATTCCGAACTTACGTTCTTTGCGTCGGACGGTGACCTCACTGTCGGGACCTGCAACGGTGACAATTACCCCGAGTGTTCCGTCGGGTTCAGGGGCATCGCGACGGACGGCACCAAAGATTAAGATTTCGGACCCGTTGAAGGTCGCATTGATCGACACTTCGTCTTGGCTCAGATCGGATACGATTTCTTCGGCGTAGGCAGGTAGGGCAAGACTACAGAGTAGGGCAAGAAGGCGCAGCATCAGTGACCTCCTGTGCCCAGAGAATAGATCTCTGAAGGTTGTAGGATGAGATCAAGAGCAAGCTTTCCGCATACCGCCATGACCATCAAAGCGAGGAGAATACGAAGCTGTTCGGCTTTCATCTTGACCCCAATACGTGTGCCAATCTGTGCGCCAATCACGCCGCCCACCAAGAGCAGAACCGCTAGAACAATATCAACGGTGTAGTTCGTTGTAGCGTGCAGCATTGTGGTGAAGCCAGTGACAAAGATGATCTGAAACAACGATGTCCCAACAACCACTTTTGTTGGCATGCCAAGGATGTAAATCATCGCTGGAACCATAATGAACCCGCCGCCAACGCCCATGATGGCTGCTAAAACGCCGACGCAAATCCCGACGATCACAGGTGGGATCACTGAGATATAAAGACCCGACACCCGAAACTTCACTTTGAAGGGCAGGTTGTGGATCCAATTATGTTTGTGCAACTTTTTGCGCGCAGTCCCGGCTGGCTTGGCGCTTTGGCGGATTGCCTTGAGACTTTCTATGAACATCAAGCTGCCGATGATGCCTAGGAAGACAACGTAACAAAGGCGAACCAGCAGATCGACCTGACCTTGTGCCCTGAGATAGTTAAAGACGACGACACCCAGCGCTGCGCCAATCAATCCCCCAATGAGCAAGACCGTACCCATTTTGAGGTCGACCGTCTTTCGCTTGAAGTGGGCTAAGACGCCAGAGAATGACGATGCAACAATCTGGTTTGCTTCGGTAGCAACGGCAACCGCAGGCGGGATACCAATAAAGAACAGCAATGGCGTCATTAGAAACCCGCCACCAACGCCAAACATGCCCGACAAGACGCCGACCATTCCCCCCAAACCAAGGAGGAGGAATGCATTCACCGATACCTCGGCGATAGGAAGATAAATTTGCATGGGCTTATCCTGCAGACACTTTTGCTGCTGGCCCCTAACAGCACCTTTCGGGGGCGCGTGTCAAACCCTGTCGCGAAGATTTTTCTGCAAGTGCGAAATAAACTGCCCGCTGGACTTAGCGGGCAGCTTGATTTGGTATTACAGCAGTCTCAATTATCGCTCTTTTACATAGGGTTCGCCACCGGCACGCGGTGGGATGGCTTTCCCGACGAAACCCGCGAGGATGACAACCGTTAGGATATAGGGAAGCGCGTCCAGTAGTTGACCATTCACTTTGAAGCCCAAGGTGTTTTCCAACAGGTCTGGGCGCAGTGCCATTGCTTGTAGGAACCCAAAGAGCATAGTGGCAGATAAAGCATACCACGGCCGCCATTTCGCAAAGATCAACGCAGCAAGTGCGATGAAACCACGACCCGCACTCATGTCCTTGGTAAACCCTGCTTGCAGTGCCGTGGAAAGATAAGCCCCGGCGAGACCACATAGGACGCCACAGATGACGACTGAGACGTAGCGCAGCTGCACGACAGATATTCCGGCGGTGTCCACCGACGCGGGGTTTTCCCCCACAGCGCGCAACCGCAAACCAAAGCGTGTGCGATACAGAACCCACCAGGTCAGCGGTACGAGCAAGAATGCGATGTAGACGAGGATCGAGTGACCTGAGATCAGCTCATAATAGATTGGGCCAAGCACCGGCACGGATTGCAACGCTTCAGCAAAGGGTAAGGTAATCGGCTCAAACCGACCAGCGCCTTGCAGCGTGGGCGTACGCCCGCCTTGCGAAAACCAGCTTTGCGCAACAACGACCGTCAGACCAGCCGCCAAGAAATTGATGGCAACGCCTGAAATCAATTGGTTTCCGCGAAAGGTGATCGAGGCGAGTCCGTGAACGCCCGACAAAAGCAGAGACGCGCCGATACCCGCGAAAAGGCCGACCCAAGCATTACCAGAGGTGTAGGCAACCGCTGCAGCCATAAACGCGGCTGCGAGCATCTTGCCCTCAAGACCGATATCAAAGATGCCAGCGCGCTCGGAATACAGGCCGGCAAGGCATGCGAGCAATAGCGGCGTCGCAAGGCGTACGGAGGAGTCGAGGATTTGGAGGATTGTTAAGAGATCCATGACTTAAGCCCCCCGGTTCGGTTTGCGGAACGCTAAGAACACCCGTTCGAGCGGCATCCTAACCATGTTGTCGAGGGCTCCGGTGAACAGAATAACCAGCGCTTGGATCACAACGATCAATTCGCGTGGGATCGATGTCCAAAGCGCGAGTTCGGCGCCACCTTGGTATAGGAAGCCGAACAGCAATGCCGCAATGAACACACCCAGCGGGTGACTGCGGCCCATCAGCGCGACTGCGATCCCGATAAATCCGGCACCCTCAACTGCGTTCAGTACTAGGCGCTCTGCCTCGCCCATCACGTTATTGATTGCCATCATTCCGGCAAGCGCTCCTGAGATCATCATTGAGATCATGATGATTTTTGTTGGACTGATGCCCGCGTATTTTGCCGCGGTTTCGGAATGCCCAAATGCGCGAATTTCATATCCCAGACGCGTGCGCCAAATCAGGAACCACAGCGCAAAGCAAGCTGCGACGGCAACAAAGAAACTGACATTTGCAGGGGCGCCGCGGAACAGGGCGTGGTCGGCAGTAGAGAACATATCCTGAAAAGAGGGCAGGTGCGTTGCTTCGGGGAACTTACCCGTCGCAGGTTCCATCGAACCTTTGGGTTTCAGTGCGCCGATTAACAGGTAATTCAACACGGCTGCAGCGATAAAGTTAAACATGATCGTTGTGATCACGATGTGGCTGCCGCGTTTTGCTTGTAGGAACGCAGGAATGGTCGCCCAAGCGGCTCCAAAAAGCGCGGCCGCAGTAGATGCACCAATCAGGGCAAGACTCCAGTGGGGCCAGGGAATATACAAACACACAAGCGCGACACCGAGCCCACCGAGCATCGCCTGACCCTCACCCCCGATATTGAACATGCGTGCGTGGAACGCGATCGATACAGCGAGACCCGTGAATATGAAGTTGGTCGCGTAGTACAGCGTATAACCCCAGCCATATGTGCTGCCCAAGGCGCCGTCGATCATCAACTTCAAGGCCTCCCAGGGGTTCTCACCAATCGCCAAGATGACAACGGCAGACAACATCGCGGCGAGAACCAAGCTGATTAAAGGGACCAGAATAACTTCGGCCCATTTTGGCATCACATCCATTACGCGGCTCCCTTGGTCATACCGGCCATTAGCAGGCCAAGTTCTTTTTCGTCTGTTTGATCTGGCATTCGTTCGCCCATGATCTTGCCGTCAAACATCACGGCAATTCGGTCAGACAAAGATAGGATTTCTTCAAGTTCAACCGAGACCAACAAGATTGCTTTGCCTTGGTCTCGCAAGGCGACGATTTGCTGGTGAATGAACTCAATCGCACCGATGTCAACGCCGCGCGTCGGTTGGCCGATCAGCAGCAAGTCCGGATTTCGTTCGATTTCACGAGCCAACACGATCTTCTGTTGGTTGCCACCTGAAAAACTCTTTGCGGCGAGTTTTGGATCAGGAGGTCTGACATCAAATCGCTGCATCTTGGCTTCGGTGTCGGCCTTGATCGCGGCGTTATCCATGCGGATACCTTTGTTGTATTCATCCACGTGTTGATATCCAAACGCTACATTTTCCCAAGCGGAATAGTCCATGATGAGGCCTTCTGACTGACGATCCTCTGGTACGTGGGCGATACCACGGTCGCGACGACTGCGGCCGTCAGACTTGGCGCCTGTTAGGTCGATCTCTTGACCGTTCAAAAGGATTGTACCGGTGGCTTTTTCATACCCACCAAGAACTTCAAGAAGTTCTGATTGCCCGTTCCCAGCAACACCTGCAATTCCAAGGATTTCGCCTGCTTTGACCTCAAAACTTACGTCTTTGACGCGGTGGACACCTTTGTCATCTGTGACATTGAGGTTCTTGACCTCAAGGATGCTGGTCCCGGTTTCGGCAGGTTTCTTTTCGACGCGAAGCAAGACTTTGCGCCCTACCATGAGTTCGGCTAATTCGGCTGGTGACGTATCTGCCGTTTTTACGGTCGCGGTCATTTCACCGCGCCGCATGACAGATACTGTGTCAGTCGTATCCATAATCTCGCGCAGTTTGTGCGTGATCAGAATGATGGTTTTGCCTTCTTCCTTGAGGCGTTCAAGGATGCGGAATAGCTGATCTGCTTCTGCGGGTGTTAGAACTCCGGTTGGTTCATCAAGGATCAGGATGTCGGCCTGTCGATAGAGCGCTTTCAAGATCTCAACGCGCTGCTGCATCCCGACGCCGATGTCTTCGATCAACGCATCGGGATCGACGTTGAGTTCGTATTCTTCGGCCAGTGCTTTGAGTTCGCGACGCGCTTTTGCCAAGGATGGGCGCAGCATCGCCCCGTCTTCGGCACCGAGAATGACGTTTTCAAGCACCGTGAAATTTTCGACTAATTTGAAATGCTGGAACACCATTCCAATGCCTGCCGCAATGGCCGCTTGGCTGTCAGGGATGATAGTTTTGTTTCCGGCGATATAGATTTCACCTGCGTCCGCTTTGTAGAATCCATAGAGGATCGACATCAGCGTGGATTTCCCCGCCCCGTTTTCGCCGATGATCCCATGGATCGTGCCGGGCATGACGCGGATTGAGATGTCTTTGTTGGCTTGGACGGGGCCAAAGGCTTTGGAAATGCCTTTGAGTTCAATCGCGGGCGCTTGGGTCATGCTGGTTCACCCGTTCCGACAAAACCGACCATGCGGGCGATTTGGTCATCGTTCAAATCGACGAAATACTGACCGTGTTGGATCATTTCTGTACCATCGGGACCCATTCCACCGAATGCGACTGTCGCACGAACAGATCCTGCCATTTCGTCCGATTTAACAACTTTGGCCGTCCATCCGGGCGCATTTGCACTGAACATTCCAACATATTCCACAATAGCATCGGTGCCTGTCAGTGGGCCCTGTGATCTGGGGTCTGCGTATGTTCCGCCATCTTGGTAAACATTGGCGATAGCGGATGCGCGTTCGGCATCATCTGCCATACCCCAAGCGGCAAAGAATGCCTCGATTGGCTGTGTCATGAAATGTCCCCCAAAAAATTAGGAAGGGCCGCGCCAATGATGACACGGCCCTTTTGGTTTGGCCTTAGGCCTGCATTTAGAAGTCGAGCGCTGGGCAGCTCTCGTCGCTGGAATAGTCATGAACCATCAGTTCACCAGCAGAGATTTTAACCGCAGCAGCGTCAACCATCTGAGCCATTTCAGCTGTAACCAGCTCAGCGTTGAATTCGTCAACCGCATAGCCAACACCTTCGTTTGCGATGCCCATTGCGTTGAAGCCAGTTTCAACATCAACACCAGCGCTGAATGCGTCATAAACAGCGTTATCAACGCGCTTTAGCATCGATGTCAGAACCTGACCTGGGTGTAGGTAGTTTTGGTTCGCATCAACGCCGATTGACAGGATGTTGTTGTCAGCAGCTGTTTGAAGAACACCGACGCCTGTGCCGCCAGCGGCAGCAAATACAACGTCAGAACCTTGGCTGATCTGTGCCAATGTTAGCTCAGAACCTTTTACCGGGTCGTTCCAAGCAGCAGGTGTTGTGCCTGTCATGTTGGCCACAACTGTCGCGTCTGCGTTCACAGCTTTGACACCCTGCGCATAACCACATGCGAACTTACGGATAAGTGGGATGTCCATGCCGCCAACGAAAGAAACAGTTCCTGTTTCAGATGCCATCGCTGCGAGCATACCAACAAGGTAAGATCCTTCGTGCTCATTGAAGACTACAGAGCGAACGTTTGGCTGATCAACAACCATGTCGATGATGACGAATTTTGTGTCTGGGTAGTCTGCTGCAACTTCTGTCAAAGCTGTAGCGAACGCAAAGCCAGCCATAACAATCGGGTTTGCGCCAGATTCAGCAAAGCGGCGCAGGGCCTGCTCACGCTGAGCGTCAGACTGCAGTTCTACTTCTGCGAAGGACCCACCGGTCTCTTCTGCCCAGCGCTGCGCGCCGTTGAATGCAGATTCGTTGAAAGATTTGTCGAACTTGCCGCCAAGGTCAAAAACGATCGCTGGGTCAGCAGCAGCAGCGCCAGCTGTCAGCGCGAGCGCAGCAGTTGCACCCAGCATTTTGTTAAAAAGGTTCATTGAACTCTCCCAAGTCAATTATGGGGGATGGTTATTGCGATATCTTCGCTTGTCATCCCCGTACAAGCGAGCCGTTTTACCGGTTCATACAAAGATAAGGCAACGGACCAGGTCGAGCGTCAACCGCTTTTTGTTCGAATTGTAAGTGTTTGCCGGGTTTTCCACAGGAAATAAGGGGTGACGCTAGGTTAGCGACTTTTCCAGAATAAGCGCATCTACTGAAGAACGATCTGTGCGCGCATAATAAGCGGGTCGCACAGCGATTTGGCCGAATCCTAACGAAGCATAGAGGGCCCGTGCCGCCGTATTGTCTGCGGCGACCTCTAGGAACACGCGTGAAACGTCATATTCGCGAGCCGTTTGCAAGAGGGCTTCCAAGTTATTGGCGGCCAATCCGCGTCGTTGCACATCTGGATGCGTCGCAAGCGTTAAAATCTCAATTTCGTCGAGTATCTGACACGCAAGAATAAAAGACCGTCCAGATTCAATAAGGCGCGTTGTCGGTTGTGCCAACAAAGATCCAAATTCGGCGGTGCTCCATGGTCTGGTCTGGATGAAGGCGGCGGCGTGGATATCGGCTAGTTCTTGCGCTGTCATTGAATCACGGTCGGTGGTTTGTCCTTTGGCGGCGCAGCATCTGCGGCGCGCACATACATTGGCGCGGGCCTCGGGTGATCGCCTTCGTAGAGCTTGTGTGCTGCGACCATTGCGATGTGGTTCGCGATGTTTGGGAATGTGTGTAGATATAGCGTCTCTGGGGCATTCGATGAGATTGGCGGGTCGCCCAAATCGACGGCAAGAGGTGATCCGACATCCTGATCCCCAATGTAAGTAAAGGACTTTGCACCCCAGTTTTTAGCCGGCGCAAACGGGGGTGCGATCAGCGGGGGTGTCGCTGGTTGGCCCGCTTTGAAATGTTGCAAGTAATGTGTGTCTCGGGGACCAGCAATTCCGACAGCTAGATTTTTACGAAGCTTGGAGGCATCGCAGGCGGCTTCGAACGTACTGACGCCTATGGCGGGTTTGCCAAGACCCAATGCCAGACCACGTGCAGCGGATACTGATATCCGGATACCAGTGAAGTTGCCGGGCCCAATCCCTACGCCGATTGCGTCAAGTTCTTCCCAAACAGCTCCATGTTCGTCTAAGACCTCCTGCAAAAAAGGGATGAGCCTTTCCGCTTGGCCGCGTTTCATTTCCTCACGACGAGAAACGACAATCTTATCACCCAATAGCAAAGCGGCGGCGCAATGCGCCGCCGATGTATCAAAAGCCAGTATCGTCGGACTAGGCGGCAACCGGACGCACCTCGACGACCTCAGGGATGTAATGGCGCAACAGGTTTTCGATGCCCATCTTTAGCGTCAATGTCGAAGATGGGCAGCCAGCGCACGCTCCTTGCATATGAAGATAAACGATACCGCGTTCAAAACCGTGGAAGGTGATGTCTCCGCCATCTTGGGCGACTGCTGGCCGCACACGGGTGTCGAGTAATTCTTTGATCTGATTGACGATTTCGCCATCTTCGCCGGTGTGTTCAGCATGGCCGCTCACAGGTTGATGATCGTCACCCATGATGGACGCGCCTGATTGGTAGTGCTCCATGATTGCGCCCAAAAGGGCTGGCTTAACATGGTCCCATTCTGTCGCGTCTGCTTTGGTGATCGTAATGAAGTCGATGCCAAAAAAGACGCCGGTGACGCCATCGACGCTAAAAAGACGCTTAGCCAAAGGCGATTTTTCGGCTGCTTCTACCGACGGGAAATCAGCCGTACCAACTTCTAGGACGGCCTGTCCCGGTAGAAATTTTAGTGTCGCTGGGTTCGGTGTGGACTCAGTTTGAATAAACATCGGGCGCGCCTCTTTGATCAGGCCATAGACATGCGCATTCGCTGCGTTTTTGTCAAGGTTTAGAACGATTCTAATCAGTGTTACACGATCGCCTGAATGCGTTCTTTGGACAGCTCTCCTGGCACGATGGTAATTGGCAATGGCAATGAACCGGCCTGACGGCTCAGGTTGGTAACCAGTGGACCCGGACCTTTGCTGTCAGACCCTGCGCCCAGCACCAATGCACCTATCTCAGGATCCTCGGCAAACTGCGCCAAGATCTCTTGAACGGCTTCGCCTTCGCGAATGACTAATTCTGGTTGCACGTTTTCCTTTTCGCGCATCCATTTTGCAAAAACCTCAAAATGCGCTTCGATCCGCTCACGTGCTTCTTCGCGCATGATGTTTCCGACACCGATCCAGTGATTGAATTCTTCCGGTGCGATCACGGCCAGGATCATTACACCTCCGCCGGTCCTGCTCGCGGATTTAGCCGCGTATCGCATCGCGTTAAGGCATTCGGTGCTATCATCCAAAACGACCATAAATTTGCCCATCTGGCCCAATCCCTTGATTTTTTCCAAATTCAACATTGACGCATGCCCACAATGAGAGCAACCGAATTGCGATATAACCGGGTTGTCATTGGACCATATGCACAAGTGTATGCGAAATTGTTCTCAACAAAAAGGAGTTGGGTTTGGTAAGTGAGGTAAGGCGGCGTCTGGTTTTGCTTGGAAGTTTGGCGTGTATTGCAGCTGGATGGCAGGTTGCACCCAAACTATTTGACCGTTTGTCTGCTAGTTTTGACTTCGAAGAGCTTAATTCACCGAAAGGGTATCGCAAGATCAGAAACGGTGACATCTCTTCTCCGCTGGACGTTTTCGCCGGGTTAGAAACTGGTTCAGCGCCTGATCTTTCGCATGCAAGGCAACAGGTTAGTGATGATCTTAAGCGGCAGTTGTTTGCATCAGCGACTGATGCCTCAAAGATCCAAATCGCCTATTTTTCAGACTTTTACTGCCCATACTGCCGAATTCTAAGCAGTGCCTTGATCGACCTTATGGCGGAAGAAAATATCGAAATCACATGGCATGAAACTCCAATCTTTGGGGAGCCGTCTGTATTGGCCGCCCGTGCCGCAATCGCGGCTGCTGAACAAGATGCCTACGTTGCAATGCACGACACGCTGGTGTCGCGCCCGGTGGTTGTCACGCAGCAATACCTAAACTCAATCGCGGCGCAGCTGGGCCTCAACGTTCCTAAATTTTCTGCGGACATGTTTGAGACACGCACCCAAGAGGTCCTAAACCGCGCGACTGCCCTCAGTGAAGTCTTTCGATTTGTAGGCACACCTGCGATGGTTGTTGGGCGCACTGCGGTTCAAGGTCGGATCAGTATGACCAACCTGCGCCAGTTGATAGCGTTGGAACGCAAAGACGCAGGTTTAGACGCGTAGCACCCGTTCTTTGCTTTCCAGAATTAGCTGCGCAAGAAACCCACGATGTCGTATGCTTGCTCCAAAATTGGATCTGCAATTGCCCGCGCTTTTTCCGCGCCTTTGCCTAGGATGCGGTCGAGTTCGGCCGGGTCGTCCAATAGACGCTGCATCTCGATTGAGATTGGCGAGAGTTTTGAAACCGCTAGGTCTGCCAGCGCAGGTTTAAAACGGCCCCAGCCTGCACCTGCGTACTCGGCAATGACGGCCTCTGGTGTGATGTCACTCAGGGCTGAATAGATATCAACAAGGTTACGCGCTTCTGGGCGTCCCTTTAGGCCTTCGAGCGTTTCCGGCAAAGGTTCTGGATCTGTTTTTGCTTTTTTAAACTTCTTCGCAATCTTATCGGCATCATCCAGCATGTTGACGCGTTCCATGTCGCTTTCGCCGGACTTGGACATCTTTTTGGTGCCGTCGCGCAGGTTCATCACGCGCGTGGCTGGGCCTTCGATGACGGGTTTGGTTTCAGGAAAGAAGTCGACCTTGAAATCGTGATTGAATTTGGCCGCGATGTCTCGGGTCAGTTCAACGTGTTGTTTTTGATCTTCGCCAACAGGCACATGGGTCGCATGATATAGCAAAATGTCGGCCGCCATAAGCGACGGGTATGCATATAGGCCCAGCGACACTTTTTCAGCGTTGCTGCCGGCCTTGTCTTTGAATTGCGTCATACGGTTCATCCAACCAACGCGGGCCACACAGTTAAACAACCAGCCCAGTTGCGCATGCGCAGTCACTTGAGATTGGTTGAACAGGATCGACTTTTCAGGATCGATGCCGGATGCCAAAAGGCCCGCAGCGATTTCGCGCGTGCCTTGGCGCAGCTCGGCCGGATCCTGCCAAACGGTGATCGCGTGCAAATCGACGACGCAATAGATCGTCTCCATTTCGCCCTGCATATCGGCCCAGCGTTTGATCGCCCCCAGATAGTTTCCAAGTTGCAGACCACCCGAAGGTTTGATGCCTGAGAAGACGCGAGGGGTGAAAGATGTTTGGGTCATGATAAAAAACCGGGCTAGCTTTGTCAGAAAACGTCGCATACCCATGCCAGAGCGTTTGCACAAAGACAACAGGACAGGCCTATGGAAGAGCAGTTTGAAGCACCCGTGAACCCAATTCCACCGGCTGCGATTGTTTTGACTTTGGTCATCGTTGCAGTTGAGATGATGTTTTCGGCAGGCGAGGCGAGGCTCGTTGGGGGCTCCCAGGCCGTTGGTTGGCGTCTAAATGCGTTGAATGATTATGCGTTTTCGTCCGTTGTTTGGGATTATGTTGTGATCCAAGGCGATCTGAGCTTTGATCTGTTGAAACGGTTCGTCACATATCCCTTTGTGAACGCCAGCTTTACCACATCGCTTTTTGCGGCGGCTCTTTTGTTGGCGCTTGGGAAGTTCGTTGGCGAGGCGTTTGGGAACGTCGCGATCGTGGTCGTGTTCTTGGTTGCGACCGTTGTTGGGGCTATCGTCTTTGGCGCGTTTGTCGGTGGGCGCTTGCCACTCTATGGGTCATTCACGCCGGTTTACGGTCTTATCGGGGCTTATACCTATGTCATTTGGAGCCGCCTTGGCGCTGTTGGCGAAAACCAATTCCAAGCCTTCCGATTGATCGGCGTCTTGCTCGCGATCCAACTCGTGTTTGGCGTTCTTTTCGGGGACAACAAACAATGGGTGGCCGAGTTGGGTGGATTTGTCGCGGGGTTTGCGATTTCGATTTTGGTTGCACCGGGTGGATGGGCTGCATTTTTGGCGCGGACGCGGCGCTCAGATTAACGGCGCATCGCTTTGCGGAACTCTGACAGCTGAAATGCGCCGATGATTTGCCCCGTGCCAAAGTAGCTGGCGATCCCTGAGATCACCAATAGGGTCACGCCCCAAGCTGTGGCAGTTCCAAGCAGCGCGTTCAGTGCAAGCAGCAAGAGACCCATTGCCAACGAGGCAACGATGATCAGTGGGACGCGGCGTTTTAAACGATCATCAACATGTGCGGCTGAACCCATGGACCGGGATCCGCGCCAAAGCAGCACGACCATCGCCCAGGCCGTCGCCGTTGTCCCAATTGCGGCTGCGATATACCCAATCCAATAAGATAGCCCGATTGCGAGTGCTGCGTTGAGTGCCATTGCAATTAACGCGTATTGAAACGGCCGTTTTGTATCTTCTCTGGCAAAGAACAGAGGTTGTAGTGTCTTTTGCAATACAAAGGCTGGCAGCCCCAGGCCATAGATCGCAACGGCCAGTGCCGTGGCTTGGGTATCGGCCGCACTAAATGCGCCACGTTCAAAAAGGACGTTGATTAACGGCACTGGAATAGCAATGAGCGCGACGGCTGCTGGAATCGTGAGCGCAAGGCTGATTTCAGTGGCGCGATTGAATGCATCGCGGCTGCCCGCTTCATCACCGGCCTGTAGGCGACGAGACAAATGCGGGAGCAAAACCACGCCGATCGCAATCCCAACGACGCCCAGTGGTAGCTGATAAAGACGATCAGCATAGCTGAGCCACGCGACAGCGCCGTCAAAGAAACTGGCGACTTGGCGGCCGACCAACAGGTTGATCTGTACGACGCCGCCAGCCAGGGCAGCAGGTAGGGCAATTACGGCAAGTTTCTTAAGGTCAGGTGTCATCCGGGGACGCCCGATCCGCATTGCATATCCTGCGCGGCGTGCTGCGATCCCGACGAGGAAAACTTGGGCAATGCCCGCTATTGGAACCGCAATTGCGAGTGTCCGCCCAATGTCAGCGGGCAGGGGGTTAACGTTGAACACGAAGCTGAATGCGATTGCCGCGACAAAGACCACGTTCAACAAAACAGGTGCAGCGGCTGCAGCAGTAAACCGCCCGATGGCGTTTAGAACGCCCGAAAGAAGGGCGGCAAGCGAGATGAATAAAATGTAGGGAAACGCAAAGCGCCCGTAGGTCACCGCGAGATCGAACCGTTCATCGCCCCGAAAACCAGAGGCCATCAAGGTTACCAAGCCGGGCATAAACACGATCCCGATGATCGTAAATATCGTAAGGATGAAGCTGAGGCCTAAAAATGCGTCTTGTGCAAATTTCTCAGGCGCATCTCCACTTTCCACTTTCTTCGAAAATAGTGGCACAAAGGCCATGTTGAACGCGCCTTCGGCAAAGAACCGTCGGAACAGATTGGGCAGCGAGAATGCGATTAAGAATGCTTCTGCGACCGGGCCGGTACCCAGAGTTGCAGCGATAAGTATGTCACGGACAAAGCCCAATATTCGGCTGAGCATTGTCCAGACACCGACAGTGAAAAAACCAGCCATGAGACGTATTGGCTTCATTCTTTAGCCCGCTCAAAGCCTTGGACGATTGCATCGCGTAGTTTTTGCTCCAAGGATCTTCTCTTGGTTTCTGAATAGAACTTCAGACCAACCATATCCTTGACATAAAACGTATCCACCACTTGTTCCCCGTAAGTCGCGATCACCGCGGATGCGATATAGACGTGATTATGTGCAAGAGTTCGTGTCAGATCGAACAAAAGTCCAGGGCGATCACGGGTGTCGACCTCAATAATCGTGTAGATCGCGGATCCTTCGTTGTCGAAGGTGATGTTTGTTGGAACCTTAAATGCGCGCTCGCGTTTCTTAATTTTGTCGCGGTCCTTAAAGGCGTCTTGGGCGATGACCTGACCTTTCAGGGTCTTTTCAATCATCGTGCGCATGCGCGGCAAACGCGCAGCCTCATAAGGTGAACCATCGGCATCTTGGATCCAGAATACAGACGTCGCGTACCCATCTTTTGTGGTGTAGCTGCGTGCATCGACGATGTTCGCCCCGACAAGCGCTAACGCCCCTGTGACACGACTAAAGACGCCCGGATGGTCCACGATTGCAAAGCAGGCGCGGGTAGCGTCACGGTCTTCATCTGGGACAAGATCGACGCCAATTTCATCGTCCGAAATGTCCTTCAAAAGGTTAGCCAAAATCACGTGTGTCGCAGGAGGGAGGCCCTGCCAATATGGACCATAATGCCTGCCGACTTCGGTTCTTAGTGCCTTGTTGTCCCAGTCGGCCAGGGCGGCGCGCAACGCCCGCTTGGCTTCGGTCTCGCGGCTCTCACGATTGACGTCCTCTAACCCATTTTCAAGCGCGTCTCTGGTCGCACCATAGAGGTTGCGGATCAGAACAGCTTTCCAATTGTTCCAAGTGTCAGGGCCAACACCGCGAATGTCGCAAACGGTCAAAACTGTTAGCAGATCGAGCCTTTCGACGGATTTCACAGCGTTGGCGAATCCGCGCACCGTGCGCGGTTCCGAAATGTCGCGTTTCTGAGCAACGTCAGACATCAACAGGTGATACCGGATGAGCCACTCGACTGTTTCGCATTCTTTTTTCGTCAACCCAAAGCGGGGTGCGACTTTGCGTGCGATTTGCGCACCAAGTATCGAGTGATCTTCTGGGCGGCCTTTGCCAATGTCGTGTAATAGCAAGGCGACATATAGCACCTTGCGATTGATCCCACGTTCCAGAATGCCTGACGCGATGGGTAGGTCTTCCTTTAGGTCACCGTGTTCGATGGCACTGAGCACGCTGATGCATTGGATCGTATGCTCATCCACGGTGTAGTGATGGTACATGTTGAATTGCATCATTGCGACGATGGGCGCGAACTCTGGCACGAAAGCAGACAACACGCCTAATTCATTCATGCGGCGCAGGCCGCGTTCTGGATTGCCATGTTTCAGCATAACATCGAGGAAGAGCTTATTCGCTTCTTTGCTCTCGCGCATATCTTGGTCAATTAAGTCTAGGTTTGATGCAAGAACGCGCATTGCTTCGGGGTGGATCAAAGTTCCGGTGCGCAGCGCTTCCTCAAAAAGCCCCAGCATATTTAGTTTGTCAGACAAAAACGCGGCCTTTTTTGCAATTGTGAGCCGATTGTTTTCGATTGCGTAGGGCGGCTTGGTTGATTTGCGACGTCGAAATAGTCTTTCCAGCATCGGCGCCGACTTTTTGCGCGCTTCTTCTTGCGCGGTCAAAAAGATGCGTGTCAGTTCGCCCACACGTGTTGCATGACGGAAATAGTCCTGCATGAAAATCTCAACGGCACGGCGTCCAGCGCGATCTGAATATCCCAATGCTTCAGCCACTGCGACTTGCATGTCAAAGGTTAGCTGATCAACCGCGCGCCCTGCAATTAAATGTAGATGGCACCTGACCGCCCAAAGGAAACTGTGCGCGTGTTGGAAAGTTTCAAATTCTTCGCGTGAAAAGACGTCGAATTTGACCAAATCAGACGCATCTTTGACGCGGTGAATGTACTTGTTGATCCAATACAATGATTGCAGATCCCGCAATCCGCCTTTGCCTTCTTTGACATTTGGTTCGACGACATAACGCTGGCCACCCTGTTTGCGGTGACGTTCTGCGCGTTCATTCAGTTTGGCATCGATAAACTCAGACGCTGTGTTCTTAAACAGGTCATTCCAAAGTGTATCTCCAAGCTCATCTGCAAGGGGCTGATCTCCGATCAAGTAACGGTACTCAACCAAAGACGTGCGAATGGTGAAATCCTCGCGCGCCAAACGCACGCAGTCCTTTACCGTCCTGCTGGCATGTCCGACTTTCAGCTTGAGATCCCATAAAATGTAGAGACTGCTTTCGATGACGCTTTCTGCCCAAGGCGTGATTTTGTAGGGCGTTAAAAACAGTAGATCGACGTCTGATGCCGGTGCCATTTCAGCACGCCCATAGCCACCCACTGCCAAAACACTTAATCGTTCGCCGTCGGTTGGATTTGCCAACTTGTGGAGTTCTTTTTGGACGGTCGTAATAACCGTCGCAACCAGACAATCCGTGAGCCACGAGTAGGCTGACGTCGTTGGCTTCGCCTGTCGCGGCGACGCTTGAAAAGCTTTTCTAATGGCTTCGCGACCAGTCGCTTGCGCATCGGCAAGAACCGAAACAATGGCTGCTCGTTTTTCTTTAGAGCTGTCGCATTCTTTTAGCGCAATAGACAGATCTTGTGAAACGCGCGCTTCGTCAAAAATCGAAGTCGGTTCACAGATTAACTGTTCAGATAGCGGCACTCCGTCCAGTTTAGAGCCCGGCGTTTCCGAAAGATCTAGGTGCGGCTTCAAGGACGATAACCTGACTGTCTTGAATGGTTGCGATGGCTAGTCCCCGTTCATTAGTCCCGTTTGGTAAGAAACGGAAGACGCCATTTGTGCCTTGGAAACCCTGAGGCGTAGTTAAACCTTCGCGGGTCAATGCGTCAGAGTTGCCAGTGGCGACAAGTGCACCGATTGCAGCAATCCCGTCATAAGCAAGGCCTGCGAGTGGGTGTGGCGTTTCACCGTAGGTAGAAAAGTAGCGGCTTTCAAAGGTTGCTGATAGCGCGCGATCTGGGACTGCGAACAAACCACCTTGAAGGCTTGGCAGTTCCAAGGCCTGAGGGACTGAATCCCATCTGGTAAGACCAATATACTGAACGACGTCTGGACCATATCCATTGTCGTCAAGCGCGGTTGAAATAATCGGAAGGTCACCGGTTACGCCACCCGTCATAAAGACTGCATCTGCCCCGCCAGATCGTAACGTCGATGTAATCGCGCGAATGTTCGAAAAGATACCCTGTTGTGAAAGCGGATAGCTTGCAACACCGGCGACTTGCGTACCAGAATTTTGAACAGCCCGGGCAATCGCGTCACGGCCTGATTGCCCGGCAACATCGTCACCGTGAACGATGCCAAAGCGAGTGTTACCGATGCGAGCGGCGTAGTTGACCAGACGGTTGGCCGAGTTCTGGAAAGTTGACCCTAGGATGAAGACATTACCACCAGCGATGGATGGGTTGTTTGAAAAGGTCAGGACATTCACATTATCTCCAGCGACCGCTAGGCCAGCCGCGTTCGCAGACTCCGCAAATAGGGGTCCCAATATGATCTTGGCGCCGTCATCTACAGCAGCACGTGCAACTGTGGCTGCTTGCTGCGGATCCGAAGCGGTGTTGTAAACACGCAAATCAACCGTAACACCATTCAGATCAGCCATTGCCAGCCGCGCTGCATTCTCAAGATTATTTGCCAAACGCTGCTCCGCGCCTTCCGCTGAGCCTCCAGGAACCAACAACGCGACCTGAACTGGTTTCGACGTATCAATCCGTTGACCCGAATTGCCGTTGGGATCGAGGGAAACCGGTTCACATGCTGCAAGCCATGCGAATGACAACAAAGCAAAAAGCCGAGCCGCGCTACGACGCGTTGGACGCGATTCATTAAACATACTTGGTTCCCCTTTGGTCTTCTGGCCTTAGCGCTGTGTTTCTTTGCTGGCTGAGCCGGATGTTGCCATGTTAGGCGTATCTTAAACTTGCACAGCACAAGGCGCATCATGAATTTTCGCCAAACGGCACTTTCTCCCGGTTTGTACTTCGTAACGACCCCGATTGGGAACGCTCGAGATATTACCTTGCGGGCGTTAGATGTTCTTGCATCTGCGGATGTTCTGGCATCTGAAGACACCCGTACGACGCGAAAACTCATGGAAATTCATGGAGTTCCGCTCGGTGACCGTCCGATGGTGGCATTTCACGATCACAGTCCGGACGCAGTCATCGCGCGTTTAGTGCGGGACGTCGCAGGGGGGAAATCTGTTGCATATTTCTCCGAAGCTGGCACGCCGCTTGTTGCCGATCCGGGCTATGAATTGGGGCGCGCCGTCGCTGGAGCTGGGTTCGAAGTCACCGCAGCGCCGGGCCCATCGGCACCTCTTGCTGCGTTGACGGTATCCGGTTTACCGAGTGATAAATTTGCTTTTGTTGGCTTTTTACCCGCCAGTAAACAGCAACGCATCACCGCAATCTCGGATTTACGAGATCTGCCGTTCACGCTGATCTTTTTTGAATCCCCGAAGCGTATTGGCGGAATGTTAATAGATTTGCGCGAGACACTAGGGGCCGAAAGAGAGGTCGCGGTGTGTCGCGAACTCACCAAGAAATTTGAAGAGGTAACGCGCGGGACATTGGCAGAGGTATCTGACGCTTTCCGTGAGCGATCGGTCAAGGGCGAATGTGTCGTCCTTGTTGGGCGTAAGGGTGCGGTTGCGGTGACGGACGATCAAATCGATGCAGCGTTAGTGCAAGCACTGTCGAATCTGCGCGTCAAAGACGCAGCGACAGCGGTCGCAGGTGCTTTGGGATTGCCGCGCAAGCAGGTTTATCAACGCGCGTTGGAGTTGAAAGACGTCGAATGAGTGGAGCAAGCGGATATTTTGCAGGACTTTGTGCAGAAGACATCGTTGCCAAGTACTATCAAAATGCTGGATTTCATCTCGCGGCACAGCGTTGGCGCGGGAAACGTGGTGAGATCGACTTGATTGTGAAAACGTCGACGTACACAGTTTTTGTTGAAGTAAAGAAAAGTAAGAGTCACCAAGAAGCGGCTTGGAAATTGGGCGCCCGGCAACAAGCACGTATCTATGGTACCGCAGAAGAATTTCTGGCGAGCTCACCCGACGGTTTGAACAGTGAGTGTCGCTTTGATCTCGCGCTCGTTGACAACAACGGCTCTGTTGAAATTCGAGAGAACGTGATCGGACACGCTTGACGCCCCATTGAACTGTTGCTTTGCCTACGCCATGTAGCACAGACATGTTTTTCCGATGGGGGCGATTATGGCGTTAAAAGTAGCGATCCAAATGGATCCGATTGAACCGATAGATATCAACGCAGATAGCAGTTTCCGCATTGCCGAAGAGGCACAGACGCGCGGGCATGAACTATTTTACTACACGCCCGACCAACTGAGCTATCGTTCCGGGCGCGTGATCGCGCGTGGCTGGCCTTTGACTGTACGGCGTGAAGTTGGAAACCACTTCTCGCTTGGTGAAAAGCAGGACGTCGATTTAGCAGAGTTCGATGTGGTCTGGCTTCGCCAAGACCCGCCATTCGACATGGGCTATATTACGACGACACATCTTTTGGATATGGTTCATCCAGATACATTGGTGGTCAACGATCCGTTTTGGGTTCGTAATTACCCGGAAAAACTGCTTGTGCTGGCCTTCCCAGATCTCACCCCGCCAACCATGATTGCGCGTGACTTAGAAACACTGCGAGAATTTCGTGAAGAGCATGGCGATGTGATTCTCAAGCCGCTTTATGGCAATGGGGGCGCTGGTGTCTTTAAGTTGAGTAAGACCGACAGCAACATCGCATCGCTTCACGAGCTGTTTAGCGGGATCAATCGAGAACCTTTGATCATGCAAAAGTTCTTGCCGGATGTCACAAAGGGCGACAAGCGTGTGATCTTGGTCAATGGAGAGCCTGTGGGCGCAATCAACCGCGTTCCGGCCGCTGGCGAGACGCGATCTAACATGCACGTTGGTGGTCGACCTGAGAAGGTTGAACTAACAGACCGAGATCATGAGATTTGCGCCGCAATCGGTCCACTTTTGCGCGAAAAAGGGCAAGTGTTTGTAGGTATTGATGTGATTGGGGATTGGCTCACGGAAATCAATGTGACCTCGCCAACAGGCATTCAGGAACTTGAACGGTTCGATGGGACCAACGTTGCCGAAAAGATTTGGCAAGCGATCGAAGAAAAGCGCGCCTAGGCCGCTGAGGGAAGGCGAAAGCTGATAGCCTCAGCGATATGGTCGCGCCGGACGGGCTCGGATTGATCAAGATCCGCAATCGTTCGGGCGACGCGCAAGACGCGGTGATATCCGCGTGCTGACAGCCCAAGACGGTCTGCAGCCTGCATCAAGAGATCTTTGCCATCTGGATCCGGCGTTGCAATCACTTCTAGAACGGAACCTTCAGCATCAGAATTCACGCGCAGATCGGCATAGTTCGCAAATCGTTTGGCTTGGATAACGCGCGCATTGGCTACGCGCTGGGCGATTTGGTGGGAAGTTTCGCCGTCTGCGGGCAAATCTAGGTCCGAAAATGCGACTGGGGGCACCTCGACCCGTAGGTCAAACCTGTCCATCAATGGGCCAGAGATGCGTCCCAAATAGTCTTCACCGCAAAGGGGAACGCGCGCGCAAGCGCGTTCGGGATCGGAAAAATACCCGCACTTGCAAGGATTCGCCGCCGCGATCAACATGAACCGGCAAGGGTATCTGACGTGCGCATTTGCGCGTGACACGACAACTTCGCCCGTTTCAATCGGCTGGCGCAGTGTTTCTAAGACGGTTCGTGGGAATTCTGGAAATTCGTCCATAAACAGCACGCCGTTGTGCGCCAAAGAGATTTCGCCCGGTTTTGCACCACGTCCACCGCCGACAATGGCAGGTACCGATGCCGTATGATGGGGCTCTTGGAAGGGTCTTGTGCGGCTGATGCCTCCGTCGTCCAAGAGACCTGACAGCGAATGGATCATAGATGTTTCGAGGGCTTCTTCTGGGGTCAAATCGGGCAAGATGCTGGGAACGCGCGCGGCTAACATCGATTTTCCGGACCCCGGCGTGCCGATCATGATCATATGATGACGCCCGGCCGCCGCGATCTCTATTGCGCGTTTGGCACGCTCTTGGCCTTTGACTTCTGACATGTCGCGGTTGGTGTGTGGTCGCGTGACCGAACCGGGGGTCGACGCAGGTAAAACGTTCCGTCCCGTAAAGTGCTGCACCGCCTCGATCAGGGATCCTGGCGCAATGACCTTGACGGCATCAATCCACGCGGCCTCTGCACCGCAACTGGCTGGGCACATCAACATTCGATCATCTTGTGCTGCTGCCATCGCTGCGGGCAAGGCGCCAACAACAGGCGTAAGCGTCCCATCCAGAGACAATTCACCAAGCGCGACAGTGCCTGCGACATCGTCTGTTGGGATGACATCTAATGATGCCAGCAGTGCCAGCGCGATAGGCAGATCAAAGTGTGAGCCTTCTTTGGGAATATCTGCAGGGGATAAATTGATCGTGATGCGTTTTGGCGGCAATGCGATGTGCATTGCCGTCAGTGCGGCACGAACGCGTTCCTTTGCCTCTGACACTGCTTTGTCCGGCAACCCTACAAGCGTGAAGGCGGGCAGGCCGGGCGAAACGGCGCATTGCACCTCGACCAGCCGGGCCTCAATTCCTTCGAATGCAACCGTATATGTGACTGCCAATTTGAGCCTCGTCGCTGTTGGTTAACAAACCAGTAACGCGCCGAGGATGAATCATTGGTTAATCTGGGAAAGACGGCCACTCTGATCGCGCCAAGCCCAAGTCGTAGGGAAAGGGGTCATAGACCTCTTGATCGGCATCGACTTTCCATTTTCGCAATGCGGGATCTTTGAGATGCAAATCGACATAGAATTGTGATTCTGGTGAAACCGCCAACTTGTAAGTCGTGAAGCGGAACGCGATCGGTGCGTAGAACACATCAGCAAGAGAATATTCCCCAAATAGCCATGGGCCATCTTGACCATATCGCGCACGCGCCAATGCCCAAAGCTCTTCGATCCGTGCGACATCTTTTTTGACTGCTTCGCTCGGTTCAAACCCGTCCCAAGTACAACAAACCATATTCGGGCATGCGTCCCGCAGTGGCATGAAACTACTGTGCATTTCTGCTACGAGCGAACGTGCCAAAGCGCGTGCTCCGGGATCGCTTGGCCAAAACCCGTGATCTGGATGGCGCTCGGCCAGTGTTTCAGCCATTGCGATGCTATCGGTAAGAACGTGCCTTTCAGGGGTGAGTAGGATCGGGACTGTTCTTGAAGGGGCGAGATGCGCGATTTCTTGTGCCATTGTACCCGCATATAGCCCAACTATAGTGGTTTTGAATGGCAACGTAAATTTTTCAAGCATGAGCCAACCGCGATAGGACCAGCTGGAAAATGTGCGATCACCAATAATTAATTCGTATGTCATTGGACCCTCTAATTTGTTCGTTTGCGGCCTGTTCAGCGGCTTCAAAAAGAACTTATTGCATAGAATTGGATCATGCGAACGATGTTCCGTGATAGCTATTATTCAGGAAGATGATTGATGTGGCCTCGGCGCCATTTCACCCCATCAAATTGTAGATCAGTGACAGAAAAATTGTCGATCTGATGTCCCATCGCTTTGTAAGCATCTCCATCATAGAGATGTTGGATCTGGGTCATGATGACGCCAAAATGCGCAACGACGATGATATTCCGCCCGCTAAAACGTTCCTGCAGGTCGTCAACGGCCGTGTTCACGCGTGCGGCGACTTGGTTCCAACTTTCACCACCCGGTGCCTCTAGATCTCCGGGTTTCTCCCAATAATCGCGACTCAATTGCGGGTCGCGCGCGCTGACTTCGTCAAAGTTTAGACCGTCCCATGCACCGAAATTGAACTCCTTTAGGCGGTGATCATGCGGCAGGCGGGCTCGGTTCCCTTGAATGGCGGTTGCGGTGTCAATTGAGCGGATCAAATCAGACGAAATGACAACCGCGTCCGTGGGAAGATATGCCGCCACGCGCTGGATCAATGCAGTGTCTGATAAATCAGCGGGCACGTCACGCCATCCAACAAAGTTCTTTTGATGTGTCGGACCATGACGCACCCACCAAAAATGGGTCATTCTGGCAAAGCGCCTTTTAGCGCGAATGGTAGACCTGCCATTACGCCGATTGCGACATCAGCGTGCGCTGCTACAAGTTGGTTTAGTCGACCTTGTGCTGATCTAAACTTCCGTGACAGTGCGTTGTCAGGGACGATTCCTTGGCCCACTTCGTTTGAAACTGCGATGACTGGGCAAGCGCAGTTCAAGAGCGATTTAGCAACTTTTTCGAATTCAACGTCGACATCGTGATCCGCTAGAAGAATATTTGTTAACCAAAGTGTCAGACAATCGATCAAAAGGACTTCATCTTCAGTCCTGCCATCAATCACGGTGGCGATATCAATCGGCGCCTCCACGGTAGTCCATTCAGCGCCTCGCATTTCTTGATGTAAACGAATTTTTTCTGTCATTTCAGCATCAAACGCTTGCGCCGTCGCTAAATAAACGCGTGGCCGTTTGCTCGCGAACACCAAGCTTTCTGCATATGCAGATTTTCCCGAAGAGGCGCCGCCTAGGACGAATGTCAGCCTTTGCAAATTCATATTGGGTATTTTTTGATCCAAATCGAAATGGGGAACGTAACCAAAGTATAAACCGACAAAAAAACGTTGGGTCAACGAAATAAGGGGGTATTGAAGATGGCACTAGACGGGTTGAATGACAGAACCTTGTCACGCGTCGCCATGAAGGCGGAACTACTCGATGCGGAAACAGAGCTCGCGCTTGCATATGCATGGCGTGACGACCGCGATGAACAAGCGCTCCACCGTCTGATCAATGCCTATATGCGCCTCGCCATCTCGATGGCCGCTAAATTTAAGCGTTACGGCGCGCCAATGAATGATCTTATCCAAGAAGCATCCGTGGGTTTGATGAAAGCTGCTGACAAGTTCGACCCCGATCGCGGCGTTCGGTTTTCGACCTATGCAGTTTGGTGGATTAAAGCATCAATTCAAGATCACGTTATGCGCAATTGGTCGATGGTCCGTACAGGGTCGACAAGCAGTCAAAAGTCGCTCTTTTTCAATATGCGCCGTGTTCAGGCACGCATCGAGCGCGAGGCATCCGCAGAGGGCCGCACGGTCGAACGTCATGTAATGCACAAGCTTATCTCAGAGGAAGTCGGGGTTCCGCTACACGACGTTGAAATGATGGAAGGGCGCCTTTCTGGGTCTGATTTCTCGCTAAACGCAACGCAGTCGACTGAAGACGAAGGTCGCGAATGGATTGATGCGCTTGAGGATGAAGGCCCGCAAGCAGCTGAAACCGTTGAGAACAACCACGACCAAGAAACATTGCGGCAGTGGCTGTTGTCTGCGCTTGGGGCGTTGAACGACCGTGAACGGTTCATCGTGAAGGAACGTAAATTGCGCGAAGATCCGCGGACTTTGGAAAGCCTCGGAGTGGAACTTGGCCTGTCCAAGGAGCGCGTGCGCCAGCTTGAAGCAGCAGCGTTTGGCAAGATGCGGAAATCTCTGGAAGCTGAAAGCAGCGAAGTACGCGCGTTTTTCGCATAAATCGGGGGTGCGGATTGCATTGTAATCCGCACATCACATCGCCTAGTGTCTGAACCGCAGACCTAGGAGAGCGTATGCTAGCGAACAAACATATTCTATTGGTGATCGGCGGCGGAATAGCGGCCTTTAAATCTTTGGACCTCATTCGACGCATGCGCGAACGTGGGGCCAAAGTCACTGCTGTTTTGACCAAAGCTGGGGCAGAATTTGTGACCCCGCTAAGTGTGTCGGCATTGACTGGCGAAAAAGTATTCCAAGACCTGTTTAATCTGACGGATGAGGCTGAGATGGGCCACATCGAGTTATCGCGCGCCGCGGATCTTATCGTTGTTGCACCTGCAACGGCAGATTTGATGGCCAAAATGGCGAACGGTCACGCGAACGACTTGGCATCCACTGTTTTGCTGGCCACGGATAAGCGCGTATTGCTTGCGCCTTCGATGAACGTGCGGATGTGGACGCACGCAGCAACACAGCGTAATGTCGAAACTTTGGCAGGCGACGGCGTTTTGACCGTCGGCCCGAATGAAGGTGACATGGCTTGTGGTGAATATGGTCCAGGGCGTATGGCTGAGCCTTTGGAAATTGTCGCCGCAGCCGAAGCTGCGCTGGGCACTGGACCTTTGAGCGGCAAACACATCGTTGTGACATCCGGACCAACCCACGAACCAATTGATCCGGTGCGCTATATTGCCAACCGATCCTCTGGTGCGCAGGGGACTGCGATTGCCCGCGCGCTGGCGTCTCTTGGTGCAGATGTCACTTTTATCACGGGGCCTGCGTCGCATCCCGCGCCGCATGGCGTCTCTGTCGTTCCGGTTCAGACCGCTGCTGAAATGCTTGCGGCGACACAGGCAGCGATGCCTGCAGATGTTGCGATTTTCGCGGCGGCTGTGGCTGACTGGCATGTCGCCAATGCTGGCGACAGCAAGATCAAAAAGGACGACAGCGGATTGCCCGAACTGGATTTCGCAGAGAACCCAGACATTTTGGCAGCGGTATCGCAATCCAAGGCTAATAGACCGAACCTGGTGATCGGTTTCGCCGCCGAAACGGATGATGTCATCGCCAATGCAACGGCAAAGCGTAAACGCAAAGGGTGCGACTGGATCCTTGCAAATGATGTTTCGCCGGAAACGGGGATCATGGGCGGGTCTGAAAATGCTGTGACGCTCATTCGGGACAATGGGGCCGAGGCTTGGCCGCGCATGACCAAAGATCAGGTGGCCACACGTTTGGCCCACGCAATTGTTGACCAACTGGGCGCCGCTGAATGATGCAGCCCGTCGTGCAGATGCAATGGCTTGAAGGCGCAGACCGTACGCAGCCGCTGCCAACGTATGAAACCGACGGCGCGGCAGGTGCGGATATTCGTGCAAATTTTCCGAACGATGACCGCGCTGACGGCGTTGATTTGAAGCCGGGCGAACGTGCACTGGTGCCGACGGGGCTAAAGATGGCAATTCCTGCAGGGTTTGAGGTTCAGATCAGGCCACGCTCTGGTCTAGCGCTCAAAAACGGAATTACGCTGCTAAATACACCCGGCACAATCGATAGCGATTACCGCGGCCCAGTTGGGATCATCGTTGTAAACCTAGGGCAAGACATCTTTCATATCAGCCACGGCATGCGCATCGCTCAGATGGTGATCGCCCCGGTTGTTCAGGCGAAATTCACGGCTGTGTCAGAGCTGGATCAAACGGCGCGCGGCGAGGGTGGCTTTGGCTCGACAGGCATTCTTACATGATGATGGTCGGAACGATGGCCGCAGTGATCTGGGGCATCGGGGCTGCGATGGGAACATCGCGTCGTGCGCGTTGGGTAATGCTGGCTTTCTTATTGGCTGGCGTCATCGTGATCCAAATCGCACTGCCTGCCGGACATCCGTTGCGCGATGCTACCGGCGGGGATGTTCGCCTTTGGGGATTGCTGTTGGGGTTTGCAGCGTTGATTTGGGGATACCGCCAGTTACTCGCAAAACTTAAGGCACGGGTTGTTGCGCCGATCCCAGATGAAAAGCCGGCAGGAACATTCACCGAGACCGAGCTTGACCGATATGCTCGCCATATCGTTCTGCGCGAAATTGGGGGTCCCGGCCAGCGCGCAATGAAAGAGGCAAAGGTTTTGGTGATCGGGGCAGGTGGCTTGGGAGCGCCTGCGTTGCAATACTTGGCAGCGGCAGGCATTGGGCGGATCGGTGTCATCGATGACGATACCGTCGAAAATGCGAATTTGCAGAGGCAAGTAATCCATACCGACAAGAATATTGGAATCCCCAAAGTTACTTCGGCGGCAGAGGCGATGGTCGCACAAAACCCCTACGCAGATGTGCGCGCCTATCATCGGCGACTAACGGCAGATGTCGCAGAGGACCTTTTTGCTGAATACGATATTATCTTAGATGGCTGCGATAATTTTGAAACACGACATTTGGTCAACTCGACATGCGTTTCGTTGTCTAAACCCTTGGTTTCGGCGGCATTAACGCAATGGGAAGGGCAGATCAGCCTCTTTGATCCTGCGTCAGGTGGACCGTGCTATGCCTGCGTTTTCCCCAGCGTGCCTGATCGAGACTTGGTGCCAAGTTGCGCCGAGGCAGGCGTTGTCGGTCCTTTGCCAGGCGTTGTTGGCGCGATGATGGCGGTTGAAACCATAAAGGCTGTGACCGGGGCCGGCGACACACTGCGCGGGCGCATGATGATCTATGACGCTCTATTTGCTGAAACCCGGATCATTCAAACCAATGCACGATCTGATTGTAAGGTTTGTGCCGGTAAAGGTGCCCAGTAAGCTGGCAATCGCCATCGCCGCGCCATACCTATGTGTTAGAGGAGAGCCCATGACCAACCCGCTATTATCCGAATGGACGACACCGTTTGAATTACCTCCTTTTGATCTGATTGAGGATGCGCATTTTGCCCCTGCCGTCGATCACGCGTTGTCAGAAGCACGCGCTGCGTTACAATCGATCGCCGTTAATCCAGAGGCACCGACGTTTGAAAATACGATAGAAGCCTTGCAGCTTTCCGAGGGTCAGCTTGGGCGCATCTTTGGTGTGTTCTATGGTGTCGCTGGGGCTGATAGCACGCCCGAGCGGGAAGCATTACAACGCGAATTTGCACCAAAGCTAAGTGCGTTTGGTTCAGAAGTTGCCGAGAACAAAGCGTTGTTTCAGCGCATTGATACGCTTTGGGAAACTCGCGAGACGCTTGATTTGAAGGCCGAACAACTTCGTGTTCTGATGTTGACGCGCAGGGGATATGTTCGACAAGGGGCGTTGTTGACGGGCGATGCGTCTGACCGATTGCGTGAGGTCAAATCGCGCCTGTCAGTCCTTGGGACAGAGTTTACACAGAACCTTCTTGCGGATGAGCGTAGCTGGTTCATGACGTTGGCCCCTGATCAACTAGGTGGTTTGCCGCAATTCGCGATTGATGCGGCAAACGCGGCTGGCTCGGAAAAAGGACAGGATGCGCCTGTTATTACGCTTTCTCGCTCGCTCATTGTTCCTTTTTTGCAATTTTCAGCCCATCGTGATCTGCGCAAGACGGCCTATGAGGCGTGGGGCGCACGCGGGGCCAATGGCGGTGATACCGACAATCGTGCAATTGCAACTGAAACGCTCAAGCTGCGCGAAGAACGCGCCAAGCTTTTGGGGTATCAGACGTTCTCGGATTATAAGTTAGAGACGGAAATGGCAGGCACGCCGGTTGCTGTTCGGGACTTGTTAACGCAGGTTTGGTCGCCAGCGAAAGCCAGCGCCGAGGCGGACGCGGATGTGTTGACCGATATGCTTCACAAAGATGGGTATGAGGGGCCGCTTGAACCGTGGGATTGGCGTTACTATTCGGAATTGCGTCGGCAGGCTGAGCATGACCTCGACGAGGCATTGTTGAAACCCTACCTGCAGCTAGATCGTATGATCGAGGCGTCGTTTGCATGTGCCAACCGCCTTTTCGGTTTGGAATTCACGCCTCTTGATGCCGCAACTTACCATAAAGACGTCAAGCTGTGGAACGTGACACGCGATGGCCAACACGTCGCAGTGTTTATCGGCGACTATTTCGCCCGCGCTTCAAAACGGTCGGGCGCTTGGTGCATGGCGATGCGGTCTCAGCAACGCCTTGCCGGCGATATCCGCCCGCATGTCGTGAACGTTTGTAACTTTGCCAAACCGTCAGCGGGCGCCACAGCATTGCTCTCATTCGATGATGCGCGGACCTTGTTCCACGAGTTTGGTCATGCTTTGCATCAAATGCTATCTGATGTGACCTATGAAAGCGTATCTGGCACATCCGTGGCTCGTGATTTTGTCGAATTACCGAGCCAACTCTACGAGCATTGGCTGGCAGTACCTGAGGTGTTAGCAGAATTTGCCACCCACGCAGAAACCGGTGAACCGATGCCCAAAGACATGTTGGATCGCATGTTGGCAGCCAGCACCTACGATATGGGCTTTCAAACGGTTGAATATGTCGCCTCGGCACTTGTTGACCTTGAGTTCCACGACGGGCCCGCGCCTGCGGATCCAATGCAAAAACAAGCCGAGATCCTGGAACGACTTGGCATGCCACGGGCGATTGGAATGCGACACGCGACACCGCATTTTGCACATGTCTTTGCGGGCGATGGATATTCCTGCGGGTATTACAGCTATATGTGGTCCGAGGTGATGGACGCCGACGCGTTTGAAGCGTTCAACGAGGCGGGCGATGCTTTTGCCCCTGACCTTGCGAAAAAGCTTGAAGAAACAGTCCTGTCATCAGGTGGCAGTATTGATGCGGCTGAGCTTTATACTGCATTCCGCGGTCGCCTACCTGGCGTCGAGGCGTTGTTAAAAGGCCGCGGCCTCGGCGCCGCTTAGCTGATCAGTCTTTGATTTCATCCGGCAATACGCCCCAAAGGTTTTCCTTTGAGGTCCATCCGCGATATCCATCTGCCGTCAATTGACACCAGTCTGACCCGCATTCACCCAACCGAGCGATCACGCCAGCATGAACGTCTGCGACTTCAAAGCTCTCAGGATCAGGGCGTTTGTAAAGCGTAATCCGATTTTCAATGATGACAGTCCGAACGCCGGACAACATCGTGTAATGGACCCAGCCACCTTGGTCGTCACGGTCCAAGACACGACGCCAATGACCATATTCAGCCACGACTCGCAAAGGCATTGAGCGCCGTTGGAAAACCCAATCAATTCTGTGGCTTAGGGATGGTCCGCGGCGCACGTTGCTTTCGCTTGCTTTAAGCGAAACGAAGCGTGGCAGTGGTAGGTTCGTTTCTGGGCCGAGAATGGGAGCCGTTGCTGGTGCCACAACCGATTGCGACACCTCTTGGGCGCTGGGCCAGATTGGTGCCGCGCACAGCAATAGCGTGATAAATCCCAACCTAAACATGGGTGCCCCTGTATCCTTTGACCGCTCGTCGTTGCGCATGGGTTCTTGTGCCCTGCGACATTTATAGGCAATTTGTCATGTAAGCAGCGAAGTGAAAAGCCAAGGACGAACAGAATGCCCAGCAAAAAGCTAAGTGTTGTCGTCACGCGACGGTTACCCGAGGTGGTTGAAACGCGTCTATGCGAACTTTTCAATGTGACGCTACGCGATGATGATGCGGTGATGTCTCACGCAGAGCTGGCAAAGGCGATGGCAACCGCTGACGTATTGGTGCCAACAATCACTGACAAAATTGACGCAGAGCTCTTGTCGAATGCCGGTGAAAACCTACAGCTGATCGCAAATTATGGCGCAGGCATTGATCATATTGATGTCACGGCAGCGCGTCAGCGTGGCATCCATGTATGCAATACACCCGACGTTATCACGGATGATACCGCAGATATGACAATGGCGCTTATTCTTGGCGTCACGCGTCGGCTGGCTGAAGGCGCGCGCGTTGCGCAATCTGGTGACTGGGGCGGCTGGGCACCGATGGCGATGTTAGGTGGCCGGATCAGTGGGCGTCGGCTCGGTATCTTGGGGATGGGTCGCATTGGGCAGGCCGTGGCACGCCGTGCAAACGCGTTTGGGATGCAGGTGCATTATCACAACCGCCGTCCGCTACATGCAGATATCGAACGCGATCTAGAGGCCACCTATTGGGAAAGTCTCGACCAGATGGTTGCGCGTGTTGATGTATTGTCGATCAATTGCCCGCATACGCCCTCAACATTCCACTTGATGAATGCTCGTCGTTTGAAACTATTAAAGCCAACAGCGGTTGTGGTGAACACGTCTCGCGGAGAAGTCATCGACGAAAATGCCCTGACCCGCATGATCCGCCGCGGGGGTATTGCTGGTGCAGGTCTCGATGTCTTTGAGCGCGGCCACGAGATAAATCCACGACTTAAGGCACTCCCAAATGTGATATTGCTCCCGCACATGGGATCGGCAACGGTAGAAGGTCGCATTGATATGGGTGAAAAGGTCATCATCAATATAAAGACGTTTGAAGATGGTCACCGCCCGCCGGATCTCGTTTTACCATCATTGCACTAGTCATTCTGCGACCTGAGAATTCGGAAAAGTCGGTTTCGCACCACACTAGGTCGGCTGGTTCAGCCGACGCGCTCTGAGTTGCGCCAATGTGCAGCTAAGTTCATGTTAGAAGGATGTCGTCATGAAAACCGAAGTAAAAGCACTCGTCGTTGGTGGTGGCGCTGTTGGTACATCGATAGCGTATCATTTGGCCAAAGCTGGTTGGGATGACGTCATGCTGCTCGAGCGGGACGAATTAACGTCTGGGTCGACTTGGCATGCCGCCGGACTTTTGCCGTTGTTCAACATGTCCTACGCGACAACGCATATCCACAAGTACTCGGTTGATTTCTACAAACAACTTGAGGAAGAAACCGGACTTAACGCCGGCTTTGCGGTCGTAGGCAATTTGCGCATGGCGCAAACGCAGGAACGCATGGATGAATACATGCTCTATGCCTCGACGGCTGAGACATGCGACGTCCCCTATGAGTGGTTGACGCCTGAGCAAATCAAAGAGCGCTGGCCGCTGATCCGAACTGAAGATCTAAAGGGCGCGATTTATCACAACACGGACGGTTACATTAACCCCGCCGACGTAACACAGGCGATGGCCAAAGGGGCCCGTCAGCGCGGTGTAATGATCGAGCGCAAATGGCAGGCCGATGGTTTTCACTGGAACGGAACCCATTGGGAAGTGACCTGTACCAAGATGATAGAGAAGGGCGGGAACCTTGTTCCGTCAGACGAACAGATTGTGATCACGGCTGAGCATGTCGTGACCGCTTCTGGGAACCATGCCCAAACGACCGCAAAGAAGCTTGGGATCAAGATCCCCGCGATCCCGGTCGAACACCAGTTCATCGTCATGGACAAAGATCCAGAGCTCGTGAAATACCGCGAAGCGGGCGGAGAAGAGCACCCGGTTGTGCGCGACGCCGATGCACAATCCTATGTTCGTGAAGAACGCGGTGGCTGGATCTTAGGCGTTTACGAAAAGAACGCACCCGCAGTTTTTGAGCATGGTGTTCCAGATAGCTTCCGCGCAGATCTTTTCCCTCTCGATTTGGAGCGGATTGAAGATCAATACATGGCCATGATCCATCGTGTGCCGTCTTGTGAAGAAAGCGGGCTAAAAGACGATTTCAATGGTCCGATCTGTTATACACCAGACGGAAACCCGTTGGTCGGTCCGGCACCTGGTCTTCATAATATGTGGTTGGCAGAAGGTTTCTCTTTTGGGATCACGGCAGCTGGTGGCACAGGCTATTACCTTGCTCAGATGATGGTCGATGGCGAAGCAGAAATCGACATGGCGTCGCTTGATCCCAAACGCTACGGCCAAGACTGGATGACCACGGAATTCGCGGCACGCAAAAACGAAGAGTGCTATGACCACGTCTATGTTTTGCACCATCCAGATGAAGAACGCCCAGCATGTCGTCCTTTGCGGACTGCACCTGCTTATGATCGCCAAAAGGCGCGCGGCGCCCAATTCGGATGGGTCAATGGGTGGGAGCGTCCGAACTACTATGGACCGCTCGATGCACCCGACAATTTCGACGAAGAAGGTCGCTCGTTTCGCCGTGGCGATTGGTGGAAATACGCAGTGGAAGAGGCCAAAGCAATCCGCGAGGGCGTGGGCCTGATCGATGCGACGGCCTTCGCCAAACACCGCATTAGCGGCCCGGGCGCAACAGCTTTCCTCGATTGGTTCACGACCAACAAGCTGCCAAAGATTGGTCGCATCAACCTGACCTATGCTTTGACTTCTCATGGAACAACGCGCACCGAATACACGATCGTACGTTTGTCCGAAGATGACTATTACCTTGTGTCTGCTGGCGGCTGGCACAACTACGACGAAGATTACCTCTATAAAGCGGTCGCGGAAAAAGAGGCTGAATTCGGTCGTATCAATGCGCAGGATGTCACTACTCAATGGGGTGTATTCGCGATTGCGGGTCCAAAATCGCGTGATGTTATGAAAGATGTCATCGGCGGCCCTGATCCGGAAACTGCATTGACCAACAAGAACTTCCCATGGCTGTCTGCCAAGCAGATTGAACTTGGGATGTGTCCTGTGAATGCGATCCGCGTGGCCTACACGGGCGAACTTGGCTGGGAGCTTCATCATCCGATTGAAATGCAGAAATACCTATTTGATCTGCTTGAAAAAGCCGGCGAAAAACATGGCATGAAACTGGTCGGCGCGCGTGCACAGAACTGGCTGCGGCAGGAAAAATCCTACCGTGCATTCGGAACCGAGCTGGGGCGTGATGCGACGCCGCAAGAGGCGGATCTGCCACGTTTTATCGATCTGAACAAAGCGTTCCATGGCAAGGACGCTATGGTCGCCAAAGGCATCAGGTCGCAGTGTGTGACTCTGCTCATTGACGGTCCAAATGATGCGGATCCTTGGGGCCGCGAAGCGCTTTATACATTGGACGGCACACGCGTCGGTCGCCTAACTTCTGGCGGCTATTCTGTGGCCTTCGAAAAGAGCATTGGCATGGGATACGTGCCGCCAGCGCTTGCGGAAGTTGGCACTAAGCTAAAGGTCAAGATCCAAGATAAGCTGTGGGACGCAGAGATTGTGCAAGACAGCCCATATGATCCGAGCAACGCTACGATCCGCGTCGATGGCTAAGCTGATTTAGCTGAACCGGTCGGGGCGCAGAGCCTCGACCGAGACAGCGTCGATCTCGGGTATGCGGCCTGCAACAAGATCCGCTAGTAACTTGCTAGCGCCTGGGCTGGACTGCATTCCATATCCGCCTTGGCCCGCACACCAAATAAAGTCGCGCTGGTTGGCGTCAGGGCCAATCACCAATGTTCTGTCCGGCGAAAACGTGCGAAGCCCCGCCCATGATGACAAAAGTCGGGTCACAGGTTCTGTGACGTGACCCTCATAGCGCGCAAACCCTTCTGCTAAGGTCATATCATCTGCAAAGGCATCGTGTGGCTCAACCAGGTATTCTTCGGCTGGGGATACCAACAAGGCACCCGCGTCGGGTTTGGCGTACCAATCTTCGCCCGGACCAAAGACCATTGGCCAACTACTGACATCATGACCGCCTGGTGCGGGGATGCGACCCATTGAACGGCGTAGTGGCTTGAAGCCAATCTGAGCGACCCCGGCCATTGCCGCGATCTGATCGGCCCAAGCGCCCGCCGCATTTACGATATTTCGCGCGTGATAATCGTCACCAGCAGAAATGATCCAACCTGCCGCGTCACGTTTGATGTTCGTCACAGGCGCTTTTGAGATAATGTTGCCACCATTTGCGCGTGCGGTCGCGGCAAAGCCCTGCAACAGCCTGTCAGTATCAATGTCCCAAGCATGCGGATCATATGCGGCACGATCGACGATAGAGCTATCGAGAACCTTAAACTTTTCACAGGCTTCTTGGACTGTTATCTCATCCAAGGCCATCTTGGTTTGATCTTCTGCAAAGGCTTCAGCAGTGTCCCTTGTTCCGATCAAAAGCAGCCCGCGATCACTCAGCAGGTTGTGCTCGCGATGATAGGATAAACTTGCTTGGTTCAGCGCGACTGTCGACGGTTTGCCATAGTTTGCTTCATATAACGCGGCTGACCGCCCTGAGGTGTGATAACCCAGTGCATCCTCGGCTTCTAACAAAGTGACGCTACCAAGTTCGGATAACCGTGCGGCTGCAGAGGTGCCTGCGATGCCACCGCCAATGACGAGAAAGTCAATCATACCTCTTCCAATCGATCTGTGGCTGGGGAAGGGGAAAGCGACAGCGCTGTGATCCTCTCGTAGGTTTCTGCGTCTAGCGCGATATCTAATCCCGCTAGTGATGGCACAAGTTGTTCTGCCGAGCGCGCAGAAATAATTGGGTTTGCTGCGTAGGGTCCTGCTAAAACCCAAGCGATCGCCAAACTGGTTGGCGACACCTCTAGATTTGAGGCAAGCTCTGAAAACTGCTGCGCCGTATCGTGGATATGTTCGGCGCTATAACGCGCCTGATAGCGCGGGTCATCAGTTAGTCTACCGGTGCCGCCCGTCGCGTATTTGCCAGTCAGCAAACCCCCACCAAGTGGGGAGTATGTCGCCGCCAACAGATCTTGGTCCAGGCACATCGGCAAAATCTCAACTTCTGCTTGGCGTTTGACGAGAGAATACATCGGCTGAACCGCGTCGATTTGTGTGCCAAAGCTTTGGGCGACTGCCTGGGCTTTCATGACCTGCCATGCAGCGTAGTTGGATACGCCGATGTGGCGAATGCGTCCACATGTCTGTAGCTCTGTCAACGTTTCGAAGGTTTCTTCTATTAGAGTTTCGGGGTCAAATCGATGTAAATACAAGAGGTCGACAACATCTATAGATAGTCTATCTATGGACATCGTAAATTGATTACTAATGTTGTCGCGGCCTGCGCCGCCGACGTAGCCCACTTTGGTTGAGATAAATATGTCGTCGCGTTCGTGCCGCGCAAACTCGCCTAAGAGTTGTTCTGACGCGCCGTTTGTATAGGGATATGCGGTGTCGAAATGGTTGATTTCGGCATTTCTTGCAGCGATATACATCTGCTGACTCGCGTCACGATCAGCGGCTTCGCCAAACTGCATTGTTCCGAAGATAGCGCGGCTGACAGGCATGCCTGAAATTGTTGCTAGGGGGTTATTCATTCCGACAACCTAACAAAAAACAACGTTAGGAAAAGCCGGAAAATCTTGGTTTGGGATCCAACCGCCGCGGCACTAGAACAAATAACATGTCAACATGCGGCGGTTGGGAAAACCTTAACAAAACACTCATCACCCTTCGAGATACTGGTGAACAAAGTACTAATTACTGAGCTAACTTTTAGTATGTATGCGCAGGTATAGGAACTGCTCCAAATAGACAGGTCAGTCACTTTTTTCGTGATCAATATTGTTCATTCGGGCTGATTGTTCGGCTAAGGTTAAAAATATCGAGCAAGTTCGCCGAATTGAGGCACTTCTAATCTCTTGTTGCCACATTCGTGAATCTCCGACTGACGAAATCTGGGTGTTAGAATCGATTGTTCTAGACACGGTGAAACGATGTCAGGAAACCGCCAAAAGATCATTCGGGAAAAAAACCTGCGGTGGGTCAAATCAAAGCTGGCGAAACCAGTCGGACCATGTCCCACCGCAGGGGTACCTACTAAACAATTAACTTGTCACCCTTCGATTACTCGAAACAAACAACTGGTTAACAACTTCAATTTAGCTAACTGCGGGCCCCACTGGAACTGGGCTTTTGAGACAGGTTTGTTCGATGATTGCGCAACAGTTCTGACGATTTTAGTTGTTCTGTTTACGTTAGGGTAACCAATCGACACATTCGGAAAGATAGGTGGATTTACTTATGGTATCGCACAAAAAAACCGGCCCACGAAGTGGGCCGGCTCAACCTTAGCGGGAAGTGCCCCTACTGTGGAATATCACCTGATACGCCTTCAATGTAGAAGTTCATTCCAAGCAATGTGCCCAGATCCGCAACTTCACCGTCAGCCAACCAAGCAGATCCGTCCTGCTTGTTCACAGGACCAGTGAACGGGTGGTAGTCACCAGTCCGCATAGCTTCGACCAAGGCCAATGCTTCTGCTTTCACGTCTGCTGGTACAACGTCGGAAATTTCACCGATCGCAACCATGCCTGTGTCGATACCGTCAAATGTATCAACGCTTTCCCATGTCCCATCCATGACAGCCTGTGTGCGCGCAACGTAGTAAGGCGCCCAGTTGTCGATGATGGATGAGATACGCGGCTCTGGTCCGAACTCTGCCATGTCAGAAGCTTGTCCGAATGTGTAAACACCACCAGCAGACTGTGCAGCCGCTTGAGGCGCTGTGGAGTCTGTGTGCTGTAGAAGGATGTCAGCGCCCTGTTCGATAAGAACGTTCGCAGCTTCTGCTTCTTTCGCAGGGTCAAACCATGTGTAAACCCAGATGATCTTGAACTCGACGTCAGGGTTGACACGGGATGCGTGAAGGTAGGCAGAGTTGATGCCACGGATAACTTCTGGAATTGGGAATGACGCGATATAGCCAACGATGTTGGACTCAGTCATTTTACCAGCAATGTGACCCTGAACGGCACGGCCTTCATAGAAACGTGCGGAGTATGTGGATACGTTGTCTGCGCGCTTAAAGCCTGTCGCGTGCTCAAACTTGACGTCTGGGAATTTGGCCGCAACGTTGATTGTTGGGTCCATATAGCCAAACGATGTTGTGAAAATCAGGTCAGCACCTTCAAGCGCCATCTGTGTCATCACTCGCTCTGCGTCTGGGCCTTCCGGCACGCTTTCAACGAATACAGTTTCGACTTTGTCGCCGAATGCTTCTTCGACAGCCAAACGGCCTTCGTTGTGTTCATATGTCCAGCCGCCGTCGCCGACGGGTCCGACGTAGACGAAGCCTACTTTTGTTTTTTCGTGACCGTCAGCAGCGGCGCCTGTGGCCAGACCAGCAACCATAAAGGCACCGGCTAGGATGTTCTTGAGTGTCATGTTTTCTCCCCTTGGGTGGTTAGCAGCAGCCTCATCGCGAGGCATGAAAGATTCGGCCCAGTGATCCTGGTGCACGTCCCGCCGACATAATAACCAAAACGACGATGGTTGCCAGATACGGAGACATAGAAAGGTATTCGACAGGTATTGCGAGGCCAGCAGCCTGTAGGTTCAGTTGAAGAACGGTCACGCCGCCAAACAAATAGGCACCGAGCAAAAGCCGACCTGGCTTCCAACTAGCAAAGACAACAATGGCCAACGCGATCCAACCGGCCCCTGCAGTCATGCCCTCGGTCCATTGTGGAACGCGTACGAGGCTGAGGTACGCCCCGCCAAGACCAGCACATGCGCCCCCAAACATGATTGCAGCCATCCTGACCCGCACGACCTTGTAACCAAGTGCGTGCGCTGCGTCGTGGTTTTCACCAACCGCACGGAGCACGAGGCCAAGGCGGCTGAATTTGAGGAAGGCCCAGACTGCAAGGCAGATCAGCAATCCCACGTAAACCATTGGGTCGTGCTGGAACACGATGGGGCCGATAACCGGGATGTCGCCCAATACTGGGATGTGCCAATCTCGGAATTCTGGCGCTTTGATGCCGATATAGCCCTGTCCAAGTAGCGACGATACACCGAGACCAAAGAGCGTAAGCGCAAGACCCGTCGCCACTTGGTTCGACAAAAGGTACTGTGTGAGAAATCCAAAAAGCACAGATAGAAGTGCACCCCCAACAGCTGCGCCAATAAAGCCAAGCCAAGGTGATCCAGTATTCACGGCAACGATGAACCCGCAAACCGCGCCTGTGATCATCATGCCTTCAACACCGAGGTTCAAAACCCCTGCGCGCTCTACGACCAGTTCACCGATGGCGGCCAGAACAATAGGGGTCGCCGCGACCATAAGGGACGCGAGCAAAAGGATTGGATTGATTGCTGAAAGATCCATTATGCTGCGACCCCCTGTCCGAACTTGATGCGGTAATTTGTCAACACATCGACAGCGAGCAAGAAAAACAGCAACATGCCTTGCAGCATTTGGATTGCTGCGCTGGGCAAGCCGAGGTTTGACTGCGCGATCTCACCACCGATATAGGTCAGTGCCATAAGACCGCCCGCCAGCAGAATGCCGACTGGATGGAGACGACCCAAAAATGCGACGATGATCGCAGTGAACCCGTAGCCAACATTAAAATCGATGCTGATTTGACCAGACGGTCCGGACACTTCGAACAAGCCGGCCAACCCTGCAAGAGCACCCGATAGGCCAAGGCAAATCAGGACTAAACGGTTAGGGTTGATACCCGCGAATGTCGCCGCCCGTGGGCTTTGACCTGATAGCTTTACTTGAAATCCAAACAGGTGGCGGCTTAGAGCGATATAGGCAAAAATCACGGCGATAAATGCTGTGACAACACCCCAGTGCATACCCGCGTTTTCATTGATCCAACTCGTCGTGCCTGCCAATTGAGCAAGGTTACGCGATCCGGGAAAACCCATACCATCTGGATTGCGCAACAGCCCAAGTGCCATCGACGACAAAAGGTTCTCAGCGACGTAAACTAGCATCAGAGATACGAGAATTTCGTTCGTCTTGAATCTAACCCGCAAGATTCCGGGGATCATGGCCCAAAGGCATCCGCCCAACGCACCAGCAATCACCATCAAGGGAAAGATGATAAATGACTCAGATGGATAAAATGCCAACCCGACAGCTGCGCCGCAAATTGCACCGATAATGTATTGGCCTTCAGCCCCAATATTCCAAATACCTGCCCGAAATCCGAAGGACAGGCCAATTGCAATCAAAACCAATGGGGCGCCTTTGATCAACAATTGCGGGCGGTAGAACCAAGCAAACTCTGAAAACAGAGGGTCGAGGAAGATTGTGCGGATCACTTCCAGTGGGTTTTTGCCCAGCATCGCGAACATGATGCCACCAAAGATCATCGTTAGAGCCACCGCCAACAAAGGCGTCGCAAGTGTCCATGCGCGCGAAGGCTGTGGGCGTTTTTCCAGACTAAGCATTGGCAACCTCCAGATCATGCGCACCGCCAAGCATAAGCCCGATCTCGTCGACCGTCAGTCCGGCGGCAGGGCGTGGCTCAGAAAGGCGCCCTTCGTTCAACGCAGCAAACCGATCTGAAATTTCCATAAGCTCGTCTAGGTCCTGCGAAATGCAAATCACGGCGGCACCTTTGGCAGCCAAATCTAACAGCGCTTGTCGAATGTCTGCAGCAGCAGAGGCATCAACGCCCCATGTAGGTTGATTGACAACAAAGACGTCTGGATCTTGCATAATCTCGCGCCCAATGACGAATTTCTGCAAGTTGCCGCCTGAAAGCGAACGCGCGGCGTTTTCAGGCCCGGGCGTCCGAACATCAAAGGTTTTGATCACATCTTCCGCAAAGGCCCGGGCATCTTTCCACTTCAAGAACCCGCGTTCTGCCAAAGACTTGCGCGTCACGGCAGTCATTAATGCATTTTCAGTTAGGCTCATGTCTGGTGCAGCTGCGTGACCCATTCTTTCTTCTGGTGCAGCCAGCAGGCCCAAAGCGCGACGGGCATTTGGCGGCATTTGTCCAACCGGGTCGCCCTTGAGGCGGACCATTTCTGCTACGGTGCGCATTTCGCCTGAAAGCGCAGCAACCAGCTCATCTTGCCCATTGCCCGCGACGCCACCAATCCCAAGAATTTCGCCGGCCTGAACATCAAGGTTGATGTCTTCTAGGGACGTGCCGAATTGATGTGGGGCAGGGGCACTAAGACCCGTGATTGCCAAAATTGTCTCACCAGCCGCGGCTGCTGCTTTTTCAGGGACGTGCAATGTTGCGCCGACCATCATCTCGGCCATCTCACGGGCAGAGGTTTCGCGCGGATCACATCCGCCAACCACCGCGCCAAGGCGCAGCACCGTAGCGTTTTCACAGAGCGTACGAATTTCTTCGAGTTTGTGTGAAATGTATAGAATCGCTGTGCCTTCATCCGACAACTGCCGCAAGGTCTTGAACAGGATCTGCACCTCTTGCGGTGTCAAAACACTCGTTGGCTCGTCCATGATCAAGAGTTTTGGATCTTGTAGCAAACATCGAATTATTTCAACGCGTTGGCGTTCGCCCGCGGATAGATCGCCCACAATCCGGTCAGGATCTAATGGCAGGCCATATTTTTGGGAAACGTCGCGCACGCGCTCGGCCACTTGTCGCTGTGGCGGAGGATTTTCCATACCAAGCGCAATATTCTCAGCAACGTTCAGGGCGTCAAATAGCGAGAAATGTTGAAAAACCATCGCGATGCCAGAAGCGCGGGCCGCGCGAGGCTCTGGCGGTGAAAATGCCTCGCCGTTCAGCATCATCCGCCCGCTGTCGGGTTTAACGAGGCCATAGATTGTTTTGACTAGGGTTGATTTTCCAGCCCCATTTTCGCCAAGCAAAGCGTGGATTTCCCCTGCTTGAATATCAAACGAAACGTTGCTGTTAGCAACGACGCCTGGATAGGCCTTTGTGAGCCCTTCAAGCTTTAGCAGCGTCTGTGTCATTGTGTACGACTTGCCCCCCGACAGTAGCGTTTTCTAACATCCCTATAACGACACCAATTGCAATCATTTGCGGGTGTTTTCCCACGTTTGGATCGCCAATCGGGCATTGGATCTGCGAGATCGATCCAGTGCCATGCCCTAGGGTTGCGAGGCGACGTTGAAAACGTGCCCATTTTGTTGCCGAACCGATTAATCCGATGGCTGCATTCGGCTGCGACAGCAGCGCGTGGCATAGGCCTAAATCGATTTCATGTGAGTAAGTTAGGATAAGATGTTCGGCATGTGCTGGCGCGTGACGTGTAACACGTGTGGGGTCCACCGCGACGATGCAGTCAATCTCGGTCGAGACATCTCTTGGGAACCTGTCTTCTGCCGTATCGATCCAGACGATTTTGAAATCCGGCATTGGCGATAAGAGCGAGACCAAAGCGCGCCCAACGTGACCCGCGCCGTAAATCCAAATTTCGCGCTGGGGTGATGTCGCGGGCTCGACCAGCCATCCGTTCTTGAAAACAAGGTGATCGGTCGCAATCGGGGCTGGACCATTACTTGCGCCAACACGTCGTGCGACAACGCCCTGTGTTGGCAAAGTTTCAGTGTCGTAGATTTCGCTGACGAGCGTAACGCTACCGCCGCAACATTGACCAAGGGCAGGTCCCAATGGAACGACATCTAACAGATGCTGCCCGGGGCTGAGTTTTCGCGCGCGTTCAACTGCGCTAAATTCCAATGCGCCACCACCGATCGTCCCAGATTGGCCACCCTGCCAAACCAGCATCGATGTGCCCGCATTTCGTGGCGCGGATCCTGCGGTTTTCGCGATCACCACGCGCGCAACGACTCCATGCTCGGCAACAGCGTTTCGCAGTGCTTGGTGATCAAAACTCATGCGCGGGCCCTGCCAATTGCGCTCAATATTTGTTCTGCCGTCGCAGGCGCTTGCAAATCTGGATAGGCGTCCCCGCAAAAAGTCAGAGCATGTGATAATGCCAAGAACGCAGAAATTCCGTGCATAAAGGGTGGTTCACCCACTGCTTTGGACCGATAAATCGAGCGTTCCGGATTGGGCGCATCCCAAAGAGCGACATTGAAAATATCGGGGCGATCCGAACATGCTGGGATTTTGTAAGTCGACGGCGCGTGGGTGCGTAGTCGTCCGCCATCATCCCAAACCAACTCTTCGGTGGTCAGCCATCCTGCACCTTGGACATACCCGCCTTCAACCTGACCAATGTCGAGGGCCGGGTTCAAAGAGCTTCCCGCGTCATGCAAAATATCCGCTCGCAGAATTCGATTTTCACCCGTTAGTGTGTCGATGACGACTTCTGTCAGTGCGCAGCCTTGGGCAAAATAGAAGAACGGGCGCCCTGAACCTTTGATCCGGTCCCAGCTGAGGTCGGGCGTTTTGTAGAAGCCCGTCGCGGAGAGGCTGACACGATTTTGATAGGCCACCATGGCGGCTTCGGCAAAGCTCATCACGCGCTTCGGTCCAACAAAGACGTTCCCGTCGTCGAACGTAACTTCATCCGCGCTGCAGCCAGATTGTTCGGCGATACATGCCACCATCCGCGTTTTGATCTGGTCACAGGCATCAGCCACGGCCATACCGTTTAGATCAGTGCCAGATGACGCTGCTGTGGCCGAGGTGTTGGGCACTTTGCCGGTGTCAGTCGCCGTGATCTTAATCGCGTCTAGGTCAACGCCAAACTGAGCTGCTGCAACTTGGGCCACCTTTTGAAACAGCCCTTGGCCCATTTCAGTGCCGCCGTGATTCAAATGGATTGATCCATCTTGGTACACATGCACCAGCGCGCCTGCTTGGTTTAGATGGGTCAGAGTGAATGAAATCCCGAATTTGACCGGGGCAAAGCCTAGACCCTTTTTTAGGTAAGGACTGGCATCGTTCCAACGCGTAATTTCCGCCATCCGACTGGAATAATCAGCCGTTTCCAGCAGGCGATCTGTCATGTCAGCCAGAATGAAATCACGCACCGGCATTCCATAAGGAGTTGTCGATCTTGCGATCTCTGTTTGATCTGTGTGTTGATCCATTGGCGTGTAGTAGTTTCGTTGACGCACCGCCACGGGATCTAGTTTTAGATCGTGCGCGATGGCATCCATCACGCGTTCGATCCCAATCACGCCCTGTGGACCGCCAAAACCACGGAACGCAGTCGCGCTTTGCGTGTTGGTTTTAAGCCTGTGCGACGTGATCCGAACATTGGGAAGGTAATAGGCATTATCAGCATGCAGCATCGCGCGATCTGCGACAGGCAACGATAAATCTAACGCCCAACCACATCGTGTCCAATGTGTGAATTCGATCGCGTTCAGGACCCCGTCCGCATTATATCCAACGTCATAGGCAATCCGAAATTCATGACGCTTGCCCGTGATCATCATGTCGTCGTCGCGGTCATACCGCATCTTGCATGGTTGCCCAGTTTTTTGGGCAGCGACCGCGCAGGCAACCGCCAGCGCGTTGCCTTGGCTTTCCTTGCCGCCAAATCCGCCACCCATCCGGCGCACTTCACATCTCACTGCGTGCATCGGCTGGCCGATGGCGTGCGCAACTTTGTGTTGGATTTCTGTTGGATGCTGGGTGGAAGAATGCACAACCATGTCGCCATTTTCTTGCGGCAACGCCAGTGCTGCTTGGCCCTCAAGATAGAAATGCTCTTGCCCGCCAATCTCCAGCGTCCCGGTTAACCGATGCTGTGCTTTGGCCAAAGCCACGTCAGTCTCGCCGCGGCTCCAAATCCGTGGACCATCCTCAAATCGACTATCGGCAGCTAGGGCTTCTTCGATCGTCAAGATCGCAGGCAATGGAGTGATCTCAACTTTGCCGAGCCGTGCCGCCTTGCGCGCAGCTAAATGGCTACGTGCAATGACCAAATATATGGGTTGGCCGATATAGTGGACCGTTCCCTGCGCCAGCAAAGGTTCATCATGCGCAGATGGGGAAACATCGTTTTCAAAGGGCAGGTCGCTGGCTGTCAGGACCGTAACAACCTCAGGCATTTCGATGATCGCAGACAGATCGATAGCGGAGATTTCACCATGAGCGATGTCCGAAACGCCGAACGCCAAATGCAATGTGCCCTTTGGCGTTGGAATGTCGTCGACATAGCGTGCGGCACCGGTGACGTGTAGTTTCGCGGCATCGTGGGGAAGGGGGCGGGTGACGCTCATGCTGGAACCTCCAGCACCGATGTGCTGTGGCCGTTTTGCTCAGCGAAGTAACGGCGTAACATGTTTTGCGAGGCTGCTAATCTATACTCTGCCGATGCCCGCATGTCAGACAGTGGGGTATAGTCATCCGCAAATTTTTGCACGGCCTCTTCGATCAGCTCGGCAGTCCATTGTTCGCCAATCAATGCAGCCTCAACGGCAGTCGCTCGCATTGGGGTGCCTGCCATGCCGCCGAATGCAATCCGCGCGCTCAGAACGGTGCCATCTTGGACAACAATATTGAAACAGCCACATACCGCAGAAATATCTTGATCGAACCGCTTGCTGAGCTTGTAACACTTCAGCGCATCGCGACCCAATGGCACGGCTATTTTACTGACAAATTCGCCTGCTTGCCGATCCTGACGTCCATACTCGATGAAGAAATCTTCGACAGCAATCTCACGCTCGACGTCGCCGCGTCGTAGGGTCATCGTGGCACCCAAAGCGATCAAAGCTGGCGGGTTGTCGCCAATTGGTGAACCGTTGGCGACATTGCCGCCAATCGTCGCGGCGTTGCGCACTTGTGTGGACCCATATCGGCGGATCATTTCAGCGTAGCTGGGATAAATGCTTCGCAGCGCCCGCAACACTTCCGTCATGGTCACAGCAGCCCCAAAAATCAGGGACTTTTCTGTCTTCTCGATGTTTCGAAGTTCTGCGCATTTACCCAAAAACGCGACATCTTTTAGTTCTCTTAACTGTTTGGTGACCCAGAGGCCGACGTCGGTCGCACCAGCAATCAGTGTTGCGTCTGGATGGGTCAGGTACCATGCGGCCAGCTCATCCTCGGTCGCCGGTGAAAACGGTGCTGGGGACGCATCATTGGTCAGCTTATCCATGATCCAGTCTGGGGACTTTTCTTTGGCTGCAGCTTCGGCAGCACGAATGATTGGCGCATATCCCGTGCAGCGGCACAGGTTTCCAGCCAGCTGGTCATCGTGATCTGTTGCATCGTTCTGATGCGCAACGGCCATCGACATGACAAATCCAGGCGTGCAAAAACCGCACTGCGATCCGTGGTGCTCCACCATCGCTTTTTGAACGGGGTGTAGGTCGCCACTTGGCGAGGCAAGACCCTCGACCGTTCGCACCGCTTTGCCGTGCAGCTGTGGTATAAACAGGATACACGCATTCAGAGCACGCGCACCCTGATCATCAGTGACCATAACAGTACAAGCGCCGCAGTCACCTTCGTTACAGCCTTCTTTGGTCCCGCAAAGTCCTTGGGTGTCGCGCAGCCAATCCAGCAAAGTCTGCGTGGGCGGTGCGTTCACCTCCACGGTCTCTCCGTTTAGAAGAAACTTCACAGTCATGTTGTAAGCCTGCCGCCTTACCAAGTGCATTTCGGTCAGAACCAAGCCTCGATGCAGCGTAGAGTCTTGGCTGTTCTGTCATTCAAGAAAGCAAGCAGCGAAGATTCTGGCAAGTAAAAAATGACTCGAGTGACTACGATTTAGATTTCTCTGTCTTCACGCAATGTCGTTTGCCATTCTAGCCAGCCCTGAATTTCCAGGATTGGCGACATCGCAATTTGGCAGGTCCGAACGCGGCCGCGTTTGATTGATCTGATCAGGCCTGCATCTTCAAGTACGCGTAAATGTCGCATGAATGTAGGCAGCGCCATAGCATGCGGTTCGTGCAGCGCGCTGACGCTGGCCTGACCAAGGATCAACCGCTCAACGACTGCGCGGCGCGTAGGGTCAGAAAGCGCGGTCAAAGCCAAAGAAAGTGAATCGCTCATTTGTCTTAGTTTCAGTGGGTTATCAGGTAGAGTCAATATGGTTAGCTAATAAGCTAAGTAATATCACCTTTCACCGCCTATTTGTGAGCCATAAGGTGAACGGTATGTCTGATCCCCGATTCATCCACCTCCGCCTTCATACTGAATATTCGCTGCTTGAAGGTGCCGTTCCGGTCAAAAAATTGGCGGGTCTTTGCGAGGCATCAGGTATGCCTGCTGTTGCCGTGACGGACAGCAACAATATGTTCGCGGCGTTAGAATTTTCTGAATACGCATCTGGCGCTGGCGTGCAGCCGATTATCGGGTGCCAAATAGATCTAACATTTATGGAAACGGAGACGGGCAAGCGTGCACCGGATCCCGCGCCCATCGTTTTGCTCGCGCAAAACGAAACGGGTTACTTGAATTTGATGAAGCTGAATTCCTGCGCTTACCTTGAGGCGGAAGGCCAATTGCCACAAGTGTCAGTTGACGAATTGGGACAGCATCATGAGGGGCTGATCTGTCTTTCTGGCGGACCGGATGGTCCAATCGGGCGATTGCTAAGGCAGGGTCAAACACCCAAAGCAGATGCGCTGATGGATCGATTGGCTGCGATTTACCCTGATCGTTTGTATGTCGAGCTGCAGCGCCATCCCGGTGAGGCGGGGAAACCTGACGCAGAACGTTTGTCCGAACGTGGCACCGTCGAAATGGCCTATGCCAAGAACCTACCATTGGTCGCGACGAACGATGTCTACTTTCCAAAGACCGGTTTGTATGAAGCCCATGATGCGCTGATCTGTATATCCGAGGGTGCCTATGTCGATCAGCAAGAAGACCGTCGTCGCCTAACAGCGCAACACTACTTCAAATCTCAGCAAGAGATGGTGACACTCTTCGCGGATTTGCCCGAAGCGATCGAGAACACCATTGAAATCGCAAAACGTTGCGCTTTCAAAGCCTACAAGCGTGATCCAATCCTTCCAAAATTTGCCGATGACGAAGTCGCCGAACTGCGCCGTCAAGCGCAGGAAGGTCTAAAATACCGGCTATCGATGATCGACCACGCCGCGCCTGTCGAGGATTATGAGAAACGTCTCGAGTTTGAACTTGGCATTATCGAGGGCATGGGATTCCCCGGCTATTTCTTGATCGTTGCTGATTTCATAAAATGGGCAAAGGACAACGAGATTCCGGTTGGTCCGGGCCGTGGGTCTGGCGCGGGATCGCTAGTTGCCTATGCCTTGTTGATCACCGACCTTGACCCGTTGCGCTATTCGCTGCTTTTCGAGCGGTTCTTGAACCCTGAACGTGTGTCGATGCCCGATTTCGACATCGATTTCTGCATGGATCGCCGCGAAGAAGTGATCCGATATGTTCAGGAAAAATATGGCCGCGATAAAGTGGGGCAGATCATCACCTTTGGTGCGTTGCTGTCAAAGGCCGCTGTACGCGATGTCGGGCGCGTGTTGCAGATGCCTTATGGCCAGGTAGACCGTATATCCAAGATGATCCCTGTAGAGGGCGTCAAACCTGTCAGCATTGAAAAAGCGTTGGCAGATGAACCGCGGCTTCGCGAAGAAGCCAAGAATGAGGAAGTCGTTGATCGGCTTTTGACCTATGCCCAACAGGTCGAAGGATTGCTGCGCAATGCTTCCACTCACGCGGCGGGGGTTGTGATCGGCGATAGGCCCTTGGATGAATTGGTGCCGCTTTACCAAGACCCGCGTTCTGACATGCCCGCGACCCAATTCAATATGAAATGGGTTGAACAAGCGGGACTAGTGAAGTTTGACTTTTTGGGTTTGAAAACTCTGACCGTCATTCAGAACGCTGTCGATTTGATCCTGAAGTCCGGCCGTGACCTCCATGTGGCGCCGGATGGAGCAGAGCTGTTTCAACCACCAGAAGCGGCTTTGAACGATATCGGGGCGATCCCGCTCGATGATGAAAAGTCCTATGCGCTCTATTCAGCAGCGAAAACGATTGCCGTGTTTCAGGTAGAATCCAGCGGTATGATGGACGCGCTCAAGCGGATGAAGCCGACCTGTATTGAGGACATCGTCGCGTTGGTTGCGCTGTACCGACCCGGTCCGATGGAAAATATCCCAAAGTTCTGTGAGGTGAAAAACGGCATTAGTGACCGTGATTTGCTGCACCCATTAGTTGACCATATCTTGGATGAAACGCAGGGGATTATCGTTTACCAAGAACAAGTTATGCAAATTGCGCAAGAGATGGCCGGATACTCTCTTGGTGGTGCAGACATGTTGCGTCGCGCGATGGGCAAAAAGATCAAAGAGGCGATGGACGCTGAGCGCCCAAAATTTGAAGCTGGGGCCAAGGCCAACGATGTGGATGCCAAGAAGGCCCGTGAAGTCTTCGATCTATTAGAGAAATTCGCGAACTACGGGTTCAATAAATCCCACGCCGCGGCATACGCGGTGGTCAGCTACCAAACTGCATGGCTCAAAGCGAACCACCCCGTTGAGTTCATGGCTGGCGTCATGAACTGCGATTTGCATCTGACAGACAAGCTGGGTGTTTATTTCCAAGAGGTCAAAAAGGGCCTCAAGATCGACTATATCCCGCCCTGTGTGAACCGGTCCGAGGCCACGTTCGATGTACGTGACCAAAAACTTGTTTATGCGCTGGGCGCGTTGAAAAACGTCGGCGTCGAAGCAATGAAGTTGATCACACAAGCACGTGGTGACGATCAATTCGTTACACTGTTTGATTTCGCACGCCGCGTTGACCTGCGTCGTGTAGGCAAACGCCCACTCGAAATGCTTGCACGGGCGGGCGCGTTCGACATCCTTGATCCGAACCGACGCCGTGTGATGATGTCGCTTGATGCGCTCTCGGCCTATTCTGCCGCCGTCCACGACCAAAAAAACTCCAATCAAGTGTCATTGTTTGGTGAAGCCGGTGATGATCTGCCCGAACCGCGTCTGATGGGCGGCGAGGATTGGCTGCCTGCAGAACGCTTGGCGGAAGAATTCAAAGCGATTGGGTTCTATCTGTCGGGTCATCCGCTTGATGACTACATGGCGTCGTTGAAGCGCAAACAGGTTCTGACCTTGGATGACGTGACAGCCAAGGCTGAGCGTGGGGCTTGCATTGTAAAAATGGCTGGTACCGTCTCGGGGCGCCAAGAACGCAAGTCCGCGCGCGGCAATCGCTTTGCGTTTGTGCAGCTGTCCGATCCAACTGGTCAATTCGAGGTCACGATGTTCTCGGACACGCTGGAGGCGGGGCGCGAGCACCTTGAAACGGGTAGCCAGGTGGTCATTCAGGCCGAGGCGACGATGGAGGCGGACCAACTCAAACTGTTGGGCCGCAGCGTGTCGCCAATTGATGTCGCTGTCACAGATGTCGGGAGCGCGGGCCTGAGGCTCTATTTAGAAGAGCCAGATGTGATTCCCTCAGTCGCTACGATTCTTCAAAATGCGGTGCGCGATAAGGTTAAGGGCGGTCGAGGTCCGATCTATTTCTGTTTAATGAACAGTGATTTACCCGGTGAGGTTGAGCTAGATTTAGGGGAGGATTTCCCAGTGAACCCCCAAATCAAGGGAGCACTTCGATCCTTAGGGGGTGTGATCGAGGTCGAAGAGGTCTAGCGACTGCATGAATAGACACAATCGTTAATTTTCGTTAATTTCGCCCGATCACGTGGGGTGGGGTTTGACGATGTTTTTGGTTCGTACAATTTTGTGCGCAAGTGTTTGTGCAGGCTTATCAGCCTGTCAAATGACATCTTTTCTGCCATCGCTTCCATCAACCGCACAAGCGTCAGCACCAAGTCAATCTGCGGACGTCGGAGTGTCGCGGGCGCCTGATCCTGATCAACAAACCGTAGGATTTTTCGGATCTCTTTTCGATCGGTTCGCGAGCGCGACGCAACCAGGGACGACACCTGAAACCGATGAAGACAGCAATCTAGAGCTCGCCGCGATCTCGACATCTGATACACGCTCGCCTTTTGACCTCTTTGGCAATGTTTTTCAGCCATTTGATGTCAGCGCGCCTGCCAGCCAGCCGCGGCCTGAACAAGGCCCGGTTGCGTTTGGCGACCTCAGGGAGAACTGCGCCGTGGGGGGCGCAGCCCTGGGGACGCGGGTGATGTCACAATCTGGATTTGAGATTTACGACAGTGCGCCGGGATCCACGCAGCCCCGTGCCCACTATATCAAGGGGTTCGACGACCGCTGTGCACGCGAATTTGTCGGGTCTTTGGTGTTCTTTGGCGATGTGGGTACGCACGAGGTGGTACGCTATTCAGAAACTCGTATTGATCTTGAATACTCCGCTACCGACACGGCTTATGAGGCGATCAAAGCGCGCTTTTGCGGTGCCCGACAAGGTGCACCATGCGGTGGGCAACTTGAGCGGCTCGGGCGCCAAACGACGTTTGTCACTGTATATGAAACCTTTGGCAGCAGTGCAGAATGGGCTGAATTTTTGCTACATGACGGCAGTGTCGCGGGAGTCGCGATCGAGAGCCCGTGACATCACTACCAATGCGGCGGTTTCTGATCTGCTAGGGGAACAGACCCGCCGGTGTCAAAGTCACGCGTTGCTTCGCGTTCCATCAACATCGCAATACGGCGCTGTGCCAACGCCAGTTCAGTTTCTTGCCGCGCGACGATATCGGACAACTCATCCACGGTTCGGGTAAGATGCGCGATTTGTTCTTCTAGATCAGTTTTAGCCATGGGGCGGCGATAGCACAGGCACCGCGCCATTCGCAACGGTTGCCCCGCAGCCTCAGCCGCGTTAAACGGCGCGCATAAACACTAACCCGTCAGGACAGCACATGGCCAAGGTCAAAAAGCAGCCCCGCCCTAAGGCGCAGACCCCAAAAGGGTTCCGCGACTACTTTGGTGCGGAAGTCGCGCAGCGCAGCGCAATGCTTAATCAGATTGCCGGTGTCTACCATCAATACGGGTTTGAGGCGCTTGAGACCTCAGCCGTTGAGACTGTCGAAGCCTTGGGGAAATTCTTGCCAGACGTAGATCGCCCGAACGAGGGCGTGTTCGCGTGGGAAGAAGACAATGGTTGGCTCGCCCTTCGTTATGATCTGACGGCGCCGTTAGCCCGCGTTTATGCCCAGTTCCGAAATGATTTGCCGACGCCCTATCGCCGCTATGCGATGGGACCTGTGTGGCGCAATGAAAAACCGGGGCCCGGTCGTTTTCGTCAGTTTTATCAGTGCGATGCGGATACTGTCGGGGCTGCGACCGTTGCTGCTGACGCTGAAATCTGTGCGATGTTGTCTGATACGCTGGAGGTCGTTGGCATCCCGCGTGGTGACTACAAAATCAGCGTGAACAACCGCAAGGTTCTGAATGGCGTGATGGAAGTCGCAGGCGTGCTTGATCCAAGCGATCCAGACAAATTTGCGTCTGAGCGCGGTATTGTTTTACGAGCTATCGATAAGTTGGATCGTCTTGGCACCGAAGGTGTTCGTGCGCTTTTGGGCGAAGGCCGCAAGGATGCGAGTGGCGACTTCACCAAGGGTGCGGGTCTATCGGCCGAACAGGCCGAGATCGTCATGGGCTTTATGGATGCGCGCCGCGATACAGGGACGGCAACAGTCGCCCGTTTGATGGAGCTGGTCACAGGGTCCCAGACCGGCACAGACGGTGTCAACGAGCTTGAAACTATTGCGACTTTGCTAGACGCCCAAGGGTACGGATCGGATCGGATCGTGATTGATCCTGCCGTTGTGCGTGGGCTGGGGTACTACACCGGACCCGTATATGAGGCTGAACTCACGTTCGAAGTCCAGGATGAAAAGGGCCGCCCCCGCAACTTTGGATCTGTCTCAGGTGGTGGTCGTTATGACGATCTGGTCAAACGGTTCACGGGCCAAGAAGTGCCTGCAACCGGCGTTTCGATTGGCGTTGATCGTTTGCTAGCAGCCCTGCATGCCAAAGGTCGTCTTACGACTGCTGCAACTGGTCCTGTCGTCGTCACTGTCATGGATCGTGATCGAATGGCTGATTACCAAGCGATCGTCGCCGAGCTGCGAAATGCTGGAATCCGGGCCGAGGTTTACCTCGGTAATCCCAAGAACTTTGGCAATCAGTTGAAATACGCGGACAAACGCAATTCACCTGTTGCCGTCATTGAGGGCGCGGACGAAAAAGCCAATGGCGTTGTTCAGATCAAAGACCTGATCCTTGGTGCCAAGATCGCTGAAAGTGCAAGCGCTGACGAATGGAAAGACCGCCCGCAGCAGTTCGAAGTGCCACGTGCAGAAATGGTCGCCAAAATCCGCGAGATTATGGATGGGCAAGGCTAATGCCAAACACTGCTCAGATTCTCGTTATGGCCCGCGCATTGCGGGAGCAGTTCGAAGCGCTTGGTGGTCAGGTGGTCGAAGCTGATGTGTTGCAATCAGCTGAAACTTTGCTTGATCTCTATGGTGAAGACATCCGCGCGCGCGCTTACCTGACGGGCGATCATCTGCATGGTGAGATGGTCATGCGTCCTGATTTTACGGTGCCCGTCGTGCAAATGCATATGGAAACCTACGCTGATCCTGCGCGCTACACCTATGCGGGCAAAGTCTTTCGTAAGCAGGAAACCGACGTCTCGCGCGCCAATGAGTTCATGCAGGTTGGATACGAAGTGTTCGACGGCCAAAACCCCGCGGCGGCCGACGCTGAGGTTTTTGCAGCAATTGCCAATGCATTGGCGGGTGTACCTGTGCGTGCGGCGACTGGTGACATTGGGCTACTAAGGGCTGCAATTTTAGGCCTTTCTACTTCGGATGCGCGCAAGGCCGCTTTGCTGCGTCATCTTTGGCGCCCCTCACGGTTTAAATCGCTTTTGGATCGCTTTTGTGGGCGGACGCCCGTTCCTGAAACACGCTCTGCACTTTTGACCGCAACCGACCCTTTTGTAGACGCCGGACCTGATGTTGGTGTGCGCCGCCGCGCCGAAGTCTTGGCTCGCATTGAAGCGTTGCGGTTAGATGCAGCGACACCGCCAATTGCAGATGATGAGCGGGATTTGATCGACGCTATCCTTGGATTGCGCGAGACGCTTCCGAATGTATTGAGCAGCCTACGGGATATTGCGGTTGATTTGCCGGCGATTTCAGACGCTGTCGAAAACCTCGCAAGTCGTACAGACACTTTGGCAGCGCGCGGCGTTAACGTCGATACGCTCGATTTTGAAGGCAGCTATGGCCGAACTTCGCTAGAGTATTACGACGGGTTTGTTTTTGGGTTCTACGCAACCGAACGTGCTGACCTGCCGCCTATCGCCACGGGTGGTCGCTACGACGCCTTGACCGCGCAACTGGGGCAGGGCCGCGCTGTGCCGGCTGTTGGCGCGGTGATCCGACCTGATCTGTTGCTGACAGTTCAGGAGGTCGTGTGATGTTGAAACTTGGTGTGCCCTCCAAAGGGCGGTTGATGGAAAAGACCTTTGACTGGTTTGGTAAACGCGGCGTTGGGTTGCGCAAATCCGGGTCCGACCGCGAATACGCCGGTGCTGTTGACGGGGTTGATGGCGTCGAATTGGTACTTTTGTCAGCGAGTGAAATTCCACGCGAATTGGCCGCAGGTCGTATCCATCTCGGTGTAACAGGATCGGATCTCGTACGTGAGAAGCTCGCGAATTGGGACACGCAGGTTGTCGAACTAGCCCAAATGGGATTTGGCGGTGCAGATCTGATTATCGCAGTGCCCCAAGGATGGGTCGATGTGGATACGCTCGATGATTTGGATGCAGCCGCTGCAGCGTTTCGCCAGGCGCATGGGTTCCGTTTGCGGATTGCAACGAAATACCACCGTTTGGTCCGTGAGTTCCTGAAAGCGCAAGGAGTGGCTGATTACCAGTTGGTTGACAGTCAGGGCGCGACTGAGGGCACCGTCAAAAATGAAACGGCTGAGGCGATCGCGGACATCACGTCGACAGGCGAAACCCTGCGTGCGAATGGCCTCAAGATTCTGTCAGATGGTATGATCCACAGCAGCCAAGCGACGCTGTTCAGGGGGCGCCGCGCGGATTGGACCGACGGTCAGCGGGTTGTTTTAAAAGAGCTTCAGTCGATCTTGGGTTTCTAGTGCTAGCGCACACCGATTTCAGCTAAGGCTTGGCTTAGTTCAACGGGCAAGGCGTCTTCGTGTTGACGGGCGCCTGACAGGTCTGAGGGCGCGTCACTGACAGGTAAATAGCGCCAGCCTTGGAATGCGCGCCGGGGCGTCGCTTCGACACGGATTAAACCCGGTTTGCAGACGATGGCGCATCGCCGGATTCCATCTGCTGAAAAGTGCTCATCAAGGCGTAAAATTGGCTGGCGGCAGAGGATAACCCCCTTGATCACCCAAAAAATCGACCCGCCGTTAAGGATCTCGTCTCCACGCTTTGGCCACATGCGGGTCACGTGACGCGGCAACCCATCATCGGATTGCGCGCGCTTGGTTTGCTGCCAAGCCTCGAGCCCTTCGATGTCTTCAGTGCCGACCGATAGTTTCAGCATGTGAACGGTTTTTGTCATGGTATCGTTGTTACAGATGCTCGATGTCTGAACAAGAGCGCCCCTTTGGTTTTCGGCCTGATATAGTGGTTGATTTTGAGTTATCCACAAGATATTGATATTATCCGAGATGCGCGAACACGTGTTCCCGAATCCGAACAATGCCCTTATGATACAGGCCCTGCCTGCCACCTCCTGCTTGGAAAGCCATGACCATGACCCGTTTTTCTGCCCCCATTGCCGAACAAATTTGGGATATGAAGTACCGTTTTAAGGACGCAGAGGGGACACCGATTGACGAAACAGTTGAGGACACATGGCGCCGGATCGCGACCTCTTTGGCCTCTGTCGAAAAAGATCCCAAAAAGTGGGAAGATAAATTCTATAGCGCCTTAGAAGATTTCAAATACCTACCAGCGGGCCGGATCACTGCGGGTGCCGGTACCGCGCGTTCGGTCACGCTGTTCAACTGCTTTGTCATGGGCACCGTTCCCGATGACATGGGCGGTATTTTCGACATGTTGAAAGAAGCCGCACTGACGATGCAGCAGGGCGGGGGCATTGGGTATGATTTCTCGACCATCCGTCCCAAAGGTGCCGCGGTCAAAGGCGTCGCCGCAGATGCATCTGGGCCCTTGTCATTTATGGATGTATGGGACGCGATGTGCCGCACGATAATGTCGGCAGGATCACGTCGCGGGGCGATGATGGCAACGATGCGCTGCGATCATCCAGACGTGATGGATTTCATCACCGCCAAGTCTGACCCCGCGCGGTTACGGATGTTCAACATGTCCGTCTTGATCACAGATCCATTTATGGAAGCCGTCAAAGCAGATGGATCTTGGGATCTTGTGTTCAAAGACAAGGTTTATGCAACCGTCCGCGCCCGCGAACTGTGGGACGGGATTATGCAATCGACTTACGACTACGCCGAACCTGGCGTGATTTTCATCGATCGCATCAATCAGATGAACAACCTGAACTACTGTGAACAAATTGCGGCCACGAACCCGTGCGGTGAACAACCTTTGCCGCCCTATGGCGCGTGTTTGTTGGGCTCTGTGAATTTGGCACGGTTGGTCAGTGATCCGTTTGAAAAAAATGCCGAGTTGAACCAAGAGGCGCTGAATGACTTGGTCGCCACAGCCGTGCGTATGATGGATAACGTCGTAGATGCGTCGCGCTTCCCGCTTGAAGCGCAAGCACAAGAAGCAGAAGCCAAACGTCGCATCGGTCTGGGCGTAACGGGTCTTGCTGATGCGCTTTTGATGCTGGGCCTGCGCTATGGATCCGAGGAGGCGGCGCGTCAGACCGATCAATGGATGCACGCAATCGCCCGCGCCGCATATCTGGCGTCGGTCGATTTGGCTGCCGAAAAAGGGGCTTTCCCATTGTTCGACGCCGACAAATTCTTGGCCAGTGGCGCGATGCAGGACATGGACGACGACGTAAAAGAGGCAATCCGCGAACACGGCATTCGCAATGCATTGCTCACATCGATCGCGCCTACTGGAACAATCAGCCTATACGCTGGTAACGTAAGCTCTGGTATCGAACCAGTGTTTGCTTATGCGTATACCCGCAAAGTGCTACAAAAAGACGGCACGCGGACCGAGGAAGAAGTCGTTGACTATGCCGTGCAGCTTTGGCGCGATCTCAAGGGCGATGAACCGCTTCCTGATTACTTCGTTAATGCGCAAACGCTTCCGCCGCTCGATCATGTGCGCATGCAAGCGGCCGCACAAAAATGGATCGACAGTTCAATTTCCAAGACAATCAATTGCCCCGAAGACATCAGCTTTGATGCGTTCAAAGAGGTCTACATGGAGGCGTGGGACACAGGCTGCAAAGGCTGCACAACTTACCGACCAAATGATGTGACCGGCTCCGTTTTGTCGGTGAGCGAGGAAAAGCAAGAAGACCAAGCGCCTGACCATGTGGCAAACGACGCTGACGGTGCCGAAGTCGTTTACATGTCAGAACCACTGGATCGTCCACAAGAATTGGACGGGGCGACCTACAAATTGAAGTGGCCTGACAGCGAGCACGCGATTTATATCACAGTCAACGATCTTGTCGTCGCTGGGCATCGCCGTCCGTTCGAAGTGTTTATCAATTCAAAAAACATGGAGCACTTTGCCTGGACTGTCGCGCTCACCCGCATGATTTCGGCCGTGTTCCGGCGCGGTGGCGATGTATCTTTCGTTGTCGAAGAGTTGAAAGCTGTGTTTGATCCACGTGGGGGCGCTTGGATGGCTGGCAAGTACGTGCCATCGATCCTAGCCGCGATCGGCAGCGTTATCGAAAAGCATATGATTGCGACGGGCTTCTTGGCCGGTGAAGGGATGGGTCTCAAAGAGGACCCGAAAGCGGACGTCGTGGCACTGAACCAAAAACCAAAAGGCAAAGCTTGCTCTAGCTGCGGGTCCTATGAATTGCGCATGGTTGAGGGTTGCATGACATGTGGCTCGTGCGGATATTCCAAGTGCGGTTGACAAAAAGTCGATGAGGTCGTGAGGTTGGCCTGTGAATTCAAACAGGTCGAATGCGATGAAATACACCGCTGCTCATTGGGGCGCATATCAGTTTCATGATGGCGACACTGACCTGACGCCGCTCGCAGGTGATCCGCGACCTTCGCGCATTGGAAAAGGTTGGATGTCAGCTGTCAAAAACCTCGACAGCCGTGTTCTTAAACCTGCCGTTCGTAAGGGTTGGTTGGAAAACGATGGCGGGGCGAACCGATCGAGCGATTCCTATGTCGAGGTCACTTGGGATCGCGCATTAGACCTTGTAGCTAATGAAATGGCCCGAGTGCGCAGAACACATGGTGATGCGGCGATATTTGGCGGGTCTTATGGCTGGTCTAGTTCTGGGCGGTTCCATCACGCACAAAGCCAGATGCGCCGGTTTTTGTCGCTCGGTGGTGGCTTTACGTCATCTCGTGAAACCTATTCGCACGCAGCTGCCGAGGTTCTGTACCCGCATGTTTTGGGCATAAGTAACAAAGAGTTACAGGATCAAATCCCGGCACAACCCTTGGTGACAGAAAACTGCGAATTGGTTCTGGCCTTTGGCGGTATTTCGGCGCGAACCGCCCAAGTGATGTCCGCTGGAAATTCGTACCACGAAGTTGGCCCTTGGGTCGAAGAGATGCACCAAAAGGGTGTTCGCGTGGTGACGATCTCGCCCGAAAAAGGAGAAGCACTCGGCGATTGGATGCCAATTCGTCCGGGGACGGACACTGCGCTAATCCTAGCGCTGATCCATGAGTTGATCGCAATTGATGCCGTCGATGAAGTTTTCCTGACGCGATGCACAAGTGGCTGGGAGGTCTTTAATGACTATGTATTGGGCCGGGCAGACGGAATGCCGAAAACGGTCGAATGGGCTGCCAAAATTTGCGACTTGCCAGTAGATTCGATCAAAGCGCTCGCCCGTGACCTAGCCCGCTCAAAATCACTGATCAGTATGTCTTGGTCGATGCAACGATCTGACCACGGCGAACAACCAATTTGGGCTGGCCTCGCGTTGGCCTGTGTTTTGGGTCAAATCGGCGAACCTGGGACGGGATATGCGTTTGGCTATGGCTCAACATCGCCTGTTGGACGCGCGGCCAAGCTGTTTCCCTGGCCCTCATTTCCGGTGCCCAAGAACCCACTGCCGGATTTCATCCCGGTGGCGCGGATTACAGATGCGCTGGAGAACCCCAGCGGCAGCTATCGCTATAACCTCCAAAACCGTACCTATCCCGATCTCAAGCTGATCTGGTGGAGTGGCGGAAATCCGTTTCACCATCATCAAGACTTGCGGCGCTTGGACCAAGCTTGGACGCGACCAGAAACCGTCATCGTGAACGAGCATAGTTGGACAGCAACAGCGCGCCGTGCGGATATTGTTTTGCCCGCGACAACACCGCTGGAACGCAATGATCTGATGTTAAACAGGCGTGATCCGACGTTGCTGTATATGTCTGCGTTTATGGCTCCTGCTGGGCAATCGCGTCATGATTACGATATCTTTGCAGAGCTGTCAGATCGCATGGGATTTGGTGCCGCATTTACCGAAGGACGCGATGAAGATGCGTGGCAAGAGTATTTGTGGGAGCAATGCATTGCGGTTGGGCAGGGGCATGGATTTGATTTGCCAATTTGGGCCGAGTTCAAAGAGAAGGGTCGCTACGATATTCCAGACGTGTACGAGGCCCGATATGCGTTGTGTGACTTTGTATCGGATCCAGATGCGAACCCTTTGGGGACCGAAACAGGCAAGATTACACTCACCAATCAGGCATTTGAAAACGCAGCCATGTCCGATTGCGCAGCCCATCCTAAATGGTTTCCACCTTTCGAAGGCGGAGACATGAAATCGGGTCAATTCCATCTGATCTCAGGCCAACCTGATACACGGCTCCATAGTCAAAATGACATGGGCGATGAAAGCCTTGCGTCCAAGATTAAGGGGCGAGAGACGATGACCCTTCACCCAGATGCGGCAGCGCAGTTGGGATTGGTTGCAGGGGATATTGCCAGATTGTTCAATGATCGCGGCGCGTGTTTGGCCGGGGTCGCGCTTAGCGTCAATATGCGCGCTGATTGCGTGTCTTTGCCAACTGGTGCTTGGTATGATCCCCAGACCGTAAATGGCGACTATCTAGAGGTCCATGGAAACCCCAACGCCTTGACGATCGACAAGGGCACATCCGAATTGAGCCAGGGAAATATCGCCCATACCACCGTTGTCTCGATCGAGAAATGGAATGGCGACTTGCCAGAGCTTAGCGTGTTGAAGCCGCCGTTGGCTTAGACCCGTTCTACCAAAACAGACCCGACGGAGTAGCCCGCACCAAACGAGCAAATGATCCCTTTGTCACCTTTCGCCAGATCCTCGGAATTTTGAGAAAACGCGATGATAGACCCGGCGGAAGAAGTGTTGGCGTAATGCTGAAGGATGTTAGGCTGTTCACCAGGTTCTGGCACGCGACCCAGGACTTTCTTGCCTATGTAGTCGTTCATCGTCTTATTAGCCTGATGCAACCAAAGGCGTTTCAGATCATCTGATATGATACCTGCGTCGGCCATATGGCTGGCGATATGATTGCTGACGATTGGCAAGACCTCTTTGAACACCTTTCGACCGTTTTGCATAAACTGCATATCACGGCGATCTTCCATTTGATCGCGTGTGCGGCGAAGGTAACCATTGTTATTGCGGATGTTGTTGGAAAACTGAGTGGCACATCGCGTCGAGTGAACCTTGAAATGATCCCATTTAGCGTCTTCCTCACGTTGCAGGAAAGTTGCTGTCGCCACGTCACCAAAAATGAAATGACAGTCCCGATCGCGCCACTCTAAATGCGCGCTACAGATCTCTGGATTGATGACAAGGGCGCTTCGAACCGATCCAGATTTTATCATGTCGGCTGCTGTCTGGATTCCAAATGTTGCCGAGGAACAGGCAACGTTCATATCAAAGGCAAACCCACCAGCGCCCAGAAGTTGCTGCATCTCAACAGCAACGGCTGGATAGGCACGTTCCATGTTTGAGGCTGCGCAAATGACGAGGTCGACTTCGCTTGCGTCGACACCCGCCTGTGCGAGCGCCTTGGTCGCGGCATCCACACCGATTTCGGCCATAACAGCGGGGCTGTCATCGTCGCGCGGCTCCAGTTTCGGATGCATTCGATCTGGGTCTAGAATACCTTTTTTATCAAGGACATAGCGCCGTTCGATCCCGCTTGCTGCCAAAATAAAATCTGCAGAGGAATGCGGGATCGCATCTTGTTCACCGGCTTCGATTTGGGCTGCATTGGCCGCATTCTGTTTGTCGGCATAGGCGTTAAAGGCCACGACCAGTTCATCGTTTGTGATTGTGTTTTCAGGCGTAAAAACACCTGTGCCCGTGATTGCGACGCTATGCATAGGAACCCCTGAATGATGTCAGAATACCCTACGCATTGGCGCTTGCGTGTCCAGCGTCACCTTACGGTGTTTCACATTTCGAGACGATTTCCTCTGGTTTTATTTTCACACCCGGTAGAACTTGCCAAAAGGAAGCGGTGGATTCGCCCTCGGTTTCAGCGACTTGTGTCACCGTGATCCGGTCCTCTAATTTCCAGCATTTTTGAACCTTTAGATACACGTCGGAGAGGATGCTGGTGCTTTCTGCGAAATAGGTGTGTTCAAAGAAATTTGACTCAGTTTGTGTGGCGTCCAGCACATCAAATCCTTCGATTTCTGGGACACCGTCAGTCGTGTCACCGATCCGGCGAAACCCGTTCGCACCTTTGGATATGGTCAGCGCGCTGTCAGCAGAAGATGCGTAAAGCGTAAAGTCTGGACCGCTCAATCCTTGGAAGATGGGGGCTAGATCTTCTTTGAAAACTTGCTCGTCGATGTCGGGCGCAGCCAGGATAACGCTGGTGATTTTGTTTGCGGCATCAGGATCCGACGCGGCCAATCTAGCAAGGCCATGCGACAGAACGCGGGTGCCCATTGAGTGCGCGATGACGACAATCTTTTTGGGCTCTTGGTCGGTCAAATCCTTGAGGAATTCTTCCATGCGGGCATAGGAGCGTTCGGCTAATGTGCTGTCGACAAAGTAGTCGAACCCAACGGCCTGACTTGGCCAGCTAAACAGGAACGACGGTCCGTGCCAGCTGAGGTCATAGGTCAGCTGACCAGCGCGGCGCATGCCCTTTTCGAGCGACGTATTGAAACCGTGGACATAGACCAAAATGGCGTCTTCTTCGTTTTCGAGTTGCGCCCGTACAGCATTGAAAACGTTCTCTTTATCATCGGTCGACATCTCCTTGAGGATGACGTGTTTTTCAGGGTTTGGTTCAAACAAAATTGCCGAGAACCAGTTTTGAGATTCAAGGACGCCGGGTTCGTGAATCTTCGGAATTGTGACGGTACCGAAACCATACAAAAGCGGCCCGTTTTCTGAGCTGAAGAAATCCGCGGGGCTGTTGCCAGTCGGTTCTGCTAGCTCTTGGCGGTTGGTCGCAAAAAATAGCGGGACTTCGACGAAATCTTCGTCAGGTTCGATTAGGATCATGGCCTCTGGTTCAGGTGCCTCAACCGGGGCTGGTGCGGCTTGGACAGCCGATACAGGTGGGTTTTCTGGCTGCGGCGCAGAGCCTACTTTTTCAGGAAAACTTGGGACTGGGGGCTCTTGTCCGACAGAGGCTTGTCCACCGGTTGCACCACCAACCATGGCTTCGGGCGATGCGTCGCCCTGGATGAAATATGTCACGCCAAATCCGGCGATAACTACCAGGCAAACGGCGATAAAAATGCGTTTCAAAGTCATTAAATATAGTCCCCAATATAATGACCTGACCCTAGGGCAGCGATCCGCGTTTTGTCCAGAAAAACAACGTACAGTGGATGCAGACAGCGTAGGTTCGTCCTTTCATCAATTTGTTTATTGGATCGGCTCATTAAATAAGATGCTGGATACTCAGATCGCGCAAGGACTGACACCAAACCGATCTGAGCGGGCTCATTTCGGTTCAGGATGCTAAGAAACGGTCGATGGTGAAAATTTAGGTGGCGTGGGCGTGTCTAGGCGCCTTCACTTGTGAATAATCTATTGAAAAAATTTACATGTGAATATATATGATTGCTTCAAGGAGATAAAATGACACAGATCGACATGCAAACGCGTGGAACAGACACATCCGCTGTCCTGACCAAGGCAACGCTGCGCGCTGCCGTTGAATTGGGGATTAACAAACGCGAATTGGCAGAGATTATCGGTGTCTCGTCCTCATATGTCACCAAGTTGAGTTCTGGTGACGCCGCTTTGTCTGCTGATAACAAACAAGGTGAGTTGGCGGTTCATTTTTTGCGAATTTTTAGGTCTTTGGATGCGATTGTCGGGGGAAGTCAGATAACAGCATCTGCATGGATTCGAAATGAAAACAGTGCTTTGGGCGTTGTGCCGATTGAGGCACTAAAAACAGTTCGTGGCCTGATTGATATTGTGAATTACCTTGACCAACGCCGCGCCCCACTTTGAGCTTGGCCCCTACACGGGGACTGTTTGGCGGTTTGTAGAAGATCAAAACACATCCTCGACGATGAAGTTGGTCGATTCAATCGATGAGCAGCTGATCCTTGAAGAGTTGTTAGATAGCACAAAGCCACCCGTGCCTGTGGCGTGTCAGCATTTGCATTACTTGCAGTTCACACCATTTCGTTATCCAGCGCGACATGCGACGCGGTTTCGTTCAAGTGGTGAGCGCAATGGCGTCTTTTATGCGTCCGAGCGGGTTTCAACCAGTGCTGCCGAGGTCGCGTTTTATCGGATGCTCTTTTTCTTGGAAAGCCCGGCGACTGAACCGCCATCAGAGCCGTTCGAAATGACCGCGTTTGGGTGCAGGATTCGAAGCGAAGCGACCGTGGATCTGGTGTCTGATTTAGCGATGCAAGACAGCGGCCTATTTATGGATCCTGTTGACTATTCGTCGTGCCATGCGTTGGTAAATAGCCTGCGAGCCAGAGATTGCGACGCTATTCGGTTTCGGTCTGTGCGCGACAATGATCACGCGCCCAACCTTGCCATTTTAGAGTGTCGGGCGTTTGCTGATAACAAAATCCGCCAACAAGAAGGTTGGTGGTTTCGATTTTCGCCCAACGGGATTTTCGCCGTGAAACGATTTGGCGAAGGGCGCATGGAATTCAATTACGAACAGTTTGCCGATGATCCTAGGATTGCCGCGCTGCTGAGATAATCATCCCTGCAACGCGCGCACTTTAATCTCGCTCTGCGCGCTTTCTTTCATCGCCATGACGGCTGCCTGTGCGCCCGCGGCTGTCGTGTAGTACGGGATTTTGTCGTTTAGGCAGACGGCGCGCATAGAACGGCTGTCTTCGACCGCTTCCGCGCCTTCGGTCGTGTTAAAGACCAGTGCGATTTCGCCGTCTTTCATCTGATCGACGACGGTACGGCCGCCCTCGTAGACTTTGTTGACGGTTGTCGTTTCAATCCCGGCTTCGTTGAGAAACTTCGCGGTGCCGCGCGTGGCATAGAGCGAGAACCCAAGATCGGTGAGGGTTTGCGCGGCGAGGATCGTATCGTCGGTTTTGTCCACGTCGCGCAGGGACCAGAACACGGTGCCCTCGGACGGCAGGATCGTGCCCGCGCCCATCTGTGCCTTGAGGAAGGCCCGTGGGAAGGATCGCGCCCAGCCCATGACTTCGCCCGTTGAGCGCATTTCTGGCCCAAGGATCGTATCGACGCCAGGGAAGCGGTTGAAGGGCATCACGGCCTCTTTGACGCTGAACCATGGGGTGTTCGGATCGGCGAGGGTGAAGGCGTCGCCCAGTGGCATGGGGGTGTCATAATCGGCATCCGCGTAGGGCGCGCGCATCGGGAAGTTGGTGAGCGGTTCGCCGGCCATGAGGCGCGCCGCGATCGAAGCGATGGCGCTGTCCGTCGCTTTGGCCACAAAGGGCACGGTGCGAGAGGCGCGTGGGTTCACCTCGATCAAGTAGACGGTTTCGTCTTTGACGGCGAACTGGATGTTCATCAGACCGATGACATTCAGCTCCAGCGCGAGCGCTTTGGTTTGGCGGCGGATTTCGGTGATCATCGCGTCAGAGAGCGAGTGCGGCGGAAGTGAACAAGCGCTGTCGCCAGAGTGGACGCCGGCCTCTTCGATGTGCTGCATGATGCCAGCGACGTGGGTGTTTGTGCCATCGGACAGGCAATCCACATCGACCTCAACCGCGCCGGACAGATAGCTGTCGAGGAGGACGGGGCTGTCGCCGGACACAACAACCGCGTCTGAGATATAGCGTTCAAGTTGCGATTGATCGCGGACGATTTCCATCGCGCGACCACCCAAGACGTAGGACGGTCGGATCACAAGTGGGAAGCCGATGTCTTTTGCAATTTCCAGCGCTTGCGCGTCAGTGCTTGCGATGCCGTTGACTGGCTGTTTCAGGTCGAGGCGGTTGACGAGATCTTGGAACCGTTCGCGGTCTTCGGCCAGATCGATGGCATCGGGTGAGGTGCCGAGGATCGGGACGCCAGCTTCTTCGAGCTTGTTGGCGAGGTTAAGTGGCGTCTGACCACCAAACTGAACGATGACGCCGTGAAGGGTGCCGTTTTCTTGCTCAACGCGCAGGATTTCCATGACGTGTTCAAAGGTGAGCGGTTCAAAATACAAACGATCCGAGGTGTCATAGTCGGTCGACACAGTCTCGGGGTTGCAGTTGATCATGATCGTTTCATAGCCCTGATCGGTCAGCGCATAGCAGGCGTGGCAGCAGCAGTAATCAAACTCAATCCCTTGGCCGATGCGGTTTGGACCGCCGCCTAAAATGACGACTTTTTTGCGATCTGAGGGCCGTGCTTCGCATTCAGCCTCGCCCATGACGGGGCTTTCGTAGGTGGAATACATATAGGGTGTTTGTGCTTCAAACTCGGCTGCGCAGGTATCAATACGCTTGAACACGGCGTTCACGCCTAGGTTCTGGCGAGCGCTGCGGACGTTGGCCTCATCGCGGCCAGTTAGTTTGGCAAGGCGAGCGTCTGTAAAGCCGAGCATCTTAATATCGCGTAGGGCTTTCTCGGTAATGGGGAGGCCGTTTTTGCGGATGTCAGCTTCGGCGTCGATGATTTCGCGGATACGATCGAGGAACCAAGGGTCAAACTTGGTCACTGCGTGGATGTCATCGTTTGAAAGACCTTCGCGCATGGCTTGGGCGATGACGCGGATGCGGTCGGGTGTCTGCATGGCCAAGGCTTTGGTCACTGCAGCCTTGTCTGGTGCGCCCGGAATGTCGATTTCGTCAAAGCCCGTTAGGCCAGTTTCCATCGAGGCCAGTGCTTTTTGCATCGACTCGTGGAATGTACGGCCGATGGACATAGCCTCGCCCACAGATTTCATCGCTGTGGTGAGGTAGGGCTCAGAGCCCGCGAATTTTTCAAACGCAAAGCGCGGGATTTTGGTGACTACGTAATCGATTGTCGGCTCAAACGAAGCAGGCGTGACGCCAGTGATGTCGTTGTCGAGTTCATCAAGGGTATAGCCGACAGCTAGTTTCGCCGCGATCTTGGCGATTGGGAAACCTGTCGCCTTGGACGCCAACGCAGAGGAACGCGAGACGCGCGGGTTCATCTCGATCACGACCATCCGGCCATCGGCCGGGTTCACAGCCCATTGGACGTTCGATCCGCCGGTTTCAACGCCGATTTCGCGCAGCACGTTGATCGAATGCGTCCGCATGATTTGGTATTCTTTGTCGGTCAGCGTCAGGGCAGGCGCGACGGTGATCGAGTCGCCCGTGTGGACGCCCATTGGATCGACGTTTTCGATGGCACAAACGATGATGGCATTGTCAGCTTTGTCGCGCACCACCTCCATCTCGAATTCTTTCCAGCCGAGCAGACTTTCATCCACTAGGATTTGTGCCACGGGGGAAGCATCCATGCCGGTGCGGCAGAAATGGATGTATTCCTCGCGGTTATACGCAACACCGCCACCTGTTCCGCCCATGGTGAAGGCCGGGCGGATAACCGCAGGGAGGCCGATGTCTTCGAGGGCCTCAAGCGCGAGGCGTTCGCCCTCGGCCAAGATTGCAGTGCGGTCCGCGCCTTGAATGCGGGGCCATGGGCGTTTGGCCGCATCGTCTTCGAAAGGCGCAGTCACGATTGTAGCCTTGGGGTTTTCGATGCCCAAACGGTCCATCGCGTCGCGGAAGAGTTTGCGGTCTTCGGCCATTTCGATGGCTTCGCGTTTCGCGCCAATCATCTGTACGTTGAATTTTTCGAGGATACCCATGTCATCCAGCGCAAGCGAGGTATTCAAACCTGTCTGACCGCCCATTGTTGGCAAGAGTGCGTCTGGGCGCTCTTTCTCAATGATTTTGGCTACGACCTCGGGGGTGATCGGTTCGATATATGTCGCGTCGGCCATGTTCGGATCTGTCATGATCGTCGCAGGGTTGGAATTCACCAGGATGACACGATAGCCTTCTTCGCGGAGTGCTTTACAGGCCTGTGCGCCAGAGTAGTCAAATTCGCAGGCTTGGCCGATAATAATAGGGCCTGCTCCGATGATCATAATCGACTTAATGTCGGTTCTCTTCGGCATGGCGGCAGCCCCCTATATAATCTGCGTTTCCAGATGACCCCCGTCATCCAAATTGTCCTGCGTTTAAGAGACTGGACGAGCCATCGCAAGGGGGTCTGTATGAAATTTCCCAGTGGTTTTGATTAACGATTTGGGAAAATTCTGAAAATCGCGCAGAATGGAGGCAGTGAAGAACTACGGAGGGGATGATTATGGGTGAAATTTTGGCAAATACGAGCTGGTTGGCTGTGATCGTAGGAACGGTCGCCTGCATGGCGTTGGGGTTCTTTTGGTACAATCCAAAGTTCCCAACTGGTAAGATCTGGGCTGAGGGTGCTGGTGTTAGTCCAGAACCGCCTGAAGATTTTCCAGCGCTTGCGATGGGGTTGAATACATTGGGCTTGTTCTTGGCGGCCATTTTGATCGGTGGTGTCTCAACCTCAGTCGCTTTGTTAGCGATCCTTGCTTATGGCGTATTGAATACGTCGGGTGGGCTTTTTGCAGGAAAAACAGCCAGCGTTGGTTTGATTCACATTGGATATTGGATCGCGGGTCTTGTTCTTGTGACGCTTTCGCATGCTATTCTTGGATAGCTTCGAACCCACAACAACGCGGTTTTGCCATTAAAATGCGATTTGTGCAGGTCTAACCGGCATTTCAAGGCCGCATGACGGCTTGGATTGCTTGACTTCGCGGGCGCAAAGGGGTGTATCGGGGCGACTTTTGATCCCCTTTTAAGGACGACCGCCATGCACGCCTATCGCAGCCACTCTTGCGTTGATCTAACCGCCGCCAATGTTGGCGAAACCGTCCGCCTATCTGGTTGGGTCAATCGTGTCCGAGATCACGGTGGGATTTTGTTCATCGACCTGCGCGATCATTATGGGATTACCCAAGTGTTGTGTGATCCGGATTCAGCGGCCTTTTCAGAGGTTGAAAAGGTACGCAGCGAGTGGTGTATCCGCATTGATGGTGAAGTGAAGGCGCGCGATCCTGAATTGGTGAACCCAAAATTGCCAACAGGCGAGGTTGAAGTGTTCATCCGTGAGATCGAAGTCCTTGGCGCTTCGAAAGAATTGCCTTTGATGGTATTTGGCGATCAGGAATATCCTGAAGAGACACGTCTGAAGTACCGCTATTTGGATTTGCGCCGTGAGGCGATGCAGAACAACATGAAACTACGCTCTGACGTTGTGGCCTCAATCCGCAAGCGGATGTGGGACAAAGAATTCCGCGAATTCCAGACGCCGATTATTACAGCCTCTAGCCCTGAGGGCGCGCGCGACTTTTTGGTACCATCGCGTCTGCATCCGGGTCAGTTCTATGCTCTGCCCCAAGCGCCGCAGCAGTTCAAGCAGCTGATCATGGTGTCAGGCTATGACAAATATTTCCAAGTTGCCCCGTGTTTCCGCGATGAAGATCCGCGTGCTGATCGCTCGCCCACTGATTTTTATCAGCTCGACATGGAGATGTCGTTTGTTGAGCAGCAAGACGTGTTTGACACAATCGCGCCTGTGATCGCGGGTGTGTTCGAAGAATTTGGTGGGGGTCGTAACGTCGATGCGCCAGCTGAATGGGCGCAGATTTCTTACCGTGACGCCGCGCTTTGGTACGGCTCTGATAAACCAGACCTGCGAAACCCTATTAAAATGCAAGTGGTCTCTGACCACTTCCGCGATTCCGGCTTTGCGATTTTCGCAAAGCTGTTGGAGCAAGACGGCACCGAAGTGCGTGCGATTCCTGCACCGACTGGCGGCAGCCGCAAGTTCTGTGACCGCATGAACGCCTTTGCGCAAAAAGAAGGTTTGCCGGGCATGGGCTATATCTTCTGGCGCGAAAAGACTGCGGATGCGGTTGCGCAGGAGTTGGGCATCACTGTGAAAGAGGCGCAAGTCAAATTGAAGGCCGGCGAAGTGGAAGGCGGCATGGAAGCCGCTGGGCCATTGGCCAAGAACATTGGTCCAGAGCGCACCGAGGCGATCCGTCAGCAACTGGGTCTCGATATTGGCGATGCTGCGTTCTTCCTCGGTGGGAAGCCAAAAGCGTTTGAATCTGTTGCGGGCCGTGCGCGCGTGGCGATCGGTGATGAGTTGGGTCTGACGGACACGAACCGTTTTGCCTTTGCTTGGATCGTGGATTTCCCGATTTATGAGCGCGATGAAGAAACCGGCGAAATTGATTTTGAACACAACCCGTTCTCAATGCCGCAGGGTGGGATGGAGGCGTTGAATGGCGCGCCAGAGGACGTTCTGGGCTATCAGTATGACCTTGCCTGTAACGGGTATGAGTTGGTATCTGGTGCGATCCGTAACCACCGTCCTGAAATTATGTTTAAGGCGTTTGAAATTGCGGGTTACGGTGCTGATGAGGTTGAAAAGCGTTTTGGCGGTATGGTCAATGCGTTCCAATACGGCGCACCACCCCACGGTGGCTGTGCTGCTGGGATCGACCGGATTGTGATGTTGTTGGCGGATGCGGATAACATCCGCGAGGTCATCATGTTCCCAATGAACCAACGCGCCGAAGATCTAATGATGGGGGCGCCTTCGCTGCCTCAAAATGAGCAAATGCGCGAACTGCACTTGCGGGCTATCCCAGTCGAGGATTGATCTGGCTGAGATCGGGGTTGTCGCGGCTGGGTTTTCCAGCATTACTGCGGCGATCGCATAATTAGTCGAGGTGCCACATGGATCGCCCGTTGGGACATTTCATACCGCAGTTTGAATCTGCGGTTTTGCCACGAGAATTGCATCTGAATGGGCGCTTTGCGACTTTGCGCCCTTTGAATGCTGCTGCGGACGGTCCGGGCATCTACGCGCAAATGGCTGGGCACGATTGGCTATGGGACTACTTGTATGAGCCGCCCCAAAAGAACGAGGCGGCTTTGGTCGATTTACTGACCAAATTGCAGGGCCAACCCGACAAATATGCCTATGTCATTCGAAAAACGGGCGACGCGGCACCGCTGGGGTATGCCTGTTTTTGGACAACGGTTGCCGCGATGGGCAGTAATGAAATTGGCAATGTGAACCTGTCACCTGCTTTGCAACAAACCCCTGTTGCAACTGACGCATTTTTCCTGATGCTCGATTGGGCGTTTTCCAATGGCTATCGACGTATGGAATGGAAATGCAACGCTTTGAATGCGCCGTCGCGCCGCGCGGCGCAGCGGCTGGGTTTCAGCTATGAAGGTGTGTTCCGCAATCATTTGATCGTCAAAGGGCGCAATCGAGATACCGCTTGGTTTGCAATGACGGATGCGGATTGGGTGAAATTGCGCCCAGCCTATGAGGCATGGCTATCACCAGAAAATTTCGATGAAGATGGTCGACAATTGCAATCTTTGACGATGCTAACTGCGCCACATCTTTCATACTGTGATCCCCAGTTCACATAGGCCCTGCCTCGGCTAAACGCGCTTTTACCAAAGAAGCGAGTTTTGCGATTCCGATGTCAGTTGGTGCACCATTTTCTCGTAAATAGCTGAGCTGAGTGACCGCGCGTTGCATATCAGAGTCATCCGCGCTGTGTGCAACGCCCGCTAGGAACTGCGTAACGTAATCGATGCGATCTGCATTTCGGCTAGCACTAAGGACCTGAGCTGCATGGGTGAGGTCATCGTGGTAGGCGACGAGGTCAGGATCAACATGTTCATCGTTCACTTTGCGTGGGCCAGGTGGATGACGTTCCCTTGGCAAGTGGTCAAGGATTGCGGATTGAAAGCTTGCTAGGCTGGATATTGGTTTTGCCAAAAATCCGTCGGCACCAGCCGTGAGGATCGCATTTTCGACATCAATTGCGCCGCTTGTTCCAAGAATTACGTCAATCTTTGGGCTGCCGAGCGCGAGCGATTCAATGAGTTCAATGCCAGATCCATCGGGGAGACCGACATCAACAATCACGACCGATGGGCGATAGATCGCCAAATGTCGTCGTGCATTTGTGATCGTATCCGCGCGGCGAATGCGCGCGCCAGATCGGGTTGATAAGAGACGCACGGCCTCACAGGTAAAACGGCTATCCTCCACGATCAAGATCGTCACGCCGAGCAATGGGCGTCGCGCCGTCGGGCGTTGAACTGTCACTAAATCACCAAGACTGTTCATAGTGTCTCCTTTCATTGTTGCGGCTAAGGTCAGCATCACATGCCAAAGTTGAATCGACCGTTAAGGACGCAATGGAAAATTTGAGAGACTTGAAGCTGCGCGACGCGCCCTACATAAGACCCAAGACGAATACGAAGGAGTTAAGTGATGATTGGTCGGCTAAACCACGTGGCGATTGCAGTGCCAGACCTAGAAGCAGCAGCGGCGCAATACCGCGGAGCGTTGGGCGCCGATGTTGGTGCGCCACAGGATGAACCGGACCACGGTGTGACGGTTGTGTTCATTACGTTGCCGAACACAAAGATTGAGTTGCTATATCCACTTGGTGACTCGTCACCGATTAACAACTTTCTGGAAAAGAACCCAGCCGGTGGGATTCATCACATTTGCTATGAGGTTGATGATATTTTGGCAGCGCGCGATAAATTGCAAGCAGAGGGTGCGCGTGTGCTAGGCACGGGGGAGCCAAAGATTGGCGCCCATGGCAAGCCAGTGCTGTTTTTACATCCCAAGGACTTTAACGGCTGTTTGGTCGAGTTAGAGCAAGTTTAAGCCGAAGCGGTTGATCACGAAGGAATTTCGATGGGTATTACATCTGCGATCGTACTTTATGCTGTTTGTTGGTTCATGGTGTTCTTCATCGTTTTGCCGCTGCGTATGGTGACACAAGGGGACGAGGGTGAGGTGGTTCCGGGAACGCACGCATCTGCCCCTGCCAACCCGCAGTTGGGTCGAAAAGCAAAGATCACAAGCCTATGGGCGTTGGCCATTTGGGTGGTGTTGGCGACAATCATTTGGTCGGGCGTCATCACTGTGCGTGATTTCGATTTCCTTAACCGGATGTCACCGCCGTCTGGTTGATCCGGTGAAAGAGATGGGTGAACGTTGCCGCACCTAGGATAGGTATGATGAGGTTGATCAATGGGATGCTGAGCGGCAGGGCCATCAGGCATCCCGCTAGCCAGATTTGCGTCATATATTTGGAGCGCATCTCTTTTGCGGCTTCGCGCCCGATGCGACGCATGGCCGCGATTTGAAAATATTCTCGCCCCAGCAAGAAACCATTTAGCCCATAGAATATGAAAACTGATAGAAACGGCAGAAACGCGTAGAGAATAAACGCAGCGACATTGGCTGCGACCAACAGCCCAAGAAAATTGATGGTGTCTTTGAGACCTTCCCAGAACGAAACCCGCGGTATTTGTGGCAGGTTTGGGTAGTGGGCGTCCTCGACCGCTTGGGCAACATCATCGAGAAAGAGCGATGTCACTGCAGAGGCCACAGGGATCATCAGAAATACGGACAGGATCAGCATGAGGCCGAGGCTACCAAAGCTCAAAAGGTCGCCGAGCCATGTTACGGGGCCAATGCCTGGAACGGTTACTTCATCCGCGACAGTAAGTGAGATGAGCCCAAGGAAAAGCGCGTAGATCCCAACAAGAAGCGCTATCGTTATCGCAATGCCGAGCCCCAAAATCTTGCGGAACCTTGGATCTGCGAGTTGCGCGACGGCCTTGAGGAAATCGAGGAATATCATGTGGTTTTCCAGGTTGTGATCGCATCGATGTCTGGACGCGGACGTTCCGGCGGAGGTGACGTTTCAGTGCCAATGTGGATGAAACCGGCGATGGTTTCATCATCGGTTAGCCCAAGATGCGTCTGGACAAATGTCGCGTCATGGCTCGCCCAGCCCGACAGCCAATTTGCGCCCCAGCCGCTTGCAAGTGCTGCGTTCAGGAGTGAAAGGCAGACGGCCCCGGCAGAGTATACTTGTTCGATCGAGGGGATTTTCTCTGATGGTTTAGGGGATGCGACAACCGCGACGGCCAAGTCAGCGTTCTGAAACTGGGCTACAGCTTTGAGGGTCTTGTCTTCTGGTTGATCAGTGGCGGCTGCGCGGGCGGGAACTTCACGAGCCAACCGAGTGAGGGCCGCTTTTCCCAGCACGATGAAACGCCACGGCTCTAACTTGCCATGATCAGGCGTGCGGGCAGCGATTGTGAGAAGCGCCTCAAGCTCTGAACGGTTTGGAACGGGGGTGGTCAGTGTCTTGGCGGGCCGAGACCTGCGAGTTTGCAAGAAATCAAGGGCGGCAGCGTTTGGTTTTGGCACGGGACATCTCTCTCGACTGTTTGATGTCAGAGATAGGCGGTGCCATCGGGGGCTGCAAGGAGGTCACTCCTCAAACGTGCTCTTGAAAACCTGTGTGAAACGGGGCGGTGAACTAGGAAACACGCGTGGTCTTATCGCCCTTGAGTGCATCAGAAGCCGGTGCCACATTCGCCAATTCGTTGGTCGTCGCGGGCACTCCCGAGCAAGGAAATGTCGCCGTTTTTGCCATTTCGCACTCTGCCAAAACAAACTTGTAATGCGTTGGGATCGCGCTTGATGGATCTCCATTTCCCTACAAGAATTCGACTTTTATTCGGATTCCGATTTGCATTTTAGGTGTTAACCCTAATGGGGCGGTGCAGCAGCCACATTCCAAAGAGGATCAACAAAGTTCCCGCAATACGCCACAGAGTATCGCCTGGGACACCGCGTATTAGGTCTAATATGAGCCCAGAGATCATCTGACCAGCAATGATCATCATCGTGGTTGAAACGGCCCCAATTTTTGGAACGAGCCAACTCGACGCGGCGATAAAGATGACACCTATGGTCCCACCGAGATAGGCCCATTGGGGGACGTCACTAATTGGACCTTCAAACAACCCGCCGAAGATGATTGCGATGATCGTCAAAAAGGCAAAACCAACGATGTGGTTCCAAAATGACGCCTCCATCGCAGAGGTCGAAAGGGTGAGACGCCCATTCAATTGGCGGCTTAGGCCAACCAATATTCCGGCGGCAAAGGCCATCAGAATAAATATCGTCACGTTGGGGCACCAGAAATCACAAGCAAGAGCGCCCCGCCAAGGATCAGCGCGAAGGCAATCCCTTCGCGCAACGACGGCGTTTTAGTTGGAAGTCCAAAGAGCCCGCGTAAATCGGCGAAAACTGAGAATGCGACCTGTCCAGCGAGGCCCAGTGCAATGGTGCCCGAGAGTGCAAGCGCGGAATTGACGGTCGCAGATGTCAGCATGACGGTGAATGCCCCACCGATCCCTGCAAGATAGGCCCAGATTGGGGGGCGTTTCGCTGCGGCGCGCTTTGGGCGCAGGATTAGCAGGAAAATGACGGCTGCGAAGGTGCCGGTAAAATGCGGAACCCAAGACGAAAACAGCAGTGAGCCATAGACAGCAAGGGTGCCGTTGGTCAGCACCATAAGTGTCAAGAGCCCACCGGTTAGGAGGGCAATCCCGTTGTAGAGCGTCGTACGTGTCATCTAGTCAGGCGCGTTCTCGGAGCCAGACGATGCCGCCCAAAGGTTGATGTTGGCATCGGCGGCCAGTTTATCGATTTCTGCGAGCTCGGTCTCGGTAAAGGACAGGTTCTGCGCCGCGGCCGCGCAATCTGTGATTTGTTCCGGACGCGAAGCGCCGATCAGCGCCGTGGTGATACCATCGTTGCGCAAGACCCAGGCGATCGCCATTTGCGCAAGCGTTTGACCGCGCGCGCTTGCAACTTCGTTCAAGGCTTTGATCGCGGTGAGTGTTTGGTCGCTCATCTGACCTTCCCAAAGGGACTTGCCTTGGGTCATACGACTGCCCTCTGGGATGCCGTTGAGGTATTTGTTTGTGAGCAAGCCTTGGGCCAGTGGCGTAAAGGCAATAGAGCCGACGCCAAGATCCTTGAGTGTCTGTTTCAGCCCATCCGTTTCGACCCAGCGGTTTAGGATGTTGTAGCTGGGTTGGTGGATGAGGCAGGGCGTCCCGAGGTCGTTCAGTATGGCGACAGCTTCGCGGGTCTTCTCGGAATTGTAAGAACTAATGCCTGCATAAAGTGCTTTGCCCGAGCGAACGATCTGGTCAAGCGCGCCCATCGTTTCCTCGAGTGGCGTTTCGGGGTCAAAACGGTGCGAATAGAATATGTCGACATAGTCGAGGCCCATCCGTCTCAGCGACGCATCGCAAGACGCAATCAGATACTTGCGGCTGCCCCATTCGCCGTAGGGGCCGGGCCACATATCGTAGCCTGCTTTTGAAGAAATGATCAGCTCATCGCGGTAATTCTGAAAATCGGTTTTGAGGATGTCGCCAAAAGCCTCTTCTGCGCTGCCTGCGGGTGGTCCATAATTGTTGGCGAGGTCAAAGTGGGTGATACCAACATCAAAGGCGGTTTGGCACATCGCGCGTTTCGTCTCGTGCGGGGTGTCGCCACCAAAGTTGTGCCAGAGGCCGAGCGAGATTGCGGGAAGTTTTAGGCCAGAGTTGCCGCATTTGCGGTAGGGCATGGTGTCATAGCGGGTCGGCGAGGGGGTGTATGTCATGGAATGCTCCGTCAGTTGCACAGAGCATAGCGGTCACGTGTCGGAGTCCAAGACCCAAAAATTTCGGATTTTCAAAGAAAATCGGCCGCTCCAGGGTGTGTGGAGCGGCCGATTGATATTGAGATAGGTTCAAGGAGACAGGCTGTTTAGCCCATGACAGAATTGATCACCAAGAAGATTACAGCTGACAAAATCGCAGCGGCAGGTACGGTGATGACCCAAGCTGAGATGATTGTCAGGAAGTGCGAGCGGCGCACCAGCTTGCGGCGGCGGCGCTCTTCTTTTGCGTATTGTGGACGGTCCGGCATTGCGATGCGCGCTTTTTTGATCCGGCGTTCGGCGTCCCATTCGCGGAAGAACCCAACACCGAAAACAGCGCCAACTGCAATGTGAGTCGAACTGACCGGTAGGCCCAACCAGCTGGCAACAATCACTGTGATGGCCGCTGACAGCGCAACGCAATAAGCGCGCATTGGGTTCAATTTGGTAATTTGGCTGCCAACCATGCGGATGAGCTTTGGGCCAAACAGGAACAGACCAAAGGAAATACCAAAGGCCCCAATGATCATAACCCAAATTGGGATCGAAACCGCTTGGAGGAAATCACCAGATTGCGACGCTTGAACAATCGCTGCCAGCGGGCCGACCGCGTTGGCAACATCGTTGGCACCGTGCGCAAAGCTGAGGAGGGCTGCAGAGACAACAAGAGGAATGCCGAACAGCACCTTGAGAGATTTGTTGCGGTTATCAAGGCCTTCGGATTGTTTGCGGATCATCGGGATCATGACGAGCCAGATCAAAACGCCAACCGCAACACCAATCATAAGAGCGTCTGTCAGGTCGATTTTGATGATCTTTTTGAGACCCTTCATCGCCAGGTAAACGGCAAACGCACCGCCCATGATGCCGACGAGGATAGGCACCCAAACGCGCGCAGCTGCGATTTTGTCATCGCGGTAGATAATCCGCGATTTGATAACAGCTAGGAAGAATGCGGCAATCGCTCCACCGAGCACGGGCGAAATCACCCAGCTGGCTGCGATTTTGCCCATTGTTGGCCAGTTCACAGCGGCAAAACCCGCCGCCGCGATGCCTGCGCCCATCACGCCGCCAACGACAGAGTGTGTCGTCGAAACCGGTGCGCCGACCCAAGTTGCGAGGTTGACCCAGAGCGCGGCAGACAAAAGCGCCGCCATCATTGCCCAAATAAAGACGTTAGCAGTGCCCATGCTTTCGGGTGCGATGATGCCTTTGGCGATGGTTGAGACCACGTCGCCGCCGGCAATCAGTGCGCCGGCGCTTTCAAAGACAACGGCAATCGCGATGGCACCACCCATAGAGAGCGCATTTGCGCCAACCGCAGGGCCCATGTTGTTGGCCACATCATTGGCGCCGATGTTCAGCGCCATATAGGCCCCAAGGCAAGCCGCGATCACAACGATCAGTGTGTTGCTCTCCTGACCGAAAAACAGCATCGCCGCGATACCCGCGAGCAAAACAAAAACGAGCGAGACACCAATGCCCACCATTGGGCGTGCGACCATGCTGGTTGCGTTCTCTAAATTTGAAAACCGCGCCAGGTCTCGATCTAGCGTTTCTAGGTGGCGTGGATCGCCTTGTTCTTCAGTCATGAAATATTCCCCCGATTGCCGCACCCCAGTAGTGGGTACGTCATTCACAAAGCAACTATTTTTTGAGCATTTTTAGAAAAAGTGGAAAATTATTGTGCAAGAAAGATTTCTTTGAGCTGAGGCTCATCAACCAAGGTGGCTGCAGTTTTGGCATCGACCCAACGTTGTTGGCGTTCATCAGCTTCGGGAAAGTTATCCGACATGTTTTCGACAGCAACGGAATAGACCAGTGTTTCAACTGGAACTGATAGACCGTTCGCGCGTCGTTTTTCATAGTTATAGCTGCCAATAGGGTCTTTGGTTGCCACGCCATCTTTGACGCCGGCCTCTTCCCATGCTTCTTGGAGTGCTGTTTCTTTGGATGACAATCCGCGAATTGGCCAACCCTTGGGGATGATCCAACGTCCGGTGTCCCGGCTGGTGATCAAAAGGTATTTGCGCGCTGCGCCTTCGCCACGGTGACACAGGGCCGCCATTTGTAGGCGTTTTGGTCGACGCAGAATAGGGCCCAGAACCTCGTCCCAGGCGGACTGAAGATGTTGTAGCATTTAGAAACCGCTCAAGTCTTTTTTGTTATTTGTAAGCAACTTAGTGGATAAATGCGGAAAGTTCAAATTTTGGTTAATTTTGAACAAGTTTGTCGAGATGAATAGGTTGTTGACTCCTATTCGAACCCCTTTATAAGCCGCGCATTCATTGGTGTTGGTGGACCTCGCAAGAGGAACCCTGTCATCGCGGCAAAATCCGCGAAAAGGACAACGCCCTTCATGCCCACAAACGGGCGCTTTTAGAAGGAGATCAGCGTATGACTAAACGTACCGCTGCCAAGTACAAACTAGACCGCCGGATGGGCGAAAACATCTGGGGTCGTCCAAAGTCACCCGTAAACCGTCGTGAATATGGCCCCGGCCAGCATGGTCAACGTCGTAAGGGCAAATTGTCCGACTTTGGTATCCAGTTGCGCGCCAAGCAGAAGCTAAAAGGCTACTACGGCGATCTGACTGAAAAGCAATTCCGCCGCATCTACGGTGAAGCTGAGCGTGTTAAAGGCGATACAGGTGAAAACCTGATCGGTCTGCTTGAGCGTCGTTTGGACGCTGTTGTTTACCGCGCTAAGTTCGTTCCAACTGTTTTTGCTGCACGCCAGTTCGTGAACCACGGCCACGTGGAAGTGAACGGCAAGAAAGTGAACATCCCATCCTACCGCGTCAAAGAAGGCGACGTGATTTCTGTACGTCAGAAGTCAAAGCAGATGGAATTGGTGTTGGTTGCGTCTCAGTTGCCTGAGCGTGATGTGCCTGATTACATGGCTGTCGATCATTCCAAAATGACGTGTGAGTTCGTTCGCACACCTGGTTTGGGCGACGTGCCTTATCCAGTCACAATGGAACCGAACCTCGTGGTCGAATTCTACGCGAAGAACTAACCCGTTCTTCACAGACATTCAAAAAGGGCCGCGTCGGAAGATGCGGCCCTTTTTCGTTGTGGCACCTCTTTCGACCAAGTTGCCGCACTGGAAATCAGCGGGGGTTCCCGCTACCAAAGGTCGAACAAGAAAGAACCAACTATGACTGCTCAGATCACAGCTCAACCCGGCATCATGAATATCGCTTTGTATCAAGGCGGTAAGTCAGCAATTGCGGGCCGGACAGATGTCTTGAAATTGAGTTCCAACGAGAACCCGTTGGGACCACCGCCTTCTGCTATCGCGGCCATTACTGAGGCGGCAACAGGGACGCATCGGTATCCGAGCACGGACCACGCAGAGCTGCGCGCGGCGATCTCGGAAGTTTATGGTCTTGAAGCAGATCGCGTGATTTGCGGCGTAGGGTCTGACGAGGTTTTGCAATTCATTTGTCAGGCTTTCACCGGACCGGGCGACGAGGTTATTCACACCGAGCACGGGTTTTCGATGTACCCAATTTTGGCGCATATGGCGGGGGCGACACCCGTCGAGGTACCTGAAAAAGAGCGCATGGTCGATGTCGACGCGATACTAGCAGCGGTGACAGATCGCACGCGTGTTGTGATGCTAACCAATCCGGGAAATCCAACGGGCACGATAATCCCGGTGCCAGAGATTGAGCGGCTCGCCGATGGCCTGCCCATGGGCGTTATTCTCGTGCTGGATTGCGCCTATATTGAATTCGCAGATGGCCATGATGGGGGTGAAGCACTCGCCCGGACCCGAGAGAATGTGATTATGACGCGCACATTCTCAAAGCTCTATGGCCTTGGTGGTTTGCGGATTGGCTTTGGCTATGGGCCAAAAGCCTTGATTGATGTGATGACGCGCATCCGCCAACCTTTCAATTTGTCCGTCGTTCAATTGGCAGCTGCTGAAGCTGCGGCGCGGGATGTGGATTGGGCCGAAACTTGTGTCACGATGAATGCCAGTGAACGCGCGCGTCTGACGGGTGGACTGCGTCAGCAAGGGATCGCCTGCGATGATAGCCACACGAATTTTGTTCTGGCGCGTTTTGGTGATGAGGCAGAAGCTGACGCGATGGAAACTGCGTTTCAGGCGGCAGGGATATTAGTGCGTCAGGTCAAAGGCTATGGCTTTCCCGAAGGCTTGCGCATTACGGTTGGCCGACCAGAAGACAATGACCGCGTGTTGGACGCAGTCGCAAAGTTTAAGGACGCGTCATGAGTGGTGTAATTTACAACAAGGTGGCTTTGATTGGCCTCGGTCTGATCGCGTCGTCAATTGCGCATGCGGCGAAACGCGGTGGATTGGTGGGCGAAATTACCGGCTATGCACGCAGCCAGGACACCCGCGACATTGCGCGTGAGATTGACCTTTGTACCGTTTGCGAAACGGCGGCCGAGGCTGTGGCGGATGCCGATTTGGTGATCCTGTGCGTCCCGGTGGGCGCGATGGCATCGGTGATGTCGGATATCGCCCCGCATCTGAAACCCGGCGCAACGCTTAGCGATGTGGGCTCTGTTAAACGCGCTGTGATCGAGGCGGTGCAACCCCACGTACCCGATGATGTGCATTTTGTACCCGCGCACCCGCTTGCGGGGACCGAACATTCGGGGCCGCGTGCCGGGTTTGCGGAGCTCTTTGACAATCGCTGGAACATTGTTGTGCCCGCATCCGAAGAGACTGATCGTGCAGCCGTGGAGCAGTTAAAGGATTTTTGGAAAGGACTTGGCGCGCTGGTCGATGAAATGGATGCAGATCACCATGATCTGGTGTTGGCTGTTACCAGCCACACGCCGCACCTCATCGCTTACACAATGGTAGGTGTTGCTGACGACCTTGGGCGCGTCACTGACACTGAAGTTGTGAATTACTCAGCCGCGGGTTTCAGGGATTTCACCCGGATTGCGGCGTCTGACCCCACGATGTGGCGCGATGTGTTCTTGACCAATAAAGACGCGACGCTGGAAATTCTGGGCCGGTTCACCGAAGAGTTGTTTGCGCTGCAACGCGCAATCCGAACTGGCGACGGCGACCATTTGCACGACTATTTCACCCGAACGCGTGCGATCCGGCGTGGAATTATCGAAGCGGGCCAAGATACCGATGCCCCAAACTTTGGGCGCGGCGCGGGCAAGAAATGATGCGCTGGCTGGTCTCTGTGTTGGTCGCCTGTTTTGCGACGGCATCATTGGCCGAGGCCCTAGATTCATCCCTTCGCCCAGAAGGTCGCATCAGCGCGTCGAACGCGCCGAAATTCGCGGTTGCCCCGGTGCGTCCTGAACTGCGGCCTGATGCTTTTGCCGGGTTTGCGCCACGCATCGTGCGTCCAACAGCCGAAGGTCGACCCGTGGTGCGCCCCTTTCTGCGTCCAGATATGGCCTATGGCGCGGAAACTCGCTCGCAGCGCCGGGCCGAACTGGACCTATTTGCCTTTAGCCCATTGGCGGTTGGTAAATCCCTGTTGCCGCAGGTACGCCCCGTCGCGATTGTGCGTCAGTACCAAGAGGCGCAGGCGGCACGTCTGCGCGGGCAGGTTTGTGGCGACCCAGACATTCAAGGCGTGGCCATTGGTCGTGTCGAGGGGCGCGGGCGCTGCGGTATCGACAGCGCCGTGCGGATCAAATCTGTGTCGGGTGTTCGTCTAAACACGCAAGCGGTTCTGGATTGCCAAACGGCCCAAGCGTTAAAACGTTGGGTTGATAACGGTGCGAGACCCGCTGTCGGTAACATTGGCGGTGGGATCAATTCGTTGCGGGTTGTGTCGCATTACTCTTGCCGGTTTAGAAACTCAGCGGCGAGCGGCCGTTTGTCCGAGCATTCCTTTGGCCATGCGATTGATATTGCCGGCATCGGGTTGAAAAGCGGGGATGAGATCACCCTGTTGACCGACTGGGGTAGCGGTGATCGTGGGCGTGCGCTGCGCCAGATGTGGCGCGCCGCCTGCGGGCCGTTTGGGACGGTGTTGGGCCCCGAATCCAACCGGTTCCACCGGGATCACTTTCACTTTGACACAGCGCGGTATCGGTCGGGGTCTTATTGTCGGTGAAACCTACAATCGCCTAAGTTGTTGTAGTTCAGACTCAGATTCTATTTTTTTCGCATAAAGGACGTCGCCCAGGATAAATGCGCTAGACAAACGATGCTAGCGTGTATCGGTCGATGTTTTGAAAATCAAAATTAGAAAGAGAATTCATAATGTTAAGAGCCACTGCTGTTACTGTATTTTTCACTATTTTAGCTGCGGGTTGCATGTCGACCAGTGGACCAGAAAGCACTGAAGGTCTGCCAACGGGCGTAGCGCTTGAGGCATTCGCGCCAAAATTTCCGTTCGGTGTAGCTCAATCTACTGAACAAATTGCGAGTTCGCCAAATGACGTTAAGACACGTTTGGCCCAATATGCACGCCAGTGTTTAGACAACAAAACGACGACAACTCAAAGAGTATCTGGATTGGGTATGCCAGTCGGTGGACAGCTGCTTCGTGGGTATCGCGCTTCAATTACCAACGAAGACGGTATCGATCGTTTGATCATTGCACAGCGGCTAGGTGGCGCCGTTATGACTAACGAGGCGGGGCTAATGTCCAATGTCCAATATTCAATGCAGATTTTGTCAGACGGAGCGGGCGGAACAACCTTAAGAACAACAAGAAACAAGACGTTCTTTGACCTTCATGCAGCAGCACTATCGTGGGCGAATGGTTCGTCGACGTCTTGTCCTGGAATATTTGCCAGTTAACTCCGGTAGAAATTTCCCATTCCAAACGTGAAATGCAGGGCGCTACACAGTAAAGTTGAGTAGCGCCCCGCCAAAAAGTAATAGTGACTACTAACTAACTTCCGTTTGGATTTTTTCTGCGATTTGTACCGCGTTCAGGGCTGCTCCCTTTAACAACTGATCGCCTACGATGAACATCGATGTTGTGCGGCCCGAGGGATCGCCGAGGTCGTTGCGGATGCGGCCGACGAGGATGTCTTCTTGACCGGATGCCTCGGCAGGCATGGGGAAATGGTTGAGGGTTTGGTCATCGACCAACCTGACGCCGGGGGCCGCTGACAAGGCTTGGCGGATGCTGTCTTGGCAGACGTGGTCCTCAAATCGGATGTTGAGAGCAATGCCGTGGGCGCGCAGGATCGGTACACGGATGCAGGTGACACTGATCGGGAGCTTGGGTTGACCCAGGATACTACGGGTTTCGGCGATGACCTTAAGCTCTTCGCCGTTGTAACCAGTTTCGGGGTCTACATCGGAATTGTGACTGAAAATGTTGAACGCATAGGGGTGGGGTAGCACCTGAGGTTCGAAATCTTCATCTGCAAGATAGGCGCGTGTGCCTTCGCGCAGTTCTTCCATCATTTCTGCACCGCCGCCGGACGCGGCTTGGTATGTGGACATCGACAAGCGTGTGATGGACCAACGTTGGTGCAGCGGGGCGAGGGCGCTTGTCAGGATGGCTGCAATGCAGTTTGGATTGGCGATGATCGGGGCGTTTGCGAGCGTGTCTCCGTTGGCCTCTGGCACAACAAGGGGGACATCGTCGTCCATGCGGAAGGCTGAGGAGTTGTCGATGACCTGCGCGCCTGCAGCGACCGCAATGGGCGCAAATTTCCGCGAGATCGATGCACCCGCAGAAAAGAACGCATAGTTGACGCCTGCAAAGCTGTTTTCTGTCAGCTCTTGAATAGCGACAGATTGGCCATTGAATTCGATCGTACGACCCGCCGAGCGGGCGGAAGCCAAGAGGCGGAGTTCTGAAACTGGAAATTTACGTGCCTCAAGGCTCGCGATCAATTCGGCACCAACCGCGCCAGTCGCGCCGACGATCGCGACGATGGGTGCAGGTTGGGGGTCGTTTGGGTCTTGGATGGTCATTGGTTTGGTCCTTTTGTTCATGTGGACCGCGGCCAATAAATAAGCCCCGGTCCTTGCGGCGGGGCTGGCTTTGAAATTTGGTTTAGATGTCTGTCACTCACCCATGCCAAAAAGCCCCCCGCAGCGCGGTGGTCTTTGTCGTCATGGTTTTTGTCATCAAGTGAGCCATGGGCGGCGTTTAGCAAAGCGCTGCGCGTCTTGCAAGCGGGGCCTCCGGCGGAGGTATTTTTTGCTAAAAGAAGCCGGCGCGGCGCGCTGGGCTTTACCCTTGATTTATAGGGGCCTATAAGCGCGGTATGTTGATGATGCAGATCATACGAATTATTTCCCCGGCGCTCTGAAACGAGCCGCCGGGCCAAGGTGTCTGAGACTTCGCACCGCCCCTGATCCAAACCTTATGACTGATAAGAGGACACGGACACATGTGTGCCGACACCCCCGAATACAAAGATACTTTGAACCTGCCTAAAACGGATTTTCCGATGCGCGCAGGATTGCCGACCCGTGAACCAGCGTGGCTGGAGCGCTGGAATAAAATCGGCGTTTACGACCGGCTGCGCGAAAAGGAGGGCCGCAAGCAATTCACTCTGCACGATGGCCCACCCTATGCGAATGGGCATTTGCACATTGGGCACGCGCTGAACAAGACGTTGAAAGACCTTGTGGTCCGCAGCCATCAGATGATGGGCTTTGATAGCCGCTATGTGCCGGGTTGGGATTGTCACGGTCTGCCGATTGAGTGGAAGATCGAAGAGAAATACCGCAAAAAGGGCAAGAACAAAGACGACGTTAATGTCGTCGATTTCCGCCGTGAATGCCGCGCTTTTGCGGATGAGTGGGTTGATGTTCAACGCGAAGAATTCAAGCGTCTGGGTGTCACAGGTAAGTGGGAAAACCCTTATCTGACGATGGATTACCGTGCGGAATCTGTGATTGCCGAAGAGTTCATGAAGTTCCTGATGAACGGGACTTTGTATCAAGGATCCAAGCCCGTGATGTGGTCGCCGATGGAGCAGACCGCTTTGGCCGAGGCTGAGGTTGAGTATCACGACAAGGAAAGCTTTACGATCTGGGTGAAATTTAAGGTCGCCGAACCTGCAGATCACAAACTGGCGGGTGCTCATGTCGTCATCTGGACAACGACACCTTGGACGATGCCTTCCAATAAGGGCGTCGTTTTTGGCAAGGACATCGCTTATGGCCTTTATGAGGTGACTGGCACGCCTGAGGAAAGCTGGGCTGCGGTTGGGGACAAATTCATCCTTGCCGACAATCTGGCGGCTGACGTCATGAAGCGGGCGAGGTTGGAGGAAGACCAGTACACTCGTGTTGCGGACGTACCTGCTGCCGATCTAGAAGGCGTTGGCTTGACGCACCCACTAAAAGGGGCCGAAGGCGGCAACGGAGAATGGGACGACATCCGTGATTTTCGTGCTGCTGAGTTTGTGACCGACACTGAAGGCACAGGCTTTGTTCACTGCGCGCCGTCCCACGGGATGGAAGAATTCGAGATGTACCGTGATTTGGGCATGCTTGAGCAGGTCATCACTTATAATGTCATGGATGATGGTGGGTTCCGTGCGGACTTACCGTTCTTTGGGGGTAAGTACATTCTATCCCGCAAGGGCGGTGAGGGCGACGCGAACAAGGCCGTAATCGACAAACTGGTTGAGGTCGGCGGGTTGCTAGCGCGTGGCAAGATCAAGCACAGCTATCCGCATTCTTGGCGTTCGAAAGCTCCGATCATCTATCGCAACACGCCGCAATGGTTTGCCAGTGTGGATCGTGAAGTTGGTGATGGTCAGGACGAAATGGGTAAAACCATCCGTGAGCGTGCGTTAAATTCTATCGACAAGCAGGTGCAATGGTGGCCAAAGGCTGGGCGTAACCGTTTGTATTCTATGATTGAAGCACGTCCCGATTGGGTGCTGTCGCGCCAGCGTGCTTGGGGTGTGCCTTTGACATGTTTCACCCGCAAAGGCGTGTTGCCGACGGATGAGGGCTTCTTGTTACGTGATCCAGCCGTGAACGCGCGGATTGCGGAAGCGTTTGAGGCCGAGGGCGCGGATTGCTGGTATGAGGATGGTGCAAAAGCTCGGTTCTTGGGCGGTGATTACAACGCGGATGAGTGGGAGCAGGTGTTTGACGTACTCGACGTGTGGTTCGATTCCGGATCGACCCACGCGTTTGTTCTGCGTGACCGAGACGACGGGACCGAGGATGGCATCGCGGATGTGTACCTAGAGGGGACAGACCAGCACCGTGGATGGTTCCATTCGTCGCTGTTGCAAGCCTGTGGGACATTGGGCCGTGCGCCGTACCGCAACGTTGTGACATGTGGCTTTACGCTCGATGATAAGGGCATGAAGATGTCCAAGTCGCTGGGCAATATCATCGCACCCGAAACAGTGATCAAACAATACGGCGCGGATATCTTGCGTTTGTGGGTGGCACAGGCCGACTACACTGCTGATCAGCGGATCGGGCCAGAAATCCTGAAAGGGGTCGCAGATAGCTATCGCCGTTTGCGCAACACGATGCGGTTTATGCTGGGGTCTTTGTCGGACTTTACAGAGGCGGACCGGGTTGACCCAGCTGACATGCCAGAGTTGGAACGCTGGGTGTTGCACCGTTTGGCAGAACTCGACGGTGTAGTTCAGAAGGGCTATCGCGAGTTTGATTTTAACTCTGTTTGGCAGGCAGTGTTTAACTTTGCGACGCTGGATTTGTCGGCCTATTACTTTGATATCCGCAAAGATGCGTTGTACTGCGACGGCGATACGGAACGACGTCGCGCGGCCCGCACCGTATTGGATATCTTGTATCACCGTCTGACCACATGGCTTGCGCCGATCTTGGTATTCACCATGGAGGAGGTATGGCTGGAGCGGAATCCGGGCGATGATTCCTCTGTGCATTTGCAGGACTTCGCAGAAACGCCGACAGCTTGGCTTGATGAAGCATTGGCGGCAAAATGGGCGACCATTCGTAAAGTGCGCCGTGTTGTGACAGGGGCGTTGGAAATCCAGCGGACCGAAAAAGTCATTGGCGCGTCTTTGGAGGCGGCACCAACGGTATATGTCGATGCGCCGACTGCCGCGATCCTAGGGACCGTTAGCTTTGACGATCTGTGCATCACGTCTGGAATCGCAGTGTCCACGGATGCCGCGCCAGATGACGCGTTCAAAATGGATGACATCGCGGATGTTGCCGTCGTGTTCGCCAAAGCAGACGGTGAGAAATGTCAGCGCTGCTGGAAGATCTTACCCGATGTTGGCAAGCATTCTCATGCGGGTGTTTGTGGCCGGTGCGAGGGTGCGCTCGGCTAGATGCCCGTCTTGATTGACAGCCCGGTTGGCCCTTTGGGTTTTGATGTCGCTGAGAACGCGGTAACAAAGCTGGATTGGGGCCATCCGGGAAACCTGACTGAGGGGGCGCTGGCCGATCAGTTGCGTGCTGAGTTGGGCGCATATTTCGCCGGCGAATTGCAAGATTTCACTGTTCCAGTGAAACCACGTGGATCGGCGTTTCAACAGACGTTCTATGACGCGCTTTGTGCGATTCCGTTTGGTGACACGCGAACCTACGGCGATCTTGCAAAGGAACTGAACGTATCCGCGCAAGCGATTGGACAGGCCTGCGGTGCCAACCCAATCGCCATCCTCATCCCGTGCCACCGCGTGCTCGCGGCCGATGGGCTGGGCGGGTATTCTGGGGCTGGTGGTGTTGAGGCCAAAGTGGCACTGTTAAAGCTGGAAGGGGCCGGATCACTTTTGATCTGACGGTGGCACATGAGCATCTGGGTATTGCTGGCGGTCTTGTTCGCCGCACTGTTGCACGCGACGTGGAATGCGCTGATCAAAGTTGGTGCATCAAAGATGACCTCGATGTTGATCCTGACGTTGGTGCAGGGCGCATTTGGCCTGTTCATCGGCTTAACCCGAGACCTCCCGAGCGGCGATGTGTGGCTATGGCTGTTGGCTTCGGGTGTGTTTCACTCTGGTTATAAACTGTTTTTGGCCTTTGCTTACGAGCAAGGCGATTTGAGCCGGGTCTATCCGATTGCCCGCGGGGCAGCGCCAATGGTTGTATTGGTCATTTCGGCATTATTCCTAAGTGATATGATCGCTGGCTGGGAATATATTGGCGTTATCGTTTTGGGCTTTGGCATTTTGATGATGGCGCAAGGTGTCTTTGGCTCAGGTGAGAGCCAAAAGTTGGTGCCTTTGGCCTTGGGGTCCGCTGCGATGACGGCGGGGTATTCGATTGTTGATGGATTGGGTGCACGCGTATCGGGTGACGCGGTGGCCTACGTGGCGTGGCTATTCGTCATGGACGCTGTGTTTTTCACCCCAATCTGTATCGTCTTGCGGGGACGTAATGTCATCGTTGCCAGCCCGCGTACTTGGGTTATGGGGTCGTTGGCAGCGATGGCATCCTATGGGGCCTATGCCATTGCGGTTTGGGCCATGACGATCGCGCCCATCGCATTGGTCGCGGCATTGCGCGAGACATCGATCTTGTTCGCGGTCTTTATCGGATGGTTCTTTTTTGGCGAAAAGATGGGGTGGCAAAAAGCGACAGCCGCCGCACTGATTGTTACAGGCGTTGTATTGACGCGGCTTTAGCCATCTTTGCCGTACATTACCTGCTGTGCGGCACCTGCGCCGAGCAAGTAAACAGAGGTGATCATCAAGCCATAGTGCGCCCAGCTGGAGGGGTCAAAGTTCACCCAAGCAGCCCAGCCTGCGAAAAAGGTCCATGCAAGCGCCATCGGCAGAGTGACGTAGCGCCAGCGTTCGGTTCGGACTGGGTGGACGAATTTTATAGGCAGGAACATCGCTATCGAAAGCGCGAGTACAAGCGCCAAGCAGATCAGCCAATGTGGTTGCAAGGCGAAGAGCACCAAGATCAACATGTTAAAGCAGCCGGGGAAGCCTTTGAATGAATAATCTTTTGTTTTCATGCGTGTATCACAAAAATACATTGCCGATGTGAAGGTGATTACGATGATTGCGACCAAGCCGCTCCACCCATCCATCAATCCTGAAGCGTAAAGCGCAAATGCTGGGATGAAAACATATGTGAGATAGTCGATGATGAGATCCAGCAGAACGCCATCAAAGATTGGTGCGTTCTTTTTGACATCGTATTTGCGCGCGAGCGGGCCATCTATTCCGTCGACAACGAAGGCGATGACCAGCCAAAGGAACATCAAGCTCCAGTCAGCTTCGACGGCGGCGAGCATCGCGAGCATTGCGAAAACGGCGCCGGTTGCAGTGAACAGATGAACGGCGAGAGCTTTGGTTTGAATAGTCATGGGGCTGTCATGGATCAATTTGGGAAAAAGAGCAACGAATGGCTTGCACCATTTGTGTGCTTCTGGCGGAGGTATTTCTGGCTAGAAGAAGATCAGGCCCGCGGGTGGGCTTTGTCGTAAACCTCCATCAAGCGGGCTGTGTCGACTGCTGTATAGCTTTGGGTTGTCGAGAGTGACGCGTGGCCCAAAAGTTCCTGGATGGATCTGAGATCGCCGCCAGCGCTGAGCAGGTGCGTTGCAAAGGAGTGGCGCAAAGCATGCGGGGTTGCTGTCGAGGGCAGGCCGAGCTGAAGGCGGGTTTGTTCCATTGCTTTTTGAATGCTGCGTGGATTTAACGGACCGCCGCGCGCGCCGCGAAAGAGGGCTTGGTCTGCTTCTTGTGCATGGGGACAAAGGCGCAAGTAAGCATCAACTGCCTCGCGGGCGACATCGATGACAGGAACAACCCGATCTTTGTCACCTTTACCCGTGATCCGAAGTGTTTTTGGGAGCGGCGCGTCGGACCCTTTGAGGCCTAAGGCTTCGGAAATTCGAAGGCCGCACCCATAGAGGAGTGTAACGACCGCCTGATCGCGGGCTGCTATCCAAGGTTCTTGGGACTGAAAAGCCACGGTGTCCAAAACGGCAGCGGCGGCATCGACGGCCAATGGTCGGGGGAGTTTCTTTTGAAACTTTGGCGAGCGTGTCGAAAGAACGGCGGTCGGTTCAAACCCTTCGCGGTCCGCCAGCCATCTATAGAAGCTTTTCACAGCACTGAGGCTGCGGGCTAGTGAACGTGCACCGACGCCGCGCGCGCGCTCGTGCGCCATCCAAGAGCGCATATCTGTGACGCTGACAGATGCGATTGGGGTAAGCCCTTGAGGGGCCGCTTTGTGTTGCGTCATAAAAGCAAGGAAGCCCAGAACGTCCGTCTGATAGGCCGTGCGCGTGTTGATGGCATGCCCCGCAAGAGCCGACTGCGCCTCGAGCCAATGGGCGAGGGCGTTTGTAAGTGCGGGTGAGATCAACCCAGCCATTGGCGCATTGTCCGTTCAAAGACACCGGCAAAGAATGTCATCAGATCGGTGCCCTGTTGTGGCGTAAAGAGATGCGGGTCTTCGGATCCAAAAAGCAGCATTCCCGGCAGGCGCCCATCACCGAAATCCAATCTAAGGCAGGCTTCTGAACGGATGTAGGGGGCTTTGTCACGATAAAGCGGTTCGCCGTCGGCGCCCGTTTGGCGCAGTGTTACCTGTCGGGAAGGAATATCGCGGCCACGTGTGACGTATGCATCGACAAAACCTTTAGAGCGAACAGCAAGAACGGCGGCGACATCATCGCTTTCATCCGCGCTTTCTTCGGTTTCCAAGACGAGCCTGACAGCGTCAACGCGCAAAATGTCGGCGACATCATGTGAAAGATCATGCAGGAAATCGTTGAATTTTGTGGCGTCAAGCAAGCGTAGCACAGCGCGATTAACTTGATTGGTGCCGGCGAGATTGTCATAGGCCGCAGCGATCACCGATCGGTGCGTGTCCTCAAGACGATCAAGGCGCGACGTGAGCCGCTCCATCGCGATGCCGCGAAGATCAACAATGTTCTCACCCATCGCCTGCTCATTCGCGAGAATGAGCGCATCCATGAGCTTTTGGTCCTCTAGGATGACCTCTGGGGTTGCGATAATCGTGTTGCGGACATTCTCGTCCATCAGCTTTTGTTTCGACATAAACCTGCTCTTTGTCGTTTGATCGAAACACTAGCAGGTTGTTTGGGGCATTGCTGCCCTTAAGTCGCGCTGACCCAAACGATTAGGTGTGATGGTGTGACCGAGAGGACTCGCTAAGGTTTGCGGGCGACAATGAATTGGCGCGGGGCGAGTCCACCTTGAACTTGCTGCTCAGTGATTTCGAAACCCGCGTCGATGATCATTTGTTCATTCTCGCTTTGACTTAAACGTTCGCAATACGGGGCTTTGCCGAGTGCGGACATAATCGCGATTGCAGGTCGTAGGAACCATGGCCCATCCTTAAGGAGGGCGGTTTTTGAAACGAACAGCCCGCCCGATGGAAGTGCCGCAAATATTTGGCGAATGTGGCCTGCGGGATCTGGCACCAAATGCAGTAGATTAAGGGCTATTACGACATCTGGTTGTGGTTTGAATTGGGTATCCGCGGATGCGACATTGAATTGCAGATGGTCGATGTTGGCAGACTTACGTTTGTCTTTTGCAATCTCGATCATATTTTTCGAGATGTCGGTTCCGGTATATTGATCGACGAGTGGTGCGAGATCTAACGCGGTTGTGCCGGTCCCGCACCCAATCTCGACGACACGGTGATGGGGTTGCAAGATGTCTTTCATGCGGTTCAGTGTTTCGGTGTAGGCATCCATGTCGCTAATTGGATCACGTGAATATTTTTCGGCGATATTGTCCCAGAAGGCTGCAGAGGTCATAGTGTATCCTTTCCTGTTTGGGTTGGTATACGTGCGCATATAGATCTAGGGAATTGTCAAAAAATGGCTTTCCTATATACGTATATGTATGGATTGGCGCGCGCCCACATTTGATTGGAACCAAGCCCGAGCATTTTGGGCAACTGCAGAGACAGGGTCATTGTCGCAGGCAGCGCGATCTCTTGGTCTGACGCAACCGACCTTGAGCAGACAGGTCGCAGCGTTGGAAAACGACTTGGATGTTGTTCTTTTTGAAAGGATCGGAAAACGGCTGATTCTGACCCCAACCGGTCAAGATTTGCTGTCCCATATCAGACAGATGGGCGATGCTGCACATCAAGTTGCCCTAACCGCCTCAGGGCGCGCAACGTCTATCGCTGGCGACGTCTGCATCTCAGTTACGGATTTGTTTGCACAATTGGTTATGCCAGCTGTGGTTATGGAACTGCGAAAGCGTGCTCCGCAGATTAGGATATCTGTTCAGGCCTCCAACTCGCTTTCAGATTTGCAAAGACATGAAGCGGACATCGCGATACGACACGTGGCACCGACAGAGCCAGAGCTCATCGCAAAAAAACTGCGAGACGGGGCGGGCAAGCTCTATGCAAGTCGCCGATATATCTCGACCCATGGACCGTTCGACACAGCCAAAGACTTAGCGAAAGCTCAATTTATTGGTGCGGGCGAGGAAGGGGAAATGTTGGACGTTATCAAAGGGTTTGGAATCGCTGCGACCGCAGAAAACATAACAGTGATGACGGATAGTGGAATCGGTGCTTGGGAAATGGCGAGAGCAGGAATGGGCATCATGCCCATGTTGGAGGAACTGGCAGCGCCCTTTCCCGAAATGCAGATTTTGCTGCCAGAAGCGCCCGTTTTTCCTGTGCCCTATTATTTGACGACGCACAGCGAACTTAGATCGTCTCGCAGAATTCGACTGGTCTATGACGTATTGGTCGAGCTTTTGTCCAAACCCAATTTGCCGATCATTGCTGATGGCCGCGTGGTGCTATGAATTCGTCGCAAAAAAGCCCGCCATCGGCGGGCTTTCAAACGCTTATCACGCCAGAAGTTAGAGGATCGTGATGCCTGCTTTTTCAATGTCTGCCATAAAGCCGGCCAAACCTTTGTCAGTCAGTACGTGATCAGCCATCTTCTTGATGACCGCTGGTGGGGCTGTTGCCACGTCAGCTCCGATTTTCGCGCAGTCGCTCATGTGATTAGCAGAGCGGATTGAGGCGGCGAGAATCTGAGTTTCGTAACCGTAGTTGTCATAGATCGTACGAATGTCCTCGATCAGCTCAAGCCCATCAAGGTTGATGTCATCCAGGCGACCGATGAAGGGGCTAATGAAAGTTGCGCCTGCTTTTGCCGCGAGCAGCGCCTGGTTTGCGGAGAAACAAAGTGTGACGTTGACCATGGTGCCTTCTTCGCTGAGGGCTTTACATGTTTGTAGGCCCGCCCATGTGAGGGGCACTTTTACCGCGATGTTGTCGGCGATTTTGGCCAACTTGCGACCTTCGGCGAGCATGGTTTCTGCGTCCAGCGCAACGACTTCTGCAGAAACCGGACCATCAACGATGTCGCAAATTTCTTTGGTGACTTCCAAGATGTCACGGCCAGATTTCGCAATCAGGGACGGGTTTGTTGTGACGCCGTCGACCATGCCAAGGGCGTGCAATTCTTTGATGTCATCAATTTCAGCGGTATCTACGAAAAATTTCATGGGTCTCTCCAGCGATGGGTTGGCGTTTTGTTACGGGTCGTTTACCTCATGGGGGTGAATGCTGAAACCCCAAATATGCTAGCGCTAACATGAGCGAAACATTCTTCCACGAAGGAGATTTGGTTGGCGTGTTGACTGCGCAGCCAATCGACCGTTTGCTTGATTATAAGGCGCCTGAGGGTGGCGTGATGATGGGGGCGTTTGTCGAAGTGCCATTGGGGCCGCGCAAAGTGTTGGGCGTGGTTTGGCAAAAAGGGGCAGGCGATTACGAATACTCCAAAATCCGTTCAGTCATACGGGTGCTGGATGTGGCGCCAATGCGCGAAGAGATGCAGGAATTTCTGACGCGCGCAGCTGATTACACACTCACCCCGATGTCCGCGATGCTGCGGCTGGCAACCCGTGCGCCAGGTCTTGGCGATGCGCCCTCGATGCGCAAAGTGTATCGTTTGGGAACGGGTGAGCCTGATCGAATGACACCCGCGCGCGAAAAGGTATTGGGTGTTTTGCGCGATTATGGCGGGCTATCGTTTACGCTGAAAGAAGTGGCAGAGATGGCCGGCGTCGGAACTTCGGTTGTCAAAGGATTGGTCAAACAGGGCGCGGTTCATGAAGAAGACAGCCCACGTGACACGCCCTATCCGCGATTGGATCCCGATTATGGCGGAAAAGACCTGACTGCCGATCAGGCAGAGGTTTCCGGTGTCCTGTGTCGAGGTATCAAATCTGGGGCGTACGGGACAACTTTGCTAAAGGGTGTGACAGGATCCGGGAAAACCGAGGTTTACCTAGAGGCCGTCGCAGAATGCTTGCGTCAGGGTCGACAGGCGCTGGTTCTGTTGCCTGAAATCGCGTTGACTGGCGAGTTCTTGACGCGGGTTGAGGCTCGATTTGGCATGAAACCGGCCGAATGGCATTCGGGTGTGACGATGACTGAACGGCGTCGGTGCTGGAAAATGGTCGGGCAAGGTGCGGCACAGATGGTTGTTGGCGCGCGATCTGCGTTGTTTTTACCTTTCCAAGATTTGGGTCTCGTGGTTGTGGATGAGGAGCATGACACTTCCTACAAACAAGAAGACGGTGTTATGTATAACGCGCGCGATATGACCGTGTTGCGTGCAGCAATAAACGATGCGCAGGTTGTCTTGGCCTCGGCCACGCCGAGCCTTGAAAGCTGGGCGAATGTCGAGACGGGGAAATACGCGCGTCAGACTTTGAATGCGCGTTTTGGCGAGGCGGTCATGCCGAAAATGTCTGCAATTGATATGCGTGCCGAAGAGGTTCCAGGTGGCAGCTGGGTATCCCCAACGCTGAAGTCAGCAATCCAGACACGTTTGGATGCGGCTGAACAGTCGCTGATCTTCTTGAATCGGCGTGGGTATGCACCTGTGACCCTGTGCCGGGCGTGTGGGAATCAGATCGGGTGCGATGAGTGCGATGCGCGGATGGTCGAACATCGGTTCCTCAAACGGTTGATGTGCCATCAGTGTGGTGAAACAAAACCCATGCCAACTGTGTGTCCGCACTGCGAAGCAGAGGATCGATTGTCCGCTGTTGGACCGGGCGTGGAACGAATGGGCGAAGAGGTTTCTGCACTGTTCCCCGAAGCGCGCGTTGTTGTGCTGTCGTCAGATTTATACGGTTCGGCGCGCGCGATGAAAGCGCATATTGAGGAAATAGCTGCAGGTGGGGCTGATGTTATCATCGGTACGCAATTGGTCGCCAAAGGGCATAACTTTCCGAACCTCACACTGGTCGGTGTGATCGATGCGGATCTTGGGTTGCAAGGGTCCGATCTGCGCGCGGCGGAACGGACGTTTCAATTGATGCGTCAGGTCGCGGGGCGCGCGGGGCGTGCTGAAAAACCGGGCGAGGCGCTACTGCAAACCTATCAGCCTGAACATTCTGTGATCCGTGCGATCTTAGCCGGGGATGAGGAAAGCTTTTGGGCGGCCGAGGCAGCCGAGCGCAAGCAAGCGGGTGTGCCCCCCTATGGGCGGATGGCCGGGATCGTGTTGAGTAGCCCAAATGTCCAAGAGGTGTTTGATTTAGGCGCTGCAATGGCGCGACAGGATGCGCCGTTACGTCGGATCGGTGCTCAGGTTTACGGACCGGCCCCAGCGCCAATTGCGCGCATACGCGGGCGTCATCGCGTGCGGTTGTTGGTTAAGGCCGAAAAGACTGCCCAATTGCAGCGCGCACTTGCGGAATGGGCAGGTCAATTTAAGCTGTCGTCAAATGTTCGCATGAGCATCGATATTGACCCTCAGAGCTTTTACTAGGAGCGATCATGTTCAAAGGTCTTTCAGCGTTTCCTTTGACTCCGATGGATACCGAGGGTGTGGTTGTTGTTGATGAATTCCAGCGGCTGGTTTCAAATCTTGAGAGAACTGGGGTGGCGTCTGTTGGCATTTTGGGCAGCACAGGGACCTACATGTTCCTTTCGCCCAACGAGCGGAAACGCGCGATCGCCGCGGCGCGGGAGGTGCTAAGTGATTTACCACTGATCGTTGGGGTTTGTGCGATCCGCACTGACGCGGCTACTGTCTTGGCACAAGATGCGCAGACCGCAGGGGCCGATGGGATCTTGATGGCGCCCGTGTCCTATAACCCACTGACTGAGGCTGAAGTGGCGCAGCATTATGAGACGGTTGCAAACGCCACTGATCTCCCGATGTGCATATACAACAACCCTGGCACAACAAGTTTCGAGTTCTCTAGGACGTTGATTGAGCGATTGAGCAAGCTTGCGACCGTGCAAGCAATCAAAATGCCACTTCCGGCAGATGGTGATTTTGCCGCGGAGTTAGCGACATTGCCGAAAAACCTCGCCATTGGATATTCTGGCGACTGGGGAATGGCTGATGCTTTTCTGGCAGGGGCAAAAGCGTTTTACAGCTCGATCGCAGGCACTTTGCCGGGCCCATTGGTCGCGCTCGCGAATGCGGCTTTGGAGGATGACGTCAAAACCGCACGCAAGTTAGATGCAAAGCTGATCCCGCTATGGGATCTCTGTAAGCAAAAGGGTAGCCTGCGTGTTGCTTCTGCACTTGCACAGGAAATGGGGCTGGTCTCATCGAATTTGCCGCGCCCCTTACTTGACCTGACAGGCGCGGATCGTGTGACGGTTCAGGAGATCCTCCGCACGATTTAGGACGTTTCCTATTTCCTTTTTCAGATCCGCATGATTGCATGACTGCTAGAGGAATACTGCCATGACCCAGACACCAATCCACGCCGAGGTTTTGTTGCCGACGCAAGAGCTGCGCGATGATTTGCCTTTCTACACCAAGGTGTTGGGTCTGCGCATGGTTACGATTTTCCCCGCGGATGATCCGACAACAGCCACGTTTTCGGGCCATGGCTTGAACATTCGTATCGAAAAGGGCGCGGATGTTGCGCCGGGTGTTTTGCGTATTCTGACTGATGATATCCAAGGCTTTGCCGAGGGTCAGACTAAACTAACGGCACCCAATGGCACGCGCATTGAGATAGCGCCGCTAACACCCGTCGCAGATGTGCCGCCCGCTCAGCATGAATTTCAGGTGCGCCGCCTACGGGACGAGGCGCCTTGGGTCATCGGGCGCGCTGGGATGCATTACCGTGATTTGATTGCGTCGCGCTTAGGCGGTGCGATCATCGCCAGCCATATTCGGATCCCGGATGGCGGTCCTGTGCCTGATATGGTGCATTATCACACCGTGGGATTTCAGCTGATTTTCTGCTATCGTGGCTGGGTTGATCTTTTGTACGAAGATCAGGGCGAAATGATGCGCCTACACGCGGGCGATTGTGTGACGCAGCCACCGGGCATTCGCCACCGCGTTGTCTATGCGTCGCCCGATATTGAGGTGATCGAGGTCGGTGTACCTGCTGAACATGTCACGACCATTGATCACAACATGACGCTGCCAAACGATACGATTGATCCGGATCGCGAATGGCAGGGACAAAAATTCGTGCATCACAAAAAAGACCTCGCCGAGTGGCGCCCGTTCCGTATTCCGGGATTTGCCGCGCGCGACACTGGGATCAACGCGGGCACCAAGGGTGTCGCAGGGATCGAAGTTGCGCGCTTTGACGCGGGGATCACGTCGAAGACGGTTCATGATGCCGATATCCACTTTACCTTTGTGATGGAGGGATCAATGACACTCGTCGCCGAGGGGCAGCCGCCATCCGCGCTTGAAATGGGTGACGCATTCGTCATCCCGCCGGGGTTGGTCACGCAGTATGCAGACTGTTCTGATGATTTGGAGATATTAGAAGTCGCTTTGCGTGGTGATTTTTCATCAAGGGTCGTCGACTAGGCGCAGTTTGACCTCGCGCCTCTGTCAATTCGGGCGTAAGCCTTGGCTATGAAAATCGTACAACTCTCAGCATCGCGTGAATTGCCACTATGGCGGCGACCAATAACGTTCCTTGTTTTGGCAGCTATCGCCATGCCGATCGCGTTCAATACGTGGTCTGCACTGCTGAACAATTTCGTCATTGAAGCCGCAAATTTTGATGGCTCAGACATTGGCTGGCTTCACACTGTGCGTGAAATTCCAGGCTTTTTGGCCATCGGTGTGATCGCGATACTAATGTTTATGCGCGAACAAGTGTTGGGGGTTGTGTCGCTGTTCGTGTTGGGAATTGCGACTGCTTTGACGTCTTACTTTCCTTCAATGGCTGGGATTTTGACGCTGACAATGCTGTCGTCCATCGGGTTTCACTATTACGAAACGGTCAACCAGTCGCTTCAGCTTCAGTGGATCGAAAAATCCCGCGCGCCGCAGGTGATTGGCTGGCTGACGGCTGTTGGATCGGCCGCGACGTTCTTGGCCTATGTGCTGATTGTACTGACGTGGAAGACATACGACCTAAGCTATACCGTCGTCTATTGGGCCGGTGGCGGCGTGACTGCGATCCTTGCCATCTACATGTATTTTGCGTTTCCGCAGTTCGAAACACCGCATCCGCAGCGCAAGCAGTTGATCCTGCGCAAACGGTATTGGCTCTACTACTTGTTGCAATTTATGGCGGGCGCACGGCGTCAGATATTCGTCGTTTTTGCGGGTTTCATGATGGTCGAACGATTCGGGTTTGAGGTCCATGAGATCACGCAGCTTTATCTGATCAACCTCATGGTCACCATTATCGTCGCCCCGATGTTGGGCAAAGCGGTCGCGATTTTCGGCGAGCGGCGGGCGTTGTTATTTGAGTATTTGGGACTGGTGTGTGTGTTTCTAGCGTATGGTGGGATCTATTATTTCGGCTGGGGTGTTGTGATCGCGGCGGCTTTGTATGTTTTGGACCATATCTTTTTCGCGCTGGCTTTGGCGCTCAAGACGTATTTCCAAAAGATTGCAGACCCGCAGGACATCGCGCCAACGGCTGCTGTCGCCTTTACAATCAACCATATCGCGGCGGTTTTTCTACCTGTCGGGCTTGGGTATTTGTGGCTGTATTCTCCTGCATCCGTATTTGGTGCGGCCGCTGGATTCGCGATGATTTCGTTTTTGCTAGCGCTCTTAATTCCGCGTCATCCGGAACCGGGAAATGAAACAATATTCTCGCGAAAAGTTGCGCAACCTGCTGAGTAGAAAACCGACTGAACGCGCCCTATATATGCTTGGCAACAACACAGGAGCATTGCGATGTTTTTCATGTCCTCCGCTAAATCCGAAATGATTGCTGCCGATGCAGCGCTGCCGGGCCGCGATATGGCTATTCCAACGGCCTCCACGCATTTTGTGCTGGGCTCTGAACTAAGTTTGGATGTTCCTGCAGGCTTGGAAGAAGCAATGTTTGGGATGGGATGTTTCTGGGGCGTTGAACGGATGTTCTGGAAACGAGATGGCGTGCATTCGACGATGGTTGGTTACGCAGGCGGTTATACACCTAACGCCACCTACGAAGAGGTGTGCAGTGGAAAAACCGGCCACAATGAAGTTGTACGTGTGGTCTATGACCCGGCCGTCATCAGCTTTGACGATTTGCTTAAGGTCTTTTGGGAGGGGCATGACCCCACCCAAGGCATGCGACAAGGCAATGACCGGGGCACGCAGTACCGATCTGGCATCTATACCTATTCTGACGCGCAAGCGACAGCTGCGAAGGCGTCTAAGGATATGTTTGAGCCGCGTTTGAAGGCATCGGGATATGGTGTTGTGACAACCGAGATCGTTGACGCGCCGACTTTCTATTTTGCTGAGGATTACCACCAGCAATACCTTGCAAAAAATCCAAGTGGATATTGCGGGATCGGCGGGACGGGTGTGACCTGTCCCATCGGTACGGGCGCATAAATACATAAGATTGCAGTTTGCCCGTTAGCGGGCTAACCGGGGGGCGCAACTGAAAAAGGGCGCCCCTTATGCCAACATTTACCGCTTTGACGACACTCACTGGCAGAGATGCTGCTTATGCTTTGGGCGATGCTCTTGAAGCTTTGCAGCCCGAGCCGACTGGCGTTGGCGTGTTTGAGGTCGAAGACGGGTCTGGCATATGGGAAGTTGGCGGTTACTTCACGGAAGCACCGGATGAGGCTGGTCTTGCGATCCTTGCGACGATGCACAACGCAAAATTGTTCGTCGTCTCCGAATTGCCTGAAACGGATTGGGTCGCGCAAGTTCGACGAGAATTGGCCCCTGTCGAAGCAGGCCGATTTTTTGTGTATGGCAGTCACGACGCAGACAAGGTTCCAGATGATAGCATTCCGCTTTTGATTGAGGCAGCAATGGCATTCGGAACTGGGCATCATGGTACGACACTTGGTTGCCTTAAGGGCCTCGATCAGTTGTTGGCGGATGGTCAGGTGCCGCAGCGCGTTGCTGATGTCGGTTGTGGAACGGCCGTGCTGGCCATGGCGGCAGCTCATGTGTCACCAAACGAAGTTATTGCGAGCGACATTGATCCTGTTGCTGTCGACGTCGCAGTGGCCAATGTCGAAGCCAACAAATTGGCAGGCAAGGTGCGATGCCTTGTCGCTGCTGGCATGGATGACCCTGAAATCAAATCAGCAGGGCCGTTTGATCTAATTTTTGCGAACATCTTGAAGGGTCCGTTGGTCATGCTAGCACCTGATCTCGCGGGTGCTGTTGAGCCTGGTGGGCATGTGATTCTTTCAGGAATTCTGAACGAACAGGCCGACGAGGTAATTGACGTTTATTCACGTTGTGGCTTCAATCTTACCCTACGTCAGGTGATTGTTGACTGGACGACGCTAACGATGTCCAGAAAACATGAGTAAAAGGCAATTTTTGGTGAGTTTCGGCGTTAAGCCCCAATCCTGCCACATTTGACCGCGACAAATGAGACTAAGTTTTGGGGCAAATTAGTTGGAGTAAATAGAATGTCGGTTGTTCAAGTACCATTCAATAAACGTCTTCGCAAAATTGTTCGCGAACATCAGCGGATGTCCGAAGGTGCAACGCACGTGATGAGAGCAGACGGATTGATCGTCGCCCGCCCGCGCGTCTATAATCCAAAGTTCCCTTTGCGGGGTCTGGTTTTGTTGTTTGGGGCAGCCGTTTTCTTCAAAGCTTTCATCTACGCGACACTCGGACAAGCGACATATGATGGTCGCGTCGAGTTGTTGACGGAAGGATCATTTGTAGAACGCATCGGCGGATGGGTCATGCAAGCTGACGTCGCTACTGTCGCTATCGCGCAGTTCCTAAACGCGATCGGTCTCTGATACCACTCAGATCTATTGAATGAGCGCGCCGATTTGGCGCGCTTTTTTTATGCACATACCAAAAAGGGCCGCGCTGCGTTTGCAGGGCGGCCCGTCGAGTAGAAACTACTCAGAAATTAGCGGTGTGATTTAGCGATTTTGCTGATGTCACCGTAGCACAAACCGATGTCGTCAAGCTGACGCGCTGACAGGTTGGAAAGTGCTTTGGTTGTCGCGCGTTCTTCGTTCCAAGCGACGAGCGTGCCAAAAAAGTTGGCAACAGCGCTATTTACGCGACCTGCGGACATTACGGTGACAGAACGATTGGTATCAAAAGCGGCCATTGCCTTACTCCTATTATGTGTTTTGCGCGGCCATGCCGCTGTGTGTTTCTAAGCTGCATTTAGTGCTGCCCAATCGAATTGACCAATGCTCTTTGAGCATGTCCCGTATGCGTTTTCAGAATGCCTATTTTCTGGGCGAAATTATTTATAACCTTTTGTAATATATCCATTTTACAGGGTATTGTTTTCGAAGGGTCAATTGCCTTTGCGTAAACGTCTTGGATTATGTTCGCGTTTTGTGCTACCGCTGTTTCCAATAACAAAACGAGCAGGGGGCGCAAATGCGCGTTTTAGGGATTGATCCCGGTTTGCGGAATATGGGCTGGGGCGTGATTGACGTGTCCGGCAGTAAAATTTCGCATGTCGCGAATGGAAATTGCCACGGGATCGGAGTCGCGCTTTCTGACCGGCTTTTGGCTTTGCATGAGGGTTTGTGCGACGTGGTTGCACAATACACACCTGATACAGCCGCTGTTGAGCAGACGTTCGTCAACAAAGACGGCGCGGGAACGCTGAAACTGGGTCAGGCGCGTGGCGTTGCAATGCTGGCCGTGGCTCAAGCAGGGATCAGCGTTGGCGAGTATGCGCCAAATGCTGTGAAGAAGGCGGTTGTTGGCGTCGGCCACGCTGACAAAGCACAGATCGCGCATATGGTGAAAATCCAACTACCTGGCGTTAAAATTTTGGGCGCGGACGCTGCAGACGCGTTGGCGATCGCGATTTGTCACGCGCATCATGCGCAATCTGCGGGTCGCTTGAGCCAAGCACTGGCAAAGGCGAGCGCATGATTGGCAAGATTTCAGGCCGGTTAGAATACCGATCAACCGATCATATTTTGGTCGACGTGCGCGGCGTTGGATATTTGGTTTACGTCTCAAACCGCGTGATGGCGTCTTTGCCCGCGAATGGCGAGGCGGTGGCATTGTACACCGATTTGCTCGTGCGCGAAGACAACCTGCAGCTTTTTGGCTTTCTGACCTTGGTCGAAAAAGAGTGGCATCGTTTGTTGATGTCCGTTCAAGGGATCGGTGCCAAGGCCTCTATGGCGATCCTTGGCACCATCGGTGCGGATGGTGTGAGCCGGGCAATCGCGCTGGGCGATTGGAATGCCATCGCTAAAGCCAAAGGAGTTGGCCCCAAAACAGCGCAGCGTGTGGCAATTGAGCTTAAGGACAAAGCACCCGGTGTGATGGCCATGGGCGGCACAATTGCACAGGCCACTGGGGACGATGTGTTGGAACCGTTTGAAGCTGCAACACCCGTCGCGCAAGTTCCGCAAGGTAATCCCGCTCAAGCCGAAGCACTCTCAGCGCTTGGGAATTTGGGCTATGCGCCAGGGGATGCTGCGGGTGCCGTGGCCGAAGCTTTAGGGGCGACGCCAGACGCAGATACGTCAACCTTGATCCGTGCGGCCTTGAAGCTGTTGGCACCAAAGGGGTAGAGGATGGATATGTCCGACCCTGATCCAACCCTGCGTCCCGAGCGCCAGCCAGAAGATGGTGACCGCGCATTGCGTCCGCAAACCTTGGATGAATTCATTGGCCAAAGGGATGCGCGCGCAAATCTGAAGGTGTTCATCGAAAGCGCCAAGCAGCGCGGCGAGGCAATGGATCATGCATTGTTCCACGGACCTCCCGGTTTGGGGAAAACCACACTGGCGCAGATCATGGCGCGCGAACTGGGCGTGAACTTTCGCATGACCTCAGGGCCGGTACTGGCGAAAGCTGGCGATTTGGCCGCGATCCTCACGAATCTTGAGGCGCGTGATGTCTTGTTCATCGACGAAATTCACCGCCTTAACCCCGCTGTCGAAGAGGTTCTGTATCCCGCGCTTGAAGACTTCGAGCTGGATCTTGTGATCGGTGAGGGGCCAGCAGCCCGAACCGTGCGCATCGAATTGCAGCCTTTCACTTTGGTTGGGGCGACGACGCGGCTTGGGTTGTTGACGACGCCTTTGCGGGATCGATTTGGTATTCCGACACGGTTGGAGTTCTACACCGTCGATGAGTTGCATGAGATCGTCATGCGCGGTGCCCGCTTGATGGGGGCACCGGCCAGCGACGATGGCGCGCGCGAAATCGCCAAGCGTGCCCGTGGTACACCACGTATCGCCGGTCGTTTGCTGCGTCGCGTCGTCGATTTCGCGGTTGTTGAGGGTAACGGGCGTGTTGATCAGGCGATTGCAGATCGCGCTTTGACACGACTTGGTGTGGATCATCTTGGTCTCGATAGTGCAGATCGTCGATATCTGCGGCTGATTGCGGAAAGCTATGCAGGTGGCCCAGTTGGGATTGAAACTATGTCGGCTGCATTGTCAGAAAGTCGCGACGCTTTGGAAGAAGTGATCGAACCCTATCTCTTGCAAAAAGGTCTAATCCAACGCACACCGCGCGGGCGCATGCTAGCGCAAGCTGCTTGGACCCATCTTGGATTGACCCCGCCCAAGGGGCAGACCGAGCTGTTTGGCTAAGCACCAACGATACGAACGACCGAGGCCAAGATGCAGACCAACAAAGACATCGCCAAGTACTTTACCCGCAAAGATGGCAAGTATCTGTGTGCCCGATGGGGACGCCCGATTGCGCCGATTGTTTTTGGCGTCGATGAAAAAAGTCTCGATGTTTTCAAAGCTGCAATTGAGGCCGTCGTCGTACTGGCCAACCATAAAATGGCAGAGACCGACCCTGAACTTGGCTCAAACCTCATGGTGTTCTTTTGCAAGGATTGGGATGAACTGCCCGAAGTTCCGAATTTGAATAAATTGGTTCCCGACCTGCAGATTCTCGTGAAACGCTTGATCAAATCTGATGCCAACCAATATCGGATATTCCGGTTCGAGGAAGACGGAGCGATCAAAGCGGCATTCGTGTTTTTGCGGTTGGATGAGCATATGGCCAATGCCACGGCAGATACGATTGCACTTAGCCAAGCCGTTCAAACCATTTTGCTTTGGTCAGATACAGCTTTCATGGAGTCTTCACCGCTCGCGGTTGTAGAAGACAAAGCCGTCCTAAAACCTGACGTCGCGGACATTATTCGCACTGCCTACGATCCGACTTTGCCAGCAATGTCCGAGGATCCAAGCCACTCGATGCGGATGGCTGCACGTTTGTTGGTGCGCCAATGACCCATCGCTTGCCAGTTACGGTCTATTACGAAGACACCGACATGGGTGGGATCGTTTATTACGCCAATTACCTAAAATACATCGAGCGCAGCCGATCTACATTGGTGCGAGAACTTGGTCTTGATCAGAATAAGATGAAGGAAGACGGGATAGTCTTTGTCGTCGTTCGGGTCGAGGCTGATTATTTGAGGCCAGCACGTCTGGATGATGCGCTAGAGGTGGTGACAAAACATCACGCCGCATCCGCAATGCGCTGGGTGTTTGATCAACAGGTCATGCGCGGTGATGAGTTGTTGTTCCGTGCCAAAGTAACAGCAGTTTGCATGTCTACCGCAGGCAAAGCAGTGCGTTTGCCAGCGGAACTTCGCGCAAAACTAGGCTGACATTACGGCGGGTTTCACGATTGTGAGCCAGAGGCGCATTCCTTTTCCGGAAAAACTGCGTTATTCCTATCTGTAATAGAGTTCGAAAATAGAACCAGAGACAGAGCAGGCCAATGGAAGCAGCAACCGACTTTACCATGTGGGCGCTATTTGCGCGCGCGACTTTGACCGTGAAACTTGTGATGATCATGCTGATCTTTGCATCATTTTGGTGCTGGGCGGTTATCATTGATAAGGCACGCCAATACCGCAAAGCCCGCCGAGACGCAGAGATTTTTGACCGTGCGTTTTGGTCGGGTGAGCCGCTCGACACATTGTATGATCAAATTGGACCGAACCCGACGGGTGCGGCTGAAACGATCTTTAGCGCTGGTATGATGGAATGGCAGAGAAGCCACCGACAAGACGGTGAGCTGATCGCAGGCGCCCATGCCCGGATAGATCGGTCCATGGACGTGGCCATCGCCAAAGAGGCAGGTCTATTGCAAAAGGGATTGCCGGTGTTGGCCACGGTCGGATCAACGGCCCCCTTTGTTGGTCTGTTCGGAACTGTCTGGGGCATTATGAATGCCTTTATTGAGATCGCTGAACAACAAAATACCAATTTGGCGGTTGTTGCGCCGGGTATTGCCGAGGCTTTGTTGGCCACAGGTTTGGGGCTTTTGGCCGCGATCCCTGCCGTTGTGTTTTACAACAAACTATCCGCTGACAGCGACCGGATCCTAGCGGGATATGAGGCGTTCGCGGATGAATTTTCCACCATCCTAAGCCGTCAGTTGGATAGCTGATATGGGAGCAGGAGTTATTAAATCATCCGGCGGCGGTGGGGGCAGGCGTCGCAGACGCAGCGCTGCGCGTACCGCTCCGATGTCTGAAATCAACGTTACGCCGTTTGTCGATGTTATGCTGGTGTTGTTGATCATCTTTATGGTCGCAGCGCCTTTGCTGACAGTCGGCGTGCCTGTGCAGATGCCAGAAACCGCAGCGAATGCGTTGCCCGCTGATCAAGAAGAACCCCTTACGGTTAGCATTTTGGCCGACGGCAGTCTCGCCATTCAAAACACTGAGACCCCACAGGATGAGCTGGTTTCCAAATTGCGCGCGATCGCCGCAGAACGCGACAGCGATCGCATTTTTCTGCGCGCAGATGGCGCCAATGATTGGACGCGCGTTGCGCAAGTGATGGGCGCATTAGATGCCGCTGGTTTTTCGAACATTGGCTTGGTGACCGATCTGGGTGGGCCCACGTTTACCGGGTCTGATGGCTAGGCCATGCGCTCTTTCGGGGCATATGTATCGGGTATTGGTCATACAGCGTTGGTTGTCTGGTTGGTCCTTGGGTGGGGGCTCAGTTCTGAGCCGCTGCCGATGGAGGTATCCGATGTCAGCGTGATTTCTGGCGAAGACTACGCGGCGTTGGTGCGCGCAACATCGCCAGATCCTGGCGTCGAAATCCCAGAGGCACCGGCGCTGCCGACTCCAGAGGCACCACCCGAAACGCCGACGCCAGAAAGCGAACCAGAGCCTGCGCCGCAGCCCGAACCGGTCGAACCACCGATTGAAGATACACCGCCACCCGAAGCTCCGGAACCTCCGGCCCCTGTTGCAGAAGTCACAGATGAGGTTCCCGAAATCACGTCCCCGGACCTAGAAGAGCAGCCTGAAATTTCTGAGCCGATCGTGAGCGAGACGCCCAATGCCGCACCGGCGCAAGTGATCGCGCCCAGTCAGATCCCACAGCCGCAGACAGATGCACCGGTTTCCGTGGACACTTCACCCGCAGCACGTCCCGAAGAGCCGGTTGAAGATGTGGTGGAGGAGCCAGTTGAGGAACCTACATCCGCGCCAGATACTGCACAGACAACCACAGTTGAAAATGTTGAGGTTTCTGGGGCACCAGAAAGCTCCATTCGACCAGCGTCCCGACCTAATCGTCCAACCCCGGAGCCGGAACCAGAACCCGTTTCTGACCCAGAACCAACCGAGGCCCCATCAACGCAGATTGATGATCTATTAGCTGATGTTGTTGGGTCCGAGCCCACAGTGGAACAAGGTCCGCCAATGACTGGGGGCGAGCGCGATGGTTTCCGCGTGGCCGTGAACCAATGTTGGGTCGTTGATACAGGCGCGGCCTCTGCAAACGTAACCGTCGAAGTTGGCTTTTCTCTGACGCGTTCAGGAACCGTTGAGAGTGGCCCAACGTTGATTTCGGCCACTGGTGGCACCGACACGGCACAGCGCGCCGCGTTCGAAGCAGCACGCCGCGCAATTTTACGATGTCAAAATGGCGGATATGACCTACCAGCGGATAAATATGGACAATGGAAAGACGTGGTAATCACATTTGACCCCACCGGAATGCGATTACGGTAACAATATTGGCAATAAGGCGCGCAAAGTATAGCTTTCCCCTCTGGAAACGATGCTTTTGGGCGTAACATTGATACGGACCGGGCGAAGATCCGGGTGAAAGAGGAAAAAACCATGTTGAAGCGGGTGTTGGGCATTATTCTGATGTGCTTTTTTGCGGGTCTCGCAAGTGCACAAAGTGGACCTTTGCGGATCCAAATTACGGATGGCGTGATCGAACCGCTGCCGTTTGCAGTGCCGATGTTTCAATCTGAAACAGCTGGAGCCGAAGGTGTCACGGCGGATTTAACCCGCTTGGTGGCACAGGATCTCGTAAATACAGGCCTTTTCCGCGAAATTTCCAGTGATGCATTTATCAGCTCACCAGCGTCCTTTTCAGCGCCAGTGTCTTATCCCGATTGGCGGGCGATAAACGCCCAAGCGCTGATCAGTGGCGCGGTAAGTGTCAGCGGTGATCAATTGATCGTAAAGTTCAGGTTGTATGACGTTTTCTCAGGCGAAGAACTGGGTGAAGGATTGCAACTGGTCGGCACCACCCAAGGTTGGCGCAGAATGGCGCATAAAGTTGCCGATGCTGTTTACAGCCGGATCACAGGCGAGGGCGGATATTTTGACAGCCGCGTTGTGTTTGTCGCTGAAAGCGGCCCCAAGGCCGAGCGTCAAAAACGGATCGCGATCATGGATTACGACGGCGCGAACGTTCAGTTCCTGACCGATGCTGGATCGATCGTTCTTGCGCCGCGCTTTTCGCCAACCGGTGACCGCGTGCTCTACACAACATATGAAAGCGGGTTCCCAAGGATCAATGTTCTTGATGTCGCGAGCGTCGGTCGTCGGCAATTGCAAACTGCCGCGGGTGAAATGTCATTTTCGCCGCGGTTTTCGCGCGATGGATCCAAGGTCATCTATAGTTTGATCAACGGCGGGAATACCGATCTTTATATGACTGACCTTGGAAGCGGCCAGCATATCAGACTTACTTCAGCGCCGTCGATTGAGACAGCTCCGAGCTTTAGCCCTGACGGTACACAGATAGTCTTCGAGAGCGACCGTTCTGGCACACAGCAGCTTTACATCATGGCCGCGTCAGGAGGAGAGCCGCGCCGCATTTCATTTGGTCAAGGCCGCTACGGCAGTCCGGTTTGGTCGCCACGCGGTGATCAGATCGCGTTTACCAATCAAGAAGGCGGGCGTTTCCATATCGGCGTTATGCGCACCGATGGAACAGAAGAGCGTTTACTGTCGACATCGTTCTTAGATGAAAGCCCCACTTGGAGTCCAAACGGCCGCGTCATCATGTTCATGCGAGAAACGCAGGGCGCGAATGGTTCGGCGTCTCTCTACAGTATCGATATTGCTGGGCGTACACAGCCGAGACAATTGAGTCTCCAAAGTGGCGCATCTGACCCATCATGGGGACCTTTACAGCCTTGAATCATAGGCGCGCATGTTGAATGCTCGCCCCAAATAAAAACATAACCAGAAAAAGCGGTAGGACAGGATGATTTCAACAAAAACAACAGCACTGTTGCTGATTGCAACATTGGCGACGACAGCATGTACAAGACCCGACCGTTTCGGCGGAACCGACGGTGCTGGTGGCAGCGCTGGGGCTTTGGGTGGCGCCGGATTTGAGAATGCAGCGAGCGATCCAAGCAGCCCTCAGTATTTCTCGGAGACAATTGGCGACCGTGTCTTGTTTGCCGTTGATCAGTCAACACTGACGGCAGCGGGGCAAGCAACGCTCAGTGGTCAAGCGAGCTGGCTTCAGACCAACACGGACTACCTAGCCATCATTGAAGGCCATGCAGACGAGCAGGGCACACGCGAATATAACGTGGCACTTGGTGCCCGCCGCGCGAACGCCGTGCGCGAATTTCTGATATCACAAGGTGTGGATGGGTCGCGCCTGAGAACAATTTCATACGGAAAAGAACGCCCGGTAGAAGTGTGTTCAGAAGAAAGTTGCTATGCGCAAAACCGCCGTGCTGTTACGATCATCTCGTCTGGTGCACTCAGCTAGGGATTCTTTATGATTTCGCGGTTCTCAATTGTCGTTTGTTTGGCCTGTCTTTTGCCGGGGGTTTCCTTGGCACAAGATGAAACGTTGTCTGATATCAGGCAACAACTTTCAGTGCTTTATTCCGATATTGAAAGTTTGCGAAGCGAGTTATCTGCGACAGGCGGTTTGACCGAGGGAACCACTGGGAGCACGCCGCTGGATCGATTGAATTCAATCGAAAGTCAGTTGCAACGGCTAACCTCAAAAACCGAGGAATTGGAATTCCGCGTCAACCGTATCACCGTGGATGGTACCAACCGGGTTGGCGATCTTGAATTCCGTTTGTGTGAATTAGAACCGAATTGCGATATCAGTCAGCTGGGGTCAACGCCATCGCTTGGCGGCGTTGACAATGGAGTTACTGTCCCGACGCCGGAGCCTTCAAATGAAACCTCTGACCCCGCGCTTGCAGTGGGTGAAAAGGCCGACTTTGAGCGTGCACAGACTGCGCTTTCTTCTGGCGACTTCAGCAGCGCGATTGAACAGCTCACTGAGTTTAGGGCCTCATACCCCGGGTCTTCACTGTCCGCTCAGGCATCGTTGATCAGAGGACAGGCGTTGGAAGGTGTCGGTGATATGCCAAATGCGGCCCGCGCCTATCTTGAGAGCTTCTCAGGTGAACCAACGGGATCTGTCGCGCCAGAAGCCTTGTATAAACTTGGGTACGCGCTTGGTGCCTTGGGGCAAACTCAAGATGCTTGCCTAACCTTGGGTGAGGTCGGCATTCGGTTTCCCGGGACTGCAGCGGTAATAGAAGCGCAATCAAGTATGCGCAACTTTGGATGCCAGTGACGGCCTCGCTATCGATTGATGATCAGGTAGATGCAACGCTTGCCGAGTTAACCGATCTAAATCTCGACAAATCTAAAATTGGTCTCGCAGTGTCAGGTGGCGGCGATTCAATCGCAATGCTCCATTTGATGGCAATGCGCTTTGGTGCGGAAAACCTCCATGTAATTTCGGTAAATCACGGTTTGCGCGCGGAGGCCGCGCAAGAGATTGAATTGGTACAAACGCAATGCGCAGCACTTGATATCCAATGTTCAGTTTCTGATTGGGCCTTTTCAGGAGCAGGTAATCTCCAAGGATCTGCGCGCGCGGGTCGTTGGGAGGCAATCCGAACTTGGGCCCGTGAGCTGAGTTTAGATTGCGTGATGTTGGGCCATACGAGCGATGACGAGGTTGAGACGTTCATGATGCGCTTGTCGCGTGGCTCTGGTCTGGATGGGCTATCCGGAATGCGATTATCTGGCCACCGGGACGGATTGGTGTTTGTCCGTCCTCTATTGCGCTGTGAGCGATCTAATTTGCGGGATTGGCTACGTACCCGTGACATTTCTTGGGCCGATGACCCGTCAAACGATGATCCGCGTTATGATCGTGTAAAAGCGCGTCAGATGCTTGGACAACTCGACGCGTTGGGTCTGACATCAAAACGCATTATCCAAACAATCGCGCATTTGGCGGCGGCGCAAGATGTGGTTGATCGGGCGGTGTTAAATTACGCCGATGAATGCGTTCAGCAAAACGGTTTAAGTCTGGAGATTAACCATTCACAGCAGAACGCATCCGAACTTGAGTTGTTCCGCAGAACCGTAATTGCGGGTCTGCAATGGGTGTCTGGCGCGGTTTACAAGCCGAGATTAGAAGGGTTGGACGCGGCATTAGAAAAAGTCGCGACAGGTAAGCGGACAACCATCTCTGGCTGTATTCTAGAACCTAAAGATGGCGGGTTGATAATTTTTCGAGAAGAGAACGCGACGGTTTCGATTATTATCGGAGCGGGCGAGACAGAGACCATTTGGGATAACCGTTGGGAGATTTCCGGTTCTGCACAGCATGATTATGACATTCGAGCACTTGGACAGACGGGCCTCAATCAATGCCCGAATTGGCGGGATTTGAAAGCATCGCGGCTGGAATTGCTTTCAACGCCCTCAGTATGGTCAAAGGACACCCTTATTGCGGCCCCAATCGCGGGCATAAATAACGGATGGTCGGCACGAATTGCCCCAGATTTCAAAGATTGGCTTGTTACGCATTGAAGATCGCGCGGAAGCCTCTATTTTAAAGGCAACGCCATCGCGCGCAGTTTGCGTGATGGATTCCTTATTGTGAAGGAGTGTCCCCTTGGGCAACGCACGTAATATCGTCTTTTGGGTCGTCTTGTTCGTCCTGCTTTTGGCGCTGTTTAATCTGTTTGATAGTGATGGGGCCTCGGGCCCAAGCAACACACGGTCTTATTCAGACTTTGTTTCAGCAGTTGAAAATAACGAAGTGTCTCGGGTTGAGCTGGATGGCGAGCAAGTCCGCTATCTGAGCAGCAATGGCCAAAGCTATGTTGCGATCAAACCTGAAGATGCAGAAGTGACCGATCTGTTGATCAGCAAGGGCATTCCAGTTGCCGCTGAGAGCCAAGAGCAATCAGGGTTGCAAACCTTCCTTGTCGGACTTCTGCCATTCGTTCTTTTGATCGGTGTCTGGGTTTACTTCATGAACCGGATGCAGGGCGGCGGCAAAGGCGGTGCGATGGGCTTTGGCAAATCAAAAGCCAAGCTGCTGACTGAAAAGCATGGCCGTGTGACGTTTGACGATGTTGCTGGTATCGATGAAGCCAAAGAAGAGCTGGAAGAAGTTGTTGAGTTCTTGCGCAACCCGCAGAAATTCTCACGTCTTGGTGGCAAGATCCCAAAAGGTGCCTTGCTAGAGGGCCCTCCGGGGACAGGTAAAACACTGCTGGCGCGCGCGATTGCGGGCGAAGCTGGTGTGCCGTTCTTTACGATTTCAGGTTCTGACTTTGTCGAAATGTTCGTTGGTGTGGGTGCGTCCCGTGTCCGTGACATGTTTGAACAGGCAAAAAAGAACGCGCCGTGTATCGTCTTTATTGATGAAATCGACGCAGTTGGCCGTTCACGTGGCGCAGGCTACGGCGGCGGCAATGATGAGCGTGAGCAAACGTTGAACCAATTGCTGGTTGAGATGGATGGTTTTGAAGCCAATGAGGGCGTCATCATCATTGCAGCGACCAACCGAAAAGACGTGCTGGATCCAGCATTGCTGCGTCCAGGCCGTTTTGACCGTCAGGTTACGGTTGGGAACCCCGACATCAAAGGCCGTGAAAAGATTTTGGGCGTGCATGCGCGTAAGACACCACTTGGCCCCGACGTTGATCTGCGGATCATCGCACGCGGGACACCGGGCTTCTCGGGTGCGGATCTCGCGAACCTTGTGAACGAGGCGGCACTTGGTGCTGCGCGCGTTGGCCGTCGTTTTGTAGCAATGTTCGATTTCGAACAGGCGAAGGATAAAATCATGATGGGCGCTGAGCGCCGGAGCATGGTTTTGACGCAGGATCAGAAAGAGAAAACAGCATATCACGAAGCTGGCCACGCGATTGTTGGGATCAACCTCGACAAGTGTGATCCAGTTTATAAAGCGACGATCATCCCACGCGGTGGTGCGTTGGGTATGGTGATGAGTTTGCCTGAAATGGACAAGCTTCAGATGTTCAAAGACGAAGCTCATCAGAAGATCGCCATGACAATGGGTGGTAAGGCTGCTGAGATTATTAAGTTCGGCGCGGACAGCGTGTCGTCGGGCCCAGTCGGTGATATCATGCAGGCGTCGCAGTTGGCGCGTGCTATGGTCATGCGCTACGGCATGTCGGATAAAGTTGGCAACGTGGACTATCAAGAAGCCGCGGCTGGCTATCAGGCGAATGGCGGTGCAGGTGGGTTCTCTATCTCTGCTGCAACCAAAGAGTTGATCGAAGAAGAAGTGAAACGCTTTATCGATGAGGGTTACGACCTTGCCTTCAAGATTTTGACTGAAAAGAACGAAGAGTTTGAGCGCCTTGCTCAGGGTCTCTTGGAGTATGAAACTCTGACCGGCGCCGAAATCGAACGTGTAGTGCGTGGCGAGCCACCCCATCGCGATGACGATGAAGAAGACAAGCCGGATTCAGGAAGTGCCCCAAGTGTGACGGCAATTCCGAAAACCAAACCCAAGAAACCGCGCGCAAGCGACGGGGGCATGGAACCGGAACCGACATAAGAAAAAAGAGCCGCCGCTTAGGCGGCTCTTTTCATTTTGGATAATTGCGATTTAGGATAGCGATCATTCGAAGTAAGGAACCCGAGATGCCCGCACTTGCCCCGACAGATCATGTTTGTGAGATCACTTGGCTAGGCGTTGTGCCCGATATCGCGGCCTCGATGCGATCCGTGGCGCACCCATCCGCGGAAGTTGGCTTTGATGGAATTCAAGGCGAAGATCACGCCGGGCGAACGCGCACGTCGTGTGTGCGTGTGGCCTCTCAACATCCTGAGGGTACTGAAATCGCCAATGTGCGCCAGCTAACGATCCTAAGCGAAGAAGAGTTGGCGCTGATTGCTGCTGAGTGCGAGTTGGATGCAATCAATCCGATTTGGCTCGGGGCAAGTCTGATTGTTAAGGGTATTCCAGATTTTACATATATCCCCCCGTCCTCGCGGCTGCAGGGACCGGACGGAACAACGCTGGTTATTGACATGGAAAATCTGCCTTGTGTCTTTCCCGGCCGGGAAATTGAAAAGGATATGCCCGGTCATGGCCCGAAATTTAAGCGGGCTGCGGTTGGACGGCGAGGCGTGACTGCCTGGGTTGAACGGCCTGGAACATTGGCCGTCGGTCAGTCAATGCGGTTGCATATTCCAGCGCAACGAGCTTGGTCTGGGCATACCAACGATAGGTGACCACCGTTTCCCATCCGAAACGACAAGTGTCGTAATCGACGATTCCGACGACATATGTGTCGTAATTTAATGTCGCACACACTCGTATGCAGAGTAGCTTTCTTTCCAAAGGGACCAATACGCCCGTCAGCCTAAGGAAAGAAAATATGAGCTATAAATCCGATATCGAGATTGCACGCGAGGCCACTAAGCGCCCAATTCAAGAAGTTGGCGATAAGCTTGGCATCCCGACGGACCATCTTTTGCCTTATGGCCATGACAAAGCAAAAGTCAGCCAAGATTTCATCAACTCCACCAAATCTCGTGAAGATGGTAAGTTGATCCTCGTAACTGCGATTAACCCAACGCCAGCTGGTGAAGGCAAGACAACAACGACCGTTGGTCTGGGCGATGGTTTGAACCGCATCGGCAAAAACGCGATGATCTGTATCCGTGAAGCGTCCCTTGGGCCGAACTTTGGGATGAAGGGTGGTGCTGCTGGTGGCGGCTACGCCCAAGTTGTTCCGATGGAAGACATGAACCTGCACTTTACAGGTGACTTCCACGCGATCACATCTGCGCACTCCTTGCTGTCTGCGATGCTCGACAACCATATCTATTGGGGTAATGAGCAAGAAATCGACGTTCGTCGCGTTCAATGGCGCCGCGTTGTCGACATGAACGACCGCGCATTGCGCCAGATCACAGCATCTTTGGGTGGTGTTGCAAACGGTTTCCCACGCGAAGCAGGTTTTGACATTACCGTGGCGTCTGAAGTTATGGCGATCCTTTGTCTGTCAAACGACCTGAAGGACCTTGAAAAACGCCTTGGCGATATGATTGTTGCCTACCGCCGCGACCGCACACCAGTGTTCTGCCGCGACATCAAAGCTCAGGGTGCGATGACCGTCTTGTTGAAAGATGCGATGCAGCCGAACCTTGTTCAGACACTAGAAAACAACCCAGCATTTGTTCACGGCGGTCCATTCGCGAACATCGCACACGGGTGTAACTCCGTCATCGCGACAACAACTGCGTTGAAGCTGGCGGACTACGTTGTAACCGAAGCAGGCTTTGGTGCTGACTTGGGTGCTGAGAAGTTCCTGAACATCAAGTGCCGTAAAGCTGGTCTGTCCCCATCTGTCGTTGTTTGTGTGGCAACTGTCCGCGCGATGAAGATGAACGGTGGCGTTGCCAAAGCTGATCTTGGTGCGGAAAACGTTGATGCGGTCAAGGCGGGTTGCCCGAACCTTGGACGTCACATCGAGAACCTGAAATCATTCGGCGTGCCAGTGGTCGTTGCAATCAACCACTTTGTCACAGACACAGATGCCGAAGTCGCGGCTGTTAAGGAATTCGTTGCCAGCCAAGGTGCTGAGGCTGTTCTGTCCCGTCACTGGGAGTTAGGCTCTGAAGGGTCTGCTGATTTGGCGACGAAAGTAGCTGAACTGGCCGATGCGGATACTGCAAACTTTGCACCGATCTATCCGGACGAAATGCCACTTGCTGAAAAGATCCAGACAATTTGTAAGCGCATCTACCGCGCGGACGAAGCATTGATGGATCAAAAGATCCGCGATCAGCTGAAGCTGTGGGAAGAGCAGGGCTATGGACATTTGCCAGTATGTATGGCGAAAACGCAGTATTCCTTCTCGACTGATCCGACATTGCGTGGCGCACCGACAGGACACTCTGTTCCTGTTCGTGAAGTTCGCTTGTCTGCGGGTGCTGGGTTTATCGTCGCGGTCTGCGGTGAGATCATGACGATGCCGGGTCTGCCGCGCGTTCCGTCTGCTGAAAACATTCACTTGAATGATGACGGACAAATCGAAGGCTTGTTCTAAGAAATTGGGATGGGGTGACGCTCGACTAGGTCGTCGCCCCACCCGCCATCCCAAAGCCTCCTGCGGGAGGCGTTTTTGTAAGAGAAGATGAGCGATGACAGCAACAGTGATTGACGGAAAGGCCTTTGCGGCCAATGTGCGCAGCCAAGTGGCAGAGCATGTAGCGCGACTGAAAGACGAGAACGGAATTACGCCAGGATTGGCAGTGGTTCTGGTTGGTGAGGACCCGGCAAGTGAGGTCTACGTCGCTGCCAAGCACAAGCAAACTGTTGAAGTTGGTATGGCCTCTTTTGAGCACAAACTGCCTGCGGATGTCTCCGAAGCTGATTTGTTTGCTTTGATTGATCAATTGAATGCGGATCCGTCGGTGCACGGTATTCTTTGCCAGTTCCCAGTTCCTGATCATCTCGATGAGCGTGCGGTCGTGGCCCGTATCGACCCGTCAAAAGACGTCGATGGTCTCAGCGTTGTAAACGCTGGTCTTTTGGCGAGTGGCGAGAAAGGTCTTGTATCTTGCACGCCGCTTGGCTGTTTGATGTTGTTGCGCGATCAAGTTGGTAACATGTCCGGCAAAGAGGCCGTCGTTATTGGTCGCTCGAACCTATTTGGGAAGCCGATGGGTCAGCTTTTGCTTCAAGAAAACTGCACCGTTACGATCGCCCATTCCCGCACAGCTGATTTGTCAGCAGTGTGTCGTCGCGCGGATATTTTAGTCGCTGCTGTTGGTCGTGCGGAAATGGTCAAGGCCGATTGGGTTAAGCCGGGCGCGACCGTGATTGACGTTGGCATCACCCGCGCGCCGCACCCTGACAAGCCTAGTAAATCTAAGCTGCTTGGTGATGTTGATTTTGCAGATGTTTCAACAGTTGCAGATGCGATCACGCCCGTTCCGGGTGGCGTCGGTCCAATGACCATTGCCTGTTTGTTGGCGAATACGTTGACCGCGTGTTGCCGAACACATGGGCTGGCAGAGCCGACAGGTCTAACTGCTTAAGTTTGATGCCTCCGGCGGAGGTATTTTGGGCTAAAAGAAAAGGCGTGGCCGTTTGGCAGCGCCTTTTTTATTTCGTGGCTGCAAGTGGAACCGGCAGAGCTTTGCGACCGGTTAGGATTGCGATGGCATCTGGTGCAATCACCTGCGAAAAGGCAGCGTCTCTTCCGGACAAACCACCAGTATACGTGCCGAATGCAGGAAGGATGAGCCGGTTGTTATCAACCAAGAATGCAGGTCGTTTTCCCCCGTGGCTGAGGCCGCATTTTGGATGGTAGTGACCTGAGATTTCGGCCGTTTTATCTGGCTCAGCGATATGTCGAAATGTAATTCCGGTAACGGAAAACTCTGCGAGGTGTTCGCCTCCGATATCGACTGGGCCGGGATCGTGATTGCCCTCGATCCAGATCCATCGCCGGCCGGCTTTCATACGCGCCAGATCTTGTCTGTTGGTTTGGGTGAGCGATGTCGATGCATCAAGGTCGTCAAAACTGTCGCCCAAACAAATGACCATTTTTGGTGCGTGTGTATCTATGAGAGCTGCCAAACGTGACAGTGTGTCGGTTATTTCAAACGGCGGTAACATTTGACCGGAACGTCTGGCAATGCGATCTGATTTACCCAAATGCAGATCTGATACACATAAAAGATTTTGGCTTGGCCAGAACAGCGCACCTTCGGCCAGTGCCCAAAGCTCAGCCCCATGGAAATCAAAGACGTAATAGGTGTTCATCGTCAAAATCCAACGCGCCAGCGGGGTTTAGACGGGCCCGCGTCGATTGTGTTAAGACCCGACAAAGCCATCAGATTCTCGGCCTCCTGTTCAGCGAGCCTGTCGCGACCTTCACCTTGTATTGCGACACGACCCACCTCTAGGAGGAGCGGTGCGGCGAGGGGGCTTACGCGGTCGAGAACGCGGTGATCGGCGCGCCCCTTAGTGCGATCCAGCATTTCCTCAACACGGCCAAAATCGACGAGGCCGCGCATCGCTTCTTCTTGGGTGATTTGCATCAGCAGGTGGGCGGGATCGTACTTATGTAATGTGTCGTAGAGGATATCGCTTGAGAACGTCGCTTGACGCCCTGTCTTGCGCGATTGCGGGTTGTTTCGTTGGATCAATCCCGCAATCGTCGCGGAGGCGCGGAATGTTTTCTTCATAACTGCGTTCCCACCAAGCCATGTGTCTAAGCCGTCGCGCAGCACTTTTGGTTCCAAAAGGGTATCGGGTGTTTGGACGGCGTCCACGCTCCAAATCATTGTTGCGTAATCCGTGGCGACAAAACCCAAAGGGCCAAGGTTTAGTTCTTCCATCCGTTGGGTCAGGAGCAGGCCAAGCGTTTGCATCGCATTACGTCCGGCAAAACCGTAAAATACAGTATGCGGGCGCGTATCATGCTCAAAACTTTCGACGAGGATCTGATCGGCTTCGGGCATCTGGCTAAATGTCTTTTGCAGATTGAGCCATTCGGCGGTGTGGTTTGGCAGATTGGTCCAATCACTGGATTGCAGCATTTTAAGAATACGGTGCTGCAGTTGGGTCGAGGTCGCGAATTTGGTTCCCATAAACGTCGCAATCTTTGGCTTTTTAGTTGCGGCACGGGTCACGTGTACTGTCAGTTCGCGGGTGCTGTCATAACGCACAATTTGACCGCCAATCAGAAATGTATCGCCGGGGGTGAGGGTCGCTGCGAACCCTTCTTCGATCTTGCCGATGGCTTTGTGTGTGTTCTTAAACTTTACCTTGAGGGTGTCCGTGTCCTGAATTGTTCCGATATTCATACGAATGTCACGTGTGGCGCGGGGATCACGCAGTTGCCACAGCCCGTCCTTTTGCAACAATCGCTTCCATTTGTCGTAGGCGCGGAGCGCGTATCCCCCAGTGGCGCAGAATTCGAGACAATCATCAAATTCGGCGCGTTTGAGCGAGCTGAATGCGCCGACGCGGGTAACCTCATCGTAGAGAATATCGGCGTCAAATGGACCGGCACAGGCGGTTATCAGAATGTGTTGGCAAAGCACATCGCGGGGGCCGGGGCCTTTGGGGTCACCGTCCAGATCGTGGGCTTTGACGGCATCAAGAGCTGCAACGCATTCAACGACTTCAAATCGATTGGCGGGCACCATGAGCGCCTTGGAGGGCGCGTTGTAGCGATGATTGGCCCGTCCGATCCGTTGCACCAGGCGTTTGACGTTTTTGGGAGCGCCAATTTGAATCACAAGATCGACGTCGCCCCAATCGATGCCAAGGTCAAGAGACCCTGTGCAGACAACAGCGCGTAGTTTGCCGTCGGCCATGGCGGCTTCGACTTTTTCGCGTTGGGTGCGGTCAAGCGCGCCGTGATGAATGCCGATTGGGAGGTCTTCGGAATTGGCAAGCCACAGATTGTGAAAGAAGATTTCGGCCTGCGCCCTCGTATTGTGAAAAATGAGGGTCGTTTTGTGCTTTTTCACTTCTTCCAAGACAGCAGGAATGGCGTAGGCAGCGCCCCCGCCGGCCCAAGGCGGATGTTCCTCGGTTTCTAACATTTGAATGTCGGGGTCGGGCCCCGGATCGGCATGTAGGATGGCGCAGGGATCTGGGTGACTGGCAAGACAATGCGCGATGGCATCGGGGTCCTCGACGGTTGCTGATAGACCAACGCGACGCAAGCCGGGCGCAATGGTTTGCAAGCGACTCAATGCAAGCATCAACTGGTCGCCGCGTTTTGATTCCTGAAGCGCGTGGATTTCATCAACAATGACCCGCTCTAGGCCTTTGAACATGCGGGGTGCATCTTCGTAGGACGTCAAAAGTGCGAGGCTTTCTGGCGTTGTCAGTAGAATATGAGGGGGGTCAGCGCGTTGTCGGCGTTTTTGTGTATAGGACGTATCGCCGGTGCGATCCTCAATTCGGATCGGCAATCCCATTTCGTCCACCGGTGCGCGGAGATTTCGTTTGATGTCTGCGGCAAGTGCTTTGAGTGGCGAGACATATAGCGTGTGCAGCCCGTCGTGGGTGCCATCGGCCAATTCGAGCAGCGTCGGAAGAAAACCCGATAGCGTTTTGCCGCCGCCTGTTGGGGCAATCAAAAGCAGTGCCGGATCATGTGCACGCTTGAGCATATCTTGTTGGTGCGGATGGATCGACCAACCGCGACGATTGAACCAGTCGGCAAAGGGGGTGGGAAGCGGGGTCATGGTCTAGGCTTTAGACCGCGAATGGCGTGTTGAATGTGTTTAGGCAGGGACGTATCCGCCCCGTTGGGCGCAATATCGAGCGCGGCAGCGATGTCTTTCTCGAGTATCCCGATCGAGTTATCCTCGGCATGTCCATCGCGTGCGAACTCAATGTTATTGAAATTGCTTGCAAGCCAATTTTGACCAGAAGACGTGTGAATGAGATCCAATAGTTTTCGTTCATCAATTCCTGCGCCATCCGCCCAATCGAGGACCAGTCGCGTCATCGCTGTTGAACTGGCGGCTAGGAGATTGTTCAAGACTTTCGCAGTCATGCCGTCGCCAAATTCGCCCATCCGATGGATGTCACGTCCCATAGCTTTAAAGAGGGGCAAAAGCCAATCAATGTCAGCTTCTTCGCCCCCCATCATAAAGCTAAGTGTGCCGGATTCGGCACGCACTTGTGCGCCAGACATTGGTGCATCTATGAGCGAAATGTGATCTGGAATTTGTTTACGAAGTGACTTCACGTAATTTGGTGACAGGGTTGAGCAGATAATTATGTATTCTAAATCAATAGCTTGATGGACTAACTTCTGATCGCTGAATAATACATCGTCAGTTTCGGCTGAATCTCTTACAACAGTTAGTAGAATGGATAAGTTTTCTGCAAACTGACCGCTGTCCTGTAATACGCCATCGACCGGTCGGACATCGAAACCGACTGCGTTAAATTGAGCAGAACGCAAAGCGGCCAGCATGGGTTTCCCCATGCGGCCGCATCCTGCAACACCAATCTTGGTGTCAGTTAGTGTACGATCGCTTCTTCTTTTACGAACATGTTCGCCCATGCGCGGTCGATTAGCTCCGGTGTCATCTGGTACGGTATACCTTCAAACTCGCAGATCGAGATCATCTGGTCGATCAAAAAGATCGGCTGATAGTTGGCATATTCATTATCGATTTCAGGGTAACGGTTGTTCAGGAGGTGGATCAACGTTGCTTCATCCAACGGCATTTTCCGTTTCCTCGCCACCATCGCAAAAATCTTTAGGAAATTTTCCTGATTTGGGCCATCAATTTTGATCTTGTAGAAGATACGGCGCAGGGCCGCTTTATCGAAGATCTCATTTGGGTGGAAGTTGGTTGAGAAAATGACGAGGGTATCAAATGGCACCTCGAATTTCTCGCCTGATTGCAGGGCCAAGATATCCTTATTCTCTTCAAGTGGAACAATCCATCGGTTGACCAAGGCCTGTGGAGGTTCTGCCTGTCGACCCAAATCGTCCACGATAAAGATGCCGCCAGTAGATTTTAGTTGCAGCGGTGCCTGATAGGTACGCGCCGTTTTGTTGTACACCAAATCCAACATGTCCAGAGACAGCTCACCGCCGGTGATAACCGTCGGACGGTCACAACGCACATAGCGCGTGTCAAAGCGGCCGGAGGTACGACGCAATGAATTGGGGTCATCAACCTGATCTTCTGCCGCCGAGTGAACGATTGGATCGTAGACTGTAATAACCTGACCCGAGTACTCAATCGCACGCGGAATATAGATTTTGTCACCTAGCGCATCACGAATGCCGTTTGAAATCGACGACTTACCGTTGCCCGGAGGACCATACATTAAGATCGAGCGACCAGCACCAACAGCAGGGCCGAGATTGCCCAACAAATCATCTGGTAAGATTAGGTGCCCCATAGCGCTCGTCAGTTTATCCCGATCAACGTGGATGTTTCGGATCGATTGACGTTTGATTTGCTCGCGATAGATGTCGAGTGGGACAGGCATCGCGCCAAAATATTCCGATTGGGCAAGGGCGTCCAAAGCGCGTGCTTTGCCGGCATCTGTCAGACGGTATCCCATCTCGTTTCCAGAGTTAGCATTGAGCGTACCTGTTGCCTCAACAAGTAACTGGCCGCGCGCAAGGTCCATGAGTTCTTGTGTGACGGGCATTGGCAAGCAAATGATCTTGCACATGTCTGACACCATTTCGATGTTCCGACGGAACATTGTCTTGATGAGGATATCGCGCATCATCGCCATCGGGAGCTGCATTTGCTCTAACCGTTTTGGCGCTGGCGGTGCCATTACACCGTCTGAAACCTGCATATTCATCGTATCTGCCCACTTTTCTTACACTCTCTTGGGCAGAGGTTTCACTGATTTATATGGCGAAATCATGGACAAAGCCTGTCCATTCAGCGCTTTGTTAACGTGTGAAGAATACGTAAATTAGGTATAGAACCAGCGATACGCCAAGCGGGAAACCAAGTGGAAATTTCTTGCCCTTGGTCGGTTCCCAGCTTTCCCAGTCGGGGACGAGTTGACGCAAAGGCGTGATTTTGGCAATCCGGTGGGTCAGCACGCCGGCAAGCATGCAGGCGGACAGAATAATCAACATCAGTTGAGTGTCAGATGTGCCGACCATCGGTGCGGCGGCGGCGATGAACTTTGAATCGCCCGCACCCATTGTGCGTAGGGCCCAAAGTAGTATCCCGACGATAAGCATGACGACAAAATTCAACCATTGCCAAAGGTATTGCTCAAACGGCAATGCAATTAAGCCTAGAACTGCAAATGACCCAAACAAGGCATAGACCGCCAAATTAGGGATTTTCATCGTTTTGAGATCGCTCCACGCGACCCAAAGTGAGATTGGCAGGGCTGCAATCAAGAATATCCCTGCCGCATAAGACGTAAGTTGCATATCTCTTAGTTTGTCACGTTGTCTTCGAGAGCACGAAGCGAGCGCGTTGCATCAGCAAAGTGCTGCGGATGTGTGTCGATTGCTTCGCGCAACAAGGCTTTGCCTGTCGTGACATCGTTTTGCTTGATCGCGGTCAGCGCCATAGTATGGAGCAACTGAGCGCGCTCGACTTGGGTCATTGTGACAACGGGCAACTCGTATTTGCGTTGTGCGCCACGGGCCAGAACCAGATTGTTTTTGGCTGTAAATATTGAGTCATTGTAACGCAAAGCGTCCAAGAACAAGCGCTCAGCCTCAGCGTAATTGCCACGCGTTAGCATGGAGTAGCCCCAGTTATTGTAAACACCAGCAGGTGATGTTGTCAGGCCAGCGGCTGTTTCGTAAAAGCTATCCGCTTTGTCCCACTGCTGCTTGCTGTCAGCGACCATCGCCTCTAGGCGATAGCGTTTGAAGGTCTCGTGCGTTGGGGGAATGGAATTCAATGTCTCCGCGGCTTCTTCCCATTGGTTCAGGCGAATATGAGCATCTGCAAGATCGACACTATCATCGAGCGTCGCTTCTGAGTGTGCTATAACGTTTTGCCACGCCGGTACGGCCTCAGTCGGGCGTCCGGCGCGGATAAGTGATTTAGCAAGACCACGCATCAGATCAGCGCGACCAGGGTCATTTTGATCTGCGCCACGGAAGTAGTTTACGGCTTCATCGGGGTCACCAATGGTGAGCATCACGTCATTTAGGTTGGTTTCATCCACAACGTTCAGATCTTGAAGGGCGCGTTCAACTTGCGCTTCACCTGACTGATCACATGCGGACAGGCCGACAACGGCCGTAATGCACAACGGAAATAGAATAGGGTGGCGCATGTTTTGCGTCCTTTTTGCTGCTCTGCCTCAGAGCGCGGTTAGGAGAACAAAGTCGCCAGCCCCACGCCGTACCAATTTAAAGTCTTGGTTTTGTTGAGAGGGATCGTAGTCAGGATCACCTAAGTTGGCGAGCGCCAAGCGTAAATTTTCGCGAATTTGGTCAGAATTGCCATTATCCGTTGCAAACGCGCGACGGAATACTTGGCTGGCTTGGGCGTAATCACCTTTTTCAAGGAGGATCACACCAAGATTGTTCCAAGCTGCGGGAAACTCAGGTGCTTCCTCGGTTGCCCGTCGTAAGAGCTTTTCAGCCTGCCCAAGTCGACCAAGACGCAGATTTGCCGACCCGAGGGCCGATAAGGTATCGACGTTTAGGCCCTGTTGCGCGGCGGCGCGTGTGTAGGCTTTGAGCGCCAACTCAAATTCGCCGGCGGCCATTAAACGGTGACCAACGATTAGCCCGTCAATGTCGCTCGCTCCGGAAACGCCGGGCGCTGCAAGTGGGTCATTAGACGTGCCAAAGCCGCCTGCACTGCAGGCGGCTAAAGCAACAAATATTGCCGTGGTCAAAAGTGACCGGACTGATCTCATAGTTTACTGACCTGTTGTGGCCCCAAGGTTCTGAGAAATATTATAGATAGACGGTCCAATTAGGATCATCAAAAGTGGCGGAACGGTCAACATCATCGTAGCCAGTGTCATTTTTGTCGGTAGCTTGTTCGCAGCTTCTTCCGCACGCATCACGCGTTTGTCACGCATCTCGGCAGCATAGACCCGTAGTGCGTCTGCAATCGATGTACCAAACTGTTGCGACTGGATCAAAACAGTCACGAATGATGTGATATCCTGAACGCCACAACGCTCGGACATATCGCGCAACACCGCTTCTTTGCCTTTACCCGCTTTCATCTCATGTGCGACGAGTTCGAATTCCATCGCAAGGTCTGGAAAGCCAGCTTTGAGTTCCCCAGAGACGCGGATAATTGATTGGTCTAGTGATTGACCGGCTTCAACGCAGACCAGCATCATGTCCAAGCTGTCAGGAAAACCATTTTCGATTGCTTCCTGTCTCATCGCGACACGACGCGTGACCCAATACTTTGGCAGCATATAGCCGGCGCCACCTGGACACAGACCCCACATAGCCATTTCTTGCGCTGTCAAACCTTCAGGGCCAACTTGCGTTGTCTTCCAAAAGATAAGAACACCACCGATGACCAAACCAATCATGCCAAGCACAAATTGTGAAAAGTAATACATCTGAACCGAGTTTTTGCTGCGATACCCGGCTTGCAATAGCTTTAGTTTGATCGCCGATAACTCATCCGCATCCTGTGGCTCCAAAAAGTTCGAATACTTCTCTAACTTACTTTTGCTAGAGACATTTCTGAGCTTCTTAGCGGTTGGGTCAACAGCCTGCTGGCGCTCTTGGCGCTTTAGTTTGTCGAGCGGATCTTCTTGCTGGCGCATCAGCACAGGCAAAGTGATCAAGATCAAAAGGAAACCGAGCATACCGACGATCATCAAGCCGCCAAAAGGGCCCAAAGTGTCAGTAATCATAGTCATAATCTGTTCCATGGCGTTCGCCCCTTAAACCTTAATATTCACAAGTGCGCGCATAACGATGAGGTTCAGCACGAGGAAGAACCCGACGACGAGACACGCAGGTACAAAGACATCACTTGCCATAACGTCATCAAAGTATGTCGGTTCAATCAAATTGATCCCGATCAGCGCTAGGATTGGGAAACCTGATAGCAACTTGCCTGACCATTTCGCTTCCGCGGTAATAGCTGCAACGCGACGGAATAGACGAAAGCGTGAGCGAATAACCTTTGCCAGACCGTCCAAGATCTCTGCAAGGTTACCACCTGATTGCTGCTGGATTGTTACGGCAACGGCAAGAAATCGCATATCTTGCATATCAAGACGTTCGGCCATTGCTTTGAGCGACTCGCCAATATCACGACCATAAGCCGCTTCATCAGAGATCATTCCCATTTCGGTACCAAGTGGATCAGCGACCTCTTTCGCGACGATCGCAACTGCAGAAGAAAACGGGTGACCGACGCGCAAAGAACGCACCATCAATTCAACTGCCTCGGGCAGTTGTTCCTCGATCATCTTCATGCGCGTCGTCGCTTTTTTGTTGATCCACATATAGATCCCGCCAACACCCATCGCGACGCTCACAAGAGCTCGGATTGGCAGTTCAACTTGCGTCCCGATTGTCAGACCGCAAAAGGCGGCAAAACTGACGAAGCCCATCAACATGATTAATTGGCTTGGTGAAAAAGCAATATTAGCTTTCTGCGCTTTGGTCGCCAAAATCGAGTAGAGTGGGATGCTCTGCGATTTCATGTGCTGGGTCATTTCCTTGCGGAGTTGTTCCAACACTTGCTCGCGGCCAGCGCCTTTTTCCATCAGCTCAAGACGGCGGTTTACCTTGCCGTTCATGCTGATTGATTTGCCGAATGCTACCAAATAGACACCTTGAACCATCGCCAAAACGGCGACGAAGATCACGATGTAGATTAAGAACTCTGTAGGGATTTCCATTATTCTGCCACCATCGGTTCAAAGATCGCTGGCGGTAGGTCATAGCCCCAAAGCTTAAAGCGATCAGAATAAGCTGAGCGCACACCAGTCGCAGTGAAGTGGCCGATAATTTTGTTGTCAGGCGTCAAACCAACGCGCTGATAACGGAACACTTCTTGCATCGAAATAACGTCGCCTTCCATCCCGGTGATTTCCGTAATCGAAGTCATACGACGAGAGCCATCCTGCAAACGCGAAGCTTGAACGATAAGGTTCACCGCCGATGAAATCTGTGAGCGAACCGCTTTGATCGGCATCTCAATACCTGCCATCGCGATCATATTCTCAAGACGTGACACACCATCGCGCGCCGAGTTGGCGTGAATTGTTGTCATCGACCCATCGTGGCCCGTGTTCATTGCTTGAAGCATATCGATAACTTCTTCGCCACGCGTCTCACCAACGATGATGCGGTCTGGGCGCATACGAAGGGCGTTTTTCAAGCAGTCGCGGGGGGAAACTTCGCCTTTTCCTTCAACGTTTGGTGGACGGCTTTCCATCCGGCCAACGTGCGTCTGTTGTAGTTGAAGTTCTGCTGTATCCTCGATCGTCAGGATACGTTCGCTATCGTCGATGAATGAGGACAGCGCGTTTAGCGTTGTCGTTTTACCAGAACCCGTACCGCCGGACACGATCACGTTCAGACGTGTCGAAATCGCAGCCTGGAGGTATGCGGCCATTTCTTCCGTAAACGCACCGAAATTGACGAGCTCGTCGATGCCGAGTTTGTCTTTCTTAAATTTACGAATTGAGACAAGTGACCCATCAACCGCAACAGGGGGGACCATCGCGTTGAAGCGAGAGCCATCCTGCAAGCGCGCATCCACATAGGGGTTGCTTTCGTCGACACGACGACCAACGGCAGAAACGATTTTGTCGATAATCCGCAGGAGATGCTTTTCGTCTTTAAAGGTGATGTCAGTCAGCTCTAGCTTACCAGAGCGTTCCACAAAAATCTGTTGTGGACCGTTGACCAAGATATCGTTGACGGTTTCATCTTTCAAAAGTGTCTCAAGCGGACCTAAGCCAGTGACTTCGAAAAACAGATCCTGGCTAAGCGTTGTGCGCTCTTCGCGATTGAGAACAATCCCCATTTCTTCGAGGGATTCCTGTGCGATCGCATTGATTTCAGAGCGCAGGTCGTTTTCGGAAGCCGTTTCAAGAGCTGCCAAATTCAAATTATCCAAGACTGCTTTGTGCAGTTCTAATTTGATCTCACTCAAACGCTCTTTACGTTTCTTTTCTCGATCCTGAGGCGCTGCTTCTGCAGCCTTAGAAGGCCGCGGCTTCATCAAACTAGCCTTCGGTGCTTCTGCTGGCATTGCTGTTGCTTCGACCGGGACAGCTGCAAGATTTGGTTTGTCAGCTTTTGGTTTGCCTGCGTCAGATTTTTTGTATTTTGAGAACATTTTTTACCCTCGAGCTTCCGCTTCATCTGCGTTGACCGCATGAACGGACTCGGCAAGTTTCAGGATTTCTTTACGTGTCGCATTCTTGGGAACCCCTTGTGCCAAAGGCACACCATGGTCCGCGTTTTGCGCGACGGGTTTGCCACCATCTGGAATCAGAACTTCAATTGAGATTCCTAGGCTTTCTGCCAGGCGTTTCACCCGGCTCTTCCCATTTAGATCAGTAAATCCGGGTGCTTTGTTTAGAACAAAGCGCAGTTTTTCAAAGGGCAACTCTTCGGATTGCAATGCGCGTTTTAGGCGCAACGTATTCTGCGCAGAGCGCATATCCAATTCGAGTGTCGCAAAGTACACGTGTGCAGCTTCGAGAACTGTTTGTGACCATTCAACCATCGTTGATGGCATATCGATGATTACGTAATCAAAGTTGGCACGTGCGACCTCGATCACACGCTCAATGTCCGTTGGTCCAACAAGGTCCAGCGGGATCATATCCATTGGCGAAGTCAAAACATGCAGTTTGTCCTCATATGTCATCAGGGCCTGCAGAAAGGACTCGCTGTCCATCGCTTCGGTGTCGGTCAAGATCTCTAGAACGGTTTCCCGACGTGGCAAATCGAGAAAGGTAGAAGTGGAGCCAAACTGGAAGTCGAAGTCTAACAGGCAGACACGTGGTGGGTTATCTTTTTCGACGTTCGCAAGTTCCCAGGCAAGGTTCACAGCAAGCGTCGTGGCACCAGTTCCGCCAGCCATTCCGTGAACAGCAATCAGAACGCCTTCTCGATTGTCCGCCGATTTCAGCTTTTTGTCTTGGCCGGTAACAACCTGAATTTCTTGTTCGGGCGTTAAGACCCGCTCAATTGCATTGGCTAGTTCGTTTTCCGGGAGCGGGTAGGGGACGAATTCGTCGCCACCTTGTCTTAATAACTGGTGTAGGGACGCTGGGCTAACATCTTCAGTTATAAGGATAACTTTGATTTTCTTAGATTTAGCGACGCTAATAATGCGCCCAATCTGCTCTAGATTTTCCTCGTCGTCTTGATCCATCGCAACTGCAACGAATTGCAGGTCATCTGCTTCACCTTGGTGAACAAATGCCTCTGCATCATCAAAACTCAAATCGCCCCAGGTTTCACCAAGCGCTGCTTCCATATCTTCAATTAGAAGATCAAAGATCTGCACATCTCTGCTGATCGTGCATGCGACCAGCGGTTGAGATTCAGTCTTTAGTACGGCACTACCACTCATTGCCAACATCCTTGTCTTTTTGGCGGTTAGGCTGTGGTAAAATGCAATTCGATGATCGCTCCACCAACCTGAGTAACTCTCAAAACAAGAGTCACACCGACCTCATGAGACGTTTTTCGTGGACAAAGGTGTCGGAATTTGGACCAAAAAACCGTAATTGTGCGAATTGTTGCGACGATCTGGGTTTTTTTGAAGGAGTGTTGACGCCGCCGAATAGCGGCGGCGTCAGTGATATCTTAGCAGGTGGACCGGTTACTGGCCACCGCCGCCTGCGCCATCGCCGCCACCGGTCGAAACTTTCAACTGTGAGACCGTCTGAGGCGAACTTGCGCTTGTGACGTATTCACGGAATACAACCGCGGCATATTCACCGTTCAAAACTGTCGGGTGACGCCGTACAAAGCCAGAGACCTCTGTTACAGTACGGCGGTTGCGTTCTTCACGTGCCTCAGTTTGGATGAGGGGACGCGTTTCGCCAAAAGAAACCACGGCTTCAAGGCGGCTTCGATCGATCCCTTTGCTGACAAGGTAATTGACCGCCGTACGTGCCCGACGCTGACCAAGACTGCGGTTATAGGCCGTTGAACCGACAAGATCGGTATGGCCAAAGACCTTAAAGCGAACTTCAGGGAATTGTTGGATCCATCCGGCCTGTTGATCCAGGGCAAGCATTGCCTCAGGGGTGAGTTGGCTAGAGTTAAACGCAAAGGTGATCGTGTCTCCAACTTCCGAAGAGAAGCGACGCGCAAGATTGATCGCATAATCAAGTTGACCGGTTTGAACGAGGTGATTGTTCATTGTGGAATTGCCAAAATCGCCAATATCCAGCTGTGAACCGGCCTCACGGTCAAACGTTCCGGCGGTGCGAATTGGATCCGCACAACCAGCCAAGAGCGATACACCCGCAGTCGCAATAATGAGATACTTCATTGTTTTCGCTCCTAATTATTCGTCGAGAACATAGCCGTAGGACCCACTAAAGTCCTGACGTGCTACTTCACCCGCAGCACCACGTTGTGGTGCCTCATCTGCAGCAACCCGGCCAAACAAGAATAAATCGCGTTCGGTAGGTGGCTGCACGCGATCTGTTGGAAGCGTCAAAGCCTCGCCGCGTGTTGGAGTAACCAGATGGGGTGTCACGATAATGACCAACTCGGTTTGCTTGCGTGAATACTGCGCGCTCCGGAAGAGGGCACCCAATACCGGTACATCACCGATCCAAGGAACTTGACCGTTTAGATCAGTGAAATCATCAGACAAGAGGCCGGCAATTGCAAAGCTCTCGCCGTCACGCATTTCAACAGTTGTCGCTGTTTCACGACGACTGAAAGCATCGATAGAGAAACCGCTAAACGTGATTCCGTTCGTTGGGTCGATTGCAGAAACCGCTGCTACCAATTCCAGGTTGATGACGTCCCCATCAACGACACGAGGAATAAAGTTAAGCTCTACACCAAACGGCTTATATTCGACTGTAATTGCACCGTCTTCTTGCGAAACAGGGACTGGGTATTCGCCGCCGGCCAGAAAGCGTGCTTCTTGTCCACTTAGGGCGGTCAAGTTTGGTTCGGCCAGTGTTCTAACAACACCACGTGACTCAAGTGCTTCTAGGAGGATCCCAACTTCAACGCCACCGGCATTGAACCCAAAGAGGAAGGCACCATTGTTCTCATTTGAACCTGGTATGTTGCCACCAAACGCGTTTGTAACGGCGCCAGATGTGTTCAAAGTGTTTGAACCAAGCGACGTTCCGAGATCGCCGCCAAGTGCGGTGCCTTGGATTCCGATTGAAGATGAAAGTGATTTGCTGACAGAGCGCTGCATTTCTGCAAAGCGGACTTTCAACATCACTTGTTGGGTGCCGCCAACGCTCATCAAATTTGAAACGCGTTCTGGCGCGTAACGTTCGGCCAGCTGAAGCGCGCGATCTAGACGAGCTGCAGAGGAGACAGTTCCCGAAAGTACGATACCGTTATTTGCGGTGCGTACCTCGATGTTTTCCCCCGGCAGAATTTGCTGGATACGTTCTTTGAATTCAGCAATGTCAGGTGTCACATGAACTTCGACGTTTGTGATAAGTCGACCATCAGCTCCGAGCACTGTTAGTGTCGTCCGGCCTGGCTCTTTCCCAAGAACATAAATCGTCCGGTCAGATAGCGTCGAGATATCTGCGATCGTCGAGTTCGCGATCGACAGTTCTGTAAATGGAGTGTCGCTTTCAACAACGACACCTCGGTTCATGGGAACATTCAGGGCGGAAGATGGTGCACCGCGCATGACTTGAAGTGTCTCTGCGGCGGCAAACGAAGAAGTGTTTGCAAACGCAAAGGTTAAGCCGGCCAAAGCCGCCTTTAGTATACGATCATAATTCATTGTGACCTGCCTCCGATCACGGTTTCTTGCGGTAATTATTTTCCTTATTGCTTCTAGGATGCCTGTGTTCTTGGTTTTTTGCAAGAATCAATGCCTTACCGCCTTCGATTGATGTGGATAACTGGCAACAGATTTAAAACGCAAACGGGCCACGCAAGTATCTTGCGCGGCCCGTTTCACTAAATTTGTATCTTTTACTCAGTGCATGGGATCTGAATTTGTTGAATTTCCGTCCCACTCCGCTGACGGATTGTGCAAACGCGCGCCACTTCCGGAGCTGCTTCGATTACCGCCTCTGCAGGGCGTTCAATGTTCAAAATGGTTCCGATATCGGATTTGATTGATGTCTCTGCAATCGCAACGTCATCACCTTGCCCAACCAAGGAAAGAGACAAACGGCCAGAATTTTGCAATGTTGCCAGGTCCGCAACTTCTGCGGGCGAAACTTGTACTGTTACGGTACGGATAGATGTTTCGGAGCGGTTGACGTCTGCACTTTGGTTCACAGCAATCAAGGCCACGCCACTTTTGATGAGCTGTGTCACGTCGCCACGTCGCGCATCGGGACCGCCAAAGCCTTCAATAGATCCTGTCCAGTAAATATCGACGCGGTGACCTGGCTGCAAAAAGCCAGAAACGCCGGAGGATTGATCAACTTCGATTGTAAATGCGCGTTTCCCAGTTTCAAGCAGTCCTGAGATGCCGTTTACTTCACCCGGCGCGGTTACCTTTGCAGCCAAGATAGGCTCATTTGGTTCCATTTTCCGGGTAACGATACGCACAACTTCAGGACCTTCAGGGAACAACTCTTCTTCAGTCGCAAAGGTGCCATCAGGTAAGAAAGGCTCAGCGTAACGGATCGCTACGACGTCTTCCATCGTCAAAGACTCGCCATAAGCGATTTCGCGATTGACTGCATAGACTTCAACGGTCGGGACGTTCTCTGATTGCTGAGCAACCAATTGAGCATTCAGGTTTCTCTGTTCACTCATGTGCCCATTCACCATGTAAACGGCGAATCCGGCGAGCCCCATCCCGACAACCAGTACCAATCCAAATAATGAACGCATTTCTTAGCCCTTTTCCTGCCAATCTAAGTCGGCAAAGTGAATTTTAAGTTGATAGATGGGCCTAAAGAGACCCAACTGTTGTCCCGATTGATTCACCGCTGTCGATTGCGGCGTCGCTTACCATCGTTCCGATCACGAGACCGAAAAAGATCAATGCCGCAGTCAGCACGACCCAGTCGACTGTGACAGCGCCATCTTGCTGTTTAACGAATTTATTCAAAGCATTACGCATGACTGACCTACTATTAGTTTCTTGAGTCAGTATGCTTTCCAAATCGGGCACAAAAAGGGCTATGTACGGGCTATTTGGGGAAATGTGAAACTTCTGCTTAGAAGCAGTCGTGCCGCCTTAAGCGGCACGCGACTATTCTTACATTGAAGATAGATCGTCAGCGATACCTGTTGCAAACGTCGTCGCGCCGGCAGTGATGATGTTCATTACAATGATTGCCATAAGTACAATACCAGCTGTCAGGACAACCCATTCGACTGTCACAGCGCCATCTTCGTCACGTTGGAATTGACGGATAATATTTAACATCTTGATCCCTCCTAGGGGCTTAAACAACAAAGTAACCAGGTTTATTCCTACACGCCAAACAAGGCATGGACCAAATTCCCATTAAGTTGGCTCCGTAATTGCATCAGATTGGGGCAGGAATGCGGCAATGTTCGTCCAAATTCATGAGACTGGGGTTCAATCCCGAAACAATCAGTTTCCCAATTTTTATGGCAGAAACGGGAGATTCGTTTGGTTGTGAGTAGGCAAGCATACCAAAGGATGAAGGCCGCATCACGTATGTGACACGGCCTTCATGTTCAGATACTCTCGAAAGAGTGGAACGGCTTAGGTTGGAAGCTTGCCAACGATAGCTGTACCAGCAGCACCCTGTGTACCTGTTGAAACTGCGTTACCTACAGCCAGGCCGAGCAGAACGATAGCGGCTGTTAGAACAACCCAGTCTACAGTTACAGCGCCGTCTTCGTCGTTGCGGAAGTTTTTGATAAAGTTAAGCATGTTATTCCCTCCTCAGGGTATTGCTAGTTAATTACAGACCTTGTCGGATCATCTCGGACCGGCCTCTTGTTTGGTCCGATCCCCGACTTGGATGAGCATGTTTTGCTATTAGAATTGGGCGTGAATTTGACCTGAATGGTTTTATTTTAAGAGGGTCAATATTTTTGATCGAAAATCGCCTAACCATTTGTTTTTTATAGATTCTTATTAATAAACAGTTGATTAGAGTATGCTTTATCGTTGCCTTGAAGGCTTCAAAAGAGTTGCAATTGTCGTAATTGTTTCGCGATTGTGGGTTTGTCGGGCTAGAAATGCCCTTAAGAAAAAGAAAATAAACGGCGGCAGGCGTATGATTAAGAGAAATAGCTTTATGCTAGGTGCACTATTTTGTTTGCTTAGCGGACATGTCTCGGCAGAACAGCATACTTTGCAGCCTGAATTCACGTTTAAACGTGTTGGTGTGCCCAGCAGTTCGAGCGGAAGCCGTATCACCGTTCAAATTGGTCCTGCGGAGGAAGCTCCAACAGAAGAGCAATCAGATACGCGCACGGGGGCACCATCCGCGCCAATCGAGCTTGCTTGGTTTTGGGAAATTGTATCCCCAGCACGAGAGCATAGCGGACCGGGGCGTTTAGAACAGGCGATGCGGGCGTTCGACAATGCACCCAGCGGCGCGTTTGTTCCGTCGCCGCGCCTCGACACGATGCGCGACATCATTAGGGCGCACGGGCGCGATATCGTGATCTCATCGATCGGGAGCGAAATATCTCCAGCGCTTATTGTCGCTTTAATATCTGTGGAAAGTTCCGGGCAATCAGATGCCATCAGTTCGGCAGGGGCGTCCGGCTTAATGCAGCTCATGCCGGATACGGCCGACCGCTTTGGCGTTACTGACGTTTCTGTTCCTGCTGAGAACATTAAAGGAGGCGTTGCCTACCTAAGTTGGTTAATGGATCACTTTGACGATGACCCGATCCTTGCATTGGCTGGATATAATGCCGGCGAGGGGGCCATACGCGATCACAGCGGTGTCCCATTATATAGAGAGACGCGTAATTACGTTCCAAAGGTGCTGGCCGCGTGGAAGATCGCGCGTGGATTATGCCAGACCCCGCCCGAGCTGGTGTCGGACGGGTGTGCTTTTGTGATTAACGGTTAAACGATTTTCGCGAGCGTCGCGGTCCGGAGGTCTTCTTCGGTCACGCCATCAGCGGTCTCAACGATCTTAAGACCACCGTCCACCACATCTAGAACGCCAAGATTGGTAATGATGCGATCCACGACGCCTTGGCCGGTCAGGGGCAAAGTACACGCGGGTAGAATCTTACTGTCGCCGTGCTTGTTTGTGTGATCCATCACAACGACCACGCGCCCAACGCCGGCCACGAGATCCATCGCGCCGCCCATACCTTTGACCAGCTTGCCCGGTATCATCCAGTTCGCAAGGTCACCATTTTCGGCGACTTCCATCGCGCCTAGGATCGCCATCGCGATCTTACCGCCCCGGATCATGCCAAAGGACTGGCTGCTGTCGAAATAGGCTGTCTGCGGCAATTCTGTAATCGTTTGCTTGCCAGCATTGATTAGATCGGCGTCGATTTCATCTTCTGTTGGGAAGGGACCCATGCCGAGCATGCCATTTTCCGATTGTAAGGTGACCTCTACACCTTCAGGGATGTAGTTCGACACGAGTGTCGGAATTCCAATCCCAAGGTTAACGTAGGTGCCGTCTTCTAGTTCTTGCGCCGCACGTGCAGCCATTTGATTACGATCCCACATGATCTAAGCCTCCCGCACTGTGCGTTGTTCGATACGTTTCTCGTGATCACCCTGAATGATGCGATGAACATAAATGCCCGGTAGATGGATATGATCTGGGTCAAGCGAGCCAGTTTCCACGATCTCTTCTACTTCTACCACGCAAGTTTTTCCGCACATGGCTGCAGGGGGATTAAAGTTGCGAGCAGTTTTGCGGAAGATCAGATTGCCTGTCGCGTCTGCTTTCCATGCCTTCACGATTGCGAGGTCTGCAAAGATGCCTTCTTCCATGATGTAGGTTTCACCATTGAAGTCTTTGTGCTCTTTACCCTCGGCGATAACGGTTCCGACGCCTGTCTTGGTGTAAAACCCTGGAATACCGCAGCCACCGGCGCGCATCCGCTCTGCTAGCGTGCCCTGCGGGTTGAATTCGAGTTCAAGCTCGCCCGAAAGGTACTGGCGCATGAATTCAGCGTTCTCGCCGACGTAAGAACTGATCATCTTTTTGACTTGGCGCGTTTGCAAAAGGATGCCGATGCCAAAATCGTCAACGCCGGCGTTATTGGACGCAAAGGTTAGGTCTTTGGTTCCAGCATCCTTGATCGCATCCAAAAGCAATTCTGGGATGCCGCAGAGGCCAAAGCCCCCTGCTGCAATAAACATGCCATCATGCAATAACCCATCAAGGGCCGCAGCAGCGTTTGGGTAAATCTTGTTCATAGGGCTCCCCTTTAATCTCACCCGATTGGTGAACGTGCTTTTTCGAGTTGTCAATCAAGATGCCGCAATGCAGCAGGATTTGCAACCGGTTGCAATATTCGCTTGAGCACGAGAAAAGGCGGTCTCAAAAGAAACCGCCTGTTATCTTGTGAATGTTATTGCGTGACCATTACTTTTTAGCAGCAGGTTTTTTCTTTGCTGCTGGCTTTTTCTTGGCAGCCGCTTTCTTTTTTGCGGGGGCCTTTTTCTTGGCGACCTTCTTACCCGTCTTTTCAGCGCGCTCTGCGATCAAAGTCACCGCCTGATCCAGCGTTAAATCATCAGGTGTAATAGTGTCGGGAATTGTCGCGTTGATCTTTTCCCACTTTACATACGGGCCGTATTTGCCGTCGTAGATCCCAATCGGCCCACCTGCATCTGGATGTTCACCCAGTTCCTTAATTGGCTTAGCTGCGCGACCACGTCCACCACGGCTCGCAACTTTTTCGGCCAGCAATTGAACCGCGCGGTTCATCCCGACTGTCCAGACCTCTTCGAGAGATTCCAAGTTCGCATTGGTGCCGCCGCGATCAGACGTTGACGGTGCGTGCTTCAAATAAGGGCCGTAGCGACCAATGTTTGCCCACACCATTATTCCATCTTCGGGGTGGGGACCCAGTTCGCGTGGCAAAGACAACAGGCGAACAGCTGTTTCCAACTCCACATCCTCTGGTGGCCATTCCTTTGGAATCGACTGACGTGGTGGTTTTTTATTCTCTTCCGACAATTCGCCGCGCTGTGCGTAGGGCCCAAATCGGCCTTTGTGAATCCAGATCTTGTCGCCTTCGTCCTCGCCCAGCAATTTACCTTCTGGCGGAATGGCGGAGGCCTCTGCTTCTGGGTCCGGCGGGCCAAAGGGGCGCGTATAGCGACACTCTGGATAGTTAGAGCAGCCAATAAACGCACCACCAGCCCGTGCCGTGCGCATCGACAAACGTCCAACACCACAATTGGGGCACAGACGCGGATCAGTTCCGTCTTCGTTGCGCGGGAACAAATGCGGTTCCAACACCTCGTTAATCTTTTCGAGAACTTCAGTGATCCGAAGATCAGCGGTCTCGGCAACAGCCGCAGAAAAGTCGCGCCAGAATTGGTTTAGAACCTGTTTATAGTCCGCATCGCCTGCGCTGACTTCGTCCAACTGGTTTTCCAATTGCGCGGTAAAGTCATATCCAACGTACTTGCGGAAATAATTCGTCAGAAAGACCGTGACCAGACGTCCCTTGTCCTGCGGGAGAAGGCGGTTCTTTTCTTTTTCGACGTAACCGCGATCCTGAATCGTTGTAACGATGGACGCATAGGTCGAGGGGCGGCCAATGCCCAATTCTTCCATCCGCTTTACAAGCGTGGCTTCAGTATAACGCGGTGGTGGTTGGGTAAAGTGCTGCTCGGGGTCAACGCGTTCCTTGTTTGCGGATTCGCCTTCGGACAACTGCGGTAAACGCTTATCATCATCATCGACAACCGCGTCGTCTTTGCCTTCTTCATAAATAGCAAGGAAACCGTCGAACAACATAACCTGACCGGTCGCGCGCAAAACCACTTGCCCATCCGCAGACCCGATATCAGCGGCGGTGCGTTCTAGGCGCGCCGCTGCCATTTGGCTGGCCATGGTACGTTTGTAGATCAGATCATACAGTTTGCGTTGATCAGCGTCCGCGATCTTGGCGTCTTCTGTACTGACTTCCATTTCAGTGGGGCGAATACATTCGTGCGCTTCCTGCGCGTTCTTGGCTTTGTTTTTGTAAACGCGCGGGCTGTCCGGCAAATATGTGTCGCCGAATTTGTTCCCAATTGCTTTGCGGGCATCGGTCACGGCCTCAGGCGCCATGTCGATTCCGTCTGTCCGCATGTAGGTGATTAGTCCGGCTTCATACAGACGCTGTGCCACGCTCATGGTTTGACGTGCGCCAAAGCCGAACTTACGGCTCGCTTCTTGCTGAAGCGTCGATGTCATAAACGGCGGCGACGGGTTGCGTGTTGCTGGTTTGGCCTCGACCGATTGAACGGTCAGGTCGCGGCTTGTGATTGCCTGGACGGCCAATTCAGCCTGAGTTTGGTTTTCGATGCTGAACTTATCGAGTTTTTTCCCAGCCAAAGTCGTGAGGCGCGCCTCAAAGGTTTGACCCCGTGCAGATTTCATCAGCGCTTTGACAGACCAATATTCTTGAGCGCGGAATGCTTCGATTTCCATTTCGCGCTCTACGAGAATTCGCAATGTCACCGATTGTACCCGCCCTGCGGAGCGAGAGCCGGGCAGTTTACGCCAGAGAACTGGCGATAGGTTAAATCCGACGAGATAATCCAGAGCGCGACGGGCGAGGTAGGCCTCTACCAACGGCTTGTCGACTTGGCGCGGATTTGCCATCGCATCCATCACCGCAGATTTGGTGATTGCGTTAAAGACGACGCGGCTGACGGGCGTGTCCTTTTTGATCGCTTTTTTGGCGGTCAATGCCTCAGTAAGGTGCCAGCTGATGGCTTCGCCTTCGCGGTCAGGGTCGGTCGCGAGGATCAGTTCAGGATCATCTTTCAACGCATCGACGATGGCCTTGATATGCTTTTTGCTGTCGCTTGCGATTTCCCACTTCATCGCGAAATCTTCGTCAGGCAGAACCGAACCGTCCTTTGGTGGAAGATCGCGCACGTGTCCAAATGAGGCTAGGACTGTGTAGTCTTTCCCCAAATATCCGTTGATTTTCTTGGCCTTTGCGGGCGATTCAACAACAACAACGGGCATGGGAATCCTTCACGAAAATTCAAATCGGCTGTGGTCGCGCAAGATGTGGGGTCGAGCATTGAATTGTCAATGGAGAGAATTCATACCTTTTTTCCACTGTGTCACGCGTGCCGGTGACGAATGATTCTGGAGGATCAATGGGCCTTTGACAGGAGACCACCGGGTTGCCGGATGACCTGACCATTGATTTCCAATTCGACGAGTGCAGGGGCCACACCTTTCGCAGGCGTTCCTAAATCACGGATCAACTGGTCCTCTGCGACCGGTGATGGCCCAAGGCGAGCTAAGATCTTTTGATGGAGATCATTTGCCTTTTGTAAGGTCGAATTATCAAACAGCGTGGCCGGCGGCGGGCAGGGATCTGCAAGATCTACGAAGGGCTGGAGGGCATCAATGACATCTTGTGCAGATCTAACCAAGGTTGCGCCATCGCGTATCAGCATATTGCATCCCGAAGCCCGTGCATCAAAAGGATGACCGGGTACCGCAAGAACGTCGCGATTTTGGTCGAGGGCATTACGCGCTGTTAAAAGGCTGCCTGACTTTGCGGCTGCTTCGACGATCACAACGGCCTCGGCCAAACCAGATATCAGGCGGTTGCGACGCGGAAAATCACGGGCTTTTGCCTGCATGCCCATGGGGGCCTCAGACAGGCACAGCCCTTTTGTGCGGATGTCTTGTGTCAGTTTTGTATTTTCGGCGGGGTATATAGTGTCCACTCCGCCTGCCAGAACGGCGATTGTGCCCGCCTCAAGCGATGCCATATGCGCGGCAGCATCGATACCCCTGGCAAGACCGGAAATGACAACGAACCCCGCTTCGGAGAGTTCTGATGCCAATTTACGGGCCATCCGTGTTCCCAGCGAAGACGCGTTACGAGCGCCGACCAAAGCAATACCTCGTCGTTCAAGAAGCGCGGATGCACCAAGCGTCCAGAAAACGGGGGGCGCGTCATCTAGGGTGTTCAGCGATGCCGGGTAAGTCTTTTTGCCCTGAACTATTAGCTTTGCACCAATGGCCTTTGCAGCAGCCATTTCACGTTCAATTATGGGCTCTGGACAGATGCGGTACGAATCTACGCCCGCAGCTTTGGCCACGTCTGGCAGCGCTGCGAGTGCTGCGCGCGCCGACCCGTGCTCGGCCGTCAAACGATTGTATGTAGAAATTCCAACCCGGTAAGAGCGCAGGAGGCGGAGACGGTCAAAGTCGGTATCTTCCGTGGGGTGTGGGGTGGGGGGGTGAGTGGAAGATTGCTGCATTCCGTTCATCCCGTTCTCCGCCAAGCTGCAGAATCAGGTGTAATTTGTTAAGGTTAATGGGGGTTTAACTCGTATTGCCCACGGGCCCGCTATTTTGACGGGGGACTTTCCGACAAAGACATTACGCTGAGGCGCCGCCGACAGTTAGCCCGCCGATCATAAGGCTAGGTTGGCCGACGCCCACTGGCACCCATTGGCCTGCTTTGCCGCAATTGCCGATGCCGGGATCTAGCGCTAGGTCGGTTCCGATGCCCTGAATGTGTTTCAGCGCAGTTGCCCCATCGCCAATTAAAGTTGCACCTTTCACAGGTGCACCGACCACGCCGTTTTTGACGCGGTACGCTTCTGTGCAGCTAAAGACGAATTTGCCGTTTGTGATATCGACCTGACCACCGCCAAACCCAACCGCGTAAATGCCGTCTTTTAGATCCGCGACCAATGAAGCCGGATCAGCATCGCCCGACAACATATATGTGTTGGTCATGCGGGGCATTGGGGCGTGGGCATAGCTTTCGCGGCGCCCGTTGCCAGTTGGTGCGACACCCATCAGACGCGCGTTTTGTCTGTCCTGCATATAGCCAACCAACACACCGTCTTCGATCAATGTGTTCTTGGCGCTTGGAGTGCCTTCGTCATCAACGGTGATCGATCCTCGGCGATCTGGAATTGTTCCGTCATCCAAGACTGTTACACCTTTGGCCGCGATTTGCTGCCCCATCAAACCAGAAAAGGCCGAGGATCCTTTGCGGTTAAAATCGCCTTCTAACCCGTGGCCAATTGCCTCGTGCAACAAAATTCCTGGCCATCCAGGGCCAAGCACAACGTCCATGACGCCCGCTGGTGCCGGCTCTGCGTCCAAATTTACAATCGCAATGCGTAATGCCTCACGTGCGACGCTTTCCCAATGGTCACGCGTGATAAGCCCCACCAATCCTGCACGACCGCCGCCACCCATTGAACCGCTTTCACGTTTGCCATTCTCTTCAATAATGACAGAGATATTGATCCTCGACATTGGCCGGATATCCGTGACCAACGTTCCTTCTGGCCGCAAGATCGCCACCTCTTGAAGGGAAGCCGCTACACTCGCCGAAACCTGGACGACACGATCATCAAGGTCGCGGAGGAACGCGTCGATGTCGCGTAAAACGTCAATCTTTGCCGGGAACGTGGCCTCAGACATGGGGTCTTGATCAGTGTATAGCTTTTGATTGGTGCGCACTGGGCCATCTGCCAAGGTTCCACCACCATTGCCGACGGCAAGGCGCGCCGTTGCGACCGCACGTTTTAGGGCGTGTTCATCTACCGTTGTCGAATGCGCATATCCTGCGGTTTCACCGCGCACGGCGCGTAGTCCAAACCCCTCAGATGCATCATAGCTTGCCGTTTTCACGCGCCCATCTTCGAAGGCTAACACTTCAGATTTACGCCGCTCGATGAAAAGCTCCCCATCATCAGCCCCATCAGTGGCTTGCTTTAGCAAGGATTGAGCTACGTCTTGGTCCAGATGGGTCTCAAACGGGCGGAATGTGTCATTGGACATGGTGGAAAAGGCCTTTAGAGTGGTTGAAAAGGGACACGGCGATCCGTGTTTTTTGCAAAAGCGTCAAAAAGCGGCTGTTTGCCGCAACTGGGGTTCTTGAGTTGTCTCTCAGGATATGGGACATGACGTCAGAGTTACAACGAGATTCCACCGATTTCTGGATCTCACGAAATATAGCGCAACAGCGCACAAAGCCGAAGACAGGGAATATCATGCGTCCGATCACCCATCTGAAATCTTTCTTGGCGACAGCCGCACTCACGCTTGCGGGCGGTGCAGCTACTGCACAAGAAGTCAGCCAAGAACTTGAATTTGTCGGCGTGCCGATCCCAGCCGGTGTTGGCTTTCAGCCAGCCGCGACAAAACTCGCCAGTGATTTGCAATGGCTCGACGGAATGCTTTTGGTGATCATCACCATCATTTCCCTATTCGTGACTGGCCTTTTGCTGTGGGTAATCTTCCGCTATAACCGCAAATCCAACCCAACGCCGGCGACGTTCACACACCATTCCGCTTTGGAGGTGACATGGACCGTCGTGCCAATCGCGATTCTGGTATTCATCGGCGCGTTTTCTCTACCTGTTCTGTTCGATCAGCAAGAGATTCCAGAAGGCGACATCAACATCAAAGTGACTGGCTACCAGTGGTACTGGGGCTATGAGTACACAGACGAAAACGTCGCATTCGATAGCTTTATGCTCGCCAAAGAAGAGCTGGCAGAATTCGGATACGAAGACGAACACTACTTGCTTGCAACAGACACATCGATCGTTATTCCCGTGGGCAAAACCATTGTTATGGACGTCACAGGCGCGGACGTGATCCACTCGTGGACCATCCCAGCATTCGGCGTAAAGCAAGACGCCGTTCCTGGTCGCATTGCGCAGCTTTGGTTTAACGCAGAACGCGAAGGCGTCTACTTTGGCCAATGTTCAGAGCTGTGCGGGCAAGCGCACGCATATATGCCGATCACGGTAAAAGTTGTGAGCCAAGAAACGTATGATGAATGGCTCGTTGCAGCAAAAGAACAGAACCCTGCTTCTTAAAGCAGTCATGGGCGGTCCCGTTTTCGGGGCTGCCGCTTGAAAAATGTTCAAGCATGAGCGCCAGGACAGTCGAATGAGTGATGCTACACTAGAGACACCGACCCACGAGACGACGTTTGGCGATTACTTTGCCTTGCTAAAGCCTCGTGTGATGTCTTTGGTAATCTTCACTGCTTTGGTTGGGCTGCTGGTTGCGCCAACTCCGGTTCATCCTTTTGTTGGGTTCGTCGCAATTCTATGTATCGCAGTAGGGGCAGGCGCCTCTGGTGCGTTAAATATGTGGTGGGACGCTGATATCGACGCCAAGATGCGCCGCACTGTTAGCCGACCCATTCCTTCTGGTCGCGTCAAAGCAAACGAAGCGCTGGGCATTGGATTGGCTTTATCCGGTTTCTCAATCGTTCTGCTCTGGCTCGCAACGAACGCATTCGCTGCAGGCCTCTTGGCGTTCACGATTTTCTTTTATGTCGTCATTTATTCGATGTGGCTAAAACGCTCGACGCCGCAAAACATTGTGATCGGTGGCGCAGCTGGTGCTTTCCCTCCGATGGTGGGCTGGGCGGCGGCAACCGGTGGCGTAGCACTTGAGAGCATCCTGATGTTCGCCGTCATCTTTATGTGGACACCTCCGCATTTTTGGGCGCTGGCGCTGTTTGTTAAATCTGACTACGGCGACGCAGGTGTGCCGATGCTGAACGTCACACATGGAACACGCACAACACGTAACCATATTCTCGCCTATACAATTCTGCTCGCGCCAGTCGCGATTGGTCTTGGCTTCACATCGATTGGCGGTCCCGTCTATTTGACAACTGCCGTTTTACTGAACGCATGGTTCTTGTTCGCGGCCTATCAGGTCTGGAAACGTGACGACGCTGCCTCTGGGGCGGACGCATACAAGCAAGAACGCTCAGTCTTCAAAATCTCACTCCTCTACCTCTTTGGTCATTTCGGCGCATTGCTGTTTGATGGCTTAATCCGCGTCGCCACTGGAGGTGCAGGACTATGAGCATTAAAGTTGAACATGAACTGCACGGTCGCCGCAAAAGCCGCAATATAGGCGTTGGCCTATTGCTGGTTGGCTTTATTGGTATCGTCTTCGGATTGACGGTTGTGAAAGTGACACAACTTGGCGAAGCGCAGAAATTTGAACGTTTTGATCACGTCGCACGCCCGCAGATAATCCCTGCCGAAGGAGACAGCAACTGATGACGCTTTTCCCAAACATTCAGGGACCGAAGCGGACGTTGCTGCAAACATTGAGCGTTGTCGTCTTGATGGGCGGTCTGTCATGGGCGTCTGTCCCATTTTATGACTGGTTTTGCCGGGTCACAGGGTTTGGCGGCGCAACTAATATTGCTGCTGGCACAAATGATGTCGTCTTGGATCAGCTGGTAACTATCCGATTTGATGCATCGCTCGAGCGCGAAATGCCTTGGACATTCACGCCAGTTGAGCGGGAAATGACGCTGAATATTGGCGAGATGGGCCTCGCATTTTATGAAGCGCATAATCCAACTGATCGCCCCGTTGCTGGACAAGCGGCATATAACGTAGTGCCATACCAAGCAGGCGGTTTCTTCGACAAGATCGAGTGCTTCTGCTTTACGGAACAGGTCTTACAGCCGGGCGAAACCGTGCTGATGCCAGTAAGCTTCTTTGTGCACCCAGACATCGTGGATGATCGTGAAGGTCAGTACATCCATACGATTACACTCAGCTATACGTTTTACGAGATCGATTTGCCCGAAGACGAGCTACAACAAGCCGCTTTGGGCGTGGAAACTACTTTGACAACCGGCGCGGATACCGCCATAGAACAACGCTAGAAGACAGCCATAGGGAACACTGCAAATGGCACATGAAAAGAACCACGACTATCACATCTTGAACCCCTCGATTTGGCCGCTGATTGCGTCCTTGGGTGCTTTTACAATGCTGTTTGGTGCAGTGTTGTGGATGAAGGATGGAAGCAATCCATACATGTTCCTCATCGGCTTATCGGCTGTGCTGTACGTTATGTACGCTTGGTGGTCCGATGTCGTTGAAGAAAGTCAGATTGGCGATCACACTCCGGTCGTTCGCATCGGTTTGCGCTACGGCTTCATCATGTTCATCATGTCCGAGATCATGTTCTTCGCAGCATGGTTCTGGTCGTTCTTTAAGCATGCGATGTACCCAATGGGTCCACAAAGCCCTGCAATTGATGGCGTTTGGCCACCAGTTGGGATCGAAACCTTTGATCCATGGCACCTGCCACTGATCAACACGCTGATCCTCCTCTGCTCTGGCTGTGCGGCAACATGGGCGCACCACGCATTGGTTCACGAAAACAACCGCGAAGACATGAAGTGGGGCCTGATTATCGCTGTCCTATTGGGTGTGCTGTTCACAGGTTTCCAAGCCTACGAATATAGCCACGCTGCATTTGGCTTCTCAGGTAACATCTATGGTGCGAACTTCTTTATGGCGACGGGCTTCCACGGCTTCCACGTTTTGATCGGTACGATCTTCTTGCTGGTTTGCTTGCTACGCCTGATGCGCGGTCACTTTACACCAGAACGTCACGTCGGTTTTGAAGCTGCGGCTTGGTATTGGCACTTTGTTGATGTGGTTTGGTTGTTCCTGTTTTTTGCCGTGTACGTTTGGGGCGGCTAAAGCGACCATAAGAATTAAAAGAGGGGCGGGTTTTGAGACCCGCCCTTTTTGCGTTTTACGATGATGTGCTGGTTCTGGCCCCACGGTAGACTGACCGAAAAGAGGAATACGTAGTGCGTAAGATCATATTCCCAATTCTTCTAGGTATTGCTGGGGTTGCTATCCTATGTGCGCTTGGGTTCTGGCAGGTCGCACGGCTTGAGTGGAAACAAACTGTGCTGTCCGGCATCGATGCGCGACTATCGGGTGCCGCCATTGAATTGCCAGCCACCCCGTCCGAGGAAACCGACGAGTACAAAAGCGTTGCGATTTCGGGTGAGTTTACTGGCGATGAATTGCATGTGCTGACCTCCGGCACAGCCGCCGGAACCGGCTACCTCGCCATTCGTGCGCTAACGCTCCCTGATGGCCGCCGTATCCTGATTGATCAGGGTCTGCTGCCACTCGAAAACAAAGACGCCTCCCCACGCACTGGTTCGGTTGAAATCACCGGCAACTTGCTTTGGCCAGATGACATCAATAGCTCAACACCAGAACCGGACCTGCCCAAAAACATTTGGTTTGGACGCGACCTGACCGCGATGGCTCAGGTTTTGGAAACGGAACCGCTGATGGTGGTTCTACGAACATCAACACCAAATGATCCCAGATTGACGCCCGTCCCGGTGAATACAAGCACCATTAAGAACGATCATTTGGAATATGCAGTCACTTGGTTCGGTCTGGCCGTTGTGTGGGCCCTCATGAGCCTATATTGGATCTTCCGAATACTACGCCCAAAGGACGCCTGATCATGCGCTATATCTCTACCCGCGGCCAAGCACCCGAACTGACATTCGAAGAAGCAATGCTCACAGGGCTGGCCCGTGATGGCGGTCTCTACGTGCCCTCTGACATCCCGTCGCTGTCAGCGGATGATATCGCGGGCATGGCGGGAAAATCCTATGAAGACATCGCGTTTCAAGTCATGCGTCCCTTTATCGGCGATACGTTCACGGATGCAGAATTTCGCGGTTTGATTGACGCGGCCTACGCAGGTTTCGGCCACGCCGCACGCGCCCCATTGGTCCAACTCGCACCCAATCATTTCCTGTTGGAACTGTTCCACGGCCCAACGCTCGCTTTCAAAGACTTTGCGATGCAACTGATCGGGCAAATGTTCCAAGCGGCTTTGAACCGTTCAGGGAAATCGATCACGATCGTCGGCGCAACCTCGGGCGACACAGGCTCCGCCGCGATCGAGGCCTTCCGCGGCCTGAAAAACGTCAACGTTTTCATTCTGTACCCGCACGGTCGTGTCAGCGAAGTACAACGCCGCCAAATGACAACCCCGACCGAGGACAACGCTCACGCCCTCGCTGTGGATGGCGACTTTGATGATTGCCAAGCAATGGTCAAAGACATGTTCAATGACTTTGACTTCCGCGAAGCGGTGTCGCTGGCGGGTGTTAACTCAATCAACTGGGGCAGGGTGCTTGCACAGGTGGTGTACTATTTCTCATCTGCCGTATCCCTTGGGGCACCGCACCGCGAGGTCAGCTTTACCGTCCCAACCGGCAACTTTGGTGACATCTTTGCGGGCTACATCGCAAAGTCCATGGGCTTGCCAATCAAAGGCTTGGTCGTCGCTACGAACCAAAACGACATCCTACACCGGACGCTGGAAACAGGTGCCTACACCAAAGAAGGCGTGACACCATCGATCAGCCCATCGATGGACATTCAGGTCAGCTCGAACTTTGAACGCGCATTGTTCTACGCCTATGACCGCGACGGAGCGGCTGTTGCAGGTCAGATGGACGATCTGAAATCGGGCGGGTTCAAAGTCAGCCAAGGTGCCTATCAGGCGCTAAAAGAAACCTATGTGTCTGGTCGCGCTTCCGAAGAACAGACAAGCGCTGCGATCACATCCTACGTCGCCAATCATGGTGAACTCTTGTGCCCACACTCAGCTGTTGGCGTGCACGTTGCAGAGGCTCATCTTGGCGACACTCCAATGGTGACATTGGCCACCGCACATCCCTCAAAATTTCCTGCAGCAGTCGAGGCCGCGACTGAAATCCATCCACCATTGCCGCCTCGTATGGCTGATCTGTACGAACGGGACGAACGCGTCACACGAGTTGCCCATGATCTTGGAGCTATTCAGACGATCATCAAGGACCGCATCGCTTGAGCATTCAACTACACACGCTGTCAAACGGGTTTCGCGTTGTGACAGAAACGATGCCGGGCCTGAAATCAGCGTCCGTTGGGATTTGGGTGTGTGCCGGTGGGCGCCACGAACGCGTCGAACAAAATGGCATCGCGCATTTCCTAGAACATATGGCGTTCAAGGGGACCAAAACCCGGACACCTTTGCAGATTGCCGAAGCGATCGAAGACGTTGGCGGTTATATCAATGCCTACACAAGTCGCGAGATGACGGCCTATTACGTACGGCTTCTTGAAGATGACGTTCCACTGGGCGTTGACGTCATCGCTGATATTTTGCTGAACCCGGTTTTTGACCCAAGCGAGATTGAAGTCGAGCGCGGCGTGATCTTGCAAGAGATTGGGCAAACGCTTGATACACCGGACGATATCATTTTCGACTGGTTGCAAGAAGCGGCCTACCCAGATCAAGCGCTTGGCCGAACAATTTTAGGCCCAAGCGAGCGGGTTAGTTCGTTTGGGAAAGAGGACCTTGCTGGTTTTGTCGGCGAACATTACGGCCCAAACCAGATGATCCTTTCCGCTGCCGGTGCTGTCGACCACGAGTCGATTGTCAGGCAGGTCGAGGCACTGTTTGGCCATTTGCCAGCCGTTGCACCGACAAGCTTGATCCAACCAGCACGTTTTGGCGGCGGTGAGCGTCGTGAGGTGAAACAGCTTGAGCAAGTGCATTTTGCGCTCGGGCTGGAATCACCCGATTATCGCGACCCTGCGATTTATACAGCGCAGGTATATTCCTCGATCATGGGTGGCGGCATGTCGTCCCGTCTGTTCCAAGAGGTGCGCGAAAACCGGGGCCTTTGTTACAGCATCTTTGCGCAAACCGGCGCGTATGAGGACACAGGTCTTACCACAATTTATGCGGGCACCTCGGCCGATCAAATTGGTGAACTTGCGACTGTTACGATGGATCAACTTAAGCGCGCAGTAGATGATATCTCTGACGTTGAAGTCGAGCGCGCATGCGTCCAAATGAAAGCAGGTCTTTTGATGGGACTTGAAAGCCCGTCTAACCGGGCGGAACGCCTTGCGCGTTTGATGTCGATCTGGGGTCGAATTCCGACACTCGAAGAAACGATCGCGTTGATTGATGATGTCACAACCGCAAAGGTACGCGGTTTCGCGGAAACCTCCGTCGCGCAGGCAGGGGCGGCGATGGCGCTTTATGGACCTGTTGACGCCGCGCCAACTCTTGATGACCTCAAGGCACGATTGGCAGCGTAGTGCTGGGCGTCCGTAAGAAAATACGGCTCGAAACAGAGCGGATGACATTGCGGCCTCCGCAGCACAGCGATTTCCGGAGCTGGTCAGCGTTGCGAAGGGACAGCCAAGATTTCTTAAAGCCATGGGAGCCAACTTGGGCCGCAGATCATTTGTCGCGCAAAGGCTTCACAAATCGTGTCTATTGGGCGCAGCGCGCGATTACCAATGGCACGTCGGTCCCGCTGTTTTTGATCCGACGCAAAGATGACGCGTTGTTAGGGGCAATTACGCTCGACAATATCCGCCGCGGGCCCGCGCAAGCAGGCACAACTGGTTACTGGATCGGTCAGCCCTACGCCCGTCACGGATATATGCGTGAGGCGCTTGAAGCTGTGGTGCATTACGCATTTACCGACCTTGATCTCAGCCGCATTGAATCAGGTTGCCTGCCCGAAAACACACCATCCCGTCGGTTGCTGGAAAAATGCGGCTATAAATATGAAGGCGTGGCGCAAAGCTATTTGCAGATCAACGGACGCTGGCGCAACCATGTGCTATACGCGAACCTGCGCCATGATCGTCGCGGGCGCACAAACGTAGGATAGATGATGTGAACCCAGCAGATGATGCCTTCGAAATGTTACTGCGTGGCTTGGTCCCACAGGACGCGTTTCGTCCAGCATCCGACAGCTATTTCACCGAATCCCGCGCGCGCTGGAAAGGGCATGGGCTGATTGTGGCCCCAGCCTCAACCGCCGAGGTCGCAACAGTCGTCAAAGCGTGCCACGACGCAGACGTTGGCATCGTGCCCTATGGCGGTGGGACAGGCCTTGTCGGTGGACAAATTCTGCAAGACGGGGCCAAACCCGTCGTTCTGTCCCTTGAACGCATGTCCCAAATCCGCGCGACATACCCCCAAGAGGACGTGATTGTTGTAGATGCCGGTGTGATTTTGGCCGATGTCCAATCCGCCGCCGAACAAATGGATCGGCTCTTTCCCCTGTCATTGGCCTCAGAAGGTTCCGCACGGATTGGGGGCCTTTTGGCCACCAACGCGGGTGGCGTGAATGTGATGCGCTATGGCAATGCGCGCGCGCAATGCCTTGGGCTCGAGGTCGTGTTGGCCGACGGCACCATTTGGAACGGGCTTTCGCGCTTGCACAAAGACAACACAGGCTATGATCTGCGTGACCTGATGATCGGGGCAGAGGGCACATTGGGCGTCATCACCGGCGCTGCGCTCAAACTGGCACCGCGCCCGGCCTCTATCGGGGCGGCAATGATGTCTGTCGCTTCGCCGGGGGATGCACTGTCGCTGTTGTCGATGGCCAAAGGGCGCATGGCTGACGGCATTTCTGCATTCGAACTGATCCATCGGCAGGGTTTTGATTTTCTGGATGAGGTCGGCCCAAATTACAAAAAGCCGTTCAACGAAACCCCGGTTTGGGCCGTGCTTATCGACGTTGGCCTGCCCGAGGGACTAGACGCAGACGCAGCTTTGTTGGCCTTATTCGAACAGGCGTTAGAAGCTGGTATCGTGTCCGATGGGGTGATCGCACAATCGATGGCACAACGGGACGCATTTTGGTACATCCGCGAAAACATCCCCGAGGCAAACAGGCGCATCGGCTCGATCAGTTCGCATGATGTGTCGATCCCAATCAGCGAGATCCCAAGGTTTACCGAGACGGCCCCCGGTCGATTGGCCGAAATTGCCGAAGTTCGGATCAATTGTTTTGGTCATTTAGGGGACGGAAATCTGCACTATAACGTGTTTCCCCCGGTCGGAAAAACGCGGGAAGACTTCACTAACCAACGCGATAAGATCAAGCGCTGTGTCCATGATATTGTTGATGAATTTGGCGGATCCGTCAGCGCCGAACACGGTGTCGGCCGTCTCAAGGTTGCGGATTTGGAACGCTATGGCGACCCTGCAAAGCTGCAGATGATGCGCGCCATCAAAACAGCACTGGATCCAAAGGGCATTATGAACCCAGGTGCCGTCCTGCGATAGACCTAGTCGCCTTCAAACTCACAGAGTACATCAACTTTCATCCCCATGGCTTCGAGTTTTTTGCGTCCGCCAAGATCAGGCAGATCGATAATGAACGCGCAACCAACAACTGATGCGCCCATTCGTTCGATCAGTTTGATGCCGGCCTCTGCGGTGCCACCGGTGGCCAATAGGTCATCAACCAATAAAACCCGTTCGCCAGGTTCCAGAGCATCCTCATGCACTTCCATAACCGCTTCGCCATATTCCAGCGTATAGGCCTGTTCAATTGTTTTGCCCGGTAATTTGCCTTTCTTGCGGATTGGGACAAATCCCAGCGACAATTGGTGCGCAATCGCCCCACCAAGGATAAACCCACGCGCCTCTAACCCGACAATCCGATCAATCCTTTGCCCAACGTAGGGATGCAGCAATTGGTCAATCGCCATGCGGAACCCGCGTGGATCGGAGAAAAGTGTGGTCACATCCCGAAACATGATCCCTTCATGGGGAAAATCAGGGATCGTGCGGATATAATCTTTGACGGTTTTCATAGGGGAAGGTCCGTAAGTTAAAGAACGCGGCCAGCGACGGCGTCAAGTTTAGCGACCAAGGCAGGGTCGCGGTGTGCAGGGGCCGTCATCACGGCATATTCTAATGCGCGGTCGCAGCCATGCGGGCAGAGGTCACGCGTCGCTCCCAACAGGGCAGGTAGTTCCGTCACCATATCGCGGGCTTTGGTGCCATTGCCTTGCAGAGTCTTAATCACATCGCTGACATCCACCGCGCCGTGATCTGGGTGCCAACTGTCATAGTCGGTGATCATCGCGACGGACGCGTAACAAATCTCGGCTTCTCGGGCGAGCTTGGCCTCCGGCATATTTGTCATTCCGATCACGTCACACTTCCAGACATCGCGGTAAAGATGGCTTTCGGCTTGGCTCGAAAATTGTGGGCCCTCCATTGCGAGGTACGTACCCCCGCGGTGAACCGTGACACCTGCAGCCTTTGCAGCCGTTTCGCAGGCGTCAGATAAGCGCGGACAGGTCGGATGTGCGACACTCACATGCGCCACGCAACCCGTTCCAAAGAAAGATTTTTCACGCGCAAAGGTCCGGTCAATGAACTGATCCACAATAACAAAATCACCTGGGGCCAGCTCCTCGCGAAAGGATCCACAGGCGCTGACACTAATGATATCCGTCACGCCAAAACGTTTCAGCGCGTCAATATTCGCGCGGTAAGGAACTGTCGTTGGCGAATGCACGTGTCCACGTCCATGGCGCGGCAAAAACACCAGATCTACACCGTCGAGACGACCAGACAGAACAGCATCCGAAGGCGTACCCCATGAACTTTCCAATTTGACCCATTCCGCCCCTTGTAGGCCATCGATTTCATAGAGACCTGAGCCGCCAATGATCGCGATTTTTGTGTTCATGTTGTTCCCCTTGTCGACCGCTACCATTTCGCAAACACCCGAAAGCTGCAACCAATTTGCTTTGCACGTGACAACGGGGATTTGGTCCTTTAAGGCGCGTGTAAACGCCCCCTCCCATAAGGCAGCCAAACCATGACCACTTCTCCTTTTGCTCGCTTCGCCAAGAGCCTTGCGATCACAGATCCATCCACACCAATCACGTCGGGCCAAATGCGGACCGAACTGTTGTCGGGTTTGACGGTGGCCTTGGCACTGGTGCCTGAGGCGGTCGCGTTTGCATTCGTTGCAGGCGTGCACCCGCTGGTTGGACTTTATGCGGCCTTTATCGTTGGGCTGATCACAGCCGTCTTTGGCGGTCGTCCGGGCATGATTTCAGGTGCCACGGGCGCCCTAGCTGTGGTGATGGTCAGTCTCGTAGCCCAGCACGGCGTCGAGTACCTATTTGCGACCGTTGTGCTGATGGGCCTGATCCAGATTTTCGTCGGGATCATGCGCTGGGGTAAATTCATTCGCCTTGTTCCACATCCCGTTATGTTGGGGTTTGTGAACGGCCTCGCAATCGTTATTTTCTTGGCCCAGCTTGGGCAATTTCAGGTTCCGGGCACGTCTGAGGGCGGCGGGCATGGCGTTGCGCATGGCGAATGGTTGTCAGGTTTACCGATGTTGTTGATGCTTGGTCTCGTGGCACTGACAATGGTGATCATTTGGCTATGGCCACGCGCCACAAACGTTATCCCAGCTCCCCTAGCGGGCATCGCAATTGTCGCCGGGATCGTTATTGCATTTGGGTTGGATGTGCCGCGCGTTGGCGATTTGGCTTCTATCCAAGGCGGTCTGCCAACATTTCATATCCCATCGGTTCCTCTGAATTGGGAAACCTTTGAGATTATTCTACCTTACGCGCTTATCCTCTCAGCGATTGGCCTGATCGAGAGCCTTCTGACATTGAACCTTGTGGGCGAAATGACAAACAAACGCGGTGGAGCCTCGCAGGAATGTATCGCGCAGGGTGTCGCGAATACAGCAACCGGATTTTTCGGCGGCATGGGCGGCTGTGCGATGATTGGTCAATCAATGATCAACGTGAAATCGGGCGGTCGTACACGGATTGCTGGTATCGCGGCAGCGCTTTTCTTGCTGGCCTTTATCTTGTTCGCAAGCGGATTGATCGAGCAAATTCCGTTGGCCGCATTGGTGGGTGTCATGTTCATGGTCGTGATCGGAACTTTTGCGTGGAACTCGTTCCGTATCATGCGCAAAGTTCCTTTGACCGACGCCTTTGTCATTGTGTTGGTGACCGTTGTCACCGTCGCAACAGACCTCGCGACTGCGGTTGTTGTTGGCGTGATCGTATCGGCACTGTCCTATAGCTGGAACAACGCCAAACGTATTTACGCGTCAACACAGGAAACGGCGGAAGGTGCAAAAGTCTATCAAATCCAAGGGCCATTGTTCTTTGGATCTGCTGAGGGCTTTTCCGAACTTTTCCAAATTTCGTCGGACCCAGACCTTGTTATCATCGATTTTGAGGCAAGCCGTGTTGTTGACCAATCCGCTTTGCAAGCGATCGAAGCTGTTGCGGCAAAGTATGAAGCTGCTGGTAAACGGATTCAGCTGCGTCATCTAAGCCAAGATTGCCACGGGCTGTTGTCGCGCGCGGGCCACCTGATCGTTGATAGTGACGATGATCCTGACTACCAGGTTGCTGTGGACTACGGTGTTCAAACTGGTGTCCTTGGCGGGCACTAGTCTTCGCCGGGACGTTTCAGGCTAAAGACATCGCTGACTTTGGTATAGTCACGATATCCCATCCGCGCGAGCGGTTGGAATGTGGTCACGTCAAACTTGCCATCGCGCAGGCAGTCGTCGCGTAAATTGACGCCGATTACTTCGCCTAACACCAATGTGTTCGCTTCACCGGGCAGGGTGACAAACTTCGTCAGTTTGCATTCAAGCGTCGCTGGCGCGTTCGCGACATAGGAACAGGAAATTGTCGAACACTCTGCCTTTGCGATTCCAGCCTTTTCAAATTCATCGACCTCCTTTTCCCATGGCCCAGAGGACACATTCATCACATCTGCCATATCGGCCGACACGACGTTCACTGCAAAAACCTGTGTTTCTTGAATATGGGCCACGCTGTCCTTCACGCCGTCGCGGTCGTGTTTGCCGCTCGTGCACGAAAACATCACCTGCGGTGGATCATATGCAATGCCGTTAAAGAACGAGTAAGGGGCGAGGTTATCTTGCCCATCAGCACTGCGCGTAGAGATCCATCCGATTGGGCGCGGGGTAATGATCGCGTTAAATGGGTTGTGGGGAAGGCCGTGGCCGTCATCTGGACGATAGAACATTGCGCGATCTCTAAATTTTCGACTGGTCAGCCCAGTGATAGCTTGCGAATATACCTGGGGCTACTTGAAAGACGCATGCAGGCAAATCCATATATCCTGGCAACAGAAGAGCCAACCGATTGGTGGGAAGTTGAGGCGTTGTTCGACCTTAGCTTTGCGCCCGGTCGCTCTGCGCTGTCCTCCTATCGGCTACGCGATGATGTCGATCCTGTCGCGGATCTATGTCTAACGGTACGGGACGGTGATGGGATTTTGGCGGGCGCTGTCCGAAACTGGCCGGTGCACGTCGGGCAAGCCGGCGCCCTTTTGTTGGGCCCGATTGCGGTTCACCCAACACGCCAAGGCGAAGGCATTGCGGCGATGATGATGTGGCGGTGTATCGAACTTGCAAAAGAGTTAGGCTGGAAGCGTATCATCCTTGTCGGCGATGAACCTTATTATCGCCGCTACGGCTTTGAACAGATCGCGGGCGTGGAAATGCCACCGCCGACCAACCCTGACCGGCTCTTGGCGCTGCCATTGATTGAAGGGGCATGGGATGGGATCAGCGGGCACGTTTCTAAGCACAAGGATTGAAACCTTAGGTTCAATACATACTTAGAGCTCATGCAACATGACGAAAACACGGTTGACACTCTTCCGGCTAAGGCACCTGGCGCAGGCTTAGATCCCGCAGCGCAAGATGCTGTTTCAGCGCTTGCGAACCGTCAAAAACGGGCCAATGGCGTTCTGATGAAGGCGATCAATTTTGTTGGTGGTCAGGTCGAAGATACGCTGTCGGTGTTGCCAAATGGCGCCAAGGCGCAAATCGATCAAGCAGCGCGCAGTGCACTCCAGAAAAGCTATGAAGTCGCTGCCAAATCAAGGTCTGGACGATTGGCCAATGTGGCCCAAACCGATGGTATGCACAAAGCGATGGCAACACTTTCGGGCGCACTCGGTGGGCTTGGCGGATTGCCGACTGCTTTGGCTGAGTTGCCCGTTGCGACAACGATGATATTTCGCGCGGTGCAAGGTGTTGCCCAAGCCTATGGCGAAGACCCTATTTCAGATGAAACGCGTCTGCAGTGCCTTGCTGTATTCGGGGCCGGCGGACCAGGTGACGAAGACGATGGCGTGGATACCGCATTTATTGGCGCGCGATTGGGTTTGACAGGAGCCGCGGTGAATTCGCTGATCAGCAAAGTCGCTCCACGCTTCGCGACCATTTTATCGCAAAAACTCGCATCGCAGGCCGTGCCCATTCTTGGCGCAGCTGCCGGGGCAGGGACGAATTATGCATTCACTGACTATTATGTCGAAATGGCCCATGTTCATTTTGGGTTACGACAGTTAGCGCGCGAGCATGGCGAAGATGCGGTCTTAGATGCGTTTCACACTGCTCTTGTCGTTGGAAGCATTCCCGTCAAACGCGCTTGATCCACAAGGTAGTCCGAAACATCACGGCGCACGGATTGTGCACCCGCGTCGCGCGCAGCATCGATGACAGCCTTTACCTCGTACAAATCAATTTGACGGATCAGATGCTTCACGGGACCGATTGAAGCGGGTCTCATTGAAAGATTTTCAAATCCGATAGCAGCCAAACAGATCGCCTCGACGGGGCGCCCGGCGTCTTCACCACAGAACGAAAGGGGCGTCTTCGTTGCCTTACAGCGTTGGACGACCTGCTCCAAAAAGCCCAAGAAACTGACGTTGAGCGTATCATAGCGTTTGCGTACGCGTTCGTTTTCACGGTCAGCAGCATAAAAGAATTGCTTCAGATCGTTGCCACCGACAGACAGAAAATCAACTTCCTCATAGAAGCTCTCAGGGGCAAATCCTAGAGATGGCGTTTCCAACATAGCACCGACTTCAAGTTCCGATGGAAGGGGGTGCCCAAGCCGTTTTTCGCGCTCAAGCACTTTGTCAAACTCGGCCTTTGCCTGCCGAAATTCCGACCGCATCGTGATAAATGGAAACATCACTGACAAAGGACCACCATCGGCTGCGCGCACCAAGGCTTGCAACTGCATCCGCAAGATGCCGGGTTTGTCCAAGCCAACGCGTATCGCACGCCAGCCCATTGCTGGGTTCGGTTCATCGTTTGGCGGCATGTAGGCAAGAACCTTGTCCGATCCGATATCCAACGTGCGGAAGGTAACCCGTTTACCGTTCGCCGCAGTTAAGACACGCTTATAAAGCGAAGATAGCTCACTTCGTTTAGGCATACTGTTGCGAACGAGAAATTGCAGCTCGGTTCGGAAAAGGCCGACACCCTCGGCGCCGGACCCATCAAGAGAGGGTAGGTCAGCCATCAAACCTGCATTCATAAATAGGCCGATGGTTCGACCGCTTTGATCGGTCGCCTTTTCATCGCGCAAAGATGCGTATCGTTCCTGCGCGCGCGTCTGCATCGCCATTTTGTCAGCGAAGGCTGCTTGAACCTGTTCGTCAGGGCGCAAGTGGATGATCCCTTGCTCGCCGTCCACAAGAACGCGGTCACCATTCAACGCCTCGGTTGTGATGCCTTTTGCGTTGATGATCAGCGGGATTGCCCATGCGCGCGCAACGATGGTCGCGTGGCTGCCGACAGATCCTTCTTCCAAAATGATCGCGCGTAGGCCTTTGCCATATTCCAGCAATTCGCCAGGTCCGATATTACGCGCAATAAGGATTGGGTTGTCAGGCATTTCGGCGCCAGTGTCTGACCCTTGCCCCGTTAAAATGCGTAGTAGCCGATTGGACAGGTCATCCAAGTCGTGCAATCGCTCAATCATATAGGCGTCGCCGGCCTCGCTCAGGCGCGTGCGCGCAAGGGACTGCTCTTTTTCGACGGCGGCCTCGGCTGATAGACCATTCGTAACGTCAGCCTCCATCCGGCGCATCCAACTTCGGGAATTGGCGAACATCCGGTAGGCTTCAAATACTTTCTTTTGTTCTTTGTCGGTGGTGCGTGTGCCAGAAAGCAATTCATCAACAGACATCCGAAGTGCATCCACAGCCGTTTGAAGGCGTTCAAGCTCAACATCTGGATCGTCAGAAATTGGTTTGGTTACGACGACGCGTGGTTCATGCAGATATACTTGGCCATCTCCGGTGCCTTCTTGGGCGACCGTTCCACGGAACATGACCGCTTGTTGGTGTCGTGCGGAAAGGGCGGCACCTTCTCCGACGAATGCACCCAGCTCGGTCATTTCGGCAATAACCATCGCCACGACTTCTAGTGCGTAGACCTCATCCAGGGTGAATTCACGCGCATCGCGGGACTGGACGACCAAGACACCGAGTGCGTCTCCTAGTCGTTGAATTGGAACACCGCAGAAGGAAGAATATCGTTCCTCACCCGTTTCCGGCATGTAGCGAAAACCGCGTTCTGAGGGGGCATCTGCGGTATTGATAACCTTGCGCGCTTTTGCAGCTCGACCCACTAGGCCTTCGCCAAGGCGCAACCGTGTTTGGTGTACGGACGCTTTTTCAAGGCCTTCGGTTGCGCATAATTCTAAGGTTTCTTCATCCCGGAAAAGGTAGATCGAGCAAACTTCGGTTTCCATCGAGTCAGCGATAAGATGAACGACCCGGTCGAGCCGCGCTTGTCCTGCATTATCCTCGGCAAGTGCTGTCTGTAAGCGCTTGAGAAGCTTGCGACTTTCGCTTTCCGTTAATTGAGCCATTACATTTCCAACCTTATGGCCGAAGCCTGTTAAGATCAGTCTATGGCATGCGCCGCGCGAAGTGGAGCGAATTTCTATGAATTCAGGAATGCCCGACCTAAGGCGCAAGAGCATGCCTAAAAACTATACAGAAATAGCACGAACGCTCTGTTTGGAGGGGTTCGTGTACGCTAAATCTAAGCGGCCTTTTCCAGCTCAAAAACATCATGCAGCGCCTGTACAGCCAGCTCCATGTACTTACGCTCAATCAAGACCGAGATTTTGATTTCTGATGTAGTGATAACTTTGATGTTGATGCCTTCGTCATGCAGCGCTTTGAACATCTGTGCCGCAACACCGGCGTGGCTACGCATCCCGATGCCAACAACAGAAACCTTTGCAACTTCTTGATCAGAAATCAGATCATGGAAATTAATATCTCCGGATGCCCGCGCGTCTTCCATCGCTTTTTGAGCGCGCAGAACCTGATCGGTTGGACAGGAAAAGGTCATATCAGTGCGACCTTCTTCTGAGATGTTCTGGACGATCATATCGACGTTCACACCGGCCTCGGATAGCGGGCCAAAGATTGCGGCTGCGATACCGGGGCGGTCCGCTACCGAGATAAGCGTCATTTTTGCTTCGTCGCGCGAATAGGCGACGCCGGCCACTACATTGGATTCCATAATTTCCTCCTCATCGCAGACGAGCGTGCCAGCGTCGTCCGATGGTTCTTCAAATGATGATAATACGCGCAGGCGCACTTTGTAGCGCATGGCAAGTTCGACAGAACGTGTCTGCAGAACCTTCGCGCCAAGTGATGCTAATTCGAGCATCTCTTCAAACGCGATTTTGTCGAGTTTACGAGCCTTCGCCGTAATCCGCGGGTCCGTTGTATAAACGCCGTCAACATCAGTGTAGATGTCACAGCGTTCGGCACCGAACGCGGCAGCGAATGCAACAGCAGTCGTGTCTGAACCGCCGCGACCCAGCGTTGTAATTCGACCTTCGTCGCTGACGCCCTGAAATCCAGCGACGACCGCCACTTTCATTCCTTCAGCAAACTTAGCCTCAATGTTTTCGCTTGGAATTTCTTCGATCCGGGCAGACGAGTGGGCATCGGTTGTCCGTACCGGAACCTGCCAGCCTTGCCAGCTGCGGGCGGGAATGTCCATTTCCTGCAGCCGAAGTGCCATAAGACCCGCGGTGACATTCTCACCAGAGCTAACAACCGCATCGTATTCGCGCGCATCAGAGAGAGGAGACGTCTCGTTGACCCAGCCCACCAATTCGTTGGTCTTTCCAGACATCGCTGAAACGATGACGATCACATTGTAGCCGTTTGCAACCTCTAGCGCGACACGTTTGGATGCACGCGCGATCCTATCAAGATTGGCCACGGATGTGCCGCCGAATTTCATTACGAGGGTAGGCATAGGTGTCTTTCTAACGTCAACCAAACAAGTGTTGGCTTCCCTTTAGCCAGATGGTGCAAAAAGGGCAATGCTGTCAGACAGTGTTGGCCAACTGGGCGCGATGATTTTTGCCACAAAATGCAGTGCTTCTGAAGATTTGGCCAAGACGGGTATTAGTTGGTGCGTTTGCTCGGCACGAATGGAAGCGGCAAGACCGGAATGCCATCATCGATGAGCTTCTTGGCGTCATTCGCATTCGTTTGCCCGTAAATTGCACGCTCTGGCTTGTCACCATCATGAATCGCGCGGGCTTCCGTTGCAAAATCCGCCCCAACATAATCAGCGTTTGCTTCGACCTCTTTGCGCATTTTCTCAAGATTTGTCTCTTCACCGCCGCTCAGCGGCCGCGCTGGCGATGCTGACTTTTGAACAGCAGGTGCCATGAGCCGTTTGCTTACGCTTGATGTTCCGCATTCAGGGCAGATGACCATGCCTGCGTTTGAAAGAGTTTCAAATGCCGTGCCCGACTGAAACCAGCTTTCAAAACTGTGATCTGCTTCGCATGTGAGAGTGAACTTAATCAAGGTGGTACGTCCAAGAGTTAAGGAGACTGAATATTAGCTCGGTAGAGTGTTGGGGTCAAAGGTGCTGACGATCCGGCGGAGTTCGGGTTCGGTGAGTTTCTTTGCTGCCTTTTTGGGGCTGAGCCATTTGCGCTTGCGTTGTTTATGCTCCGGCCATTTATCATGGGTTTCTTTGGCGCGCACGGGGTAAACCATAACAACTACCGGTGCTGGATTGTCGCTCAGCGGCTTAACATAGGAATAAACGCCGAGGCAGCGATCAATCGCGCGTCCGGTTATGCCTCCCTCTTCCCATGCCTCCTTTGCAGCCGCTTTAGCGGGTGTTTCTTTGTGCATCGGCCAACCTTTGGGTAAGATCCAGCGTCCGCTCCCCCGAGACGTCACAATGCAAATTTGCAGTTTGTCATCGACAAACCGGTAACAAAGGGCGGCAAATTGTGTGCGTACATCAGTCTTTCCGCCAACCCGCAACTTGATGGGCAGCTGACCGCGTTTCTTGTTTTTCGCCGGCGTTTTTTCGAGGGTCATTCAGACGACATCCTGATTGGCACGATTAATGGTTTCACGAGGTGGGCGCGCGAACAAGAGCGAAGTCGAAGTGAAGCAGTCTTTTCACGGCATTTTTGGTGCGAGGTGAAACTCGAGCGTTTCGAGTACGTCTTGCGACTGCTGTGCTGATTGAAAGGGTTCAACCTTCGCAATACGCGCGTCTGAGATTGCTTTGGCAATTTGTGTAGTGTCTGCAGCTTGCCACACCGGGAATGATTTGGTCACCTCTGCGTAGGCGTTTTCAAAATTGTAAATCGATGGCCCGTGGATGATCGGGCAACCGTGGGCGGCTGGTTCATAAGGCGTGTGCCCGCCACGATCGACGAGCGAACCGCCAACAAAAGCGACACCAGCGATGCGATACCATAGGTGCATCTCGCCCAATGTGTCTGCGATGTAAACGTCGCCCGACACATCTTGGTCTTGCGTCCGACAGATTGTCGTGAACCCGGCGCGCTCTGATAAATCTTTGATAGATTTAGCGCGATTGGGGTGTCGAGGCGCGATTATCAGCCTTAATTCGGGCTCCGCAGCACGGCAAACCTCAAACGCATCGATCAGGGTTTGATCTTCTCCCTCGTGTGTTGCAGCAGCAAGCACTGTCAGAGACCTATCTTGCGTCAATATTCCTTGCGGCAAGGGGGTCTCGTCCGGAACATACAATGATTTAAGATTTAAAGGCGCGCCGATGCGCTCCTTTGGGGCGCCAATTGCACAGATCCGATCAGCCGAACCTTGATCCTGCGGCAATATGGCATTCATCCGCGAAAACAATCGGTCCGCAGTTTTTGGGAAGTTTTGCCAGGTCTTAAAGGTTCCTTGCGACATGCGCGCATTGATCATCACGACCGGCAGGCCGCGCGATTGGCACGCGAGGATCCGCGCCGGCCAAAGTTCGTTCTCGACGATCACCAAGGATTTTATGTTGTTTCGCGAGATGAATAGGTGCGTCAGCCAGCCGAGATCATGCGGGGCGAGGCGCGTCTGCAGTTTGGCAATTTCCCAGCTTTTTGCCGTGTCGCGACCCGTTGGGGTCGATGTCGTCAGCATGACATGATTGCCCTGAGCAAGCTGCGCGATGATCGCCTTAACAGAATTCACTTCGCCAACGCTTGCCGCATGAATCCAGATTTGATCGTGGGCAGAGGCGGAAGGCCAAAAGCGCTCGGCCAAATCAGCCACCTTTTCAGTGCGCCGTAGGATCGCCCAAATGCTCCGGGCCAAAACAACCAAGATCAGGAAAGGACTAAGAAGGCGGTATAAGAGCAAAGAACAATCCAGTTTTGACGTTACACTTGCCTAACAGCCGTGCGGCGCGCAATCTACTGTTTTGAGATCAATCGCGGGTGCCCGCAAAACGCTCAGCCCATTCCTCGCGCTGCTCATCCGTGACTTTGGCAAACAGATTCTCAGGAACAGCGAATTCATGTCCAGCTGGAAGCGCGCTCAGCGCGGTTTGCATATCTGTCGGCCATTCCGTGTCCAATGTGTTCATGTCTTTGAACAGAACCGCAGCAGTTGTCGGGATGAACGGCGCAGACAGAACCGCATAGACACGGATCAAATTCAGGGCCAGTCGGATTTGCGCAGCGGCTTGGTCTGGATCTTCTTTGAAAACCGCCCAAGGCGCGGCAGATTGCAAATACTCGTTCCCGGCAACCCAAATCGCGCGTAGCTCTGCCGCGGCTTTGCGAACATCGATCGCATCCATATGCGCTTGATACGCTGCCAATTTAGCGTCAAGATCAGCAATCAATGCTGCCTCTTGTTCACCAAATGACCCACCACTTGGAACCTCTTCGCCAAATTTCGAACGACAGAATTTGGTTACTCGGCTCACAAAGTTTCCAAGAACGTCTGCAAGGTCTTTGTTCACATCTTGCTGGAACGTCTCCCACGTGAATTCGGCATCTGATGTCTCAGGCGCGTGGCTCAACAACCACCAACGCCAGTAATCCGCTGGCAAGATCTCCAGAGCCTGGTCCATAAACACACCGCGCCCGCGCGATGTCGAAAACTGACCGCCATCGTAATTCAGATAGTTGAACGATTTGATGTAATCGACCAGCTTCCAAGGTTCTTGGCTGCCCAAAATAGTCGCGGGAAAGCTCAGCGTGTGGAACGGGACGTTATCCTTGCCCATAAACTGGGTGTAGGTCACATCCTCTGCACCTTTATCGGTGCGCCACCAGCGGGCCCAATCATCACCTTTGCCTGCATCGACCCATTCTTGGGCGCATGCAATGTACTCGATAGGGGCGTCAAACCAAACATAGAACACTTTGCCGTCCATGCCGTCCCAGTCTGCGTCACCGTCCTTAACCGGGATACCCCAATCCAGATCGCGCGTGATGCCCCGATCTTGAAGTCCGTCACCGTCGTTCAGCCATTTCTTCGCAATGGATGTCGTTAGAATGGGCCAATCTGACTTACTATCGATCCATGCTGCAAGATCGTCTTTTAGCTTTGATTGGCACAGATAAAGATGTTTGGTCGTGCGCACCTCAAGATCCTTGGAGCCAGAGATCGTCGAATATGCGTCGATCAGATCGGTCGGATCCAATTGCTTGGTGCAATTGTCGCATTGATCGCCCCGTGCGCTTTCAAATCCGCAGTTCGGGCAGGTCCCCTCAATATAACGATCTGGCAGGAAACGTCCGTCAGCATTGGAGTAAACCTGATCTTCGGTCACTTCGCGGATTAAACCGACCTCGTTTAAACGCCCTGCGAACGCTTGGGTTAAGGCATGGTTTTGGGGGCTAGAGGATCGGCCAAAGTGATCAAATGACAACCCAAACCCATCAGCGATCTTGGCCTGAACTTCGTGCATCTCGGCGCAGTAATCAGCAACCGGTTTACCGGCCTTAGCTGCGGCCAGTTCTGCAGGCGTGCCATGTTCATCAGTGGCGCATAGGAACAAAACCTCATCGCCGCGCGCGCGTTTGTAGCGAGCGAACAGATCCGCAGGCAATTGGCTGCCGACAAGATTTCCAAGGTGCTTGATGCCGTTAATGTACGGAATAGCAGAGGTGATAAGGTGGCGTGCCATGAGGTTGGTTTCCTATAGGATTTGGCCCGTTTTAGCGACAGAAGAAGGGCGTGGCCATATGCCATTCAATGCAAACCAAAGATATTGTGAAATGACTAAATTTTCGACCTTGCAGCCGAGGCCCGCGATAGTAGGCTCCCATCAACGCAAGATAGGACTACTGGCATGAAAACACTTCCCCTCGGTCGCAGCGGTATCGAAGTCAAAGATTGGTGTCTTGGCACAATGACCTTTGGCAACCAGACCCCTCAAGACGACGCCCATCGTCAGATTGATATGTCTTTGGATGTCGATTTGAACTTTGTGGATACGGCGGAAATGTATCCGGTTAATCCGATCCGTGCGGAAACCGTTGGCCGATCAGAGGAAGTGATCGGGAACTGGTGTGCCAAGACCGGACGCCGCGACGAATTGGTGATTGCTACCAAAGTATCTGGCGATAATCCGGGTTGGGTCCGCGGCGGCGAAGGCTATAGCGGGGCCATGATGCGCGATGCGGTCGAGGGCTCGTTGCGTAGGCTGCAGACCGATGTGATTGATCTATACCAAATGCACTGGCCAATGCGCGGGTCCTATATGTTCCGTCAAAACTGGACATATGATCCGTCTGGGCAAGACCGTCAGCAAACAATGGATCACATGCACGACGTTCTCTCTGCTCTTGGTGAACTTGTCAAAGACGGCAAGATCCGCGCGATCGGCATGTCGAACGAAAGCGCATGGGGAATGACAAAATGGGTGGATATGGCCGAAGAGCACGGCCTGCCGCGGATGGCATCTGTTCAAAATGAATATTCGCTGCTTTGTCGTTTGTACGATACTGACATGGCGGAAATGGCTGTTAATGAGGATGTAACCTTGTTGTCATTCTCTCCTCTCGCCTGTGGCTTGCTAACCGGAAAATACCAAGGTGGGGCAGTGCCCGAGGGCAGTCGGATGTCGATTGGCCCCGGTCTTGGTGGTCGTATGACGCCGCGCACGCTGGATGTGACCCAAGCCTATCTAGACCTCGCAAAGAAACATGGGCTCGATCCTGTGCATATGTCGATGGCATGGCAGAGGTCGCGCCCATTCCCGATTTCGGCAATTTTTGGGACAACAACGTCAGAGCAACTTGCCCATATTTTGGAAGGTCGCGATCTAGAGTTAAGTGCAGAGCTTTGTTCAGAGATTGACCAGCTTCACCGTGCGCAACCGGCGCCATACTAAATGGTGTCGTTTCATAGCACTTTGATGGCGCTGGTGGACAGGCCAGTGCGATGGATCAAAACCTAGGCTTAACAAAAGACATAAGGGAGGCGTGAAATGCCACTTCAGATGAACCGAGAGGTGTTTATCACCTGCGCTGTAACAGGCTCTGGCAGCACACAAGACCGCAGTCCACATGTGCCGCGCTCGCCAGAACAGATTGCCAACAGTGCAATTGACGCTGCCAAAGCTGGTGCAGCCGTTGTGCATTGCCACGTACGTGATCCCGAAACTGGGGCGCCCTCGCGTGATTTGGCGCTTTACCGAGAAGTCACAGACCGGATTCGCGATGCTGAGGTCGACATGGTGTTGAACCTAACTGCAGGCATGGGCGGTGACATTGTGTTTGGCTCTTCCGAGGCGCCGTTCCCAACCGCGGATGGAACCGACATGGTCGGCGCAACAGAACGCGTCGCCCACGTTGCCGAATGCCTGCCAGAAATATGCACGTTGGATTGCGGCACGATGAACTTTGCTGAGGCAGATTACGTCATGACCAACACGCCCGGCATGTTGACGGCGATGGGCACGTTGATGACCAAACTCGGCGTGAAGCCCGAGATCGAAGCCTTCGATACCGGCCACCTTTGGTATGCCAAACAACTTGTCAAAGACGGCGTACTGGACAGCCCGGCATTGGTTCAGCTGTGCATGGGTGTTCCGTGGGGCGCACCGGATGATCTGAACACGTTCATGGCAATGGTGAACAACGTACCAGATGATTGGACATTCTCGGCCTTTGGTTTGGGCCGCAGTCAAATGCCTTATGTCGCGGCCTCTGTGCTAGCAGGTGGCAACGTGCGCGTCGGGCTCGAAGATAATCTGATGCTGGACAAAGGCGTGTTGGCCACGAACGCGCAACTTGTCGAACGCGCTGCGGGGATCGTCGAAAACCTAGGGGCGCGGATCATCGGACCAGATGAAGTCCGTGCGAAACTTGGGTTGACCAAACGTGCGCCCAAATCATGAGGTGGCTCTTCGCCCTAGGGTTTTCCGCGCTCTCCGGATGTTCCGCCCTGTTTGATGAAAACAGCGGCGGTTTCTTTGAGGTTTACCGCGACACCACTGTCCCGATCGCGAGCAAGGCGCTTTTTGAACCTGCGCGCTATCTGGGTACATGGTACGAAGTAGCGCGTTTCCCTGTGCCATTCGAGGCAGGATGCGTTGGTGTAACGGCCGAATACGGTGCGATCGCTGAAAACTTGATTTCCGTCAAAAACACCTGCCGTCGTGAGGACGGAAGCATCAAATCAATCATCGAAGGTGAGGCAGCTATCGTCGGGCCGGGCCGGCTCAAAGTATCTTTCCCGTCGGTCCCATTTGGCGCCGCCGACTATTGGGTGCTCTGGGTTGACGAGGGCTATCGAACAGCTGTTGTTGGTGCTCCGAATGGGCGTTCAGGTTGGATATTAAATAGGGACCCTGACATCCCATCTGACCGTTTGGCAGCTGCCAAAGAGATTCTTGATTTTAACGGCTACGATCTGAGCCGTCTCTACGAGGTTCCACAATGACACAAACAGCAGCAATCATTGGTGGCGGTGTTATCGGCGGCGGATGGGCCGCGCGTTTCTTGTTGATGGGTTGGGATGTGAATCTGTTTGACCCAGATCCGGAAGCTGAACGCAAAATGGGCGAAGTTATGGACAACGCGCGGCGCTCTTTGCCCGGATTGTCCGATGTGGCACTGCCGCCTGAAGGCACATTGCGGCATTGCCCGACTGTCTCCGAGGCGGTGAATGGCGCTGTTTGGATCCAAGAAAGTGTGCCTGAGCGCCTGGAACTCAAGCGCAAAGTCTACCAAACCATCCAAGAACACTGCGACCCGGACGCGATCATTGGTTCCTCGACCAGCGGGTTTAAACCATCCGAACTACAGGGATGCGCAACCCGGCCAGAACAGATTGTCGTCACCCATCCATTCAACCCGGTCTACCTGCTGCCTTTGATCGAATTGGTTGGCACCGACAAAAATAATGATGCGCTGATGTCGCGTGCTTCAGAAATTCTGACAACGATTGGAATGCATCCGCTGAAACTCCGCGCTGAAATCGACGCGCATATCGCAGATCGCTTTCTTGAGGCTGTCTGGCGCGAGGCGCTTTGGCTCATCAAAGATGGCATCGCCACAACCGAAGAAATCGACGATGCGATCCGCTTTGGGTTTGGCCTGCGCTGGGCGCAAATGGGATTGTTTGAAACCTACCGCGTTGCAGGCGGCGAGGCCGGCATGCGCCACTTTATCGAACAATTCGGCCCAGCCCTCAGCTGGCCCTGGACCAAACTGATGGATGTGCCAGAATTAACTGATGAATTGATCGACATGATCGCAGATCAGTCGGACGCGCAATCAGGGCATCTCAGCATTCGCGAACTAGAACGCATGCGTGACAATAATCTTGTGACCATTTTACGCGGACTAAAAGTTCAGGATTGGGGAGCTGGGCGTCTGCTCAATCAACAAGACGCGCGCGTGGCGTCAATTGCCAAGTCGATTGATGATGTTGCTGATTTGGCTGCGCCAATTTTGACTGTGCATCGGGCGGTGCCTTTGGATTGGACCGATTACAACGGTCACATGAACGAGGCGCGGTATCTTCAGGCCTTTGGCGACGCCACCGATCAGTTCATGGTGATGATCGGTTGCGATGCGGATTATATCCAAAATGGGGGCAGTTATTTCACCGCTGAAACCCATATTAGGCATTTGGATGAGGTTCATGCAGGCGCACAAATCAAGGTCGAAACCCAATGCGTTTATGGCGCGGGTAAGAAAATGCACCTGTTCCACACGATGACATCGGACGATCGGGTGCTCGCAACAGGGGAACACATGCTGATCCATGTCAGTCTTGAAACCCGCAAACCTTCTGATCCGCTGCCTCAGGTGGCAGGCCCGCTGGAAAAGGTCGCCAAGGCACATACAGACCTGCCCAAGCCTGACGGTTCCGGCGCTTCAGTAGGCGTGCGATGAGTAGGGTTTTGATCACCGCTGGCGGTTCTGGCATCGGCTATGCAATGGCCGAGGCCTTTTCCAATGCTGGTCACGAAGTTTGGATCACAGACATTGATCAAGCAGCCGTTTCGGCAGCGCCTTGGCGCGGATCTGTGGTCAACGCCGCACACGAGGCCGATGTTGCCGCGCTGTTTCAGGATATCGCGGCAGAATGGGGTGGTCTGGATGTGCTCTGCGCCAATGCAGGCATCGCAGGACCAACCGCCCAGGTCGAAGATGTGGCGCTCGCAGATTGGAAAAACTGCGTTTCAGTGAACCTAGAGGGCGCATTCTTGGCGGCCAAATATGCTAGCCCAATGATGAAACGCGATGGCGCGGGATCAATGATATTCACCTCCTCTACCGCTGGGCTTTTCGGTTATCCCAACCGTGCCCCTTACGCGGCCGCGAAATGGGGTATCATCGGTTTGATGAAAACGCTGGCCATGGAACTTGGACCAAACGGCATTCGCGCCAATGTCATTGCTCCGGGCGCGGTTGAGGGCCCGCGAATGGAAGGCGTGCTAGAACGCGAAGCGGCGGCCAAGGGTATGAGCCGCGATCAGGTCTATGACGGGTACGCAAGCGGCACCTCAATGCGATCCTTCGTCACCGCACAAGATATTGCAAATATGGCGGTTTTCTTGGGATCAAATGCGGCCCGTCTGGTGTCCGGTCAGGTGATCGCAGTTGACGGGCATACGGAAAACCCTGATCCGAAACCTTGATTTAGTCCTGCGGACTCAGCCCTAGGCGCGTTACAAGATGATCTTCATCATCATTTCGGAAAAACGGTACCGAGTCCAAGATTGAGCCTCGATCCAAATAGCTTTGCAGCTCTGCAAGAACGACTTTGGTTATAAAAGGTAGGTCAAAATTACGTGCGTCTGTCAGCTTGATCCACTGCAGGTGCGATAGTTCGTCTTCTGCATTTGTGAAATCATCGGGATCTGTGGCTAAGTTCTCGGCGCTGGCTAACAGAAAGCGCGCGTCAAACCGACGTGGTCGCCCAGCTGGGGTCACCGCGCGAAAGAAAAACGTGAACGGCGCATGTGGACGAAATCCTGCGTTGGCAAAGCCTTGCCAGCTTTCCAACGTTGTCTCCCATCGGTCTTTCTTCCCCAAAATTTGACCCGTTTCTTCCCAAACTTCGCGGATGGCAGCAGCCGCAATCGCAGCGGGAGAAATCGTACTTTCGTCTGAAAGGGCCGAGGCTACATTTGGTTTTATACCGGTCACATCGACCTGACCGTCGACCTGATCAACCGCGCCGCCTGGAAAGACGAATTTTCCGGGCATAAAGACTGCATTTTTACCGCGTTGTCCCATTAACACAGCGGGCTCGGTCTCATTGTTCCGCAAAAGAATTACTGTCGCAGCGTCTCGGATTGGAACGCCCATCAAACCGGTTCGCGCCCAAAGCCGTGCATGCGCTTTGACCACTGAATGGCAATAACCATGCCCTTGAATCGGGGGAGCAAAACCAATGCCAAGACTACACAGAGCGTGGTCAATGTTAGCGCCATGGTTAGTGGTTCAGGGCGAAAATTGACCCAGACGAAATGCATGACGAACCCCAAGATGTGACCAACAACAAGGATGGTCAAATATGCAGGCCCATCATCCGCGCGATGACTGCTCAGATCAAGCTGACACACGTCGCAGGTTTCCTTTGTCTTAAGATAACCATCAAACAAATGACCTTTGCCACAGCTTGGGCATTTCCGACTTAGGCCACGCCAAATAGCCGGTTTCATAGGACGTTCAATTTCAGTGTTTGCCATTTTCAGCACTCCATTCAGCATTGATTTAGCTTGTTTCGAGTTGAAAAATAAGGGGTTGAGATGCCGCACCGAATAAAAACGCAATCTTTTTTCAAAATTTGCGACGGAAAACGCACGCGCCCTCGTTTTATTCATATCTCCGGTATCAGAGCCGGGCAAAAACGAAATGAGGATTGAAATGAAAACGACAGTTTTGATGGCAGGTATCGCGGCGGCATTGGTTTTGACGTCTGTAGAAGTGAACGCAAAGCCCGGTGGCCAGCGCGTCGATTTCGAAACGCTCGACGTGAACGGCGACGGTCAGATTTCGATGGAAGAAATCGAAGCACAAGGTGCGGCAAGGTTTGCGGCCGCAGACACCAACGGTGACGGTGTTCTCTCGGCCGAGGAAATGACGGCTGCTGCCGATGAGCGCGCCGCAAGTCGCGTTACTCGCATGATCGAACGTTTGGACACAGATGAAGACGGCGCGATCAGCCAAGAAGAAATGGCTGCTGCGCAAGAACGTCGCGGCGGAGATCGCGCCGAACGTATGTTTGAACGGGCAGACGCAGATGGAAACGGGACTATCAGCGAGGAAGAGTTCGAAGCGGCCAAAGAACGCCGTGGAGATCGATCGGGTCGCGGCGGCAAGAAAGGCCCACGCAACGATAATTCCAACGACGGCTAACCGGTGTGCCCAGTGGAGGGGATATCCCCTCCATTGGTTGCTATGCAAATGATCAGCAACTACCAAAGAGCTCGATGGAAATCTCTTCGCAAGTCCCTGATGCTGCATTGCTTGTGGCATACGCAAACGGCGACCAGGATGCTGCCCGAGTTCTTACCGGGCGGCTTCTGCCGCGTGTATTAGGGCAGGCTATGCGCATGTTATCAAATCGCGCCGAGGCCGAGGATGTCGCACAAGAAGCGATGATCAAGTTGTGGAAAATTGCACCAGACTGGCGGCAGGACGAAGCCCAAGTCAGTACCTGGTTGTACCGGGTTGTTGCGAACCTGTGTACGGATCAACTGCGCAAGAAGCGCAAGAATGTTGGTTTGGATCAAGTGGCCGAAGTGTCTGATGGCGCATTGAGCGCGGCAGACCAAATGCAACGGACAAGTCGTGCAGGGGCGCTTAGTGACGCATTGGCCGCGCTGCCAGAACGGCAGGCGCAGGCCGTCGCTCTTAGGCATCTTGAAGGTTTGAGTAATCCGGAGATTGCACAGGTGATGGACATAAGCGTGACGTCGGTAGAGAGTTTAACTGCGCGTGGCAAACGCGCCCTTGCGGCGCTATTGAAAGACCAGAAAGAAGCATTGGGGTTTGAAGATGACACAGTCTGACGACGAAAAGCTAGATCAGCTACTTTCCGAAATTCGTGACGAGCCCGTCGCGGCAAGTGATGATCTGATGGCGCGTATTTTGACCGATGCACGCGCGTTGCAACCGACGGCGCCTTCGATCTCTGTATCAAGGCAAGGTATTCGTAAACAAATATTGGCGATGTTTGGCGGATGGCCAGCGTTAAGCGGCGTTGCGGCGGCTGGGGTCGCAGGCCTGTGGATTGGCTTGATCCCACCAGATAGTCTTGACGTGTGGGTAGCTGATGCGCTCGGTGCCTCGACCTCCGTTTCTCTGGGTGAGGATTTTCTGGTTTTTGGCGAAGGATTTGTAGATGGCTGAACAAAAAAATCCCAACCCTCCAAAGGTTTGGCGTGTCGTATTGGTGCTGTCACTTGCATTTAATATAGCGATTATTGGTCTGGTCGCCGGCATAGGGATGCGCAGTGTTGGTGGCAAACCACCACAAAATTTCGAATTTGGCCTCGGGCCGATAGGGCAGGCATTAACGCAAGATCAACGTCGCGAAGTCGGGAAACGTTTGCGCCAGAATGGCGAAGCACGCCGGGCCGGTCGCGGGATGAAGGAAATGGTGGACATGCTTGTTGCGGCATTGCGTGCGCCGACGTTCGACCCAGCAGCAGTTGACGCGGCATTGTCCGCAACTGCTGATCGTGCGTCCGACCTGCAAACCGTCGCGCGCGAAGCATTTATTCAGGAGCTTAGCAATATGACTGACGCCGAACGTCAAGACTTTGCGACCCGCCTTGAAGAGATGTCACCACGTCGGCGGAGAAACTAATTTAATCCGTGGTTACGCTGCACGTTGGCTTATCGCCACACGATCGCGACCAGTTGTTTTGGCTTCATAGAGCGCGGCATCAGCGAGATCGAACATTGTCGCCGCAGGCAAGACCTGAGCATCATTTATTTGGTCGACTGCGACACCAACCGAAATCGTAACGTTAATTTTTTGCGCGTTATGGTTCATCACAAAACTTTCTTGATTGACCATGCGACGCATCCGTTCAGCAGCGATCTTCGCGCGAGATGTTGATGTATCGGGCATTCCGATCAAAAATTCTTCGCCGCCAATCCGCGCGATCAGATCAACAGCGCGAAAGTTCGCCTTTAGACATTTGGCCAATTTGACCAAGACTAAGTCGCCAGCCGCGTGACCAAACTCATCGTTGATCTTCTTAAAGTGATCGATATCAAGGACCATCACAGCATAGCTTTGACGGCTTTGCTGAGCCTGTTCTGCGATCCGTGCTAAATGTGTTTGCGCATACCGGCGATTATAGAGACCGGTCAATGGGTCCGTGACAGCAGCGTGTAGACCGTTGATGACCTTTTCTCGACGATGGTCATGTTTGAATTTTTGCCTAATCAGGTTGTCGATCCGAATTTTGAGCTCGGGAGCGGTGATATCTTCAAATGCAATGTCACCTGCACCCAGATCAAGCAAACGCGCAGCCAAATTCGAATGCGCGGTTGGCGCGATTACCAGTATCTCGGCAGTGCGAGAAAGCTGTCGCGCATGAAGGTCCGATATCAACCGGCATATTCCGTCTTCATCTTCATGTCCTGTCTCCAAAACGTAGAGATCTGGCTGCTTTTCATTTTCGGAAGCCGACAAGACTGATTGACGTGTATGGATGCTGAGCGACGAGAGCGCGCATTCGCCTAGGGTTTTGCCAACAGGTGTCAGCTGTTTCTCTGACGCAGGTACAAACTGAATTGCAGGCGGGGTTATCCGCGGCATGGCATCTTCTTCAAACCCAAGTGCAAGCGCCGTTTCGCCGCGCATGCACCACTCCATACTCGCGCTGCGACGGCGCAAAAGGCCGCGGATCCTTGCTAACATCAAAGAATCGCTCATCGGGCGTGGCAAGACGTCATCAGCGCCGGCATCAAGAGCTGCAAATCGCGCCCGGTTTGTGTCAGCTAAACCAATTGCGACGATCGCGACATCCCCAAAGTCACGCCGATTACGTAGTTCACGGCAGAATGCGTGGCTGTCTTCAGTGGGGTCGGACAAATTAATGAGCACCAAATCAGGCGTACGTTCTGCAATCGTTTCGCGCGCTTCTTCGCAAGTTGAAACAGTTCGAACATTATACTGAGCGGCCACGAGTTTGACTTTGAGCACAATTCTATTTGTTGCTACGCTATCAAGAATTAAGATGTTGCCGGTCATTCAATCACATCCTTACGACGGGGTCAGTCCTGTTTTGTTCAAATTGAAGCGAATTGGTTAAGATAAAGTTGCCGCTCGAGAAAGGTTCTTGAATGACGCCAGAAAATGCCGAGACCGTCGCACTTCAAGCGATTGGATGGCTTGTTCAAAATGATGAGATTTTACCTGTTTTTCTTAGCTCTACAGGGTCATCTGAGGATGACTTGAAGATGCGCCTTGGTGATCATGAATTTCTAGGGTCTGTGCTGGAATTTTTAACAATGGACGACGCTTGGGTGGTCGCATTCTGTGACAGCGTTAACCTAGCTTATGACGATCCGCTCAGAGCGCGTTATGCGTTGCCGGGCGCACAACAAGTTCACTGGACCTGAAAAAGGTTAATGATTGGCAGACCAGATGAGAATTTCCGGAGTCATTTTCGACAAAGATGGCACACTTTTTGATTTCAATGCGACTTGGGGTGCTTGGGCGCGCACCATGATTGCCGCCGAGACTGGTGGCGATGTCACGCTTTTTAATGAGTTGGCCCACCGACTTGGCTACGATCACAAAACACAACGATTTATGCCCGGGAGTATTGTGATCGCGGAAACGGTCGACGTTGTTGCCGATACAATATTGGAAGTTCTGCCGTCGCTCGAAAAACACGATTTGATTCAACGCATGAATTCCGCAGCCTCTGATGTGCCACAGCGCGAAGCGACGCCGCTAACCCCGTTCGTATCTGAGCTAAAGAATATGGGGCTTAAGATCGGTGTGGCGACCAATGACGCAAGTGCGCCTGCAAAGCAGCATTTGCAGCGCGCAGGCGTCCTAGATGAATTCGATTTTGTCGCGGGGTTTGATTCCGGGTTTGGTGGCAAGCCAGCGCCAGGGCAATTGCTCGCATTTTGCGATCAGACCGGGTGCTTGCCAAGTGCGTGTGTCATGGTCGGCGACAGCACCCATGACTTAGAGGCAGGTCGCGCGGCCGGGATGCGCGCAGTCGGCGTCCTAACCGGACCAGCTGAGGCGGCCGAATTGGAACCTGATGCCGATGTTGTTCTACAAAGCATCGCGGAATTGCCAGCTTGGCTAGCAGCGATGAACAAATAACGACAAGAACTGTCGCTAACTGAAAAATGAATTGAGAGCCTGCTCTGCAATCTGCTTCCCAACAGGGGAGCGAAGCGATGGCACGAGAAAAAAGACGGCGTAGCGGTGGACGAGCGGCAAATGCTGCACGCCGAGCAACCGTTCTAGCCGAACAACCCGAATGGCGGATGCCGCTAAATATCGACAAGCCGACGGAACCTCTTGGTCCTGATGGCGTTGAAGCCATCCATGATGGTGCCATGACAATCCTAGAGGACATAGGGATTGAATTTCTGAACACCGAAGCTCTCGCGCTTTTCAAAAAAGCCGGATGCACGGTAAATGGCTCAAACGTTCGAATGGGGCGTGAATGGGTGATGGAAATGATTGGGCAAGCCCCAAGCCAGTTCGATATCACGCCGCGAAACCCAGATCGCAAGATCTCATTCGGCGGGAACCATTTGCTGTTTGGAAGTGTCGCATCGCCCCCCAATTATTATGATCTCGAGCTTGGGAAAAAGATGCCAGGAACTCGAGAGCAATGCGCGAACCTTTTACGACTGACCCAGCACTTTAATTGTATCCATTTCTCTTGCGGTTATCCGGTTGAACCGGTCGATATCCACGCCTCATTTCGCCACCTCGATGTGCTCTACAACAAAATGGTGCTGACGGACAAAGTTGCCCATGCGTATTCGCTGGGTAAGGAGCGGGTCGAGGATGGCATGGAAATGGTTCGTATTGCCGGCGGCCTAAGCCATGAAGCGTTTGAAGCTAAGCCGCGCATGTATACGAACATAAATTCCACGTCTCCGCTCAAGCATGACGTGCCAATGATTGATGGATGCCTCAGAATGGTCCGTAAAGGGCAGGCTGTCGTGGTCACACCGTTCACGCTTGCAGGTGCCATGGCACCGGTGACAATGTCAGGCGCCGTGACCCTATCGATTGCAGAGGCCCTTAGCGCGATTGCATTGTTTCAGTATGTTCGACCGGGTGCGCCCTGTGTGATTGGAACCTTTACATCAAACGTGGACATGAAATCCGGCGCGCCGGCCTTTGGCACGCCGGAGTACATGCGTGCGACACAAATGACTGGGCAAATGGCGCGCTATTACGGGCTTCCGATGCGTGCCTCTGGCGTCTGCGCGGCGAATATTCCAGATGGTCAAGCAATGTGGGAAACGTCCAACTCGCTTTGGTCTGCAGTGCAATCGGGCACCAACATGGTCTATCATGCAGCAGGTTGGCTCGAGGGTGGTTTGATCGCATGCCCAGAGAAATTCATTATGGATTGCGAAGTGCTGCAAATGATCCAGCGCTATTTGGAACCTGAAATCACAGGGACCTCGCCAAAGGATATTGCACTCGACGCCATCAAAGAAGTCGGGCCAAACGGCCACTATTTTGGAATTGAGCACACGCAAGAACGATACGAGACCGCCTTTTATCAGCCCTTTGTCTCTGACTGGCGAAATTTTGAAGCGTGGGAAATCGCGGGCGGGACATGGACTGCAGAACGCGCGCACCAAACCTTCAAAGATATTATCAACAATTTTGAGGAACCGGCTCTAAGCGATGATATCAAAGCAGAACTTCAGGCCTTTGTCGCCAAACGCAAAGAAGAAGGCGGCGCTCCAACCGATTACTAAATTCGGTTTTGGAATTAGCGCTTTTATCTCTGCCGTTATGAATCAATTGGCGAGAGTTCGCCTTTTTCGAGTCCCGTGAATGCCTTTAGTTTGCCGTGTTAAGACGCGATCTTTAGTCATCCAATTGTGAAGGGGACTGAGATATGAAACGTTTTACCAGTTTTCTCGGCGCCGTTGCGCTTTCAGTACTTGGCTCGCAAGCGGCGGCTGCCAATTGTACGACACCCGTCAATGTTGACGCCATGGCCAATGAAATTGCGCGTGGTTTGAATGCGAGCCGGGCGGCCTATGGGCACAACCAATTAACATTCAACCGCCGTCTTGGGCAGGCTGCGATGTCGCACGCGTGCGATATGTCGGTAAACGGGTTTTTCGGGCATCGTGGTTCAGATGGGTCGAACAGCCAAGCCCGTGTGCGCGCAGCCGGGTACCAAGACTGCCTTGTGGCTGAGAACCTCGCATGGGGGTATCCGCGCAGTGAACAAATTATTGACGGCTGGATGAATTCAGCCGGTCACCGATCGAACATGTTGCACCCACGTGCTCAAGAATTTGGTATCGGGATCACAGACGGTGCAAAGGGACCCAACTGGGTCCTCGTTGTCGCCAAGGGTTGCTAAGTTAAACGTCCATCCAAATCGTAACGGGGCCGTCGTTGGTGAGTGAAACCTTCATGTCGGCCCCAAACGCACCCGTCTGCGTCTCGATGCCCAAAGTTTTCATCTCTTCGATGAATTTACAGTAAAGACGATTACCCTCGTCTGGACGCGCAGCTTGGGAAAAGCCGGGCCGGTTTCCGCTGCTGGTGTCAGCGGCCAAAGTGAACTGACTGACAATCAAAGCGCTCCCACCGATATCGATGAGCGATTTGTTCATCTTGCCCGCTTCATCCGCGAAAATACGTAACTTGCTGATCTTGCTCGTCAATTTTGACGTCGCAGAATCCTCATCGCCGCGCATCGCGCAAATTAGGATTAGAACGCCTTTCGAAATTGCACCGATTTCCTGCCCGTCAACTACGACATTCGCCTGCGTCACGCGCTGGACGAGTGCTCTCATAGCTCGCTAGCCCAAGGCGGGTTTGCGCCAGCACGTGATACGGTAATGGCCGCCGCCTTCGCGCCTAGGCTTGTTGCCGCGACAAGATCAGCCTGCATCAGTTTTGCTTTCGACAGGCAATTTTGCCGTGCCAATCCGGCTAGGAACCCAGCATTAAACGTGTCCCCAGCGCCAATCGTATCGCTATCCTCTGTGATGTTGGCCTTCGCTGCGGGCACTTCTGCGGTGCCATCCTTCGTGACCACTGAGACGCCCTCTGCGCCTTTGGTCAACAAAATGACACTTGCACCTGCATCCAGAAGGGATCCGGCATCGGTGCTACCAATCAACCATTCCAAATCTTCGTCAGACGTTTTGATTACGTCCGCCGCCGCCATCATACGATTGATGCGCGCGCGATAGACGGTTTCATCAGTGATAAAAGATGGTCGAATATTCGGATCAATCATAGTCAAGCGATGCGGCGCCTCGCGCAGCATCAAGGCTTCATAGACGGTGGCGCAGGGTTCGACGACGAGGCTAATTCCACCAAAGAACAATGCATCCGCTGACACATCCGGCAGGTTAGAAACGTCTAACATGCGACCTGCGGTATTCTCGTCATAGAACGCGTAGGACGCTTGACCGTCGACAAGTTTAACAAAAGCGAGTGTTGTCGGTCGATCACTGAAACTTGCCGCCGAAAAATCAACGTTTGATGCAGCAAGGTGTTCAGTAATGACCTCTCCAAACAGATCATTGGATAAGCCTGAGAAAAACTGCGTCTCGGCCCCCAAGCGCCCCAAAGCGACGGCTGTGTTCATGACTGCACCGCCAGCGACGGGAACAAATGCATCCTCGTCCAGTTTCGATTGGCGGGGGATCATATCGATCAGGGCTTCACCACAGCAAAGTATCATGAAGAGGCTCCAAGTGAGTGTTATTGATTGTTAGCGATAACATATCCGGCGATGAGCGCCAGTATCAACCCGATCAAAACAGCAAAAGTAATTTTCCATGCCGAGTAGGGCCGTTCGCCTTGAACGCGCCCGGTTCGCCCATTCACCACAAACCGAAACGTTTTGCCGCGATACTTATAGGCGGCCATCCAGACAGGTAGCAAAATATGCTTGAACGTCACATCATTGATGACGGTGTCCACATCAGACACGCGTTGCCGATCGCCGCCGATATCATATTTCACATCGCGTAGGATCATCCGGTCCATGTAGTCACGCGCCTCTTTGAACCCGTCTTCTAGCTCGACTTGATACCCTTCAGCGCGAAAACCAGCGAGATATTCAGGATTATAAGGTTCTAGCTGGGATAGATCCCAAGGCTCCAAACCATCGGTGTACCTTTTGGGCAGGCTGTTCGAGGCAAGGATCAGAACATCATCGAAGAACCGCGCAACACGTCCAGACACTCCGCGCCAGCGGGTCTTGCGGACCTTGACTTGCTGTCGCTTGCCATCACGCATGACTGTCTTGGTTTCGTAGTAATCGGTCCCACGTTGGCCGGTGTAGCGGCTCTTGGTATCTGCATCGAACGTCCAGTAGGGGACGTAAATACCATTCATCTTGCGCCCCTTACGGGCATAGTCTTTTAGGCCATTTGGTGCGAACCAAAGGCTGCCAAGCCAGCCGACCAAGGCCATGCGCGCATCTTTTTCTTCCATACCAAATGGCAACAGCCCTTTTGGTTTGATGTGCCTGTGTATTCCAGTGTCTGTGACAACGGGGGTCGCGCAAAACGGGCACTCTGCTGCGTGACTATCGCTATCGAACTCAGTTTGTGCACTGCAGTTCGGACAGCTGATGACGCGTGTTTCTTCGATTTCGGCATCGGGCAATTGATTCCGCAATGCCGTTTGGAAATCCAATTCCTTGATCCCATGCGACCTTTGAGTGTTTTCATCGATCATCTGTGTGTTTCCACAATGATCGCAGATAAGTTGCCGATCTCCGGGATCAAAACGGAGATCGGAACCACAGGTGTCGCAAGGAAAGCGATGTTCTTGGATATTCTCGTCGGTCATCGAGGCTTATGCCATCTCTTTTGCGTTAGGCATTCGTTGGCGGAGGAGGCGGCATGACAGTGAAGAGCTGCGCCATCTCTTGAACATCTTCAGCGCGCATCCAGCCATCTTGGCCTTGGGTCCAAACCATACTGTCGCGATCAAGTGTACCATCGCTAACTTTCTGACCCATATCCGCTTTGGAAAATGGTCCGGTTACGTTGCCAGCCTTTGCAATATGCCAGACGTGTTCAACAGGTGGCGCCGGTGGCGTTGGTGCTGCAGGCACGGCGCCCCATGGACCACGCGGTTGCATTTGCGTCGCCATCGCCATGCCCATACCCATGCCGAGGCCAGCGCCCATGCCGCCGCCGCCGTTCGGGTTGCTCGCGGCCGCTGTCATCGCTTCGGCTGTCGAGTACTGAGTGAAATTGCTCAGATCACCGGCCAATCCCATCGACGTCCGCTTATCTAGGGCAGCTTCAACAGCTGGCGGTAAGCTAATGTTTTCAATGTAAAGTTCGGGGATCGAAAGCCCGTATTCTTTCATTGTTGGATCGATGGCTGTCGCAATCAGTTTGCCAAGCTCGGCTGTATTTGCAGCCATATCAAGCACTGGAATGCCCGACTGTGCAATGACGCGCGTGAACTCTTGCACAATGATATTTCGGATCTGGTAGCTGATTTCATCCATGGTGAATTCGCCGTCGGTTCCAACTATCTCGCGCAAGAAAATAGCCGGGTCAGATACCTTTACAGTATACGAACCAAATGCGCGTAAACGTGTCGGCCCAAATTCGGGATCGCGCAGCATAATTGGGTTCTTGGTCCCCCATTTAAGATCGCTAAACCGCGTTGTGTTGACGTAGTAGATCTCAGATTTAAACGGGCTGCGGAAACCGTGATCCCAGTGATTTAGCGTCGTGAGGATCGGCATATTGTTGGTTTCGAGCATATAAAGGCCCGGCGTAAAGACGTCAGCGAGCTGTCCTTCATGGATAAATACGGCGGCTTGGCCTTCACGGACTGTTAGCTTTGCGCCGTACTTAATTTCGTGGGATTCGCGTTCGAAACGCCAGACCATCGTGTCTTGCGTGTCGTCGGTCCAGTGAATGACGTCAATAAATTCGCCAGTGAGAAAATCAAGAATGCCCATTTGTAAGGCTCCTTTCCGGTTCGTTAACTTGGGGTGTCCGCGGTAAGCTCGCGGGCAATAATACGTGCGATGGGTGCAGCCTCTGCAGGCTCCATCCCGGTTTTTAGGCGCGGATCATATAGGATCTGCAGCAATAGTTCGTCGTGCGTTGTCAGTAGCCCGAATTCTTCGTCATCGTTAAAAATAGAGGGCCGCGCCTGCGGGCTGTCGTTTGCCAGTCCCAATCCCTGCGCCAGTTCTTCGTGAACGCACGAGGTGCGCAGAAGTGGGGGGTGTTCGGCACGAATAAGGGCAATGGCCTTAGAATAACTTGCGCTGTTTCCTTGCGAGAAAGCGACTACGATGCACAGCTGATCACGGGGTAGATTGATCATCGCATTCAGTGAACTGGTAGCGATCCCGGGGACAATCTCGCGGATGCGATCTGCAAATCCCGCGCGGTCATCTTCACTCACGAATAAGACGTGGAAATTTGGATTTCGTTCGGTTTGTGTAATATTCAGGCCGGTCACGCGCGACAAACGACTTGAAAACGATGCCACACTCGCCCGGTCTTGTTGGCGCTGTTCCGCGCCAACTGATGGACCGAATTCCACTGACATTCGAATGGGTTGTTCCCATTTTCGAAGGCGCGAAAGTGTCGCCTGAGGCTTTAGAAAGTCTCCGTCTGTTACGTATTCATCGAATAGAGCGATGCGCACGAAATTTCGCGCCAACGTCGTATTTGTGAAAGGACTATCAGGCCCGCCGCCATCACCACGCAGTAGACCTTGCGCCAAGAGATCGTTCTGCAAGCGGGCATAGTACGTCGCAAGCTCTCGACTCTCTACACTTGGTTCCGGTCTCATTTCTTCAGCAATCGAAGCGTCCTCGGTGCGCGCTTCAGGGCGTTCACTGCTCCAAGGAGCAGCGGTGCAGGCAGCAAGGCTCAGTAAGCAAAATACTTGTGTCGCTTTAAGAGCCTTGCTGGTTAATCGCATGTCAGTCTTATGCGCCTGTTGCTGTGCCGATTGCATCACCTGTACCGGTTTTGCGCGCTTTGGCAGCAGCAAGCGTATCTTTCAGCTCTTGCTCCATTTTCTGCAATTCGGTTTCAGCTTCTGCGCGTTTGCGCTTGCCTTCGTCCGCGATTTCAAGGCTTTCGTTGATAGTCGCGATCAAGTTGGCATTGGCTTCTTTGACAGCATTGATGTCAAACACGCCGCGCTCCATTTCTTGACGGATAACACTGTTCGCTTCACGCAAGTTTTTGGCGTTTGCAGTTAGCAATTCATTCGTCAGATCATTCGCGTCGCGCACGGCAACTGCCGCCTCGGCGCTGCGCTGGATCGTTACGGCTTGGGCAAGCTGTGTTTCCCAAAGCGGAACCGTGTTCACCAATGTAGAATTGATCTTGGTCACAAGTGATTTGTCGTTCTCTTGAACAAGACGAATTGAGGGCAGGGACTGCATCGTCACCTGACGTGTAAGCTTAAGATCGTGAACGCGGCGTTCTAGATCGTCGCGCGCGGCGCGAAGATCGCGAAGCTCTTGCGCTTTCATCACGCCTTGGTCTTCTGGTGCGGCTTGAACTTCTGCTTCCTTCGCAGGGATGTCTTTGCTGTCTAGTTCAGCAATTTTTGCTTCACCAGCGGCAATATACAGAGCTAACTCGTCATAGAATGCGAGTGTCTTTTCATACAGAACGTCCAAGCTTTCGATGTCTTTCAAAAGGACATGCTCGTGGCGCAATAGGTCGTCCGTAACCTTGTCGATCTGACCTTGAACATCTTCAAAACGCGCAACAAATTTGGCCATTGGTGCCGCACGTCCCAATAGACGCTCCCACCAAGACCGCTTACGACGCGTATCGAGTTCAGAAACAGAAAACCCACGAATGGTGCTAACAATACTGCGCAAGCTGTCGCCCGCCGGTCCAACGTCCTTATTCCGAACGCCTTGAAGCATAGACTGTGAAATGACCTGCAGTTCTGTCTGCGCGCCTGATCCAAAAGAAATGATCGACTGGGTGTCTTCCATATCCAATTCGGCCATGCGTTTGGTGATCTCTTTGGACGTCGGTGCATCTGCGGCTTCGATCGTGATCAATTCTCCGGCGGGTTCAGCCAGAACCACGGCAGTTACTTTTTCCACTTCGGCCAAAGTCGCTTCGGCCTGTTGACGAATGGTTTCTGACATATTGTCCCCCCGGGGTTAATTTAGGCTCACGCCTTCGCGCTGCAAACGGTCGCGCAACACTTTGATTTCAACATCCATATCGCTGCGGTCATCCAGCAGCATCTTCTCAGTTCTTGCATCGAAGTTCTTTTCCAAATCGGTCAACAACTCTTCGTAGCTTGCCTTAACGTCGCTGTCTTTTGAGCGGCTATAGAGTTCAACAAATTTGATCGTCGCATCTTTTGCACCCATTAGATAAACGCCCAGAAATTTCCGCGCTCCGGTCAGGTCACGAGGGTCTTCTTCGACGGTTCGGATCATCTTCTTTGCGACGTTTTGGAACGCAGACACGCGCTTTTCGAGCGCACGATCGTTCAAGCGTTCCACCTGCTGTGACATCACCGCTAAATGCGCTTCTGCTTCATCAACAACACGGGCAACGCGATCTTGTTGGAAGTCATCGATGCCTTCCATACGTTTGCTCTTTAAGGGATCAATGCCAAATGACGCGATATGCAATGCAGCTGCAATTAATGCGTACAAGGTTGAATCCAGGACCCCGCTGCCACCTGCTAGCGCGGCGATACCGATGCCGAGACCGGTTAAAACCGTGGCCAACATTTTGCGCGGGATTGATGGGCGGCGCGCTACTTTCCGCGCGTCATAAGCTGCTTCTGCACGCAAACCTTCACGTAAGAGCCAAGCCGCAAGCGTCAGAAGCGCAGCACCAATGACAGCAAGTGCCAAAACGGTTGCGCCGCCGGTCAGCGATGTGAAAAGCAAGATGACAGCTGGAAGGAATAGAATGTTCGCACGCGCGCCCGCGCTATCAACATTGGCCTCTTCGAAAGCGTTGTTTTCTGTATTAGACGCGCCGTCTGGGCTATATTTTCCACCAAATCGTTTGGCCATTATACGCCTCCCATCACGCCAGCACAGATGCCGAACATCACGATGATCAATGCAACGTAGGCAATCCGCTTAACCGACTGAGGCAGGTCGCCACGCTCTTCAGACCCGGCTTGCGCTGCTTCGCGGATGAGTTGCGAGAGCATGATTGCGAGGGCAATAATGACCACGGCGAACAGGGCTATGAAGAGTATGAAACGCACTGCTTGGCGATCCTTTTTGTAATCCCCGAGTGATATGGGGGTGAAGTCAACTTATTACGAGTGGTTCTGCTGCGCTTTGCGTTCGGCATTTAGCTTTCGACTATATCCGGATTGAATAATTTCGACCGCAACCAATACGATGACAGAGAAGTAGAACGTCGCCTTAGACATCGGGATAATCTCAATCCCAAATATTTTCAGGGCCAGCTCTTTGGCTTCATCGTGCGGTACGCCCATGCCCTCAACTCCGTGCACGGCAGCTTGACCGGCTTCACCTAGCAAGACGACGCCAACGATCAAAAGGATGAACAAACCCAACACTTCATACATGCGGTTCTTTTCAAGGAACTCCGCGACGCGATCTGCGAGAAGAAGCATTGCGATTCCAGATAGACCAATAGCGATGGCAAGAACGATAAAGACATCTGTAATCGCAAGAGCGGAAAGAACAGAGTCGAATGAGAAAATCAGGTTCATCAGAACAATCAAAAACACAACTTGAGCTGCCGATTTTGCTGATTTTCCTTCGACATCATGGTCCAAATGCTCGATCGACAACATGTGGCCGATCTCTTTGACTGCGGTGTACATCAAAAATGCACCACCGAATAAAAAGACGCATGTGGCAAAGTTAACGGCGCCAGTAATGACCCCATCCCATGTGAATGTGTAAAAAGGTTCAGACAACGCGCTGAGCAGCTGAATCATGGTGAATAGCAAGAAAATTCGCAGAACTACGGCGATAATGATGCCCCACATCCGCACAGCTTTTTGCTGCGCGACAGGCGCGCGTTTACTCTCGATAGAGATATAAAGAAGATTATCAAAACCCAAAACAGCCTGCAAAAAGCACAGCATTAATAGGTTAGTTGCGTTTTCAAGCGTTAATAGGTCGGCCATCCCAATGTCCCCAGCGATTTTATTCCGCGGACACCATGCACTGCGTGCGGCGAGGCGGCAAGGTTCAACCTTGGCGCTTTTTCACCGTTTTGGCATCTTTTCGCGTGCGTTGCGGTGTGGGCTTGCCATCAAGCCCAAGCTGATCGCGTAGGACACGGCGTTTCACTTCTTCAACTTCGCCCTGTTTTAGGTTGCCCAACTGAAACGGTCCGTAGCTCACGCGGATCAGACGGTTAACGGTCGCACCAATCGCCTCCATTGCGCGGCGAATCTCGCGGTTTTTTCCTTCGCGCAGCGCGATTGTCAGCCATGCGTTGGCGCCTTGCTGTCGATCAAAAGTGACTTCCATCGGTTGATATCTTACGCCCTCGACCGTGATGCCGTTTCGTAGTTGGCCCAGCTGAGTTTCACTTAGCGCTCCATTTATCCGAACGCGGTAGCGGCGCAGCCAACCGGTTGCCGGTAATTCCAGCTTACGTTTTGTGCCACCATCATTGGTCAGTAGCAGTAGACCTTCAGAATTCAAATCAAGACGGCCGACAGACATCACGCGTGGCATAGTGCTTGGAAGGGAGTCAAACACGGTCTCCCTGCCTTTTTCATCGCGCTCAGTTGTCACCAATCCACGTGGCTTGTGATAGAGCCACATGCGCTCCGCCTCAGCTTCTTTGACCGGCTTTCCATCGACGATGATCCGGTCCGAAGCTGTCACGTTCAGCGCGGCGCGCTCAATCACTTTGCCATTTACGCTGACACGTCCTTCCTCAATCATGCGTTCTGCTTCGCGACGACTCGCGACGCCAGCGCGGGAAAGGACTTTGGCGATCCGGTCGCCACTGGGAGGTGTATTTGTCATATGACCGCTTTAGGCGACATCGCTCTTTAAGTACAATCTAAACGCCGTCACTCCCTAAAATAAACGCCTGAAAGCCCTTTGCGCGACTTGCAAATTGCGTCGGGAAACCCGAATGATCAGCTATGAGCTTTACGTCCTATATGGAAATCGCGTTGGCCGAGGCCCGCGAGGCTGCAGAACGCGGCGAAGTCCCGGTTGGGGCTGTTTTGGTCGGGCAAGACGGAATAATCGCGCAAGACGGTAATCGCACACGTGAATTAAACGATCCAACTGCACACGCGGAAATCCAGGTGATCCGTGCGGCTTGTTCGCAACTTGGTCAGGAACGGCTCGCAGGGTGCGATCTCTATGTGACGCTTGAACCTTGCCCGATGTGTGCTGCCGCCATCTCTAATGCTCGTATTGCGCGTCTTTACTACGGGGCAGCGGATCCGAAATCTGGCGGAATTGGCCAAGGTCCCCGTATTCTCAACCACGCACAATGTCACCACACGCCAGAAATTTATGATGGTTTGGCTGCCGAAGATGCGACCCAGTTGTTAAAGGAATTCTTTGCATCCAAAAGACCCTAAAAAACGCGAGGCGGCGCCAACCACTTGCCCGGTTGCGAATTGCGTCGCTCTTTGCACGTGGGGTGTGGTGTAAATACGTCCCCATGTCCTTGCAGAGTGGGGCGCGCAACGCTAAACGCTGATCAACAGATTGACGGAGACACCTATGTCCATCGACACAGAAACAGCCCGCCGCGTGGCCAAATTGGCCCGCATCAAAGTGGAAGATGACGCCCTGCCGGAATTGGCGCAGGAATTCAGCGCGATTCTTGGCTTTATTGAACAATTGAACGAAGTCGATGTCGAAGGTGTTGAACCGATGACATCTGTGACGCCGCAACGCCTAAAGCGTCGCGAAGATGTGGTGACAGATGGCAGCCAACAACCCAAAGTTCTGGCCAATGCGCCTGACAGTCGTGAGGGCTTTTTTGCTGTGCCGAAGGTGGTGGAATAATGTCAGAGCTTTCAAAACTAACGATTTCAGCCGCGCGCGATGCACTGCGCAAAGGCGATGTCACCAGCGCCGAGCTAACGGACGCTTGTTTGTCAAAAATTGAAGGTGCGGATGCGCTAGGTGCGTTTGTGCATAACACGCCCGATATTGCCAAAGAGCAAGCGGCTGCAGCTGATCAACGGATCAAAGCAGGCGACGCGCCTGATCTCTGCGGTATACCGCTTGGAATTAAGGATCTGTTCTGTACCAAAGGCGTGCCCTCGCAGGCCGCCTCAGGCATTCTCTCAGGATTTAAGCCAGAATATGAATCCACAGTCACCACTCAGCTCTTTGATGCTGGCGCGGTTATGTTGGGTAAGCTCAACATGGACGAATTTGCGATGGGTTCCTCAAACGAGACTTCTGTCTACGGCAATGCCGTAAACCCATGGAAGGTTGACGATCGCGCGTTGACGCCAGGTGGCTCTTCTGGTGGCTCCGCCGCTGCTGTTGCCGCCGATCTTTGCCTTGGTGCAACGGGGACTGACACAGGTGGATCAATTCGTCAGCCGGCTGCATTTACCGGCATCACGGGGATCAAACCAACCTATGGCCGTGTTAGCCGTTGGGGTATCGTTGCGTTTGCGTCTTCATTGGACCAAGCTGGCCCGATGACCAAAGACGTGCGTGACAGCGCGATCATGCTAGAAGCCATGTGCGGCCACGATGCAAAAGACAGCACAAGTGCAGAACTCGCGGTTCCAAATTTCGAAGCAGCACTGACAGGTGACATCAAAGGCAAAACCATCGGTATCCCCAAGGAATACCGTATGGATGACATGCCCGGTGAGATCGAAAAACTGTGGGCCGACGGAACTGCGATGCTGAAAGACGCGGGTGCAGTCATCAAGGATATCAGCCTGCCGCACACAAAATACGCACTACCTGCCTACTACGTTATCGCACCCGCAGAGGCATCATCTAACCTTGCCCGCTATGATGGCGTTCGTTTTGGCCATCGTGCATCACTGGAGGCAGGCGACGGCATTACCGAAATGTATGAAAAGACCCGTGCCGAAGGGTTTGGCCCAGAGGTGCAGCGCCGCGTAATGGTTGGAACATATGTCCTGTCTGCAGGCTTCTATGACGCCTATTACAATCGCGCACGTAAGGTACGTGCACTGATCAAGAAAGATTTTGATGACGTGTTTGCAGGGGGCGTAGACGCGATCCTGACACCAGCGACACCATCGGCCGCGTTCGGTTTGGGCGAAAATATGGATCCCATCCAGATGTATCTAAACGATGTATTTACGGTCACGGTGAACCTCGCTGGACTTCCGGGTATCTCGGTGCCTGCGGGCTTGGATGCACAAGGTCTACCGCTTGGACTACAGTTGATCGGTCGCCCGTGGGAAGAAGCTGATTTGCTGAACGTCGCTTACTCACTTGAACGTGCAGCTGGCTTTGTGGCCAAACCGAATAAGTGGTGGTAAATTCACACTCGTAATGAGGTCGATTGGAGCGTGTCATGAGATATGCAGCTGGATCCGTGGTTTTGATTGCTTGTCTCGCGGCATGCCAGACGCCTGTGCCTGATAGTGGGCGAGGCGTCGGCTTTTCGGATTACGCGGACTATGAGATTGAGCGGGCACGCAGAGAAGCAGCGCTGACTGGCGCAGATCGTGCTCAAACAGCCGCGCAGCCGGGCGGAACCGGCGATGCTGCGGTAACTTCGGAAGAACTGGCTGCGATTGGAATTGGCCAATCAAACGAGGTTGGCGCTCCGCTGTCAGCTATTCCAACCGCAACAACAACCGCCGGAGACGTCCGCGAGATCGGACTAGAAGCGTCCCCGACGAATGCAGAACCTTCAATTGCTAACAATCCAGGCATCTCCGATGAACAGGATTTTAGTGCAGTTGCGTCTCGTGAAAGCATTGAAAGCGATGCAGAGCGCCGTGCTGCACAGGCAGCTGCCCGTGAACAAGTGCAGCCGACAGCTTTACCAACGCGTCCTAATAACACCGGCCCCAATATCGTGGCCTATGCACTGAACGCTCCGAACCAAAAAGGGCAGGAATGGTATAGTCGTTCGTTGTTATCTGGTCAGTCGCGGTTTCAGCGCAATTGCGCGGGTTACAACACCCCAGACGATGCACAGCGCGATTTCCTAGCGCGCGGTGGACCCGAACGTGATCCACGCGGTGTTGACCCAGATGGCGACGGGTTCGCATGCGGATGGGATCCGGCGCCGTTCCGGTTGGCTGCGGGCAACTGATCCTAACGTCGCATCCGTCGCCAAATTTTGGCCCGCGGCGAGATAGCGCCCGCCCAGACATGGTCGTTATCCACTACACGGCGATGGCCGCGTCAAAGGCAGCGCTTAAGACTCTTTGTGACCCGATCACGGAGGTTTCGGCGCACTATTTGATCAGCACAGCGGGCGAGGTCTTTTCACTCGTCGCTGAAGATCAACGGGCTTGGCACGCGGGTGCTGGGCAGTGGGGCGCAACAAACGATGTGAACAGTCGTTCCATCGGGATCGAGTTGACGAATTCAGGGTACACGCCGTTTGCCAACCGTCAGATTGACGCGCTTGAAGAGCTTTTGCGCGGAATATTGGAACGGTGGTCAATCCCGCCCGAACGTGTGATCGGACATTCCGATATGGCGCCGGGTCGAAAAATTGATCCCGGGGTCCGATTTGACTGGGCAAGATTGGCACTATCAGGATTAAGTGTTTGGCCGCAACCTACTGATAATTCATCGGATTTTCGCGAAGGTATGACGCGGTTCGGCTACACATCGCCCCAAAATGATGATCAACTTCTTCAGAGCTTTCGAAGGCGTTTTCGACCGGGCGCAACGGGCCCGTTAGACGACGTTGATCGCGCGATGATCACGGATCTCGCCACGCGCTTCCCCGTTGACGCAAACCAAACTTGGGTTTAGGCGGACACTCGCGCGGATGACTGGGTGATCGCGGCGGCAACGTCGAGGAAAGTCCGGACTCCAACAAAGCAACGGTGCCGGGTAACGCCCGGCGGGGGTAACCCTAGGGACAGCGCCACAGAGAACAGACTGCCACGCGTGCGTGGTTATGGTGAAACGGTGGGGTAAGAGCCCACCGCGCGAGCGGCAACGTAAGCGGCACGGCAAGCCCCACCGGGAGCAATGCCAAATAGGGACCTCGCGTGGCTTGCCACGGGGACGCTTTGAACCCCAGATGGTCCGGGTTGGCAGCTAGAGGGCGGTTGGTAACAGCCGCTTTAGATGAATGATCATCCAAAGGGGCAACCCTTGGACAGAATCCGGCTTATAGGTCATCCGCGCATATTAGCCTCACAATGAGTAACGGCGCCCCAAAATAGGAGCGCCGGATCAGTTTCATCGATATATTATCAGCCGAACGCAGCACCATCTTCACGCCAGACAGTCACGATAGATGATCGCGGATGACCAACACCGTCCGGCCATGATCCACCGGGATGTTGAATGCCGACAAAAGCGACGGTTTTGTCAGGAGACCAGCAAAGGCCAGTTACTTCAGCCCCATATGGTACGGTCATGAAACGGGCGATCTCACCGGTCTCAGGGTCACCAACCAACATTTGGTTGTTACCCATACCTTCAAAACCCCCTTCGTTTTTGTAATCCCCATCAGTTTGGATCCACAAAAGACCATCCGAAGAAAAGACCATCCCATCCGGAGAGTTGAACATGTTGCCGGGGGTTACGTTGTCGGAACCGCCGTATTCATTGTCATAAACGTTTGGGTTGCCCGCCATCACATAAAGATCCCAAGTAAACTGATCTGACGCATGGTTTTCATCAGCTGGGGTCCAACGCACGATCTGTCCGAAATTGTTGGTGTCGCGTGGGTTTGGACCATTCGCGGTCGTGTCATCGCCACCGGCATTCGGCTTTACACCGCGGTTTTTGTTGTTGGTCAGGGCACAATAAGCCTCGGCCTTTAACGGGTTTGCGGCGACCCATTCTGGACGATCCATCGTTGTGCCGCCAGCCGCAGACGCAGCCAAACGTGTAAAGCAGAGAATCTCGGCGTCAGACATGCCTGTCGTTGCAGGGGTCAATGGCAACCATGCCCCTGACAGATCATCGTTGAACTTGGCGACATACAACATACCGTCGTCCAACAATCCATCCGTCGGACCACCTTCGACGTAAATGCGATTCGAAACGTAACGATATAAATATTCACCACGTTCATCATCGCCCAAGTAGACAACAATTCGCCCGTCAGCCGCGTGGACCATTTCGGCATTCTCATGCTTGAAACGCCCAAGTGCTGTACGCTTGATTGGTGTTGATGCCGGGTCGCTGGGGTCAATTTCGGTAATGAATCCATGACGATGCGGCTCGTTTGGTTCGTTCGAAATATCAAAACGTGGGTCGAACTTCTCATAGGCATAACGACCCTCACCGCCAATACCATATCGGCTATAGCTTTCGCCTTCTGGTTCTGATCCCGTAGCGCCGAAATAACCGTTAAAGTTCTCTTCGCAGGTTAGATAAGTGTTCCATAACGTCTTGCCGGACCCGCAATTATTCATTGTGCCCTTCACCGTTAATCCGGATGGATCAGCCATGGTCTGAACCAACGCGTGCCCTGCAAGTGGTCCAGCAATCCTCATTTCGGTTTCATGGGTGATCCGGCGGTTATAAGGGCTATCGATGACGACTGCATAGCCGTTTGCACCCAATGCAACTTCCATGACCGTCACGCCCTGTAGATTTTTTAACAACGTCACCTCGTCTTCGGTGCGCGGCGTGCCTTCGGCCTCAGCGGGCAAGTTGATCTTCGGGTTCACATACTCCGAGTTCACTGTAATCAGCGTTGCGCCATCAACCTCAAAGAGCTCCATCCCGTCTGTGTTTTCGCCAAACACCTTGTCGGACATTTCGAGGGAAACACCCGCCTCTGGGGAATAGGCGCCTTTTGCTTCAGACCACAGAGGATCACCCCACCGGATCAAAATGTCCGATTTGTAGCCCGTAGGGACATGCACGTCGAAATCAGTGGCAATGTCGATCGGTGTAAAACCGAAATTCACATGCCCTGCCGCACTCGCCATTGATGTGGTGCTGAACAAACCAGAGCCGAAGACTGCTGCGCCTGACCCAAATGCCAATGCGCCCCCCAAGAAACCGCGACGCGATACTGCGCGGTCGACGACCTCATCAAACTGGTTCTGGTTTGGGCGCGGGGCGCGGTGTTCGTCGAAATCATCCCATGACAGATCATCGAGAGACATATCATTCATTTTGCATATCCTTGCTGCGAGCGTTTTTCCAAACGGGGCAGCGCTCTGATTGGCGGTCGTTGCCCCGTGCGGGCAGCCTGCAAACGGTATGATTCAAGGAAATGACAGTTTGGTTTCTGTTTTGTGACAAAACCCACCAAGAAACTTGAACACGAATGCACTGAATAGAGTGCTCGGATTAGCCTTTCTCTGTTGACTCAGACACGCATCACAGTAAAAGGCAGCTTCAATAGAATTTTCACGCAGGGCCAATTGGTCCGCGACTAGGAGACGGACCATGGCGAAGCCAACCACAATCAAGATCCGCCTGAACTCCACCGCGGGGACAGGCCACTTTTATGTGACCAAGAAAAACGCACGTACAATGACTGAAAAGATGGTCGTCAAAAAGTATGACCCAGTTGTACGCAAGCACGTTGAGTACAAAGAAGGTAAGATCAAGTAATCTGATCTGCATCTTTAGTAGCTAAGAGGGCCACGCTTAATCGCTTGGCCTTTTTTTGTGCGCAGACGTTGGATGCGAAATGATGAGCATCTTGTCCATTTCCGCACGCGCTGCGACAGTTGCTGGAAACGATGCCTTTTGTCGTCGCAGTGAGGACAAAATCCTAAGAATTATCACTTTTCTTTGATCAGCGAGCGCGGTTTGGTAAGTTGCTAAGCAGTTGAATGTTTACCAGGAGGGCGTGTTTTGCCCAATGCTGACGACGCTATGATTAGCGCGAATGATATCAAGATTCTTTCAGAACAAATTCGACCCGTCGATGGCGTTGGCGTGACCCCTGACGACGCTGGGTCGACAGGCGATACGTTGGTTCGACTTACCACTGCAGACTTCAAAGATGGCGTGGGTGAAATGCGCATCGATGTGGCAAACCCACGCGAAGTTTCGAACACAGTGATGAAACAAACCGAGGACACGCCAGATCCGGGCGGGGCGTCTGACTTTCTATGGGTATGGGGACAGTTCCTAGATCACGATATGAGCCTATCCGAGGCCCATTGCCCGCATTTCGCAAATATCGACGTGCCGGCAGGCGATCCCGTTTTTGATCCCCAAGCTACCGGCGACGTGCAGTTGGAGTTTAACCGCGTTGATCCGCTCGAAGGAACTGGCATTGATACTCCACGCGAATACGAGAATGAAATCACCTCCTTTTTAGATGGCTCCCACATCTATGGTTCCTCAGAAGAAACCTTGGACGCAATGCGCGCCGAGGACGGTAAGCTGCATATGATCGACCAAATGTTAGAGGAATCCGATGGCGGCCTTTTAACAGGGGATGTGCGCGCTGCTGAAAACGTGGCGTTGTCCTCGATGCACACGTTGTTTACGCGCGAACACAACCGCATCGTCGAAGAGTTGGCAGAAAAATATCCGGAATTGACCGACGATGAGATGTTCAATGCGGCGCGTGCGCAGGTCGAAGGCATCATGCAAGCGATCACCTACAATGAGTTTTTGCCTCGTTTACTCGGTGACGAAGCTTTGCATGATTATGATGGTTACGACGCAGAAGTATCGCCGCAAATCTCTGTCGAATTTTCCACCGCTGTTTACCGGTTTGGCCATTCACTGCTGTCAGACAAGATCCTGCGCCTAAATGAAGATGGCAGCGATGATGAAAGCGGTCACCTTGAGCTCAAAGACGCATTCTTCAACACAGATGAACTCGCCAACAGCGGCGTCTGCCCAATCATGCGCGGCCTTGGCGAAGGCAAATCCCAAGAACTCGATGAGCAAGTCATCGAAGACGTGCGATCCTTCCTGTTTTCCGAAAATGGTCAAGCGGGCATGGACCTTGCGTCGCTCAATATACAGCGTGGGCACGACCTAGGCGTGCCCGGCTATAACGACATGCGTGCCCAACTCGGCCTAAAACCTGCTGAAAGCTTTAGCGACATTACCAGCGATGCAGACGTGGCAGAGCGGCTCGAGGAAGCGTACGGAACGGTTGATCGCGTTGATGCGTGGGTCGGGGGTTTGGCCGAGGATCCGGTCGAAGGCGGTATGCTGGGCGAAACTTTTTCAACTGTTATGGTTGATCAATTCACCCGTGTCCGGGACGGCGACCCTATGTGGATCGGTAACCGGGGTCTGTCACAGGGGGCGTTTGACAAAATTTGGTCGACGTCGTTGTCTGATGTCATCTTACGAAATACCGACATCGAGTTTTTCCAAACCGACGCGTTCAAAGCGTTCCACCGTATCGGTGGCAGCGACGAAGACGACGCCCTAGACGGAACCGCAGACAGCGACCTGATGGGTGGCTTGGCCGGCGATGATGTCTTGCTCGGTCGCAAAGGCGATGATGAACTCTTCGGCGGCGAAGGCAATGATGAACTCCGTGGCGGTCAGGGTGACGATATCCTGCACGGCGAGGATGGAAGCGACGACCTGATCGGTGGCGCTGGCAATGACCTGCTCAAGGGCGGTGATGGCGATGATATGCTACGCGGTCGATCCGGGGATGATCGTCTTTATGGCGAGGCTGGTGACGACCTCTTATTTGGTGGCTCGGGCGACGACATTCTAGACGGCGGCATTGGGGATGATGTCCTCAAAGGCGGTCGAGGAAATGATCAGCTGTATGGTGGTGAAGGCGATGACCTTCTTCGTGGCGGTCAGGATGATGACTTTCTGTCTGGTGGGGCAGGCGATGACTTGCTCCGTGGAGGGCGTGGCAACGACGTGCTCGAGGGCGGTGAGGGGGATGACTTCCTTAAAGGGCATCACGGTGATGACGTCCTAACCGGCGGCGAAGGCAAAGATCACTTTGATCTGCGCGGTGCAAAATCTGGGCACGATCAGGTCACAGATTTTGAGGTCGGTGACACGATTGCGTTGGGCGATGCCGTGTGGTCCGTCGAAAAAGAAGACGATGTCTTAACCCTGTTGGCGGGCGATGATCGATCAGTGAAGTTCTATGATTTGGATAAAGAAGAAGAAGATGACCTCCTTGATCAAATCGAAAAGATCATCTGGTAACAAAAAAGGCCGGTCACTTGGACCGGCCTTTTCAATTCTAGATGTGCAATTGATTACTCGCGGCTACCGAAAAGCTGCAGCAAGAACATGAACATGTTGATGAAATCAAGGTACAGGTTCAACGCGCCCATGATGGCCGCTTTACCCAACCACTCCTGATCACCATGCGCTGCATGTGCGATGTAAGTGTTCTTGATCTTTTGCGTGTCATAGGCCGTGAGGCCGGCAAAGATCAGCACGCCGATCGCGGACACAGCAAACATGATCGCAGGTGACTGCAGCCAGATGTTGACGATAGACGCCACGATCAGCCCAATCACACCCATGATGAGGAATGATCCCCAAGCTGAGATGTCTTTCTTTGTCGTGTAGCCCCAGAGGGACAAACCGGCAAAGGCGACCGCTGTGATCAAGAAGACCTGAATGATCGAGAAGCCAGTAAAGACTGCAAAGATCCAGCTGATGGAGACACCCATCGCAGCGGCGAAGACGTAAAAGAACGTTTGCGCACCAGCGGCAGACAGGCGGTTAATCATTGCACCAAATAGGAAAACCATCGCCAACGGCAGGAACATGACGACCCATTTCAATGGGCTTGTCCAAAGCGTTGCACCAAAGTCGGTCAGATAGCGATCTGCGCCGATCTGATATGGTGTCGGGTCGGCGGACATTGCCAAACCTGACAGGGCCCACGCTGCCGCAGCAGTGATCACCATGCCAACAGACATTGTGCCGTAAACTTTGTTCATGTGGGCGCGAAGACCCTCATCGATCTCTGCGGTGCGGACTGTGCCGGCCGTGCGGATCGTCTGATATTCAGCCATTGAGACCTCCAGATTGACTAATAGGACGCGCCAATCAGTGGCGCTATTGCCCCTGATATTGGCGCTTTTCCCTTAATTTTCAACTGTTGAGTCGCATATATTTGCATTGATTTCGACAAATCGCACCGGATTGTCACAGTTCAGCAAGGTTTAGCAGGCAGAAGTGCGCCCTTCAGGAAAATCCCAGGCAGGGCGGGCTGCTTCTTTTTGGGCCTGATCGGGTGTAATTCCGATATCTTTCAGCTGCGCGTCGGACAATTTCGCCAGTTCTGCGCGCTCTTTGCTAAGGGCTGCAAACTTATGGATGCGTTGGGCCAATCCAAGGCCGGAACGACGTGTGATTGGGGATCCCATTAAAATGCTGAGTGCTGACATGTCTTCGCCTTTCGTGATGTAAATTGCGTTATTCATTAGGATGATTGATATGTGCTCTAAGTTGATGTATTAGTAAAATGAATGTTTGATATGTGAAGCATCAAGGAATGTGATATGGCGAGAAATCTCGATCTAACCGCTTTGAGGTCCTTTGTGGCGGTGGCCGATACAGGTGGGGTCACAAAGGCTGCTGGCTTTTTGAATCTCACGCAGTCTGCGGTGTCCATGCAGTTAAAGCGCCTCGAGCACTCTTTGAACCTGTCACTTTTGGATCGGACTGCGCGGACGATTGCATTGACGCCAGCGGGTGAGCAATTGCTCAGTTATGCGCGACGGATGCTCGATCTAAACGATGAAGCATATGGCCGGTTGACCGCCACCGAATACGAGGGTGAAGTTACCCTCGGTGTACCCCATGACATTGTTTACCCAGCGATCCCCGAAGTCCTTCAGAAATTCGCGGCGGCCTATCCACGCGTTCGTGTTCAGCTCTTGTCTTCGTTCACACGTGGGCTCCGGGCGCAATTTGCGCGGGGCGAAGTTGATGTCATTCTGACCACAGAAACGGGTTTGGATGCCGGTGGGCAGACACTCGCATCTTTGCCCCTTGTTTGGGTCGGCGCGCCTGGCGGCACAGCTTGGCGGCAACGTCCTTTGCGGCTTGCATACGAAGGGAATTGTATTTTCAGGGCAGGGGTACAACGTCGCCTGGATGAAGCTGGTATTCCTTGGGAAATGGCAGTCGAGAGCGACAGTACGCGCACCATCGAGGCGACGGTGAGCGCAGATCTGGCCCTCCACACGATGCTAAGTGGGACTGAACCACGCTATTTTGAGCGCGTCCAACATGGCGGCGCGTTGCCCGAGCTCGGCGGTATGAACATCAACATGTACAGCCGTGAGCTGGGGCGTGGTCCTGTGCTCGAGGATTTGACCGCGCTTCTTCGGCAGGCCTATTTGGGTGCGCCAGTTTTACCAGCAGAGACAGTTATGGCGTGACCACAACCTTACCGGTGGATTTGCGCGCCTCTAGAATATCAAGCGCTTCGCCTGCTTTTTCCAATGGTAATACGTGACTGATGTGGGGCTTAAGCGTTCCGTCTGTGTACCAGTTCATGAGTTCAGCGAGGCTGTCGCTCAGAACGTCGGGCGCAAATTTCAGATAGCCGCCCCAGTAAAACCCGATCACGGTGAGGTTTTTGACGAGTATATGGTTAGCCGCAATTTGCGGCACTGTTCCGCTCGCAAAGCCGATCGTGAGAATGCGTGCTTCGCGATTACATCCGCGCAATGCGGCTGTGAATTGTTCCCCGCCGATAGGGTCGTAAACAACATCTGCACCGCCATGGGACTTTAGGACATCGCGAATATCAACCCGATCGCTGTCATAAACAAAGTCAGCACCAGCGTTGCGAGCGACCGCTAGTTTATCTGCGCCTCGCGCAAATGCGACAACAGTAGCGCCCAAAATTTTTCCGACTTCAACCGCTGTCAAACCGACGCCGCCAGCTGCACCCAAAACAACAAGAGTTTCACCGGCTTTTAATTTCGCTCGATGGGTCAGCGCCAAATGTGACGTGCCGTAGGCAACTTGGAAACCTGCCGCTGCTTCTGATGGCATTGCATCTGGCACTGGTCGACACATGTCCGCAGGGAACAGGCCGTATTCTGCTAGACCGCCCTGTCCACCGAATACAGCGACGCGCTGCCCGACTTCCAATTCGCCGGTATCTGGTCCCATTTCCGCGATGGTTCCGCAAACTTCCATGCCAAGCGTAAATGGGGGTTTAGGCGTATCTTGATAGGTTCCCTTGCGCATAAGAAGGTCGGCAAAATTCAGACCGCAGGCCTCGATCTTGATCAAAACCTCTCCATCGCGAGGAGTTGGCTTTGGAACGTCTCTTAGAACGGGTTCGGTTCCAAATGCTTCGACTTGATAGGCTTTCATCGTTAACGACTCATCTGCAGATATCGGATAAACTGGTTCTGGAGGAACATTGTGTGACTTGCAAAGACCATTTTCGGAAGATTCTTGCCGAGTTGCCTCTGGGGAAGAAAATTTTCCTATCCTTTAGTTATCGTGGGGCAATACAACCATTGCGTGGATAGTGCTCAACCACCAATAATTTGAATACGACGCGCCGCCACTCTGGCGCAACCACTCAAAACGTTACGAGTCACGGCGTGTATTTTCACGCTCAAGGGCTCATTAGGAGAAGAAATGAAACATCCAGTAGACGTGTACGTCGGGAAACGTATTCGCCACCGCCGTTGGATGAACGGCACCACTCAACAACAACTCGCTGAAGCCGTTGGGATAAAGTTTCAGCAAATCCAAAAATACGAAACAGGTATGAACCGCGTTAGCGCATCTCGTCTTTGGGATATTTCGAATGTGCTTGAGGTCCCTGTCTCTTACTTCTTTGAAGGTTTGGACGAGAATAGTGAAGGCGGTGTTGAAATACCAACTGCACCAGGTGACATTCTAACGGACAAAGAGGCGCTTGAATTGCTACGCTCTTATTACGCAATTCCTGAAAATCAACGCCGTCGATTGTTTGATCTTGCAAGAGTCCTCAGCGACGCAGCATAAAGACAACAAGGGCGCCGGATCTGGCGCCCTTTTTTCTGGGCTGACTGACTGGACGAACCTATGGTGTGGGACACTGAAACCCAAAACGACGTGATACGTGTTGCGCATCTCGCCGCAGATGCTGCGCGCACAGAAACGCTTGGACCATTTCGCAGTTCAACCCTCCAAACAGATGACAAAGGTGACGGGCATTTTGACCCCGTAACAGCCGCCGACCGCGCTGCTGAACAGGCGATCCGTGCCGTCTTGGCAAGAGAACGCCCAAATGACGCAATCATTGGCGAAGAATTTGGCACATCCGATGGGACCAGCGGGTTAACTTGGGTTTTAGACCCAATCGATGGCACACGCGGATATATCAGCGGGACACCGACATGGGGCACATTGATCTCGATCGCAGATGACACTGGTCCAAAATTCGGCATCATCGATCAACCCTATATCGGCGAACGTTTTTCCGGTGGGTTAGGGCAGGCCGAAATGACCGGTCCGCATGGGGCTGGCGCAATTAAGGTCAGCAAATGCACATCATTGGCCACAGCCACATTGATGTCGACCTTTCCAGAAATTGGGTCCGAGGTTGAGCGTCGTGCGTTCATGGCCGTAGACGATGCGGTCCAACTAACCCGCTACGGCATGGATTGTTATGGCTACGCTTTACTCGCCGCTGGGCAAGTAGATTTGGTGATCGAGGCAGGCTTGCAATCCTACGACATACAGGCCCCAATCGCGGTTATTCAGGCCGCTGGTGGCATCGTCACCGATTGGACGGGTGCCCCAGTGCATAATGGTGGCCGCGTCCTCGCTGCCGCGACGCCTGAACTCCATAGCGCGGCTATGAAACGACTTCAGGATGCTCTGCATGACTGAGATTTTATTACAAAATGCACGCTGTGTTCTGACGATGGAACAGATTAATAGCGAACTTCAGAACGTCGATATCCTTATCAAAGACGGCGTTATCTCTGAAATCGGGCAGGGCCTCACGACCACAGGCCAAACCATCCCAGTTGGCAATGCTTTGGTCACACCAGGCTTGGTCAACACCCACCACCACCTCTATCAAACTCTGACGCGCGCTGTGCCCGGTGCACAGGATGCATTGCTGTTCGGTTGGCTGCAAAAGCTCTACCCGATTTGGGCGCGCTTTGGCCCTGAGGAAATGTTCGTTTCAGCCCAAGTCGGCCTCGCTGAACTCGCTCTGTCTGGCTGCACGCTTACGTCAGATCACCTCTATCTCTACCCGAACGGATCGCGCCTCGACGACACCATCGCCGCTGCGCAAGAGGTGGGGATGCGGTTCCACCCAACGCGCGGATCGATGAGCATCGGCGAAAGTGATGGGGGATTGCCCCCCGATAGCTTGGTGGAGCGTGAAGACGCGATCCTATCCGACAGCATCCGTCTTATAGACACATTCCATGATCCGAATCCGGGCGCGATGGTCCGCATCGGCCTTGCACCTTGTTCCCCGTTTTCAGTCAGCCGCGACTTGATGCGAGACGCGGCCATCTTGGCTCGCGACAAAGGTGTCATGTTGCACACTCACCTTGCAGAAAATGACGAAGATATCGCCTATTCGCTGGAGAAATTCGGCTGCCGACCGGGTCAATATGCCGAAGACCTTGGCTGGGTTGGCGATGACGTTTGGCATGCACATTGCGTGAAGTTAGATGGGCAAGAGATTGATCTCTTTGCTAAAACACAAACGGGTGTCGCACATTGTCCCTGTTCAAACTGCCGCCTTGGATCGGGCATCGCACCCGTGCGCGCAATGCGCGATGCGGGCGTACCTGTCGGCCTTGGCGTCGATGGATCGGCCAGCAATGACATTGGAAATCTTGTTGGCGAGGCGCGCCAGACCATGCTCTTGCAGCGCGTCGTGAATGGCGCGGATAGCATGTCTGCCCGCGAAGCACTCTACATCGCTACACGTGGCGGGGCGGAAGTTCTGGGCCGCCACGACTGTGGTCAAATCGCTGTCGGCAAGCGCGCAGATATCGCGATCTGGGATCTTTCTGGGGTCGAAGCCGCAGGATCATGGGACCCTGCCGCCTTGCTGCTTGCGGGCCCGTCAAAGGTTCAGCACCTGTTTGTCGAAGGTCGTCAGGTCGTTGCCGATGGTCAAATGACAACGATTGATTTGCCCAAGGTTTGCGAACGGCAAAATCAGCTCGCAGAACGCCTCGCGAACTAGGATTTACGTCCCGCAACCCAAACATCACGAACTGCGCGATCATCGCCCATCATAAGCGTCGGGAACACAGCATCCCAGACGTGTTCAGCGCGATTGGAACGTTGGGCGATTGCCTCGGTCGAAGCAAGGTCCAGAATTGTGATGTCGGCGTAGGCGCCGGCACCCAAGTGTCCAATGCTTCCAGACGCTTTCAGCGCCTGCGCCGAGCCTTCCGTCGCCAACCAAAGAAGTTGGGCTGCATGTAGAGCAACGCCGCGCAGCTGCGCTATCTCATAGGTCGCGGCCATTGTGCGCAACATGGAAAACGACGACCCGCCACCTGTGTCCGTTGCCAAACCCGCTGCAATCCCACGCGCCTTTAAACCCCCTAGATCAAACAATCCTGACCCAATAAAGGTATTCGACGTTGGGCAATGCACAACGGCAGCGCCACGTTCGGATAGGCGATCTATTTCGGAGGGCGTCAAATGGATCGAATGCCCATACAACCCGTTTTCCCCAAGCAATCCATAGGCTTCATAGGTTTCTAGATAATCCGCCTTATCGGGGAACAACTCTTTGACCCATGCCAGTTCGGCATGTTGCTCGCTAAGATGCGTTTGCATCAAAACATCCGGATGCTCGGCCCATAGCGCGCCCAAAACCCGCAATTGTTCTGGCGTTGATGTGGGCGAAAACCTTGGCGTAATTGCGTATCGCGCACGCCCGCGATTGTTCCACTTTTCCAGCAATCGCTTACTGTCGTCATAGGCGCTTTGGGGGGTGTCGCGCAGCCCATCCGGTGCATTGCGATCCATACAGGTTTTCCCCGCGATCACACCCATCCCACGGGCCTCTGCCGCCTCAAAAAACGCATCGACGCTTTCTGGATGGATTGTGCAAAAGCTGGTCAATGTTGTCGTACCGTGCGCACGCGCCAAATCCAATGTGCGCCCGGCGATTTCATCTGCATAGGCTTTGTCGCCAAACCGGGTTTCTTCGGGAAACGTATATGTGTTCAGCCAATCAATCAGCTGTTTGCCCCAACTCGCAATGATCCCGGTCTGGGGGTAATGCATATGCGCATCCACGAACCCCGCCGTGATCAGGTCCTGACCATAATCTGTGATCTTTGCATCTGGATAGGCCGCGCGCAAACGCTCGGCTGGGCCGACCTCTATAATATGCGCGCCGTCAACCAAGACCGCGCCTTGGGTGTCCAATTTTGTTACATTTTGCCAATCATCCGCAAACGGATCGCCTGAAAACGTCAGGGTTTGGCCAAGAAGTAGATGCATTGACATGCCTTCGCTAAATGTTCTTCCGAAGCTGAGTTAAATCACCTCACTGGACCATTGTGAAGTCGTGCGAAGCAGGTATGTTGCGCTCAATGCGAGGGGAAATCATGACCGAGCCAGTCGACATTCAAGAAGAAGAAGCGTTCGGGATCACGGATAAATTCGTTTCCGACGTCATGGACGCTGTCGAGGCTGAAGCCGCCGAGAACGTCACTGCGATCCTTGAGCCATTGCACCCGGCTGACGTCGCACACCTTATCGAACAGCTAGATGGGCGTGATAGGCGTGATTTCTTGCGCGTTTGGCCCGGTGGGATCGAAGGCGACGTTCTCTCCGAACTCGATGACAACCTCCGAGAAGAGGTTATCGACAGCCTTAACCAAGAAGAACTCGCCGAGGCCGTCCGCGACCTAGAAAGCGATGACGTTGTCGACCTGATCGAGGATTTGGACGATCAGCAAACTGAGGCGGTTCTTGAGGCGCTTGATGATACTGAGCGTGCGCTTGTTGAGCAGGCTCTGGCGTATCCTGAGGAATCCGCCGGTCGTCACATGCAGGTTGAGCTGGTGCGTGCACCTGCCCATTGGAATGTCGGTGAGGCAATTGATTTCCTGCGCTCCGGCATCGAATTACCGGACCAATTCTACCATATTATTCTGGTGGATCCGCGGATGAAGCCAGTTGGATATGTGACGCTTGGCCGGGTTCTTAGCGCTGATCGCAACACGCCGCTCAAAGAGATCTTAGAGGATACGTTCCGCACATTTCATGTGGCCCAAGACGTGGAAGAGGTCGCGCAAGCGATCAACCACTATCACATGATCACAGCGCCCGTTGTCGACAATGATGATCGCCTGATCGGTGTCATCACCATCGATGACGCCATGGTGTTCCTCGAGGAAGAAGCTGAAGAAGACATCCTGCGTCTTGCCGGTGTGGGCGACGGATCCTTGTCCGACCGCGTGATTGAAACCACACGCCAGCGTTTGCCTTGGCTTGCTGTAAATCTGGTCACTGCGATCTTGGCATCAATGGTCATTGCGATGTTTGAGGACACGATTTCTGCGCTGGTCGCTCTGGCTGTCTTGATGCCAATTGTGGCCTCGATGGGCGGCAACGCGGGTACGCAATCCTTAACCGTTGCAGTGCGCGCTTTGGCGACACGCGATTTGACGGATGCAAACGTTTGGCGCGTCATTCGGCGCGAAGTCCTCGTTGGCCTTGTGAACGGGGTTATTTTTGCCGTTATCGTCGGCGCCGTTGGTTATATTTGGTTTGGAAGTCTGACGCTCGGCTTAGTGATTGCTGCCGCGATGGTCATTAATATGGTCGTTGCTGGGTTTGCGGGCACAGGTGTGCCGATCCTACTAGAAAAGCTAGGCATTGACCCTGCATTGGCGTCTGGAGCTTTTGTAACGACGGTCACGGATGTGGTCGGGTTCTTTGCGTTCTTAGGATTAGCAGCACTATGGCTTCTTTGAGCGAAATCAAATCACAGGCGCGCAAAGCGGCCTTCGCACGTCGCAAAGATGCACATGCCTTGGGGCAGGGAACCGCTGGCTATCTGTCCGAAGTTTTAGCCGGACACCGCGGCGTGCCACTCGCAGGCTACATGGCGATGCGCACCGAAATTGACCCAACCGCCGCAATGGAAGAAAGCGCAGCGCACGGACCTGTTGGCGTTCCCGTCATTTTGGGGGAGCGACAGCCGCTTAAATTCCGGGAATGGTCGCCAGGTTGTGCGATGGTACCCGGCGAATTTGGTGCCGAAATTCCTGATTCTGGCGATTGGATGACCCCAGAGATTGTCATCGTCCCTTTGGTCGCCTTTGACCGTTCTGGCGGGCGATTGGGCTATGGCGGTGGGTTCTATGATCGCACATTGGAACAATTGCGAGCGGTCAGGCCAACGCTTGCCATCGGATTTGCCTATGCCGCGCAGGAGGCATCTGAACTGCCGTTAGAACCGACCGACCAACCGTTAGATCTGATCGTCACCGAAAACGGGATCATCACCTGCTAAGGATCAATTGCGTTGCGACGCTTTGCAGCCTAAAGGGATTGCATGAAAATACTGTTTCTTGGGGACGTGGTGGGCCGTTCAGGTCGCGCCGCAATAATTTCAGAATTGCCAAAGCTCCGCGCCGAGTGGAGGCTCGATTTCGTGATCGTGAACGGCGAAAACGCAACCTCCGGCATGGGGCTCTCTGGCGCACATGCGCAGGCGATGCTGGATGCGGGCGTCGATGTCCTCACCCTCGGCGATCATGCCTTTGATCAAAAAGACATGATGACCTTCATCACCAAAGAACCACGTGTCATCCGCCCGATCAATTTCTCCAAGGCTGCACCGGGCGTCGGCGCACGCGTTTTCACCGCCACAAACGGGCGCAAAGTCTTGGTGGCGCAGGTTCTAGGTCAGGTCTTTATGAAACGCGCCTTTGATGACCCGTTTTCCGCGTTGGACACGGTGCTCAAACAATACCCAATGGGCGGACAAGTGCAGGCCAGCGTGATCGACATCCACTGCGAAGCCACGTCAGAAAAAATGGCCGTGGGCCACTACTGCGCGGGCCGCGCCAGCCTCGTGGTCGGCACACACACCCATGTGGCCACAGCCGATGCGATGATCCTGCCGGGCGGGACGGGATACCTGTCAGATGCGGGCATGTGCGGCGATTATCATTCCGTAATTGGGATGGAAAAAACGGAACCGTTGCGCCGTTTTATCACCGGAATGCCAAAAGACAGATTTACCCCAGCGAACGGCGAAGCGACGCTGTCAGGTGTTTATATCGAAACCGATGATCGCACCGGTCAAACAACACGCATTGAAATGGTGCGTCAGGGCGGCGCATTGCAAACATCTGGCCCTGTATGAACGGTCGCGAACAGATCTGGCTGACCGGAGTTTTGGTTGGCCTCGGCGCTCTCTGGGGTCTATCGCAACCTTTGGTCAAAATCGCGATTTCTGGTGGATACGAACCGATCGGGATGATCTTTGTTCAGATGTTGGTCGCCACGATTGTGCTTGGTCTGGTTCAATTCCGCCGTTTGGGCCGTCTGCCAATCCAGCGTGCCACTTTGATTGTATGGGTAGTGATTGCACTTGTCGGCACCATCGTCCCGAACACGGCGAGTTATTCAGCCCTCAAGACCATCCCAGCGGGCATCTATTCCGTCCTAATCGCGACAATCCCAATGATGTCATTTCCAATTGCCTTGGCTTTTGGGAATGAGATTTTTTCGGCGCGCAGATTACTAGGACTTTGTGCCGGAATCGCTGGCGTGGGTTGCATCGTCATTCCCGATGCCAGCTTGCCAGAACGCGCAATGCTTGCGGCAATTCCTTTGGCGATGATTGCCCCCTTTTGCTACGCGCTTGAAGGCAACCTGGTCGCGCGCTTTGGCACAGCTGGCATGGATGCTGTCCAAGTTATGTTCGGTGCCTCAGCAATCGGCACAGTTTTGGTATTGCCGATAGCCAGTTCAACAGGCCAACTACAAATACCAATGACGCCATATAGCAATGCTGACATCGCGCTGGTTTTAGCATCTGTGATCCATTCCTTTGTTTATGTGGTGTATGTGTGGCTGGTTGGTCGGGCAGGGCCCTTGTTTGCGTCCCAAGTCAGCTATTGGGTCACAGGGTTTGGCGTCCTATGGGCGATGTTGATACTGCAGGAACGATATGCAGGTTGGGTTTGGGTCGCCTTGGCCTTGATGGCTGTTGGCCTCACGCTGGTTCAGCCACGGCGCAGACTTGCAAGCTCAGAGAATGCCGCCGATACTAACACTGCCCAATAGAGTATAGGCCGACATGCTGGATTTCTTAACACTGACGCCAACAACGTCTGCACTCTTAACGCTCATCGTGGTGTTGGTGATGTTTGGGCTTTTCCTGCGAGAAGTGCTCCCAACCGAAGTCGTCGCAATGATTGGTGCGTCGCTTTTGCTGCTCACTGGGATCTTGCCTTACGATCAGGCGGTCGCGGTCTTTTCCAATCCCGCGCCTTGGACAATTGCCGCGATGTTTATCATCGTTGGCGCATTGGTGCGCACGGGCGCGCTCACATCGTTGACCCAATTGGCCGAACGTCAGGCCGAGGTCAGCCCCGCCCGAGCAATTGGCGGCGCGCTTTTGTTCGTGGCATTGGCGTCTGGCATTATGAACAATACGCCCCTCGTCGTGGTGATGATCCCCGTCTTTATCCAACTCGCGAAAACGCTCGGGACCTCTGCCTCAAAACTCCTGATCCCGCTCAGCTATGCTGCAATTGTTGGGGGGACGATGACCTTACTTGGGACATCGACAAACCTATTGGTAGACGGCGTCGCCCGCGAACAAGGTCTCGAACCATTTGGCATCCTTGAGATCATGCCGGTTGGTATCGTCGTCGTGACATGGACGTTCCTTTATCTCTATTTTGTTGGCTCCCGATTGCTACCTGACCGCATGTCGATGGCAGGCATGTTGTCAGATCGATCAAAAATGAAGTTCTTTTCCGAGGCCGTCATCCCGCGCGACAGTAACCTCATTGGTCGCGAAGTTTTGGATGTGAAGCTCTTTCAACGTGATGGTGTGCGTTTGATTGACGTCATTCGCGGCGATGAATCGCTACGGCGAAAATTGAAAGAAACGGTGCTCGAAGCCGGTGACAAAGTTGTCTTGCGAACAGAAATGACGGAGCTTCTATCGTTGCAAAACAACAAAGACTTGCGTCGCATAGATCAAGTGTCATCTGTCGAGACCACGACAGTCGAGGTTTTGATCACGCCAAACTGTCGCATGATTGGGCGGAATTTAGGAGCAATGCGCTTGCGCCGCCGTTTTGCTGTCTACACGCTGGCAGTCCATCGCCGAGACACCAATCTTGATCAGCTAGATGATGTCGTGATCCGTGTGGGGGACACGCTATTGCTCGAGGGCGCGCCAGCCGATGTTGAACACCTCGCGCAAGAAATGAACCTTGGTGATGTCTCACTCCCGTCTGAGCGCGCGTACCGCCGTAAACACGCACCGATCGCAATTGGCGTGTTGGCCGGGGTTGTGGTTTTGGCGGCGTTAAACGTTGCGCCGATCTTGCTGCTCGCGATGGTCGGCGTCACGATTGTGCTGGCCACTGGATGCATCGACGCGGAAGAAGCGTTTTCGTTCGTCGATGGTCGTTTGCTTGCACTGATTTTTGCGATGCTTGGCGTTGGCAGCGCGCTTCAATCCTCGGGTGCGGTTTTATTGATTGCAGACACTTTGTCGCCAGTGATGCAGGTTCTGCCGGGGTTCTTCATTGTTCTGTCTGTCTACCTCTTGTCCTCGATCCTCACCGAGCTGGTCAGCAATAACGCCGTTGCGGTCGTTATGACGCCAATAGCGATAGGTCTTGGCTCTGCACTTGGAGTTGATCCACGTCCGTTGGTCGTTGCGGTTATGATCGCAGCGAGCGCTAGTTTCGCCACACCAATTGGCTATCAAACGAACACGCTCGTGTATGGTCCGGGGGGGTATAAATTCGCTGACTTCCTCAAAGTTGGCATTCCACTGAACCTGACCCTCGCACCTATCGTTTCGTTCGTTATCCCTTTCTTTTGGCCGCTTTGACCTAGCTCTAAAATGGTCTGCTTGCAGCCATGCCCCAGCGTGCCTTATAGAGTGTCCAACTCGTATTTTAGAAAGAGGTTGTCATGGCCGGTCACTCCAAATGGGCAAACATCCAGCACCGCAAAGGTCGCCAGGATAAACTGCGCTCAAAGCTGTTTTCAAAGCTCGCAAAAGAGATCACCGTTGCGGCGAAAATGGGTGACCCCGATCCAGAGAAAAACCCACGTTTGCGGATGGCTGTCAAAGAGGCAAAGTCGAATTCTGTGCCCAAGGACGTGATCGATCGCGCGATCAAGAAATCCCAAGGCGGCGACGCTGAAAACTATGACGAAATCCGCTATGAGGGTTATGGCCCGAATGGCGTTGCTGTGATCGTAGAAACCATGACGGACAACAAGAACCGCACCGCCTCAACTGTGCGTTCGACGTTTTCGAAAAATGGTGGAAACTTGGGGGAAACCGGCTCTGTCGGGTTCATGTTCGAGCGGAAAGGCCAGATCATTTATCCGGTCGCGGCTGGTGATGAAGATACGATCATGATGGCTGCAATCGAAGCAGGCGCAGAAGATGCGCAGTCCGACGAAGAAACCCACGTGATCATCTGTGGTGATACCGATCTTCATGGCGTCTCGACCGCGCTGGAGGCCGATCTCGGCGAAAGCGAAAGCACCAAACTGATTTGGCAGCCGACGACAACGACCGAACTGGATCTTGAAGGTCTTACCAAACTGATGAATTTGGTCGACTCGCTAGAAGAAGATGACGACGTGCAAACTGTCACGACGAACTTCGAAGCCTCTGACGAGGTTATGGACGCGTTCGCAAATCAATAGTCGTTTCACGGGTTGTGAAACCAATAGTTTAGGCAGACTAAGGGTGTATGGAAACTGCACCCCCACGCCCAGTTGCTGGCGTCTTATGGATGATGGCGACGGGCATTATGTTCGTTTGTGTCACTGGAATCGTCAAATACATTGGTGATGATGTACCCGCCGCACAAAGCGGGTTTCTCCGGTATCTTTTGGGCTTGGTCTTTCTAATTCCGATGATCCGGCCAATCTTGGCAGCACGTCTCAGTCGTCGGCAGTTGGCGATTTTTTCAGGGCGGGGTCTGATCCATACCGTTGCTGTCATTTTTTGGTTCTACGCAATGGCGCGCATTCCAATCGCCGATGTCACGGCGATGAACTACCTTTCACCAATCTACGTGAGCGTCGGTGCCGCGCTTTTGATGGGTGAAAGTTTGCCGCCGAGACGGATCGCTGCCGTGTTTGTCGCGTTCATCGGTGCTTTGATAATTTTACGACCGGGTGTTCGAGAAATTTCTCCTGGTCATATTGCGATGATTTTCACCGCGATCGGCTTCGCTGGCAGCTACCTTTTTGGCAAACAAATGGCAGGAGAAGTTTCACCGGCCGTCGTCGTGGGCATGTTGTCCATCACCGTCACGATTGGTCTAGCGCCCTTCGCCTATGCGGTTTGGGTGCCTGTAAGTTGGGAAAACGTAGCCTTGCTCTTTGTCGTCGCCTGTTTTGCAACGGCTGGACACTACGCGATGACACTCGCGTTTTCGGCCGCACCGCTGACCGTGACACAGCCCGTTACATACCTGCAATTGGTGTGGGCGATCCTACTTGGTGTCTTGGTGTTTGGCGAAGGGGTTGATGTGTTGGTCATTGTCGGCGCGCTGATCATCATGGCGGCTGTCAGCTTTATCACATGGCGTGAGGCGGTTGCGCGGCGCAAAGAAAGACCTACCTGATTTTTATTGATTGACGAGTCAATAAAAAACGAATTACGGTTTTGCCAACGCAAACCGAAAGCAACACTATGCCCAAAGTTGGAATGGAACCCATTCGCCGCGCCGCGTTGGTGCAGGCAACGATCGCCGAAATAGGCGAGGCGGGATCGCTTGATGTGACCGTCAGCCAGATTGCCAAACGGGCAGGGATGTCCTCGGCCTTGGCGCATCACTACTTTGGCGGGAAAGACCAAATCTTCCTTGCAGCTATGCGTCAGATCCTGCGCGACTACAGCGCGCAAGTGCGTCTTGAGCTGGAAAAAGCCAACCATCACACCGAACGCGCCGAGGCGATCATTCGCGCGAATTTTGCCGACGTGTGCTTTGCGCCGGCAGCGGTCAGCGCATGGATGACCTTTTACGGCCAGGCGCAAACCAATGATGACGCGCTGCGGTTACTTACTCTGTACCAACGTCGCTTGCGTTCGAACCTGACGCACGCATTGCGAGGTCGTTCAAACAACCCAATACAGGCCGCTGATCTGCTCGCTGCGTTGATCGACGGTCTCTATATCCGCGTGGCGCTAACTGCCCCGGACGAAGATCCTGAGTCGACGGCGCTTGCGCTTCTAAACCAGCTGACCGGAGGCGTCGCATGAGCAAACCAAACATCTTGATCATCATGGTTGACCAGTTGAATGGCACCTTGTTCCCGGATGGCCCTGCAGAATGGCTTAACGCGCCCAATCTGAAGAAGCTGGCGGCGCAATCCACACGTTTCAAGAACTGCTACACAGCCTCACCTTTGTGTGCACCGGGGCGGGCGTCCTTCATGTCGGGGCAGCTCCCCAGCCGCACAGGCGTCTACGACAACGCAGCGGAATTTGCCTCTTCGATCCCCACCTACGCGCATCACTTGCGCCGCGCGGGCTATCAAACCTGCTTGTCGGGCAAAATGCACTTTGTCGGCCCCGATCAATTACATGGTTTCGAGGAAAGGTTGACCACAGACATCTACCCACCGGACTTTGGTTGGACGCCGGATTATCGCAAGCCGGGCGAGCGGATCGATTGGTGGTATCACAATATGGGCTCCGTCACCGGAGCAGGGATCGCCGAGATCACCAACCAAATGGAGTACGATGACGAGGTCGCCTATAACGCCACGCGCAAGCTCTATGACCTGTCGCGCGGCCACGATGATCGCCCGTGGTGCCTGACTGTCAGCTTCACCCACCCGCATGATCCATATGTGGCGCGCAAGAAATACTGGGATCTCTATAACGACTGCGAGCACCTTATGCCTGAGGTCGGCCCAATTCCCTATGCCGAACAAGACGCGCATTCCAAACGCATCCTCGACGCGAATGACCACGAGAATTTCGAGATTACCGAGGATCAGATCAGACGCGCGCGCCAAGCCTATTTTGCCAATATTTCCTACCTTGATGACAAGGTTGGTGAGCTGCTCGAGACTTTAGAGGCAACGCGCCAAGAGGCCACGATCCTCTTTGTTTCAGACCACGGCGACATGCTGGGCGAACGTGGTTTGTGGTTCAAAATGTCATTCTATGAGGGCTCGGCCCGCGTGCCGATGATGATCGCGTCGCCGGATATGGAACCGGGTCTGATCGAAGCACCCGTCAGCAACATCGACGTCTGTCCGACTCTCTGCGATCTTGCGGGGGTTGATATGTCCGAGGTTGCGCCATGGACAGATGGGGAAAGCGTCGTTCCTTTGGGCCAAGGCGGAACCCGCGATACCCCCGTGGCGATGGAATATGCGGCCGAGGGATCCTATGCCCCTGTCGTTTCGCTCCGTTATGGTAAGTGGAAGTTCAATATGTGTGCGCTGGATGATGATCAGCTGTTCGACATGGAGGCCGATCCACATGAGCTGACCAATCTAGCGGAACATCCCGACCACCAAGGCACCCGCACCACGATCAAAGCAAAAGCCGAAAAGCGCTGGGACCTCGACAATTTCGACGCCGATGTGCGTCATTCGCAGGCGGGTCGCTGGGTCGTTTATGAGGCTCTGCGCAACGGCTCCTATTTCCCGTGGGACTATCAACCGCTGCAAAAGGCATCCGAGCGCTACATGCGAAATCACATGGACCTCAACGTCCTCGAAGAAAACCAACGGTTCCCAAGAGGCGAATAAGCCCAATTGGTCCAAGTCAACCCCGGAGGGTCGCAATGCAAATCCAACCCAAAGCCAGCCACTTCATCAACGGCGAATATGTCGAAGACACCGATGGCGAAGTGATCGACGTTATCTACCCATACACAGGCGAAGTCGTCGCAAAGGTTCATTCGGCGACGCCAGCCATCATTGACCAAGCACTCGCTGCCGCAAAAGCCGCCCAGGCAGATTGGGCTGCGATGAGCGGGGTCGAACGAGGGCGCATCCTGCGCCGCGCGGCTGACATCATGCGCGAACGCAACCATGACCTGTCTGTTTTGGAAACTTACGATACGGGCAAACCTTACCAAGAAACGTCCGTCGCCGACGCTACCTCCGGCGCCGACGCGCTCGAATATTTTGGCGGTCTGGCAGGTGCACTGACGGGCGAACATATCCCACTTGCGGGCGGGGACTTCGTCTATACACGGCGTGAGGCGCTGGGCGTTTGTGTCGGCATCGGTGCATGGAACTATCCAACGCAAATCGCCAGTTGGAAAGGTGCTCCAGCTTTGGCGTGTGGGAACACCATGGTATTTAAGCCGTCAGAATCCACGACACTTTGCGCTCTTAAAGTCGCGGAAATCCTGCACGAGGCGGGCGCACCAGCCGGTGTTTACAACGTCGTGCAAGGCTATGGAAACGTTGGCGCATCTTTAATCACAGACCCGCGCGTGGCCAAAGTTTCGCTCACCGGTTCCGTGCCTACGGGCAAAAAGGTTTACGCCGCCGCTGCGGAAGGTCTGCGCCATGTCACGATGGAGCTTGGTGGCAAATCCCCAATCATCATTTTTGACGATGCCGATCTGGAAAACGCCGTGTCAGGTGCCGTACTCGGCAACTTCTATTCGACTGGACAAGTCTGCTCCAACGGTACGCGTGTTTTCGTCCAAAAAGGCATCAAAGAAGCCTTTCTCGCACGGATGTCCGAACGCCTGGCTGCCGGTGTCGTCATGGGCGACCCAAAAGACCCCGAAACCAACTTCGGCCCGATGGTGAGCGATGCGCAACGCAAGATCGTGCAAGGCTATATCGAAAAAGGCAAATCCGAAGGTGCGCGTCTGGTGCATGGTGGCGGGACACCCGACAGAGACGGTTTCTTTATTGAACCTACAGTTTTTGCAGACGTCACCGACGATATGACCATCGCCCGTGAAGAAATCTTTGGCCCTGTTCTCTCCGTTCTTGATTTCGATACAGAAGAAGAAGCAATCCGCCGCGCCAACGACACCGAATTTGGTCTTGCAGCATCTGTCTTCACCAATGATCTCACCCGTGCGCACCGCGTCTCAGCGGCGTTTGAGGCGGGCACATGCTATATCAACACACACAATCTCGCGCCGGTTGAGGCCCCGTTTGGCGGGTCCAAAATGTCAGGTGTCGGGCGGGAAAACTCCAAACTGGCAGTGGATCATTATTCAGAGATGAAAACGGTCTATGTGTCCATGAATGATGTCGAGGCGCCGTTCTGATGCAGGCGGATTACGTAATCGTAGGGGCGGGCAGCGCCGGGTGCGCTATGGCATATCGTCTGGCAGAAGCGGGCAAGGATGTGCTGGTCATCGAATACGGCGGCACCGACGCGGGCCCATTGATCCAAATGCCCGCGGCTTTGTCCTATCCGATGAATATGTCCCACTATGATTGGGGCCTGAAAACAGAACCAGAGCCGCACCTTGGTGGTCGTCAACTCGTGACACCGAGGGGCAAGGTGATCGGCGGATCCAGTTCGATCAACGGTATGATCTATGTGCGGGGTCACGCACTTGATTATGATCATTGGGAAGACAGCGGCGCGGATGGTTGGGGCTATGCCGACGTCCTCCCATATTTCAAGCGCATGGAAAACTGGGACAGCGGTGGTCATGGCGGCGATCCAGCATGGCGCGGCAACGATGGGCCGCTTCATGTCAGCCGTGGTCCGCGTAAGAACCCGTTGACGCAGGCCTTTGTAAAGGCGGGTGAACAGGCAGGGTATGACATCACCGGCGATTACAACGGTCATAAGCAAGAGGGGTTCGGCCCCTTCGATGCGACAATCCACAAAGGCCGTCGTTGGTCCGCTGCCAATGCTTATCTGAAACCTGCACTCAAACGCGCGAATTGTGAAATTGTCCGCGCCTTTGCGCGCAAAGTGGTGATGAAAGACGGCCGCGCCGTCGGTGTTGAAGTGGACCGTGGTGGCAATCGTGAGATCATAACCGCCAACAAGGAAGTGATCATTGCCGCATCGTCGCTGAATTCACCGAAACTCCTGATGCTGTCGGGCATTGGTCCCGCCGCACATCTGACGGAACATGGGATAGATGTCGTCGCGGACCGCGCGGGCGTGGGGCAAAACCTTCAAGACCACTTGGAGCTCTACATCCAACAGGCCGCCACACAACCTGTGTCGCTGGCCAAACATTGGAACCTCTTCAGCAAAGCGATGATAGGGGCGCAGTGGTTGTTCACCAAAACGGGCCTTGGCGCGTCAAATCAGTTTGAAAGCGCGGGGTTCATCCGCTCAAAGGCTGGCGTGCAATATCCTGATATCCAATTCCATTTCTTGCCCATCGCCGTGCGCTATGATGGACAGGTCGCGGCCGAAGGTCACGGCTTCCAAGCCCATGTTGGACCCATGCGGTCTGCGTCACGCGGATCAGTCACGCTCAAATCATCCGATCCAAAAGATGATCCGAAAATCCTGTTCAACTACATGTCCGAAGAAAGCGATTGGGAGGACTTTCGCACCTGTATTCGCCTCACACGAGAAATTTTCGCACAAGAGGCATTTGACCCATATCGTGGTCACGAGATCCAACCGGGCGACGCGGCGCAAACCGACGATGAGCTCGACGACTTCATCCGTGAACACGTCGAAAGCGCTTATCATCCATGTGGCACCTGCAAGATGGGGCACGCGGATGATCCGATGGCTGTGGTTGATCCTGAAACCCGAGTCATTGGGGTTGACGGATTGCGTCTCGCTGATAGCTCGATCTTTCCACGTATCACCAACGGCAACCTAAACGGGCCGTCGATTATGACAGGGGAAAAAGCGGCGGATCACATATTGGATCGCTCACCTTTACCGCCCGCAAATGACGTGCCTTGGGTGCATCCGGACTGGGAAACCACACAGCGTTAATCGACCTGATAGGGCAGGACTTCGCGTCGATTAAGATCCACCTTCAATCGGCGTTCTAACGGCGGAACAGACCGTTGGTGACATGACGACCGCTCGCAAATCCGGCATGAAACGCCAATGGGTTCAAACGCGTGTGGGCTGTTTAGCTGCATATGATCTGCGTAGATCAAAGCGTCTGCGTGTTTGACTTCGCACCCCAGACCAATCGCATAGCGGCGAACCGGCGCCCCCCATCCGCCACCGGTCTTGCTGACATCGCGCGCAAGGCAAAAGTACCGAACGCCATCGGGTGTTTCAGCAAGTTGTCGTAAGAATTGACCGGGTAGTTCAAAGGCTTGATGCACATTCCACAGCGGACATGCGCCGCCATAACGGGCAAATTGCAGCGTCGTGGCCGAGTGGCGCTTGGTGATCGTTCCGGCTTGATCAACGCGCACAAAGAAAAAGGGAATTCCCTTCGCGCCGGGCCTTTGTAGTGTCGAAAGGCGATGCGCGACTTGTTCAAGTGACGCTCCAAAACGGGTTGATAGGATTTCCAGATCATGCCGTGTTTGCTGCGCCTCCTCCAAGAATCGACCATATGGCATTAGGGCCGCGCCGGCATAGTAATTTGCCAATCCGATCTTTGCGATATCGCGCGCCTCGTCACTTTGGAAGCGGGCCAGATCTAGCGTTGCTTCGAGCAATGGATCCTGAGTGATCAGTGCCACCTGCAACAGCAACTGAAAACAGCGCGTTTCGGTCGTTGCGTATCGCGACAATGCCAAGGTTTTGGTCTTTGGATCATAGTGCCGGATCCGCCCTTCTTGGGCTTCTGTGATCGTTACGCCGCGATTGGCCAACAACGACACAGCCGCAGCCTCGAGGGTCGTACCCTTTGGGACACTCGCCGCAAACCGTTCGGCGGCCCGGTCGACAGCATCGATGTAGTTATCGCAATAGTGAAAGAAATCGCGCACCTCTTCCCAAGGCGAGGACCGGATGCGGGAATCCTCTCGCCCCAAGGCTTCGTCGAGCGAGGCAAGGCGTTCATGCGTGCGCCGGTAAGCCGCGTGCAAGTCCAAGAAGGCCCTGGCAAGCGTTGGGGCGTTTGACGCGGCAAGCCGGAGATCGGCGAGGCTAGGCGTTGGCCCTGTAAATGCGGGATCGGCAAGCGCTTCTTTCATGTCTCCGATCAGTCGCGCTTCATCCCCGGATTCCAGTTCGCCAACGTCGATCCCAAATTCATCGCCAAGCCCAAGTAAAACTTTGGTGCTCACTGGGCGATTGTTGTTTTCCATCTGGTTTAGATAAGGAACTGAAACATCAAGCCGCGCAGCGAATTCTTTCTGTTTCAGGTCTAAATCTTTGCGCAGTTCACGCAGTTTTGCCCCAGCATAGAGCTTTGACTTTGCCATATCGGATTCCAAATTTGCCTAATTTGCCTAATTTGCAAATATGCATTGCTAAGTTTGCAAATCAAGCGTCTATGCTCTTTGAGCGGATCGTCACATAAACCACGGACATCACGGCCAGTGCCGCCGAGATGACCATAACGATCTGCAACGATAATGTGCTGGTTTCTCCATCAAGCAATGTACCAGCGATTTGGGCGAAAACGGCGCCCCCCGCGATCATCATTGCTGCGCCAAGGCCGCTTGCGGTTCCAGCGAGGTGTGGCCTAACTGACATCAAGCCGACGGTGGCATTCGGGATCAGCATCCCATTCCCAAGGCCAAGCGTCGTCACAAATCCAAAGAACAACCACGCAGAATTTTCCACGGTTAGTGTGATGATCAACGATGTCAGTAATCCAAAGAATGTGATGCATGATCCAACTAGCGCCATGCGATTCATGCCAAACCTTTGAGAAAAACGTCCAGAAATGCCGTTTCCAAGGGCATAGCCAATGGCGGGTGCGCCAAGTGCCACACCTGCCCAAAACGGCGTTAAATCGAATACGGTTGTCGAAATGTACGAGGCCCCACCCAACAGCGCGAAAAAAGACCCTGATCCGAATGCAGCCGCACAGGCATATCCCCAGAATCGAGGCGAACGCAGAAGGATTGGGTAGGTTCTAATTTGTTCAGCAAATCCCATCCCACCGCCACGGACCGTTTCCCCAAGATCAAAGAAACATAAGACGAGCACTCCGAACCCAGCAATTGTTAAGAAAACAAAGACTGCTTGCCAGCCAAAGGCTTGATCGATTGCGCCGCCGATCATTGGGCCGACCATCGGAACAAGCGCCATCCCCATAGTGACATACCCAATCATCGAGGCTGCTTTGCCATCTTCAAACATATCGCGAACGATTGCCCGACTTAGCGGCATTGTAATCGCGACTGCCGCTTGCACGAGGCGAAAGAACAGGAACATCTCAGCAGTGGTAGATAGTGTCGCGCCAATCGTCGCGAGTACAAAGATGACGAGTGAAACCAGAACGACCGTACGTCGGCCAAATTTGTCAGAGATTGGCCCGATGAAGAATTGAAGCATCGCTGTCGCGACAAAGTAGCCCGTCACTGACAATTGCATTGTTGAATAAGTGGTGCCGAAATAGTTCGTCATTCCGCTGAGCGAGGGCAGAAAGATCGACATGTTCAACGCCGAAATTCCTGCAAGCAGGACAAGCGTGACAACATGGGGTGGCGTGGTGCGATCCAAAAAACGAACCAAGGAAGGGGAGCTCATATCGCGACATTATGCTTCATTCGCTGGATGTCCATGGGGCTAAGCAAGTTAAGATTGTTTGCACATTTGCAAAATAGATCACGTTCGACATCCCAAATTTGCAAAATTCACCTTCTCCGACGTCACCCATTTTGATAGTTGGGCTTAAACGGACTCGGAGGCGACGATGAAAGATATTCTGCAAGAGCTTGAAGACCGACGCGCGGTGGCGCGTATGGGGGGCGGCGCAAAACGGATTGAGGCGCAGCACGCAAAGGGGAAACTCACAGCGCGCGAGAGGATTGAATTGCTTTTGGATGCGGATAGTTTTGAAGAGTTTGATACCTTCGTTGCACACCGGTGCACCGATTTTGGCATGGAACAACAGCGCCCACCGGGGGATGGTGTTGTCACAGGTTGGGGCACGATCAATGGCCGCATGGTCTATGTCTTTTCGCAGGATTTCACCGTCTTTGGTGGATCGCTCTCTGAAACCCACGCGCAGAAGATTTGCAAAATCATGGATATGGCCATGCAAAACGGCGCGCCTGTCATCGGGATTAACGATTCCGGAGGTGCACGTATCCAAGAGGGCGTCGCCTCCCTCGCAGGATATGCCGAGGTGTTTCAGCGCAATGTGATGGCCTCCGGCGTTGTTCCACAGATTTCCGTGATCATGGGGCCCTGCGCTGGTGGGGCGGTTTATAGCCCTGCGATGACCGACTTTATCTTTATGGTCAAAGACAGTTCCTACATGTTCGTGACGGGTCCTGACGTCGTGAAAACAGTTACGAATGAGGTGGTCACAGCCGAAGAACTCGGCGGTGCGACGACCCACACCAAGAAATCATCCGTCGCAGACGGAGCTTTTGACAACGATGTTGAGGCACTGGCCGAGGTGCGTCGCCTTGTTGATTTCTTGCCGTTGAACAACAAATCCAAACCACCGACCCGCCCGTTTTTTGATGACGTGGATCGGATCGAGGATAGCCTCGACACGCTTATTCCCGACAACCCTAACACCCCATACGATATGAAAGAGTTGATTGGTAAGTTGGGCGATGAGGGCGATTTTTATGAGATCCAAGAAGAGTTCGCGAAAAATATCCTGACAGGGTTTATCCGTCTTGAGGGATCGACCGTTGGTGTCGTTGCAAACCAACCTATGGTTCTGGCCGGCTGTTTGGATATCGATAGTTCTCGCAAGGCAGCGCGGTTTGTTCGGTTCTGTGACGCGTTCGAAATTCCGATCCTGACGCTAGTTGATGTGCCCGGCTTTCTGCCGGGGACCGGGCAAGAATATGGCGGCGTGATCAAACACGGTGCAAAGCTGTTGTTTGCCTATGGCGAGGCAACAGTGCCAAAGGTTACCGTCATCACCCGCAAAGCATATGGCGGTGCATATGACGTGATGTCGTCCAAGCACCTGCGTGGCGATTTCAACTATGCTTGGCCAACAGCCGAGATTGCCGTGATGGGCGCAAAGGGTGCGACCGAGATCATCCACCGCGCCGATTTGGGCGATGCCGATAAGATCGCGCAGCACACCCAAGATTACGAAGACCGTTTTGCAAACCCATTTGTCGCTGCGGAAAAAGGCTTTATCGACGAAGTGATCATGCCCCATTCAACGCGCAAACGGATCTGTCGGGCCTTTGCATCGCTGCGTGGCAAGTCGCTGCAAAACCCCTGGAAAAAGCACGACAATATTCCACTGTGATTGCAAAAGGGATCATATGCGCAGCTGCGACATCTGCGGCACTGAGTGCTGCAGCGCAACCCGTCTCGGTGCCGTCTGGTCACGAGATGGCGCTGTTTGATGTGATCTTTGAAGAAAGCCCAGATATCGCGCGTTTCCGGTTTGTCGCTCCGGGGCTTGCGCCGGATGGGGCGGGGCTCTTGTTCGAAGATGTCCTCGATGATCTGGACCATTTGTGCATGCAGGTTGTGTTGCCCGCGCTCGTCGCCGCCGACCTAGTTGTGCCACTCGTCGTGATCTCTTTGTCTGAGCAGGAAACCGCCTTTGGTGAGCTTACACCAAATACTGTGCAGTTCTTTCAGCCCTTTGAGATCAAAGATGATACCTGCGTTTGGGAGCTATTTTAATGACCCCCCCAAATGTAGTGTCCCCATTTCAATTTGATGCGTCGCGGCCACAGTTTTGTGCAAGCGTTTCACGGGGCGCAGTAAATGACGTTTTTTCTGGTACAAAGACCTCAATAACAAAAACACAGTCGACCAGATCAAAAAGCTGGCGGCGTGAGGCAGATCAGAGCGGACTAAGATTATGGCAAACGGAGCGAAAGCTTTCACCGTTGCGGCCCTTATGGCGATCGTTGCTATCAGCGCGAGCCAAGGGCAGGCAAGCGATACGGTTTTTGAAGACCTCCCAACAGTGGGGGCTGACCAGCACTAGCCCCAAAAAGGGCATGTGATGGAAAAGCATCGTGGATTTCCGGGACGGCTTCCGGGCACTGACTTTCAGTTTGTAATTCGGCGCGCGCACAAAGCGGGTGCAACGAAACTCGTGGCGCGGGAGCGTTTCCCAGATCGCCGTCCACATGACAAACGCGCGGATGCGGGCTTCATGAAAGCGCTCTGGGAACACTTCGGCCCCGAACCATTTGAGCGTGGCAACTTGGACGCTGGACGCCTCTCTTGGTTGTTCGGGCGCGAAGTCATCGCTGTTGACGATCCGTTCGATCCAGAGGACTACGAAGCGCTCTTGCAGATTGATGAAGCGCGAGCACGGGCGAGTTTTCCAGAAGCGATGGGGGATTAGATGGCTTTGTTGAGCAAAACCCTGCATCCGTTAACCAAATTTAAGCAACTTTCCGCTCATTTTGGTCGTTGTGGCTTGGCACCCTTTGTTTTGTCAATTGGTGCAGGCAACGTGAAGTTATTGAAGGAAGAGCTCAGCAACTCGATCCCTTCATATTGTCAACATCGTTACCCTTCCCCAGGTCGGCCTGTTCATTTTCAGAACGGGCCGATCGACTTTGGCGTCCAGCGTCTTTTGGGATCGGCGGACCACCGCGCTCTAGCGCTGGCGTCCCTTGTATTTCCTACAAAACGAAACAATTCTATTGGCGAGCCAGAACCAAAAGAAAGCGGACACAAATGTTCAGAAAATCATGGATCATCGCAGCAACAGCCAGCTTCGCGCTTGCTGGATGTTTACAATCAGATGGCGATCGGGCCGTCCTCGGCGCAGGTGCGGGCATTCTCGCGGCTGACTTCCTTGGTACAGATCGCGCTGGGACAGCAGTCGTCGGTGCAGCCGCTGGCGCATTCTGTGACGACATCGGCGTTTGCAACTAATTCTATAAATTCGCCTTTCGGGGCTAAGATCAAAACTGACCGCCTTTGGGGATATTCCTCAGAGGCGGTTTTGCGTTCAAGGGACCTCTCACATGTTTAAGAAAATCCTCATTGCGAACCGCGGCGAAATCGCATGTCGTGTGATTAAGTCGGCCAAGGCCATGGGCATCAAAACGGTTGCGATCTATTCGGATGCTGACAGGAACGCACTTCATGTCAAAATGGCAGACGAAGCGGTCCACATTGGTCCGCCGCCTGCCAATCAATCCTACATCGTCATCGACAAAGTGATGGATGCGATCCGTCAAACCGGCGCTGAAGCCGTACATCCTGGCTATGGGTTCCTATCGGAAAACTCCAAATTCGCCGAGGCATTAGAGGCCGAAGGCGTCGCGTTCATCGGGCCGCCAAAGGGCGCGATTGAAAAAATGGGTGACAAGATCACCTCGAAAAAGATTGCGCAAGAGGCTGAGGTATCAACCGTTCCGGGGTACATGGGGCTGATTGAGGATGCCGAAGACGCGGTGAAAATCTCAAACGAGGTTGGCTATCCCGTGATGATCAAAGCCTCTGCAGGGGGTGGCGGCAAAGGCATGCGGATCGCATGGAACGACCAAGAAGCCCGTGAAGGGTTTCAGTCGTCCAAGAACGAAGCGGCGAATAGTTTTGGCGACGACCGAATTTTCATCGAGAAATTCGTCACGCAACCACGCCACATCGAAATTCAGGTGCTGTGTGACAGTCATGGCAATGGCGTCTACCTGCACGAGCGCGAATGTTCGATCCAGCGTCGCAATCAAAAGGTCATCGAAGAAGCCCCATCGCCGTTCTTGGATGAAGCAACGCGCAAGGCTATGGGCGAACAATCCATCGCGCTTGCACAGGCGGTTGGATACACCAGCGCGGGGACAGTCGAATTCATTGTTGATGGCGACCGTAATTTCTATTTCCTTGAGATGAACACACGTTTGCAGGTGGAACACCCAGTGACCGAGCTGATCACCGGTGTCGATCTGGTTGAACAGATGATCCGTATCGCCAACGGCGAAGAATTGTCGATCAAGCAAAGCGATTTGAAAATCAACGGCTGGGCGATGGAAAGCCGCCTGTATGCTGAGGATCCTTATCGCGGGTTCCTACCGTCAATTGGTCGTCTGACGCGATATCGCCCACCGGCAGAGGGGAATACCGCGAACGGGATCATCCGAAATGACACGGGCGTTTTCGAGGGCGGTGAGATCAGCATGTATTACGATCCGATGATCGCCAAACTGTGTACATGGGGTCCGGATCGAGCGACTGCGATTGAGGAAATGCGCCTAGCACTTGATGCGTTCGAGGTTGAGGGCATCGGTCACAACCTGCCGTTTCTTGCGGCGGTTTATGACCATGAAAAATTCACATCCGGCAATATGACAACCGCCTTTATCGAGGAAGAATATCCCGAAGGGTTTGAGGGCGTTGACCTGCCAGAGGCGGATTTGCTGCGTATTTCTGCTGCCACAGCTGCGATGCATCGCGTGGCCGAGATCCGACGCACGCGTGTCACGGGCCGTATGAACAACCACGAACGCCATGTCAGCGCGGATTGGGTTGTGTCCCTGCAAGGTCAATCGTTCGAAGCAACGATTGGCGCCGACAAAGCAGGCGCAACGGTCGCGATTGGTGACGAAACCTTCCGCGTTGAAAGCGATTGGACACCCGGGCAACCGCTGGCCAAGCTTGATGTTGATGGATCGCCGTTGGTGTTGAAAATCGCGAAGATCCCGGGCGGGTTTCGCGTGCGCTATCGCGGAGCGGACCTAAAGGTCCATGTGCGTAGCCCGCGTCAGGCCGAATTGGCCAAGCTGATGCCAGAGAAATTGCCACCGGACACGTCAAAATTGCTGCTTTGCCCAATGCCGGGTCTGATCGTCAAGGTTGATGTGGAAGAGGGCGAAGAGGTCCAAGAGGGGCAGGCGCTGTGCACAGTGGAAGCCATGAAGATGGAAAACATCCTGCGCGCTGAACGCAAAGGCGTGGTCAGTAAAGTCAAAGCGACTGCTGGCGACAGCCTTGCAGTTGATGATGTGATCATCGAGTTCGAATGATTTATTCGCTTACAACCCTGCGGTCGCGGACTTCTTGCTGGCGCAATGGCATCTTGTCGATCGTACGCGTTAGTTCGCGTATGTCCCAAGGGGCTGGTTTGCGTAGTTTGATTTGTCCGTCTTTACCGACGAGCGCGAGCATGAACGAACGGGGCCGAAACCGGTCACGCAATTCACTGCGTTCGACGGGATCGGTGTCGGTAATCAGAATGATGTCGCGTTCGGCTAGCTCGTCAGTGTCAGCCAACAGCAGCGCGACTTGCTGCAGATACTGTGGATCAAATGGCGATTCACCAAAAACGATGACTGGACGCGCGATCCAGCGCAGTTCATCCAAGTCGATCTCATTGGCAGTAAAAACCGTAGAGCGGTCCGCGTTCCAGCGATCGACCAGACTGTCTTCTGCGATGGCTGGCGCTGCCAACACCATCGCGCTTATGGCGGCGAGTAATACTTTCATATCAATTGATATAGGTTCGTTTTCGGACATTGCTAAGTCTGATTTCGAACAAACCCTGCTAAATCACGAATTTGGCATGTGAGGAGCCTAAAATGACCGATAAAACACCTTGGGAAACCCTTGCTGAAAAAGAACTGCGTGGACGTCCATTGGATGATCTGACGTGGAACACGCTTGAAGGCATTGCAGTGAAACCGCTGTATACTTCAGAAGATACCGCAAATTTGCCCCATATGGACGGCACACCCGGGCAGGCTCCTTATACACGTGGCGTCAAGGCGACGATGTATGCCGGGCGCCCTTGGACGATCCGTCAGTATGCTGGGTTCTCCACGGCTGAGGAATCCAACGCGTTTTATCGCAAGGCGCTCGCCGCTGGTCAGCAGGGTGTTTCAGTTGCTTTCGATCTTGCGACGCACCGGGGCTATGACAGTGACCACCCGCGCGTTGTGGGCGATGTTGGCAAGGCTGGTGTCGCAATCGATAGCGTCGAGGACATGAAGATCCTGTTTGACGGTATTCCGCTGGATAAGGTCTCAGTCTCCATGACGATGAACGGCGCTGTGATCCCGATCCTTGCGAACTTCATCGTCGCGGGCGAGGAACAGGGTCACGATAAATCCGTCCTCGCAGGCACCATTCAGAATGACATTCTGAAGGAATTTATGGTGCGAAACACCTATGTGTATCCGCCTGAACCATCGATGCGGATCATCTCAGATATCATCGGCTACACTTCGCAAAACATGCCGAAATTTAACTCGATCTCGATCTCGGGCTACCACATGCAAGAGGCCGGTGCGAACCTTGTTCAAGAGCTCGCATTTACGATCGCTGATGGGCGTGAATACGTCCGTACCGCGATTGCCGCTGGCATGGACGTTGATACATTTGCACCGCGCCTGTCGTTCTTTTTCGCCATTGGCATGAACTTCTTTATGGAAGCCGCGAAGCTACGCGCTGCGCGCTTGCTTTGGTCGCGCGTGATGGAGGAATTCAAACCGCAGAACCCGAAATCTTCGATGCTGCGTACGCACTGCCAAACCTCTGGCGTAAGTTTGCAAGAACAGGACCCTTACAACAACGTCGTGCGTACTGCGTATGAGGCGATGGCAGCGGCTCTTGGTGGCACCCAATCGCTTCACACGAACGCCCTCGACGAAGCCATTGCTTTACCAACAGAATTTGCGGCCCGAATTGCCCGTAACACGCAGCTGATCTTGCAAGAAGAAACCGGCGTAACAAATGTCGTCGATCCACTGGCGGGCAGCTATTACGTAGAAAGCCTGACGCATGAGCTGGCCGAAGAAGCGTGGAAACTGATCGAAGAGGTTGAAGAGATGGGCGGCATGACCAAAGCCGTTGCATCTGGCATGCCAAAACTTCGGATCGAAGAAAGCGCGGCAAAACGCCAAGCTGGCATCGATCGTGGCACCGAAGTGATCGTGGGCGTGAATAAATACCGTCTCGATAAAGAAGAACCGATCGACATCCTCGACATCGACAATGACGCCGTTCGTGAGGCCCAGGTCGCACGGATCGCCGACACACGTGCAAATCGAGACCAAGCCGCTTGTGATGCAGCGCTCGCCGAAATTTCGCGACGCGCAGAAGAAGGGGGCAACCTTCTAGAAGCTGCGGTCGAGGCATCCCGCGCCCGCGCAACAGTTGGAGAAATTAGCATGGCCATGGAAAAATCATTCGGACGTCACCGCGCCGAAGTCAAAACCTTGGCAGGGGTTTATGGCGCAGCTTACGAGGGGGACGCCGGTTTTGCGGCAATCCAGAAATCTGTCGAAGATTTCGCCGAAGAAGAGGGCCGCCGCCCTCGCATGCTGGTAGTGAAAATGGGTCAAGACGGTCACGACCGTGGCGCCAAAGTCATCGCGACGGCCTTTGCCGACATCGGCTTTGACGTTGATGTGGGGCCCTTGTTCCAGACACCAGAAGAAGCAGCGCAAGACGCAGTCGACAACGATGTTCATGTCATCGGCATCAGTTCGCAAGCGGCGGGTCACAAGACCCTTGCACCAAAGCTGGTCGAGGCGCTGAACGCGGCGGGCGCGGGGGATATCCTTGTGATCTGCGGTGGTGTGATCCCGCAGCAGGATTATCAGTTCCTTTATGACGCAGGCGTCAAAGCGATTTTTGGTCCGGGCACAAACATTCCGGCGGCGGCAGAGGACATTCTAAAACTGATCCGCGAAGCACGCGCCTAATCATCCGATACTCAAAATAAAAGGGCCCTCGCATGACGTTGCGAGGGCCCTTTTTTTGACGTGAGAAGTGCACTACTCAGCCGGCTGAGCGAGCGCTTCTTCTTGCTCTGCGGCATTTCCAGCCAACATCAATGCTGTGTATCCCAAGATCCCGGACAGGATGGAGCCAGACAGTACACCCATGCGCACTTGGTTCATCATTTCTGGATCTGAGAAGCTGAGACCACCGATAAAGAGCGACATGGTAAAGCCCACACCCGCAAGGCAGGAAATACCATAGATGTGCAGCCAGTTTGCACCATGTGGCAGACGCGCAATGCCAAGTTTGACAATCATGAATGTGACGCCAAAGACACCGATCTGTTTACCCACCAACAAACCCAACGCGATCCCCAGTGGGAGCGGTTGGAACAGATCGGAAATCGACATGCCCGCCAAAACCACGCCGGCGTTGGCAAAGGCAAAGATCGGAATGATCACATAGGTTGACCATGGGCTGACAGCGTGTTCCAGCGCGTGTAGCGGGCTTTTGCCCCAGCGGTCGGTCAGTGGGATACAGAAGGCTGTGACAACGCCGGCCAGCGTTGCGTGGACGCCAGAGCGCAGCACAAGGAACCACAAAACAACGCCTAGGATCAGCGTCGCGGCCTGTCTATGCGTTCCGCGCAGGTTCAACAGGATCATCGCGGTCAGTGGCAACAGCGCCCAAAGCAGGTAATCCACGCGCAATTCAGCGGTATAAAACAGCGCAATGATAATAATCGCGCCCATGTCGTCTAAGATCGCAAGTGTCAGCAGGAATACCTTTAGCGATGCAGGGGCGCGACTGCCCACAAGGGCCAACAAACCAAGAGCAAAGGCGATGTCCGTGGCGGCCGGGATGGCCCAACCGTTGATGCTGGGCAAGCCCCAGTTGAACCATGCAAACACCAATGCCGGGACAATCATGCCCCCGACGGCTGCCATACCGGGCAAAACGACGTCGCGCGGGTTCTTGAGTTTTCCGTCCATCAACTCGGCCTTAAGCTCGAGGCCGATGAGGAAGAAGAAGATCGCCATTAAGCCGTCGTTTATCCACAAGATCAGCGGTTTTTCCAAACCTTCGCCGTCCAATGTCACGGCCAGATAGCTTCCCAATATGTCGTTATAAAGCGGGGCAAGTGCCGAGTTCGCAACAATCAACGCTGCGACGGCGGCGGCCATCAATAAGATACCTCCAAAGGCTTCGTGTTTGAAAAATCTTTCTAGAAAAGCTGGGATCGGCATGACGGTCCTTTATGCAAAATGGAGGTACCTGTTAAGTAACCTGAATTGCCCTTGCATCAAGCTAGATTCAGCGCTTTGGTGACCGAAAAGAGACCTGAGAAAGTAACACCGTGTTAAAACTCGATCATTTTGCTCTCAGTTGCTCAAATCTCGGTGACGGTCAGGCGCTGGTCGAGGAAGTTTTGGGCGTCAAACTGCATCCCGGCGGGCAGCATTCTCACTTTGGAACACACAATTTACTATTGGGACTAGGTCCCGATTTGTATTTTGAGGTGATCGCCAAAAACCCCGATGCCGCGCCAACTGGTCGGGCCACATGGTTTGGGCTCGATACATTCGACGGCGCACCGCGTTTAGGGAATTGGATCTGCTCGGTCACGGAGTATGCCGACGTTTTGGAAACCGCGCCGTCTGCAGTGGGGCAACCGGTATCGCTCAGACGCGATGACATCACCTGGCAACTGACTGTGCCTGAGGATGGCACATTGCCCTATGATGGGGCCTATCCATCCTTGATCAAATGGGGCGCTGGCGTCGTTCCACCGCCAGCCAAACTCCCGGATGTGGGGATCAGGCTGCGCCGTTGGGAGGTTCATCACCCAAACGCCACCGAAATTTCCAAGATGGTTCCCCTATCAGATGACCGCGTGTCTTGGGTGGTTGGGCCGCAAGGGTTCCGCGCAGAATTTGAAACGCCAAATGGGATTAAGGTACTGACATGATCCGTCCATCAGAACCCCGAGATAGTGCGCAAATTCTTACGATTTGGAACCGCGAAATTCGTGAAACGCTGATTACGTTCAATTCGGTTGAAAAATCGGAGCAGGATCTGATTGAGACCTTCGCGGAGAAGGCGCGGCTTGGGTACGCGTTCTTGGTTGCAGAGGATCAAGGCCAAATCCTAGGGTTCGCGACATATGGGCAGTTTCGCGGTGGTATCGGGTATCGGCATACGGCTGAACATACCGTGGTTCTGGCACCCGACGCGCGTGGTCGCGGTGTCGGGAAGTCCCTAATGCTGGCGATCGAGGAACACGCAAAGGGCGCAGGCATGCACTCAATCTTTGCGGGGGTCAGCGCTGGCAACCCGGACGCTGTGAAATTCCATGAAAAGATCGGCTATAATGTGGTCGCAACCTTGTCCGAGGTCGGGCGCAAGTTTGATCGCTGGCTTGATTTGGTTTTGATGCAAAAACATCTCTGACATCCTGAAACTCTTGGATTAAGCTAGCCCCATGTCGATTTGGTCCCGCATTTCCGAAGCGTTATCTGCCCTTGCCGCTGGTGAAGGGCTGTCCGCCGTTTTTGACAAGCTGCGCACGTCGCCCGAAAAATCGGTAGCGTTTACAATCGCCGTCATCGCGCTTGGCGCAAAGATGGCCAAGGCCGATGGTCATGTAACGCGCGATGAGGTGACAGCATTTCGTGAGATCTTTCACATCCCCAAACACGAAGAGGCAAATGCCGCGCGTTTGTTCAATCTCGCCCGTACCGATGTCGCGGGCTATGAGCTTTATGCCCAGCGGATCAAGGCGATGTACGGCGATGATGACGAGGCGCTAAGCGATTTGATGGAGGGGCTGTTCCATATTGCGATGGCGGACGGCGAATACCACCCGAACGAAGATCAGTTCTTGCACCACGTCTCTGACATTTTCGGATTTTCCGAGCGCCGTTTCTTGCGCATCAGATCACAATTCGTTCCGGACGCCGAACAGGACCCCTATGATATCTTGGGCGTTACCCCTGATATGTCATTGGCCGAAATCAAAAAGGTTTGGCGCAAAAGCGTTATAGAAACCCATCCCGACCAATTGATGGCACGTGGTGTTCCAGAAGAAGCCTTACGTTTAGCTGAAAAACGGATGATCTTCATCAACCGGGCTTGGGAACAAATCTCGGAACGCCACAGGTGAGGATCGCAACCTATAACACGGAATGGTTCAATCGGTTGTTTGATAACGACGGCAACCTGATCGATGATGACAGCTGGTCAAGCCGTTGGGATATCACAAAGAAACGCCAAACAAGTGCACTAGGCACCGTCTTTTCCGCGCTCGACGCCGATGCAATCATGGTGATCGAGGCACCGGACACCAGCGCGAACCGGGACGCGGCCCGCGCGCTTGAGACCTTTGCAACCCGGTTTGGATTGCGCGCCAACAAAGCGTTGATCGGATTTCCCAATGATACGCAGCAAGAAATAGCACTACTTTATGATCCTCAGGCGCTGACTGCGCAGCATCATCCCGGAGGTGGAACAGCGCCAGACGATCCGCAGTTCGATACCGAATTTCGTCTGGACCTAGACACAGACGCTCACCCCGATCCGATCCGTTGGTCCAAACCACCGCTCGAGGTGATGATCACGACTTCGCAAGGCAATCAGCTGAACCTCATCGGCGTGCATGCTAAATCCAAAGCTCCGCACGGCGCGCAAACTGATGAAGAGGTGATGCGCCTATCCATCGACAATCGTCGAAAACAATTGGCGCAGTGTATTTGGCTACGGCGGCGGGTTGAGAGCCATCTAGAAAAATCCGAACCACTCATGGTCTTGGGTGATTTCAACGACGGCCCGGGATTGGACGAGTATGAAAAGCTGTTCGGTCGGTCAGGCGTCGAGATCGTGATGGGGGAGGGGCAGAAATCGCGATTACACGACCCGCACGCGAGACTCGCGCTCAGCAGTAAACTTGGAGCAAAGCCAGCAACGGCACGTTTCAAGAAACGGGATGGGCCATATTTGCAGGCCCTGCTGGATTACATCATGATCTCGCCTGATCTGATGGACCATGCCCCGAAATGGCAGATTTGGCATCCCTTTGACCATCCTGAGTGCTTTGCGCGGGTTGAATTGCGCGATGCGCTGCTTGATGCCTCCGATCATTTCCCCGTGGTGCTCGACATCGACCTTTAGATCGATTTGTGCTAAGGTTTCAGGATGAGACATTTACCTTTGATCCTATCTGCAGCCCTGATCGCGACGCCTGCTGTCGCGCAAGACGACACCGAAAAAGGCTTTGGCTTGATGGAACTGGGCGCCGAATTGATTTTGCGCGGTTTGATGCAAGAGGTCGAACCCGCAATGGACGATCTTCAATCGATGATCGAGGACTTTGGGCCGGCACTTGAGGAAATCACTGAAGAACTCGCACCGGTTTTGTCGGACATTTTAGCCCGAGTGGATGATATCAGACACTATGACGCGCCAGAGATTTTGCCGAATGGCGACATCATCATGCGTCGTAGCAAAGATGCGCCAGACTTTGTCCCAGACATGGTTCCAGATGCTGATGGCGCGATTGATCTCTAGTCTTTTCGCTTGCGCGCAAACTTGACGCTAATCTCAGCGTCCAAAGCGTCACCCAATGCATTGAAACGTGCTTCTGGCACTTCGCCGTACAGAGGACGCGCAGCATCAGCTAGGTGCAACGTCAACGACTTGGACTTTGGTTTCCATTTCAACTTACCCGGCGGTTCGTCCCCGTCTATCCCCAACATGGCGCCAAGACGCATCGCCGTGCCCAATATAACAGCTTCGCGATGCTGGCTGGGCGACATCAACGAAAACAAATTCTGATACGGCGAGTTCGATGTTTTGCTGGTGTAACGGGTCAGTAGGGCCAGACCCAACATCACACGTTCGCTGTGTTTCAACCCACCAAGGTTGGCACGGGTCGCATTGTCGAATGTAACCTCTGCGCGGTAATCTGGATGCGCGCGCCAACTAACGTCATGTAGCAGGCATGCGGCACGAATGATGCGTTTGCGCTGCCATCCCGCCCGCGGAAACAGGGGCATCACAAAATCATACAGCTTACGCCCAAATCCAGGCAACCTTGCGTCCTTGGCCTCGGCGAAACGCGCAGCTTCGATCAATGGATCGCGGTGGCGCAACGTGTCGGGCATTTGTTCATACAACATACCCTCGCGGATCCCATAGGAAGACACCGCAATGTCTTTGGGTTTAAAGCGTTTCAAGATCTCTTTCAGAACCTCAACCGCAAGCGGGACCAACCCCATCCGCGTTTCAGATATCCCACAGCGACGACGCAAATCGTCATGATCGGATTGCGCCAAATAGGCGGCGGTGCGGCTGACGCGGCGCGCGGTTGTGCGATATTCGTGCAAAACTGACAACGGGTAGCCGCGTCGTTCCATATCGATCCGCGCGATGGCACGCCAAGATCCACCGACCAGAAACAGACGCATTCCAGTTGCATGGCCCATTTGTTCATGCAGATCTGCGACGGTCTTTTTGATGAACGCCTTTCGGGCCTTCTTGCCTTTGATTTCGCGCAGCTTCAACGGACCAAGTGCAGATGTCACGCGATCCCCGATTTCGCCCTCTGCAAGAGACGCAAGCTCGAGGCTAGACCCGCCAATGTCACACACCATGCCATAGCTTCCGGGCCAGCCCAGCAGCACACCCTGCGCAGATAATCTGGCCTCTTCTTCGCCATCGATGATCCGGATTTTGACACCGGTCTTTTCTTCGACCTCTTGGCAGAACTCTGGACCGTCTTCGGCCTCTCGAACGGCCGCGGTGGCAACCGTCATCAAAGGCAGGATACCCATCCCATCCGCAAGGGCGGCAAATCGTCCAATCGCAGCCAGCGCGCGCTCGCGTCCCTTAGGATTTAGCTTGCCCGTCTCGGACAAACCCGCACCCAACCCACACATGATCTTTTCATTGTAAAAATACGCGGGGCTACGTGCCGCCCCATCAAAGACAACCATGCGGACCGAGTTCGATCCAACATCAATTACGCCTACACGGTGCAGACCCTTTAACAGATCCGACCCGAGCAGCGGCTTTTCAAAGGGTCCCCAATCGATTTGATCGGTTGATTGACTGTCTGTTTGTCCGTCCATCGTACTCTTCATCTCTCCCACTCAGACTGCGACGGCCTGTGGGTTTGCGTCAATCATTCGTATGCGTCAAACGCGGCACATCTGAGGCGCCCGCCTTACCACGACCCGAAACTGACGGGTTTTCCATGAAATAACGGTGGCAATTGAACGAAAACTCGCCATCGGGAAGCGCCTCACGTTCATATGATCCGTCCCCATTCATAACCCAGCTTTGTGCGGTATCATGCAAATTGGCTGCCATGATCTGACTGATGATCTGGGATTTCACGGTCGCGTTTTCGATCTCGATCAATGTCTCGACACGTCGGTTCAAATTGCGGCTCATCCAATCGGCTGAACTGATGAAAACCCGTGCTTTTTTCGAGGGCAGAGCCTTACCGTTTGCGAAGCAAACGATGCGCGAATGTTCGAGGAAGCGACCAACAATGGATTTGACGCGGATGTTTTCGGACAGGCCAACAACACCGGGTCGCAACCCACAAATACCGCGCACGACAAGGCTGATCTTCACGCCTGCCTGGCTTGCGGCATACAGCGCATCGATTACATCGCGCTCAATTAGGCTGTTCATCTTGGCCCAAATCGCAGCCGGCTTGCCAGCTTCTGCATGTTTGGCCTCTTGCGCGATCATCTGCAGGAGGTTCTTTTTCATATGTATCGGCGCAATTGCGAGGTTCTCGAGCTCTTCGGGTTGTGCGTACCCAGAGAGGTAGTTGAACACCTTTGTCGCGTCGCGACCAAGACCAGTGTCGCGTGTGAAAAAACTAAGGTCTGTATAAACGCGCGCCGTAATCGGGTGATAGTTGCCGGTGCCGAAATGCGTATAGGTCACCAGTTTGTCGCCCTCACGACGGACAACCGTGCTGATCTTGGCGTGAGTTTTGTAGTTCAAGAAACCATACACCACATGGGCGCCAGAACGTTCCAAGCGCCGCGATTGCCGGATGTTAGCCGCTTCGTCAAAACGCGCTTTTAGCTCGACCAGCGCAGTAACAGACTTGCCGTCTTCGGCGGCTTCGCACAGCGCCTCGACAATCGGTGACCGCTTGGATGTGCGATATAGTGTTTGTTTGATTGCAACCACATCTGGATCGCGCGCGGCCTGCTTTAGAAACCGCACGACCATGTCGAAGGTTTCATAAGGGTGGTGCAGCAGCATATCTTTTTGCGTGATCGCAGCAAAGATATCGCCCTCATGGTCTTGAACGCGTTCTGGAACTCGTGGGGTAAAGCTCGGCCAGAGCAGATCAGGACGTTCGTCAAGGACCAGCTCATTTAGGTCAGAAACGCCGATCAACCCGCTGACCTCAACAACTTCATTCGATGTGACGTGGAGCTCTGCCATAATCAGTTTGGTCAATGCTTTCGGGGCATCAGACGACATTTTTAGGCGCACGACTTCGCCGCGCCGACGACGTTTTAGCGCGGTTTCAAACTCGCGCACCAAATCTTCGGCTTCATCTTCAACTTCAAGATCGCTGTCGCGCAGCAGCTTAAAAGCGCAGCTGCCCTTCATTTTGTGGCCGGGATAGAGACGCCCGACGTACAAGAGCAAGAGTTCCTCTAGGGGAAGGAACCGCGCACGATCATCACCTGGCAACCTGACAAAGCGGTCAATCTGTCCCGGAACCGGCAGCAAAGCGAAGAGCGGTCGTTTGTCTTTGATCCGCTCTAGCTGCAGTGCAAGTGCGAACCCTTCATTTGGAAGAAACGGGAAAGGGTGGGCCGGGTCGATCGCAAGCGGGGACAGAACCGGAAAAACACGTTCCATAAACACAGTATTCAAGAAACTGGTATCGTCCTCGGTAAGGTCGGCGGCAGTCAGAACATCGAGGCCATTCTCAGTCATTTCCAGCTGCAGCTGTGTCCAAATCCATTGCTGGCTGGCCATCAATTTACGCGCATCTGCGTTGATTAGTTCTAGCTGCTGCGCGGGTGTTAAACCGTCCATCGAAGGTGTCACGTTCCCCGCGTGAACCAGTTCCTTTAGCCCGGCCACGCGGACCGTGAAGAATTCGTCCAGATTGGTCGCAGAAATCGACAGAAACCGTACACGCTCTAACAGCGGGACGCGTGGGTTCTCGGCTTCTTCCAAGACGCGCCAATTGAAACCAAGCCAGCTTAGCTCACGATTCATGAACCGTCCGGGACCTGACAGATCCACGTCTAAGATCGTGGGTTCGGGAAACGACCCCTCTAGGAAATCAGCTGTCATCACATATTGGCTTTCTACGCTGCAACCTATTGCAGTTTCAGAGCAATTATCGCGCGAATTAACGGTCGTTGTCCAGCAAAGCAGCTGCGATCTTGATGCTTGGGGGTTTGCCCAGCGCCAAAGCTTCGCGGTCAATCAAATCCACGGTCCTTTTGGCGTCCGCATATGTGCGATCAATCCGCGCGGCGAGATAGTTGATCACCGCAGGGGATGGCATCACCTGACGATCTGAAAAGAGCTTGGTCAGGAGGACGGTCAACAACGCATCATCAGGCTCTTGGATTGTGATTGGTGTTGTGGCCTGCATTCGGCTCGCCAAATCAGGTAGGGCAATCACCCACCGTGCAGGTGACGTTCGCGCCGTGAGCAGAAGGGGAAGTGCCCGCGCCCGCAATGCATTGTGCAAATGGAATAGCGCTTCGTTTTGGTCCGCAGGCAATTGGTCTGCGTCTTCGACGACGACCGGCGTCTGTCCTTGGAAATTTACTGGAATATCACCCGCCTGACATCGAAACGCTCCAGTCTCTTGTTCGAAAATGCGTGCTAGGTGACTTTTCCCACTGCCCTCTGGTCCTACCAAAACCAGTTTGTGCTCTGGCCATGTATCAGGCGCGCGCAGCATGTTGACCGCGGTATGGTTTGCCTCAGAAACAAAGAAATCTGCAGAACTTAGCGCTTCGGAAGAAGGCCAATCAAATACCAACTGATCTGGCATACGTTAATCAGATAGGCCGCGATAAAGGCGGCTCTCACGGTATTGGTTCAGGGCAAAGCGGATCAAGACGCCAATCATTGCGGCCACTGGAACCGCGACAAGCATGCCCACAAATCCGAACAATGACCCGAAGACGGACAGCGAAAACAACAGCCAAACGGGATGTAACCCGACAGAGCCACCAACCAGCTTTGGTGTCAGAACATTTCCTTCAAGGAACTGCCCAATAACAAAAATCCCGGCGATAATACCGATCCGAAGCCAATTCGTGGCGTGCGTAATTGTTTCGCCGTCGATGACTTCTGAATATCCCCAGAATTGGAACAGCGCGAGGCCGATGGCCAGCACTCCGCCAACAAGCGCGCCAATATAGGGGATAAATGTGATCAGCCCGGCAATCGATCCGACAACAATCCCGAAATTAAGCCCGGCTATCATCAGTGCGATTGCGTAATATAGACCGAGGACCAAACAAACTGTGCCTTGACCGCGAATGAACGACGCCAAGGTGACATCAATGTCGTGCGCAATCTGACGAACAGTTGGGGCATGATCACGCGGTAACATATCGTCAATCTTTGCGATCATGTTGTCCCAATCCAGCAATAGATAGAACGCAACGACTGGCACAACGACGAGCAAAACAAGCACGTTGATAATGCCCAGCGCGGAATTCAAAAGACCATTCAACAACTCGCCACCGCGATCTTGGATCGTCTCGCCGAGTTTCAGAATTTGCTGGCGGATAACGTTTGTTTCGTCACCCATTTGTGGGAACCGCTCACTCAAGGACGCTTGGAGCGTGCGGAATATGTTAGGCGCTGCCTCTATCAATGCGGTCGTTTGCTGAACAAGCGTTGGAATAACCAGCAAGATCAAAAGTACGAACATTAAAAGCGCGACGAGTGAAATAATCGTCACCGAGATAGCGCGGCTGCACCCGAGGGTTTCCAATCGATCTGCAACCGGATCTAGGAAATACGCGATCGCACCACCAATAACGAAGGGCAAAATAACATTTCCAAGGCCCCACAAAACCAAAAACAGGACCGCTGTTGCGATCCCCCAATAGGTAGCCTGTTGCTTAACTGGAAGTGCCATTGCTTGTTCTCCTTACACCGATAAATGCGCATTTGGTCACAAGGGTGCAAGAGAGAATGGCGATCCAACCTCAAACGGTTGGGAAAAGTGGCCCCCCCAAGGGGACCACTCTTGTTAGATTAGTGACAAGCTGGGCGCGTGCCTGGCAATAGAACTTTGTCGATTACGTGGATCACGCCGTTGTCTGCAATGATGTCAGCAATCACGACATTTGCAACTTCGCCTGTTCCGTCAGCGATTGTGACACCGCCATGTGATGTGATGCAAAGACGCTCAGATTCGAGGATCGGCTTGTAGTAGTTTGCGCCAGACGCAAACATGTTGGACGTCAAAACGCGGTCATCTACGTGGTAGAGCAGAACGTTTGTCAGCTGATCTTTGTTTTCTTCCATCAAGAGCGTTTCAACTGTGCCTTCTGGAAGGGCCGCGAAAGCTTCGTTTACAGGTGCGTAAACTGTGAAGTTGCCTGGGCCCGCAAGTGTCTCCACAAGGCCAGCTGCCGAAACAGCAGCGACGAGTGTTGAGAAACGCTCATCACCTGATGCGATTTCGGCGATAGAGGCGGCGTTGGCAGCGCCAGCAAAGGTTGCGGCTGTAGCGGCGGCGGCGATAACTGATTTTATTGACATGGTTTGGTCCCTTATTTGTTTATTCTCACCGCTTTCATTTGCGGCATGTATTAAGGGTTACGCGGTCTGAAATCTTTTGGTTCACCATTTCACAAAAAAGTAAAAGTGCAGAAATCTTTGATCCAAATACCAATCTTATACGTGGACGATGCCTGGCGTATGGCTTCTTTCGTCGTTTGAATTGTCACTCAGAAGTTTAGCAATAGTCTGGCGCAACCAGCGATGAGCGGCGTCATGAGTGAAGCTGCGATTCCAAATCATGCACATGTGGTTTGGTGGTAAATCAACTGGCAACGGGTGTAACGAAATCTCGCCGTAGCTCTCATACCGTTTGGCCAATTCAACCGGCAGCCCACCCAGCATTCCTCCGCGCGCAATCGCAGAATAGATTCCACCAAAAGTAGGAAATGTAGCCAAGACCTTCCGGCTATGCCCTTTGTTAGCGAGTGCCAAGTCGCCGTCAGCTTGAATATATCCTTCTGGGGCAAATGACGCGTGGTGAAACTGCAAATAGATCTCCATCGGAATTGGATCGCCCGGGCCGATGCCATTTTCACGAAACAGATGGTTGTCTTTAGGGGCGCCAATGACAAAGCTGGTCAAACAGACTTCTTGAACATCCATCCACTCGGGAAAGTGAATTCTTGGTAAAAACGCAATATCGATATCTAAATTTTGCATTGCTGCTGCATTTGTTTCGTAAAGCTGATCGACGAGCCGTAATGAAATATTCGGAGCTTCTTTAACCAGGCGCTTCAGTAATGGCGGGAATAGAACCTCAGAAAAATAGTCCGTGCCACAAATTCTGAAACCACGATCCGATGTTTCAGGGTCGAATTTTTCTGGCCCCTCTACAATGGCTTCCATTCTGGCCAAAACTTCTTGAACTGGCATGCGCAACGTATCCGCAAAAGGCGTTGGTTTAATTCCTTTGCCACTTCTTACAAAAAGGGGATCACCTAACCGGTCACGTAACCGCGAAAGTGCTGCGCTGACCGCTGGCTGACTTAGCCCGACACGCTCAGCCGCTTTTGTCGTGTTGCTTTCCCGCAAAAGAGCGTCGAGAACTTTAAGCAGGTTTAAGTCAAAGTTCGCCAAAGACATCGACGGGCCTCAATTATTTGTTCTGTGAATAGGTTATATACTTAAATCAAGTTTCACAAATACACATTCTTGCTCTTAGTTAATGTGCATGACCAAATAACATTGGTCGCAAATTTTAGAAAATATCAGTTCGATACGGCGGCAAAACCACTTGGATTTCCTGGTGCCCATTGGTGATGAGCGTCGAAAGAAAGGGATCAAAATGCTCGATAATACACTCGGCGACAACACAATGGATTGGAACGGGACAATCTATAAAACCATCCTAACCACTGCTGAAACGGGTGGTGCGATGTCGATAGTTGATAGTTTGTCCCAACCTGGAGAGGGACCACCTCGACATGTCCACGATGCCGAAGACGAGGCATTCTTCGTCGTGACAGGACGGGTCGCGTTTTGGGTCGCCGGAAAAAGGTTTGAATGCGGACCTGGTGAGGCTACGTTTGTGCCGCGCGGCACTGAACATACATTCCAAGTTGTGAGCGAAACACCATCGCGCCACCTTGTGATCCTCACCCCCGGCGGCTTCGAGGGCTTTTTCGAAGAAATGGCTAATGGAAAGTTCACAATTCCCGAGGACATGGGATCGATAGAAGAAAGTGCAAATCGCCATAACTTGCGTTTTACTGGTCCACCGCTGGTGGCGTCATGAGGGGCGTTGGTTTTGGATTTTACGCCTTAGGCGTTCTATTTGTAATAGCAGGCATGATCTGGGGCATTTTCATGGCTGCCACCGGGGATCACGCAATGCTTTCTGCGCATGCGCATCTTAATCTCGTGGGTTGGGTCACCTTTGGTCTTGTCGGGACCTATTACACACTAACACCTCACGCAGCATTTGGACGTTTGGCGCGAATCCATCTGGGCCTTGCCACCGTTGGGGTCGTCTTGATGGTACCCGGGATAGCTTGGGTCACAGCAGGCGGACCAGAAGGAGTGGCGATAGCAGGATCAATGGTGACCTTAGCGGCGATGCTAATCTTTGCTGGAACCGTCTTGCGACATGGCTTTGGGGCGCGGACCTGACCCAATTGGCAAGGTGGGGCAACTCCACCTTGCCTGTTTGATACCTCCGGCCTAGATAGGACGCCAAGATTGATCCCGGAGACACCCATGCGCCTATCCCGCTATTTCCTGCCCGTCCTCAAAGAAACGCCACGCGAAGCTCAGATCGTGAGCCACCGCTATATGTTACAGGCGGGCATGATCAAGCAGGCCAGTGCGGGCATCTATTCGTGGCTACCGCTGGGGTACAAAGTCCTCAAAAAGATCGAAAACATCGTGCATGAAGAACAAGCACGCGCTGGGCACCACGCGATGTTGATGCCAACGATCCAATCTGCCGATCTTTGGCGTGAAAGCGGGCGCTATGATGCATATGGCGCTGAAATGCTGCGGATTACTGACCGTCACGACCGCGATATGCTGTTCACACCAACCGCTGAGGAACTGATCACTGACATTTTCCGCGCAAATGTAAGCAGCTACAAAGACCTGCCGCTGACGATGTACCAAATCCAATGGAAATTCCGCGATGAGGTCCGCCCACGCTTCGGCGTCATGCGTGGCCGCGAATTCTATATGAAAGACGGCTATAACTTTGACCTGACCAAGGAAGACGCGCTGCACGCTTACAACCGCCACCTTGTGTCCTACCTGCGCACCTATGAGCGCATGGGCCTAAAGGCGATCCCAATGCGTGCAGATTCCGGCCCGATTGGCGGTGAAGATACGCATGAATTCCTTGTGTTGGCGGAAACTGGTGAGTCCGAGGTGTTCTATGACAGCGCCGTTACTGACCTGACCTTTGGGGACCGTGAAATCGACTATGATGACAAGGCCGCCTGCGCCGCCGTCATGGAAGAGTTCACAACCAAATACGCCCGCACCGACGAAACCCATGACGAAGCACTGTTTAACGAGGTTCCAGAAGACCGCCGCATGACAGCGCGTGGGATCGAAGTCGGGCAGATCTTCTATTTTGGCACGAAATACTCCGACGCTTTGAACGCAGCTGTTGATGACGGGCAGGGCGGTAAGGTCAATGTGCACATGGGATCCCACGGGATTGGCGTGTCACGTTTGCTCGGTGCGATTATCGAGGCGAGCCACGACGAAAAGGGCATCATCTGGCCGGAAGGCGTCACACCGTTCCACGTCGGTATCTTGAACATGCGCTCTGGTGACGAAGCTGCCGATGCGGCTTGCGAGGATCTGTACAAACAGTTCCAAGCGCTGGGCCTCGATCCGCTCTATGATGATCGCGACGAACGCGCGGGCGCCAAATTCGGGACTATGGACATGATTGGTCTGCCTTGGCGCATCACGGTCGGCCCGCGCGGTCTAAAGAACGGTGTGGTCGAGCTTACCAACCGTCGGACAGGCGAAGCAGAAGAATTGCCACCAGCTGACGCAGTCCAGCGGATCGTGGATATTTACGCATCTGTCTAAACGGCATCTAGGGCTCTCTTATCCGGCATGTTTTGCACGGCCGGTTTGCGCAAAGCATGTCGGCGGATCGCCCATTCGCCGATCAAAAGGGATACGATGTGCGAGGCTACGAACACCATGTCGGATGCCAAGCCATTCACGGGTTCGCCCGTCGCGATGTAAATCGGAAAGATGATAAAGGCGACGCCGCTTGATCCCATGCCGATGGCGTAGGACCGGATCATCCAAGCGCGGTGTCCGGCAATATTGCGGTTGCGCACCAGTTGGATTGCCCGCCAGAGCGCGAAACCCAGCGCAATACCCGCAACGCCCCGCGTGATGTCCAAAACGGGTGTTGATGTCCCATTGAACGACCAAAGCAGCGCAATCCCACTATAGGCCAGTAAGGCGCCAAAAACCACATAGATGCGTCCGAGGACCTTGTGCAGCGTGCCAAATCGGTTGGCCAAAACGCGCCCAAACTGGATCGGTCCCAGTATCCCAAACCCGGCCCCCGCAACCACATGGCTAAAGAAAGAAATCGGTGCGGCCATCAACCGCAAGGTTTCTTCGGGCAGCGTGTTCATCGGGATTTGCACACTGCGCACCATCGCCATGATGACGGGGATCGCGGTGAGGAAAAGCAAAAGAAGCGGGATTGAAATAGGCTTGAATGAACGTTTTTTCATGGGGGTAACTTTCAAGGGTCATGTGCTGAAATTCGGTGCTGCCCTATGGTCGACGCAGGCGCGTGCCCGGTCAACGAACGCTTTTCTCTATCGCTTATGCGTTAACGCATATGGTTATCGCGGGTTTTTGCAGTACCGATCAGTTTGGATCGAGGAGTTAGTCAGCGCCGGTCGCCTGACAGCTGAAAGCATCAGGCGATAGCTGCAATGATGGCTGGCTATACGTTACCATTTGGGGCTGCGGATTGCGGAATGTCTGCTTTGAGCCCATAGTGCAGGAATTCCGCTCTGCCGCGAGTGTCCGCTTTTGGTATTGCTGACAGAATTGCTTTGCCCCGGTTGCGCTGGATCAAAGTTTCAAATGCATCGCAAACATCTCGCGGCGTCAGTTATCAGCACGCTGTGCCATTGCGTCATGGACAGCCTGCATCCCACGGTCAGCCATATCCGAGACCTCTGCGGCATGGACTTGCAGTGCTGCAACGACGTCAGGATCAGTCGATGTACGCACAACAACAATGCCTTCTTCGGTCACGTCAATTTGTGACTGCATCTCGGCACCGTTTGCAAACAGAACATCTAGCGTAGGGCTTTGGATGAAAATCTTGGGATCATCGCCACGCGCGACGCGGTCCACCATGCCAACGACGTGGCTGACCAGCACCGCCATTACTTCTTCATCGGATGAGCGTGTGACCGTGCGTATTCCGTTAGGCAAATTTGCGACCTCGCGGGTAATCGTGTCGAAGTTTTCAAACATGACAGCAAGCTCGTCGGATTCAGCTTGCGACGCGTTGGCACCTCGCAGGCCAGGCATATTTCTCATGTCATGCCCCATTCCGTTCGCGCTATGCCTGTCGTGCATACTGGAGTGCATATAGGCGTACATATGGGTTTGAATTGTATCTTTGAAGGCAACGCCTAGGCCAATTACCACAACTGCAACTCCGATAATGATCCTTAATTTACGCATCGCAAACTCCATTTGGTCCCCCGCAGTATTGGGTGAATTCAGACTTATTATTGTGGGCAGTAGAGGCGGTGTAAAACTGTGATGACTTCTGCGACCTCGACACCTTTTACCGAGTAATAGATGGTCTGACCGTCTCGTCTGGTGTCCACCAATTCAGCGTCACGAAGCTTCTTAAGATGATGCGACATTGCTGGTTGCGACAGCCCTGCACTTTCAGCAAGGCTTTGGACGCTTTGTTCACCGTCCAGTAAAATACACATCAGTCGCAGACGAACTGGCTGCGACAGCATCTCCATAAGCTTAGCTGCTTCAGCAATTTTTGGCTCGAGCGCGCTGATGTCCAACATTGGGCAAATTTCCTCTTGTGTATTTGCAATCACTTATATAAACGATCACAAATATAAAAGCAAGCGTGCCGATGTGAACGTAGGCCAAATGTATGACACCAAGATAAGGAGATACTAGGTGGAAACTGATTTTACCCCAATTGCATCATTGCTAGGTGGTGGGCTTATTGGCCTGTCCGCAGTTGTGCTATTAGCCTCTCACGGACGGATCGCCGGCATCAGTGGCATCGTTTCACGCATTTTGCCGCCTTCAGCTGATAAGGTCGGATTGCCACAAGGGATAATCTTCCTGATTGGTCTTCTGCTCGCGGCACCGCTTTGGTTTGTGATAACCGGAGCAGCGCCGGTTCAGGTGGTTTCAAGCAACGGGTTTTTGTTAGTGATTGCTGGCCTGCTGGTCGGGTTCGGTTCGGTGACCGGGAATGGATGCACAAGCGGCCATGGCGTATGCGGTATATCGCGCGGATCCTCCCGATCCATTGCTGCAACGATGACATTTATGGCCACTGCCTTTGTGACCGTTTTTGTCCTGCGCCATGTCGTCGGGGGATAAGATCATGCACCTGTTTAGCACACTCTTCGCAGGATTCTTGTTTGGTACGGGACTGATACTGTCCGGTATGGCGAACCCTGCAAAGGTTCAGAATTTCCTCGATCTGTTTGGAACGTGGGATCCCAGTCTCGCCTTTGTCATGGGCGGCGCGATCATGGTCACGATGCCGGGCTTTTGGTTGGTTCGAAAGCGCTCAACGCCGCTGTTCCATGATGTGTTTCATCTGCCAACGCACACTGATTTTGATACAAGGCTTGTTCTAGGAGCCGGCACCTTTGGTATTGGTTGGGGCTTGGGCGGTTTCTGCCCCGGTCCGGCTTTGACTGCACTACCAATGGCTGCCAGCGGGACGCTTTGGTTCGTTCCTGCGATGTTGGTTGGCATGGTGTTGGCAAAATACATGGCGGCGCCATCACCGAAAGCTCTAGAAGTTTGAAAGGAATAGCTATGCAAAATTATCACGTTGATTTGGCGATGAAACCAGACGTCGAGGCCTTCTTTGACGCGGCGACCAACACGATCAGCTATGTCGTTTCTGATCCAAAGTCCAAAGCTTGTGCAGTCGTGGATTCGGTGATGGACATTGATTACGCGTCTGGCCGCATCACAAGTGATCATGCGGATCGTATTGTAGATCACATCGTTTCAAATGGGCTGACTTTGGAATGGATCATCGAGACGCATGTCCACGCAGACCATCTGTCTGGAGCTCCGTATTTACAAGAAAAGCTTGGTGGCAAAATCGGCATCAGCGCGCGGATCATGGAAGTCCAAGAAACGTTTGGGAAAATCTTCAATGAAGGTACAGATTTCCAGCGCGATGGCTCGCAATTTGATGCGCTTTTCCAAGATGGCGATCTGTACAAGATCGGCGAAATCGAGGCCTTTGTGATGGCTACGCCGGGCCATACGCCTGCTTGCATGGTGCATGTGATGGGGAACGCGACCTTTGTGGGTGACACGATGTTTATGCCGGACGGTGGTTCAGCGCGCGCTGACTTCCCTGGTGGAGACGCCGGAGAACTTTACGATTCGATCCAGAAAGTCCTAACCCTGCCGGACGAGATGCGGTTGTTCATGTGTCATGACTACGGACCCAACGGACGCGACATAGCGTGGGAAACGACAGTGGCCGACGAAAAGGCGCACAACATCCATGTTGGTGGAGGCGTCAACCGAGAGGCTTTTGTAAAACTACGTTCAGAGCGTGATGCAACACTGGCGATGCCTAAGCTGATCATCCCCTCATTGCAGGTCAATATGCGTGCTGGTGAAGTGCCCGAAGATTCGGATGGCCGACCTGTGTTGAAGGTGCCGCTGAACCAACTCTGACCCTGATACTTTAGGAAAACAAATATGCAAATTAAACAACTCGATGCCCTGACGTATGTCGGGCCACAAATCTCTATTGCCGATTTGAATGATCTCAAGCGATTGAACGTCAAGACGGTTATCGTGGCGCGGCCCGAGGGCGAGACCGCAGATCAGCCTGCCATATCCGACCTGTGCCACGCTGCAAATGCATTGGGGATCAATGTCCACCAAATCCCGGTCGTTCCCGGGAATATTTCTGATGCGGATGTCCGCGCATTCGGTGCGATCACATCAGAAGCGGGGCATCCGGTTTTTGCCTACTGCCGCAGTGGGATGCGCGCGACCTGGCTTTGGGCGCTAAGCGCCGCAGAGCGGGGTCAATCGCCTGGCGAAATTCTACGTATGGCGCATGCCGCAGGTTTCGATCTCTCAACTGTGGCGGAACGGCTCGCTACAAACGCAGCATAATGCAAATGCAATAAGGGCGCGGCTCATGAATATGCAGCATATGGCGAAATATCTGCCGATCCTTGACTGGGGGCGCACGTATGACCGCAGCACGCTAACCAATGATCTTGTGGCTGCATTGATCGTGACGATCATGCTGATCCCACAGTCTTTGGCATACGCTTTGCTTGCAGGATTACCCCCGGAAATGGGGCTATATGCGTCGATGGCGCCGATCATTCTTTATGCGATATTCGGAACCAGTCGCGCGTTAGCCGTAGGGCCGGTTGCGGTCGTGTCACTTCTCACTATGGCGGCGGTCAGTAAAATAGCTGTGCCCGGGACAGCTGAATATATTGCGGCAGCTATCACATTGGCATTCCTGTCGGGCCTGATTTTACTTGCCCTTGGCTTGTTTCGGCTGGGCTTTTTAGCGAACTTCTTATCCCACCCTGTGATTGCCGGCTTTATAACCGCAAGCGGCATCATCATCGCCGCGAGCCAGCTCAAGAATATCTTTGGCATCGACGCCCATGGGCATACGCTGCCTGAACTTATCCGATCGCTTGCGCATAACGTATCACAGGTGAATTGGATCACTGCAGTTATTGGCCTCGTCGCCACTGGCTTCCTGTTTTGGGTGCGCAAAGGGTTACTGCCATTGCTTGTCAATCTTGGGGTTGCCCCGCGCAATGCAGGTATCGTCGCCAAAGCCGGACCGGTCGCCGCGATTGTGGCCACAACTTTCGCCGTTTGGTTTTTCGATCTTGCCGCTAAGGGCGTACAGGTTGTTGGGGACGTGCCTAAGGGCTTGCCACCTCTGACCATGCCTTCCTTCTCGATGGACATGTGGTCAAATCTAATAGGTGCCGCGGTACTGATCTCGGTCATCGGATTCGTTGAATCCGTTTCAGTCGCGCAAACACTTGCTGCGAAAAACCGTCAACGGATCGATCCAGATCAAGAGCTGATTGGCCTAGGTGCCGCAAATCTAGGTGCATCATTCACGGGCGGTTTCTCGGTGACGGGCGGGTTTTCGCGATCTGTCGTAAACTATGACGCGGGCGCAAACACACCTGCGGCTGGCGCCTACACAGCGATCGGTCTTGCCGGCGCATCGCTTTTTCTGACACCCCTCATCTTTCATCTTCCCAATGCAACACTGGCCGCGACGATTATTGTGGCTGTTCTGTCTCTGGTTGATTTCTCGATTCTGAAAAAGACTTGGCTTCATTCAAAAGCTGATTTTGCAGCGGTCGCATCAACAATAGGCATTACGCTTTTGATGGGTGTAGAATTAGGCGTCACAACAGGCGTGGCTATTTCAATACTCATTCATCTCTACAAAACCTCACGTCCCCACACAGCAGTTGTCGGTCAGGTGCCCGAAACCGAGCATTACAGAAACGTCTTACGGCATGAAGTTTTGACAGATCCAACGATCCTTACGATACGCGTCGATGAAAGTCTATATTTTGCAAACACACGCTTCTTGGAAGATCGTATCTATGGAGAAGTTGCTAAACAGCCAGAGCTCCTACATGTCGTGTTAATGTGCTCTGCCGTGAACACGATCGATATGTCCGCACTGGAGTCTCTTGAAGCGATCAATGAGCGGCTCAAGGCTGGCGGCGTCACGTTCCACCTCTCTGAGGTGAAAGGGCCAGTTATGGACCAGCTGAGCACAACAGGTTTCCTGAACGTGTTGACCGGGGAAGTCTTTCTTAGCCAACACGGAGCGCAAACTGCTTTACGGGTTGGCTCAGAGCAGTGATCGCCTTGAGCACTTATTGCAAACAAGGAAAGCAGAATGACGAAGCTGCCATTGGTGACTTGCAACTAACGGCAGTTAAGTCCGCTGTGCAGACACCCGCACCAACACGGTAAACGCTCCCCACATTCCTTCGTCCCACACCCTATTTGGCACGAATCTCCAGCCGTGTTATGGTTCAAAAAAATATAACGGCCTGAGCAGGTTCACATGATTAAAATTCTGACCCTTTGTTGTGGGGTGGCGGGCGCTTTGGCGGCAAGCCAATACCCTGCGTTTACACAGCAATACATTCAACGCCTTGGCGGGCAGGTGGATGCATTGACCAAGGTTGTTTTGGACTTTGACAGATCAGCGGTCGAGGCCGGTTTGGGCCGCGAAGAGGCGTTAACCCAGATGACGGGTACGCAATTTCTAGAGGCACGGCAGACCGATATGCGTGGCACATTTGCGCGTCACATTGCCTTAACAGATCATCTCGCAGTGCTGCGAGACGCAACACCGCTGGCGCGCATGGTTATGCCCCACCGGATTGCCGACACCGAAACCTTTGCCGCCACATGGGATGATTTTTCACCGGCCATTCCTGTGACGCGGGCGGGGGCTATTTCGACTGGGCTTGGCGGGTTTCTTGGCTATGTGCTGGCCCATACGCTTTTGTCGCCCTTTGGCAGGTTGTTTCGACGTCGCCCGAAACCAGCAGGCCTCGCACGTAATGAGCCAAATATTGTGCGGCCCCACCCACAGTTGGTTGAAGCCAACCGACCACGCTTGATGGGAGAAACACGATGACCCAAGCTTTGATCACATGGGGCGGTTGGGACGGCCATGAACCTGACAAAGTTGCGGCTATCTTTGAACAGATGCTAACGGCCGAAGGGATCGAGACCACAATCGTGGATCACCTCGATTGCTTTGATGATCCTGAACTCGGACGCTTTGATCTGATCGTGCCAATCTGGACGATGAGCGAACTCAGCCGCGAAACAACAGCCAAGGTGGCCGAGGTCGTGGCGAAAGGCACGGGCATCGCAGGATGTCACGGGGGCATGTGCGATGCATTTCGCTGCTCGACGTTATGGCAATTCATGACTGGCGCCAATTGGGTCGCGCATCCCGGCGGGGATGGGGTGAAACATCGCGTTACCATCACGTCGGGTGATCCACTGGTTGCAGGCATCGAGGATTTCGATGTCGATACAGAACAATACTACCTCCACATTGATCCGGCCAACACGGTTCTGGCAACGACGCGCACAGATGTCGTGACTTGGTATCACAGTCCAAATGGCCCCGTTGATATGCCTGTCGCTTGGACGCGAAAGTGGGGATTGGGACGTGTTTACTACAATGCACTCGGTCATCATGCCGATGTCATTGAAACCGGCCCTGCCTATGAAATGTTGCGCCGTGGAATGATTTGGGCGGCTGGCAGCAAATCCGCGGCACAGGGTCAGGACCTTGGCCAATGGTCGGCAGAGGGCAACCACTACTAAAACGGGGCGCTTGCAAGCCTATCCGTCCTGCGCTTTAACGCCGCTACTCATAGTTGACCGGAGCCCTCATGGCCAATTCCACCGCCCCTTTTGCCAAATTCGAATGGATGATCGCTTGGCGTTACATCCGGGCCAAGCGGGCCGAGGGTGGCGTCAGTGTCATGACATGGATCAGCCTGATCGGTGTGACGCTGGCCGTATTCGCCTTGATCGCAACGCTTGCTGTGCGTTCTGGCTTTCGGGCCGAAATTGTCGATACCATCGTTGGCGCAAACGCACATGTGACAGTGTACCAAAACACCCAGATCGCGGGCACAAACCAAGTCACCCGTCTGATCCAAAATTACGAAGACGCCGCCGAGCGGATCAAAGCAGTGCCAGGCGTCACACGCGCCGCGCCTTTGGTACGGGGCATTGTGTTGGCCAATCGCGGCAACGCCAGTACAGGCGTCGAAATCTACGGCATCGCCAAGACCGATATCCTTGGCATCCCGCGTATTGCCGCGCCAGAGGTCAGCCAAGGGTCGCTTGATCGCTTTGAAGAGGGTATCGCGATTGGGTCAGAAGTCGCGCGCACGCTTGGGGCGAATGTGGGCGACAAAATTCGCGTGGTGAACCCGAATGGGACACGCGGGCCAACTGGCATCACGCCGCGCACCAATGTGTACGAGATTGTCTATATCTTTACCGCCGGTCGGATCGATATCGACAAAACCCGCGCTTATCTGCCGTTGGCCGAAGCGCAGCGATTTATGAACCGCGACAATGTTGTGGATGAGATCGAAGTCACCGTCGTTGATCCAGATAAGGTGACAGATCACCTGACCGATATTTCGTTGGCTGTCGGTGACGGCGTGTTTCTGTGGACATGGCTTGATAGTTCCAGCGCGTTTTTGCGCGCCCTTACGGTCGAGGATAATGTGATGTTCATTATTCTGTCGATCCTCGTTCTGGTCGCCTCGATGAACATTATTTCGGGCCTGATCATGCTGGTAAAAAACAAAGGCCGTGATGTGGGTATTTTGCGTACGATGGGTCTGACCGAGGGATCAATCCTACGGATCTTTTTCATCTGCGGGGCAGGGATCGGGACATTGGGGACCATCCTTGGCGTCGTGTTCGGTGTCCTGTTCGTCATCAACATCGATACGATCTTTAGCTTTGTGAATTACGTGTCGGGCGGCGGCGTTTGGGATCCAGAAATCCGTGGGATCTATAAACTGCCCGCCGAGTTACACCTTTGGGACGTTATGAAGGCTGTGATCCTGTCACTGAGCTTGTCTTGGATTATCACGATCTTCCCGGCGCGCCGTGCTGCCCGAATGAACCCTGTGGAGGCTTTGCGGTATGAGTGATGTTTTAACCCTCACCCGGATCGACAAAACCTACAATGCGGGCAAGACGAACGCCCTGCAGGTTCTAAACGGGGCGAACCTCACAGTTGCTACGGGCGAAGTCGTCGCACTTGTTGCGCCCTCAGGTGCGGGCAAATCAACGTTGCTTCATATCGCGGGATTGCTGGATAGCGCAGATGCAGGACAGGTCTCGATCAACGGTCAGGACATGACCAAATTGAATGATCGCAAACGCACAGCAACACGGCGATCTGATGTGGGCTTTATCTATCAGTTTCATCACCTGCTTCCTGAATTTACGGCGCTTGAAAACATCGTGCTGCCGCAGCTTGCGAACGGTGTGTCCCAATCGGCGGCCGAAACCCGCGCGATGGGCTTGCTGGGAACAGTCGGCGTCGCAGATCGCGCGCAAAACCGTCCGGCGGCCTTGTCGGGTGGTGAACAACAGCGTGTGGCCTATTGCCGGGCACTGGCCAACGAACCTGCTTTGTTGCTGGCGGATGAACCTACTGGCAACCTTGATCCCGCGACATCCGACCGTGTGTTCGCGGCATTGATGACCTTAGTCCGCGACAGTGGGCTTTCCGCACTTATCGCGACGCATAACCTTGAACTTGCGGCGCGAATGGATCGTGTTGTCCGCCTTGAAGGCGGTAAACTGGTCGCGCAATAACCCCAAGAGGCCGAAATGAAGATCTCAATCACAGACATCTATGATGCATCCTATGCTGCACTTAAGGCACATGGTGCTGGTGAAACGCAGGCTGTCGAAGTGGCCAAAGCCGTCGCGCGTGCTGAGGCCCTGGGCAACATCATCTGTGGGCTCTATTATCTTGAAAGCTATTGCACACAGCTTGCAAGTGGCCGCGTGAACGGCACGGTTGATCCGGTCATTAGCCAGCCAAAACCAAGCGCGATCATGGCCGACGCCAAGTTTGGATTTGCACAACCCGCCTTTAGCGCGGCATTGCCAAAGGCGATTGAAACGGCCAAGGCAAATGGTGTTGCTACACTGGCCGTGGCGCATGCGCATACCTGTACATCGCTGGGATATTTCACGGAACAAATCGCGGGTGCAGGCTTGATCGGTCTTGGGTTCACCAATGCCTCGCCAATCGTCGCGCCTCCGGGCGGAAATAAGGCCGTGATTGGGACCAACCCCTTTGCAATGTCGGTGCCGGGTGACGGCAAAATGGCGATGCATTTTGATTTCTCGACGTCCGCTGTTGCACTTGGGAAAATCACGATGGCCAAGGCCGCAGGCAAAGAGATTCCGCTGGGGTGGGCGGTGGATGCAGATGGCAATCCAACAACCGATCCAGAGGCCGCAATCAAAGGATCGCTGGTCAGCGCGGGCGGCTACAAAGGCTGGGGCTTTGGCCTGATGGTAGAACTGTTGGCCGCTGGCATGACGGGATCGGTCAATTCGCTTGATGTCAGTGGTTTGAAATTGCCGGATGGCAAACCACACGGGCTTGGTCAGTTTTACATCCTGATGGATCCGGGCACATACGGCGATCACTTCACGGATCGTTTCGCACGCGTGGCCGAAGCGGTCGCAGAGCAAGAAGGCGCACGCATCCCCGGCGCATCCCGCACTGAGATGACCGAGGTTGATGTCCCGGACGCGTTGTGGGCACTCGTGACAGGTCTTGCGGGATAGCGAACTCTACCAATCACACGACCTAACATTCCTGTGAAATTCAAACATTCACCGTGACAGCCCGCGATTGCTCGTTAGGTCTTTATCCAACGTATGGAAAGGTCCCGACATGATGCTTCGCACGCTTACAATCGCTGCAACTTTGCTTGCCAGTTCAGTTACCGCTGGTGGCGTTAGCTTTTCGTCTGGTTGGAAAGAACAACGTCTGTCCCTGTTTTCGTCCAATGATTACAACTTTGGCGCCAACCTTAGCATGGTATCCGAGGGATCGGTGAGCATTGCGTGGACGCGGTTACCACAGTCTGAATGGGGCGCACGCGGGGCCTCTTGGAGCTGGACCGTTGAACAATCCGTGCCTGCGACAAACCTCAGCGTCAAAGGGGGTGATGATCGCAATATCTCGCTCTACTTTGTATTTGTTCCCGAGGCGGTAGCACCCAGCCTAGAAGGTAAAGGCATCAGGTCGTTGCTTGGTCGCGATGATGTGCGCGTGGTGCAGTACGCATGGGGCGGTAACCATGGACGCGGGACGGTCATTCCGTCGCCTTATGGGTCCGGTGGTGTGACGATCCCTCTGCGACAGGCAGGTACAGGATCACATTCCGAACGGGTCGATTTGGCGGCTGATTATGCACGGGCTTTTGGCGGCGCGCCCGGTGCATTGATTGGTTTGGCTGTGTCAGGCGATAGCGACGATACCGACACGGTTATCCGCGCGGCAATTGGCAGCTTGCAACTAAACTAGTCGTCTTTTCCGCCCACCACACGATCGGCCTTTTTGCGGACCAAGACGGTCCGTAAATCATGCATCGCTAGCAAGAGATCATCAGTGATCTCTTCTAGGTCCTCTGGGCTGGCCTTGGATTGGGCCCATTGCGTCGTCAGGTTCAAATGATCAACGGCGCGGTGGATGTCGTCCAAAGTCCGCTGATGCAACAGCGCGATCCGCGCCTCCATCCAGCTTTCAATCGCCGTGATGTCGTCTTGGGTGAGTTCGTACCCCCCATGCGCTTTGATCTCGCCCTTGTTGATGTTTGCAACGGCGATTTGATCCATTTCCAAACGACGTTGGCGGTTTTCTGAATCGACACGAAACACCATCGCGCCGTTGTCACGGGTGCGAAAATAATACTCAGGCAAAACGACGCTCATAGAACCCTCACTTTGGTTGGCGACAGTCTAGCAAGACTGCCGCCGTCAAGCCAGTTTTTAGCGCACTTATGTGTCGCGCAATCCGTCACAGAACGTTTTGATCCGTGCACAAGCCTCGGTCAGTTGGTCGTTCGACGTGGCATAGCTAACTCGAAAGTTTGGGCTAACGCCAAAAGCGGCGCCAAATACAACGGCAACGCCGGTCTCTTCTAACAGGGCTGTCGCGAATTCCTCATCATTAGAGATCACTGTCCCAGCCTCTGAGACCTTGCCGATGCACCCTGCAATGGACGGATACACATAAAATGCGCCTTCTGGTCGCGGACAGGTGATCCCCGGGCAGGCATTCAATGCATCAACTACCAAATCGCGACGTCCTTCAAACAGCTTGGCATTGTCGGCCAAGAAATCCTGCGGACCGTTCAGAGCTTCAACAGCAGCGTATTGCCCGATTGAAGATGGGTTCGACGTCGATTGCGATTGAACCTTGCGCATCGCCTTGATCACGACCTCGGGCCCGGCTGCATAGCCGATCCGCCAGCCGGTCATTGCATAGGCTTTGGAAACGCCATTGACGGTTAGCGTGCGATCATAAAGCTGCGGTTCAACTTGTGCCGGTGTGCAAAACTTAAAGTTCCCAAACGCCAGATGCTCATACATGTCATCCGTAATGACCCAGACATGCGGCGATTCTAATAATACGTCAGTCAGGGCCTTTAGCTCGCTCCAGGAATATCCAGCACCTGTTGGGTTGGACGGAGAATTGAACAAGAACCATTTGGTCTTGGGCGTGATCGCGGCGCGCAGTTGGTCTGGCGTAATCTTAAAATTGGTTTCAATGCCAGCCTCGACAATGACAGGGGTGCCGCCCGCCAGCAGGATCATATCTGGATAGCTGACCCAATATGGGGCAGGGACGATCACCTCGTCACCGGGGTTCAGCGTTGCCATAAAGGCGTTGTACAAAACCTGCTTGCCGCCTGTGCCAACGGTCACCTGCGCTGGCGTGTAGGACAAATCATTGTCGCGCTTGAACTTGTCACAGATCGCTTGCTTTAGCTCGGGTACACCGTCGACTGCAGTATAGCGTGTCTTGCCGTCGCCAATGGCCGCGACGCCCGCGGCCTGAATATGCGCAGGTGTATCAAAGTCCGGTTCCCCCGCACCCAAACCGATTACATCACGACCTGCGGCCTTCAATTCCGCAGCCTTCGTCGTCACTGCAATCGTCGGAGATGGTTTTACGCGATCTAGTGTTTTCGAAAGGATGGTCATTGTCGGCTCCTATGTGGCCATTGAACTCAATTGATGTCATAGGATCATGCAGCACAGGGTTGCAAGCAAAGAGGTAAATTATGAGCGCCGAAGACTGGTATGCAGAAGATGCAGCAACATTCGGGGATCGCCTTGCAGCGGCACGCGAAACAGCCGGATTGACACAGGCGAAATTGGCCGCGCGTCTGGGTGTCAAAACCGGAACCATCCGCGATTGGGAAGACGACCTAAAAGAACCCCGCGCAAACCGCATCCAGATGCTCTGCGGGATGTTAAACGTATCCATGGCGTGGCTGCTAACAGGGATCGGCGACGGTGTTGACGGCCCGCTTGATGAAAATGTCGACGCTGACCATGATCTGCGCGTTGTCTTGGCAGAGATGCGAAGCGTCCGCGCCGAAATGACAACTTCGCTTGAACGTCTCGCGCGTTTGGAAAAGCGGCTTAGAAAAACTCTGGAAACGCCAAATGACTGAACCGCGCGATGTCAAAATTAAACGGTTGCATATGCGCTCGATCCGTCGTGGCATCAAGGAAATGGATCTGATCTTGTCAGACTATGCGACGCGGCATTTGCCGAACCTTTCTGACGCTGACCTTGATCTCTATGATCGGCTGTTGTCTGAAAATGACCATGACATTTACGGCTGGATCACGGGGCAGTTTGAAACGCCAGAACAGTACCGCGATATGATGTCGGTGGTGACCCAAGGTGCCCAGGGATTGACGCGACCAAACTAATTTTCGCGGGTTAACCAGATTTTTCTATTTGCCGCCCAATAAAGGCTCCAGCCAATCGGAATGGAGTTTTGCGATGAGCATGCACAGTGCGCTATCGAATGTACCGCAGTCGGCCGGGCTTTCGCCCGAGGGGACCGCGTTTATGGCCAGCTATTTAGAGGGTCTTACCTTGGTCGAGCGTCTTCATCGGCTCTTGCTCGATGTGATCAAAGATGAGTTCGAACGACTCAATATCCTAGAGATTAACCCAGTTCAGGCCTTGCTGCTATTCAATGTCGGTGAGAACGAAGTCACCGCAGGCGAATTGAAAAGCCGCGGCTACTATCAAGGGTCCAATGTCAGCTATAACCTTAAAAAGCTGGTTGAGCATGGATATATGCATCACGAACGCAGTGAAGTTGATCGCAGGTCAGTTCGCGTTCGCCTAACGCAACAGGGGCGGGATATTCGCAACATCGTCACCAAACTTTTTGCGACCCATTCTGACGGGTTGGTCAGCCGTGGGGTGATTGATCTGATGGGGATGGACGACATTGTTTCGTCCCTTCGCCGGATCGAGCGTTACTGGACCGAGCAAATCCGATATATTTATTGAATATGAAAAACCGTGCGACCATCGTCGCCTAGGTCGCCGATCGCAAAGCTACTTAACTCTCTAATTAGCTTGCTTTGCATCGCATTCGCGTAGTCCTCAAATCCATCGGCTTCTTGTACAAAGGCTCCGGGTCCTCGGATCACTTCTTGCTGAAAATACGGTATCAAATCGGCGTTGGGGTCTAGACCAGCGCCATTGATGACAAGCGCATTGACCGTGACATCATCAAATGGGAACGCGTCATATGCATTGAAAGGCGGAAACCCATCATTGTTTTGGCCATCGCCAGACACATCAATCGTTTTAAAAAGGCATTCTGCTTTGTCTTGAAAAAGCAAAGCCGCATGCCCCAATGCGTGCCCAAGCGCGGTTGGATAATCAAGATAAGATCTCTGCGACGCAGAAACCTGGGATGCCACGTTTTGTAGATCATCCACGCTCTCGATCATGGTCCAAGGTGTGATTTCGGTTTGGTTATATCGGCCTGACCACTCAAAAATGTGCAATGCGACAGGATCGGACGTCACAAAAAAAGCATCTTGTACTTCCGGCGCGCGCAAGGCCTGTGCGAGGCCTTGCCGCTGAAGTTGATCTTCTTGCGGATCAACAGAGTTCGAAACATCGATGGCAAGGATCAGCGCCAGCCGGCACGCAATTGCGGGCAAGGGCAACAGTGTGAACCCTGCACTCAATGCAAGGCGAATTACCAATGTCCGGTGTTGCCCATGCTGGCCCAAGGCTCTTGTGCCTCCTTTGGGTCACCAGCCTGCAATAGCTCAACTGAGACATTGTCAGGGGACCGTACAAATGCCATGCGCCCGTCGTGCGGCGGTCGATTAATCAGCACACCATTGTCCTGCAGATGCTGGCACAACGCATAAATGTCATCCGTTTCATAGGCGAGATGACCAAAATGGCGGCCATCAGACGGCAAGCCCGGATCGCCATCCCAATTGTGCGTCAGCTCAACCGGGCAATCTTCGTCCCCCGGCGCTGCCATAAAGATCAATGAAAAACGACCGCCCTCATTGTCGTGACGGCGAATTTCGCGCATTCCTAACAGTTCAAAAAAGCGAATTGTCGCATCTGGATCCGCAACGCGAACCATGGTGTGCAGGTACTTCAGTGCCATCTAAGAAACTTCCCTTTCCAATTTTGCGGTAGGTTAGGGTGCCTTTGGTCTGATGCCAATCACATTGCTTAGAAAGAAGACCGAAAATCCAAGCCAAAAGTTCCAGCTTGGCTGTCAAATTGATCAACGGTCGATTCAGTTTTTTCTAGGCCAAGTGAAACGACCGGCTGAAAGCCAAATACTTCGGCCTGAGGGATCGCGATATCTGCGCTAATCGAAACGCGCGTGTCCGTCCGATCAAACGGCGCAAAACGCGTGTCACCGATGTCTGAGTAAGTTGCATCTGCGTTTAGTGTGACGCCGAAGCCGTAAATTGGTTTTGCGAATGCATAATTCACACCGATCGCAAGTGAAACGTAATCGCTGTCTTCGATTTCTGAGGCACTCTTGGTAAGGCGAACCGAGTGACCTAGACGATCTCCATTCGATTGGATGCCGAGATGTCGTAGGCTTACGTCGAAGGATCTAATTGGAATATCGTCGCTATAACTTGCACTTACAGTCGCACCGATGCCAAAAGTTAAGAGTTCCGAAGGCGTCAGCAGAAAGGGCTGAGAGAAACTTGCAGTCATATATCGGTTGCTCGGATCGCTCGCATACCAATTCTTGCCAATCCCAAATGAAAATGTCGCAGGACGCATATCTTCGGCCAGAACCCGGACATGGCGGACCCCGAATGAAAGGCTATCCCGGTTGAAATCTCGATTGCTAGACGTCGGGGATTCTTCCTTCGCCTCGTCACTCAACCGGTATCGAGCAGAACTAATGTTTGCAGACAAAAACGTCGCAGAGGCCTGATCCGCAGACAATCTATACTGCGCGCCAAATGACAGTCGTCCCTCAGTCCCCGATAGGGCCCTTTCGTTATCTCCCAAAAGACGCAAGCCCGTGTTCGGGTCGTAAACGCCAAAGGCAGCAAGGAAATCCAGTAATCCCTGATCGACGTTGTCATCAATATACCCAGTGGAGCCTTGGCTGCCGCCATTGATATTGCTCGAAGGAGCAGCGCTTAATGAGGCATTGAACGACCAAGGATTGAGTTGCCGCACCTGTTGGTAATCATTGGCAACGCGTCGCGCCTCGGTTTGGTTGGGAGCATTTTGTCGTGCCAACCTTAGCCAGTACTGCGACCAATTGTATTTTTGCTGCTCTGCTAAACTAATAGCGACGATCCGCGACGCTATATAGCGTGTTTCTGTGTCTTGCGTCGCTCGATAAACGTCGCGCGCAGCTTGGATCGCTAGACCTAGTTGACCTGCTTCGCGCGCCGCAGAGGCGACTAATATCTTAGCTTGGATATCCTCAGGATTATTCGCGGAAATCACCGACGCAATTTGAAGTGCGGTCGTTGAATCACCTGCATTCAGAAGCGTTTGCGCAAGAGTCTTGGCCTCACTGACAGTTAAGACCGTCCGCTGCTGTGCGTGCGCATCAAGCGCCGTCCCGCAGAACCACGCAACGACCATTAAACGTATTAACCAAGTCAAACCCAATCGCCCCCGATTGTTAGGTGTTTAGTTTTGGAAGGTTACGAACGCACCAACTTCCCGCGCATCAAACTCTGTTTTGAATTCTTGTTCTTGAATGGTCGAGCTTGTGACCACTGCGCCCGCTGGCAAATCCGCTGGGGATACGTTTCTAGTGCCGACAAGACGACCAGCATCAATAAGGCTCTGGATTGCGTCAGATTCATCATCCGTCAAAGCAGAGAAGGTGCCAGTTGTCGTGATAACGCGATCAACATCGGTCGCTACGGGCAATCCGGAAATAGGGTCGATCGTGATAATCGTTTCTGTAACGGTTTCACTGACGGTGTAATCAACAACCTCGTATTGGACGTTTTGAATATTCGCGACGCCTTCGATTACCAAGGTCCCACCTACTTCGGTGCCGTTTTCGCCTGCGATCAATCCTTCATATTCACCCGTGTCTCTAACATTTCCGTCGAAATAGGTTTCTGCGACGCCTTCTGCGAACGTGCCATTCGCGCTGTCAAAGTTGAGACGCTTCAAATCAATTGTCGGTAGGTTGTTAAGGAAACCGCCAGCCTCATCTCGGCTTGTTCTGTTAAAGACGTTGGCCACAACCGAACCTTGCGTTGTTCCATCGGGATCAAGGTCATTGATGTCGAGCAGCAAGAGGACCTCGCCATCGACAATCTCGACACCTGTTCTGGTGCTAAACGATCGAACGCCGCCATAGTCACCTGTATAAACATATTCACCGACAGCCGGGGTGCCATCCGGAATTGTGTTTGTCTCTCCATCGGGAATTGCGAACCCTGTGCGGATTACGTTCGCACCACCATAGCCGAAATCGCCCCAGTCGCGGCCGTTTACAGCCGTCACTGAAATCGCCTCAGTTCCGCGGAATATCGCGTAATATGTCAATACACCGGTCGTGGCAGTTTGACGGTTGCGATACAACCGCATGCCATTTCCGATATCGCGAACGAATTCATACCCACCTGATGGGCCATCGAACGGCACGTTGTTGACGATGACTACATCATCATCTTCATCATAGCTCACGAAGTTCATCGTAAGGTTACGCTCTAGATCGTAGATAAATAGCTCGTTGACCGTTTCTTCGGGTGCGATCGGATCAACCCCGTATCGTCATCCGTATCAACCGGTGTCTCGGTCGTCGTATCACCAAAATCAAACGGCTGCGCGTTGTCGCAGGCTGCCATCAATGCCAGTGCGGAAACCATGGTCAAAAAACGTGTCATTTCAATGCCTCGTGCTCGATGCTCTTATTTTTTTGATTACAATCTGGTTAAGGCAACAATAAGTCAATGCGAGTTAAATGATGTGGCGGTGCTTTGCTGCCAAATATCGAGGTTTTGCCACACTCCACCTCAATATATAGTGGTCGGCGACTCAATCGCAGCCAGCGCTTGATCCAAGAGGCAGGGAACAACGATGCAAGAATACCTCAACGCACTCAAAACCGTTATGGAACAGGGCGTTCCCAGCGATGACCGCACCGGAACAGGTACGATTTCGCACTTTGGCATGCAGTGTCGCTATGACCTGCAACAGGGCTTTCCGCTGGTCACCACCAAAAAGCTGCACCTCAAATCCATCATTCACGAACTGCTCTGGTTCCTCGCGGGCGACACCAACATCAAATACCTCCAGGACAATGGCGTGCGCATTTGGGATGAATGGGCCGATGAAAACGGCGATCTCGGCCCGGTCTATGGCCACCAATGGCGCAGCTTTCCAAAACCGGGCGGATCCACTGACCAGATCACCAATCTGATCGAGCAAATCAAAACCAACCCCGACAGCCGCCGCCTGATCGTCAGCGCGTGGAACCCCGGAGAGGTGGACGAGATGGCGCTGCCCCCCTGTCACACGCTCTGGCAAGTGCGCGTTCAGAACGGCACCATGCACATGCAGCTCTACCAACGCTCGGCCGATATGTTCCTTGGCGTGCCCTTTAACATCGCCTCCTATGCACTGCTGCTTGAAATGCTGGCGCATGTGACGGGCAATAAGGCGGGCACATTTGTGCACACGATGGGCGACGCGCATATCTATTCCAACCACGTCGAGCAGGTCGAAACGCAACTGGCGCGCGAACCGCGCGAGGCACCGCGTTTGATCATCAACCGCCGTGTCGACAGCATCTTTGATTTCAAGTTTGAGGACTTTGCGTTCGAGGGCTACGACCCCCATCCGCATATCAAAGGCGAGGTGGCAGTATGATTTCCCTCATCGTGGGCCGCGCAACAAACGGGGCCATTGGCCGCGACGGCGACATCCCATGGCACGTTCCCGAGGACCTAAAGTTCTTTCAACGCGAAACGATGGGCGGGGCCATCATCATGGGGCGCAAAACATGGGAAAGCCTGCCGTTTAAGCCGTTGAAAAATCGCCTAAATGTCGTGGTGTCCCGCAGCGAAGTTGCGGGCGCAGACCTATGCGTCAACTCTGTCACAGCCGCCGTCAATGCCGCCCGCGCCGCCGGCCATTCGCGCATCTACGGGATCGGAGGGGCCGGGATCTATGAGGCCATGCTGCCCATCGCCCACCGCCTGCTGATCACCGAGGTCGACATGACAATCGAAGACGCCGACACGTTTTTCCCAGAGTTCGACGAGAGTGGCTGGACCATCGAGCCGGGGATTGTGTTGAAGGCTGAGGGGCCGAGATGTGTGATGCGGGAGTTTTTGCGAGTTGGGTAACTATTTCTATTACCGAACAATGCACGGCTCTCAGATTTTCGCCTAGAAGTTGTGGGTGTCGTGTGGCAATTTCAGAAAATTAGATTGCAGTGTCACTTAGCGGAGGGCGTGTTACTTGGAGAACAACAAGGAGAATGCGGAAGTCGAAGACATCGAGGGCGGCGTCGCATCGGAGACATTCGTACTGAGTATGTCGGAACACAAAGATGGCACGAAGCTCCATGGAATCCGTTTCCAATCTGAAGAAGATGAAAACGATAAAAAGCCTGCAAAAGAAAAAGAAGATGTCGAGAACTCGAGAGCTGACGAGAATCGAACGCAGGCAATTCCCAGTTTCCACGAGCTATCGTCGTCATGGGTGCTTAGCTCTATAGGTTTCTTTGAGGTAGTTCCCCTTTTCACACGACAAAACTTACGCTTGGCTTCCCAAGAGATGGCTGAAACCGCCGAGGAATTTGCAAGAGAAGTTGCGCTTAGCGTAAAGAAATATGACGACAACGAAACGAAAGTTACCGACTATATTCTTTCGCTCGATGACTTACCTCTAGTTGGTAACAAATTGGGTCGATCCAGCCAAGCCTACTTGGCTGTGTTATCGATGAGCCAAGCGGCACTTGGCGCTTTGCTTTCAGAGTATGAACACTTCATATCTCATTTGCTACATTGTTGCTCAAAGGTTTCGTCAAAACCATTCCTTAATTCCAGTGATACTATTACGGCTGAACGGCTAGACCATTGCGACAGTATTGAGGATTTGCGAACCGAATTAGTTGCGCAGAAAATAGAGACGCTACTTCACCACAAGTCGCATATGGAAGTACTTGGATGGATCTCTGAGCAGTTTAAAATTGATGTTCACAGCGACAAGGAATTGATTTCTGATTTTACCGAAGTATGCCAACGGCGACACTTGCTGGCCCATTGTGGAGGGGTAGTTAACAAAAGGTACTTAGACATCTGCGAAAAAGCGGGTTGCGAAATGGAGTCCTTGCCAAAACTAGGTGAAATTGTTCGAGTTGACCGAAAATACTTGCGCCGTGCAACCGCTAGGGTCTTTCAAATTGGCTTCTTTTTGCTGCATATACTTTGGCAGAAAATTTCACCTAAGGATGCAGAGGAGAGCCAGGGGCGTCTTCTGACAGCGTCGCATGAATTTCTTGAGATTGGCTTGACCAAAATGTGTCGTCGAGTGTGCCAATTTGCGCTGAAATCTAAGAAACCTCTTCCTGAACGGACTTCGGCGTATCTCACCGTTAACCTTGCATTGTCGTTTGCACATGATGAAACACTGGAGGACGAGAAAAAGCAAAAACAAATCGAAGATGTACTATCTCGTCGAGATTGGTCGATGATCACTCCAACAGTTCGATTGGCCCTTGCCTGTCTTAAACAGGAATACGATGATCTAGAAAAGCTCACTACTGCTGCGATAGAAGATGAAGATGGTGTAAGCTACTATGACGCCCACACATGGGCTGTCTTCAAAGAAGTTAGAAAGCGAGACGATTTCTTGGTCCATTTTAAGAGGTCGGCTAAATCTGTATAGTTTGGGTAGCCTAACCCGGCATCGCCGGGCAGCGCACGGACCTCCCCCCGAGGGGAGGGCGCTTTGCACCCCCGGGGCTCCGCCCGTTCACGGCTGAAAAGGTCCACTGGACCTTTTCCAAGACGCCGCTCACCCCCTGAGGTCCGAACACTGCCCTTTGTTTGGTCCATGTTTCTTAACAAACCCTGACCGCAGCGAACGTATTCCCCGCGGGGAAGGTCTTGGCCGCGTCTTGCCAAATTCCCGCTGGGTTCCGCCCGTTTTCGCCTGAATTGATCTCCCAGTTCAATTTCAAGACGGTTCAAACGCCCCGTGGGGAAGGTTTTGGGCACGGGGACGATTTGCGCCGCCATCCGCGCCGCGTTAGGGTCGGGCGACACAGCACCCAAGAAAGCCCACACCATGATCCTTTACGGCCTGCCGACCTGCTCTGATTGCAAAAAAGCCCTGCGCGCGTTTGAGGATGCGGGCATTGACATCAGCTTTCGCGATGTCCGCGCGGATCGTTTGAGTGAGGAAGAGTGGGCGCCGTTGTTGGCCGAGTTCGGGGACAATTTGGTGGATCGCAAATCCCAAGCCTATCGCAACCTCAACACATGGATGCGGGAATCCGACGCGGATGCGCAATTGCTCGACCAACCCACCGTCATGGCCCGCCCCGTGATCACCGACGGCATAACGTGGACATTGGGCTGGAATGACGACGTCCAAGCCAGCTGGTTGTCGACCTAACCCGATTCGCCCAATTCAGGCGGAAATGTGCGGCGGGTTTCCGGCCTTTGTTTCACGACGACAAACAGTTTTTCGCGAGACCCTCTATTGTTTCATACGCCATTTGCAGCGAATTCAGGGGGTCGTGAGTATATAAGATTTTGTAAACATTGCAGAAAAATGCGAAACGCGGGGCGAAATGCGTCGTTTCCCCTTGGCCATAATCGAAACTGAAATTTGGCGATGACGCGGCAACAGGGTACATACAGTTCCTGTTTCGTAGCGAGTTTGTTTGGTTCCGGTTGAGGGGATTACGATGAAGACTGCTGCTGAAATGAAATCTAAAAAACAATCACTGCCAACGATCCGTGTGGATTTATTGGACCGTCTGTCTGACAAGGCTGAAGAAATGACTCAGCCTGAGGACCCGTCCAAGCCCACTCGGACAGCCAGATGGTTTTGGTGGGCGGCGTAAACCGCCCAAGCCCTAATTTTTAGTCGGCTTTGCCGATATTGCCCGCCATCTTGCGGCCATCGCGTCCTTCGACGAGGTCAAATGTGACCTTTTGATCGTCTGCGAGGCCTGTCATTCCGGCTTCTTCTACAGCTGAAATATGGACAAAAATGTCCGATCCGCCGTCATCTGGTGCGATAAAACCAAAGCCCTTGGTTGTGTTGAACCACTTTACGGTACCGCTTGCCATGTCTTCTTCTCCAATCAATGCGCCAGTCTTGCAGCGCCCTGAGCGGGCGGTTGTCTTCCGGCATTCGTACTTAAAACTTTAGCGCATTTTTGCAAAAGTCAAATGACAAGAGTTCGTGAACGTCTATGTTGCTTCAAAAATACTCATTTGGAGAACGCTCTTGAAGGTCTTTGCCCTAAAATCATGCGATACCTGTCGCAAGGCGATCAAGTCGCTCAAAGCCGCGGGTTTTGAGCCTGAGGTCGTGGATGTCCGTGCTGATGGGTTGCCTGAGGCGGATCGCGCAGAGATCTTGGCGCAATTCGGTGAAGCAAGTCTAAACAAGGCGTCCGCAACGTGGCGGGGGCTGAGCGACGCCGAGAAGGCAGGCGCACCAGCCGATTTATTGGCGGCCCATCCGACGCTGATGAAGCGGCCCGTGATCCAAGATGGAAATACGTGGACCATTGGTTGGAAAGCCGACGCACAAGCGCAATGGCTTGGCGAATAGCGAAACAGTGATTATCTAAAGTTCGAGCAGTAAGGAGTTAAGACATGCGCAACGCCGCAACGTTTCTGGGTATCATCGCGGGTCTGATGGGTATTTTCATTGGGTTATTCGGGTTTGGCTATGTGCAATTCAGCGAGGCGCAGCCGGATATTGCAGAGGCGATTGGGCTGTTTGAAAACCCTGCTTTGATCAAGTTCGCAAGCTTTATTGCGCCGTTATTGGCCATCGCCGGTGGGGCAATGGCCTCTTCTCGGGGGTTATGGGGCGGCATAGCGATGTTGCTGTCATGCCTGTGTTTTTATCAGGCGTTCGGGTTCAACGTCGCGACCATGTTCCCAATCGGGTTTGCAGGATTGGGCGGTTTGTTGGCTATTGCTGCGCGTCAGCCTGATGTCCCAACATCCCATTAAGGGCGCGGTCCACTGAAAGGCTGCCTGCTCCTTTAAAGAGCAGGATCAGCAAGCCAAGCACCCAGAATGCGCGTTGATCAAGGATCAGCGCGTCTGACGCAGCATCAAACCATGCGCCGAACACCTTCGCATCGCTGGCACCGCCGTGGGCGAAAAGGTCAGTCAATGATTGCACAACGATAAATCCGATCATGCCAAGTGCCGACAGGCGTGTGAGCAATCCGATGACGATAAAGAGGGGCAGAATGAATTCAGCCCAGGTGCCACCCAAAACCACGAGTGTGTGGAAAAAGGTCATCTGAGAGACGTCGTAACCGACCGCTTCCATCGCTTTTGGGAAGATTTGTGCATATGCGCCCAATGAGGGTGACAGAAATCCAAAGAAGCCATCACTGATTTTCGTCAGGCCCGATTGCCAAAAATACATGAGTAGTACGGCGGCAAAGACAAAACGCGCTGCCAATGGCAAGAGTTCGTTTCCAGCGCGCGACATTGACGCACCTACACGGTTAAAGCTGTCTAACATGGGGGAGGGCCTTTCAATTGAGGTCTGTAATCGCGCCTTGGCTCAACAAAAGACCAAGCACGGCCCCTAAATCAAGTCCTTCGCCAGTTTCGGCTAGCGCCATGCCAAGTGATTTACCGTCTTGGAGCGCTTTGATGCAGGCTGCGTCTTTGGTGTTAATTTTGTGGATCATTGGATCGAACCCGGGTCGCGTGATCAGAACGCTTTCTGCACCGGGTTGCGGTTTTGGCGCATCGTCACGGGTGTTGGCCATATAAATCGCGTGGATCGGGTAATCTTCTGAGCTGACGATTTGGACCGCGGGCGCGATTGACAAGCGGAGTGCCATAAGGTCGTCGGGCGCGATGGCAGCAAGCGCTTGGCCATCGATGGGAGTTGAATCTGCGGCGTGGTACGCTTGGCGGATCGCAAGTTCGACGCGTGCGACGTCTGGCAAGTATCGGTGGTTCTTGGTTGGTTCGAAACGTTTCAGGAACTGCGGCAGGTGCTCGCCGTAATACATCATCAATGGCGAAGATGGCGGGAACTTACGGATATAAACCCCTGCAGTTGCTCGGAAAAATTCATCGCCAACCAATTTATGGATAACGGGGAATGCGGCAACCATGGCATCGACGAGGCTTACCGCAACGTTGTTGCGGTAGACGTCAAAACGTTTGGTTGCTGGCGCACCATCGGGGTTTTGCAGACCTTTGGGTGCCGGCAAAGATGGGTCCAAAAGACCTTTGCGAAATGCGGTTTGTGTGACGATCATGCGTGCACCAGATCCAATGCTGCGTGGGCGCGGGCGATTTCAGCTGCGAGCACGGGCCATTCTGGAACATCAGTGTCCCATTCAATCAACAGCGGTTTGCGACCAGAGCGTTCAAGCGTGTAATCCAGCAGTGCCCAGACCGGATCAACGACGGCTGCGCCGTGGCTGTCGATCAGCAGGGGTGCGCCAGTTTCGTCCTCATCCTCGTCGTGACCACCAAGGTGCAGTTCACCAACCGCCTCAAGAGGGAAGTCATCGATGTATTCCTGCGGTGAGGTTTTGAGGTTTGTGGCGCTGACAAAGACGTTGTTGACGTCAAGCAGAAGGCCGCATCCGGTGCGTGAAACGACTTCGCGTAGGAAATCAGTTTCGGACATCGAGGATTCAGCAAATGCAAGGTAGCTGGATGGATTTTCCAGTAGCATTTTGCGCCCCACAACGTCCTGAACCTGATCGATATGATCCGAAACGCGTTTCACGGTCTTCATGTTATAGGGCAGCGGCAGCAGGTCATTTAGGAAATGACTGTCATGCGTGGACCACGCCAAATGTTCGGAAAAACTGGCGGGGTTCAGCCAGTCGACGAGATGTTTCAGACGTGCAAGGTGGTCTTTGTCGAGGTCGCCCTCGGCACCAATCGACAGGCCAACGCCATGCACAGAAATCGGGAATTGTTCGGAAAGGTGGCGCAGCTGCGCGATCGGGCGGCCGCCATCCCCCATGTAGTTTTCGGCGTGGATTTCGAGCCAGCCGAGCGGCCCGGGATTGCCGATAATGTCGCTATAATGCTGGGGTTTGTAACCGACACCGGGTGTATTTGGCAGGGCGTCGAAGGAAGTTGCATCAAGCATTAGGCTCACCGTGGTCTTGGGAGGGTATAGGGTGGACGTGTGCCCACCCTACAATATTTCTGCTTATGCAGGAAGGTCGCGGTCAAGAGCTTCCAATGAACCCATGCGCTCGCCGCCGTCTGCCATTGCTGGAACTTCGATGTCGCCACATGTGCCTGATGGAACGAGTGTCCATGCGTTGCCTTGGTAATCAACTGTAGATGTGCCTGCACATGTTGTGCCTGGGCCAGCTGCACAGTCGTTTTCGCCAGCTAGTGAAACGCCGTAGCACTTTTCGTTTTCTTGAGCTGCTGCACCTGTTGCGATGCCAGCAACTGCTGTTGCGACTGCTGATGCGACGAAGATTGTTTTTGATACTGTAGACATGGAATTTCCTTTGTCAGGGTTGGGTTAAAGATCCCGCCGTTTTGGCGATGAACAAAACCTATGCGGTGGCCGGATTGGGTTCCACTCACAGAAGCGTGTCTCGCGTTTCCGTGAGCGGTTTGTGACGGATTTCCGCCGATCTGGGCGGGTCTTTTTGGCGAAAACCTTATATAATTGACCCTTATCGCTGAGGGTTTCTGCGTTTGTTACATTTCGGGGCGTCCGTTTGTTACAATTCTATGTGCGGGTTTGTGACAGACGGAGAGGCCGATCACAGATTGTTACAGAAATGGCCAAAGTTCAGACAGTAAAGTTTCAAAACGACGAAGAACCCCGACCTGCGGGGCTCTTGTTCATTGCAGACGAATTGTTTTTAACGTCACTCCTGTGCTTGGATCTTTGAGAGCACGCGTTGAATTGAAGCGGCGACGTCAGCTGGGGCTTCTTCTTGGAGGAAATGTCCGAACGGTATTTCGAAAACTTCGGCATTTGGGAAGACTGCGCGCATGTCATCGACTTTCTCGCCAAGAATCGGATCTTTCGTTCCCCAAACGATTTCAGTCGGGTGATCCCAAGCATTGGTATAGGTTTCGATGTCGAGAAACTGTTGGAAATCCGGATGATCTGGGTGGGTTACGGCCATGCGGGCGATTGCCAATGGTCCTTTGCTGTTGCCGCTTTCCATAACTGGGCGTTGATATAGATCGATGACGTTATCAGGCATCGACCCAGGATTAGCTTGCAAGCCGGGCATAAAGCTAAAGGCAGAGGAAAACCCTTCTAGGAAGAATTCACCCACGATTGGTGTCAAAACGATCCGAAGTGGACCGGATACTTTGCGTGGTTTGTGCGGGGCATCCAAGACAGTGTTGAGGATGACTGCGCCTTTCGCGAGCTCTGGGGATCGCGCGAGGGCGGCCATCCCAATCGGTCCACCCCAATCGTGGCCAACAAAGATGACGTCTTCGAGGTTCAGTGCTGTTAGTGCGGCATTCATCCAGCGAACTTGATTTTCAAAGGTGATATCGCTTGCTGGTGTCTTGCTCGAGAACCCGAGGCCAACCATCGTCGGCATGATGATCCGAAACTGGTCGCGGGGAAGGGCATCAGCGACTTGCCTGTTGAGGAAACCGGAGGCCGGTAATCCGTGCTGCATATAGACGGGATTACCGGTCCCAACTTCGAGGATGTGGATTTTGATGCCGGGTTCGACTTCGACGAAGTAGCTTTTGTAATCTTCGTCAATAAAGGCCGCGGCATAGTCGGGTAGCGGGAATGCTTCATAGGTGCTGCCTGCAACATCGACGGTTCCCGTTCCGCTCGGTGTTTGTAGTTTTCCGTCACGGGTTAGGAAGAAACCCCATATCATGCCCGCAAGGGCGATCAGGGCCACGCTGCTTAGTAGAAGTGTTTTCATCTTGGATACTCCGCCTTGTTTCCGCGCGGGCAAATTTTGGTGGTCCATCACCCTTGCGCTTGGTTCGAAACCACAGATAGAGTGTTTGAAAAATGCTTTGTATGGGCGTTAATTCATACATAGTGTTTCAAAAATGAACCATGAGGTCCGAATGGCCGATCAAACGAACTATGCTTTCAATTGGGACGATCTGAAGTTCTTTTTGGCTGTGGCGCGCACCGGAACGTTGCGCGGCGGGGCGGAGGCTATTCAAGTTAACCACACGACGGTCACGCGACGGCTGTCATTGATGGAAGACAATTTGGGGGGGCGATTGTTCGATCGATCCCGTCAAGGATTGGCGCTGACGCAGTTGGGGGCCGACCTGTTGCCCCATGCGGATCGCGTAGAAGACGAGATGGTCGCAATGTCCCGCACAATTGTTGGGCGCGATGCTGAGCCACGGGGAACAGTGGTTGTAACGATGCCGCATGCTTTGGCGTTGACGTCATTTATGGATGATATGGCGGATTTTTCGGAGCGCTATCCGCTGATCGAGCTGGACATAAGGTTTTCCAATTCAATTGCAGATCTGACGCGCCGCGAAGCAGACGTGAGTCTTCGCGTGACCGACCATGTTGCGGAAGACGTGGTAGGGCGAAAGCTGTTGCCATGTTCGCAGGCTGCGTACTGCACGCCGGACTATGCCAAACGGATTGAGGACAATGCCGGTGAGGGACTGCACTTTATCGGTTGGGGGGAGCCGGAAGGTGCCCATACTGCAGATTGGCTACAAGCGAGCTACTATCCGAAAGCCACGCTGAAACACCGTGTATCCGACCTGATCCCGCATGTGACCTTGGCAGCGTCGGGATTTGGAATGGCCTATTTGGCCTGCGCTTTAGGTGATCGTTACCCAGGTTTGATCCGGGCGCCATTTCAAAAGCCGCTAGAATATCGAAGCGTTTGGTTGTTGCTGCACCGTGATCTGCGAAAAACAGCGCGGGTTCGGCTGTTTGTTGACCATCTGGCCGAGCGGGTAAAGTTGCGACGGGATGAGTTTTGGGTAGACGGCACCGTTACCCGACGCACGGGGTAGCCTGTTGCGACGGCAAGCGCCGCAACAGGGATTGATTTAGCTGTCGCGTTGATCGGGCGGTGTTGCAGACACAGCCAGTTCCGCCACGATATCGTCCAAAGACATGACAGAGGTTTTGTTATCGCCTAAGCGACGAACGCTGACTGTCTTTTCCTCAACTTCGCGCGCACCAATGGCGAGGATGATTGGGACTTTGCCGTGGCTGTGTTCGCGGACCTTATAGTTGATCTTTTCGTTGCGGAGATCTGTTTCGGCGCGAACGCCGGCAGCTTTTAGCGTTGCGACGACTTCGTTCGCGTAGTCATCGGCATCAGAAATGATCGTCGCTACGACGACCTGGCGTGGAGCCAGCCAGAAAGGGAGTTTGCCCGCGTGTTCTTCGATCAAGATACCGATGAAACGTTCAAACGATCCAAGGCAGGCACGGTGAAGCATGACGGGGCGGTGCTTGTTCCCGTCTTCCCCGACGAATGACGCTTCCAGGCGCTCTGGAAGATTGGCGTCAACTTGCAGTGTCCCGCACTGCCAGTTCCGACCAATCGCGTCTGTCAGTGTGAACTCAAGCTTCGGTCCGTAGAACGCGCCTTCGCCTTCGAGCAATTCAAACTCGTGGCCCGCTGCGTTGCAGGCTGCACCCAAGGCTTCTTCCATCATGTCCCAAGTTTCATCTGACCCGATCCGTTTTTCAGGGCGGGTCGAGAGTTTGATCGTCCAGTCGTTGAAGCCAAGGTCTGCATAGATTTCAGACAGGAAGTCGATGAAGGTCTTGGTTTCTTCTTTGATCTGGTCTTCGCGACAGAAAATGTGCCCATCGTCTTGGGTAAAGCCGCGCACACGCATGATACCGTGTAGCGCGCCAGAGGGTTCATATCGGGCACAAGAGCCGAATTCAGCCATACGCAACGGAAGGTCGCGGTAGGACTTTAGGCCTTGGTTAAAGATCTGGACGTGGCATGGGCAGTTCATCGGCTTCAAAGCATTGATTGCTTTTTCGCGCGCGTGGTCTTCGTCGACCTCAACGATGAACATGTTTTCCTGATACTTGTCCCAGTGACCTGACGCTTCCCACAGTTTGCGGTCCACGACTTGGGGTGTGTTCACCTCGACATAGTCACCAGCACGTTGTTTGCGACGCATGTAGTCCTGCAGCTCGGTATATACTGTCCAGCCGTTCGGGTGCCAAAACACCTGACCTGGGGCTTCTTCCTGCATGTGGAAGAGGTCCATTTCTTTGCCAAGCTTGCGGTGATCGCGTTTGGCGGCCTCTTCCAACATGTTGAGGTGCTTTTTTAGGCCTTCTTTGTTGGTGAAGGCAGCACCGTAGATACGCTGCAGCATTGGGCGGTCGGAATCGCCGCGCCAATAGGCGCCCGCGATGGACATCAGACGGAAGCTATCGCCCGGTACTTGGCCAGTGTGTTGCAAGTGCGGGCCGCGGCAGAGGTCCTGCCAGTCGCCGTGCCAATACATCCGAAGCGGTTCGTCGCCCGGGATGCTTTCAATCAGTTCGACCTTATAAGGTTCACCGCGGTCTTTATAATAAGCGACGGCTTTTTTGCGCTCCCAGATCTCGGTGCGGACTTCGTCGCGCTTATTGATGATCTCTTTCATCTTCTTCTCGATAAGCGCGAGGTCTTCGGGCACAAACGGCTCTTTGCGATCAAAGTCATAGTACCAGCCGTCTTTGATCACAGGGCCGATGGTAACTTGGACGTCTGGCCAAATTTCTTGCACGGCTCGGGCCATGATGTGGGCAAGGTCATGACGCACAAGTTCAAGCGCCTGTTCTTCGTCCTTCATAGTGTGAAGAGCGATTGAGCTGTCCTCGGTAATTGGCCACTGCAAATCCCAGTGCTGACCGTTCACAGTCGCAGAGATCGCCTTTTTGCGCAAAGAGCTGGAGATATCGGCGGCCACGTCAGCGGCAGTGATGCCAGCGTCATATTGCCGTGAATTGCCGTCAGGAAATGTAAGGGAGATTTGGGCCATCTGTTGGGCTCCTCGTCTGTTTGGCGCCTACGGAACGCCGGGTTGCGGGTTATATCTGGAGGCTGAATGCCGTTTGGCTGTCTGCGTGTCAACCAGCGCGGTGTTATCGCATAGCATTGTGGCGTTATTGCCTGCGTTTTGGTCGTGACGTTTCGTTGTTCTCATCAACACATGAGGACGACATGAAGTATTTACCTGTAACCACCTTTGCCTTGCTTGCTGCCTGTGGCGCTTCGACGGGTCCAACCTATGTTCAGCCTGCGCCAATTATTGAAACGGCGACATCTCGTGCCGATACGACGTTGACGCCGATGGTGGAGGTCCCAGATTTTGGTGGCGCGCAGTATCGTGGCGGCATTGGTTTTGGGCCGGGGCAGGTGAATTCTGGCGCAGATGCACGTGTCGTGGGGGATCTGTCGGTCAACGTCGATTTTGGTCGAAATGCGATTTCGGGTCGCGCGGATCAATTCGTTGATCGTTTAACCGGTGAACGATTGGGCGGTGATCTAGAAGCCGATCTTAGGATTTACCGCGACGCGGAAGATACAGCGTCAGATGCGGTTGCGGGGTTCACTGATGGAACTTTGTTCCGCCCGAATGGCACGCGGGTGGATGTTGAGCTTGATACCTTTGGCGATTTCTACGGAACCAGTGGTCGCCGTATCGCTGGGACGGTCGAGGGTGATGCCAGTGGTTTGGCTTTGACGCCCGATAGCGCTGTTAGCGGTGTTTTTGATGTACGCCGATGAGCGGCAATCGAATGACAATCTGTGCGAGTTTCAGGATCGGACCTGTGCAGGAAGGGGTCTGTTGGGCCGGCTACATAACCAAATGGTCTACTGCCGGCCCAAAGAATTTGTTTGCGTTAATGGTTAGAAACGCGCTGCAAAGACGGCATAAGCCATGATGAGCGTGCAAATCCAGCCAAGGTTGAAGATGATCGAACGAACGGGAAAGAGGGTCGCGCCTGAGATCATGCCAATTGCGTGGGCTATTCTGATCCAGAAGAATGCGATCGCGGTCCAGTAGGTCAGGGCGGTGAAGCCGTCCATGCGATCCAAGATCAAAACGAGCACAGCGAACGGCACGAATTGTTCCAATAAGTTTAGATGCGCGCGATGCGATCGGTGGATCCATGCAGGTAGCTGGTTCAGGTCGGCGGGGCGGCTAAACCCATCGGCAGTCCCTTCGACATGGGGCAGGCGGGCAACGCCGACAACGTATGGCATCCACATGCATGTTACAAAGATCGTGAGGCATGTCAGGATGCCGAGTTCTGTTGGGAAATCCATAAGTTTGCCCCCTACATTGCTGCTTTGAGGGCTTCGCCCGTTTCAAGGTAGGATTTGAGCGACGCTGCCAAGCGCGCCCAGCCTTCTGCAAAACCTTCTTGGCCGGGTGCCATATCGTAGTGTTCGATCGTCAGTTTGCAGGCATCGCCCTGTTCTTCGATCATATAGACCATGTGACTGGCAGGGGCGTCGGGGCCCATGAACTTTGGCTCGAACGTCATCGCGATCCGCGATTTGGGGTCCATCGCAGTTGTTGTTTGGGTCAGCATTGCACTGCCATCTGGGCGGATAAAGGCGGTTTCTGCGTTAACTTGTGCATTGCCTTCGACCACGTTGCAGGCAAAATGGTAGGCAGCCATTTGGTCGGCTTCTGTCAGTGCGGACCATAATGCGTCCTGTGTGCAGCGGATAAAGGTCTGCATCATAAAATCGGGTTTTCCCATGGCGGTATCTCTTTCTAGTTTGAGCTTAAGTTCCGTCAGCGCGCGGGCTTGTCGTTGCAAAAAGGGGGCGGCCCATCGGTCCATAACTTCCTGCAGGGGCAGGGCATTTAAGTAATGGTATTTGAACCGTCCGTCTTTGCGCGTGACGATGAGGTTTGCGTCTTCCAAAACCCGGAGGTGTTTCATCACTCCAAAACGGCTCATATCGAGCACAGCTTCGAGATCTGATAACGACTGTCCGTCGCGCTGCCGCAGGCTATCGAGCAAGTCGCGACGGGCAGGGTCGTTGAGGGCTTTGAAAATTGCGTCCATGGAGACCCTTATAGGTTACTAAATAGTCACGTGACAATATGGTAACGTAATTTAACTTGAGACGCCAGCGTGAATGTGATGGGGTAAGTCTATGGAAAATATAAACGAAACACCTGTTTTCACATCGCCTCAGGGGCGAAAAATAGCCTATCATCTAACGCCCGGAACCGGTCCAACGGTCGTGTTTTTGGGTGGGTTTAAGTCCGATATGGGCGGAACCAAGGCGATTTTCCTCGAGGATTGGGCGCGCGATTCGGGGCGCGCATTCCTGCGGTTTGACTATTCTGGGCACGGTGAAAGCAGTGAAGCGTTCACGGACGGTTGTATCGGTGATTGGTTCGAGGATGCTTGTGCTGCATTGTCTTTGATCGATGGCCCGGTGATATTGGTCGGTTCATCGATGGGAGGTTGGATCTCGCTGCTTGTTGCGCGGACGATGCCGGATAAAGTCGGGGGCCTCGTAACGATCGCTGCCGCGCCAGATTTTACAGAAGACAGCATGTGGGCAGGGTTTGACGCTGAGCAACGCACTGCCTTGGCGACAGATGGGCGCGTGGCTTTGCCATCAGACTACGGCGAGCCATATATCATAACTAAGCGTTTGATCGAAGAGGGGCGCGATCGATTGGTTCTGCGAGATCCTATGCCTCTGCCGTTTCCCGTTCGGTTTTTACAAGGAACGGCGGACGCAGATGTGAAGATGTCTGTGGCGCTGCGCCTTTTGGAGCACGCCGAAGGGTCTGATATGCGCTTAACCTTGGTGGATGGTGCGGATCATCGGTTTTCAGACGAGAATTGTTTGACCTTAATCGTCCAAGCTGTGGAAGAGGTCATTGGCGCCCGTTAGTACCCGACGTTGATCCGATTTCTATGAGAACCAAGGCGCGCTGGGGTTTTGTCTTTGGACGGCGCGATGAACTCGGTAGGGTGCACACATATTATTTATGGATTCTTGAGAGGCGGTTTTTGTGGATTATTCTGAAAAAATATCGACGCATTACAGTCACGAAAACCTCGTGGCTTCGATCACAGCTGGCCTGAATAAGCAGGATATTCGTCCGGAAAATGCGACAGTCGAGGATCTGGGTCCTGTCGATGAGTTTCATATCGGCGGTCGTATCGCGAGCGGCCATTTTTTGGATCAATTAGACATTCGAGCGTCGCAGACGCTGCTTGATATTGGTTGTGGCTTGGGGGGATCGGCCCGTTTTGTTGCAAAAACCTATGGCGCTAGTGTTGTTGGGGTTGATCTAACACCGGATTACATTGAAGCCGGGCGCGTTCTTTGTGACTGGGTTGGTCTTTCTGATCAAATTGAATTGCACCATGGCAGTGCCCTAGCGCTTCCTTTTGATGACGCCAGTTTCGATGGTGCGTTCATGATGCACGTCGGGATGAACATCGCGGATAAGATGGCGCTGTTTGCCGAAATTGGTCGGGTTTTAAGACCTGGCGCAAAATTTGGTGTCTACGACGTTATGAAAGCCAATGACGAAGAGCTGGTTTATCCTGTCCCTTGGGCAACAAATGCTGACACCAGTTGGCTTGCACCGCTGGCGACTTATCGATCAACGCTGGAGGCTGCTGGTTTCGCGATTGTCACGGAAACGGATCGAAGCGATTTTGCAAAAGAGTTTTTTCGCAAAATGAAAGAAAAGATGACCGCGGAAGGGGGGCCACCGCCCCTTGGTTTGCACGTGTTGATGCAACAAACGACGGCAGAAAAGATCCCCAATATGGTCGCGAATTTGATGGCACAGAGGATAGCACCGGTCGAAGTCATCGCTGTGAAATCGGGCTGAACGCAAGCGCGGACCGAATTGCCCAACAAAAGCGACCTAAGGTCACGCAAGGTTTCGATTGGATGAAACCGCTTGCACCCCTATGGTGGCCGAAACGCGTTTTGGGAGGATCGCATGTCACTATCTATCGGACAAAAGGCAGGCTGGGGTCTGGCGGACATGGGCATTGTTGTCTTTGTGATCGTCAAGCAGTTGCTGATCCTAAACTTTTTGACGGCGTTCTTGGGCGTTCCTGTTGCAATCGCAGGGTTTGTGACCACAGGTGTGTTGGTCTTTGACATGATTACGGACCCTTTGGTTGGCTATTTCAGTGACCGCACCAAAAGCAAATGGGGCCGTCGCGCACCGTGGATGTTCTGGGGCGCAATAGTCATGGCCATTGGGACCTATGCGCTGTTCTCGGTACCCGAAGGATTTGGGTCGACGGGCAATTTGCTTTGGGTTTTGGCGTTTTTTATCGTCGCGACGATCGGTTTCACGATGGTAGCCATTCCCTACAGCGCGCAGGCGGGTGAAATCACCAAGGATCCCAAAGAACGGTCGTCAATGACGGGGTTTCGGATGGCGTTTGCCAGCATCGGGATATTGATCGGTGGTGCTGTTGTGCCAGGGTTGGCACAGGCGAATGGTTATCCAATGGCTGTTTTGATGATCACGCCGTTGATGGTTGGCGCCATTTGGATTTCAATTCTGGCGACGCGGAACGCGCCAAGGGGTGACGAGGTTGAAGGAGGGGTCGGGCAGAGGGCTCAGCCGTTGGATCTGAAGGCGTCTTTTGGCTATGTGTTTAGCAATAAACCGTTCCTCGTTCTTGTCGTTATCTATGGGATTATGACGCTGGCGGTTGCTCTGATCACTGCTGGTTTGCCGTTTGGCGCGCTTTACCTGATCTTGGATGATGGGCAGACCGCGTTGTCTGGCGCAGCGCAAGCTTTGACCGTGTTAAGCCTGATGTTCGCTGCTTTCGTTGTCGGTTCGATATTGTCGCAAATCGTCTGGGTATTCTTGTCGCATAGGTTGGGTAAAGTGGGCGCATTGGCGATTGGTTTGGGGCTTTATATGGCGTTGCTGTTCGCTTTGTATTCCAGCCTGCCATCGGTAAACGTCACGGCGATTGCTGGCCTCTTCGTCATTGCGGGCTTTACCAACGGGTCATACCAACAGATCCCTTGGGCGATTTATCCCGACTTGATGGACATCACACGCCGCGAAAGTGGAGAGGCGATCGAGGGCGCATTTACATCCGTCTGGCTGTTTGGACAGAAGCTGGCCAACGCCGTTTCTCCGGCTGTGTTGGGTCTGATCTTGGCAAGCGCTGGCTGGCAAGAAACCACAGAAGGGGCGGTTGAGCAGACGCAAGGCGCGCTTGATGCTCTGCATGTTTCAATTACGTTGATCCCTGCTGGCATCTTGGGGGTCGCTTTGTTGTCGCTTGTGATGATTTACCTGCCAATGCAGAGACGCGCTCTTGGTTGAATTAGCAGGCATAAGCGCGCGGCTGGCCCAGCGCGAAGCGACTGTGCCCGCCCTGCGCCCCGGTTGCGAGAAACGCATCCAATGGGCCGCAAAGGAAGACCGGCAGACGCCATGGTCGGTGGTATTTATCCATGGGTTTTCCGCCTCGGCGGGCGAGCTATCACCGCTGCCTCAAATGATCGCGATGGCGTTGCGGGCCAACCTGTTTTTCACGCGTTTGTCGGGCCATGGGCAAGACGGCGCCGCTTTCGGGGCCTCGACCTACGAAGCTTGGCAAAAGGACGCAGATGAGGCGTTCGAGATTGGTCGGGCGATTGGCGAAAAGGTAATTGTGATTGGGTGCTCCACTGGGTGCACTTTGGCGAGCTTGTCATTGGCATCAGGGCACAAAGCTGCCGGCATCGTGCATGTGTCGCCGAATTTCGGTTTGCGCCATAAGTTGGCACAGTTGACGCTGGATCTGCCACTCGTCAAATATTACGGTCATTTACTCGCCGGGCGCGAGCGAAGTTTTCCGATTGAAAACGAGAGACATGCGCAATTTTGGACGACGACCTATCCAATTTCTGCAGTTTATCCGATGGGTGAGGCGGTTCGGCGCGCGCGAAAAATCGACTATTCCAAATTGCGGACACCCGCACTGTTTGCGCTGAACGACAAGGACCAAGTGATAAGTCCTAAGCGGGCCAAATCAGTGATGTCGGCGTGGGGTGGGCCGGTTACGCATGTTCCACTGATCCAAGGCCCGAAAGACGACAAGATGGGCCATGTGATGGCCGGCGATGTCTTTAGTCCGGGCCAAACCGAGCCCCTCGCTGAGCGAATTTTGGACTGGGTACACCGTATCTAGCAACAGGTGCTTGCGCTGCCTCTGGGGAATTGCCATTTAGGCGCTGTTCTAGATCAAGAGTATCGCCAATGGTTTCCGAGCCTATTCTATTTGTTCCACCGATGATGTCCGACGTTCGCGTTTTTGGCCCACAGTTGGGTGCGCTCTCTGCTCATCATGCGGTGATGTATGCGCCCACGACACAGGGCGAGCGGATGGAAGAGATTGCGAGTCAAATTCTGAGCTGGGCCCCGTCCAAATTTGCCCTGTTGGGAATGTCGATGGGTGGTGCGGTTGCATTAGAAATTATGCGACGCGCGCCTGAACGGGTGACGCGTTTGGCGTTGATATCGACCTCGCCACTAGCAGAGACGCCGCAGCAAGCGTCCGCACGAGAGCCGCACATTGTAGCAGCACGCTCGGGACGTTTTGCGGATGTCATTCAAAAGGAATTGCCAACGTCTTGGTTGGCGGACACACCGCATCGTTTGGACGTCTCAGAGTTAATCAATGATATGGCGCTGCATCAAGGCGCAGAAGCCTATGTCCGCCAAGCCCGCGCGATGCAAAGGCGGAAAGATCAACAATCGACACTGCGGAAATTCGCTGTGCCGACGTTGGTTCTGTGCGGAGATGAAGATGGGCATGTCCCGGTTGCCAAACAGCAGTTATTGGCCGAAATGATCCCAACAGCCCGCTGCGAAGTTGTCATTGGCGCGGGTCATGTACCAACGCTGGAGAACCCCGGAGCTGTCACCGAGCATTTGCTGGAATGGATGAAACAGCCGTTGGTGTTGCGTTAACAAAGGCGTTGCGTTTCCGCCGGCCAGTTTAGGAATTGATTGCGACAACCTTGGCCGGTTTTTCTGCCTTTGGTTTCGTAGATCCACTGTTTGCCGCAATGAAATCCAAGACCAATGGTCGGATGTTGTTGCGCCAGCTTTTGCCGGCAAAGATGCCATAGTGACCAGCGCCCGGTTCAAGATGCGATGCTTTTTTGCTGTCGGGCAGGCCAGTAAGTAGGTCGAGCGCAGCAAGGCACTGTCCCGGCGCGGAGATATCGTCGTCTTCACCTTCGACGATTTTGACCGCGACGTTGGTGATCTTGCTGAAATCGACTTTACGGCCAGCAACAACAAATTCGTTCTGCGCGATTTCACGGTTCTTGAAAATACGCTCGACCGTGGAGAGGTAGAACTCGGATGTCATGTCCATGACGGCGAGGTATTCATCATAGAACGTGTTGTGGCGGTCGTGATCTGATGATTCACCTTTGGCTGCGCGCACAATCTGATCGCGGAACGCGTTCGTGTGCATTTCATTATTCATGGAAATGAAGGATGCCAATTGCAGTAGGCCCGGATAAACCATCCGTCCGACTCCGTCGTATTTAAATCCAACGCGCTGGATCATGGTTTGTTCAAGCTGGCCCATCGTTACGGAACGGCCAAAGTCTGTTACCTCAGTTGGGTTCGCATCAGGATCGACAGGTCCACCAACGAGAGTGAGCGAGCGCGGCTGCGCTGTCGGGTCTTCTTCTGCGAGGTACGCTGTTGCGGCGAGAGCGAGGGGGACGGGCTGGCATACGGCCATAACATGGGTATCTGGGCCGAGCTTTTTCAAGAAGTCGACAAGGTAGAGTGTGTAATCCTCAACATCGAACTTACCGGCGCTAACAGGAATGTCGCGGGCATTGTGCCAGTCTGTCACGTAGACTTCACAATCGGGGATTAGGCTGATCACAGTTTTGCGGAGCAAGGTCGCATAGTGACCGGACATTGGTGCGACCAAAAGAACCTTTGGTTTCACCTTTGTGCGGTTACTGACAGAGAAATGGATCAAATCGCCGAAGGGGCGTTCAACGACTGTCGTGACCGACACATTGCGGTCTTGACCCTCTTCGTTGGTGAAAGAAGGGATGTTCCAATCAGGTTTGACGACCATGCGGGCGAATGTACGCTCCGTCACTTCGCCCCATGCCTTGAGCCAGTCCATTGCAGGATTGGGCATCATTGACATAAAAGGGTAGGAAGCAAATGCGTGTGCTGTGGCGCCCATCCATTGATTGGTGTTGCGCGTCGCCTCCATCAGGTCGTAGGTCATCATATATTTCATTGTTGCTTCTTTCCTGATTGAGACCGGTACACTCATTAAAAACACAAATGCTGCAAGTGCAAAGTAGGCTCGGGATTTCGATATGACAACTGAAGATATCAGCGGAACCGCAATATCTGGTAAAAATACCGCGAAATTAGAGGCAAATCTTGCGCGCGCGGAGGAGTTGACCCAACGTCTACTCGGTGTGATGGGCAAAGGTCGTGCTGTACCTGCAGCATTACAGGGGCCTGCACCCGATCTATATGCCAAGGCTGTTGGCGCATATTGGTCCGAAATGGCGCAGAATCCTGCGAAAATTTTGGAGCATCAACTCGAATATTGGTCAAAATCTGTAAAGCATTACGTTGAAGCGCAACATTTGATGGCGCAAGGCAAGTTCGAAGCACCAGCAGATGAGACGCCAAAGGATCGCCGATTTGGCCATGAAATGTGGGACACCAACCCTTATTTCAATTTCATTAAGCAGCAATACTTGATGAGCTCGGACGCGATCCAGCAGGCTGTGGCCGACATTGATGACATGGAAGCCGGTGAAAAAGCGCGGTTGGAGTATTTCAGCCAGCAGATTATCGACATGCTGAGTCCAACGAATTTCTTGCCAACCAACCCTGAGGCGTTGGCGCTCGCGGCCGAGACAGATGGCGAGAGCCTTGTGAAAGGGTTGGAAAACCTCATCCACGATATGGAAGCGAATGACGGCGATTTGGTTGTGACGCTTGCCGACAAAGATGCGTTTCAGATTGGCGAGAACTTGGCGACGACCGAGGGGTCTGTTGTCTATCGCAACCGCATGTTTGAGTTGATCCAGTACAAACCAACGACTGAGCAAGTGCATGAAACGCCGCTGATTATCTTTCCGCCGTGGATCAACAAGTTCTACGTGATGGATTTGAAGCCGCAGAACAGTTTGATCAAATGGGTTGTGGACCAAGGGTTCACGCTGTTTGTGGTGTCGTGGGTCAATCCCGATGAGACCTATGCCGATGTCGGCATGACCGAATACGTAGAAGAGGGGTATCTGACCGCCATAGATCAGGTAAAATCCATCTGTAATGTGAAAAAAGTCAATGCGGTCGGCTATTGCATTGCGGGAACGACGCTCTCGATCACGCTGGCGCTGATGAAGCAACGCAAAGATACGTCGATCAATTCAGCGACCTTCTTTACCACGCTCACTGATTTTTCAGACCGTGGCGAAGTGGGCGTGTTTTTGGACAATGATTTCGTCGATGGGATCGAGGCTGAGGTCACAGAGTCCGGCGTGCTGGATCACTTCTATATGTCGCGAACATTCTCGTTCTTGCGATCCAACGACTTAATCTATGGGCCTGCGATCAAGAGCTATATGATGGGCAAGGCACCTCCGGCGTTTGATCTGCTCTATTGGAATGGCGACGGGACAAACTTGCCCGCGAAAATGTCGGTGGAATACCTGAGAGGTCTTTGTCAGGGCGACAAACTAGCGAGTGATGGGTTTGAGATCGCTGGAACGACTGTTCGGTTGGCGGACGTTACAATCCCTGTTTGTGCAATCGCCTGTGAGACAGATCACATTGCTGCATGGAAAAGTAGCTACCGCGGCGTGCAGAAAATGGGTTCAAAAGACAAGACGTTCATTCTGTCTGAATCCGGGCATATTGCCGGGATCATCAATCCGCCGTCTAAGAAGAAGTATGGCCACTATACCAACCCCGAATTGGGTTTGACGCCGGAAGATTGGCAAGAGACAGCTGATAAAAACGAAGGCTCTTGGTGGCCGCGTTGGGGGGCTTGGTTGTCGAAAAAGTCCGGAAAAAAAGTCACTGCGCGGGTGCCGGGAGATGCTGATCATCCAATTTTGGAGGCTGCGCCGGGGTCTTATGTAGTTGGAAAATAGAGATATTTTCTAAGATATGCGACTGCAGAATATTTTTTGCTGCAGTGCAGAAAAAACTCTTGAAATGCTGCGGTGCAGAAACTATCTTGTTGTTATCGAATTAACGCGGGTCCTCCCTGAACTCTCCCCCCGCACCGAAAACACAAAGGTTTAGTACAATGGCTAAGACACAAGATTTTACAGCAGCTTTCAAAGACATCATGGGCGCGTTCCCAATCGATACGAAAGCAATGGAAGACACATTCAAGAACCAAGCGACTTTGGCTGAAAAGATGTCTGCTGTTAACCTTACAGCTGCTCAGCAGTCTACAGAGCTTTCTGCTAAGTGGGCGACAGACACATTCACAAAGCTGTCTTCTTTGACATCTGCAAAAGCTGATCCTGCTGATTACGCAAAATCAGTAACAGATTTCGCTTCTGCATCTGCTGAAGCTGCTGCAGAGCACATGGCTGCTTTTGCTGAAATCGCGAAAAAAGTTCAGACACAAACTGCTGAATTGCTAATGGCTGCTGGTCAGGACGCTTCTGTTGAGCTTCAGGCTGCTGCGAAAAAAGCAACTGCTGACGTTCAGGCTGCTGCTAAGAAAGCAACTGCTGCTGCGAAGTAATTGGTATTTTGTAAAGAGTACGAATAGGTGACCAACTCCTCCCTTTAGGTCGCCTTTTTGAAGAGAACGGTCCGCTCCTCCCAGCGGACCGTTTTTCGTTTGGGGGGATGTTTTGGTTCGGCGCGCGAGTAAAGCGTTGCTCTCTCTCGCTTCAATCGGTTTACTGATCGCAATCACCAACCATTCTGGCGGACCTGCGATATCGGGTAGGCCGACCCAAGACACCAACATTCGGAGTTCTCATGGCTATTCCCACTTGGAGTGAATCCGCACCGCTATTGATCGATGTCGCGATGGGCCGCACCCCAGCTGACAGCGTTGTTCGCGGGGGGAAGTGGGTCAATGTGTATTCCGGGGAGATTATCCCAGACACGGATATCGCAATCGCTGCAGGACGCATCGCTTTTGTTGGCGCAGATGCCAGCCATACGATTGGCCCTGACACCAAGGTAATTGAAGCCAATGGCCGGTATATGGTGCCGGGTTTGTGTGACGCGCATATGCATGTCGAAAGCGGTATGGTTACTGTCACAGAATTCGCGCGCGCGGTGATTCCGCACGGGACGACATCGATGTTTATCGACCCCCATGAGATCGCAAACGTGCTAGGGCTGCCGGGCGTACGCTTGATGCATGATGATGCCGTCAGTTTGCCGATCAATGTGCAGGTCCAGGTGCCATCTTGTGTACCATCCGCCCCCGGTTTGGAGAATGCAGGCGCGGAATTCAGCGTTGAGGACGTCACCGAAGCGCTGACCTGGCCAAATGCCTGCGGCTTGGGCGAGATGATGAATTTCCCAGGCGTTGCAATGAATGATCCTAAAATGATCGGCGAGATTGGCGCGACACAACGCGCGAATAAGACCGTTGGGGGGCACTATGCTTCGCCTGATCTGGGATTGATGTTCCACGGGTATGTCGCTGGTGGTCCGGCAGATGACCACGAAGGAACGCGAAAAGAAGATCCCGTTGCGCGCATTCGTCAAGGTATGCGGGCGATGCTGCGACTTGGCTCTGCTTGGTACGATGTGGCGGAACAGATAAAGCCCGTGACCGAAGACGGGATGGATCCCCGAAATTTCATTTTGTGTACGGATGACAGCCACTCTGGCACTTTGGTGCACGACGGGCATATGAACCGTGTTGTGCGTCATGCCATAGCGCAGGGTCTAAAGCCGATCACCGCAATTCAAATGGCGACGCTGAATGCTGCTCAACACTTTGGAATGGAACGTGACCTGGGCTCGATTTCGCCCGGCCGACGCGCCGATATTATTCTGACCTCCGATCTGCCGACGTTGCCGATCGAGCTTGTGATTGCTGAGGGAGAGGTGCTTGCTGAAAACGGTGTGCTGACAGCAGATATTCCTGCGGTGACGTACCCTGATTTTGCAAAGAATACGGTTAATCTTGGCAAGGAATTATCCGCTGGTGATTTTGATATCGAGGCCCCAGCGGGCGCGACAAAGGTGCGTGCGCGTGTGATTGGTGTGATTGAGAATCAAGCGCCAACCAAGGCACTTGAAGCCGATTTGAACGTCGCGGATGGATTGGTGCAGATGGACGCCGGCAATGATGTTTGCCAGATCGCGCTGGTTGAACGTCATCGGGGCACTGGGGGCGTGGTGAATGGGTTTGTGTCGGGCTTTTGCTATGACAAACCCTGTGCGGTTGCGTCAACGGTGGCGCACGACAGCCATCACATGATCGTCGTTGGCACCAACAAAGAAGACATGGCCGCAGCGGCCAATCATTTGGGTAAGGTTGGCGGTGGGATCACTGTATTCTCTGAGGGAAAAGAGCTGGCGACCGTGGAGCTGTCAATTGCGGGTCTTATGTCCGAGGAACGCGCGGAAGTTGTTGCAGACAAAGCAGCTGCGATGGTTGCAGCGATGGCGAAGTGCGGGTGCAACTTGAACAACGCCTATATGCAGCATTCATTGTTGGCCTTGGTCGTAATTCCTGAAATTCGGATTTCGGATCTTGGGATCATCGATGTCACCAAGTTCGAAAAAGTGGATTTGTTTGTTTAGCCGCCGTGGTGACATTTGATTACATGATCGGTTAGGCTCTCGTCATGTTCGAAGGTTTTACAAAGCAAACAATCACTGTCGATGGGATCGACATTTTTTGCCGCGTTGGGGGCGAGGGGCCTCCTTTGTTGCTCTTGCATGGATATCCGCAGACCCATGTGATGTGGCATAAAGTTGTGCCAGAACTCTCAAAGCATTTCACCTGTGTCTGTGCGGATCTGCGCGGATATGGTGCCTCTGCAAAGCCTGCAAGCACCCCGGATCACGCCCCATACTCAAAACGCGCCATGGCCGCGGATATGGTTGGTGTGATGCGCGCCTTGGGCCATGCGCGGTTCCGCGTTTTAGCGCACGATCGCGGGGGCAGGGTGGCACATCGGATGGCGCTTGACTGGCCTGATGCGGTTCAATCAATGGTGATCCTTGATATCGCACCAACGCGTGAAATGTATGCCAACACAACAGATTCATTTGCGCGGACGTATTGGCATTGGTTCTTTCTCATCCAGCCAGCGCCATTGCCAGAAGATGCGATCCTGGCGGATCCAGAGGCATTCGTGCGCAGGAAGTGTGGCAGCTGGGGCAGCGGAGGTGCGGTGTTAGGTGAAGACGCAATGCAGGCCTATATTGAAGGGTTCTCAGATCCTGCAACAATCCATGCGGCATGTGAGGATTATCGCGCAGCAGCGACGATCGACATTGAGCATGATGACGCGGATGGGGACCAAAAGGTTGAATGCCCGATGCATGTGCTCTGGGGGGCTAACGGTGCGATTGAGGCGCATTTCGATTGCTTGGAGCTTTGGCGATTGCGGGCTTTACGAGTCACTGGTGCCACGATCCCCTGTGGGCACTATCTAGCCGAAGAATGCCCTATTGATGTTTTAGATCAATCAATCCCATTTTTGTCTGCTCATTAGATAATTCAACTTTCGCTTGGATTTCTCGCAGGCGCGGCATAGCATTCTCTGCACTGCAACATGTCTTGGGAGGGACTCGCGATGGCCGCCGCTGATAAACCACTGTTGATTAAACGCTACGCTAGCCGTCGTTTATACAATACCGAGACCAGCGACTATGTAACCTTGGAAGACATTGCGACCTTCATTCGCGAGGGTCGTGAAGTCCAGATCGTGGATTTGAAGTCTGGCGACGACCTTACGCGTCAGTATCTGCTGCAGATTATTGCCGAACACGAAAGCCGAGGCGAAAGTGTGCTGCCAGTGGACGTGCTGACCGATCTGGTCCGCAGTTATACATCGCAGGCGGCTTCTGTGGTGCCAGAGTTCTTGCAGGCGAGTTTTGAGATGCTGCGTGATGGACAATCCAAAGCGATGGAGAATATGACCAGTATGAACCCGATGTCATCGATGCCGGGATTTGAAGCGATGCGTGCGCAACAAGAAGCGTTTTTTAAAGCAATGACCGGCGGTATTTCAGGGGCAGGTTCCGAAGCGAAATCCTCAGATACTGGCAGCGACCTGAGCGACATCAAGGATCAACTGGCCTCATTGCAAGAAAAGTTATCAAAAATGGGGAAGTAAGTTTCCCCAACGAGATAGGAGTAAAGGTATGCGGCGCATTGGTCTGGTTTTGGTAGGGCTTATCGCGCTGCTGCATTTATATATTGCTTACTTTGAGATGTTCGCTTGGGAAACGCGTGGCCCTGAGGTCTTTAGCTCGTTTCCCAAGGAGCTATTCCCAGACACGGTGACTTTGGCCGCGAACCAAGGTCTCTATAACGCATTTTTAGCTGCTGGTTTGATTTGGGCGTTATTTATCACGGAGCGTAAATGGCAAACCAACGTGGCGACATTCTTTTTGTTGTGTGTTGCCGTCGCAGGGATTTTTGGCGCTGCAACGGCTTCGTTCAGTATATTGTACGTACAAACGGTTCCTTCAGTCGCTGGTTTGATCTGCCTTTTCCTTGCGAAAAAGGCTTAGACCGTTCGCACAATTACTTTCTTTGATCGGCGACGTTTAGGTATCACTGCGTTGTCAGGATCGCACATGTTGACCCTTTTGAAATTTGCTGCGTTGTGCTGCCAACCAATAGCCCGGTTACGCCACCAAGCCCGCGTCGGCCTGATACAACTAGGTCAGCCTTAATCTTCTTCGACAGTTCAAGGATGTTGTCTGCGGGGTTCCCTGGTAGAACATGGGTCGCAGTTTTGGGCGCTCCTGCGGCCTGAGCGCTTTTCTCTGCTTTTGAGACGATGCGATCCCCAATCTCTCGGTAATGCGAAGTTGGCTTCAAAGCCGAAACGGCAGCGTAGCCCCCATATCCTGCAGAAACCAAAGCAGCAGTGTCGTCTTGCGGAACATTTACAATGTGCAAATCAGACCCGAACTTTTCAGCGAGTTCGGATGCAACACCTAGTGCTTTGTCAGCAGACTCTGATCCATCAACGGCGGCAATAATTGTCTTAAACATTGTGACCCTCCTCGTTTGGTCTCTTTCAGAGCCAGTCACCACCTATTGCGGCCTGTACCCTTGGAAAAAACCTAAAGCGAATGGAGCACGGGTACTTTGATTTGGGTCAATCAGTTGCCACAAACCTATCGGTTCTTTTGAAAGAACTTTCGATTTAGTCGAACAAATTGACGGAGCGGCCAGCTCCAAAAAACATGTTCAGGCGCGCGAAGATAGAGATACCCAACGCCTGCAGAGACGACTGCCCCGCACATATCGACAATCAGATCGGACATCGTGTCGTTTAGTCCGCTCTTCTGCATGTTTAGTCCAAAGAAAAAATCCATCAGGAATTCAAAGATTTCCCAAGTCACGCCCACCGATATGGCAATGCATGCGGCTATTAGACAAATTGCCCAGGCGGGTGCCGCAAATCGATCGCCTTCAAATAGCATGAACACAAATAGAAACCCGATCATTCCAAACCCGATCGCGGAGGAGGCATGCAAAACGATGTCCCACCACCAGAATCGCAGGTAAAAATCGAATTGTTCGCCCATCAGTACCGACCCGATAACAAAGAGAGTGACGGCAAACACGAAAGGTATCGGAAGCTTGATTTCGAACCAACGAGCCAAGACAACTGGCGAGATTGCTAACAGGAGCGTCGCCGAAGCAACGAACGCCATCGGCCAGTTCCCAAATAGGGCCGCAACAAACGCAGCCAGAACTAGAGCTGACCAAATTGCGATATTTATCAAACCAAGGCGATTAACTAAATCGAGCATGCTTTAAGCCTAACATTGTGTGACGTTCATCCCCATATATTTTTAATGACGCCAAACATCGCATTGCCGGAATTCCGCGCGCTTTCTTACAACATAAGAAAGGCACGTGGGTTGGATGGGAGACGCAGCGCTGGTCGGATTCTTGATATTATCAATGAAAGCGATGCAGATGTGGTCTTTCTCCAAGAAGCTGATCGGCGCCTTGGCCAACGCCCAAGTGCAATTCCCTTTCCGATGGTTGAGAGTCATTCGGACTATAAGGTTGTTCCAGTTGCCGAAAATGACATTAGTCTTGGCTGGCATGGCAATGCAGTCCTAGTGCGCAACGGTTTAACAGTACACGCGATCGACCGGCTTATTTTGCCTGGGCTTGAGCCCCGCGGTGCGGTGAAGGTGTCTTTGTCGAATGGCGTTAGCCTAACCGGGGTCCACCTAGGCCTAACCCGCAATTTTCGTCGCCGCCAAATTTCTACAATCGTTGAAGAAGTTCGCGATGACGAGCATGCGATCATTTTGGGTGACATGAATGAATGGTCGTCGCGCAAAGGGCTGGAGGATCTATATGCCCGTTTTGATGTGCATGCGCCGGGAAAGACGTTTCACGCTTCCCGGCCAATTGCGTCGCTTGATCGGATAGGAACATCGCGCGCCCTTGAAGTCTTCGATGCAGGGGTCATTGATACTTCAAGAACACGCGTTGCTTCTGATCATTTGCCCATCTGGGCTGACATAAGAATCCCAACCTTACTTTGAAAATAGGACCGGAATTTTCGTGTTATTTAGCAGTTCCTGTGTGGCCGCTCCGATCACGAAATCATAGGTTCTCGAGTGCCCGAAGGCGCCTGTTACCAAGAGATCTGCGCCCAATTCAAAGGCTTCATGCAGCAGCACTTTTGCGATGCTTCCCTGTTGATTGGTGCGATGGACCACCGACGCTTTCAATCCATGGTGCGCATAGGTCGCGGCCAATTCATTGGCAGAAGCATCCATCAGTTCATCGAGTGTGTTCTCGCCCACGCGCAAGACACTGATACTGGTGTCTTTGTGTGCCATGGCAATCAGATCGTGAGCCGCGCGGGTTGCCTCGCGCGTGCCGCTCCAACCGAGCAAAATGTTATCGCCGATGACGTCCGTATTGTAGCCTGTCGGGATCATGAGGACAGGGCGACCTGATCCTTTGATGACTTTTTCGATTGCTTCACGATGGTCAAAGCGTTGTTCGCCGGAACCGTCCTGAGACATAATAACAAGATCAGCTGCTCGCGCGCTTTCGATCATCCGATCAGATGCGGTCACCGAGTCTGCCTTCATCAAGCGCCACTCGCTCGCAAAGCTTTCTTTGTCCATTGAATCGCGAAATAACTTTTCAATCTTTTTCGCTTCGCGAACTTGGTTTTTCCCAAAGTCCTCAATGGTCTCTTGCGGGATATACATTGCTATTCCGGGATACAGGACGATGGATTCTAGCGTATGAAGGCCAACCACATGCGCATTGTCACGGCGTGCTATTACCGATGCAGCTTGAAGTAAGTCTGGGGCGTTCTTCGCTGAGGTCAGGCAAACAAGAATTGTGCGAATGGTCATGCTGAATTCCTTCCAATGGCTTCTTTCGGTTCACTACAACGCATCCTGTTTTTTGACGCGTCGTGATTATTTTTAGCATTGGTGATGAAGTCGTTCATTGATCTCGATCAAATCGACATGACCGACTTCTGGGTAAGCTGAATGGCATCAGTTTGGAGCGTGACATGGAACTAAAACGGGTTATCGGTCTGCCACTTTTGGTATTGTATGGTCTTGGGATCACGATAGGTGCGGGCATCTATGTGTTGATCGGCGCCGCGACCGCTGAAGCGGGTGCATATGCACCGTCGGCGTTCTTATTTGCAGCTTTTGTGATGGTGTTTAGTGCGCTTAGTTTCGCTGAACTTTCCGGACGGTTTCCGCAGAGTGCCGGCGAAGCTGTGTATGTCGATGCAGGCTTTGGACAGAATTGGCTTACTCTGATTACTGGGCTGATGATCATCGCGGCTGCGACAATTGCAGGTGCTGCCATCAGCATCGGTTGCGCTGGGTATGTTGGCACTTTAGTGCCACTGCCGCAAAACGTCATTATCATCGCCATAATCCTCTCGATGGGGTTTGTGGCATCCCGTGGAATCAAGAACTCGCTTGTCTTCGCTGGGGCCCTGACGATTGTTGAGATCCTTGGGTTATTGGTGATCGTTTGGGCGGGGTTCAACAAACACCCCGAAATGGTTTTACAACTTCATACCGCGTTTCCGCCATTGTCGGACACTGCGGCTGTAACGGGCGTTCTTAGTGCAAGCCTCGTCGCGTTCTTTGCATTTATTGGGTTTGATGACGTGGTGAACTTGGTCGAGGAAACGCAAGACCCAAAGCGTACTATGCCGCTTGCCATTATAATTTCATTGATCGCAGTTACTGTGATCTATTTCCTGGTTGTTTTTGTGGCGGTTCAATCCGTGCCATTGGACGTTCTGGCCCAATCGACAGCGCCGGTTGGTTTGTTGTTCAATGAGCTGACTGGGTTTTCCCCATTCGCGATCACGCTCGTTGCGATTGTCGCGACCATAAATGGCGTTGTGATTGAAATCATCATGGCATCACGTGTGATATATGGGCTGAGCAATAAGGGACGGCTTCCAACTGTGTTTGGGGAGGTCAATGCAAGGACACGCGTTCCTACAAATGCTACACAACTCATAACTGTAGTAATGTTGGGGCTGGCTTTGTTTGTGCCACTCGACGCATTGGTCGAGTGGACATCTCAAGCGATCCTGTTCGCGTTTTTGCTAGTGAATGCAGCTTTGGTCGTGATTAAGCAGCGCGGCGATGTTGCTCCGGAAGGGATATTCACCATTCCGATTATCATACCGATATTTGGATTTTTCACCTGTGCATTTTTATTGATAGCACCGATTTTGGTGTAGCTTTGGCTACTTCAAATTAGTTTTGGACGCTTTCTAGGTAGCTGGCCAATGCAAGCATGTTAGCTGGAACTGGTGTCGCCAGGTCGCCATCCTCAATGATGATTGTAGGACCCATGTCACCCGCGCCAAATTCAGGCATGGCCGCAGTTGGGTGGTTTTGTCGGCTAAGCCCATCAATCGTGCTCAAGACATAGTCACGCGGGAAAACACCATTGTTGCGTAGCGATAAGTTCTTCAGACTTGGAGGTGGCCCACCAAGCCCAAGAGAAGCGCTACCGCCACCGCTGGCGTCGTTCCCATGACACACGGCACAATTATCGGCAAAAAGCTGTTTTCCGCGCGCTGCGTCAATCCGGGTTGTTTCAATTTCTGGTGTGCAGGCCAACATGGGAAGGGCCGCGGCAACAAACATTAGTTTCTTCATCATGCGAATACCTCATGTGTGTTTGGTGGAGCTGCGTTGTCTTGGTTCAACTACTCTGCCAACCAGGCTTCAGCGCGATCCTTTTCGCTCAGCGCAAAGCTCTTGATTTTGATCCCAGGAATAAGAGCACCTTCGATTTCCGCAGATTTAGCGATCCATTTCACGTCGGTCAGTAGGGCGCATCGATCGATCTTTGGCAACAAACCAAACAACTGGGGGAGGTATGAAAACTCCACAGCGATGGCCGACGCAGTTGGCATCGAGAAGTCGCCAATCGTATAGAGCATTTTTCCGTGGCTCATGTTTGATGTCGCTTCAAGAATTTCATCTAGCACGCGACGCATGCCTTCGGCGTCAATTGGCCCATCTAGATGGAAGTTTACGCGGTTGTCAGAGATTTTTTCAATTTTCATGGCGCTTGCCCTCCTAATGTATCCAAGACGTTAGCGGACGAAATCGTACCCATCTTTGATCAAGCGCAAAGTATCGAAAATAGCGTCTGCTCAGATGTCGTCATCTAGGAAGATCCGCTGTGCATTGCCGTCGCTATCGTCATATTGGCTGTTTCGAACAGTCCATAGGAAAGCGGCCAAGCCTAGCCCCCCCAAAATTAGCGAAACGGGTATAAGAACCACGAGAACGTTCATGATTTGGATCTCATTCGTTGAGAGTTTAAAAGAACGGTGATTGATGACAGCGACATTGCCAACGCGGCCATCAGGGGGGTCGCAAAACCCAGCAGCGCGATGGGTATCGCAACTAGGTTGTAGGCCGCGGCAATCCCGAAATTCTGTTTAGATAACTTACGCGCCTTAACTGCCGTGGCGAGTATGAATCCTATATCGGGAAACCGCGGGTTAAGCGCCACGACGTCTGCCGCACTTCTGGAGGCTTCGAGTGCTGTCGCAGGTGCCAGCGACGCGTGAGCTTCGGCCAGCGCAGGGGTGTCATTCAATCCGTCGCCCACCATTAAGACCTTTGCACCAGACCGAGCCAGCTTTCTTAGGTGATTAACCTTGTCCTCAGGACGCGCGCTTGAAATCACAGGCAAGCCGAGCGTTTCGGAAACAGCTTGGGCGCGGACGTCGACGTCGCCAGTTAAGATAGAACAGGGCAGGTCGATAGCACTCAATTTTTCTGAGGTACCCTCTCGAAGCTGCTCTGATGTGTCCAACAGTTTGGCTGGCGCTGTTCCGATGGAGAAACCAAGCCCTTGGAATGGTGCGCCAAGCCACGCACCACGCCCAAGCCTAACTTGTTGAGCGCCCAGCATCGCTTGCATGCCATTCCCTTGTTCTTCGTGAAGATCAGTTAGGGCGATTGGCTTTGCGTCCTTAAGCGCATCTGACAGGTTCTGTGAGATTGGATGCAAGGACTGCTGCGCTAGCGATTTGATGACTGACTTTTCCTGCGAAGTAAGGGCAGAAAGATCCGGTGGCATTGGACGTGTGAGGGTCCCGGTTTTGTCCAAAACCACATGTGTGATGTCCGCCAAGCGATCCAATGCAGTTGCATGTTTCACCAGATAACCTGCCGAAAAAAGTCGACTGATTGATGCAGTGGATACTGCCGGTACCGCGAGTCCGAGTGCGCAGGGACACGTGATAATAAGCACTGCGATCGCAATGTTAGTCGCGAGCCTTAGGTCCCCACTGAGGACCCACCATCCAATGAATGCGAGGGCCGCCAAGATGTGTACGAGTGGCGCATAAATGCTAGCCGCGCGATCCGCTAACGCCGTGTAGCTGTTGCGGCTAGTTTCAGCAGTTTCGACCATCGCAGCAATGCGTCGCAGTGTCGTGTCGGGACCGACGGCCGTTGCTTTCAATTTGAACGGCGACCCAAGATTGACTTCGCCTGATTGCACGACGTCATGGCGCTGCAACGCAGTTGCATTGCTTTCACCAGTTAGCAAAGAGCGATCCGTTAATCCCGCATCGCTGACGAGTTGACCATCAACCGGAACGCGTGCGCCAGAGGGCACCGCGACGATATCGCCGACCTGCAGCGATGCGACTTTGACGCTGGTAATTTTCCCATCAACGACGCGGTCTGCGAAGGGCACTTCCAAAGCGGCAAGTTCTTTTGCCGCAGATCGCGCCTTGGCTCGCGTCTGGTGGTCGAGATACCGCCCAATTAGGAGAAAAAATGTAAGAGATATCGCGGCGTCGAAATAAGCGTGCTCGCCACCGTGTAGCGTTTCAAAGATCGACATTCCTGTTGCAAGTATGATCGCCAACGAAATCGGAACATCCATATTCAAGCGCCCGACGCGCAGGGCAGTTAGGGCGTTTTCAAAGAATGGCTGCGCGGCATATGCAACAACCGGTATCGCAATACAGGCCGATATGAGATGGAAAAGGTCACGTGTCGCATCCGTTGCGCCCGACCAGACAGCCACCGATAACAACATGACATTCATCATTGCGAAACCTGACACGGCGACCCGTAAGAGCAACGATTGACCAACTTTGTCTTTTGCAATGGCGAGCGCTTCTGGGTCCAAAGGATAAGCTTCAAACCCAAGTTCGGTCAGTCGAGCTTGAACCGCGTCTGGGTCGATCGGCCCCTCAATGCTAAGTCTCTTTAGGGACAGGTTCACATGCGCTGAATTGACACCCTTAAGGGTGCGCATGCCGCGCTCAATTTTTCCAATACAGGCCGAGCAATGAATGGTTGGCAGTGAAAACTGCAACGTTGGACTGGTTGCTAACTCAGTCGCGATTGGTACTGCGGCACATGCAGGGCAAGCAGCGGTCATGATCCGATGCCTACGATGATGCGTTGTTGAAACAATGTGCCGTCGCGGGCACGTGCTTTCAGGCGTAAGTTCCAGTTTCCATCGCCGGCGACAACTGGCGCGACCAATGCAAACCCATCGAACGAAAATTCAAGCGTTTGATCATTTGCAACGCTTGTGGCGCGCCCAAAGACGGCCTGTTCGATATTTGGCGAGATAGGCTTTCCATCTTCGAGAATTAGCAGAGTTAACTTGCCTGGATCTAGGGTCGCGGAAACGTCCCATCCCAAGGCTAGTTGTGCCGTACGTTCAGCATCAAAAGTCTGGCTCGCGACATAAGAATTTTTGACTTCCAAACCTGGGAATGTCTTTACCGCGTTATACGCAAGCGTCAGATTTACGGTGATGATCACCCCAAAGGCCAAAGCGAATACGCTGAAGACATGCCAGCCTTTTATCTCATTGATCATCATGGCCTCCCGTTAAATGTAGTCGCGCGGCTTGCACGTTCACCGCTTGCCAAATCTTCGACCCAGATTCTTAGCGCCGTTGAGCTTGCTGTTGATGCAGGGTCGTTTGAGCGTGCAGTGACGTAGACACGTTGCAGAACGGTCTTGTCCGCAGGGATCGAAACACTGCGCTGTCCCTCTTGTCCTTCGAGATCAATCCGAAGCGTCGTTTGGCTGGTCAAGCTAAGGTGAAAGACACGGGCTGAGCCGGTCTTGTTTCGCAAGCGCACGTCATAAATATTTCTAATCGCGCCGTCTGACTGCACGACGTAGGTGGGATTGCGGATCGGGCTAATTGTCAATTCGATATCGTTTCGAATGAACAAGGCATACAGCAGGCCGACGCCAATCAATGACCAAAGAGTTGTGTATAGGATCGTACGTGGTCGTAGGACGTGACGCCAAATTGGTTTTGGAATTTGTCCCGCAGCCTCGGCGGGCTCGTCCGACAAGGCGACGTAATCGATCAATCCAAGGGGTCTATCGATTTTGGCCATCATGTCGTTGCATGCGTCAATGCATAGGCCACAGGTAATGCATTCCATTTGCTGCCCGTCGCGAATGTCGATGCCCATCGGGCAAACATTCACGCACGCCATGCAGTCAATACAGTCTCCGGAATCCGCAGATCTTTTCTTGCCGCGTGGTTCTCCGCGCCAATCGCGATACCCAATCGTGATGGTTTCATCATCCATCATGGCGGCCTGAATACGCGGCCATGGGCACATATAGATGCAAACTTGTTCCCGCATAAAGCCGCCAAAAACAAAAGTGGTAGCTGTCAAGATGCCGATTGTTATGTAGGCGACGGGGTGAGCGTCGAAGGTGGCTAGGGCGGTTAACAAGGTTGGTGCATCTGTGAAATAAAACACCCATGCACCGCCCGTCAAAATGCTGATCGCCAGCCACACAGCCCACTTTGAGATGCGAAGGCGCCATTTCTTAAGGTTCCATTTGGCCCGGTGAAGCCGGACACGTGCGTTGCGATCGCCTTCGATCCAACGTTCGACGAGTATGAAAAGATCGGTCCAGACTGTTTGGGGGCAGGCGTATCCACACCAGACGCGCCCTAACGCAGACGTAAACAAAAACAGGGCAAGACCAGCCATGATCAACAAGCCGGCCACGAGGTAAAATTCGTGAGGCCAGATCTCGATCCAAAAGAAATAGAAACGACGATGTGCCAGGTCGACCAAAACGGCCTGATCCGGAAGATCCACGCCGCGGTCCCAACGTAGCCAAGGTGTCAGATAATAGATGCCCAAGGTGACAAACATGATCCCCCATTTTAAGCGGCGAAATGGTCCCGAAACCCTGCGGGGGAAAATCGGCTCGCGCGCCGCGTATAGGTTCTGTTCAGTCATATTTCTTTCCTGTTCGCATCTTACTTTTAGCCAGCAAGAACGACGGTCGCTTTGATATGGATCAACCTTTGGGCCCCGAGACGACGTCGTTTTGCGAACAGGGTCATCTCGGGGCAAACCACGCCAGGGTGCGCGTGGTAGACTTTATTCACCGCCGCCAAGGCCGTGCACGTATAGCGTAACTGCGCGCACGTCTTCATCACTCAGACGTTGGCCCCAGGCAGGCATGACACCAAACCGAGCTTCTCGAACTGAGGTGGCAATTGATTGGCGGTCACTGCCATAGAGCCAGATCGCATCTGCCAGATTTGGGGCACCGATGCTGGCATCGCCCGTTGCATTGTCAGCGTGACAGACTGCGCAGTTTTCGGAATAAATTTGAGCGCCTAGTTGGACAAGGTCACCCTCGACGTCTGTCGAAGAAAGGCCGATTACGTATTCGACAACCGCATCAATTTCTGTCTTTTCGAGAGCGTCTTCAAAGGCGGGCATTTGCGACCAGTGGGCGTCAAAATCGCTTTCATTGCGAATGCCATGAGTGATCGAATAAGCAATTTCGGATTTTGTCCCACCCCAAAGCCAATCATCATCTAGCAAGTTTGGATAACCCACGGCACCTGCGGCACCGGACCCATGGCATTGACTGCATTGGGCGCGAAAAACTGAACCACCGCGGGCAACAGCATACCGAAGAAGATCGTCATCTACGGCATCCAGTTCGCTGTCGGTAAGTGCCAAAACCAAATCGGCGTTTTTATCGTGGTGATCAGCAATGTCTTTAGCAACCTCAGCCCGAGTTGAGTAACCGAGTAGGCCCTTTGTTGCGCCATTTATCATTGGCCAGGCGGGGTAAGCGATCGTGTATCCAATTCCCCAGATAATCGTCAGGTAGAGCGTCCAAAGCCACCAACGCGGTAGGGGATTGTTGAGCTCTTCAATGCCGTCCCAGTTGTGACCCGTTGTTTCAACGCCGGTGGTTTCATCCTTCTTTTTGGGATCAGGCATTTCTTTCCCCTATCGCTGGATCAGATTTCTCCGCGCAAGCGCAATTGGTACACGTGCCAGCACATGCGGGTTCATCCTTGAACGGGATCATTTGCGCATCACGACGCGCGGTATTCTGGCTTGGCAAGAAGGCCCAAACGGCGACGCCGATAAAGAAGATAAACATCGCAAGCAGTACCCAGCTGTCCGCGATCTCACGTAGTAGGGAATATGTATCCATGGGAGCCTCCTATCGGCTTGCGTCAGGTGTTAATGTGCTGAAGTCGATCATCGTGCCAAGGATCTGCATGTAGGCGATCAGCGCATCCATTTCGGTGAGTTCTGGCTGCCCATCAAAGTTGGAAACTACAGCGCCAGGGTACCGTTCAATCAAGCCATCCCAATCACTGTCGGGATCTGCCTGAGCACGGAAATCTCTCTCAGCTTCAAGCAATTGGGTGTCTGTGTAGGGAACACCGACAAAGCGATGGGTGGCTATCAAATCATCCACGTATTCGCCATCGATGACCGTTTCTGCCAAGAATGCGTATTTCGGCATGATGCTTTCTGGGACGACCGATTGAGGGTCCATTAGGTGATCAACATGCCATGCGTCGGAATACCGGCCGCCGACGCGTGCCAGATCCGGCCCGGTTCGTTTAGAACCCCATTGGAACGGGTGGTCGTATTTAGATTCTGCCGCCAGTGAGTAGTGGCCATAGCGTTCAACTTCGTCGCGCATTGGCCGGATCATTTGGCTATGACATGTATAGCATCCCTCACGAATATAGATATCGCGACCGGTAAGCTCTAATGGACTGTAGGGCCGTACACCTTCGACGTCCTCAATCGTGTTTTCCAACCAAAAGAGGGGTGCAATTTCAACCAGACCGCCCACAGTGACGACCAAGAGAGATGCGGTCAAAAGCAACGTCGGGCTTTTTTCCAAAATGGCGTGTTTATCGAGAATTGCCATGACGTATTCCTATTCCGCGGGCGTTGCGTTGGGCAGGGCGACCATTGCTGGCTTTGCCCCGCGAATTGTCATCCACATGTTCCAGCACATGACCAAGGCACCTGCGAGGAACAGTACCCCGCCTAGGCCGCGAACAACGTACATTGGGAACTTTGCTGAAACGGTGTCGGCGAAGGAATTCACTAGGAAACCTTGGTCATCGACCTCGCGCCACATCAGGCCTTCCATAATACCCGTGACCCACATGGAAGCGGCGTAAAGTACGATCCCAAGCGTCGCGAGCCAGAAGTGCCAGTTGATTGCGGACATCGAATACATTTTTTCGCGACCCCAAAGTTTCGGGGTCAGGAAATAGATGCAGGCGAAAGTGATCATGCCATTCCAGCCAAGCGCGCCAGAGTGTACGTGTCCGATGGTCCAGTCGGTATAATGTGACAGGCTGTTTACTGCGCGGATGGACATCATCGGTCCCTCGAAGGTGGACATGCCGTAGAAGCCAAGTGACAGGACAAACATACGTAGAACCGGATCGGTGCGCAGCTTGTCCCACGCCCCTTGAAGCGTCATCAAGCCATTGATCATCCCGCCCCAACTCGGCATCCAAAGGATGATCGAAAAGACCATGCCCAGGGTCGATGCCCAATCGGGAAGAGCGGTGTAATGCAGGTGGTGTGGGCCCGCCCAAATATATAGAAAGATCAGCGCCCAGAAGTGAATGATACTCAGTTTATATGAGTAAACTGGACGTCCTGCCTGCTTTGGCAAAAAGTAATACATCATCCCCAAGAAGCCGGAAGTCAGGAAGAATCCAACCGCGTTGTGGCCATACCACCATTGGGTCATGGCGTCTTGCACGCCAGAGAAAACTTGAACTGACTTGCTGCCCCAAATGCTAACTGGGATCGACATATTGTTGATCACATGCAGCATTGCGACGGTTATGATGAAGCTTAGGAAGAACCAGTTCGCGACATAGATGTGGCGCTCTTTTCTATTCACAATCGTCCCTAGGAAGACGGCCAAATAGGCCAACCAAACGATCGTAAGCCAAATATCGACATACCATTCGGGCTCGGCATATTCTTTGGATTGTGTCGCACCCAACAAATATCCAGTCGCCGCTAGGACGATAAATAGTTGATAACCCCAAAAGACGAACCATGCGGCATTGCCGCCCCATAAACGAACGCCGCTGGTGCGCTGGACGACATAGAAAGACGTCGCGATGAGTGCATTGCCGCCAAATGCGAAAATTACTGCCGAGGTATGAAGAGGACGGAGTCTGCCAAAATTCGTAAACGGTTGTCCCCAGTCAAAATTGAGGCTGGGAAACGCGAGTTGGAATGCGATGATCGTGCCAACAAGAAATCCGGCAATTCCCCAGAACGCAGTGGCTATGACGCCTGCGCGGATGACGCCATCTGAAAACAGTCGATCGGAATTGTACGTCTTGGCTGGTTCATCAGTGTTTCGCAAAACCCAAATGAACATCCCAAATCCAACCGCCATGATCAGCAAGGCGTGGATTTGAAATGCAATGTCGCGCGCAAAGTTTGCGGCCATTGCCGCTACCAATGTTATTAGCCCCAAAAGTATGAGCTTAATATAGTCCATCGTAATCCCCTCATGTGCTCAGAGCACTGCCAAGGAGACTCTGTTCGCATGATGGGTTTAGGCGGTTATATTTGTGTGAACTTTGATCTAAATCAAATTCATCCAGAACTTCTGAATTAGACGATCATTCCACCGTCAGCGTCGTCACCAGTTGCGTCGTGTAGGGCGGCCGTATCGACAACGATGAAGCTCTTGCGGTCATCAAAATCGATTATGCCATCTTTTTTCAGCGCGCTAAATTGCCGACTAACTGTTTCGAGCGTCAAGCCAAGGTAATTAGCAATCTGATCTCGCGTCATCGGCAGCGCTATCTTACCCGCTGGAGCTACGTCATCTATGTGGGATCGCTGGACCAACATCTCGACGAATGTTGCGATTTTTTCCCGTGCCGTTTTACGACCCAAGAGCAGCATCCAATCTCGCGCCGCGTCTAGTTCATCTAGCGTCAATTCAATCAACCGATGCGCGACGTGGGGTGTCTGTTCGACCAATTTCTCAAAGGGTTCGCGCTCAAAGCAACAAAGCGTGATGTCGGTTGTTGCCGTCACATCAAACTCAATCTCTTTTCGTCCGGGTCGGCCGATGAAATCGGAGGGCAACATTAACCCCACCATCTGCGTGCGACCGTCCTCGAGCGTTTTGGATAGCGAAGCAACGCCAGACACAATTGACGAGACAAACCGTAGTGGTTCGCCACGCCACATTATGACGTCACCGGCTTTGAAAGACCGGTAAGTTTTCATCGTTTCTAGGATAGTCAATTCATCATCATCGCAACGCGAACACACCGCTCTATGGCGTATCGGGCATTCACTGCATTTTTCACGTTCGACGAGGGGAATATTCATAGGTTGATCTGTATCAAAGTTAGGGCCGCTAAGGGGGCTATAACCATCATCATGAACCAAATTGAATTTCTACGCCATCAAGGAATTTTTGATTCGAAGGTCCCGCGCTATACGAGCTATCCGCCAGCAAATTTGTTTGTCGGCGACGCTGGTCGAATGAATCAACGCGATTTCCTAGGCTCAGTGGCCGAGAATGAGGAAATCTCACTCTATGTGCACATACCATTTTGCAAACGACTTTGTTGGTTTTGTGCTTGTCGCACGCAGGGGACCAAGAAACTTGCGCCGGTTGATGCATATGTCTCGATCTTACAGCAGGAAATCCTAGCAGTACGCGCACGCCTGCCGAAAAGCGTTCGTCTAAGCCGGCTACATTTTGGTGGTGGTACGCCGACGTTGCTGCCGGCCAAAACGATGGAAGGACTGTTGAATTCCATATTTTCGGCCTTTCAACAGACCGACTCATTAGAGTTTTCGGTTGAAATCGACCCGACCGAGGTAACCCGGGAACTTATGTCACTGTTGATTGACGCCGGCATGAACCGAGCAAGCCTTGGCGTCCAAGACTTTGCACCTCAGGTACAAGAAGCGATTGGGCGACCTCAGAGTGTGCAACAAACCGAAGACGTGATAGTTTTTCTCAGAGAGAATGGCACACCCAGCATAAATTTGGATCTGCTTTATGGGCTGCCGCTTCAAACGACGGAAAGCTTTCAAAAAACAATTGATCATGTCCTCAGATTGCGACCCGAACGTTTGGCAATTTACGGGTATGCGCATGTACCTTGGATGTCCAAACGGCAAGTCATGATCAAAGACGAAGATTTGCCCGGCCCGGAGACACGTCTAAATTTATCTTTTCTTGCCACCTCCGCCTTTGTTGGTGCCGGGTATCAGGCGATCGGCATTGATCATTTCGCGTTACCTGATGACAGCCTCGCAAGAAGCCTGAAAACGTACAATCTACGGCGCAACTTTCAAGGATACACTGATGACAGATTGGACACGCTGATTGGCGTCGGCGCATCGGCAATTTCGCAATTCAAGGAAGGGTACGTGCAGAATAGCCCTGCGACTGCGACTTATTGCGACCTAGTCAAAAAGGGAGGGTTTGCGGGCGCCAAAGGATATGTCCTGACTGTTCGGGATCGAGTGATTTCCGACGTTATCATGGACTTGATGTGCTATTTCGAGTTTCGTGAAGCCTCACTTCTTGCTGCCTATCCCGATCAAAAAGCGTTCATTTCTGAAGTTAGGGGAAATCTCATGGCATTAGCCGGCGAGTTGTTTGAAGGCGATGGAACAGTCTTGCGGATGCACGAAACTGCCAAGCCTTTGGTAAGGATTATTGCAGCCAAGATCGACAAGCATCGTCCTCGACAGCGGCAGCATTCCGCCGCGATATGACCAGGCGCACCTGTTTCTGATCTAGTTAAGCAAGCCCTTCCTCGCAGAAACACGATACAGCCTGGTCTGCAGCTATTTTCCGTATATCCGGGCAGGTTCTGTTTTTGTCACGCGATCTCTGCGAATACCGTATCCAGCGCCTTTCCAAGCTTGCCGAACATTTCATCCATCTGAGCAGGCGTCAGGATGAAGGCAGGGCAGAGGACGATGGCTTGGCCAAGCGGACGGCAGATTAGGCCTTCGTCGGTGCAAGCGTTGGCGATGCGCTCGGACACAGACAGTGAACCGTCGAAAGGCGTTTTGGTGTCTTTGTCGGCCACTGCTTCTAGCGCGCCCATCAAACCCTTACCGCGCCACTCGCCGATGTTCTTGTGCTCGGCGATGTTGGCCATACCTTCTTCGAACAAGGGTGTTAACGCGCGGACGTTTTCGATCAGGCCTTCATTCATAATGACGTCAATCGCTTTGAGTGCGATTGCGCTACCAACAGGGTGGCCTGATGCCGTGAAGCCGTGTGGGAATTCATCGAATTTTTCGGACGCGGCCTGCATGCGGTCAGTCATCTGTGGGCCCAAAATCACAGCGCCCATTGGGAAATAGCCCGCCGTCAGGTTCTTGGAGCTGATGATGATGTCCGGCACGAAATCGTAGGTTTCACAGCCCCATGTGTTTCCAGTGCGGCCAAAGCCGGTGATGACCTCGTCGGCGACCAAAGGAATGTTGTGTTTTTTCAGGATTGGCTGGATCGCTTGGAAGTAGCCTTCGGATGGCGGGATAACGCCGCCTGCGCCCATTACAGGTTCAGCAATGAAGCCCGCTATGGTGTCCGCGCCTTCGCGCTCAATCAGGCCTTCGAGTTCTTTGGCGAGACGTGCGGTAAATTCGGCTTCGGTTTCGCCGTTTTCGCCAAAACGCCAGTAGTGCGGGCAACCAACGTGCAAGAACCCGTCCAAGGGGAGACCAAAGACGTGGTTATAGGGTTTGCCTGTCATCGAGGCTGAGACTGCTGTCACGCCGTGGTACCCATTGATGCGGGTGATGATCTTACGCTTTTGGGGTGTTTCTTCGGCCCAACCAAGCATCCAGAGCATTTTGACAAGCGTATCGTTCGCTTCAGATCCGGAGTTGGTGTAGAACACCTTACCGCGCTCATATGGAGAAACTTCTATCAGTTTTTCAGACAGCATGACGGTTTGGTCGGACATGCGTCCAAAGAAAGAGTGGTAGCCCGGGAAACGGTCATATTGCGCTTTGGCAGCCTCGGCCATGCCTTTGTGGTCAAAGCCTGCAACCATATTCCAAAGGCCAGAATTGCCATCTAGGTATTCACGGCCATGGACGTCATAGACATAGGGGCCTTTGCCATGGGTCAAGATTGTCGCGCCACGATCTGCGATGGTGGGTAAATCTGAAAACCCATAAAATGAGTGTTCGTTTGCGCGGCTTTCCCACGAATTTGCAGCGTGCTTGTTCATGACGTTTCTCCCTAATTTGGAAAGACTGTAGGGGGCGTTTTGCTCCCTTACAATCGTTGTGATGAGCGCTTAGGCTCTCAATTGCGACAAGAAGGGCAAATAGATGACGATCACCGCAGGAAAAATCACGCTTTGGGGCGTTGAAGTTTTTGTTGCAACGGCTGAAGAGGGCTCAATTACCACGGCTGCTCGCCGGCTGGGGACCTCGGCTGCAACGGTCAGCCAGCAAATTACGAGCCTCGAGGGTGCCGTCGGTACGACCTTGCTGAACCGGAGCGCGCGCCCAATTTCAGTAACGCCAGCGGGTGATATGTTTTTGCGTCGCGCAAATACCATTCTGAACGAGGCGGCGCAGGCACAGGCTGAGTTGGCAATGGCGGACCTAAGCCGGCTAACGCGGTTTCGACTGGGAATGATCGAGGATTTTGATGCTGATGTGACGCCCGCGCTTTTGACGGATATGGGCGGTGATCTGATGAACTGTCAATTCAGTCTGGAAACGGGGGCTTCACACCAACTTGTGGATCAGTTGGAAGCCCGCGCGCTTGATGTCATCGTCGCGGCTGAGATTGGGCTGCATAATGAAGATCACGAAGTTCACGCGTTGATCGAAGAGCCATTTTTCATCGCGGCACCTAAGGGGAGCATCAAAGGCGATGTTGAAAAATCGCTGCGCCAGATGCCGATGATCCAATACACCAACCGGCATTTTATGGGGCGAATGATCACAGATCATCTCGGGAGCCAAAACATTAAACTACGCCACCGATTTGAATTGGATAGCTATCATGCGATCATGGCCATGGTCGCGCAGGGAGGCGGTTGGGCGATTATCACGCCATTGGCATGGAAGCGGGCAGGGCGATTCCAGCATCAGGTCGAGATCCTGCCGATGCCGTTTGGAGAATTGACCCGGAAAATCTCACTTACCACACGCGGGAACGTTTTGGGTGAATTGCCGAAAGACATTGCGCGTCGTCTTAAACCACTCCTGGACGAGATGATTATTCAGCCAATTGTCTCGGATTTGCCTTGGCTCAAGGACCGCTTGCGATTGTTGTAAGGTTTCTACTGATCTCCGGCCCTCGCGACGAAACGTTATGTCGCGTTTGCGTGCATCGTGACGCGCAAAACTCTTTATCATTTCGAGCCCCTCAGGTATGCGCGACGCAGATACCGCATGGGGATGCAGATGAGTTCTAGTTTTGAAACACCGGGACCAGTCGAGAAAGACTGGTCAGAAGCGATTTCTCCGATTGAGGAGATCATCGAGGACGCGCGCAACGGCAAAATGTTTGTGCTGGTCGATCATGAAGATCGTGAGAACGAAGGTGATTTGGTCATCCCTGCCCAAATGGCAACGCCGGATGCAATCAACTTTATGGCCAAGCATGGCCGGGGGCTGATTTGCCTGACATTGCCGAGTGCACGCATCGACGAACTGGGGCTGCCCCTTATGGCGAGCCACAACTCATCGCGGCATGAAACGGCATTTACGGTCTCAATTGAGGCCCGCGAAGGCGTGACCACCGGTATTTCTGCTGCTGATCGGGCCCGTACGGTTTCCACTGCGATTGATGCCTCCAAAGGCGCAGCTGATATTGCGACGCCGGGACATGTTTTCCCGCTGCGCGCGCGTGATGGCGGAGTGCTTGTCCGCGCTGGGCACACCGAGGCCGCCGTTGATATCAGCCGTTTGGCCGGGTTGAACCCGTCGGGCGTGATCTGTGAGATCATGAAAGAAGACGGCGAAATGGCGCGTCTGCCCGAGTTGGTGGCATTTGCGCAGTTGCATAACCTCAAAGTGGGGACAATCAGCGATCTGATCGCCTATCGCCGCCGCCATGATAACCTTGTGAAAGTCCACAAGAGCGAAACTATCACGTCCGAATTTGGGGGTGAGTGGGACTTGCGTGTCTTTGCGGATGAAACCCAAGGTGCAGAACATATCGCATTGATCAAAGGTGACATCGAAACTGATGATCCTGTTCTAGTGCGTATGCACGCGATGGATCCAATGTTGGATGTCGTGGGCACTGGCCCAAAGGGACGCCGTAACGAATTTGGCGACGCGATGAACTTGATCGCCGAAGAAGGCCGCGGCGTTCTTGTCTTGCTCCGCGATGTTCACATGAAGATTGACGCCATCGATGATGTCTCGCCTCAAACGTTGCGCCAGTATGGCGTTGGGGCGCAGATCCTCAGTGCCCTGGGCCTGAGCGAGATTGTCCTGTTGACCAATTCCCCGAAGCCAAAAGTTGTTGGATTGGATGCTTATGGTTTAGAGATCGTAGGCACACGCAAAGTTTCGGAGATCGGATAATGGCTGGACCGTCACATTACGTCATGCCACGCGCGGATATGGATCAAGCGACGAAAATCCTAATTGTGGTCTCACCGTATTACAAAGATATCGCTGACAATATGATCGCGGGTGCGATTGCAGAAATCGAAGCATCGGGTGCAACCTATGACATGGTTGAGGTTCCGGGCGCTTTGGAAATCCCTACGGCGATTGGCATTGCAGAACGCATGTCGAATTTTGATGGCTACGTAGCGCTGGGCTGTGTGGTGCGAGGCGAAACGACCCACTATGAAACGGTTTGTAATGACAGCAGTCGTGCGATCCAATTGTTGGGTTTGCAAGGACTTTGCATCGGCAATGGCATCCTGACAGTTGAAAACCGCAAACAAGCCGAAGTGCGCGCTGATCCTGCGGATCAAAACAAAGGCGGCGGAGCAGCGGCTGCGGCCTTGCACCTTGTCGCGCTGTCTCGTAAGTGGGGCCGTCCTGATAAAGGGGTGGGCTTCACCTCTGACATCCTCCTCGCGCAAGACGGCACAAAAACAGTATGACCCTGTCCAACAATCAAAAACGCAAAATGAAATCAGCGGCGCGTCTCTATGCGACACAGGCGCTGTTCCAGATGGAGCACTCAAGCCTGACGGTTGAGGTGATCATGCGCGAATTTGAGGATCACCGTTTTGGTGCTGTTTACGATGATGTCGAAATGCAAGAAGGCGACATTGATACGTTCCGCGCCTTGATGGAAATGGCCGTGAATGAGCAAGCCAAGATTGACCAATTGACCGATCGCGCGTTGGTAGCGAAGTGGCCGCTGGGTCGGATTGATCCGACTTTGCGCGCATTGTTTCGTGCGGCTGGGGCCGAGATGGTTTTGAACGACACGCCGCCAAAGGTCATTATCACGGAATACGTTGATATTGCTGGCGCTTTTTGCGCAGATGAAAAAGAACCGCGTTTTGTAAACGCTGTTCTAGATCACATGGCGCATGAGCAAATGGCTGATAAGTTCTAGGCCTGCGGGCATCCCAAAGACCCCGAAAGTATCGTGTTTCCATCGGCATCCAACACGCCAGCTGCGCTGCCGTTTTCGGTGGTGAGAGTGACCATGACACCTTCAATTTCGCCACCCGCTACTCGTATTTGACCCAGATCGCTTTGGTCTAGGGTATCGTCCAAATCAGCTGAAATTGTCAGCGTGTCGCCAATTGAAAATTCGCCGAGCTGAATGTCTAGCATTTGTGCGCCATCTGCTACGACGGGCAGAATCGCGGATCCTGTTTCTATCTCGACAGGCTGAAACACTTCTACACCTTCGCCTTCTGCCGTGACGTCAAATATCAGTCCCGCAGTCGAGGTCGTCAGGTCAATGGTCAAAGCGGCGCTCGCTAGGTTGCAATGATTGTTTACGATTACAAAGCGGTCTTTTGGTGCGCCTTCGATGAATGAAAATGAGATTTCAGCGCTTGCGGTTAGCGGCGCGAGGGAAAGTGCGAATAGTAGCGTTTTCATGGTGGACTCCTTTGCGGGTGAGGTAGCGCGCAAGAGTTCAACATCAAGAATAAGCCCTTTTGGGGTAGGGCCGGTGACATCGTTTAAATAAACCGATTGATTAATTAACCAGTTGGTTTATTAAGGGGGTATGAACCAAGCTATCCGCCTTGATGAAACCTTCGCTGCTCTTGCAAATGAGACGCGTCGCGCGATTTTGGCCCGGCTTTCTCAGGGCCAGGCGTCGGTCAATGAATTGGCTGAACCGTTCGACATGAGTTTGCCAGCCGTTTCCAAACACATCAAAGTTCTTGAAAACGCAGGACTAATTGTTCGAGGGAAAGACGCACAGTTTCGTCCCTGCAATCTGAATGCGGCACCGTTGAAAGAGATCGTCAACTGGGCGGATCAATACCGTCACATTTGGGAAGCGCGGTTTGATCAGATGGATCTTGTACTTAATCAATTGAAGGAAAACCCCAATGAGTGAAAATCAGCAATGGGCGAGAATCGAACGGGAATTCGACGCTGCAATCGATATGGTTTGGTCGATGTGGACCGACGCGTCTCAGTTTCAGAAATGGTACGGGCCGATGGGGGCGACGATTCCAGTTGCGGAGATGGATGTAACCGTTGGCGGTACGCGCAAGATTTCGATGGAAATGAAGACGCCAGATCGCACGATGCAGATGTGGTTCATCGGTGTTTACAAAGAAATCACGCCAAAAACGCGATTGGTTTATACCGAGAGCATGTGTGACCCAGACGGTAATGTCATGTCGCCAGAATCGATGGGCATGCCTGCAGGGACACCGGAAAGCACGGATGTTGTTGTCGAGTTAGAGGATCTGGGCGGCAAAACACGTATGGTCATGACCCATGTTGGCGTGCCAGCTGGATCACCAGGTGAGGGTGGTTGGAACAGCGCGTTTGATAAGCTCGAAGAGTTGTTCGCCTAGGCATTAAATGGGCGGCGCCGGATTACGGCGTCGCACGAATGAGTGGATTGGTGGCGGGATCCGCAGCGACCGTAGAAGGTTTATTCCCGAGGACCTGTATGTACAGGTGGGCGCCAGATAACTGAACCAGGGCTCAGACAGAGCCAGCTCCCTCGGATTTGCTTAAGGCCACTGGAATGTAACCCACATGAAAACGAGAAGAGCAGAACACCGCCGTGTATTCAGGTAGGGCGCGGACCTAGTCAACGCAAGGTGATAATAATTTTATTTGGCAGTTGTGAGCAGCCAACCCTCTGGGCCAACGATATGCTCTGGCATCATAGGAATTGCGAAGCGTTCGATCCAGCCAATGGCGACCAATGCGAGACAAGCATCCATAAACGACGTGTCCAAAAGTATACTCATTACGCTTCTCCCTAGATTTTGCACTTTAGTTATCCAAGTGAACCAAGGCAGAAAAATGTCTTTCACGTGAAAATGCTAAGTGTGCCTGTAAACAATGCGACCGCGAGGGTGCTAATTTCTCGGCACTTGACAGATATTCACGTTTTGTTCACGTTTCACTCTATGCCAGATGATGCAGACATTCTTGAATTGATGCCCGGCCAACTTTTGGCGCGCGGTGTATCGCGCCATTTGCGCCATCATGACTTTGTAAGTGTGGAAGAGTTGATTCCCACACGAGGTTTGCGCGTTGATGTTATGGCGCTGGGCCCAAAGGGGGAGATTTGGATCGTCGAGTGTAAGTCTTCGCGCGCCGATTTTCAGTCTGACAACAAGTGGCAGGGCTATTTGGAGTGGTGCGATCGGTTTTTTTGGGCCGTTGGTCCTGAATTTCCAACAGAACTTTTACCCGATGGCACAGGATTGATCATTGCGGATGCCTATGACGCGGAAATCATACGTCTCGGCCCCGAGACCAAGCTCGCGCCAGCGCGGCGCAAAGTCATGATTCAAAAATTCGCGCGTCATGCGGCGATCCGTGCGCAAGCGGCCCGCGATCCAAGGGTAAAGCTGTCTTGGTGACTAGTCGATATCGAGCGGTGGTAATGATTTGACCAAATCATCGATCGATTTCATTTGCGCCAAGAATGGTTCCAATTGATCCAAAGGCAGGGCGCTTGGACCATCACAGAGTGCTTTAGCGGGATCTGGATGTGCTTCAAGGAACAATCCGGCGATCCCAACAGCCAGACCTGCGCGACCAAGTTCCGCAACCTGTTGACGGCGACCACCAGAGGCGGCGCCACCCGGATCGCGCATTTGTAGCGCATGGGTCACATCAAAGATGATTGGCGCGTCGTTGCTGACGTCGCGCATTGTGCGAAAGCCCAGCATGTCAACGACCAAGTTGTCATAGCCAAAGTTAGCGCCGCGTTCACAAAGCAGGATCTGGTCGTTGCCTGCCTCTTTGATCTTTTCGACGATGTTTCCGATTTGAGGTGGGCTGAGGAATTGCGGTTTTTTCACATTCACCACAGCGCCTGTCTCTGCAATCGCGCGGACCAAATCGGTTTGGCGCGCTAGAAACGCAGGGATTTGCAATATGTTGCAGACTTCGGCGACGGGTGCGGCCTGCGCAATTTCATGGACGTCGGTGATGATCGGAACGCCGAAGGTTTCTTTGATCTCAGCGAAAATCTTTAGACCTTCGTCGAGGCCAGGGCCGCGGTATGAATTGATTGAGGATCGGTTGGCTTTGTCGAATGAGGCCTTAAAGACATATGGAATGCCTAGCTTTTGTGTGACCTCGACATAGCTTTCAGCGACTTGCATCGCCAGGTCGCGGCTTTCCAGGACGTTCATTCCGCCCAAAAGTACCATTGGTTTGCCGTTATCGATTGCAATATCGCCGAGCGTCACAGTTGCCATTGTTTTAGCCTTTGACCGCGCGGGCCGCGATGGCGGCCGCTTTGAGTTCTTCTGCGATTTCTTCGGCTTCTTCTGGGTCAAAATCCATCGGGATTTCAATGCCAGTGCCTTCGATGTAGATCCGTACCATTCCCAAATCGGTTGGTCCGATCTGGATGTTCGCTTCGATGTCGCGTTCGTCGTTGATACCCATGGTGCGGTTCTCCTTTGCGTTATGGGTGCCTAGCGCAGGGGTTGCCTGCTTGGCAAGTCGGGCGCGTGTTCAGAAGGTTCAGTTTTTCGTACCAGAATTGCGAGCGGGGACTTGTCATTGCAGTGTGTCGGCGTTAGATCGGTCGCGTTGCCGCCTTAGCTCAGTTGGTTAGAGCACTGGTTTGTGGAACCAGGGGTCCCCCGTTCAAGCCGGGGAGGCGGTACCATCCCCCCCTTATCGAGATACGGCTGAGGGTTTTGCCAAGATGACAGAGCATCTAGTTGTTTTCGAAATCCTAGCGGATCCACCAAAGCGGTTGGACAAGGCATTGGCGCGTGATGTGCCGAGTGATGCAAACCTGAGCCGATCACGATTGGCCAAGCTGTTAGAGCAGGGCGCGATTGCCGTTAACGGTGTTGTCGCAACGCTGCCTCGCATGAAGGTTGCTGAGGGCGCGGTGATAACTGTCACCGTCGCTGAGGCCGAAGAAAGCCATATCGTTGGGGAGGATATCCCGTTGGATGTGGTGTTTGAGGACGATGATCTGATCGTCGTCAATAAGCCGGCGGGTATGGTTGTGCATCCAGCCCCGGGCACGCCATCGGGCACATTGGTGAATGCGCTGATCCATCATTGTGGGGATGCGTTGTCGGGTGTGGGCGGGGCAAAGCGGCCCGGCGTTGTGCACCGCATTGATAAAGAGACCTCTGGTCTGTTGGTTGCTGCCAAATCGGACGCGGCGCATCACGGGTTATCCAAACAGTTCGCGGATCATAGTGTTGAGCGACGCTATCTGGCGGTGTGCTATGGTGCCCCTGACAGCAATGATCCACGCCTGCGCGGGATCAAGGGCACCAGTTTTGAACCTGGCAATATTCTAAAAGTTCAAACATTTTTGGATCGTCACCGGACTGATCGTCAAAGGCAGGCAGTGTTTTTTGATCATGGGCGTCACGCTGTGACGCGCGCCCGCATTATCCAAACTTTGGGGACACCCGCGGCGGCTGCGCTGATTGAGTGTTGGTTGGAAACGGGACGCACGCACCAAATTCGCGTCCATATGGCCCACTGCGGGCATTCATTGATCGGGGATCCGGTCTATGGGGGGCGGCGTAAGCTATCGCCGAAAGCGGTCGGTGAAGCGGGTATTTTGGCTGCGTCCACGTTTGAACGCCAAGCATTACATGCGGCGACATTGGGGTTCGTGCATCCTGTGACAGGTGCGGATCATACATTTGAAATGCCTTTGCCCGCAGATATGCGGCGCCTATTGGCTGATATGGGCCATCAGGGCGAAGTTGCATAGCTGGGCGTGCGATTTCGCACATAACTAGGTATTTTACCGCCCGAAGTGTTCAATTATATAGAATTTTGAAATTTTCGTTTTGAGAGATCTTGAAACCCAACCCATTCATAACCATCTTCATGTTAACGCAATAAACATAAAGACCGGGGGAGAGCTATTATGGCTAACTATACATCACTTCCAGCCCCATCGCCTGAGCAGGGGCTGAACCGTTATATGCAAGAAATCCGCAAGTTCCCAATGTTGGAGCCTGAGCAGGAATATATGCTGGCCAAGCGCTGGGTTGAGGATGAGCACACAGAATCTGCGCATCAGCTTGTTACGTCGCACCTGCGTCTGGCAGCGAAAATCGCCATGGGCTACCGTGGGTACGGGCTTCCGCAGGCTGAGGTTATTTCAGAGGCCAACGTTGGCTTGATGCAAGCGGTTAAGAAATTTGACCCTGAAAAGGGCTTCCGTCTGGCGACCTACGCTATGTGGTGGATCCGTGCGTCTATTCAGGAGTACGTTCTACGGTCATGGTCGATGGTGAAAATGGGCACAACAAGTGCGCAAAAGAAGCTGTTCTTTAATCTTCGCAAAGCCAAAAGCCGCATCGGTGCATTTGAAGATGGCGATCTGCGTCCGGAAAATCTGGAACGGATTGCAACTGATTTGGGTGTTTCTGAGCAAGAAGTCATCAATATGAACCGTCGTATGTCAGGGGGCGATAGCTCTTTGAATGCCATGGTTGGTGGGTCGGACGGTGAATCTGCGACGCAGTGGCAGGATTGGCTCGAGGATGAGGATGCAGATCAGGCGACTGCCTATGAAGAGCATGACGAATTGTCTGTGCGCCGTGAGTTGCTAGCAGAAGCTATGGAAGTCTTAAATGATCGCGAAAAAGACATCTTGATGCAGCGTCGTTTGTCTGAAGAAACGATTACGCTTGAAGACCTAAGTGCGCAGTATGACGTCAGCCGCGAACGTATTCGCCAGATCGAGGTGCGTGCGTTTGAAAAGCTACAAAAGCGGATGAAAGAATTGGCCCGTACAAAGGGTATGCTTGCGTCAGCATAAGCGTCATTAATTTTGGTAAAACCCCGGAGCTTGCTCTGGGGTTTTCTTTTTGCACTCTCTCCTTTGGCGATTTAGTGTTAGCGCCAACAGAATTGGAGGCGGACATGGCATTGCGTTGGGGAATATTAGGGGCTTCGAGATTTGCAGCGCAAACGATGGGCCCCGCAATTCATGCGGCGCATGGGAATGAATTGGTTGCTGTTGCAACATCATCGCCTGAAAAGGCCGACCCATTCAAAGCATTCGCGCCACAGATCGACGTTTGGAACGATTACGACCAGATGCTGGGATCTGACGCAATCGATGCTGTTTACGTGCCGCTTCCCAATCATTTGCATGCGGAGTGGACATCCAAGGCGGTCGCTTCTGGTAAACACGTACTTTGCGAGAAACCCATCGTTCTTAGGGCTGAGTATATTGACCAGCTGATTGCAGAACGCGATGCATCTGGCTTGCACGTGGCTGAAGGGTTGATGATCGCGCATCATCCACAATTCCACAGAGCGCGTGAATTGGTGCAAGGCGGGGCGATTGGCAAACTGGGTCACGTCGATGCGGTGTTCAGTTTTAACAATGCGGGGGATGCCGCTAATATTCGTCATGACCCTGCAAAAGGCGGCGGCGGCCTCTATGATATTGGGGTGTATACCTGCGCGGCGACGCGGTTGGTGACTGGTGAGGAACCTGAGACCATCTCTCTATCGAACCTCCGCCACGAGCATGGCGTAGATGTTTACGCGCAATTTGCAGCAGATTTTGCAACGTTCAGCATGTCATCGATGGTGTCAATGCGCCTGTCTAAGCGTCAGCAGATCGTGTTCCATGGGGACAAAGGGATGCTAACGCTAGAGTGCCCGTTTAATGCAAACGTCCATGATTTATCGGTTTTGACGCTGGAAACCGAGGACGGGACGCGTACGCAAGAACGTTGGCCTGCCGTGAACCAGTATGTCCTACAGGTTCAAAATTTCGCGGATACAGTGCAAAATGGCACGCCTTATGCATGCCCTCTTGAATTTAGTCGCGGAACGCAGGCAATGTTGGATATGATATTTGAGGCAGCGGGTGGACACCCAGCCGCCTAGACGGAGGAAAGAATGCAGGACCACGAAACACCAAACGATGCCCCTGAGGCGGATTATGACAACATGTTCATCCGTTTGGTGATGATGATTGTCATTTGGTTCTTACTTAGCTTTGCGCACACTTTGTTGGGCCTCATTACGATCGCGCAGTTTGTGATCATGTTGGTCAATAAGCGTGTACCGAATGACCAACTGGCTGAACTTGGCACGACAATCGGTATGTGGATGGCGAAGGCCGCGCGGTACCAGGCCGCTGCGAGTGAAGTGAAACCTTGGCCGTTTACGGAACTCGATTAATCGGCCAAGCGTGCGCGCAACACACGCGTCATATTTTCACCGGCAATTTTTCGGATCTGAGTTTCGGATAAACCTGCGCGGAGCAGGGCGTCGGTCAGTGCGCTCAATTCTGATGCGTCAAAGGCGGTTTTAACTGACCCATCAAAGTCCGATCCAAACGAGACATGGTCTTCGCCCATCAGAGTTACTGCGGCAACAATTGAGGCCGCGACACCGTCTGGCGTGATGTCGCATGATGCCGATTTCCAGAACCCGATGCCGACAACGCCGCCGGATTTTGCGATGTCGACCATCAGGTCATCGGGCAAGTTTCGTTCGGTGCTGCAATGAGAAAAGATGCCGCCATGGCTAAGCACAATTGGGATGTCCGTCATTTCCAACACGTCCCGCACAACCTGTTTGCTGGAGTGTGCGACATCCAAAATCATGTTTCTGGCAACGACCTCTTTGACGACTGTTCGCCCAAAGTCAGTGAGGCCTGCGTTGCTTTCACCGTGAAGCGAGCCGCCAAGTTCGTTGTCAAAAAAGTGGTGCAGCCCGACAAGGCGCAGACCGTTGTTTTCGAGCAGGTCAAGGTTTGCAATATCGCCCTCAAATGCGTGGGCCCCTTCGATCCCAAAAACGCCACCAATAACGCGTGCGCCGGTTTCGCGGTCTGACAGCAGTTGGTCAAATTCAGTTTTGGTTGTGATCAAGCGAAAGCGATCGTTTGAACGATTAGCTAGGTCTTGGAGCCTCTCGCCTTGATAAAGCGCCCGCTCGAATAGGCTGCCCCATGTCCGTGGCGGCCAAAGCTGCCCCATGGCGAGCGGTGTGATGTTGTCGAACGCTTCTGCTGAATTCTGGCTATTGTTTTGCCCCGCTGGGCTTTTGGTGACAGCAGTGAAAACCTGGATCGCGACGTTGCCTTCGAGTAAGCGCGGTACATCGACATGCCCGCGTGTCGCACGTTCATTTAGGTCACGTTTCCACAAGGTTGGATCTGCATGCCAGTCGCCGATGATCATGTCAGAATGCAAAGCTGCTGCTGCTTCGGAGACCGGATAAGGATCGTGTTCGGCGACTGCGTTTCGACCTTTTTCGACATAGCCGGGTGCAAAGATCAAAAAAGCCGCCAAAGCGAGAGCGATTAGCACACCTAAGCGCGCCAGCCATTTTCTTACTGATTGCATTTTGACCCCCCGATTTTAGACCAAGCTAAGCCTGCGTTGCACACAGGCGAAGCGTGACGTCACGGCAGCTTGTTAGGCGGGATCTTTGAAATCGATGCCTTTGTGGCTGCCGTCGCAGAACGGTTTATTCTTGGACGCGCCGCAGCGGCACAGGAACAGGTTCTCACCCTTTACGATTTTACGCCCGGTACCGCTTGTCACTTCGGCTTTGCCTGCGATTTTCAAAGGGCCGTCAGGGATGCGAAGGGCGGCGATGGGCCCGCCTTGGTCATCGACTGTTTTTGGTGCATTGGCGGTTGGTTCACCAGAGGCCTCGAACCCGCCGTCTTGGTGGCTGTTGTCGCAATAGGGTTTGTTTTTTGACAGACCACAGCGGCAAAGAGTGGCACGGGTCATGTCTTCGTCTTCAACCGTCAGCGCACCCGAAACGGCGAGTGGTCCGTTTTCAAGAACGGTGATGCGGTTAATTTTTGGCGGGGTTTCTGCGCTTGCCTCGTTGTAGCGAAACCCGAGTGCACCAGAGGGGCAGGACCGTACGACTGAGGCTATTTCTTCGGCCGGGGCTTTGTCGGTTTGGACCCATGGGCGTTGGGCAGGGTCAAACACGTCTGGCAATTTCAGAAAACAGTTACGTGCGTGGATGCAGCGGGACATATCAAATGTCACCGTGATGTCTTCGCTCGAGTATTCCTTGCGGCGCATGGCTGGCCCTCCCTTATGGCGTTGCTGCGATTAGGCTAGCTGAACCATTCGGGCGGGCCAAGTGCACGGCGTGCACAGATGCTGTGCTTAGTCTTCCATCGCCTCTAATTCGTCTATGAAGCCTTCGATCATAGACAAGCCTTTGTCCCAGAATGCTGGATCGCTGGCGTCGAGGCCAAAGGGCGCAAGCAGTTCTTTGTGGTGCTTTGATCCGCCGGCCTTGAGCATGTCGAAGTATTTCGCCTGAAAATCAGGGTCGCCTTCTTCGTAGACCGCATAAAGCGCGTTCACGAGGCCGTCGCCAAAGGCATAGGCGTAGACATAGAACGGAGAGTGGACGAAGTGTGGGATATAGGCCCAGAAGGTTTCATATCCTTCTTGGAAATCAAATACATCTCCAAGGCTTTCGGCCTGAACTGACATCCAGAGCGCGTTAATGTCGTCTGGTGTTAGTTCACCGTCGGCGCGGGCGGCGTGGAGTTTGCATTCGAAATCATAGAACGCGATTTGGCGCACGACCGTGTTGATCATGTCCTCGACTTTGCCAGCCAGCAGAACCTTGCGTTCTTCTTTGGTTTTCGCGCCTTCCAGCAATTTGCGGAAGGTGAGCATTTCACCAAAGACTGATGCTGTTTCGGCCAGTGTCAGCGGGGTGGAGGACAGGAATTCACCCTGTTCAGCGGCCAGCACTTGGTGAACGCCGTGGCCCAGTTCGTGGGCCAGTGTCATCACGTCGCGCGGTTTGCCGAGATAGTTCAGCATGACGTAGGGGTGGACTGTCGTGACGGTAGGGTGCGCGAAAGCACCGGGGGCTTTACCGGGTTTCACGGGTGCATCGATCCATCCTTTGGTAAAGAATGGTTCGGCCAGTTCGGCCATTTTGGGATCGAACGATCCATAGGCATCCATGACGGTTTTTGTCGCGTCTTCCCAGCTGACCAAACGCGTGTCTTCCATGGGCAGCGGCGCGTTGCGGTCCCATGTTTCCATGCGTTCTAGGCCCAGCCATTTGGCCTTTAGCTTGTAATAACGATGCGAAAGGCGTGGGTAGGCTTTGACGACAGCGTTGCGCAGGGCCTCGACTACCTCGGCCTCGACATCATTGGACAGGTGACGACCGGTTTGTGGTGTCGGCATTTTGCGCCAGCGATCTTCGATTTCCTTTTCTTTGGCGAGCGTGTTGTGCACGCGGGCAAAGATCTTGATGTTTTCTTGGAACACGGCTGCAAGGGCGTGGGTCGCGGCCTCGCGCTTGGCGCGGTCCTGATCAGTCAGTAGGTTGAGCGTGGCCTCAAGGTTAAGCACGTCCTCACCGACCACAAATTCTAGCCCCGCCATAGTTTCATCAAACAGACGGTTCCATGCAGCGGATCCGACAGTGGATTGATCGTGCAAGAATTTTTCCAATTCGTCCGACAACTGGTGCGGTTTCATCGCGCGCATCCGGTCAAAGACGGGTTTGTAGCGGGCAAGGTCTGCGTTTTCAGCCAGCATTGCGGCGAGCGCTGCATCGTCTAAGCGATTGAATTCCAAAGAATAGAACACAAGCGGCGTTGTGAAATTTGTGATCTTATCCTGCATGTTCGCCATGAACTGCGCGCGCTCGGCATCGGTGGTGATCTGGTAATAGCGTAGCCCCGCAAAGGACATGATGCGGCCTGCGATTTCGCCGATTGTTTCGTTGCGTTGAACCGCCTTCAACATCGCGGCAGCGTCGAGATCGGCCAGTTTTCCTTCGTAATCGGCAGCAAAACTGGCACATTCAGTTTCAAGCCATGCAAGATCGTCGGTCAGTTCTTTGCTGTCCTCTGCCGGATAAAGGTCCGTAAGGTCCCATTCTGGCAGGTCTCCAAAGTCACCGCCGCCGGTGGCATTTGCATCAAAAACTGGGGTGGGAAAGCGCATGGTTCGTCCTTTTTGAATGTCTTGCAGCCTACATAGGGTGGCATTGGGGCAGGAAAAAGCCGCGTTGACTAAAACTTGTACAATTCGGCGGGGTTTTCGACCAAAATTTTGTGGCGCGTGTCCTCATCGCTGACAACGCGGTGAAACGCGTCCCACAAAGCATTACCATGCGGCATTTCGGCCCCGTTGAGCATGATATGTGGCCAGTCAGATCCCCAAAGACAGCGTGCTGAATTCGCCTCGACCAGCGCGGCGACAAAGGCATCTGTTTGATCATAGGGGGCGTTAGATAGACGATAGAGACCTGATAGCTTGATATAGGCGTGCCCATCGGACAGAGCACGGAGTAGCGCCTGGAAACCTGCGGTGTTTGGACCCGCTGCGATGTCAGTGGGCCAACCGATGTGATCAAAAACCACGGGAACAGGGCAGGTCGCAACGTCAGCGGCGAGTTCTTGCATGTGTTTGTCCGCGTGCATCAGCATTTGGATATGCATTCCGCGGTCGGCGAGCATTGGCGCCATAGCCTTGGCGCCGCCCCATGTCAAAACTCCTCCGTGTACGTAGTTCAAACGCACCCCGGAGAGGTTCCAGTCGGCAAATTGGTCAAGATCGGTCTCTTGTGAGCCATCGGGCAAGAGGCCAATGCCTTTGAAGCCGTCGCCCATTTGACGCACCGCTTCGACGGTGACGCTGTTGTCGGTGCCATAGAATATGGATTGAACGACGACACCACGGGTGATGCCAAGCGCACTCAGATGTGCGCGGTAGTCGTCCATATAGGCCGCGAAACTTTGTGCGGGGTCTTCGGTGCGACCGTCAAACAGTGGATATTCTTCGGGCGCGCCAAGTAAATGTACGTGCGTGTCGCAGGCATTTGTGGGTGCTTTTTGCTGCGATGACACGGCTTTGGACGGCAAAGGGGCAAGCGGTTTAGGCATTGGGTATCGGCGCCTCCGTAAGATCGGGATAAGTTCGTCGTTCTATCAACGGAGCATAGCCAGCAAGCAGTGCGCAAGTCTGCAATTGCCGCGAGGGGACATTTCGGTGCTTTCGAAACTGATGCGCGTCTGAGGAAAGCTAGCGGTTGGCGTCAAATAACGCGATTGATTTGGCAAAGAAATCGTCGCGTGTCTCAGGTAGCTCGATCATGATTTCATGCTTTGCACCGTCATAGATCGCAAGCTCGCCATTGGGCCAGCTGGCCATGCGGTCTTTGATGCGTTCAGGACTTACGATCGTCTCATCCGTGCCGAGCCCTGTAAAACAAGGGCAATTTGGCGTTTTCATCGTGCTGAGTTTGCGCATTTCGCGCAGTGCGAGGCCGATCCATTGGACGGACGGGCCACCCAGACCAAGATCCGGGTGCGCGCGTAATTGGTCGCGCATATAGGTGAACATTACGGGATCGCAGGTCAGTTCGTTTTGCTCGAACTCTTCTTCTTCGACGTAGTTCGTTGTCGAACGCCCCGGCGAGACCATTTTGCCAATTCCGATCTTTGGGCCGATCGTGCCTATGACCCACGCCGCAGTCAAAAGTGGTTGCTCGATCGCAACGCCCCACATTGGCGCGGAAAACGCAGCGGCTTTTACCGGCAGGGCGTTGTGTAATGCCCGCAACCCAATACACCCACCCATTGAGTGCGCCACGAGATAGTTTGGTTCTGGTAGCTTTGCGGATTTCGCGTGGGCAACCGCCGCATTTACATCCCGTTGGTAATCCGAAAATTTGCCAACGTGCCCAAGGCCACGGTCGTCTGCCATACGGTCGGCGATGCCTTGCCCGCGAAAATCGATGGCCAATACGTCAAAGCCTGCTGATGTGTATTCTTTGGCAGCCCGACCGTATTTCTCGGCATATTCGGTCCGACCTGGAAACAGCAAAATCGTCCCTTTGGCTGTTTCGGCAGGCCAATGGACCACGCGTATACGCAGCCCATCATCACAGGTTAACCAATGCGCGGCACCGTTTGCGGGTCCGTCGGCGACATCCTCGAAATACGGTGCTGCGCTCATGGTTTAGCCGATCACGCCGGATAGTTTCATGGCAAGACCCATGTCGCCGTCGACCTTTAGCTTGCCCGTCATGAAGGCCGCTGTTGGGTTTTCTTCGCCCTCTAAGATCGCTTGGAACACTTCTGCGCTTGCAGTCAGTGTGACGTCTGCGTCCGCATCGGATGCAGAGGCGCCATTTTCGTCAATTAGAATGCTGCCTTCGTCTTCGATGTCGAATTTCGCTGTGCCGTCAAAGCCAGCACCGCCCATCTTTTCGTTTAGGGCTGCGATAGCTGCTGTGATCACGTCGCTCATGATAATTCGTCCTTTTTTACATCTTGTGATGCGCTTGCTCTGGCACCTTGCGCCAATAACGCTACATTTACTTTATGGTCATTCGTTTAACACCCTTCAAATGTGTCGTTACGGCATTTCTTTTTTCTGCAGCTCTTTCAACGGCCGCAGTTGGGCAAGATGCTGGGATTGATGAATTGTTCAAGGACTTAGCGAGAGCGGATGAAGCCACGCATGCGCGAATCGCACGCGAAATACAGGCCGAATGGCGTCGATCAGGGTCGGCTGCGATTGATTTATTGTACCGCAGAGGCAGCGATGCGATGGAAGAGGGCGCGCCAAATGAGGCGATTGAGCACTTTACAGCGCTGATCGATCACGCCCCTGAATTTGCCGAAGGGTATCATGCACGTGCATCTGCTTATTTTGCCGCAGGGTTGGTTGGCCCTGCTCTTGATGATCTGCGTCAGACCTTGGTGATGGTGCCGCGTCATTACGAGGCGATGTTCGGTCTTGGAAATGTAATGGAAGGGTTGGAACGCCCCGAAGATGCTTTAGAAGTCTATCAGTTGATTCTAGAGATCTATCCACTGAATCAGCCTGCATTGGACGCCAGCGCGCGTCTTGAAGAACAGCTAAAGGGGCAGTCGCTCTAATCCGCGGCCTCCCGTATGACAGGGTTTTGACAGATGAGCACCGCCCGCGTCACGGCTGTATTGGGTCCGACAAATACCGGGAAAACGCATTTCGCGATTGAACGGATGTTATCGCATCGAACTGGTGTGATTGGTCTGCCGCTACGCCTGTTGGCGCGAGAGGTTTACGATCGAATAGTCGCCAAACGCGGCCCAGGTGTCGTTGCATTGGTGACTGGTGAAGAACGCATTGTCCCGCCTCGCGCGGCCTATTGGGTCTGTACCGTCGAGGCGATGCCGCAGGGAATGGGCTGCGATTTTCTCGCTGTGGATGAAATCCAACTGGCCGCAGACGCGGAACGTGGCCACGTGTTTACGGATCGCCTGCTGCAGTCGCGCGGGCTGAAGGAAACCGTATTTTTGGGCGCGGAAACCATGCGTGATGCGATTTCGGCCTTGGTCCCTGAGGCAGAGTTTGTGCGCAAAGAGCGGTTTTCGGATTTAACCTATTCAGGTTCGAAAAAGATTAGTCGGATGCCGCCGCGAAGTGCAATTGTTGGATTTTCTGTTGAAAATGTATATGCCATCGCCGAGCTTTTGCGCCGCCAAAAGGGCGGTGCGGCGGTTGTTATGGGCGCGCTTAGTCCGCGCACGCGCAACGCGCAGGTCGAAATGTATCAAAACGGCGATGTCGACTATCTGGTGGCAACTGACGCCATTGGGATGGGGCTGAACCTTGATATCAAACACGTCGCATTCTCTGGACTGACCAAGTTTGACGGCCGCAAGATGCGTCATCTTTTTCCCGAAGAATTGGCGCAGATTGCGGGCCGGGCGGGTCGTCATACTGAGAACGGGACATTTGGTGTCACGGGCGAGGCGCATCCTTTGGACGATGAGGTTGCCAATGCCATTGTTCAGCACCGTTTCCGACCGGTGCAAAAGCTGCAGTGGCGTAATTCTGACCTGCAATTTGGATCACCTAAGCGTCTGATCCAGACATTAGAGCAATTCACACAAGACGATTGGCTAACACGGGTGCGCGAAAGCGACGACCTTGCCGCGCTAAAAGCGCTGGCTGGTGATGAACTGGTTGCAGCGCGGGCAAAAGACGGTCCGTCGGTCCGGTTGCTTTGGGATGTGTGCCGCGTTCCTGATTTCCGAGGGACCAGCCCCGCTGAACATGCAGCCATCCTTAGTAAAGTTTTTGTCGACCTTCACCAAGACGGGCATATCGACGAAAACTGGTTTGCTTTGAAAGTGGCCCGGATTGATCGAACCGAGGGCGACATAGACGCGCTGTCAAAACGGCTGGGGTTTATCCGAACCTGGACATATGTCGCGCAACGCAGTGATTGGCTGCGTGATGTTTCCCATTGGCGTGAGGCGACTCGCGCTGTAGAAGATCGACTGTCAGATGCATTACACTCCGCACTGACGCAAAGATTTGTGGACCGGCGGACATCTGTCTTGCTTCGCCGACTCAAACAGAAGGAGAGCCTTTTGGCTGACGTAAATGAGAATGGTGAAGTCACCGTAGAAGGTGAATTCGTAGGTAAACTCGAAGGGTTCCGCTTTCGTATGGACAAAGCCGGAAGCCCGGATGAGGCAAAGACATTGCGTCAAGCATCGGTTCAGGCCCTTAAGCCACATTGGCATTTGATGGCTGACAAGTTTTATAACGCGCCAGACACCGAGATCGATTTCACTGAGCAAGGTGGGCTGATGTGGGGTGATAAGGCCGTCGGTAAATTGGTTGCTGGGGCGGATGCACTAAAGCCAATCGTTGAAGTTTTTGTCGACGACGAAGCCGGCGATGACGTCGCAACCAAAGTGCAACGCCGTTTGCAGCACTTCATTGATCGTAAAGTAGCTGCTGGGTTTGAACCGCTCCTCGCATTGAAAAATGATGAAACGCTTGAGGGACTGGCCAAAGGGTTTGCCTTCCGCATGGTCGAAGGGTTCGGCATCGTCCCACGCGGTGAAATCGCAGATGAGGTCAAAGCACTAGATCAAGATGCGCGTGGGTCGTTGCGCAAACACGGGATTCGGTTTGGGCAATTTACAATCTTTATGCCGCTTTTGTTGAAACCGGCACCGACGCGTTTGCGTTTGGTTCTCTGGTCTTTGACCAAAAACCTGCAGGAGTTCCCAGAAAGCCCCCCACCGGGTCTGGTGACTGTCCCTGCTGAAAAAGGTGCGCAGCCCGGGTATTATGCGATGGCTGGCTATCGCGCTGCTGGGGAACGCGCAATCCGGATCGATATGTTGGAGCGCCTAGCAGATATGCTGCGTGACAAAGACACGCGCGGCGGGTTTGAAGCCAATGCTGATATGTTGTCGATCACGGGTATGACACTGGAGCAATTCGCGGACCTTATGCAGGGCCTTGGATATAAGGCCGAAAAGGGTGAACGCGAGAAAGTTAAAGCGATTTCTGTAGCGGCTGTTGCACCAGACGCAGCGGCAACCGAAGAAACGCCTGCCGAAGTCATTGCGCCGACGGACGAAGTCCCGGCGGAGACCGAGCTTAAGTCACCAATTGCTGAAGCCGAGATGGAAGTATTCTATACTTTCGCTTGGGGCGGTCGCGCATCGCGTCCAGCACGTCCGCAAAATGACAGACCGCGTAGCAAGGGCAAGCCTAAGGGCAAAGGCCCCAAGGGCAATTCCCCTCAGAAATTCTCTTCCAAGCCAAAGGCCGAAAAGAAAATCGATCCGGATAACCCATTCGCGGCAGCTTTGGCGGGTTTCAAAAGCGATTGAACGAAGCGCGCGACACCATCCGTTTGGATAAATGGCTCTGGCATGCGCGGTTTTTCAAATCGCGCAGCCTCGCCGCGGGTGTCGTGTCAAAAGGCAAGGTTCGCGTAAATGGCGAATTGGTTGGCAAACCTGCGCGCAGCGTCGGTGCAGATGATGTCCTGACATTTCTAAAAGAGACCGATGTGAAGGTGGTCAAGATCCTCGCTTGCGGGTCGCGACGAGGGCCCGCGCCTGAGGCGCAAGCGCTCTATGAAGATATGTCCCCCGAAAAGGTCGTGCGTCCCAAAAATCCGCGATTTGAAGGAAAAGGGCGCCCAACCAAGAAGGACAGGCGGGACATGGCGTCTCAGTTGCGTGAACTGTGACCTTTCTGGCTTGAATGCTGTGAATAGTTGGCCTAACTCAATTTTCGAACTCTTTTGGATGACTGACCATGACATATATCGTCAACGACAACTGTATCGCCTGTAAATACACCGACTGTGTAGAAGTATGCCCAGTGGATTGTTTTTATGAAGGTGAAAACATGTTGGTGATCCATCCGGATGAATGCATCGACTGCGGCGTATGTGAGCCAGAATGCCCAGCAGATGCGATCCGCCCAGATACTGAGCCGGATATGGAAAAGTGGGTCGAGTTTAACCGCAAGTATTCCGAGATGTGGCCGGTCATCATTACCAAGAAAGAGCCGCTGCCAAATGCAGAGGAAATGGACGGTAAAGAGGGCAAACTTGAGTTGTTGTCAGAAGCGCCCGGTGAAGGCGGTTGATTCGCTTGATTCAGGGTGTAAGTACCTGAATTTTAAATGTTTTGATTTGACATCTAAGGGCGCTTTTAGAGAAGCGTTTTTTGTGATATACTACCCCTAATGACGTCACTACTCTAACCCATTCCTGATCGGTTTTGAAACTGACGGAGGCTCACGCCCCGCCGGTTTTTTTGTCGCGTTTTGATAGGGTGAACCATGGAAGGGAAAACATGGCCAAGAAGAAATACGAATTTAAGCCGAACGACTTTGTTGTGTATCCAGCGCACGGCGTTGGCAAGGTTGTTGGTATTGAAGAAGAAGAAGTTGCCGGCTTTGCGCTGGAGCTGTTTGTGATTGCGTTCGAAAAGGACAAAATGACGCTTCGGGTACCGACAAATAAAGTAACTGAAGTCGGCATGCGCGCTTTGGCAACGACAGAGGTCGTTGGAAACGCGATGAAAACGTTGCGCGGCAAAGCAAAAGTCAAAAAGGCAATGTGGTCACGTCGTGCGCAAGAGTACGAGCAAAAGATCAACTCTGGTGATTTGATCGCGATTGCTGAGGTTGTGCGCGATTTGCACCGCCAAGACGACCAGCGTGAGCAGTCTTATTCTGAGCGTCAACTGTATGAAGCTGCGTTAGAACGTTTGACGCGTGAGATTGCAGCTGTGTCGGGCAATGAAGAAGATGCCGCACAGGAAGAAATTACAGAAGTTTTGGTTGGCCGCGCCGCTTAATCAGAACGCAATGCTAAAAACAGGCCACGCCTTAACAGGCGTGGTTTCTTTGTTTTGACCCTAACGGGTCAGGGATGCCTCCGGCGGAGGTATTTTGGGCTAGAAGAAGTTTAAAGGGCACGCCAGCCGATGTCTCGGCGGCAGAAGCCTTGGGGCCAATCGATGGCATCGACCATCGCGTAGGCACGGGTATGGGCATCGCGGAGCGTGTCACCGCGTGCGGTCACAGCCAAAACGCGACCTCCGACGGCGGTGATTTTTCCGTCATTGAGGGCTGTGCCTGCATGAAAGACGGTGTTCTTGCTGTCATCAGTGAGCGCGTCTAACCCTTTGATGATAGTGTCTTTTTCGTAGGTCCCGGGATAGCCATTTGCTGCGAGGACGACTGTGAGGGCGTGATCGTCTGCCCAATTTGCGCTAACGTCGCTTAGTCGATTTTCAGCGCAGGCGTGCAGCAGGTCGAGGATTTGTGCGCCAAGGCGCATCATCAGGCATTGGCATTCAGGATCGCCAAACCGAACGTTATATTCCACTAGGCGTGGTTGGCCGTCTTTGATCATCAATCCAACAAACAACACGCCTTGGAATGGGGTGCCGCGGTCTTGCATGACCTGCATTGTGGGGTGGACGATTTCGGCGATCGTTTTCTGCGTGATCGCATCGGACATCACGGGCGCAGGTGAATAGGCCCCCATACCACCTGTGTTGGGGCCTGTGTCGCCTTCACCAACGCGTTTGTGGTCTTGGGCGGTGCCAATGGGCAGAATGTTGGTGCCGTCTACGAGACAGAAGAATGAGGCTTCTTCGCCCTCCATAAACTCTTCGATGACGACCTCTGCGCCGGCATCGCCAAAACTGCCATCAAACATGTCATCGATAGCGTCTAGGGCTTCGGCCTCGGTCATGGCGACGATGACGCCCTTGCCAGCGGCAAGGCCATCGGCCTTGACCACGATCGGCGCACCTTGGGCGCGGATGTAGGATTTTGCGGCCTCTGCATCGGTGAAATGTGCGTAGGCGGCAGTTGGGGCGTTGGCCGCGTCGCAGATCGCTTTTGTGAAAGACTTTGAGGATTCAAGTTGTGCCGCGGCCTGCGAAGGTCCGAAAACTGTAAGTCCTGCAGCGCGCAAATCGTCTGCAACACCGACGGCGAGGGGGGCCTCTGGTCCGACGACCACAAAGTCGATGGCGTTTTCCGCTGCGAAGTTTGCGACGGCTGATCCATCCAAGATATCAAGCACTGCGCATTCGGTCAGGGCTGCAATCCCGGCGTTGCCCGGGGCCACGATCAAGCGATCGCATTTTGGGTTTTGTTTGATGGCCCATGCCAACGCGTGTTCGCGCCCGCCGCTTCCTAAAATCAGGATATTCATGTTCGCCCCCGCTTGGCCTTTGTTGTCATGCGTTCTAAGGTTGTCGCATGCGAAGAACAAGGGCAGCCGATGGACCTTTTTGAAGACGAACCAGCAAAGGGAAATGCCCCTGAGTTTACGGTTTCTGAGCTGACAGGATCGGTAAAGAAAACCCTAGAGGGTGCGTTTGGGCGCGTGCGTGTGCGCGGTGAGGTTGGGCGCGTAGTTCAGGCACGATCTGGTCACATGTATTACGACATTAAGGACGATAAGAATGTGATCGCCTGCAACACGTGGAAAGGCCAAGTTGCGGGTCTGGGTGTTGTCCCCGAAGAGGGGCTGGAGGTTATTGTCACGGGCAAGCTGTCCACGTTTGGGCCGCAGTCCAAGTATAATATCAATGTGGATAGTGTTGAGGTCGCCGGTGCCGGTGCCCTCATGGCGATGCTGGAAAAACGCAAAAAGGCATTGGCAGCGGAGGGATTGTTTGATCCTGAACGCAAGCGTGAATTGCCTTATCTACCGGAAGTTATTGGCGTCGTGACATCGCCGACGGGTGCTGTGATCCGCGATATTTTGCATCGGTTGCGGGATCGTTTCCCGCGTAAGGTTTTGGTTTGGCCCGTGGCCGTTCAGGGCAAGAACTGTGCCCCAGAGGTTGCACGCGCGATTGAGGGGTTCAACGCGATGTCGCCAGGTGGTGCGATGCCGCGGCCTGATTTAATCATTGTGGCGCGCGGCGGTGGGTCAATTGAGGATCTTTGGGGATTTAACGAGGAAATCGTTGCCCGCACTGCAGCTGCATCCGATATCCCGTTGATTTCTGCCGTGGGGCACGAAACGGATACGACGTTGATCGACTTTGTGTCTGATCAACGAGCACCGACGCCGACAGCTGCGGCTGAGTTGGCGGTGCCTGTGCGGTTGGAATTGCTTGCCTGGGCAGACCAACAAAGCGCCCGACTTAGTCATGCGCTTAGCAGTGGGTTACAACGTCGCCAGCAGCGGCTTGCCGATGTGGCCCGGGCTTTGCCACAGCCCGACAGTTTGACCAGCGTTGCCCAGCAACGATTGGATTTCGCGGCGGAAAAGTTGCCGCAAACGTTGCGCGCAGTGATCGCGCAAAAACGATTGCAGTTAGCAAAGGCGCCATTGCGGCGCAGTTTGTTGGCGCGCGGCGTTGAACAAGATCGCCGACGGTTGCATGATTTTTCGCAGCGGTTGGTGCCCACGTTGTCGCGACAGGCAGAGCGTGCGCGGGATCGATTGGATCGTTTATTTTTGCGCCCGCCGGATGTGTCATCAGCGCGTGTGCGATTGGAAAATGCAGGGCAACGGTTATCTGCGATTGCCTCGGCGCAGCAGGCCGAGCGTAAGGCACGGCTAGAGGCACTTGATCGTTTACGCGAAACCTTGGGATACCGTGAAACACTGAAACGCGGCTATGCGGTGGTGCGTGGTGACGGTGATGTTGTGACGACGCAAGCGGCGGCCAAATCAGCGAAAGCGCTTGAGATCGAATTTGCGGATGGGCGGATGGCGCTTGGATCTAAGGCGAAATCATCTGGCACGAAGTCAACACCGGGTGATCAAGGTAGTTTGTTCTAGCCAAAAAGATCGTTGCAAATCAGGGCGCTGGGGTCTTCGCGGGCCTCAACGACCGTTTGGCCAGTGTCTGTGTTGATCGCGATCATGCCGTTATCGCTTGCAAAAACAGTCCAGCAATGCGGTTCTGGCTCGCCCTCATAGGCAAAACAGATGTTGGGACCGTCGGCGTACCATTCGCCCTTGATGCAATTGCCATCTAGACGCGACCAACGCACGCGGTTGTTGGGCAGATATTGTTCGACGCCGTAATCCTGCGCGCCCTCGGTTCCATAGACGAATATCTTGCCGGTGACATAGCGTTCAAATTCGTCCGCCGACATTTTTGTTTGAGCGGATGCGCTGCCGGTACAAAGGCAAAGGGCTAAGACATAGCGCATATCTATGCGCCCCATTTAGCAGCGCGGTGGTCCATCACACGTCGCCAAACCGGGGGCCACAGCGCAAGCGAGGCCATTACTGGCAGGGACCGGGGCAGGGTTGGTCCGTCTTCAGGCAGTTCCAACGACGCGAACGTACGGCCGGGATGTGCATGGTGATCAGAATGGCGTGGTGCGTTCAGCATGAAACCAGAAGAAAACCAATGCGGGCTGTTCCAACTGTGGCGATTGCAGACGGTTTCGGGCTTGCCGGTTTCGTCGATGTTGCGGCGCAATCCATAGTGTTGAACATAGTCGGATAATAACAATTGCAGCGTGGCGTAGATGGCCAGCCCGATATAGACGATGACACCTGTCCAGCCTCCAAGCAGGGCCGATATCGCAATCAACAAAAGGCCACCCAAAACATAGATAAAATAGGGGTTTTTCAGGGATGAGCGGTTTATGCGGGCGAGGCGATCTTGTTCGGCGATGAACCCTTGGCGAAAGGATCCAGCCCATGCCTGACGCACGAAACTATAATAGCTTTGACCCAATCTGGCCGAACTCGGATCTGCGTCTGTTGCGACATGACGATGATGGATTAGAACATGCGCCGAGGTGTGATGCCCAAACAGCTGAGATATATACATCCACATACCCAGCCGGTGCAGCAGCCGTGAATTGCGGTGGATTAGTTCATGTGCTGCCGAATTGCTGACCTGTCCAAAGAAAAGACCTGCAGCGAAGAACACGGCAATCGATTCCGCGAGAGACAGGTCGCCAGATGACAGGCGCCAAACGATCATTGCAAACAGTGGGAAGTGTAGGCAACCAAGCGTCATCAAAAGCCCATCGCCGGCTGGGAATTCGCTGTTGGTTTCGCTGGTTCCGACGGATTTAACCAGCGTATCGAGCGCGTAGGCTATCACCGTCAATTGCAATAGCGCGAGTGCGGCCCACCAGCCGCCCCAAAATGAGGCCACAGCAAGGATCGGAATGGGACTTAACGTTGCAATATAAAAGCGTCGCATGGTGATCCTATAGCACAGGTTTTGTTTCCGATAAGCGGCTGAAATAGCCGCAGTCTTTGATCGAAGCCCGCAACAGACGAGCGAGATGTCGCATTTGCCCTCCGATTTGAAGTGAAAAAATGTAGAATCATCGTAACAACAAAGAGGTTCGCACATGGCACTGGACGATCGTAAAGGCGTTTGGAAATCCGGCAAAGGCAAAGGACGTCACCGTCCCAAGGGTCGTCAGGTCGAAGATCAGCCGTGGGATGAGGTCCGAGAACTTCTTGGCGATGCGCCTCGAGATCGGGACATGTTGATCGAATTTTTGCACCTGATCCAAGACACTTATGGGTGCTTATCTGCGGGTCACATGCGCGCATTGGCCGAAGAGATGCGCCTGTCACAGGCAGAAATTTATGAGGTTGCGACGTTCTATGCGCACTTTGACGTAGTCAAAGAAGGTGAGCCTAAGCCGCCGGCGTTGACGATCCGCGTATGCGATTCCCTGTCTTGCGAATTGGCAGGTGCGCAGGCGTTGAAAACAGCTTTGGAAGATGGCCTTGATGCCAGCGAAGTTCGCGTGTTGCGTGCGCCCTGCATGGGGCGTTGCGATACCGCGCCAACATTGGAGATTGGCCACAATCACATCGATTTCGCGACACCTGAGAAGGTGAAGGCCGCGATTGCGGCGGATGACACACATCCACACATTCCAGATTACCAAGACCTAAGTGCCTATCAAGCTGAAGGCGGCTATGCCGCGCTGGCTGATTTGCGCAAAGATGGAAATTGGGAAGACGTCCAAGCGAAAATCAAGGAAAGCGGTTTGCGCGGTCTTGGCGGGGCTGGTTTCCCATCTGGTACCAAGTGGGGCTTTGTTCGCGCGAACGAGGGGCCACGTTATTTGGCCGTGAACGGGGACGAAGGTGAACCCGGCACATTCAAAGATCGCTATTACCTAGAACGCACTCCGCATTTGTTCCTTGAAGGGATGCTGATCGCGGCTTGGGCCGTTGAGGCGGATAAAGCGTTTATCTATATGCGCGACGAATACCCGGCGGTTTTGCATATCTTAGCTAAAGAAATCAAAGCCTTGGAAGATGCGGGCCTCGTTGAGGCAGGGTATATTGATCTGCGACGCGGTGCCGGGGCCTATATCTGCGGCGAAGAAAGCGCGATGATCGAATCCATTGAAGGCAAGCGCGGCCTGCCACGTCACCGTCCGCCATTTGTGGCGCAGGTCGGCATATTTGGTCAGCCGACGTTGGTGCACAATGTAGAGACGCTGTACTGGGTCGCAAAGATTTGTCGCGAAGGGCCGGAATGCCTGAACTCGACAGAATTGAACGGTCGCAAAGGATTGCGCAGCTATTCGGTCAGTGGTCGTGTGGCCAATCCGGGCGTCTATCTGTTGCCGGCTGGGTCAACGATCACAGATATCATCGCGGCCTGCGGTGGCATGGCTGACGGTCATACGTTCAAAGGCTATCAACCGGGTGGACCGTCTTCGGGTCTGTTGCCCGCATCGATCAACGATGTGCCGCTAGATTTTGACACGCTACAGCCTTTGGGCACGTTCATTGGGTCGGCGGCCGTTGTGGTCCTATCGGACAAGGACAGCGCGAAGGCTGCGGCTTTGAACATGCTGCGGTTCTTTGAGGATGAAAGCTGTGGTCAGTGTACGCCGTGCCGTGTTGGCTGTGAAAAGGCGGTCAAATTGATGGAAACCGAAACCTGGGATCAGGACTTGTTGGGCGAGCTGTGCACAGCCATGGCCGATGCGTCGATCTGTGGTCTGGGGCAGGCCGCGCCGAACCCGATCAAATCAACGATCAAGCATTTCCCAGACGAGGTCTAAGTGTCGGGCGAGACGGACCTCGACACGTTGCTGCGGTCTATGGCTGCTGTCTTGGTCGACGGAGTGTTCGTATTTGCAACCGTTCCATCCGGATTTGTTCCTGCAGGACTGCGGGTGCGGATGATGTTTGAAGAGGCTGAGGGCACGACGCTGATCCTGTTGAAAGCCGATGCAGAGGCAGCCGGGTTGGCATTTGAGTTTCCAAGTCGCATGATCACATTGAACATTCACTCATCATTAGAAGCCGTTGGTTTCATGGCACGAATTGCGACAGCTCTAGCTGCGGAAGGGATGGGCGTGAACCCTGTGGCCGGGTTTTATCACGACCACCTGTTTGTTCCCGAGGATCGTGCCGACGACGCATTAAAAGTTTTGGCAAGTTTCGCATAATCTGATGGGCTATCTCAATTCTATCTTGCTCGTCGTTTCAGGGATCGCTGCTCTGGCCTATGGTGCCTATTTTGTACATCTAGGCCCGTCGTTTTGGCGCAGTTTCATAAAGACTTTGGCTGTTGGTTGTTTGGCTGCGCTGGCCTACGTGGATCAGGGGCTTACCTGGCTGTTTTGGAGCTTAGCTTTCGGAGCAGCAGGAGATATGTTCCTGACGTGGCGTGGTGAACAGGGGTTTCGGCTTGGGCTTGCCAGCTTTGCGCTTGGACATCTTTGCCTAACGCTAATTTTCCTGGAATCTGGCGCTGTCTTTGCGTTTTCATTCCCGGTTGTCGGTTTGTTGATTATTGCAATAGGGCTTGCCATCGCTCTGTTTCGCGCGGCGGATGCGCAGAAATTTATCGTCGTGGGTTATTGTGCGATAATTGGAATTATGGGGGCATTGGCGTTGGGCTTGCCTGAGGTGCACGCGCTCGCGCTTTGGGCTGCATTGCTATTTGTTTTGTCGGATGCTGTTTTGGGTAGCGAAATGTTCCTACTGCGCCCCGAACACCCAGCGCGCAGCGTTACGCCATATGTGATTTGGGCGACATATTACGCCGCTCAGTTGATGTTCTTTTTCCATTTCACTGGCGCGATCGGGTCCTAACCCTTCCATCTGACGCCATTGACGATTAGATCAGTGAAAACAACTGATAAGGCGCGGCCCATGTCGTTCTTCAAAAAGCTCAAGAACAAGCTCTTTAAGTCCTCTTCTAAGATTGACGAGGGATTGGACGCAATCGTCAGTGATGGCGGCGAAGAAGAGGTTGTTGAGGCGCCTGCCGTTGATGCAGGCCCATCGGCTGAGGAGGTCGCAGCTGAGGCAGAGCGGCTGGCAGAGGAACAGGTCAAGGCTGAAGAGGCCGCGCGTATCGCCGCTCAGGAAGCAGAGCAGGCCGAACGCGCCGCTGCACGTGCGGCAGAAGAAGAGGCAGAGCGCGTCAAACAAGCCGCATTAGATGCCGAGCGCGAGGCAGAGCGTCAGCGACAGGCCGAGATTGAAGAAGAACGAGCAGCAGAAGCCGCGCGTCAAAAAGCATTAGAAGAAGAACGTGCGGCGGAACAGAAACACCAAGCACAATTGGAACAAGAACGCGTCGCTGAACAACAGCGATTGGCCGAGATCGAGGCCGAAACAGCGCGTTTGAAGGCAGCGGAAGAAGAACAACAGCGTCTAGAGGCCGAACGCGCCGCGGCGCAGGCCGCCAAAAATGAGGCTGAAGCGGCCCGTTTAGAAGCGCTTGCCGCCGAGCAAAAAGCCGAGGCTGAAGCCCGCGCAGCAGAGCGGCAGAGATTAGAAGAGGAAGCAGCGGCAGAAGAAGCCGCCCGTTTGGCCGAAGCCGACGCCGCGCGCGCGCGTGAAGAGGCGCGACTGGCCGAGGAAAAAGCCGCGCAAGAGCGTGAAGCGACGCGATTAGCCGAAGAAGAGGCCGCGCGCATCCGCGAAGAAGAGCGCGTCGCGCAAGAGGCCGAAGCAGCGGCCCGTGAAGCCGAACGTCAGGCTGAGGCTGAGCGCATGGCCGAAGAGGCCCGCGTGGCAGAAGAAGAACGCCTTGCCGAATTGGCCGCACGTCCCGCACCGCAAGCGGTGATGGAGCCGATGACGACGCTGACCGCGTCACCACTTGATGAAATGGCCGAGGAAGACGCGCCCGAAGAAGAAAAGCGTGGCATTATTGGTCGTCTGTTCGGCGTTCAGAAAAAGACCGTAGTACGCCGCACGCTGGACGATGACATGCTTGAGCAGCTCGAAGAGTTGTTAATCACCGCCGATATGGGCGTTGACACGGCACTGCGCGTGACCGCGAACATGGCCGAAGGGCGCATGGGTAAAAAGCTATCAGTCGAAGAGATCAAGACGCTGCTATCTGATGAGATTACGCGTATCATGGAAAGTGTCGCGAAACCGATGCCGCTCTATGCACACAAGCCCCAAGTCGTTTTGGTGGTCGGCGTGAACGGGTCTGGTAAGACAACAACGATTGGTAAGCTCGCGAGCCAGTTCAAGGCGGCGGGCAAATCGGTTGTTATCGCGGCGGGCGATACATTCCGCGCTGCGGCAGTTGAGCAGCTGCAGGTTTGGGGCGATCGCGCGGGTGTGCCGGTCTTGACGGCGCCGGAAGGGTCTGATCCCGCAAGTCTGGCCTATGATGCCATGGAACAAGCGCACCAAGATGGAGCGGATTTGTTGATGATCGACACTGCGGGGCGTTTACAAAACCGAAGCGATTTGATGGAAGAATTGGCCAAGATTGTTCGGGTGATCCGCAAGAAAGACCCTGACGCGCCGCATAATACGCTTTTGGTTTTGGACGCGACAACTGGGCAAAATGCGCTCAATCAGGTCAAAGCGTTCCAAGAATTGGCCGATGTGTCCGGGTTGGTAATGACCAAGCTCGACGGTACGGCAAAGGGCGGGGTTCTGGTGGCCTTGGCCGATAAATTCGGTCTGCCGATCCACGCGATTGGTGTCGGTGAGCAAATCGATGACTTGGCGCCTTTTGATCCCGAAGAATTTGCCAAGGCGCTGGTCGGTTTGGAATGAGATGCCTCATCGCGTTGATGTTGTTGGGGTCGCAAGCCATTGGCGCGCCGATGACCCAAGCGGAATGCAAAACAACCGCGGCTTTTGCGACGTCGTTGCTTGGGATGTCCACGCCAGCGGTTAGCGTGGATTCAGATGGGTATTGTCTGACGCTTGATACAGCTGTTTTTCAAGGTGATGCATATGATCTGGTTGCGGATCGTATCCGTTGGCAATTGAAGACCACATCGCCGATCACCTTGGATTTGCAGGTTGATGATCTGCGGGCGGTGTATTCTGGGCTTGATGTATTCGAAGATTACGTCCGCACGGTTCAGGCCAAGCGAGAAGCGGTCGATATTGCCCTGAAACTCGAATGGGACGCACGTGCGCAGCTTTTGTATGTTGAAACGCTCGCCCTTGATTTCGGGCCACTGGGGGCGGTTATGGCCTCGGCAAAAATGGCGGATGTCGATTTGCTCGACTTTGCAACGATCGTACAGGGCGTTGAAAGCTGGCGGTGGATTGACGCGGAGGCGGAAATCACAATGCACGGATTGTTCGAACGCTATGCGCTAAAGCCGCTTGGTCAGTTCGTGTTCAATGTCGGCGCCAATCCAAGTCAGGCGATGGCAGTGATCAAAACGACAGCCGTGCGTGCCATTCAAAGCGTCAACACGGATTTGTTGCCTGAAGGCAGCGCCGATGCATTAAGCGGATTTATCGAGGCGTTGCCGGCACCAGATGGTATTCTGCGCGTATCCTATGACACGCCGATCGAGGGCGGCGTTGCCGGGGCGGATGTTGCCGCGTTTTTATGGTTGCGTGGAAATACAGATTTACTGCCCGAGGGGCAAAGCTTTCCTGAATTCACAGTCAATTTCGAATGGGACGCACCCCAATAATTCTTACTAACATGACAATTTCGGTTGCGCGTTTGTCCGCAATCGCTGAAACATCCCGAAACGGAGGGTTCCATGTCTGAAAAACCGATTAATCCAGTGCTGAAACAAGTGTTGGAACTGGGCCCAACAATCGCGTTTTTCGTGATTTACCTGCGGATCAAAGATAACACTTATACGATTGCTGGAACCGAGTATTCGGGGTTCATAATGGCAACTTTGATCTTCGTCCCAATCCTGTTGGTGGCGATGGCTATTCTTTGGGCGATGACTAAAAAGCTGAGCCGGATGCAGATTTTCACCGCCTTTATGGTGATCTTTTTCGGTGGGTTGACGGCGTATTTCAATGATGAACGGTTCTTTAAGATCAAGACCACAATTGTTTACGGCTGTTTGGCCGGGGTTCTTGCGATTGGGTTGTTACGCGGTCAAAGCTTTTTGGAATGGGTCATGGGAGAGCTTTTGCCCATGGAGACAGAAGGCTGGATGATCCTGACAAAGCGGATCGTGATCCTCTATTCAGTTCTTGCGATTGCAAACGAAATTATTTGGCGTACGCAAACGACCGAGCTTTGGGTCGTGTTGGAAACATTCGCGTTCCCAGTCGTCGCCATCGCTTTCTTCATTTGGCAAATCTATCAGTTGCAACCCTACCTAATCGACCCGCCAGAGGCTGGCGAAGCTGAGTAAAAGGGTACTTTAGGTCCTCTTGACCTGCGCTGCACTGCGGCGTATTTGAAGTATGTGGCGATTTGTTACCGGATTGCGGGCCACGTTAAATATGCCGCTAAAAGGAATACGGGCGTAGCCCCGATACCTTTCCCGGTGTCGGGGTTTTTTGATGGCGCATCGCCAAGGGAATTAAGATGAGCAACTGGAACAAACGCACCAAAGCCGTTCATAGCGGAACACGCCGCAGTCAGTACAACGAGGTCAGCGAAGCGATCTTTATGACGCAAGGCTTTGTCTATGACACCGCCGAAGCCGCCGAAGCGCGATTTCTGAACGCGGGCGATGATGAGTTCATCTACGCGCGTTATGGCAACCCAACCGTTGCTATGTTCGAAGAACGCATTGCAACAATGGAAGGCACAGAAGACGCTTTTGCTACGGCGAGTGGTATGGCTGCTGTTAACGGTGCGCTGACCTCAATGCTCAAAGCTGGTGATCATGTGGTTTCGGCGCGCGCTTTGTTTGGGTCGTGCTTATACATTCTTGAGAATATCTTGAGCCGTTTCGGTGTCGAAGTGACGTTTGTTGATGGCACTAATTTGGATGAGTGGAACACGGCAATTCGAGCTGATACCAAAGCCGTTTTCTTTGAAAGCATTTCAAACCCGACGCTAGAAGTGATCGATACCAAGGCCGTTGCTAAATTGGCGCATGCCGTTGGCGCGCTTGTGATCGTCGACAATGTTTTCGCAACGCCGGTCTATTCAACAGCTGTCGAAGATGGTGCCGACGTGATCGTCTATTCCGCGACCAAACACATCGACGGGCAGGGGCGCGCTTTGGGTGGTGTGATCCTTGGCACCAAAGAATTTATCCGCGAAACGGTCGAGCCTTATTTAAAGCATACCGGCGGTTCGATGTCGCCGTTCCACGCATGGATGATGTTGAAGGGGCTGGAAACCATTGACCTGCGCGTCCGTGCACAGGCGCAATCGGCGTTGGCTATTGCCGAAGCAGTCCGTGATCATAAAGCACTGAACGCCACAATATTTCCCGGTTTGACCGATCATCCGCAGCATAATTTGATGCCAAAGGGCGGAACAGTGGTTGCGTTGGATCTTCAAGATCAAGCGTCGGCCTTCCGGTTTTTGAACGCGCTTGAGATCGTGATCATTTCAAACAACCTTGGCGACGCAAAATCGATCGTCACACACCCGGCAACAACGACCCACCAGCGTTTGAGCGAAACACAAAGAACGGCGTTGGGGATTGGGCCAGGACTTGTCCGTTTAAGTGTCGGAATCGAAGACACAGATGATTTGATCAACGACATCACCAACGCACTAGATGCGGCATCCAGCTAACCTTTGGTCTGCTTTTGCTAGCTATATTGTGCATTATCGGGCAGGGTTGGTCGTGTTTATGCGATATCAGGCGAATGGATGCGCGGAAATACGGAACATAAACCCAGTTTGCGTCGCGTTGGAAGTACGCGATGACGGATATTAAGGCTGAACTTGCCCGGATTTACTGGGAAAACTCTGGAAATGCGCCTCAAGGTACCCATCTTGAGGGAGAAAACGCACCAAAGGCGGTTGCAGATATGAATACACACGCTCGCGATATCCCTGAGCAACCAAGCCGTGAAGAAGCGGATGCTGCATTGGACGTCCTGCGTCGATGGGCGGGCGGTGTGTCGGCCGAAGAAGTGGCGACACTTGATCCTTTGGTGTCGCGCTTGATCCCCGGGCAAGAGCTATCAAATTATCCTGCACTGGCACGCGCCTATCCAGAAGATTTCGAAGTTGACGAGCCTTACAAAGCATCAATGCCGGATCTGCAAAACGGGCCATCAAGCCTGATACGCGGTGCACGTCAGCAGATTCAGCACGTTGGAATTTCAAATTTCCGACTTCCCATCCGGTTTCACCGCCGGGATGGCAGCGACATAACCTTGGAAACCTCTGTTACCGGCACTGTGAGCCTTGAGGCGGAAAAGAAGGGCATCAACATGTCGCGCATCATGCGGACATTCTACAAACACGCCGAAGAAACGTTTAGCTTTGATGTTATTGAGCGTGCTTTAGATGCCTATAAATCCGACTTAGACAGCTTTGATGCGCGTATCCAGATGCGGTTTAGCTATCCAATGCAAGTCATGAGCCTGCGGTCCGGGCTTGAGGGATATCAGTATTACGACATTGCAATGGAACTGGTCGAAATCGATGGGGTGCGCAAAGAAATCATGCACCTCGACTATGTGTATTCATCAACGTGCCCTTGCTCGCTCGAGCTGTCAGAGCACGCACGTCAATTCCGTGGTCAGTTAGCGACGCCGCATTCGCAGCGGTCTGTGGCACGTATTTCGGTTCTTGTTGAAAAGGACCAAGATTTGCTTTGGTTCGAAGATTTGATAGATCGGGCCCGCACGGCTGTGCCGACTGAGACGCAAGTGATGGTCAAACGCGAAGACGAACAAGCTTTCGCAGAATTGAACGCTGCCAACCCGATTTTCGTGGAAGATGCTGCGCGTCTTTTTACTGAGCAACTAAAGGCGGATCCGAGAGTTTCGGATTTTCGCGTGATAGCCAGCCATCAGGAAAGCCTACACAGCCATGATGCTGTATCGGTTTTGAGTGAGGGCAAAACCTTTGCGACCGAAAGCTTTGATCCGCGGCTTTTCCAATCTCTTTTTCACGTAGGCTAAGGCAAGATTGTTACGTCTTTGGCGTGATCAGATGCTTGACACCTAAGCCGCACCCAGCCACCCATTGAACATGATCGATTTTCGACCAGTTTCTTATGTAATCGGCCTTTTGGTCGCTTCGCTCGGTGCAACGATGTTTGCCCCGATGCTGGCCGATCTGTTTGCTGGAAACGGGCATTGGTTCGCTTTCTTACAGTCTGCTATTTTGACGATTGTGATTGGTGGACTTATTGCGATTTCATCGTCCAACGGTGTCACGCAAGGATTGTCTTTGCGCCAAACCTTTTTGCTGACCGCACTTGTTTGGTTGATGCTGCCGGTCTTTGGGGCACTTCCCTTTGTTTTTGGCGCGACCAACTCATCGACCGTGGATGCGCTGTTTGAAGCGATGTCAGGTTTGACGACCACAGGCGCAACCGCACTGTCTGGGCTTGAAAGTTTGCCCGAAGGACTGAAACTATGGCGCGGGATTCTGCAGTGGTTGGGCGGGGTTGGTATCATTGTTGTCGCAATGGTGTTCCTACCGGAATTGCGTGTTGGTGGTATGCAAATCTTCCGATCTGAGGGTTTTGATACCAGCGGGAAAATTCTGCCGCGTGCGGGCGAAATCGCGACGCGGATTTCATTTATCTATGTCGGACTAACGATTGCATGTGCCATCGCATATACGGTCAGTGGCTTGTCATCCTTTGATGCGACCGTGCATGCGATGACGACCGTTTCGACGGGTGGCATGGGAAACTATGACAGTTCGTTTGCTGGATTTGGGGCAATGACCCAATACATTGCTGTGATCTTTATGATCCTTGCGGCATTGCCATTCGTGCGCTTTGTGCAGTTGTTAACCGGCACAGCCGAGCCGCTGCTGACGGATTCCCAAATCCGCGTTTTTCTGGTGACCCTCATGATTATCGTTTTGCTGATGACGTCTTGGGCCGCCTCGCGCGATGGCGTTGTGAGTGAGTTGGCATTCAGGCAAAGCCTTTTCAATGTCGTGTCGATCATCACAGGGACTGGTTACGCCAGTGCGAATTACATGCTTTGGGGCAGTTTCCCGATCATGCTTTTCTTTTTTATTGGTCTCATTGGTGGCTGTGCGGGATCAACTTCGTGTTCAATTAAAGTCTTTCGCTACCAGCTTTTATTTGCATCTATCAAATGCCAAATCCGCAAAATTCACTCGCCCAATGGGATGTTCCAACCCCGTTATGACGGGCGTGCGGTGGGCGAAGATGTCCTAAATTCGGTCATGGCGTTTTTTATAGCGTTTGTTTTGTCGCTGGGGCTGTTTTCGGTGGCACTTGGGCTTACCGGTCTTGATTTCATTACGTCGGTTTCAGGCGCGGCCGCAGCGCTGGCCAATGTTGGGCCGGGATTGGGGGACCAAATTGGTCCCGCTGGGAACTACGCCGGTTTGAACGATGCGGCCAAATGGATTTTGACGGCTGCAATGTATGTTGGCCGCCTTGAAATTATGGTCGTCCTGATCATCCTGACCTTAAAATTTTGGAGAGACTAATGACCCAACGTCCGCTTGGCGCGCAAATTTCGCATATGCTCAAAGAACGTGGCGTCGATGTCATTTTTGGTATTCCCGGCGTTCATAACCAAGAAATGTATCGCGGTATCGAAGAGGCAGGGATTACGCATGTCCTTGCGCGGCACGAACAAGGCGCTGGCTTTATGGCGGATGGGTATGCGCGCGCAACTGGGATGCCGGGTGTGTGCTATGTAATCACCGGGCCGGGCGTTTGTAATATCATGACGCCGATGGGGCAGGCCTATTCGGACAGCGTGCCTATGTTGGTATTGTCCAGTTGCCTCGCTGAGACCGAAGCGACCAAAGGACAGTTGCATCAAATGCGCGACCAAGAAGGGGCGGCCGCAACCGTGTGTGATTGGTCTGTGACCGCACGCACAGCAGATGCAGCCTATGCACTTGTCGATCGCGCTTTATCAGAGTTGGAGGTTGCGCGCCCACGCCCAAAGCACATCACAGTGCCGATCCCAATGTTAGAAGCGAATGCCCCAAATGCACCGCTGCCGCCACAGCCGGCTGATTTACCCATGGCGGCACCCGGTGAGGCCGAAGAGGTCGCAGCGGCCCTAAGATCCGCGAAACGCCCGCTGTTTGTCATTGGCGGCGGCTGCACGGAGGCTGAGTATGGCGCGCGCAGTTTGGCCGAAATGACCAACGCGGCGGTGTTCACGACATACGCAGGGCGTGGCGTCGTCCCAAGTGCCTATCCTCTGAGCTTTGGCAGTTACCTTGCGCGTCCCACCAGCGCGGATGTGATCGCACAGGCAGATTTGGTGCTGGCGGTCGGAACAGAGCTGTCCGAAGTAGACCTATGGCGCGACCAACTGGGGCATAGTGTGCCATTAATCCGCGTTGATATTGATACAGAAACTTTGGGCAGTGACCCTTTGACTCAAAAGATGATCCTGTCTGACGCGGGCTATTTCTTTGATGCGGCTCTGGATGCACTCGTTGCTGATGGCACCGGTGCGATCGAAACCGATTGGACCGTGGCCGAGGTTCAAGAAGCCAAAGCGCGCTGGCGGTCTGAGGTTGACACAGAACGCCCCGGTATTGGTCTGATATGTGATGCACTGTCCGAAATGCTGCCAGAAGATGCGATGATTTTTTCGGATATGACGCAATTCGCTTATGCCGCGAATGAGATTTTCCCGATGGATCGATCCAGCCATTGGCACCACCCGAATGGGTTTGGCACGCTGGGCTATGCGGTGCCCGCAGCGATTGGTGGTAAGATTGGTGTTGGGGATCAACCTGTTATCGCAATCGCGGGGGACTATGGGTTCCAGTATACGCTGCAAGAGCTGATGGTTGCCGTCGAACTGGAATTGAGTTTGCCGATTTTGTTGTGGGACAATGGCAAGCTAGGCGAAATCGAAGACAGCATGGTGCGGGCACAAATCGCGCCGAACGCCGTCGTGCAAAAGAACCCTGACTTTATCAAATTGGCCGAGGCCTATGGCGCTGCTGCTGCGGCACCATCGTCGGTCGCAGAACTACAGCAGGCTGTTGCGCGCGCGCTTGTCACGCCTGGGCCAACCATAATTCATGTTACCCCAAGTGTTGTTGGCTAGGCTGCGCGTACCTTACCAGCAGCTCACAAGGACGGTTTGATCGCTTGCCCGCAAGCTCAGCGTTTCAGGGTCCATAAAGGCGACAGAGGATGTCGTCTCGACCTCGAACCCCGCCTCAGTCAACGTCGTAATGATGGTTTCGCTATCAAGCGAAAAGCTAACATCTGTGGGCAAGACCTGACCGGTCGCATTTGAACGTGGCAGTAACATTCCCAAGACCGCACCGCCGTTGTCAAAGATAGGGCCGCCAGCGTCGCCGTCTTGGGCTATTAAGGACAGGCGTTTGATCTCCGCTTCGCCGTTCAAGCCGCGAATGTCCGCGATTTTTCCAAATGTGAGGGATGCGGAGGTTAGCACGCTGCCGAACGGGAAGCCGGCAACAGCCACATCAGATTGGATGCGCGGAACGCCCGTCTGGAACGCTGCGATTCCGAGCGGCGCCAATGCAACATCTGGCTCAAGAACCGCAAGACCCAAGGTGTCATCAGCAAAGATGATGCGCGCATCATGGTCGGTGTTGATTGTCAGGCGATCGCAGCTGCCTAGACCGTCATGGGACGTCACGACGAGACCGGCGTCACTTATGAAAAACCCAGAGCGGCTAAATTCAGGACGACGAATGGCCAGCCCAGACACTAGATCAATTGCTTGATCTTCGCCGGGCTGTGCTGTGGCGGGGTCAAGAACGCCATCAACGCTGGCGTAGCTGCCGCGCATTTCATCCAAAACACGGCGTCTGCGTTCGTCGTCGCCCTCGGGCCAAATCAACGCAAACCCTTTGATTTCACCATTCTCGAGCCCGGCCGTGATGAACGTGTGTTTTCCGTCGCCAATACCCTCAATCGTAAAGCTGGCGTTGCGCCGCTGACGAGGGCCTTCGGTTGGGACGATCTCTAGCGTTTGCAGAATTTCATAAAGACCGAACAAACGGTCCTGATCGCCGGGCTGCGAAATCAGCAAGACCTGCGCATCCAGATCACCCGTTGGATCAAAACGTGCAAAAGGCGGTTCAAGTCGATCAAATTTCACCACGCCTGTTGGGATTTGCATTTGGATGCCTGTCGCATCATCGCGCACCAATTCCAAATCCATCCCATCAAGGACCGAGTTGTAATCACGCAAAAGCTCTTGGCGTTGCTTGGTCGTCAAAACGCCCGTGGGCTCGTGGTTTTTGGCCTGCTGCCACGCGCCCATGGAATTGCGTGTGCCGCGACCAAATAATCCATCAATGGTGCTGTTATAAAAACCGGCCCATTGCAACGCGATTTGAAGATCTTTTTTCTGCTCGCGGTCCAATGCGTTTTCTGATGCGCGCGCCTCGCGGACGGTTTCATCTGCGACCTGAATTGGTTCAACCGGCGTTTCGACAGCTTCTGCAGGCGCAGCAGGTTCAGATGTCTCAATCGATTGGGCCGTTGTCGGTGCGGCCTCGCCAATGGGCCAATATTGTTGGCGGAAATTGCGGCCAGTCGCGATAAAGCTATCGGATGGGATTTGTCCAGTTGCGCGCAACTGTTGGCGTAATGCCTCTGCATCAGGGCGGGCATAGGGACCCAGAACAATCGCGTACCAATTTCGGCCAATATAGAAACCAGCGATGTCGTCCAATTGTCGGTCATAGGCTGCGACACGTTCCTGCGCCTGGCTCAGGCTTGGTTGGGCCTCGATCTGGATCCAAACAGGTTGTTGAGCGATGGCGACAGAGGTCGAAATGACGAAAGCAAACAGAGCAGCAAAAATGCGTATCATAAGAAGTCCAATTACGAATCTATGCGCCGTCCCCAAACGGCTGGCGCGGACATTAACAGAAGACGCAGCTGATGCAGCAGGAATCCGAGTGAAAACGCTAGAATTATACAAGCGTGTCCCAATTGACCCTTTTGCCCCACATGCCTATTGAACACACAAACGTAAACGAGGGCGCCATGGCCGACAAACCACGCAGTTTCCAAGAAATTATCCTAAGGCTTCAGTCATATTGGGCAGAACGCGGCTGCGCTGTGATGCAGCCCTATGACATGGAGGTTGGCGCTGGGACTTTTCACCCAGCAACGACATTGCGCTCTTTGGGTAGCAATCCGTGGGCTGCTGCCTACGTGCAACCCTCGCGTCGCCCGACAGACGGACGCTATGGAGAAAACCCAAACCGTTTGCAGCATTACTATCAGTACCAAGTCTTGATCAAACCATCGCCGCCCGATTTGCAGGACCTTTACCTTGGATCTTTGGCCGCCATCGGTATCGATGCGCAGATGCACGACATCCGATTTGTCGAAGATGACTGGGAAAGCCCGACACTTGGAGCCTGGGGCCTAGGTTGGGAAGTGTGGTGTGATGGCATGGAAGTCAGTCAATTCACTTACTTTCAGCAGGTCGGCGGTCATGACTGCAAACCTGTGTCTGGCGAGCTGACATATGGCCTAGAGCGACTAGCGATGTACGTCCTTGGCGTGGACCATGTGATGGACATGCCGTTCAATGATCCACAGGCACCGATTGCAATGAAATACGGTGATGTCTTCAAACAGACGGAACAAGAATACGCGCGGTGGAATTTCGACGTGGCTGATACGGACACGCTGCTACAGCATTTTAAGGATGCTGAGGCTGAATGCGCCCGCATTCTAGCCGAACCGCATGAAGACCCGAAAACCGGCAAGCGGATCATTATGGCGCACCCGGCTTATGATCAGGCGATCAAGGCCAGCCACGTGTTTAACCTGTTGGATGCTCGCGGTGTAATTTCGGTCACCGAACGGCAAGCCTATATTGGGCGCGTGCGTGCCCTGACCAAAGCTTGCGCAGATGCCTTTGTTCAGACCGAAGCCGGGGGGCATGCGGCTGCATGACCAAGCAACCCGTAGAAAAATGGCCCGTCACGCGGCGTCCGGCGACTGATCGCCCGACAGCGCGCGTTGTGCTGTTTTTTCTGCGTAACCTATCCGGGGCGCGATTTGCGCGGATTGCGACACGAGTTGCGTCATTGCTTGGTCGCAAAATGACCTATGCCTATGCTCAAGACACCGGGCTCTATTCTGCGACGGATGAGGCGGGAACGCATTACTTTGGACACTCACGTCGGCTGTGGACGGTTTGGGACGGCCTGTGTCAGCGCGGCCGTGTTTTGGGCGCGCAATACCTTTTGGATGCTGTCGAGTTTTCGGACGGCGACTGGATCGTTGATATCGGTGCGAATACGGGTGACTTGTCGCTCCATTTCTTGGATCGCGGTGTGAACGTAAATGCAATCGCGTTTGAACCAAGCCCGCAAGAATTCGGAGCGCTTTCAGCGAACTTGGAGCAGAACGCGGCTGTCATCTCGGGTAAGGCGCATAACCTTGCCTTGTGGAATGAACCCAATGAAGGGCTGACGTTCTACTTGAAGTCAGCAAAAGCAGACTCATCGCTTTTGCCCGTCGATAACCCGACAGATAAAATCCAGGTGCCTGCGGAACGGCTCGACAACGTCATAGAACGTCGTCCCTACAAGCTATTGAAACTTGAAGCAGAAGGCGTTGAACCAGAGATCCTTGAAGGTGCGTCTGGTGTTCTTGATTGTTTTGAATATATCGCAGCTGACGTCGGTTTTGAACGCGGAAAAGAGGGCGGTTCGACGCTGCCACAGGTTTGCAATTTCTTGGCGGATCATGGTTTCGAAATCGTTGGTTTTAACGGCCGTAGATACACGGTGCTCTTTCGCCGATTGGAGACGAAGTGATGCTAGGCCGAATAGTTATTGGAGTTGTTTTGATGAGTGCGCTTATTGCCGGCATGGCGATGTACTACCTGCAGGTTTATGCCTTTTATGACGAAGTATCGGCGGGTCCCGAAGATGTTGTTTTGACATCATTGTTTAGTGGGCAGCCAGAGCCGATCCTATTTGAAGACTTTAAGGCGATCGACAGTGACAGCAGCCCAATTCGGTTCCGCGCGTGTTTTGAGACCCCAACCAGTTTGGCGCTAATGACTGAAACTTATGTCATTTTTGATGATGCCGAACCGCTGGTTGCGCCGGGCTGGTTCGACTGCTTTGACGCCGAGGCGATTGGTGCAGATCTGGCCACCGGCAATGCCGTTGCGTTCATGGGCGCTGAAAATATTACCTATGGCATCGACCGGATCGTTGCGGTGTACCCCGATGGTCGAGCCTTTGCTTGGAACCAAATCAATGCCTGTGGCGAGGTCGTCTTTGACGGTGACCCGCTGCCCGAAGGCTGCCCAACCCCACCTGAAAGTTCAAATTAATGCCTGATCTTCTGATTGAACTCTTTTCCGAAGAAATCCCAGCGCGGATGCAAACCCGCGCCGCAGAGGACCTGAAAAAGCTCGTCACTGACGGTTTGGTTGAGGCGGGGCTGACCTATGCGGGTTCGGTTGCGTTTTCAACGCCTCGGCGTTTGACCTTGTCGATTCAGGACTTGCTGGCCGAAAGCAAACCGGTGCGCGAAGAACGCAAAGGTCCAAAGGTCGGCGCGCCTGATCAAGCGATTGAGGGGTTCTTGCGCGGGGCAGGTGTGTCCAAAGACGATTTGGAAATTCGCGACGATAAAAAGGGTCAAGTCTATTTCGCTGTGATCGAAAAGCCGGGCCGTCTGGCTGCGGACATCATTGCCGAAGTTCTGGAAAAAACCATTCGCAACTTCCCGTGGCCGAAATCCATGCGCTGGGGCACAGGCAACCTGAAATGGGTGCGTCCGCTGCATTCTATCATTTGCATTCTGAGTGATGAGGCAGGCGCGACCACCGTGCCGCTTGATATTGATGGCATCAAATCGGGTGCGGAAACGCAGGGCCACCGGTTCATGTCATTAGGCGCGATTTCTGTCGTGTCTTTCGAAGATTACGAGACGAAGCTAAAGCGCGCATCTGTCGTGTTGCGCGCCGATGAGCGGGCCGAGGCAATTTGGCAGGACGCAACCAATCAAGCCTTTGCGCAAGGGCTAGAGGTGGTTGAGGATCGCGGTCTGTTGGCCGAAGTTGCCGGGCTGGTCGAATGGCCAGTGGTGTTAATGGGTAAGATCGACGAAGAGTTTTTGGAGCTGCCGCCAGAGGTGTTACAAACCTCGATGAAAGAGCACCAAAAGTTCTTTTCCGTGCGCAACGCCAAAACAGGTCGGATCGAACAATTCATCACCGTCGCCAATATCGAGACGGCGGACAATGGCGCGACGATCCTAGCGGGCAACCAAAAGGTTCTGTCTGCCCGTTTGGCGGATGCGAAATTCTTTTGGGAAAATGATCTGCGGATTGCCAAATCTGGCATGCAGCCTTGGTTGGATGCGCAGGCCAATGTGACGTTCCACAACAAACTGGGATCACAAAAGGACCTGACCGACCGCATGGTTGCGCTGGCCCGTGAATTGGCCCCGGCAGTGGGTGCGGACCCTGAGTTGGCCGCAGAGGCCGCACAGGTGGCCAAGGCTGATTTGGCGTCCGAGATGATCTATGAATTCCCAGATCTTCAAGGGCTTATGGGGCGTTATTACAGTGATGCAGCTGGATTGCCTGCCGAAGTTTCCGCCGCCTGTGAAGAACACTACGCGCCTTTGGGGCCATCAGATGATGTGCCGACTGCGCCAGTGTCTGTGGCGGTGTCGCTGGCCGAAAAATTGGACAAGCTGACTGGCTTCTGGGGAATTGACGAAAAGCCGACGGGGTCGAAGGATCCATTTGCGCTGCGACGCGCTGCTCTTGGCGTTATTCGTACAACATTGAGCAATAATTTGACGCTTAACCTTTCAGAGATCTTTAAAGATGCCGACTGGGGTGCTGACCTACTTTCCTTCTTCCACGATCGCCTCAAAGTCTTCCTCAAAGACCAAGGCATTCGTCATGACGTCATCGACGCCTGTATCGCGATGCCTGGGAATGATGATCTGACGTTGCTAGTGAAACGGGCCACGGCTTTGTCAGCGACGCTGGCAACGGATGACGGTGAAAACCTGATCCAAGGATTTAAGCGGGCAAACAACATCCTGACCCAAGCCGAAGAAAAAGACGGTGTCGAATATTCTTATGGTGCGGATATCAAATTCGCCGAGGATGCGGCCGAAAAGAACCTCTTTGCGGCGCTCGACACGGCTGATGCCGCGATCAAACCCGCAATCGCGTCCGAGGATTTCACCAGCGCGATGGCCGCAATGGCCAATTTGCGAGGTCCGATTGATGCATTCTTTACCGACGTTCAGGTCAATGCGGACAGCGAAATTCTACGCCGGAACCGTTTGAACCTGCTGTCGCGGATCAGAACGACCTGTTTGGCTGTGGCTGATTTAACTAAGATCGAAGGTTAACAGCCTGTTCTGCCAGATTTTTGTTACAATGTAGAACTTCTGGTTCTATGCTGCGGTTGAACAATGGGATTGCCGCAGTGCAGAAACATGCCGCCTTTGAAGACATCACTCTGATCACGCAGACTGCTGCGATGTCTCCGGCTGTGCACGGCAACCGGGCAAAGTGTCTGCAACGGTTGATCCGTTTGGACATGCCGGTGCCAACCACCATTGCGTTGTCGTTTGATGCGGTGCGTAACATTGCGTCAGGCGAAATGCCCGATATGGCGCAGGTTATGGCGCCCTTTGGTGATACGCCGCTGTTGTCTGTGCGACCCTCGAGCCAAAGTCCAGATTGGGGTGGGCCGGGCGCCGTTTTGAATATCGGTATGAATGATGTTCGTCTTGATCTGATGCGAGAGCATGTGGGCGAGGCGGCCGCGATTGCGCTTTATGCAAGGTTTGTGAATTCATATGCGATCGAGGTTGCGCGCCTCGACCCAGAAGCATTTGATCTGCCTGCAAAACCGACAGCGGCTGATCTGCAATCAGCGCTTGAAACCTATGAATTTGAGGCAGACGAGCCGTTCCCACAGGACCCTGCAGAGCAACTAAAGGAAGTGCTGCGCTCAATGGCGCGGGCATGGGGTGGTACCACTGCACGGTTGCTGCGCGAAGCAAAAGGCGCGCCTGCAAATGCAGGGCTCGGGTTGGTTGTGCAGGAAATGGCACTCGGCGTTGGTAAGACAGGTGAGTGCGGATCCGGCGTCATTCAATACGTCGACAGCGCGACAGGCCAGCAACAGGTCAAAGGACGCTACCTCGGGCAAAGCCAGGGTCGCGAAGCCTTGGGTGATGTCGAAGGCGCGATTTATCTGACCAAAGATCCGCGCGGCCCTTCGTTGGAAGAGCTTAGCCCCGTTATTTTTGCCGAACTATTGGCATACCGCGATCTATGCCGGGCGCGTCTACGTGAGGAAATGGAAGTTTCATTCACGATTGAAAGCGGAAAGCTCAATATTCTAGATGCGATTACCGTAAAACGTTCGAGCCGAGCGGCTGTTCAAATTGCCGTTTCATTGGCGGAAGATCAAGTGATCCCGCGCGAGGAAGCGGTCATGCGGGTGGCACCTTCAGCTTTGTCTGAAATGCTACACCGTCAAGTCGATCCGGAAGCACCGCGTGACACCTTGGTTCGTGGTATTGCGGCGAGCCCGGGTGCTGCAACAGGTCGAATTGTGTTTTCAGCTGATGAAGCACAGGCGAGTGCGGCGCGGAATGAGGCATGTGTTCTTGTGCGACGCGAAACGTCTTCGGATGACATTCGGGGTATGCACGCAGCACAAGCGGTTTTGACTATGCGCGGTGGTGCGACCAGCCACGCTGCGGTGATCGGACGAGGGTTGGGTTTGCCCTGTGTTGTTGGCGCATCTGAATTGATGATCAGTCGTAAACGCGGCGTAATGGAAGCGCCGGACGGACGGATCTTTAAAGAAGGTGATTTCATCACAATCGACGGCACCACCGGTGATGTTCTTGCGGGCACGCCGGCAATGCTCGAGGCGGCATTGGATGATGGGTTTCAGACCCTGTTGAATTGGGCGGATGAATTCCGCGACATCGGTGTGCGCGCGAATGCTGACACACCGTCTGATGCACAAACCGCCAAGAACTTTGCCGCCGAAGGTATAGGTCTTTGCCGCACCGAACATATGTTCTTTGAAGGCACTCGGATGGGTTTGATGCAGGATATGATCTTTGCAGAAGCCGAAGAAGATCGGCGTGCTGTTCTTGATCGATTATTGCCGTTGCAACGCGCAGACTTCAGCGAACTCTTCTCGATTATGCAAAATAAACCCGTGTGTATCAGGCTGTTCGACATGCCTTTGCATGAGTTTTTGCCCTTCGATCGGGCCGGTCAGCGGGATCTTGCTGCTCAGCTGTCATTGCCGCTGCCAGATGTAATCGAACGTGTTCAAGCATTGTCCGAGTATAATCCAATGCTCGGTATGCGTGGTATTCGACAAGGGATCGCACTCCCTGAAATCTATGAGATGCAAGCGCGCGCAATTTTTGAAGCGACAGTGGCCTCTGGAAAAGAAGGTGTGATCATTGTCCCGGAGATTATGATCCCCTTGATCAGCGCGGTGAAAGAAGTTGAGCTGATCAAAGCGCGCATCGATGCGGTTGCTGCGTCGGTCCAAGCCGAAACAATTACTGATTTCGAGTTTAAGCTGGGTGTCATGGTTGAAACGCCGCGCGCTGCGCTGCGGGCCGAAGATATTGCACAACATGCAGAGTTTTTGTCCTTTGGTACAAATGACTTAACACAAATGACTTATGGTCTGTCGCGCGATGACGCAGGGCGGTTTATGTCAGCCTATGTGCAGCAGGGCGTGTATGAAGAAGATCCATTTCACTCACTCGATATCGAAGGCGTTGGCGAATTGTTGTCAATTGGGGCCGCGCGCGGTCGTAAGACGCGCCCGGATGTCACGCTTTCGATTTGTGGTGAACATGGCGGAACCGTTTCAGCAATCGCGTTTTGCCGCCGAGAAGGGTTTGACTATGTTTCTTGCTCGCCTTTCAGGGTTCCCGCTGCGCGCCTATCAGCAGCGCAACTCGCCCTGTCAGAACGCATGGTCGCGCGGTAACATTCAAAGACGAGCGTCTATCCCGCTTGATCAACAAAGGGTGACTTTCGGGGGTCTTTACCTTTGTTAATGTTTCCACTAGGCAGCCCTCGCTTGCACGGGGCTTACCGTGTGACACCTGTGGTGGGACAATGTTTAATTGGGGACGCAGCACATTTTCGGCTGCATTTGTTTTGTTTTCGGTGATATCACCGACAACTTTGACGGCTAATGAAGTTCTCGAAAGCCGTTTATCGGCTCTTTTGGGGCAAGAAAGCGAAGCTCTTTCGACTGTTTCGGACAGACAGCTCGCGGCATTGACGACTGTACCATTGCCTGCGGAACGCGGCGTTGCGACATCTGCTGCAAACATAGAATATACCAATGCTTTCCTTGATACCCTGCCGCCAGCTACTGGCGGTGCACAATGGCAATGCTTGGCAGAAGCGCTTTATTTCGAAGCAAGGGGTGAAAGCACGCGCGGTATTTTTGCCGTCGGTGAAGTGATCTTGAACCGCGTTGATAGTGCGGCGTACCCAAACAGCCTTTGCGGCGTGATCAATCAGGGAACGGGCCGTAAATACCAGTGCCAATTCACCTACACCTGTGACGGACGCGCAGAAACCATCGGTGAGCCACGCGCGTTCCAAAAGGTTGGCAAGATTGCACGTGTGTTGATGGATGATGCGCCACGCGATTTAACCGCCGGCGCGACACACTATCACACTAAAGCGGTGAACCCATCTTGGGCCCGCCGTTTCCCGCGCACGGCGACGATCGGTTTCCACTATTTTTATCGCCAACCAACGCGGGCTGCGTCAAACTAAGTCGCAATTTGGAACCCGCTTGCCGTGGCAACGGCTTGTCGGGCGATGAACGGTGTCGTATCGCTGGGCAGAGTTAACAGACTGTGACCCAATGACCGACGATATACGCCTTGCCTTTGCACACCCCTCAGAGCGCGCAGCAGCGAGCACAGACATGCCTTATGACCGTATTTCGCTGCGGGACTATACTGTTGAGGTTGAAATAGGGGCGTTTCAGCTTGAGCGCGGCAAATTGCAGCGCGTAAAGTTCAACGTGGTGGTCGAGGTTTTACCCGATCAGGGACCTGTTGATGATGATGTCGATCGGATCCTGTCCTACGACAAAGTTATCGAAGCCATCCATCAAGAGTTAGATGCTGAACGGATCAACTTGCTTGAGACTTTGGCGGCACGTGTGGCCGAGCGTATCCTGATTGAGCCAATGGCAGAGCGTGTTTTTGTCCGTATTGAGAAGCTCGACCGTGGGCCATTTGCGCTTGGCGTGGAAATAGTGCGCGCGAATGATGGATCAAAACCTGCAGCACAAGACCACGACGATGCGCCGCACCCGCGTGTCGTTTTCTTGTCCAATGCAGCAATCGCGTCCCCGTTTTTGAAGGGTTGGATTGACCAGCTAAGCGCCCAAGATGCCCCCGTTATTCTGTGTGCAGGCGCCGGCGATCTTGCCGTTTCACAAACAGGTCACGCCATGACGCAGCGGCGCATTGATCTATTGGCGATTGAGCAGAACGCATGGACCATCGGTGCGCGCGACCATCGCTGTAAAGTCGTTGCCACCCGAACCGAGTTGGATTGGGCGATGAAGAACGGGCAGATCTGTGTTTGGGCGCCGTCAAAGATCGTACTTGATGCAGTTGATGGCCCATCCGTGGGTCCCGAGGATCCCGTCGCGCTAACAGCATGGTTTGCTGAAGAAGTCGAAGCGAAAGAATTGGTCATCTTGGGTGCGGGTGCGCCTGATACCAAATTGCCGACCCGTGTTTGCGCCGTAACGCTCGAAGTGATCGTATGACAGTCTACTATCGCCCAATCCTAAATTCAGTTGGCGCGCGTCCGAATGACGCCAAGGTTCTGGCAGGTGGATGGTGTTGGTTCACTGAGGTTGATGTCATTGAGCGCAACACAGCACCGCGCCGGGTTCATGCAAATGAACTATCCAAAGATGTGTTAAAGCGTTTGACTGATCAGCGCACTGATATTGCGGGCCTTTCAATGGAGCGCCCGCAAGTGATGGGTATATTAAATGTCACACCCGATAGCTTTTCAGATGGTGGCGCGCATAACGAAGCAAGCGACGCGGTGGCGCGCGCGCGGCAGATGGCGGAGGAGGGCGCATCCCTCATTGATATTGGTGGCGAAAGCACGCGACCGGGGGCAGAGTTCGTATCGGTCGACGAAGAAATCCGACGCGTTGTCGCGCCGATCTCAGCATTACGCCAAGATAGCGACATCCCAATTTCGATCGATACTCGTAAGTCGGAAGTGGCGCAGGCTGCATTGGATGCGGGCGCGACATTGGTCAATGATGTTGCTGCCTTCACATTTGATCCCGGCTTAGCAAAAGTAACTGCGCAAAGTGGTGCCCCCGTTTGCCTCATGCATGCCCAAGGTGACCCAAAAACGATGCAGGATGATCCTGTCTATGACGATGTCTTGTTGGATGTGTACGACTTTCTAGAAGCGCGCATCGCGGTCGCTGAGGCTGCTGGGATTTCGCGCAATCAGATCATCGTCGATCCCGGTATCGGCTTTGGCAAGACAGTGGCGCACAATCTGGAACTGCTGCATGGGCTTGCGGTGTTCCACAGTCTTGGGTGCCCGATCTTGCTAGGGGCTTCGCGTAAACGCTTTATTGGAACCATTGGAAATGCCCCAGATCCACAAGATCGGATCGGCGGGTCAGTGTCTGTTGGTTTATTCGCAGTGAACCAAGGGGTGCAATTCTTACGCGTTCACGATACATATCACACAAAGCAGGCGATTGATCTGCACATGGCAATGATCGAGGCACGGGCAGATGGCACGTAAATTTTTTGGCACTGATGGTGTTCGCGGAAAGGCGAACATCTACCCAATGACGGCTGAAATGGCGCTTAAGATCGGTGCGGCAGCTGGTCGATACTTTCGCAATGATGGATCGAATGGCCACCGGGTTGTGATTGGCAAGGATACCCGTCTGTCGGGTTATATGTTTGAGAATGCTCTGACGGCAGGCTTAACCAGCACGGGAATGAATGTTCTGTTGCTTGGTCCTGTGCCAACGCCAGCAGTTGGTTTGCTAACGACATCTATGCGCGCAGACGTTGGGATTATGATCTCGGCCAGCCATAACCCGCATCATGACAACGGCATAAAATTCTTTGGTCCTGACGGGTTTAAACTGTCTGATGACGCCGAGATGGAAATCGAGCGGCTGATTACAAGCGAAATTGAACCTGCACAAGCTGACAACATTGGTCGTGCTAAACGCATTGACGATGGTCGTTTCCGCTATGCCGAACGCGTGAAATCCACGTTGCCAAGTGGTATGCGTTTGGATGGTTTGAAGGTCGTGATCGATTGCGCGAATGGCGCGGCACACCGCACAGCACCTGAAGTGCTCTGGGAACTTGGCGCGACTGTGATCCCCGTTGGCGTGTCGCCAAACGGGTTTAACATCAACGAAAATTGCGGCTCTACTTACACGGACACAGCGGCTGCTGCGGTTGTGGCGCATGGCGCTGATCTTGGGATATGCTTGGATGGTGACGCGGATCGCGTGATGATCATTGATGAGGAAGGTGAGGTCGCAGACGGCGATCAACTGATGGCACTTATGGCCACGAATTGGGCATCGCAGGGGCGTTTGGCAGGAGATACCTTGGTGGCGACGGTAATGTCGAACCTCGGGTTAGAGCGCCACCTAGAGTCCAACGGTCTAAACCTAAAACGAACTGGTGTTGGCGATCGCTATGTGGTCGAAGAAATGCGCGCCAATGGGTACAACCTAGGCGGTGAACAATCCGGCCACATCGTGATGACGGATTATGCAACAACCGGCGATGGTCTGTTGGCTGGCTTGCAATTTCTGTGTGCGATGATCGAAACGGGAGGCAAAGCGAGTGAGCTGACAAAACAGTTCGAAACAGTTCCTCAATTGTTGAAGAACGTGCGCTATGCCGTTGGTTCTGATCCTCTTTCTGCTGACAGCGTGACACGTGTTATCGCTGATGCCGAATCGAAATTGATTGGCAAAGGACGTCTTTTGATTCGTAAATCCGGAACCGAGCCATTGGTGCGTGTCATGGCCGAATGCGAAGATCCTGATCTGTTGCTGGAAGTCGTTGATGGGATCGTGGCAGAGGTGGAAGCTGCCGCTTAACGCAAGAACAGCTTTTTCAAACTTGCCCATTGGCTAATCGCCAAACCCAATAGGATAAGCGCCAGAGCCGCGAAGAAACGCAGCGGCAGGACTTCGCTCAAAACGAACGCGCCAAAGATCATGGACCAAAGTGGGACCTGATAGTTCACCAATGTCATAAAGACAGAGCCGGCGGATCTGATCACCAGCACGCGGAGCAGAGCTGCAAGTGCGGTTGGAACAAAACCCAAGAAAAGGATCGCAAGGCCCGCCTCTGTTCCGGCCCAAGTTGGGACGCCTTCGACGGTTAACATGATTGGGATCAGGCAGACTGAGCCTACGATGAGCGTCCAGGTCGCCAAGGCAATTGGGTCCATCGGGGGAAAGTTGCGCGTCAGAATGCTAGAAATCGCGTACGACATAGCTGCCGCGAGACAGGCAATCTGCCCAAGTGGCTCTAATCCCGTACCAATTCTAAGGACGCCAGGGCCAATCAGTACAATGGCTCCGACAAAGCCAAGAACGACGCCAGCGGCCTTTCGGGCGCTGAGCGGCTCATCAGAGAAAACATGCGCAAGAGGCAGAACAAAAAGCGGCAGCGCGGCCATAGAGATACCGGCAAAGGCAGAGGGCACGTATTGTTGTCCCCAACTCAGCAGTGAAAATGGGAGTGCGGTGTTCAAGATGCCAATAGCGATCATTAGTCCCAGTGCGTGACCGTGCAACATCGGGAGTGGACGATCCATCGCCTTTAAAAGACCGAACAACGCGAGAGCCCCAAGTGTCGTCCGTGCGCCGGCGACCGTGAAGGGCCCGTATCCGCGCAAAGCAATGGTCACGACCATAAACGTCCCACCCCAAATGACGCCAAGAGCGAGGACAGAGATCCAATTAGAAAGGGTAGGTTGCGTTGTCATGCTGCTGTTGCACCATGTGACGCGCGCGATGTCCATGCACCGTGCAAAGAAAAAGGGGCGCGAAAACTGCGCCCCTTTCGATAAAGACCAGAAGGGTCTTAGTTCTTAGCTTTGTCGACCATTTTGCCGTCTGCAATCCACGGCATCATTGCGCGTAGTTTGCCGCCGACCAATTCGATCTGGTGTTCGTCGTTTGCACGACGAGACGCTTTGATTGTTGGCTGGCCAACTGCGTTTTCAAGCATGAAGTCGCGAACAAACTTACCAGATTGGATGTCGTTCAGGACTTCCTTCATTGCTTTCTTTGTCGCGTCATATGGAAGGATGCGTGGGCCTGATACGTACTGACCGTACTCGGCAGTGTTCGAGATCGAGTAATCCATGTTGGCGATACCGCCTTCGTAGATCAGGTCAACGATCAGCTTGGTTTCGTGCAAGCACTCAAAATACGCCATTTCTGGTTCGTAACCAGCTTCGACGAGTGTTTCAAAGCCCATGCGGATCAGTTCAACGATGCCACCGCAAAGGACTGCCTGCTCACCAAAGAGGTCAGTTTCGCATTCCTGACGGAAGTTAGTTTCGATGATTCCAGACCGACCGCCACCGATTGCAGAACAATAGGATAGGCCAATTTCTTGGGCTTTGCCGGATGCGTCTGTGTCAACAGCGATAAGGCAAGGAACGCCGCCGCCTTTGGTGTATTCGCCGCGCACTGTGTGGCCTGGGCCTTTTGGCGCCATCATGATGACATCGACGCCTTCTTTTGGTTCAATCAGGCCAAAGTGAACGTTCAGGCCGTGTGCGAAAGCAATCGCTGAGCCTGGCTTGATGTTGTCGTGGACGTATTTTTTGTATGTTTCTGCCTGAAGCTCATCGGGCATCGTGAACATGATGACGTCGCACCAAGCTGCTGCTTCTGCGATGCCCATTACTGTCAGGCCTTCGCCTTCAGCTTTGGCTTGTGAAGGGGAGCCTTCGCGCAATGCGACGACGAGGTTTTTCGCGCCAGAGTCGCGTAGATTCAAAGCGTGAGCGTGGCCCTGTGAGCCATAGCCAAGGATCGCAACTTTTTTGTCCTTGATCAGGTTCACGTCGCAATCGCGGTCGTAATAAACGCGCATAATATCTCTCCTAGATTGATGTCTGGGGTGGGTTATCGCCGATGATCACGAGATATGCGATATTCAAAATTGGAAGATTTCCTGAATAAATGAGTTTGTTATTCGTCAAATTTAGATATATGGAAAGATTTATGCTTGATGATGCCTCCCGTGCGATATTGCGCCAGCTACAATCTGACCCCAGCCTGACCGTTGCTGACTTGGTTGACGTAACCGGTCTGTCGACGGCACAAGTGTCGCGCCGACTGGATAAATTGGGCGAGGACGGGATTATCAAAGGGCAAGTCGCACAGATCGATTGGTCGGCGCTGGGGTTTGCGGTTGCGGTGTCCTTGCGGGTGACATTGGATAAAACGGCCAACCGTGCCTTTGATGATTTCCAAGCTGCTGCGCGCGATATTCCAGAAGTTTTAGAGATCCAGACGTTTTTGGGCCGCGTTGATGTGCGGCTCTCGCTCGTCGCGCGTGATTTGCCGCATTACCAGCAGGTCTACCGCGATCAAATTCTAAACCTTCCGCATATTGCCGATATCGAGGCATTGATGACCGTCGCCAACGTCAAGCAGGTCGAGGTTTTGCCGTTATGACCCTTGACGATATTGATCGGGAAATTTTGCGGGCATTGTCCAAGGACGCCACGCAATCGGCCAGTCATCTGGGGCGGAAACTGAACCTGTCCCAACCCGCAACGTGGCGGCGGGTCAAACGGTTGCAGGATGCGGGCGTTCTGGCCGGGCGTCGGTTGTTGCTGGATGCAGAGAAGCTCGGGTTTGGTGTGACGGTTTTCTTGGGTGTGAAGCTGGCCACCAAGGGGCGCGTTAGTCTGGAAGATTTCGAGCGCGCGGTGACCGCGATCCCGGAAATTCAAACTGTTGAACATGTGCTGGGCCTCTATGATTACCGGCTGCGTGTCGTTGCCCGCGATTTGGCTGATTTTGAGCGGGTCTTGCGCAGGCGTATCATGACTATGCCGGGTGTCGGGGATGTCGAAGCGAATGTGTTGCTCAGCGAAGAACGGCTGCCCGGGCCGATTTGACCCTCATCGGAAACGCGGTTTCCTAATTGGTCATACACATGCGCATTGTATACCAAGATAGGCTTTGATTTCGCGGGGCCGTGGCCATAGCTGTATTCCAAACGAAGGAGAATATCATGGACGGCACCCCGCATTCAGTAGACCCAGATGGGCTGATGGAATTTTCAGTGGTCTTTACGGACCGTTCGCTCAACCATATGAGCAAGGCTTTCCAAGGCGTGATGAACGACATCCGCGATATGCTCAAAGAGGTTTATAACGCGGACAAAGTCGCATTGGTTCCGGGTGGCGGTACCTATGGGATGGAAGCTGTCGCACGCCAGTTTGGGGCAGGGTCCCACGCGTTTGTTGTACGCAATGGGTGGTTTTCTTATCGCTGGTCCCAAATTTTCGAGGCTGGGAATTTCGCAGCTAAGACCACGGTGATGAAGGCCCGCCAATCGGGTAATGACACGCGCGCGCCCTTTGCTCCGGCGCCGATTGCCGATGTGACCGCTGCGATCAAAGAGGCAAAGCCAGACGTTGTTTTTGCCCCGCATGTGGAAACTTCGGCCGGGATCATTCTGCCTGATGACTATATCGCCGCACTCGCAGAGGCCGCGCACGAGGTCGGGGCGATTATGGTGCTCGATTGCATCGCCAGTGGCTGTGCGTGGGTCGATATGAAGGCGACAGGTGTCGACGTTTTGATCTCGGCGCCCCAAAAGGGCTGGTCAGCGACGCCTTGTGCGGGACTTGTCATGATGTCGGATCGCGCGGTTTCACGGATGGAAAATACCACGTCCGACAGTTTTACGATCGATCTTAAAAAATGGGCGTCGATCATGGATGCCTATGAAAATGGCGGTCATGCCTATCATGCGACAATGCCCACGGATGGGCTGCGCGCCTTTCGTGACACGATGCTGGAAACCCGCAACTTTGGGTTTGCCAAGCTAAAGGATGCTCAATGGGCACTCGGCAATTCTGTACGGGCTACTTTGGCCGAAAAAGGGATCAAATCGGTAGCTGCTGAAGGATTTGGCGCACCCGGTGTTGTGGTCAGTTACACAGATGACCCAAACATTCAAAATGGGTCCAAGTTCTCAGCCGAGGGTATGCAGATTGCTGCTGGCGTTCCTTTGCAATGCGATGAGCCAGATGATTTCCGCACGTTCCGCTTGGGGCTGTTTGGCCTCGACAAGCTGTACGATGTCGATGCGACCTTGGCACGGTTGGTGCCAGTCCTTGACAAAGTCCTTTAGCGTTTTGCGCCGAGACCCATTTGCATCACAGCGGTGCGAATGGGCTTTATGTCGTGCAAAGCCTGCATGCCCCAGCGCCGCGCATCCTGCAAAACAGGGTTTCCCGCGATAGAGGCGCGGTTTAATAGATCGATGCCTTTTACACGCAATTTCATGTCGGTATGGCGTGCGTGCTGATAACGATCTAGCATTTCGGTTGACCCGATCCTGTCACGATCCGCTACACAGAGTTCCAGCAAGCAGTTCAGGTCGGTTAGGGACATGTTCAGTCCCTGTGCGCCAATGGGTGGCATCACATGCGCGGCCTCGGCGACCAACGCCGTTCTGGGGCCGGTTAGGCGCTGCGCGATCTGACTGATGATGGGCCAAGCGGTACGGCGCGAAGCAAGTGTCAGGGGACCATAAATGCCAGCACTGCGATCTGTCGCTGCAGCGTTAAATTCATCCTCAGGCAAAGCCGCCAGTTCTTTGATCGCTTTGTTATCTGCCATCCAAACGACAGCGGAACAGGGCGCGCTGTTGTGGTCGGGAAGGGGCACTAATGTAAATGGGCCGCCGTTGCGGTGAACCTCGGTCGAGATGTTGTTATGTGGGGCGTCATGGGTCACGGCAAAGGTCAAGGCATGTTGGCCATAGGATGTCTGTGTCACATCAATCCCAAGCGCGTGGCGCACTGTCGAATTGCGCCCATCTGCGCCAATAACCAACTGCGCATCGATGCGTGTTCCATCGCTGAGTCTCACCAATGCGCCAGCACTGCGCGCCACCATGGATTTGAACCCAACGCCAGATCGAAAGGTAACTGTGTCCAGTTCTTCTAGGCGGGCCACCATTTCCCGTCGCAGCAACCAGTTGGGCAGGTTCCAACCAAAAGGTTCGTCTGAAATGTCTTCCGCGTCAAATGCCCGCGTCAGCAAGTCAGGGCGCGAAGCATCAACGATCTGCATTGTTTGCAACGGGGTCGCGAAGGGCGAAAGTCGTCCCCAAAGCCCGGCGCGGTCCAGAAAATCACGGGCTGGCTGTAAAAAGGCGGTCGTCCTAAGATCGGCGCCTTTGGTGCCCATATCTGTTATCGGTGGCATCGGATCAACAATTGTAACCGAAAAACCAGCATGACCAAATGCGGCGGCAGCGGTCAAACCAGCCACCCCACCACCCGAAATAACAATATCGCAGCCGGTTTTGCTCATACAACGGACATAGGGCGTGTGACATCCGTAGGGAAGTCTGAAAGCGCAGGCTGTGACATTCCGCCAGCCGCTTCGGGCGCTTGCGTCTGGTGAGCGATACACCATAAGTTGCTGTTGAAAACAAAGGACATGACCATGCGAGACCAAGCGACCAGCCAAAAAGACGCCTATGCGCTGATATTGGAAGCGATCGATAGTCATATTTACAAACCGGGAGATCGACTGGTCGAAAGCGAGCTCGCTGAACGGTTTGGGGTGAGCCGGACGCCTGTGCGCGAGGCGTTGCAACGGTTAGAAACACAATCGTTGCTGTCGCGCGATGGTCGCTCACTTATTGTTGCCTCGTTGGATCACACGCAGCTGTCAGAGCTCTATGTTGTTAGGGGTGAATTAGAGGGGCTGGCCGCCCGTCTTGCATCCCGTCATGCGACACCAGAAGAGGTACGCGTGCTGCGCGATATGCTCGAGGCAGACAAGGCATTGGTTAATGATCCAGAAGGTCTAAGTCGGGCAAACAGGCGTTTTCACAAACAAATCCACCTGGCATCCCACAACCGGTTTCTAGTGCAACAACTTGATCTGGTGCATCGATCCATGGCGCTGTTGGCATCAACTTCGATCAAAGCTGAGGGTCGTGGCACGGACACGCTTGTCGAACACGAAGCCATCGTCAAAGCGATTGAAGATGGGGACGGGGATCGTGCCTATGTCGCGCTGCGTGATCACATCAGCAAAGCTTATGAAATTCGTCTTAGGCTTGATGCGGAGAAAGTTGATTTGTGATCTGATGGATCCACGCCATGCATCGTTTTGTCCCAATAGAATGGTTTTGACACGAGCTCGAATAGCGCCTTGAGCGTCGCGAAGGTCGCAAGTGGGAAATAAAATAACAATGTTGGCGTCCATTTCATGAGCCACCGTTTGTTCGCGCGCGCCACGCCGAGGCAGTTGGCGAATAGGTTGATTGCGGATGCAGCTAGAAACATCAAACTAAGGGCCCAAAAACCTGTATCTGATAGGATATGAAGGATCGGATGATCGTATCCAAAAGGTATGATGATGATCGTCCATAAAAGGGGCGCTAGCAAAAACTGTGACAACGTGCCGAGGAAAAGGATTTGAACGCCTAGGAATCTCCACGCACCTAATTCGCGCAGCAGTCGTCTGGGTTGTCGCATATGGACGGCATAAGTGATGGCATAGCCCTTGAGCCAGCGCGAGCGTTGCTTGATCCATGGCCAGGCCCGGGCATTTGCCTCTTCCTTGGTGGTCGAGGGCATGAAGACTGTTTTATAACCTTGCCGCGCGAGTCTTAGGCCAAGATCAGCATCTTCGGTCACGTTGTGGGCGTCCCACCCGCCTAGGTCTTCCAAGACCTCTCGGCGAAAGAACAAAGTCGTGCCGCCCAGAGGAACAACCAGTTTCATCCGAGCATACCCAGGTAGAATAACGCGGAACCAGCTAGCATATTCGATCGCGAAACACCGTGATAACCAGTTTTTGTCCGGGTTGTAGTAATCAAGCGTCCCTTGAACACAGGCAACGTTTTGGTCGACATTCGCAAAAGTTGCAGCAACAGTACGCAGTTGGTCGCGATCTGGAGCGTCTTCAGCGTCAAAAACGCCGATGATCGATCCATGCGCGAAATTCAATGCGTAGTTCAGCGCGCGTGGCTTGGTCCGTAAGGTGCCTGCGGGAACAACCACAATCCGTATCCAAGTTGGCAACGCGACTTGGTCTAGGGCCCGCAAGGTCGTTTCATCATCGCTTTCAACAATCAAACAGGCGTCTAGCAGTGATTTGGGGTAATCGATTTGGCTGAGGTTCTCGATGAGACGCGACGCGATTGTGTGTTCTTTGAAAAGCGGAACAAGCAATGTGATCGTTGGTTTTGGATCTTGTCTAATTTCGATCGAGCTCAGTGGTTTGGATGGCCTAGCCATCAGGATCGCGCCAAATTTGAGCGCAGTTGCAAGGAGTTGAACTACGACCAGCCAAAGGAAGAGCGAGTTGAAAATTGCAGTGGGCCAAAACCAAGTGCCAAATAGTAGTGCTACCAAGATCGTAATGGCGGCAATTTTCATTGCGCGAGTGTTCCAATTTCGGCAGCTGAGTTCCGGCGACAACGCGTTTTCGGCCTCGAATGCTAAGTCTTTCGAATAGTTCCGTTGAATAACATCTATGATTGCTTGTTCTGGCGCGATACCAAAATTGATCTGACCAAGCGCAGCTTCAAGCGCAGGTTTGCAAGTCATGGTTCGTTGAATGTCGCGAACCAAAACCTGCGTTGTATCGCCAAAACTACGCCAAGGTAGAACGCCAAACTCTAGACACGCTTTTGGGCCAAATGCATCGATCAACCGCGGATCAGGCGGATCGCTATTTGGATCTATGGTTTGAATCGACCATGCCTTTGCAATTGCCATGGTGATATTTTCAGAATGGACGCCAAAATCATGTAGGAGGACACGACGTAGATCCGATCCATGCCGTTGCGATATTCTATGCACACGTTGTGCATCCTCTTGGGACAGGTTCCCACCCGCAACGAGCGATGCCAGTATGGGGTTAGGCTGCTCTGGGTCGGACCCAAGCGTCTGTAATCGCTGTTCCATCGATGTCCCGCCGGAAAAGGATATCGTAGGAATGCGGTGGTTAATTAGACGTTAAACAAACGGGTCTAGCCGCGAGCGGCCATCGCCTCGGCAAAGCGTTCAAACAGGTAATAGCTGTCTTGTGGCCCCGGGCTTGCTTCTGGGTGGTGCTGAACAGAGAAAACTGGTCGGTCGGCCATCCGAATTCCGCAATTTGATCCGTCAAACAACGATGTGTGCGTTTCTTTAACGCCCTCTGGCAAGCTCTGGCTGTCTACAGCGAAGCCGTGGTTCATCGATGTGATTTCCACCTTGCCTGTTTCGATCTCTTTCACTGGGTGGTTCGCGCCGTGGTGACCGTGGTTCATTTTCACGGTCTTGCCACCAAGGGCGAGGGCCAGCATTTGGTGTCCAAGACAGATCCCAAAGATCGGAAGGTCTGATTGTTCCAAGACGCCTTGGATCATCGGCACCGCATAGCTTCCGGTCGCGGCTGGATCACCCGGACCGTTGGACAAGAAGACGCCATCCGGATCGAGGGCCAGTACATCCTCAGCCGTTGCTGTAGCAGGCAGAACCGTGACGTCGCAGCCCGCAGAGGCCAAACAGCGCAGAATATTGCGTTTTGCACCGTAATCGACGGCAACGACTTTGTGTTTTGGGTCTTTCAGCGGTTTGTAACCCTCGGGCCAAGCCCAACGCACTTCGTTCCAATGGTAGGATTGCGCACATGTGACGTCTTTGGCGAGGTCCAAACCTTCGAGGCCCGGGAAAGCGCGTGCCGCGGCCACTAATGCGTCGATATCAAAGTTACCGTCTGGATCGTGCGCCATCGCGACATGCGGTGCGCCTTGTTGGCGGATAGCGCGGGTTAGACGGCGGGTATCAATGCCCCCGATGCCCATGCGTCCGCGTTTTGCCAGCCATGCCGTCAGCTCTTCGGTTGCGCGCCAGTTAGATGAGACAGTTGGATCCCATTTCACGACCATGCCTTCGGCCATGGGATCTGCGGTTTCATCATCATCCGGGTTAACGCCAGTGTTCCCGATGTGGGGGAAAGTGAATGTCACGATTTGACCCGCATAAGAGGGGTCGGTCATGATTTCTTGGTAGCCGGTCATCGCGGTATTAAAGCAAAGCTCGGCCGTTGTTTGACCAGTCGCCCCAAAACCGATTCCGTAAAAGACTGTTCCATCGGCCAGCGCGAGGCAGGCTGTGGGTTTGCTGTTGGCGTTTTCCGTCATGGCAATATCCCCTGTGGCACAAATTGTTGGGGTAGTACGGCCCGCAAACACTAGGGTCAAGAGGGCAGAGGCCAAGATTCCAACAGAAAATGACCTTGGGTCCGAATGGCTTGTCAGATGAGCGTTGCGAGGTTATCCATGCGGTTCGTTCAAAGCAAATGGGACACCGCTTTTATGGACATGCGCACTCGGGTTACTGACGCCCTTAAAGATGCAATGAAATCGAAAGAGGTGGATCGCCTTGCGACACTCCGACTGATTAACGCTGCGATCAAAGACAAAGATATCGCATTGCGCGGAGAAGGGGACGATAGAGCCGTCACCGATTCTGACGTGCTCACCATAATGGGGCGTATGGTAAAACAGCGCCAGGAAAGCGCACGCGTCTACGAAGAGGGCGGACGTATTGAATTGGCTGAAAAAGAATTGGCCGAGATCAAGGTCATCGAAGACTTTTTGCCCAAGCAGTTGAGCGAAGCCGAAACAGAAGCCGCCGTCGCTGCTGCCATTGCAGCGGTCGGTGCTGAAAGCATCCGCGACATGGGTAAAGTTATGGGCGAGTTGAAATCAAAATTCACTGGCCAGATGGATTTCGGTAAAGTCGGTCCAATCGTCAAAGGACGCTTGGGTTAATTCGGTTCAAAACCGTTCGGCTCTTAGCACTTCACAATCCGTGATCGAGACGACCCCGATGTGCGGCTCTACGATGGGGAAGGCTGCGTCCAGAAGGTTCTGCAAGCGGTCTGGTCGGATAATGCAAATGACGGCGACCATGCCGGTTCGGCCGACTTGACCTTCTCTAGACCAACGTCCGGACCGACCTGATCCCCCCAGAACTGGCAGAACAGTGTATCCGGTGACATCTGCAGCGCGCAGCGCATCTGTTAACCGTCGCTCCAAAGGGGCTTCGATCACGATCTCAACGCGTTTTGCGACATGAGTTTCCATTTTATCCTCCGGTGACAGTGGTGGCCAAGGCTAGGTAAATCGGGATGCCCAGCGTGAGGTTGAAGGGGAATGTCACGCCGAGGGACAGCGTGAGGTAGATTGATGGATTTGCCTCAGGCAATGCGACACGCATCGCTGCCGGGACAGCGATGTAGCTTGCTGAGGCGGACAGAACCATCATGAGCAATACACCCCCCGTTGACAGCCCGATCAGTGATCCTAGCGCGAGGCCGGCTAAGCTGCCAATCAACGGCATCGCGATCCCGAATGCGATCAAAGGCGGTGTGATTGTCCCGCGGGATTGGCGCAGGCCGCGCCCCGCGATAAGGCCCATGTCCAGCAAAAAGAGGCAAAGAACACCTTTGAACGGGCTCACAATGAACGGGGCAATTTCGTCCAAGCCTTTCTGACCTGTGGCGACACCAATGAGGAATGCACCAACCAACAGAACGATCGAACCGTTCAATAAAATTTCACGCATCAAACGGCTGTCCATTTTGTTGGACGACCCGCCACGTGCGACCAACCACAGGGCTGATAGGATTGCAGGAGCCTCCATAACGGCTGCGACCGCAACCATGTATCCTTCTGACGAAATTCCATTGCCCTCAAGGACAGAGGTGGCAGCCACGAACGTCACAATCGAGATCGATCCGTAGTGCGCAGCAACGGCGGCGGCGTCGGTGCGTGAAAGCGACGTGACAAGTTGCAGCAAGTAAAAGGCTACAAAGGGCAGGATGAATGACAGGATAAGCCCAACAACGATTGATGCGATAAGCGTTTGGTCGATGCCGTGGCTTGCAACGCTTGCCCCGCCTTTGAAGCCAATCGCAAAGAGCAAATATATCGACATCCCCTTTGCGACGGCCTCCGGGATTGTCAGATCAGATCGTGCAAAAGCAGCGAATAGACCCAAGGCAAAGCTTAAAATGATTGGAGACAAAAGGTTATTCGCCGCAAGGGCTAGAATGTCTGTCATGTAGGTCGATCACCTAGAATAATTGGTTAAGTCCCAATTAGCGCGCGGGCAGTTCTTGGCAATGCAATTCGTATTCTGGAATGATGCAAATTTGGGGTAGTGCCTAATGTTCAAGCATTTTGCCTTCTGGAACATACTCACTTACCCAAACTCAGATTTCCAAAACGGATGCGGACCAATCTGAAAAATGTGAAAGAGGCCATTACAAATTCTCTGGCCTCTTTCCGTTTGCGCATCCGCTTACCAACGTTGTTCAAAGCGCCGTTCGTAGGTATTTCGCGTCCGAAGCTGTTCGGCTTTGCGATGCTCGTGTTCCAAAAGCATATCGTAATGGGTTGCGCTTGGCGGGTGTGGAGATTCTGTTCTTGTTGCTGCGCGTAATGTACGTGATAGTATATCTAACATGATTTTCTCCTAAATTTTCTATATGCCAACTAATACTCTTAAAAATGGATATCCCTAGTCAGTATGATTTCTGTAATGTTAGATAGGCTTACATAATGGATTGGTCCCGAATTCCTTCTTTGCCGGCGTTGCGGGCTTTAGAAGCTGCTGTGCGTCACGAAAGCCTATCAAAGGCCGCGGCAGAGCTGAATGTGACACACGCAGCGATTGCTCAGCATGTCAGGGCGCTTGAGGCAGAATTTTCAACAACGCTTTTGATGCGATCTGGGCGGGGCGTACTTGGCACTGCTGATGGTAAAAGGTTAGCAGCAGGGCTGTATGAGGGTTTCTCTGCCATCGCAGATGCGGTCGAGTCACAGAAAAGGGCGGTCGAGGATCGTCCGCTGAACATCACCGTTACCCCAACGTTCGCGGCCAGTTGGCTGATGCCCAAAATCGGTGATTTCTGGTCGCGCTATCCCGACATCTCCGTCAACATCAATCCCTCGATGGATGTGATCGATCTGAAGAAAGACGGGTATGATCTGGCGCTTAGATATGGGCACGGGAACTGGCCCGGTTGCGTGTCAGAAGAATTGGTAGGATCTGAATTTTGGGTCGTCGGGTCGCCGCAATTGATATCGCCGACCAGCCCCGTTTGCGTTGCCGACCTTGGGCATCTTCCGTGGCTGATGGAGAACCATATGAGAGAGCTTCAAGGTGCCATCGGGCGGGCAGGGCTTGATCTGGATACTGTTGACCTCAAAACCATGAGCACGAACAGCCTTGTCATTGCAGGTGTTAAATCAGCGCTTGGCGTCACGGCACAGCCTAGAACGTTGGTTGAGGCAGAGGTCGAACGTGGGGAGCTAATTAAGCTGTGTGAACTCGAGCAGGCAGGAACAGGCTACTATATCGTGACGCTGCCAGATCGTGCGCCCAGGGGGCTTAGGGAATTCGTGAAGTGGCTGCGCAGTTGGAAATAGATTGGCGCTAGAAACAAAAAGCCCCGCTCAATGGCGGGGCTTTTTGTATTTTTTGTTAGTGTGCCGGGCTTTTGTCCCAGTCTTCCTGCTTTGGAAGGATCTCGAACGTGTGCTCCGGTGGAGGGGACGGCAGTGTCCACTCAAGCGTATCAGCAAACTCGTTCCATGGGTTCGGTTCTGGAACGCGACGTCCAGCTGTCAATGTGTAGAACAAGACGCCGATAAAGAACAAGAATGATGCAAAGGATAGGAACGCACCCAGTGAAGAGATGTAGTTCCAGAATGCAAACGCTTCTGGGTAGTCGATGTAACGACGCGGCATACCCTGACGACCCAAGAAGTGCTGTGGGAAGAACGTAATGTTCGCACCAACAAACATCATCCAGAAGTGCAGTTTGCCTGCCCATTCAGGATACATGCGACCAGACATCTTTGGCAGGTAGAAATAGATACCCGCAAAGATCGAGAAGATCGCACCAAGGCTCATCACGTAGTGGAAGTGCGCAACAACATAGTAGGTGTCGTGATAGGCGCGGTCGACACCAGCCTGTGACAGAACGATCCCTGTTACCCCACCAACGGTGAAGAGGAACAAGAAACCAAACGCCCAAAGCATCGGTGTTTTGAACTCAACCGAGCCACCCCACATCGTCGCGATCCAAGAGAAGATCTTAACGCCGGTGGGAACAGCAATGACCATTGTCGCCAGCATAAAGTAGGACTGCTGGGTCAGGGACATGCCAACCGTGTACATGTGGTGTGCCCACACGACAAAGCCCAACGCGCCAATTGCGACCATCGCATAGACCATTGGCAAGTAGCCAAAGATCGGCTTACGCGAGAATGTCGCGATGACGTGGCTGATGATACCAAAGCCGGGAACAACGATGATGTACACTTCAGGGTGTCCGAAGAACCACAGAATGTGCTGATACAAGATCGGGTCACCGCCGCCAGCTGGATCAAAGAAAGTCGTGCCAAAGTTACGGTCCGTCAGCAACATCGTGATCGCTCCGGCCAACACTGGGAGAGCCAAAAGGATCAACCATGCAGTGACAAAAATCGACCAAGAGAATAGCGGCACTTTGTGCAGCGTCATACCAGGAGCGCGCATGTTCAAGAAGGTAGTGATCATGTTGATCGCGCCAAGGATCGAAGATGCACCGGAGACGTGGACCGCAAAGATCGCAAGGTCCATCGACATGCCAGCTTCACTTGTGGATAGCGGCGGATAGAGAACCCAGCCGACACCAGAGCCAAGCTGACCGTTTCCGCCTGGCGACAACATGGATGCAACACCAAGCGACAAGCCTGCGACGTACATCCAGAAAGACAGGTTGTTCATCCGTGGGAACGCCATGTCGGGCGCGCCGATTTGCAATGGCATAAAGTAGTTGCCAAAACCGCCGAAAAGGGCCGGAATAACCACAAAGAACATCATCAATACACCGTGGTAGGTGATCAAGACGTTCCAAAGGTGTCCGTTTGGCGTACATTCCGCGCTTGCGTCTGCGATGAAACGCGCACCTTCCGCACACATAAACTGAACGCCGGGGTTCATCAGCTCCATCCGCATGTAAACGGTGAAGGCGACCGAAATGAAACCAGCAAAACCTGCGACAAACAGGTACAAGATGCCGATATCTTTGTGATTTGTGGACATAAACCAACGGGTAAAGAACCCGCGGTTATCTTCGTGCTCATGGCCGTGGATGGCTGCGTCTGCCATTTGGCTCTCCTCGCGTTGGCTACTTTGAATGGAGCTCGAGTCGCCTCAGCCCCGTCTTTGACACGCTTCTAGAGGACCGCACGGTCTGGGGCAATCATCTAAGTGAGATTTACGGGTGGGTAATAATGGCGCAGGTCTAAATAAACGGGCAAGTCTTGCGCAATGCTACATCTAGATCGTTCATTGTTACCGGAAGCCCCAAATCAGCCAGCGATGTAACGCCATGGTCACTGATGCCACAGGGAACGATGCCCGCGAAATGTGAAAGGTCAGGTTCAAGATTGATGGATAGTCCGTGAAATGACACCCATTTGCGCAATCTGATGCCAAGTGCTGCGATTTTGTCCTCAGCAACGTCGCCATTTGCATAGCGGGGCTTGTCGGGGCGGTTGACCCAAACGCCGACGCGGCCGTCTCGGCGATCGCCATCGACATTGAACTCTGCCAAAGTTTCGATGATCCAGCCTTCGAGCTGTTTTACGAAGGCCCGCACGTCTCTGCCGCGGTTGCCAACATCAAGCATCGTGTAGACGACCCGCTGACCAGGGCCATGATAAGTGTATTCGCCGCCGCGCCGCGCTTCAAAAACTGGAAAGCGGTTCGGATCGATCAAGTCCGACGCATCCGCTGACGTTCCCGCTGTATAAAGAGGGGGATGTTCAACAAGCCAAATCAACTCTTCGGCGTCGCCTGCAGCAATTGCGTTCGCGCGTGCTTCCATGGCCGTCAGAGCTTCTTCGTACTCCGTCAAGCCGTCTGTAATGCGCCATTCAACCATTGGACATCTTGGGCAAAAGGCCTGCCTCACGGATAGCGCGTATATAACTGCGACTGACCGGGATAATGTCACCTGTTTTCATGGTACATTCCGCTCGGTCGCTGATGCGTTGCACGGACGATACCTCGCGCGTTGCAATCCAATGGGATCGGTGAACCTGCAATCCTGCTGTTGGCTGGGTCTCTTTGATTGCATCACTTAGGCGCATCAATACCATCTCTGAACCGTTCCGTGTTGTGACTTTCACGTAGTGGTCAGAGACGCTCAACGCAACCAGGGCTCCGCGCTTTTCAATGGGTAGGCGTGCCAGAATGTCTGGTGTCGCCTGCAAGGGTGCTGTCTTGCCACGCATCATCGCTTCGCCAACGACTGTCACAAAGCAAATTGGACCCACCGCCAAAAGTTGGCGCAGAAAATCCGCAGGTTCTCTGGGCCAAGACGATAATACCACCCCATTCGCAAACATAACAAATAGGGTAACAATCAAAGTCAAAATTAGACCGGTGATGAAAATCACCAACGCTGTCGGATACCCAGACAATGCGTGCCTTAGCGCACCCGTCGTTATAGTGCCGATGCAAAAGGTGACGAAAACCACGATCAGCCAATAAGCAAGTCGTAGCTCTAGCGAGAAATGCTCAAAAGTTCCGAACGGACCAGAGACCCCAAGAACAAGCGCAATGCCAAAAAGCACGACCAATAGGTTTCGTTGCTTTAATTCCTGCCGCAATCCACGCAACGCCATTTGCATCGCACTGTCATTCACGAAGTTTTCCGTCCTTTTGCGTAGAGAGCATTGCGAGAAAAGCCCCACAGGTCGTTTGTAGACTTACCAAATTTAGATCACTTGCCAAGGGCCCGAGCGAAAATGACACTTACTCCTTTATTGAATGCACCAATGGAAATTCAGCTCCATGTTCTGAGTGCGCTGTGCGCTGTTGTTCTCGGCCCGATTGCGCTGCTACGCCGCTCGCGCGATATTTGGCACAAGCGGGCGGGGCGGGCGTGGGTACTGGCAATGCTGTCGACCGCAATCACCTCATTTGCGATTCTGGAAACGCGGATGATTGGGCCGTTCAGCATTATTCATGGGCTTTCGATACTCACGCTTTGGGGGCTGTGGCAGGGTGTGTCAGCCATTCGTCGAGGCGATATCCAAAGGCACCAGGCTGAAATGCGAAATTTGTATTTCTGGGCTATGGGCGTTGCTGGGTTATTCACATTTTTACCGCGGCGCAGAATGAATCGTGTGTTTTTTGGAGATGCATCCGAAGTCGGATTTGTCGTTGCAGCGACACTGATTGGGGGGGCTCTAGGATGGTATGCCATCCAATCACGCCGGGCAGCAATTTGATGGCACTTTACGCTTGGCAAGGTCGATGCTCTGCACTAGAAGCGCGTCAGTCAGATCGTGCGATCGTGGCGGAATTGGTAGACGCGCAGCGTTGAGGTCGCTGTGAGGTAACACTCGTGAGGGTTCGAGTCCCTCCGATCGCACCACTTTTCAGATGCTTTTTTGATTGTTCGGCTCTCTGTTTTTGCGGGCACGCCATTAATCGTCAAAGCGAACGAGAAGTCCTCAGCGAGATTTAGCCCGTCAGTTTCAGAATGGTGAAAAGCCATTCCAAATTCGTTGTGATCCAAGATACACCATCGCAGGTACATCGCGACCTTGCCCTGATTTTTCTGATGTTGCCTAGGTCGAGACCGCACGTTGGATGTCTAAGAGCTTAGATATTTCTGATTGAACAAGAATCGAGCAATTGAGCTTACGGCGAGGCAATCGCGCTAGGTGAATTGACCAATTGACCTGTTTTCATGGTGAATATGGGTTGCGTTAGGGCTATCAGTCTCAATTCCTGGGAAAAATTGTTGCATCAAATGAAACCTGCGGGTTTACTGAGCCCTGCGCAGGCCTACCTGCTGACCACTTGGGGAGACACTTTTGTCAAACGCTGCCAGCGATGCGTTCGTAGAATTTGAACGCGTGCAGAAAAGTTACGACGGCGAGACGCTTGTCGTAAAAGATCTGAACCTTTCGATGCCCAAGGGCGAGTTTCTAACAATGCTTGGACCATCGGGATCTGGTAAGACGACCTGTCTGATGATGCTTGCGGGTTTTGAAACCGCGACCCACGGCGACATCCGCCTAGATGGAAATCCAATCAACAACATTCCACCGCACAAGCGTGGTATTGGCATGGTGTTCCAAAACTATGCTTTGTTCCCGCATATGACAGTGGCTGAAAACCTATCCTTCCCTCTGGAAGTCCGCAAAATGGGGAAATCAGAGCGCGAAGAGAAAATTCACCGTGCGCTGGGCATGGTTCAGATGAACGACTTTGCAGGGCGTCGTCCGACGCAATTGTCAGGCGGGCAGCAACAGCGGATCGCGCTTGCGCGCGCTTTGGTGTTTGAGCCCGAGCTCGTGCTGATGGATGAACCACTCGGCGCGCTGGACAAGCAGCTGCGCGAAACCCTGCAGTTTGAGATTACAAACCTCGCGCACGAGCTGGGGATCACAGTGGTCTACGTGACCCACGACCAAACAGAAGCGCTAACCATGTCAGACCGCGTCGCGGTGTTTGACGACGGCCGCATTCAACAGCTGGCGCCGCCTGATCAGCTATATGAAGAACCCGAGAATAGCTTCGTCGCTCAATTCATCGGTGAGAATAATACCTTAGAAGGTGTCGTTCAGGACATTAAGGGCGATCAGTGCACGGTAAGGCTCGACAACGGCGACATCATTGATGCCAAGCCGGTCAACGTCACAAAAGCGGGCGAGCGCACCAAAGTGTCAATCCGTCCGGAGCGGGTAGAATTTGATAAGTCGCGTTTGCAAAAGGGTGCACATACCCTGAAGGCCGAGGTGCTAGAGTTTATCTATATGGGCGACATTTTCCGCACGCGTCTTCGCGTTGCTGGCAATGATGACTTTGTCATCAAGTCGCGTAACGCGCCTGACCAAACGCGCCTGAAACCAGGTGAACAGATCGAGATTGGTTGGCTAGCACAGGACTGTCGCGCGCTAGACGCATAATTTCCGAGATAGGGATCGTCCGCGCCCGGCGGATGTTCTTTGAATAAGAGTAAACCGGGCATTCGAAACGGGAGAATATAATGAAACTGACCACAACACTGATGGCCTCAACGGCTCTCACATTGGCCAGCAGCGTATCATTTGCAGACGGCCACATGGCATCTGAAATGACAATCGTTAGCTGGGGCGGCGCATACTCTGCTTCACAGCAGGCCGCATATCACGACCCATATGCAGCTGCGAATGGCGTAACAATCGTCAACGACGAAAGCTCTGCAGAAGCGGTTGCTAAGCTACGCGCGATGAACGAAGCGGGTAACGTCACTTGGGACGTTGTTGACGTTGTTGCAGCGGATGCGATCCGTCTTTGTGACGAAGGTCTCGCACTTGAAATCGATCACGACGAGCAGCTTGCAATGGGCGACGATGGTTCATCTGCTTCTGACGACTTTGGCGATCTGATCGTGTCAGACTGCTTTATCCCACAGATCGTGTACTCAACGACTGCTGGCTATCGCACAGACCTTGTTGGTGACACACCGCCAACATCAATCTGCGCAATGTTCGATCTTGACGCGTACCCAGGCATGCGTTCGCTTGAAAAGCGTCCAATCAACAACATGGAATGGGCTCTGCTTTGTGACGGCGTTGCAAAAGACGACGTTTATGATGTTCTAGAAACAGACGAAGGTCAGGCACAAGCATTTGCTAAGCTCGACACTATCAAGGACAACGTTGTTTGGTGGTCAGCTGGTGCTGATACACCTCAGTTGCTTGCTGATGGCGAAGTCATCATGGGCACAACATACAACGGTCGTTTGTTCGCGCTGATCGAAGAGCAGAACCAGCCCGTTGGTATGCTTTGGGACGCGCAGGTGTTTGACCTTGACGGTTGGATTATCCCAACAGGCCTAAGCCCAGAGCGTGAAGCACGTGCACTTGATTACGTTAAGTTCGCGACTGACACGCAGCGTTTGGCTGATCAAGCGAAGTACATCTCCTACGGTCCAGCCCGTGCATCTTCTGCACCACTCGTTGGGAACCACGCGACGTTGGGTATCGACATGGCGCAGCACATGCCGACTGATCCAAATAACGCAAAGAACACGTTCCTCTACAACTACGAGTTCTGGGCTGACTACCGTGACGACATCGACGCCAAATTCCAGGCGTGGTTGGCACAGTAAGCCAATGACTTCGGGGCAGGGCGGTTTGCCGCCTTGCCCCATCAACCTCGGGGGACACCATGCCAAAAGGCTATATTATCGCGCATGTGACGGTGAATGACCCCGTGGCCTATCAAGAATACGTGGACAACAACAATCGGATCCTGCCACCACTTGGTGGCAAAGCTCTGGTTCGCGGCGGACAAAGTGAAACGCCAGAAGGCGATGAGTATCAGCGCCATGTTGTTTTCGAATACCCAAGCTATGAGGCTGCGAAAGCCTCTTACTATGACAAAGAATATCAAAAGAACGCAGAGATCCGGTTTGCAAATGCCGTGAGCATGCTTGTTCTTGTTGAAGGGGTTCCCGAATGAGTGACGTCGCCGGAAATGTTGTGGCCGCAGATGGCCGCCCGCTTAAGGCCAGTCTGAACCGCGCCCTGCGCCGCCAGAAAATGCGTGCGCTGCTGTTGATCGCGCCGTTGCTGTTGTTCATCCTGATCACCTTTATCTGGCCGATTGCGCAGATGCTGTTCCGCTCTGTCGAAAACCAACTGGTTGGGGAAGTTTTGCCGACAACCGTGATCGAATTGGTTGAGTGGGATGCGAACAGCGGTGAACCCCCAAGCCAAGAGGTGTTCTATGCCCTCGCTCAGGACATGGTGTCTGCGGTTGAACGAAAAGAACACACCAAGCTGGGCAGCCGATTGAACTATGAACAATCCGGCATCTCATCCTTGTTCCGGAAATCAGGCCGCAAGGTCGATGAGATCGGCGAAGTTTATACGGATCAGTTTGTTGATTTGGATCCGCGTTGGGAAGACCCTGCGGTCTGGGCAAACCTATTGGGCGCCTCCGGGCAAATGGCTGAAGACGCCTACCAAATGTCTGATCAAGCGTTCACAGACTTGCCGCGCACTGCAGCCTCCTATCAGAGCTTTGCTCGAACAATTGCCGAAGAAGACGGAGATGATCCGCGCGAAGAAGAACCATGGAATACTGTCTATCTCGCTTTATATACTGATCTCGTGAACGGCGCGACAGTGCCAGGTAACGAGCTCGTCGAAATGGCGAGCGCTGCAGTCTCTAGCTTCGAGACCGAAAACGTCCGCGCTTCTTTCGCCGACATCGAAGAAGATTGGCTGGATCCAGATGTTTGGAAAACCATCCAGACTTATAGCTCTGACTACACCAATGGTTATTTCCTGAATTCCATCGACCGTCAGAAAACCGATGGCGGGTCTGAATGGCGTCCCGATGACCAGCAGATCTATTTGACGCTGTTCTGGCGCACGATGGTGATGTCGTTCATCATTACGTGTTCTTGTATTCTGCTCGGCTATCCTGTTGCCTGGTTGCTTGCCAACCTACCGATGCGCACGGCGAACGTCTTGATGATCCTTGTCTTGCTGCCGTTTTGGACTTCACTCTTGGTGCGGACCTCTGCCTGGAAAGTTCTGTTGCAACAACAGGGCGTGATCAACGAAACACTCGTCTGGCTTGGGTTGGTGGCAACTGATGACAGACTTGCGCTGATCAATAACGCCACGGGCACCGTAATCGCGATGACGCATATCTTGCTGCCGTTTATGATCTTGCCGCTCTACTCGGTGATGAAAACCATCCCGCCGAGCTATCTGCGTGCGGCTAAATCGCTCGGCGCAACAAACTGGACAGCCTTCTGGCGGGTCTATTTTCCACAGTCGGTTCCGGGCATCGGCGCGGGGTCGATCCTCGTGTTTATCCTATCGATTGGCTACTACATCACACCAGAAATCGTGGGTGGCACCAAAGGTGTCTTTATTTCGAACCGGATCGCCTACCACATTTCAAGTTCACTGAACTGGGGCTTGGCCGCGGCGCTTGGGTCCATTTTGTTGGCTGTCGTTTTGATCTTCTACTGGATGTACGACCGCATCGTCGGCATCGATAACGTGAAATTGGGGGGCTAAGGACATGGCCGCAATAATGACAGCTGCCGAAAAGGCCGCCTCCAAAGACAACCTAGTCGCATTCACTGTGCCTTTGACAGCGGGGCTGGGCGGTGTGCTCGGGTTCCTCAGTGGCCAAGCTGCTGGCCTCGGACCAGTTATTGGGCTGTTGGCGGGGGCGGTGTTTGCCGCTGTTCTTGCCTTTTTGATTTGCCGTATGCTTGCACGACCTGCTGGACGCTTGGTCGCGATCGCCGCCTGCGCGCTCCTTGGGTTCGCGCTCACGGGATTTCCTGGGTTTGTGGCTGGCGCGCTGCTTGGGGCGGTATTGGGGTGGTTCGCTTACTGGCTTTATCAAAATGATTACCGCAAATCGGTGCCACCGTATGCGACAACGGGGCAGGTGCTTTGGCACAATTCGTTCAAGTTCATCTGCGGATTGATTTTCTTTTTCTTGATCGCACCGATCATCATCATCATTCCACTGTCCTTTAACGCACAGGACTTCTTTACGTTTACGCCTGAAATGCTGGCCCTTGACCCGGCCGGTTTCTCGCTGAAGCACTACCAAGACTTCTTTACCAACGACGACTGGCTGCGCCCGATGAAAAACTCGCTGATCATCGCGCCATTCGCGACGATCATTTCGGTTTCACTCGGAACACTTGCCGCGATTGGCCTCAGCCAAAGCCACGTGCCGTTCCGCCGTGCGATCATGGCGATCCTGATTTCACCGATGATCGTCCCATTGATCATTTCAGCTACGGGTATGTTCTTTTTCTACAGCCAAATGGGCCTCTGGATGGAAGCGAACCTTGGTATTTCCAAATCGCTATCTGGCTATATCAAAGTGATCCTTGCCCACGCGGCGCTTGGTATCCCGTTTGTTATCATCACCGTCACCGCAACGCTGGTTGGTTTTGACAACTCGCTGACACGCGCAGCGGCCAACATGGGCGCAAACCCCGCGCGCACCTTCTTTAAGGTGCAGATGCCGCTAATCCTGCCTGGCGTGATCTCGGGCGGATTGTTCGCGTTCATCACCTCGTTCGATGAGGTTGTCGTCGTCCTGTTTGTTGGTGCCGCCGCGCAAAAGACATTGCCATGGCAAATGTTCACAGGTCTTCGCGAGCAGATCAGCCCAACGATCTTGGCCGTTGCGACGATCCTTGTTGTGATCTCGATCCTATTGCTGACCACTGTTGAATTGCTGCGTCGCAGATCAGAACGCCTACGCGGGATGTCACCTGGTTAAGGCAGGATCGCCAACCAAACCCAAACCGTCAGGATCGACAGTGCGGTACCCAGCAGAACGCTACTTGCCGCGACCCGTTTGGCGCGCCCGTACATATTGGCAAAGACATAGGCATTGATCCCCGGCGCCATCGCCGCCGTCAAAATGGCCGAACGGAATGCGTCAACGCTGAGGTTATTTGCGCTGCCAACGAACCAGACGACAGTTGGATGCAGCACCAAAGAAACGCCGACCACAAACAGAATGGTACGCATGTCACCCTCTGGGCGATAGCGATAGAGAACTCCGCCCAAACCAAAAAGGGCCGCGGGCAAAGCGGCGCGGATCATCAGATCAATTCCGTCCCACAGAACTGTGGGCACAGGAATACTGAGCAGGTTGACCGCGAACCCCAATGTAATCCCCAAGATCAGTGCATTGGAAAACATCGCTTTGAGAACCTTGCGGGGCAATGCTGCGACTGAACTTCCGCGGTTCTTGGCGATCTCCATCGCGGTGATCCCAACGCCGTAGCAAAATGGCGGATGCAGCGCGATAATTGCATAGTTGGACTCCAGCGCATTTGCGCCATACGCCCGTTCGGTTATTGGCAAGCCGAGCAGCAATGAATTCGAAAACAATCCACAGAACCCGATCGCAACGCTGTCTTCCCAACCACGACCAAAAATATAGCGCGCGCCCAAAAACGCCACACTAAACCCAATCAAAGCACCGGTGTAAAAACTCCCGAGGAGGGCTAGATCAAAGTTCTGTTCGAGATCGAGTGTTGAAATCGCGCGAAACAACAAACAGGGGATCGCAAATTTTTGGGTGAACACCATCAGCCCGTCGACGGCATCATCGGTAAACCAACCGCGCCAAACGGCAAAAAAGCCAAAGCCGATGACGAGAAAAACAGGGAGGATGACGTCAATCAGGGTCTGCATTGCAGCGCCTTTATTTGTGTGAATTTTATCTCAATGGTTGCCTGTCGCGTTTAGGCGCCGGACACCCCCGAACATTCACGGGTCTAATACAATCTGCAAGCCGTCATACGCGGGGTGAATATGGTCCGGGGTTTCAGCGGCGAGCGTTTCATAATCCAAATCATTGTGCAGGTTCGTTAGGATTGCCTGCTTTGGCGTGATCTTTTCGATCCAGCCTAGGGTCTTGGCCAAATGTGCATGGCTTGGGTGCGGATCACGGCGCAAGGCATCGACGATCCAAACGTCAAGACCTTGCAACACTGGCCAAACGTCATCCGGGATGTCCGAGACATCGGGCAGATAGGCTAGACCGCCGACCCGGAATCCAAGTGAATCAATCGTTCCGTGTTCGACTTCGAACGGGGTCAATGTGATGGGACCACCGGACCCTTCAATTGTCACGTCGCCATCAATCGTGTTCAGATCTAAAATCGGGGGGTAGGCCGATCCTTTGGGTTGCACAAAGGCATATCCAAACCGGTCAAGTAGGGCGTTGCCTGTCGGACCATCGGCCCAAACTTGTAAGCGTACTTTTGTGTTGAAAACGATCATTCGCAGATCATCGATGCCATGCACATGATCTGCGTGCGAATGCGTGTAAACAACCGCATCCAATTCACCGATCTCGGCGTCTAATAATTGCTGGCGCATATCCGGGGTCGTGTCGATGAGAACGCGTGTTGTCCCGTCTGGGCCACTGCGCTTGACCAACACTGAACATCGGCGACGGCGGTTCTTGGGATTGTTTGGATCACATGCGCCCCATTGGCCGCCCAAACGCGGGACGCCGCCAGAGGATCCGCAGCCAAGGATCGTAAAGGTCATTGTCATTGCGCGGCCTTCCAGAACAAACGATCAAAGTTCGCAGTGGTTTGCGCGGCAAATTCTTCAAGGCTCATCTTGAATGTATCCGCACCTGCTTGGGCTGTATGCGCAACATAGGACGGCTCATTGCGTTTGCCGCGATAGGGCGGGGGCGCAAGATAGGGACTGTCGGTTTCCACAAGGATGCGATCAATTGGCGCGCTCGCAAAAATACCGCGCAACTCTTGGCTTTTGGGAAAGGCGGCAATTCCTGACATCGACAGATAGAAATCCAGATCAAGCGCCGCTTTGGCCAGTTCGGCAGAGCTAGAGAAACAATGCATGACACAACGATAGGCGCCGTTGTCGTATCCTTCTTTTAGAATGCGGGCCATGTCGTCATCTGCGGCACGCGCATGAATGATCAGCGGCAAACCTGTTTCGCGCGCAGCATCAATATGCACGCGCAAAGACGCCTGTTGGATGTCTTTGCTGTCAGCTGTGTAGTGATAATCAAGCCCGGTTTCCCCAATCCCCACGAACTTGGGGTGTTTGGCCAATGAAATCAGCTCATCAACAGTGGCAAGTGGCTCGTCAGCAGCACTCATCGGGTGTGTGCCTGCGGCGTAATAAACGCTGTCATACGCCTCAGCTATGGCGCGCACTTTCGGTTCGAGGCGCAAGCGCGTGCAAATCGTGACCATACGCCCAATGCCTGCCTCAGCCGCGCGGGCGATGATTTGATCGCGCTCTTCATCGAAATCCGGGAAATCCAGATGGCAGTGGCTATCAACAAGGTTTGGAACAGACATGTGCGTGACCGTTATTACCGAGCAGCAACCTTCTGCGCTGTCTCTTCAATCTTAAAAAACATATCGAGGATCAGCGCGGCGGGGTCAAGGTTGACCGCCTTTCCATGACGCGCACGTGCGCTGAGGGTTTGTTGCAACTGCGCCCAAGCGCGTGCGGCCCGATCATCTGGTGACAGGCGCGTTAGCAATCGCGCTTCGCCCATTGCGCCCTGTTGCAAGGGTTCCCCGGTCAAACCTGCACGTGCGGCGCGCGATAAAAAGATGTCCAAGAGATCAAGCACCAAAGAATAGCGCGTTTCAGACCCTCGCCCGACGCAACTCTCTGCGAGCCGGATGGCGTCGGGGCGTTTCAACTGCGGTAATGTATCAAAAAGCGAGACCAGTTCAGCGTAAAGCGGCAAACCATCGTGGTTCAGCAAACGAATGGCATCCCCAGCGGACCCACCGCACAGCGCGGCTAGCGCATCGGGGGCATCTGGCGTTAGACCTGCTTGCGATAACGCGGCCCCCAACGTGTCCGGCGCCAATGGCGCGCACCGCAATTCCGTGCAGCGTGATCTGATCGTGGGCAACAAGCGTGACGGTTGGTGCGCAATCAGCAATAGCGTCGTGTTTGCCGGCGGCTCTTCGAGTTCCTTAAGGATCGCATTCGCGGCATTGCGGTTCAACTCATCAGCGGCATCGACGATCACAACGCGGCGTCCGCCGTCGGCCGCAGACATTTGGAAAAACCCTTTCAACCCACGCACGGCATCTACCGTGATCTCGGTCTTTAGTTTGTGGGTTTTCTCATCGACAGGGCGCTTCACAACGAACAAACGTGGATGCGCACCCGACTGCACTAGGCGTGCGTCAGGGTGATCGGGGTCAATGGTCAGCGCCGTTGCCGGGGCAGGGCCGCCAAACAATCCGTCATCTGGGGCATCGGCCAACAGGAATGTTGCGATCTTCCACGCCAATGTCGATTTGCCAATGCCGCGTGGTCCGGTCAGCATCCAACCCGAATGCAACCGTCCCGAATTATACGCGTCCAAAAATCGTTCAACCGCAGGATCCTGACCAAACAGAGTAGTGGTTTCGCGTGGATGCGGTGCCCCTTCGATCCGGTCGGGTTCGGGCAGCGTCTCGCTCATACCCGCGCCGCAAATTGGGCGGCAACATCTGCGGCCACTTCTTCCACGCTGCGGTTCCCATCAATCAGTACGCAACGATCCTCAGACCGGGCCAGAGATAAAAAACCGTGGCGCAGGGTTTCTTGGAATCCCAAACCAAAGTCTTCGAACCGATCCTCGCCCGAGTTACGCGCAAGTCCACGGCTCAACGCCTTTTCGGGGTCCATATCGATTATAAAAGTCAGGTCCGGCTCGCGCCCAATCATCAGTTGGTGCAATTGATCAACGGTCTTGCGCAGATCCCCGCGCGTGGCCCCTTGGTACACACGCGTGCTGTCAGCAAAGCGGTCTGAAATCACGGTTTTGCCAGCTTTGAGCGCAGGTAGGATCGTTTTTTCCAAGTGATCGCGGCGCGCAGCGGTGAAGAGTAGGATTTCAGTTTCGGCGGTCCAGCGATCAGGGTCACCAGTCAGGACGAGCTGGCGAATTTCCTCGGCGCCGGGGCTGCCACCGGGTTCGCGCGTTAATACGACATTGCCAATGCGCTCTGCCAATAGGCGCGCTTGGGTCGATTTTCCTGACCCATCAATACCCTCAAATGTAACAAACATACGTGACGTCTACCGATCCTAAGTGGGGTTGTCTGCGTCGCGCAGTGTCGAAATCTTTTCGATCAAAACCTGAGCAGCGACGCGAAGACGCGTTTCAAATCCGCCTTCTGCAACGTCATCAACAGCAACAAGCGGGACAGTGGTCGTTGGCAACCCATCAATCGAAACGATCAAGGACCCCAATTCTTGTCCTTTTGCAATCGGTGCCGTGATGGGGCCGTCAAAAATGGCCTCTGCATTCAATGTGTCGTCGGCTAGCACGGGGACCAATAGCGAAAGGTCCTCGCCTACAGTTAATCCAATGGTCGCTGCATCGCCCATCCAAACGTCTGCTTCGACGATGCGCTCGCCCGCCCGCACGATGTCTTTCTGAGCAAATTGGCGAAATGCCCAGTTTACGATGCGCTCAGCTTCTTCTGCACGCGCTGTTTCGCTTTCTAGTCCAGTAATTACAAAAATCACCCGACGGTCGCCTTGCTTAGCCGACCCGACTAGCCCGTAACCGGCTTCTTGTGTGTGGCCTGTTTTCAGGCCATCGGCCCCAATGCCCAGACCCAACAGCGGGTTGCGGCTATTGCTATTGGCTGGCGCGCGACCATCAAACGCAAATGTTTCCTCGGCAAAGAGGGGGTAATAAGTCGGATAATCAGAAATTAAGCGATCAGCGAGCGTCGCCAAATCCCGCATCGACATGCGGTGTCCGGTGGCGGGCCAGCCATTGGCATTTGCAAAAGTAGATTGGGTCAAACCCATACGCTTTCCGCGTTCTGTCATCAGACGTGCAAATTCAGGCTCGCTGCCCCCAATGGCCTCGGCCAAGACCACACTTGCATCATTGCCAGACAAAACAATCACACCACGCAATAGATCCTCAACCGTGACACGGTCCGTCGTATCCAAGAACATGGTCGAACCGCCATAGCTCGCAGCATGAGCCGACACCGGCAACGTTTCGGTAATCCCAAGGCGGCCGTCAGCCACCGCCTCAAATGCCATGTAAATGGTCATGAGCTTGGACATCGATGCGGGTGGCAACGGAGTGTCGGCATCTTTCGAAAGCAAAACGGTCCCGGTCGTTTGATCAAGAACGTAAGCCGCCTTTGCACGTGTATCGAAATTTTGGGCCAATACAGCTTGCGTCGCGGCAAAGAACGACAAAACACCAATGCAAACGGCGCGCAAAGCAGACAGCATCCTTAGATCCTCTCGTTTAGTTGGTCACAAAATACGCGTCGCCAAATCCAAGTGCTTTGACTTTGCTAAGTACGGCTGCGCGATCTGACGCAGTCGGTGACGGTCCAACAATAACGCGCCAGAAGGGGCGGCCATTACTTGTTTGCGATAGCACGGTTCCGATCAGACCGTCCGCCCGCAACATATCGTTGGTACGTGTGGCATTTGCTTCAACGCTGAAAATACCAATCTGGATGAATGGTTTTTCAAGAGATGATGCGGCAGCTGGCGCCGGCGCCGTAGCTGGAGCGCTTGCCGGCGCATCTTCGGTTGCGGCGGCCTCGGCAGCTGCAATTGCGATGGCAGCTGCGCCCGTCAGACTGTTTGACACTGGTGCTTCAACCGTAGCCTCGGTAATCGTGTCCAAAGAGGCTGCGGCAATCTCTGTGATATCTGATTCCACCGGATCTAAAGGTGCCGCCGCAATCTCTGCTGGTTCCGTCAATGCGGCAGTTGCCAATGTCGGTGTCTCTTCAGGCGCTTCTTCGCGGCGCAACGCGACAACGCTCAATTGTGTTGGTGATCCAGGTAGAACGCCGAGCTCTGAAGCTGCATCTGATGACACTTGAAGCGCCGGTCCTGGATTCTCGCGCTCGCGTCGGAATAGGGCACCAATCACGAATTGGCCGTTTGCTGTGTTGCGGATAATGACGCGTTCAGGGTCAACGGCGGTCGGGTGAGCCACCCAGACACCGCCCAAAGAAGGACGGCCATCCCATAAACCGGCCTCTTCAACTGAAAAAACTTCTGGGGCTTCGACATCGCGTTCAACAAATGAAACAGAAGGTGCATCCAAAGTGGCACCAGCGCTTTCGGTGCCGTCGCCGCCAAAGGTGGGTAATTGAAAGCCTGCACCGTCTTCGCATGCAGTGAGAAGCAAGAGCACAGCTCCGGCAGTTACCAAACGTGAATTAAATTGCGTTTTCAGTGTCTTGCTCGACATTTCACGCCCCTTTGATTTAGTGCCATTGCGGTCCATTGACGTCTTGCCTGCTCAGGCCCGCCGGCGCAGTTATGATTGTTGAGGGCAGACTAGCCATTCATCGTCACATTTGAAAGTCTTCAAAGTATTTTCTCGGCGGATTTCCACAAAGTGCAAACTGATCTTTTCGAATCAATTTTTCACAGGTAAACGATCCAAACGCGGAAGCTTGGCAGAGTGGTCGAATGCACCGGTCTTGAAAACCGACGAGGGTGAAAGTCCTCCCAGGGTTCGAATCCCTGAGCTTCCGCCACCCACTCTCAGAATGATCAGCAAGTTTTGGTACAAAGGTTGCTGAATTTTTGAATCGCCCAAATGCGAGGCTTATTTAGACCTCGCATTGGAGCTGAAGCCACCACTTTCATCTAGGCTAGACTGGTCTATCGCCTTTGATCGTGACGCGACGACCTTTGCGTTCTGCTGGCCAGTAATCCCAAACAGCCCGGTGCATGCAGCACCGATTGTCCCAAAAAGCCATATCGTTCAGCGACCATCGAAAGCGAATTTGGTATTTGATATGTTCTGCGTGCTCAAAAAGCATGTCTAAGATTGCAGTGCTTTCGGTATCTGACAGGCCAATGATCTTGGTCGTGAATGTCCGGTTCACAAACAATGACTTTTGACCGGTCTCTGGGTGTGTGCGGATTATTGGGTGCACGGCCTCGGGGCAATCAATTTCGGCGTCGGACTTTCCTCGGTCGCTATATCGGCCTTTGTATATATGTTCAGAACTGTGAAGGGCAGACAATCCGGCGAGCATCTCTTTGAGTGGGTCAGACAAATCGTCATAGGCAGCATTCATATCGCTAAACATCGTATCGCCGCCGCAAGGTGGCGCAATGTGGATCTGCAACATCGTGCCAAGCGGCGGCGTTTCATCACACGACACATCAGAATGCCAAAATTCACCGTTGGCGATTTTCGAGTTCTTCGTCGCGTGGATCTCAAAAATCTCTGGGTGGCCAGCCATTGTGGGCGCGGCGGGATGCACGTGCAGTTGTCCAAACCTTTTGCCAAAGGCAACGTGTTGCTCGGGTGGGATCTCTTTCTGGTCCTTAAAGAATAATACTTGATACGTATGGAAGGCGTCTTGGATTTCGGTAAACTGAGCATCTGAGACAGGTTCGCTTAGATCGACACCATAAATCTCAGCCCCCAAGTTTGGCGCAAAGGGTTTTGCTTCGATCAGGGAGTAAGTGTTTGTTTTCGGAGCAACCATTTTGTGTCCTATCAGCTTGGAATTGTTTGAGATGTGGCAATCTTATAGGTAAATATTAGTTTATAAAAACGTAAAATATTTGCGTATAAGGATAGAAATATTTACCATTTGCGCATCAGCGTATGTCATCGCATGTCCAGAGAAGGTGGGAAATTGAGTATTCGGGCGCTTCGCAGTTTAATCTCTGTCCATCGGCACGGTAGCTTTCGTGCAGCCGCAGACGCAGAACATTTGACGCCGGCCGCAATTAGTCAACAAATGCGCAGCTTGGAATTGTCCTTAGATTTAGTCTTATTCGATAGATCCGAAAGAACAATGCAACTTACGGAGACTGGTCTTGATTTAGTGACTGAGGCGTCAGGAATCGTGGCCGCTTATGATAATCTTGCTGAAACTGTTGGCGCTTTGGACAACTTATCAGGGGAGCTGATCCTAGGTGCCGTGCCAACAACGCTGACAGGGCTCGTGCCGCTCGCACTTTCGCAACTAAAACTAGCCCATCCTGGGGTAAAGATCCGAATAGTTCCCGGTCTATCGAACCAGCTATTGTTGCAACTGCATCGTGGTCAAATTCACGCAGCGATCATTTCGCGACCAGAAATATTGCCGGCGTCACTCGCCTTTTCACAGATTGCGCGCGAAGAGCTCACGCTGCTTGTGGCGGCTTCGATCAGTGTTAGTTCACCCGTCGATCTACTGAAATCATTGCCCTTTATCCGTTTTAACCGAGACGCAGTGGTCGGTAGACAAATAGAAGCATGGCTCCAACAGAACGATATTTTGGTGAATGACGTGATGGAGCTGGAAGGTCTCGACGCGATTTCAAGCATGGTCGCCGCAGAACTTGGTATCTCGATTGTGCCAAATCTGTGTATCGCCGAAAATAGACACCTCCCGCTCAAGACAATCTCTTTGGGAAAAGATGCGCCTTGCCGAACGCTCGGGCTTGTCAGGCACAAAGATACCCCAAGGACGAAATTCATCGGTGCTGTCGAGTACGCACTGATCCGGGCGGTCGAGATCGGCGAACTGAATTGGACAACCCCTTCTTAGTTCATGCGTTCCTTCAAAGCGTCTTGGTCGCAGAACGGCAGACGGATCAGATTTTATGTGATTTCGCAGCATTCAGCGTTTGATTTGTGGCTCAGTTGGCGGCATCCGTGGCTAAGGGGCGCGATATGAGTTGGCAATGTTTCAATTGAAAAACGTCTTGTTCTTGGCGTTCGCATTCCCTGCAGAGGCGGAAACCCTGATCGGAACGCGTGACAACGTCGATTTTGCAACCAAAGATCAAAGTTTCGCTTATTTCCAGACTCAAGAAGAAAGTTGGTCGGTGGCGTGTTCGGTTGTCCTGTGCACAGCGACCTCTGATTGGCTTACGCTGCGGGCGCGCCAAGATGGAATTTCCATCGCATCGGTCGAGCAGGGCACAGTCATTCACTATAACAACCGTACGTCGCTCACCTTGCAAACCGATAAACTATTGGACCCTTATGAGTTGGCGACATTGGTGAGCCGAGGATATATTACGCGTCTCAAAGACGAGGACGCGACAATTGGGGCGCTTGGGGGCATCGCCGCTGAGGGACTGCATGTCGTGCTAGAGTTCATGGTCGGCGTCGTGTCGCCTGGTTCAGGAAGCGAACTCGTTGATTGGCGCGCATTAGAGGGTGCAAGGCGAACGGGCGCCGCGCCGCAGCTGATGCCATTTACAAAACCACAAATTGAATTTGCTGTGCGTGCTCAAACCACCCAAAGTGAGTGACCCTTACTTTTGGCCAACCGCCTTCATTGCAAAGGCATACCCACGGGCGGCGTCTTCCAGTGCTTGGAAACGTCCTGATTTGCCAAAGTGGCCGGATGTCATGTTGGTTTTTAGCAATAGGGCATTGTTGCCGGTCTTAAGCGTTCGAAGCTTTGCAACCCATTTTGCGGGTTCCCAATAGGTGACACGAGGATCTGAAACACCAGCGGTGACCAACATCGCCGGGTAGTTTTGTGCAGTGACATTGTCATAGGGCGAATAGCCCATAATCGTGTCAAACTCCTCTTTGGTGTCATTCGGGTTGCCCCATTGCGACCACTCACCGGGTGTCAGTGGCAGGCTGGCATCCAAAATCGTGTTCAAGACATCCACAAACGGCACGTCCGCAATGACGCCAGCCAATAGATCGGGGGCCATGTTCGCTACTGCGCCAACTAGCAATCCGCCAGCCGAACCACCGTGAATGACGATTTGTCCCGCTGATGTATAACCCTGTTCGACGAGGGTTTCGCCCGCAGCAATAAAGTCATGGAAGCTGTTAGGCTTTCCTTCAAACTTTGACGCCTCATACCACATCCGGCCCTTTTCTTCGCCGCCACGCACGTGGGCAATCGCGTAAACAAATCCGCGATCGATAAGCGATAGGCGGTTGCTGGAGAAAGATGCCGGCATACTCATCCCGTAGGATCCATACCCGTACAAAAGGCAGGGAGCTGATCCATCCAGTGTCAGGTCCGCGCGGTGGAGCAGGGTGACAGGCACTTCTTGACCATCATGGGACTGGGCCAAGATCCGGCGGGTCACATAGTCAGATGCTTTATGACCTGATGGAATCTCTTGGCGTTTGATCAGCGTGCGGCTGCCGTCGCTGAGGTTGAAATCAAATGTCTCACTCGGCGTTGTCGGGGATGAATAGGTAAAACGGATCAAGTCCGTCGCAAATTCCGGTCCGACATCAATCCCAAGGGAATAGGCATCCTCGTCAAAGGCAACAGATGGCGCGTCAGCCGTCAACGCAGCATCAGCGCGGCAGTAGCGGATCACGGGTAGCGCGTTCTCCCGCTCTAGCCACACGGTCCATCCCATGAGAGTGTCCAGGCTGACGATGGTGCGACCGGGTTTGTGGCCAAGGACCTCGATCCAGTTTGGGCGATCCGGTGTTGCAATTGGCGCGCGCATCACTTTGAAATCAAACGCCCCGTCAGCATTTGTCACAATCAAGAAATGCTCGCCTTGGTCTTCAACGGAATACTCTTCTCCAGCTTTGCGCGGCGCAATCAAACGCGGCGCGGCGGTGGGTGTATCTGTCGGAATGACATGAACCTCGGTTTCGTCATTCATACCCGTGATGATCTGTACAAAACGGCCCGAGCGCGCGCGTGACACACTGACATAGTAACGCTCGTCGGTTTCTTGATAGACTAGGACATCATCCGCCTCTGGGGTGTTCAGATCATGGCGATACACTTTGTCGGGTCGATGGTTTTCGTTCACTTTGACGTAAATCAACGTCGTATCGTCAGCCCAAGCAAAACCGCCTACGTCGTCGATCTGATACGCGGACTCGGTTCCTGACTTTAGCGTTCTAAAAGACAAGCGATAGAACTCGGACCCATTTGTATCACGTTTCCACGCCAGAGTTTCATGGTTGGGCGACACAGATAGGCCACCAAGCTGGAAATAGTCTTCGTCTTTTGCTTCGACGTTCGCATCAAAAATCGTCTGATCGTCACCACCCTTGACCGGACAGCGTACGAAACGTGGGTATTCCTGCCCTTCGCTGAATTCAGATCTGTAAAAGAACGGCCCGTTTTTGCGCGCAGGCGAACTATCGTCTTCTTTGATACGCCCGCGCATTTCCGCAATCAGCGCGTCTTGCAAAGCCTCGGTGTCTGCCATTGCCTCTTGGTAATAAGCGTTCTCCGCTTCCAAATAGGTCTTGATGTCGTCGGGCAATCTGGAGGGCTCGCGCATTGCCTCTTGCCAATTATCCGCACGAATCCAGTGGTAAGGATCGGTAAGCGTTACCCCATGGTGGTGCGAAACGTGATCACGGCGATCTGCGACCGGCGCGCCATTGGGTGCAGGAAAATGGCTCGGCATAGAAGTCCCCTCTTACAGGATTAGCGTGCCAATCGGCGTGCAATGTCTTCGGAAAGTGAAAGAATAGCGCGGGCTTGGGCGGTCGCAATGCTTTGTGCATCGGCGGTTGCCAGTGGCTCAGAGATATCAAACGCAAAGGAGCCATTCGGGAAATCGATGCCATCGCCGCCGATAAAATACTGCCCAGCAAGCCGGAAGGTCCCGTCGGACCCAGCCAGCATTTGCGCCACGCGCACATCAATCGCGACATCGGGTAGGCCGACGAACGGCCACGGATCAGGCCCGACAGTCGCATTCAATATCGCGTCCAAATGTTGCGTCATTGCGAGCGTAACCGCGCGCTCGGGGTCGTCTGCCCAAAGGACACTTGGCTCTGTGCCAATGATGCCCGGCGCGATCTCAATCGCGATTTCTTCTGCTGCGGCATAGCTTGGCAATGATACTGTGCGAACCATGGCCGATCTAACCAGTGATCTGAGACTCAAATCAGAGGACACGGACGAGAAGTCCAACCTGTTGGTTGGTGTCGACGTGCAAGCGACCAGTGTCAGGCTTGCGATTGCGATGAGGAATCTGATCATATTACCGCCCCGTTAACAGCGAACTTGGGTTCCGCTGAATTGTTCGTGCCAAAGATGATATTGCATCTGCTGCGTCTTGGATATCGCGCAGCGTCGATAGCGTTTCTGCCCCGAACCTTGAGCGTTCGCTATAGCTGTCAACAACGGCCTGCGTTTGTCGGACCAACGCGTTGGCGCGTGCGGCCAGATCTGGCAGATCCGCAACCGCTGTCTCAATCGCCTGCGCTGCGTCATTGGCTGAGGTGAGTGCTAGGTTCAGGTTATCAACAGCGCCACCAGCACGTAGGTCAGACAAGACGCCGCGTACTTCGTCGATCGCGCTCGCCAGGGAATGTGGTAATTCGTCGACGCCTTCTGCACTGAGTAGGGTATCAATCGCGGCCAGCGTTTCTGTCGCTTCCCCAACCAGCCCTGCAAGGTCGAGCGAATTCGCCGTGGTCGCGAGGCCATTAAGCTGTTCAACAACGTCCGGTAGACCACTTGTGGCGGCCTCAACGGATTGGGCTGCAGCAGTTGCGCTGGTGATGGCACTGGCGAGCTGTTCTGCAAGCCCTGCGTTCTCAATCTCACTTATCACAACGTTCAATGAATTTACCGTCGCGCGTAGGTCTGTGGGCAGCGCCTGCACATCTTCAGAAGCAACAAAACCACGGGCTTCTGTCAACAGATTACGACCTTCAGCAAGTGTCGTTTCCAAGGACGTCGGCAGTCCAGAAACGGCTTCACTGGCGACCAATGTATCGATCCGATTCAAAGTCTCTGTCGCTTCGGTAACCAAAGCCGCCAGCTCTAGCGCATTCGCTTTGGTGACGAGCGCTTCAAGCTGCGCGCTGACCTGCGGTAGGTTCTCGGTCCCGCTTGCAATATTATTTGCCGCCAACGTCGCGGCGGACAGTGTTTCGACGAGTTCCTCCGCCAACCCTGCCTCACCAAAGCTCTGAACAAGGAGATCAAGATCGCTGATCGTCGCCAACAGATTGGGCGTGATCGATTTCACGTCCTCTGAGCCAACCAATTCACGTGCGTCATCCAGAAGTGCGGTCAAATTTGCCGGTATCCCGCGCGTGTCGCTATCATTGGTCAAGCGTTCAATGCTGGCCATCAAATCGATTGCGCCTTGCATCAGGTCTTCGATTGGCAATCCTTCGATCCGCTCCAACACGTCTTCTGCTGTTTCCGCGACATCCGCGATTGCCGAGGCTGCTGTTGGAATGATTGGGTAGGGAACCTGTGTTGGATCAAGCAGGCCGGGCGCTGTCTCGGTGTCTTCCAACAACTCGACGACAAGCGATCCAGATAGAATATTTGCGGTGCTGAGGCGGGCTTTTAGTCCGCGTGACACGTACTCAGATAAGAATTCTAGCGAGGTTTCTTCAGTTGCATCATCGGGCAATCCCAAGCGGCCGGTTTCGATTTGTAGGATGACCTGCAATTGAACCATTGCGTCAGATCCTGTGCCATCAATCACGGCATTCAAATCTGAAACGCGGCCAATTCGAATGCCACGAAAACGTACCTCTGACCCTTTGTTCAATCCGCTGACAGAGCCGTCAAATCGCGCGGCTACTTCAATCACAGGGGTATTGGGGTTGGTAAAGACGCTCTCACGTGCGGTGTCTTCATCTGGGAATAAATCAAACACATGACCCCGCGCAACAGGTTGCCCGCCCGACACCACCGTATCAAAAGCAACACCGCCCTCGATTAACGAAGCAAGCGAATTCACGTCGAGTTCAACGCCCGACGTCCCAAGTGAAATCGAAAACCCGCTGGTGTCCCAGAACCGCGTTGCAGTCGTAAGATTTCGGTCATGTGGGAATTCGACAAAACCGTTAACTTGGACGCCGGGACCATCCACTGTCAGTTCTGGCGCTTCGAGGTAACCAACTTTGATCCCTCGGTGCAAAATTGGCGCGCCAGCCGTCAGAGCACCACCGTCCTTCGTGAGCAAAGTAAAAGAAGTCCCGAGCGCGTCGAGTGTGGAGAGGGGCGGCGTGTCAGACCCAAAGAATGTGTATTGCTGCGCACCGGCATTTCCATCCCATGAGCCTTCGATGAAGACCCCGGATAAAACCGTTTCGAGCCCGGTCACGCCACGCAATGAGACGTCTGGGCGCACAATCCAGAACTCAGCATTGTTATCGAGGAACGGAGCGACTTTGTTGTCGATACGGATCGAGACCATAACATCCAAAAAGTCATCGGTTAGTGTCACGTCTTCAACCGTGCCCACCTCAACGTCGCGAAATTTTAGGACGGTCTCGCCAGCCTTAACACCTTCAGCGTTGGCGAAAATTACTTCGATCAACGTGCCGCGTTGGCTGTAATTCTGCCAAGCAACGAACAATGACACAGCGAGTGCCAAGAATGGGACCAACCAGATCCAAGAAATGCCCGCACGCGCTTGGCGGACCTCCATCTTGGCAGCTTGTGGTGTATCGCTCATTCGCGTGTCCTGCTCGCATCCCATATCAGCCGCGGATCGAAACTCTGTGCAGCTAGCATGGTGAATATCACTGACAGAGCAAAGCTAACAGCAGCAATTCCAGGATTGATCGTCGCAATTGAATCGAGCTGAACAAGCGCAGAAAGGATTGCGACCACAAAAACGTCGATCATCGACCATCGACCAATAAATTCAACAATATCATATAGTTTATGACGTTGATGCATGCTCATGATCGACCTGCGTTGTACACTGATCGCCAGATAAATTATGGCAATAAACTTGCCCAACGGGATCAGAACAGAGGCGGCAAAAACAATAAAAGCGATGCCAATACTACCAAGCTCGATCAATTCGAAAACACCGCCCAGAATCGTGCTGCTGGAATTGTGGCCAAGGCTCTTGGTGATCAACATTGGATATAGGTTTGCTGGAATGTAGGCGATCATCCCCGCAATCAGCCAAGCCCAAACCTTTTGCAGGCTTTGCGTGTCGCGACTTTGTAGGCGACCATTGCATCGCGGGCAGGACGCCGTATCAAGATCTGAGACTTGCCCACACCGTCGACATGCCACCAATCCAGCATCAAGGGCTGTCGTCATTGTGCTTTCTGATCCAGTGCTTCCCAAATCGAATACCTACAAATGAGTTGGTCTTTGAAAAATGTGATGACGACCAGCGAGGCAAACGCCCAAAATGCTGGGCCAATTGTCACGGTTGCAAGTCCAGCGACCTTAATAAGGGCGACCGTAACACCAACCATAAATATTTCGGCCATTGACCAAGGGCGCAATGTTTCGGCGAGGGCAAAGGCTTGGCGCGCAAACAATCGCGGTTTTGCGCCGCGCGCCAGAGGGCCAATCGCGTAAATAAGCGCGAACAACCGTGTCAGTGGTAAGATTATGATAAACCCAGCGACCGCGATCGCGAGCGGGAAGGCAAGACCATCGCGAAACGCCATAACCGCACCAATGACAGAGGTTGCGCTGTGGCGACCCCCGGCATCGAGGTCCAGAAATGGAAAGCTGATCGCTGCAACCATTAAGATCACAGCAGCGAGCGCCAAGCTCAATATGCGGCTTAGGGCTGCCGCCTTTGAGCTCATCAAAGCGGCTCCGCAAAGCGTGCACGTTGCAACTTGCCCCTCAGTAAGGGTTGTTGCCTCGTGTAGCGTATCGCACTGCGGGCAAGCGACGAGATTTGAAAAAGGCGGCAAGGACATTATTGTTCTTCGAACCATTGGCGTTGCCAACAACTTAATGCGTCCGAGGTTCGATTGCTATGCCCGGCTTTATGTAATCACATCCGGCTGTTGGCGATTTGTCCGCTCGCGCAAACCAGACAGCGCTTCGGCAGCGACAATCACCTTAGATAACGCCGCTTGGACATCCAAGTCGAGGTTCTCGGGATTAGTTTCGAGCCGCTCTAAGTATACGCGAACTGTTGCGCCCTCGGTCCCGGTTCCCGACAGGCGAAACACAACGCGTGCACCACCGTCAAAGCCAATCCTGATCCCTTGACTCGTTGATCTGCTCTTGTCGATGGGGTCATCATAGGCAAATTCGTCCGCGCTAACCACTGTGAGACCACTGATTGTTTGACCCGGGAGGGTGCTCAATTGCTCGCGCAAGGCGCCCATCATGCCATGTGCTAGGTCACTTTGAACAGCTTCATAGTCGTGGCGTGTGTAATAGTTTCGCCCGTAAGTTTGCCAATGCTCCTTCATCAGCTCACCAACCGATTTACCGGTGCTGGCCAGGATGTTGAGCCACAACAACACAGCCCATAGACCATCTTTTTCGCGTACGTGATCCCCGCCAGTCCCGGCACTCTCTTCGCCGCACAATCGGACCTCGCCGGCATCCAACAGATTGCCAAAGAACTTCCATCCTGTTGGAGTCTCATAAAAATTGAGGCCTTTTGCAGCAGCAACGCGATCAACGGCGCCAGAAGTCGGCATTGAACGTGCTACGCCGACAACACCACCGGCAAAAGCGGGTGTGCAGTCTGCGTGAGCGGCCAAAATAGCAAGGCTGTCCGAAGGCGACACATACTGTGCGGGCCCGACGATCATGTTTCGATCGCCGTCACCGTCGCTCGCCGCGCCGAAATCAGGACCGTCAGGTGCATTCATGATGTCCATCAATTCATGTGCCCAGACCGGATTGGGATCAGGGTGACCACCACCAAACGTCGGGCTCGGCGTAGCGTTGCGTACGGAACTGCTCGGTGCGCCTAATGTGTCCACAAATAGCGCCTTGGCATAGGGTCCTGTAATTGCGTGCATCGCATCGAACGACATTTGAAAGCCGGACTTGAATAGCCGGCGAATTTCATCAAAATCAAAGAGTTGCGCCATGAGGTCAACGTAGTCATTGGTGCTGCTTACGACGTTCACGTGCATGGCGGCCAATTCGAAAATTCCAATTTCGCCAAGCGGAACATCGGGTGCGTCAAGAATATGGTATTCTGAAATGCTCTTGGTTGCTTCGACAATCTTTTCTGTGACGGCCTCGACCGCAGGCCCGCCATTTGGCATGTTATACTTTAACCCAAAGTCCGCGTCCGGGCCGCCGGGGTTGTGGCTTGCCGATAGAATTAGACCGCCATCCGTTTTGTTGAGCCGGATCAGATGAGAAGCAGCAGGTGTTGAAAGGAGGCCATTTTGACCAACAATTACCTTTTTCGCACCATTCGCGGCCGCCATTTTCAAGATGATTTGGATTGCATCGTCATTAAAATATCGACCATCCCCGCCGACGACCAATGACTTGCCCTGCACACCGCCAACACCATCAAATATGGATTGCACGTAGTTATGTAAAAAAGGCGTTTGCATAAAGATTTTGGTCTTTTTGCGCAGGCCTGAAGTGCCGGGGGCTTGATCTAGAAGAGCAACTGTCTTGGTCATTTGGCTAACGGTAATTTAGAATTTGTTAATAAATGCTTAGCAAACGCATTGGGCAAAATTATGCGTTCGATAAGGTGAAATCGGCCGGAAGCGTTTTTCCCATAATGCGCTGCGCGTTGGGGATGTCATTGCTCTCAGCGCGACGCGTTGCAGCCGCTGGGCTTAAGTTGTGGCTCAACCATCGTTGGATCAAGCGCGCGCGAATTTCGGTCATTGGAACGTCAATCCGGGCTGATATGTCCCAAGCGTCTGCCAGCGCTGACCAGGGTGCTTCATCAAACAACAAATAGTTGCCTTCGATAATGACAACCTGGCATTCGGGGGGGACATGAACGGCACCGGCAATTGCGATATCACGTGCACGATCAAAAACGGGTACGACAACATTGTCGCTTCGTCGAAGCGCATTCACCGTTCGAATAAATCCAGCTGCATCAAAGGTTTCCGGCGCACCTTTGCGACCCAAAAGTCCATGTTCTTCGAGCAATCCGTTGTCCAGATGAAAGCCATCCATCGGAACGACAACATTCGTGCATTTCTGCACGCTCAAACGACGCGAAAGCTCGCTTGCGAGTGTCGATTTTCCTGAACCTGGCGTGCCGGCCAATGCGACCAAAAGCCTGGGCTGATGGGCCCTTAGGGCATGCACTTTGTCCGCCAATAAATTGACGTGGTTGGTGATATCTTTCACGAGCTTTTGCCTGAACTGCCTGTTTGTTAGATCTACGTTAGCGCGAGTCTTGGCTATGGGCGACCATAAAAGCGTGTTGCCGCAAAAGAATAGCAAAGCTTTGCTGGAAATAGGCGGTCTTACCTCTTAGTTATCCCTGTATGTTGACATCCAGATCAATCTCATGAGTGCCGGTGCTCTGAGGTTCTTTAACCTTTTGATGGCTGTTTGGACGACCGCAAGTGAACGCAACGTTGGACTTGTTTCGGCTGGAATCGCATTTTTTGGGATGTTTTCACTTTTTCCCGGGTTAGCTGCAATAATTGCTGTATTCGGGCTGCTTGCTGATCCCGTCGTTGTGGTTAGCCAGCTTGAGTTGATGCAAGAAATCATTCCTGTCCAAGCCTATGAAATCATCCTTGATCAGATGAACCGTCTTTTGAGCGCAAATAGCGATACATTGGGTCTTACGACCATTGTTTCGATTGTGCTTGCGTTGTGGGCTGCAAGAGCAGGGGTCGCGGGGTTGATGGGCGGTCTCAATGCAATTGCCGATCGACCAGCTCGAAGCACCTTTAAGAGCATTGTTGTCGCATTAACACTTACGGTGGTTTTGATCATGTCAGCCATCGCTGCAATGGCGCTGGTGGTGATCGCACCGATTGTTCTCGCCTTTGTTCCTCTCTCAAGCGGCAATGCGATTATTTTGGAGGCGCTACGCTGGCTGATCGCGTTGATTGTTCTCTTTTTCGGGCTGAGTTTACTGTATCGCTTTGGCCCCAATTTGCGCGGAGCCCGGATGAGATGGTTTAGCTATGGGGCATTTCTTGTCATCATATTCTGGATCGCAGGATCGACGGGGCTGTCCTACTACTTATCCAATTTCGCAAGCTATAATGAGGTCTACGGCTCGATCGGTGCTGTGATTGCGATGCTACTGTGGTTGTATCTGACTGCGTATTTGATTTTGCTAGGAGCAGCGCTGAATCTACACATCTATGGGCGCGTTGAAGGAAAACCCAAATGAAATGGATTGATATTCCGCCTATCTGGTTAGCCTTTATGGCGGCACTGACATGGGGGCTTCGTGGATCAATCGGTGCAATAAGCTTTGGGGATGGCGTTGCGAGCTGGCTTGGTGCCGTGTTGATCATGGTGGGGCTCTTCTTGATGGTGGCGGCCGTGATGCGCATGGCCCAGCATCGCACAACGCCCGTTCCGCATATGCAGCCCACGGCTTTGGTAACCGACGGTGTTTTCGGGTTAAGCCGAAATCCAATCTATCTTGGTGATGTCTTGATCCTATCGGGGCTAATCCTGCGCTGGGATGCGCCGTTGGCCATCCCGCTTATTTTGGTTTTTGTGTTTATTTTGCGAATTCGCTTCATTTTTCCCGAAGAAGACCGCTTAAAGCTCAATTTTTCGGCAGAATTCGACGAATATGCAAGAAAAACGCGTCGCTGGCTCTAATTGTTAGCGATATCGGGATGATTTCCCGAAGCCGGTCCCTTGTGAAATATTATTGCGCGGGCTAATTGCAGCGTACTCAATACTTATTGAAAGGGGATGGCCCGTGAAAATCGGTTCACCGAAAGAGATTTTCGAAGGCGAAGACCGCGTTGCAATGACGCCAGCTTCTGCCAAAGACCTTCAGAAACTTGGATATGACTGCATCATCGAAGCGGGCGCCGGAGTGGCGGCTGGATTTTCGGATGCTGCTTATAAAGAAGCTGGCGTCGAAGTCGTGAAGACGGCAGTCGCATTGTACAAAGCCGCCGACATCGTTGCGAAAGTACGCCCACCTGAAGACAAAGAAGTTAAGCGCCTGCGCGATGATCAAACGCTGATCTCCTTCTTTTACCCCGGTCAAAATGAAAAACTGATGGGTGCTGCGAACAAGCAGGGCGCAACAGTGATCGCAATGGATATGGTGCCACGTATCTCCCGTGCGCAGAAAATGGACGCTCTGTCATCCATGGCCAACATCGCAGGCTACCGCGCTGTTATCGAAGCCGGTAACAACTTTGGTCGCTTCTTCACCGGTCAAGTAACGGCGGCGGGTAAAGTCCCACCGGCTAAGGTTCTGGTTGTTGGTGCGGGTGTTGCGGGTCTTGCTGCCATCGGCACAGCTACATCGCTTGGCGCGATCACTTACGCCTTCGACGTTCGTCCAGAAGTGGCCGAGCAAGTCGAATCCATGGGCGCTGAATTTGTGTTCCTTGATTTCGAAGAGGAACAGCAAGATGGCGCAGCGACAGGTGGTTACGCAGCTGTTTCATCACCAGAATTTGCAGCCGCACAGCTGGCTAAATTCCGCGAAATCGCGCCAGACATCGATATTGTCATCACCACGGCGCTGATCCCGGGACGCGATGCGCCCGAGCTTTGGACCAAAGACATGGTCGAGAGCATGAAGCCCGGTTCGGTCATCGTTGACCTTGCGGCAGAACGCGGCGGTAACTGTAAGTTGACCGTGATGGACGAAAAGATCGTCACCAAGAATGGCGTGACCATTATCGGCTACACGGACTTCCCAAGCCGCATGGCCGCGCAGTCATCGACGCTGTACGCGACAAACATCCGTCACATGATGACTGATTTGACACCTGAAAAGGACGGCAAGCCAAATCACAACATGGAAGACGATGTGATCCGCGGCGCAACGGCTACCCACAAAGGCGAAATTACATTTCCACCGCCGCCGCCCAAAATCGCAGCTATCGCAGCGCAGCCCAAAAAAGAGGTCGCGCCAGAACCAACACCAGAAGAAATCAAAACCAAAGAAGCGGCAGATTTCAAACAGCAAACCAAGAACCAAGTGCTGATGCTCGGCATCGGTGGGGCGCTGTTGCTGTTGATCGGAACGGTTGCACCGGCATCTTTCATGCAGCACTTTATTGTGTTTGTTTTGTCTGTTTTCATCGGTTTCCAAGTGATTTGGAACGTGGCGCATTCGCTCCACACGCCGCTCATGGCTGTCACCAACGCGATCTCATCGATCATCATTCTGGGCGCTTTGACCCAAATCGGGTCGGGGTCTGCATTGGTCGTCATACTCGCCGCTCTTGCGGTGTTTATGACTGGCATCAACATCTTTGGCGGGTTCCTCGTCACACGGCGCATGCTTGCCATGTTCCAAAAGTCGTAAGGGGTTAAGCACATGGAATTCGGATTTACTACAGCGGCTTACGTGGTCGCAGCTGTCCTCTTCATCTTGTCTCTTGGCGGTTTGTCAGGACAAGAAAGCGCAAAACGCGCCGTATGGTACGGCATCGCAGGCATGGCCTTGGCCGTATTCGCAACACTCATCGGACCAGGATCTGGTTTCTGGCTGTTGTCACTGATCCTGATCGCGGGCGGGGGGGCTATTGGCTACCAACTTGCGACCAAGGTGCAAATGACACAAATGCCCGAACTGGTGGCTGCGATGCACTCGCTTGTTGGTTTGGCGGCGGTTTTCGTTGGCTTTATCGCGCATTTCGAGATTGGCCGCGTTGCGGGCATGTCTGGGAATGACACGAAAGACCTTGGAACCTTTGCGGCGCTTATTGCTAAGAAATCCAGTGTTGAGATCAACATCCTACGTGTTGAGCTTTTCCTCGGTATCTTCATCGGTGCGATCACCTTTACAGGCTCGGTCATTGCCTACGGTAAACTAGCAGGTCGCGTGGATAGCGCGGCAACCAAGCTTCCCGGCGGTCACCTGTTGAACATTGCAGCGGCTGCGATTTCAGTCATCACGTTGGTCTGGTACTTCAACACAGGCGGATTCTTCCCGCTGTTCCTGATGACGCTTGCAGCTCTCTTTATCGGCTACCATCTGATCATGGGCATTGGTGGCGCAGATATGCCGGTCGTTGTGTCCATGTTGAACAGCTATTCTGGCTGGGCGGCAGCGGCGATTGGTTTCAGCCTAGGCAACGACCTTCTGATCGTTGTTGGTGCGCTGGTTGGTTCATCAGGTGCGATCCTGTCTTACATCATGTGTAAGGCAATGAACCGTTCGTTTGTGTCTGTCATCTTGGGCGGCTTTGGCGGCCCTGCGGGTGAGCAGATGGCGGTTGAAGGCGAGCAGGTGGCAATTGATGCGGATGGCGTAGCCACTGCATTGAACGAAGCCGACAGCGTCATCATCATCCCGGGTTACGGAATGGCGGTTGCGCAGGCACAGACGGCAGTCGCCGAATTGGTCCGCAAACTGCGCGCCAAAGGCAAGAACGTCCGCTTTGCGATCCACCCCGTTGCGGGTCGTTTGCCGGGGCACATGAACGTTCTGCTGGCCGAGGCCAAAGTGCCCTATGACATCGTGATGGAAATGGACGAGATCAACGAAGACTTCCCAGAAACGGACGTCGCTATCGTGATCGGCTCGAATGACATCGTGAACCCAGCGGCACAGGATGATCCTAACTCTCCAATCGCAGGGATGCCGGTTCTGGAATGCTGGAAAGCGAAACAGGTCTTCGTCTCCAAGCGTGGTCAAGGTACCGGTTATTCAGGTATCGAGAACCCGTTGTTCTTTAAGGACAATACACGGATGTTCTATGGCGATGCGAAGGCGTCTTTGGATACTTTGTTACCCAAGATCGACTAAGCAACATCAACGATTCTCAAAAGCGCCGCATGTTTTAGAACTGTGGCGCTTTTTTCGTTTTATGGGCTACGATTTTGAGCCATCGTTTGAGATTGTTTCGAGGCAGTGGTCAATCAATCGTCCTACTTTGATCTTCATTCGGTCACGACTTACAAATATCATGGTTAATAGGTTATTTTGGTTTGGAGCCGAATTTGATGTTTAAGTCTACGCAATTGCCACAAAAGATGTTGGCCTCGTTCGCAGTTCTTTCTTTAGCTGCCTGTGGCGGATCCGGCCTCACACCTTCACCGACTTTCGGCGGTGTTTTGGGGGCTTCAAGTACGCCAACCTTGGCCGAGCTACAGCCGGTTTTGGATGCAGCCGAAACCCAAGAGGCGCGTGTCAAAGCGTTCTCTGGATCACGCTTTACTGCGATCCCAGATGACCGCACCGTAAATTTCAAAGGCTATGGCCAGGTCGAGCTCGATTATGATCCCGCGACGTCGGCAGATATCGACGTCATCGGCGATGCGCGCGTTACAATCGATTTTGTGACTGGAACCTTCAGCGGCGGCGTCACGAATATGGTTGGTATTGATGACACGGATACGGTCGTCGGTGTTATCGGCACTTATGATTTCACTGGTGGTTCTGTTGGTGGCGCTCAGGCAAACAATTTCTCATTGGACTACGATGTCGATCTGACAGTTGGTCCTAATGCAGTGGCGATGACCGGAACAATGGATGGGCTATTCCGCGGTACGCGCGCTGATCCCGGTGATCTAAGTCCTGTCAAAGCAATCGATGCGAGCGATAGCACGCCGACAATTACAACGGGCGCGGGCCTTAATGGCGCAACGCTGAGTGTGATTGGCGAAACCGTTTTCCCAACACAATAGATTAGACTTGGCGCCATTCCCCGGCGCCAAGCCCTTTAACCGTCCAATCGCCGATTTGCCAGCGCACCAACCGCAACGTCGGGAACCCGACGTGCGCTGTCATGCGACGGACCTGTCGGTTGCGCCCTTCGCTGATTGTCAACGAAATCCAACGATCTGGCACCGACTTGCGAAACCGCACAGGGGGATTGCGATCCCATAAAACTGGGGGGTCAATCAAAGATACCTTAGCCGGTCGCGTTGGCCCGTCTTTCAAGATTACCCCATCCCGCAAAGGTTTAAGATCGTTGTCAGACGGATCGCCTTCAATCTGCGCTAAGTAGGTTTTGGACATCTTGTTTCGTGGATCACTGATCTGCGCCTGTAACCGACCATCATCCGTCAGGATCAACAAACCTTCGCTATCTCGGTCGAGTCGACCAGCAGGATAGACCTTTGGCACATCGACAAAGTCGGACAGTGTCTGGCGCGGCGTCGGGCTGCGTGTGTCGGTGAACTGAGAAAGAACATCAAATGGTTTGTTGAGCAGGATTAAACGAGACATGATTTCTGATAGCTCGTGATCGGGGTAAGTCCCATATCTAAATTCGGGAACCTGCAACGGTATGCAATTGTATTCCGCTAACGCTCTGTAAAATAACATTTTTTAATTTGAGTTTGTTAGATGGTCAGTGTAGAGCGGATTCATAAAGGAATGGGATGCAATGGCTCCTTTGACGGATCACCCGCAGCGCTACGCGCTGTCTAACGAACTCCATGCACGCCCTTTTCCCAAGGTCGCGGCGCCGGCGCGTGCGGCATATCTTGCCTTGAAAGCAGCAGAAAATGCGGTGGGTCGCGATAGGGACGCTGATTTGGCGCATCTCATAGCGCTGTTGGATCGCTTTGGCGCGACACATCCCCAACCGAACGCAACCCATTACTCAGGTGTGGTTGGTCGGTACTTTCTGAAATGGGAAAGCCATACTGAATTTGTGACATATACGTTGTTCGGTGACGGCGTCGCGGAACGCCCCTTCGATGCGCAAACCTTTGCTGCCTTTCCAGAGGATTGGTTACGAGACGCCCCGGGGACGCGGATTACATCTGCCCTGATCCGCGTTGAAGAAATCGATGGCGATGAGGGGATAACGGAAAAAGCCGAAGAGTGGTTTGTTCCCGAAAGCCTAGCGATTAGCCGCGTGCTAAATGATGATTTAGTGGTGGCAAGCGATTTTCGGATTGATGAAGCCGGGCACACCCGCTTTGCCGTCTTCGCAAGGAGCGATACAGGTGAGCAACGCACAGGTCGTGTCGTTCAACGCCTGACTGAAATTGAAACCTATAAGACAATGTCGATGCTCGGTTTGACCCGGGTAAAGTCATTGTCTGCGCCGATGGGCACCATGGAAAAACGACTATCAAAAGTGTTGGACGATATGGGGCAGGGGCAAATCGCGCCTGATGCTGTGTTGCAATCATTGCTGACGGTGTCCGCCGAGCTTGAAAATACAATTTCGCAATCCGCTTTTCGGTTTAGCGCAACCTCGGCCTACTGGCGGATTGTTGATCAGCGCGTTGAGATTTTGCGCGAAGAACGTTTCAAGGGACGTCAAACGATTGCAGAATTTATGATGCGCCGTTTTGACCCGGCAATGCGGACAGTGACGTCTACCGAGGCACGGTTGGATGCAATGTCTGAACGCGCAATGCGTGCAGGGGAGTTGTTACGGACCAAAGTTGATGTGGAACGATCTGCGCAAAACCAATCACTTTTGGAAAGCATGAACCAGCGAGCAGATCAGCAATTGAGGCTACAGCGCACAGTCGAGGGGTTATCTGTCGTCGCGATCAGTTACTATGCCGTGAATTTGGTGGTCTATCTTGCTACGCCATTGGGAAATGTCGTGGATATTGGCAAGACAGGTATCGCTGCTGTAGCAACACCGATTGTAATCGTTTTGGTTTGGTGGCTCCTAAAACGGATCCAAAACCGCCTGCACTAGGCGGCTTTGATCGTTTTTGCCTGCAAAGTTGGTGACGGGCCAATCCGTGATGTTGGTGCCGCGTATTCCATGATGATTTGCAAAGCTTCATCAGCAGACATCGCCGAGATACCCATTTCGATCAACTGCGCACATGCAGCGGAGAGTGACGTGCTCCACCCTTGATAATGCTCGTCATAGCGCGTCAATAATGGCAAGATTTCATGCCAATGATGAACGACGAGATCCAGTGGTGTGTCTTCCAAATACCGACCTTGTGGCATTTGTGGTGCTGGTGCCTCGCCGATCGTCTTTGCTGTTTTATGGCGTGCGATCAGCGATTTCACGTCAAAGTCGCCCGTGCCGCCTAATGATAGGGCTTTGGTTTTGACCACGGAAAAGAGTGATCCTTTTCCTGACAAAAAGTGATGCTCCATCCGACGATTCACGCGATTTGGTGTGGTTTTGGTTGGTCTGGATTCTTCTTGAAGGCCAGCCACCATTGCGCAAGAAAATCCTGCCAAAGCACCAGCCAGTCCAAGTGCTTTTTCTAAATGAACACCATTCTCTGTTTTTGCGATGTCAAAAATCGCGTAGACAACATCGTTTCCGGTGGCCTCATAGACGACAAATGGGTTGTCTCTTTGGGCCCGTCGAACCGCTGCCTGCATACCTGCGATTTTTGGATCCACAGCTTGTTCAGCTGAAGATATAAATTTTCGTTCGAATCCGCGCATCAAATCACCTTCCAACCCCATTGCTGTAGACCAATGGAATCCGGTGGAATGATGGCATTCACCTGTCATTTTTATCATAATTTACCGCCTGCCGCGCTGTTTCCGCGCTTTTTGAACACAATATATCTAGGTTTTCGCAGAAGGCTATTAACAATATGCAGTAAGTGGCACAGGATTTCGTGTTTTTCTGTGTTAGACCTGTTCATGGCCGGTGGTGAGCAGTAAGTTTCGATCAATGTACAACCGTACACGAGGAGTTTTGTATGCCCGTCAAGAACCGGTTTTCCGAGCTATTGCCAGAAATTACTGCGATCAGAAGAGACCTACATGAGCATCCTGAAATTCTATTTGAAACGCATAGAACAGCTCAAGTAGTTGCAGATGCGTTGACCGGATTTGGGGTAGATGAGGTCACGACGGGGATTGGGCGCACGGGTGTTGTCGGCGTTATTAAAGGTCGCTCGAACACGAGCGGCAAGGTGATCGGTTTACGCGCGGATATGGACGCTTTGCCAATTCACGAGCAAACCGGGCTTGAATATGCTTCTAGGACTGACGGTGCGATGCATGCCTGTGGCCACGATGGGCACACTGCGATGTTGCTTGGGGCCGCTAAATATCTGGCTGAAACGCGTAATTTCGATGGGACTGTCGTCGTCATTTTCCAACCCGCAGAGGAAGGCGGCGGCGGTGGCCGTGAAATGTGCGAAGACGGCATGATGGACCGTTGGAACATTCAGGAAGTTTACGGCATGCACAACTGGCCCGGCCAACCGCTTGGGTCTTTTGCAATCAGACCGGGCGCATTTTTCGCAGCGACGGATCAATTCGACATCGAGATTGAGGGCAAAGGTGGCCACGCCGCTAAGCCACACGAGACCGTCGATAGCATTGTCATTGCGGCGCAATGCGTCACTGCTTTGCAGACAATTGCCAGCCGCAACGCAGACCCCGTTGATCAAGTGGTCGTGTCCGTGACTTCAATCGAAAGCAGCTCAAACGCTTTTAATGTCATCGCGCAAAGTGTCGCTTTAAAAGGCACAATTCGTACAATGTCCGCAGATATGCGCGCCTTGGGCAAGACCCGTCTGCACGAGATTTGCGAAGGTGTCTGTGCGACGTTCGGTGCGACTGCAAAAATCACCTATTACGACGGTTATCCATGTATGGTGAACCATCCTGAACAGACCGAATTTGCTGCAAAGGTTGCACAATCAGTGTCAGGGCAATGCGATGAAGCGCCGCTAATTATGGGGGGTGAGGATTTCGCATATATGCTCGAAGAACGCCCAGGCGCGTATATCTTGGTTGGTAATGGCGACAGTGCTGCGGTTCATCACCCAATGTATAATTTCAACGATGAGGCGATCCCTGCGGGCTGCAGTTGGTGGGCCGAAATCGCGGAACAGCGGATGCCTGTGAGCTAATTATGCCTATCTCGTGGCTCCATGATCGAAACCCACAAAAGACCGCGTTTTTCAATGCGATTGCGGCGGCTGAAGGGGCCGGAAAACGCCTGCCTAATTGGCCTGTGTCATTCCGCGGATACCCCGAAACGTCGGCCCGCGCGGGTGAGTGTTTGGAACGCGCAAAAAAACAGCCACGAACGGGCCTAGGTCGTTGGATCAAGGAGAGCTTTCTACGCGGGCGCTACAATTGGTCGCGACGTTATTTCACAGCCAACCCGCACGAAATTGCTGCGTGTTGGCAAGGGCTTACAGGCACACGTCGTGCATTTATGCTTGGCGCGCTGGATGCTGGTGCACCACGTCTCTTTGCCGAGCTTGCACCATTGCCGGGCTATAAAACGCTTGATCCGTCCGGCGTAAATGCTGAAGGAAGCGTGCCGCGCGATCCAAAGACGTTTACCAAGATCGAACCGAACGCGTTGCTATTGTCCGAAATCAAAAACCAACTCGCCGCGCGCCCTTCGCGGCGATCGGACGTGGGGCAGACCGCCCTAGATGCCGAAGCCGCAGGGAATTTTCTGTTTGTGCCGCTCCAAGTTCCTGATGATAGCCAAATGCTCTTGTTCGCTGATTGGGTTGGCTCAGCTACAGGTTTTGTTGATGCGCTGGCCGTTGCGTCGGCGCAGCTACCTGATGGGTGGCACCTCAGACTAAAGGAACACCCTTCCTCAAGAATTCGTCTGACCGAACAAATCGAACAGGCCATCGCAAATGGCGCTCGGCTGGTGCTCGACAATCAAAGCGACAGCTTTGAACAAATCCGCGCCTCCAAAGGCGTGGTGACCGTGAATTCGTCCATGGGCCTCCAAGCGATGTTCTTTGGTAAAGCCGTCATTACCGCTGGGCAGGCGTTTTTTGCGCAACCGGGACTGACGCATCATGTCGAAAGTGCAGGGGCGCTGGCGCACAGCCTGTCAGTGGTTGAAACGATTAGTTTTGACGCCGATCTCCGGCAGCGGTTTTTGACATGGCTGGCGAGCGAGTATTATGTCCGTGAAACGGATGAAGGGTATGATATGGCTCAAATAAAATCCTGTATTGAAAAGGCGCGCGGCTGATGTTTCGATCAAAAGTGATCAGCAAATATGCGATTGTACCACCAGTGGCGAGGGTCAACCGAAGCGGCTTGGCGATTTGCCTGGTTGTTCGAAACGAGGCAGCGCATATCGCGGAATGGATCGCGTTTCATTTAAAAGCAGGCGTGTCGCATTTCATCATCTATGACAACGGTTGTTCTGATGGCACGATCGATGTCGCGCGTGCCCACCTAGCGGTCGAACAATTGACTGTCATGCCTTGGGATCAAAAGCTGAGCGATGGGCGCAGCGGCGTTGAGCTGCACAACCAATCGCTTGCCTTTGCGCATTGCTTGCGGAATTTCGGCGGTGCCTTTGACTGGATGGCCTTTGTTGATGTCGACGAATTCATGGTGCCCAACGGGCATCCTGATTTGCTGTCTGCATTGGAACCCCTTGCTGGGACAGGGCAGGTGTCTTTGCCTTGGCATATGTTTGGCCGCTGCGGCCATGATCAATCCCCCGCTGACGGCATCCTTGCCAACTACACTCAGCGTGCGCGCGATCCGCTAGGATCAGCACATGCACTGAATTGGAAATGCATCGTCGACCCTTGCCGGATCACCGGTGTGCGTGTGCATGGGTTTGATCTAGACGGCGAGGCTGTCGGCGTGAATGACATCGGTCAAGTTGCAAAGCACAAAGACAGGGCGTCGTCCGCGTTCTATTCAAATGCAGCCATTCAGTTGAACCACTATTACACCCGCTCAGGATCGGAACTAGAGGCCAAAATCTCGCGCGGATCAAACAAAACGGTCGAGGCGCAAAAACACCGAAAACGCGTGATGCGGATCGTCGATGCGATTGAGGCGGACACAATCGAGGACCGCGCTGCGCTCAATTATCTAGACCGCGGTTAACATACAAACGTACGTACGCTGTATGTACTCGTAATTTAAGGGATTCAGCCGCCTGTATGGCTCATGTGGCGCGATACCTGACCATCAACTTTCTGGCGTGAATAGTCGAAATCATGGCCTTTGGGCTTTAGCGCAATCGCCGCACGAATAGCGTCATCCAATAGCGCGTCACTTTCTGAGGATCGCAACGGTGCGCGTAGATCAGAATGCCCTTCTTGCCCCAGACATGTGTAAATTTCCCCCGTGCACGTCACACGCACGCGGTTGCAGCTTTCGCAGAAATTATGGCTCAACGGCGTGATAAACCCAATTTTTTGGCCGGTTTCTTCGATCCGAATGTAACGGGCAGGGCCGCCGGTGCGTTCGCTTAGATCTGTCAGGGTAAACTGCTCGGCCAAACGCGCGCGTACGTCTTTTAGTGACCAATACTGTCCAAACCGATCTTCGTTCCCAAGGTCCCCCATCGGCATGACCTCAATAAAGGTCAAATCAATGTCGCGGCTCGCGCACCACTCCGTCAGATGAAACAGTTCATCCTCATTGAACCCTTTCAGGGCAACCGTGTTGATCTTGACGCGCAGCCCGGCGTTTTGCGCGGCATCAATTCCCTTTAAAACTTGGGGTAAACGGCCCCATCGCGTGATGTCAGCGAATTTCTGTTCATCCAACGTATCCAGCGACACATTGATACGTCGTACACCTGCCGCGAAGAGATCATCGGCAAACCGGGCCAACTGGCTACCGTTTGTGGTTACAGTCAATTCGTCCAATGCACCGCTGTCCAAATGACGCCCCATCGCATTGAGAAACGTCATGATCTCGCGCCGGACCAAAGGTTCACCGCCCGTGATCCGCAACTTTTTCACGCCAAGGCGGATAAACGCGGAACTTAGTCGATCCAGCTCTTCGAGCGTCAACAATTCCTTTTTGGGCAGGAACGTCATGTTCTCGGACATGCAATACACACAGCGGAAATCACATCTATCGGTCACCGAAACTCGGAGGTATTCGATAGCTCGTGCGAAAGGGTCGATGAGCGGAGTGTTCATGGGCTGAACGTAGGGGTGAGCATTCGGTTGCGCAAGGTCGGATCCGACCCTTGTCTCCACTTGGAACGACAAATAACGTAACCGTTATGAAAATTCGTTTCCTAATCCCGATTGCTTTGCTCGCCGCGTGTGATGCGCCTACGTTGCAAAGCCTTTTTGCTCCTGCACCGGGCCCTGTCGGGCCCCCCGCGCCATCTGAAACTCTTGATCCGACACCTCCGCCGCCGCCGCCGCCAACTGCGCGCACCGTTGATCAATTTGATACGACGTCGGCTGAGGATAGGGCCGCGGCAGTTGCGCCAGTCCAAGTATCCGGAGAGCAATTATTGGGTACAACCAATGTTTCCTTGGGGTCCGCCGCAGATCCTGGCATTTGGCTTAAAACGGCGCTCGTGAGTGAACTCACCCCAGGGCGCGCGGTCTATTCTTCAAATGGAAAGTCTGTGAACCTAGAGCTACGTCCATCCGGCGGAGCAGTTGGGTCATCGGGGCAGATGAGCCTTGCCGCAATGCGCTTGCTTGGGATCCCATTCACGGCCTTGGCGGATGTTGAGGTGTTCGCGAATTAAACGGGTAGCTTGCGCGCCGCTTCTTTGCGGGCGAATGGCTTCATCGCTGCGCCATGCGCGTCCAAAAAGGCAACGACGCGGGTTGCATCGTGTTTGGACAGCTCACGCAGCCACCAGGCAATTGCCTTTTGAATGAACCAGTCTGTGTCCGTGACATAGGATGCGGCCCAGCCCAAAACTCTGTCGCGCGCTTCGAGTTCTGCGGGCTTTGGAAAGTTCTGCTTGGTCCAAGGCAACGTCATCACAAGCGCCGCGCGCCGCGTCCACATGTGATCTGACGCAATCCAGCCCTCAACCTGATCCAACCGATCAGGCGACCAAACCAGGCGTTTTTGACCCGCAATCGAGGCATGATCCGCCACAGCCCAAGCATCAAAACTAGGCACCCAAGATGCAATCAAGTTCCAAGCGGCAGTATCATCGGGGCGCAGACGCGCTTGCGTCAGAAGCTTGGCCGCAGCAACGCGACCCTCATGCACATTGCTATCCCATAGGGCCGCAGCCAGATCGATGCGCCCGGTCAGGTCTAGATCCGCACGCCACGTTTTCACATGCCCATCAATAACCGGGTTCGCGACCCCCAAATAGGGGCGCTCCACCTTGTGATAGGCGCGCATTTCTTCGGCTTTTTGCGGGTCGCTGCCCAGTGCGGCAAGGGCCTCGGCAGCGTTCATTCCACCGTAACCGAGTAAATTTCGTTATACATTGTCTTCTCGAGTCTGATAAGTCATTCATTTTTTTAAGAGATCATAGACCACCTTGGTTGATTTCCGACCCCTCTTAATTTTGTAACCTTCAGACTTATTTCGTTCATTCTTCCATATGATCTGATCTCCAACATAAGGAAGTTTGAAAAAAATCTGAAGCTCGTGTGTCTGAATATCCGTGTTTCGGACTTCAATCTTCTCGACTATTCCATCTAGAAATTTCTTTTTTTGTTCAACGTCAAATTCGGGGGAGTTCAGTTCTTGAACACGATCTCCAAACTCTTTCACCCAATCCACCCATTTCTGGTCTTGTCGTTCTTTCAAGAGTTTGTCGGTAATTTCCTCCCGTTCACCCTCAAGAGAGATCTTGTGTCGTTCTACATTTTCGAGAATCCGAGACACCTCGTCAGTGTTTCTGGATTTGATGATTTTATCAGTTTCCAGAGTAACAATTGTGTTGGACAGATTTCCCAGTTCCTTTTCAATCTTACCCAACCTTGTTCGTAGTTTCTTAATGTTTTCGTCTGATAGCTTATGGGAATTATCTTGAAGTGAATTGACCTTTATTCCTTCTTTGAACAGATGAGATTTAGACACGATCTCAACAACTTTATCCCAGACGATTTTGTCGGTGTGTTCTAGCCGAAGGTTTCTGTTGGATTTACAGATGACTTGCTTGTCAGTGAACTTGTTCTTGTAGTTGTTCACCCTGTTTGAACACGAGTAATACGAAGTTTGTCGAGACTTGATGTTTCCACTGAACTTGGACCCACAATGACCACAAATCATTAAGTCACGAAGTAAGTAAGTGTGTTTTTCGTTACTGGTTTTGGAACGTTTCCCTCCCTTCTTGTAGGAACGTTTCTCCATTGCCTCGTTTACTTGTTTGACAAGGGAGGGTGAGAGAATGGGATCACAGTTCACCCTTATCACTTCACCGGTTTTTCCATCCTTGTAGTGATAGAAGCCACCGTAGTGGGTATTTTGTAGAACCTTGTTGATTGATCCGTGGGACCAGACTGGGTTGTTTCGTCTCGTTACGACACCATTTTGTAAAAGGAGGTAACGGATATCATCGAGTGATTTTCCGTCTCGGAAATTCTCGTAGATGAACTTCACCCATTTCTTCTCGTCTTCATGGGGAACAAGTTTTCCATCACTCAAGGAGTATCCAAATGGAGGAGGTCCACCTTTCCACCCTCCCGCTTTCAATCTCTTGATTTTGCCGAGACGAAAGCGTTCCGTTCTGAGTTGATTATCATATTGGGAGAACTCCGACATTATTCCCAACATCAGGTTGGTCTGAGGGTCGGATAGTTGTTGTTCACCTGTCGGAGTATGAAGGTGAACGTCATTCTGGATGAGTTTAAATCTGATCATCCCCCAGGTCTGGATATTCCGTGAAAGTCTGTCGGTGTTCCAAACGTAAAGATGTTTTACACTTCCCTCATCGACACGCTGTAATAGCTCAATGAGAATGGGACGGTTCGATAAATCCTCTTTGGAGGAAGACTTTCCACCTTCGTTCCAGTGTTTGTGTTTGAAGCCTAGTTTTTTGCTCCTCTTGATACCTTCCTCAAGCTGGGTCTCGAGAGACGTCCCCTCTTCCTCTTGGGAGAGGGTCGACACTCTTGTGTAAATGTGGAGGGTATCTTTCATTGGTTACCTTTTTATTTGATAGTAATCCGAGTAGATTTCGAAGTAAAATATTGAATCTGGGCTTATTTCCCGTCGATCAGGTGGCAAGGGTTTGATGAAATCGATGTCGAGTGAGGGTCGAACGACGGTTGAAATCAGATGCCACCCAATTGGTGTGGATCTAAGAAAAGTCCGTACTCAGACCCCCAAACCAATATCGTCCATATTGATGGGTCTGAAGAAGTTTAAACTTCGAACTGAGAGGTTAGCGACAGACATCGGGACGACATTTTTCGACGGATGACTTTGCTGTCGAAATTTGTCAAACGAAGGTGGTAGGGACATCAGTCCGAATGTCTACTGTCCTAAGTTCGAAGTCTCCGAAGTGATATTCTGTCTAAAGAAGTTAAAATTCGGAGAAACAAAATGCCAAACAATGTAGAACAAACTCTATCACGTATGACCAGAAACAGGGGTATTGACCCTCAAGGTCTAGTCAAAGAGCTTCGGAGACAAACGGTTCAAAAGATGTCTTTGAAAGATCGTGTCGAATATATAAACCGCTTGAAATTCCCGTTCGGAGTGGTTCGTTGCACTCCCAATCTCCTACTTAAGAAGTGGCTGGGACTGGATATGCGAAGTGTTCAAGAGGTCGGATGCTCGCTTGCTGAAAAATTGACAGGTAATGATTTCATTTACACTACAGCTCTTCACATTTCACACATCAAAAACGACGAAGTTTTCGACTTTGGATTTTTCGTTTCTGTCGAAGAAGGAGACGACTTCATCGATAATGTGATTGAGGAGGGTGTTATTGATCTCTCGATGGGAGTTGTACCATATACTGTCGGTGTCGGTCCGAAGTCATTTGAAAAATTCGAACCTCAAATTGTTCCATTAAACTGAAAACTGTCTGAACAAATCCCGGAACCCCAAAAGCCTCATTGGAAAATGAGGCTTTTGTTTTGTCAGATGAGGTTGACCACTTTCCTCTGACAATCACTATCACTTTCGATGTACCGTTGGGTGGTCTGAAGAGACGAATGTCCGACCATCATCTGAACATCCCTCAACGATCCTCCGACTGTCGTGATCTTTTTTGAAGTCTCAGTGATAAAGGTTCTTCGTCCACTGTGAGAAGAACACCCGATCAATCCCAACTTTCGGTATCCCTGAAGATGGAGCTGGTGTATCAACTCCAACCTTTTTTCTCGTTCTCTG